>NZ_JABAID010000014.1 GCF_012641335.1 Novosphingobium sp. ERN07
GACTGAGTGTCCGTCTATGTTGGCGACCGCTCCAAAGCTGCTCAGCAACTCCGCTGCGGTGAGAGGCCCTCTATGACCACCAACGAGTCGCGTCAACAGCCAATCTTGCAGTTTTTTGAAAAACTTCTCCACAGCACGAGATTACCGACGCGGCACCTCAACGGATCGGCCTGGACTGGCGCAACCGTAAGACCGGGTTAACGGCCCAAGCTGTAAGGCAGCCCCGCATGACCGACACTTCTTCCCCCGCATTGGCACCAGCGATGCCGCACGACTCGTTCGCACCTGCACCGCTTGCCGGCCAGGAAACGCTGACCAGCGATGTTAAAAGGGCGATCATCTGGCGCTCCGGCAGTCAGATCGCCGCGCAGATCGTGAGCTGGTCCTCAACCCTCATCGTCATGCGGTTGCTCTCGCCCAGCGACTACGGGCTGTTTGCGATGTCGCTGGTGATGTTGAGCTTCCTTACCTTTCTTAACGGCTATGGTTTTGCCAGCGCCCTGATTCAGGAACGCGATCTCGATCAGCACCGCATCCGCCAGGCGTTCGGGCTGCTGCTGTCAGCAAATGCGCTTATCGCGTCGGTCCAATGGTTCGTAGCCCCTTCCGTGGCAGCCTATTACGGGCAACCGGTGGTGGCAGACATGTTGCGCGTGCAGACGCTGATCTACGTCTCCACCCCGTTCATCGCGATTCCCGAAGTCCTGATGGGGCGGCGGCTCGATTTCCGTAGTCAGGCGATCGTCAATCTCAGCTCCGCGCTGACCGGCGCGATTCTCTCGTTGGTCATGGCGTGGGCCGATTTTGGCGTCTGGACGTTGGTCTACGCGCCAATCGTGATGTTCTGGGTGCGCGCAATCGGGCTGACCATCCTTGCGCGGTCGCTTGTCTGGCCAAGCTTCGATTTCCGTGGCTGCGGCAGCATCTTCCGGTTCGGCCTTGCGATTCTGCTCACACAGTTATTCTGGCTGGTGCAGACGCAGAGCGACATTTTCGTGATCGGTCGCAAGCTTACCCCGCATGAGGTAGGCGTCTATTCGCAGGCGGTGTTTCTGGCGACGATCTTCTATTCGCGTTTCGTACCGCCGCTCAACGAGGTGGCTTTCCCCGCCTATTCGCGCTTGCAGGACGATCTGCCCGGCCTGCGCTGGGCATTCCTGCGCTCGGCCCGCCTGATCATGCTGATTGCGGCACCGCTCTATGTCGGCATGGCGGCAAGTGCGAAGCCTCTGGTTGCAACGCTGTTTGGCCCGATATGGCACGAGCTGCCGCCGCTGATCGAGTTCATGGCGCTGGCCATGCCGTTCATGACGTTGCAGGTGCTGTTCTCGCCCGCGCTCAATGCCATTGGTAAACCCGGCGTGCCGGTACGGACGGCGATTGCCGGGGCGGCAATTTTTGCAGCATCCTTCGTGGCTGCCGCGCAATTCGGCATCATGGCCGTGGCGATGGTGTGGTGCCTTGCTGCGCCATTGCTATTGCTGGCCACAGTGCTGCTGTCACGCTCCGCACTGGGCATCGGGCTCGGCGATATGTGGCGAGCGCTGGCCTTGCCCGCCGGAAGCAGCATCGCGATGGGCACTATCGTGTGGGCCGCCGACCGGTGGCTGATTGCGAACCGGCTCGACGCTTTGCCCGTGCTACATTTGGGGCTGCTGGTTGTGGTGGGCGTGATTGCCTATGCAGGCGTGATCCATGCCGCAGATCGCGCCGCGCTGGGTCAGATATGGGGCCTGATCAGAAGAAAACCGGAAGCGACGGTCTAAACGCCGCGCGTTGCCGCCGCCTTCATCCGGGCAAGCGCACGGCGATCAAACCATGACCAGATCCCGCCGCGAGGCTTGAAGCCCGAAAGATGCGCGGGATAAAGGCTCGCCAACCGCTCCGGCAGGCCATGCGGACCTTCGTTGCGCAGGATGTGGGTGATGATGCGGTCCTGAAAGTGGCGGACGGCGTAATTGATCATGCGCCCATGCTGCATCCGCCAGCTCGACATATCGAGCGGCGCGAAGGGTTCACAGCGGAACCCGGCGCCCATGACCGGGCGCACACGCTCTTCACACCATTGCAACAGGGGGCCGAGATCGGTCTTGGCGAGAGCGCCGACCAATCCGTCATCCCCGACAAGATCCACTGGCAAGCGGACGCCGCTAGCCCGCATGGCATCAACAAAGCTGCCACGCAGCGCGTAGAGATCGCCAAACACGCCGTGCGAGCGCGCCATGAGGCGACGGTAGTGATCCGCACGCCGCCCGTTCAGCGGCGGGGCAGAGGCCAGTTGCGCTTCCGGGTGGGCATCAAAAGCCGCCAGCAAGGCAGGGATCGATCCTGCTGCAACTTCGGCATCGCCATCGACCAGAACCACCGCACGCAGGCCGGGCGGCAGTGTATCAAGAATGATCCGGTTCCAACTGCGCGCCTTGCCGGGTTCGGGCCAGTCATGCAGCGTCAGGTTTTTATGCTGCCCGGCGATTTGAGCAACGATTGCCGCCGTTCGATCACGCGATCCATTGACGACGACGTGGATGGCATATCCTGCATCCGATAGCGGCAGCGTAGCAAGGCAACGGGCAATGCGGCGCTCCTCATTATGCGCAAGGACGACCACTGCGACAGGCGCAGCCCCCTCGCCCGCAATCGTCATACCTCGGCCATCGCCCAGATCGTTACCGGGAAGCGTTCGTCATTGATAAAGCGCTTTTGCCATCCTGCGCGTGCCCAGCGGAACAGGTTGCCCCGCACGGCGGCGGCGTTGCCCCAGCCACCTGTCTCGATCTTCGCAGGATCAAAGCCGCACTCTTCAAGGAAATGCACCATGCCAAGCTGCGTCCAGCGCGAGCAATCGGTGGGAATCGGGTGATAGCGGATTAGGAATGGCGTGATGTTGATGAAAACGCCGCCGGGCTTGAGCATCGCACGGACATTCCTTGCCGCGCGATAGGGATAGAGCAGATGCTCCCATACGTTATCTGCGATGATCACATCGAACTTCTGGTCGAGAACCTCGTTGCAGATATCGTGTTCCGGCCAGTTCATCTCGGTGTAGCTGCCCCAGCGGCGCTGCCGCCACTTCCAGCCCGCCGAAATCTCCAGCGCATCCAACGATTCGGTGCCCCGCCTGTCGAGCCATGCGTCAATCTCGCGATAGGCCACGACGCGCGTGATATGCGTCTTGTCATAACCGACAGCCCGCGCTGCCGCTTCTGCAAGACCAAGCGCCCGTGTGCGCCAATCGGAAGATGCCGAATCCGTGCTCATTTTGTCCGAATAACCGCAGGGGATTGCCACGGCGTTAAGGCCATGATCGAACAGACTGGTGGCATCGTCAAAACAGGCGTAAACTGCGCGCAGGGAGAAGGACGATGCGCAAGGCCCTTGCAGGCTGGACTGCGGTTCTGATGGCGGCAAGCCTGCCTGCGCGGGCTGCCGACGATCCGTTGCAACCCACCGGCGATACCGAACTGGTCAAGACCATCGACGACCGTCACAATCGCATGACCGTGCCGGTCCAGATAGGCACCCACGGACCTTTCCGCTTCCTGATAGATACGGGGTCCGAGCGTACCGTGCTGTCACGCCAGATCGCCACCGCGATGAGCCTGCCTATCGCCGGAAACGGCATAGTGGTGGGCGTTGCCGGATCGCAGGCCGTCGAACTCGTCGATGTCGAGGAAATCAGCCTTGGCAAGCGCACATATTACACACTCACCGCGCCACTGCTCGAACAGCAGCATATCGGGGCCGACGGCATTGTCGGGCTGGATAGTTTGCAAGATCAGCGCGTCCTGATCGACTTCCGCAAAGACACGATGCTGGTCGGTGACGCCGCATCGCTGGGGGGATCGCGCGGGTTCGAGATCGTGGTCAATGCGCGGCGCAGATCGGGCCAGTTGATCATGACGAATGCGCTAGTCGATGGCGTGCATACCGATATCGTGATCGATACGGGATCAGACAGTTCCATCGGCAACATGGCGCTACGCAACGCGCTGACCCGGCGGCGGCAGGCACAGCAGACGGTGCTCTATTCGGTCACCGGCCAACAATTGAGCGCGGACCTGATCATGGCATCGACCATCGAGGTGAGCGGTCTGCAACTGCACAACACGTTCCTCGCCTTTGCCGATTCGCCCGCGTTTCATCGCCTTGGGCTGGAAAAGCGCCCGGCCATGCTGCTGGGGATGGCGCAGTTGCGCATGTTTCAGCGGATCGCCATCGATTTTGCCAAGCGGCGCATCCTTTTCGATCTGCCTGCCGAGGTTGCCAGCGCAAATCGGCGAGCGCCGGGTTTGCGAATCCAATGAAGGCACTGGCATAGCGCGCCACTGCGCCTATGTGGGGAGCCATGCCGCCTGAAAACCCCACAAGTGCCAAAATAACCCGCCACGATGGCTGGCAAACCCTGCAGCGCTTCCTGCCCTATCTGTGGCCAGCCGATAACGCGGTCCTGCGCCGTCGGGTGATAGGCGCGGTGCTGATGGTGCTACTGGGCAAGGCGACCACGCTGGCCCTGCCATTCGCTTACAAGAAAGCGGTCGATGCCATGACGCTGCCCGCGGGCGCGCAGCCCGCGTTGACCGTGGCGATGGCTTTCGTTCTTGCCTATGCGCTTGGTCGGTTCGCGGGCGTTTTGTTCGACAACTTGCGCAACATCGTTTTCGAACGGGTGGGTCAGGACGCAACCCGGCATCTGGCCGAAAATGTCTTCGCGCGGCTGCATAAGCTTTCGCTGCGCTTCCACCTTGCCCGACGCACCGGCGAGGTGACCAAGGTGATCGAGCGCGGGACCAAGAGTATCGACACGATGCTCTATTTCCTGCTGTTCAACATCGCGCCCACGGTGATCGAGCTGACCGCCGTCATCGTGATCTTCTGGATCAATTTCGGGCTGGGGCTGGTCACGGCAACGGTCCTGGCGGTGATCGCCTATGTCTGGGTCACGCGCACCATCACCGAATGGCGCTCCGCCCTGCGCGAGAAGATGAACCGGCTTGATGGGCAAGCCCTGTCACGCGCGGTCGATTCGCTGCTGAACTACGAGACGGTCAAGTATTTCGGGGCCGAATCGCGTGAGGAAGCCCGCTATGCCTCCGCCGCGCGCGCCTATGCCGATGCGGCGGTAAAGAGCGAAAACAGCCTTGGCCTGCTCAACATTGCCCAGGCCGTGATCGTTAACCTGCTGATGGCAGGGGCGATGGCGTGGACGGTGTGGGGCTGGTCGCAAGGACGGCTGACGGTGGGCGACCTCGTGTTCGTCAACACCTACCTCACCCAGCTTTTCCGCCCGCTCGATATGCTGGGCATGGTCTATCGTACGATCCGGCAGGGCCTGATCGACATGGCCGAAATGTTCCGCCTGATCGATACGCCGGTGGAAGTGGCCGATGTACCCGGCGCGCCCGCTTTGGTGATCAACCGCCCCTCGGTGACGTTCGACAACGTGGTCTTCGGCTATGACCATGACCGCGAAATCCTTCATGGCCTGTCGTTCGAGGTGCCTGCAGGCAGCCGCGTTGCCATCGTCGGACCGTCGGGTGCCGGGAAATCCACCATCGCCCGGTTGCTGTTCCGCTTCTACGATCCGTGGTCCGGGCGCATCCTGATCGACGGGCAAGACATTTCGCAGGTCACGCAAGGTTCGTTGCGCGCCGCGCTCGGCATCGTGCCGCAGGATTCGGTGCTGTTCAACGACACCATCGGATATAACATCGCCTATGGCCGCGATGGCGCGGGCATTGATGAAGTGGACGCCGCATCCAAAGGCGCAGCCATTGCCGATTTCATTGCGCGCCTGCCGCAGGGCTATGACACCGAAGTGGGCGAACGCGGCCTGAAACTGTCCGGCGGCGAAAAACAGCGCGTGGCCATCGCCAGAACGCTGGTAAAGAACCCGCCGATCCTGCTGTTCGACGAAGCGACCAGTGCGCTCGACACGCGCACCGAACAGGATATCCTTTCCACCATGCGCGCGGTCGCCAGCCACCGCACCACGATCTCGATCGCGCACCGGCTTTCGACCATCGCGGATTCGGATACCATTCTGGTGCTGGATCAGGGACGTCTGGCCGAACAGGGCAGCCACACCGACCTGCTGCGCCACAACGGGCTTTATGCTGAGATGTGGGCGCGGCAGGCGCAGGAAAGTGCGGAAGTCAGCGAGGCGGCGGAGTAGCCTTCCTGCGACGCGCCGCGAGATATGCGCTCTCACTTTCCGCGTATTCTGGCGGTAATGAATAGCGATCGCGTTGTTCATATCGCCTTGCCGCGACACGATTGGCTGCCCGTGTAAGGCGAGTGCAACGCCAAATTACAAACACTTCGAAAACTATTGCTGAAGCGCATAAGATCGCGCCAACGCCAACCCAAACATGGCTGATGTCTCGTAATAAAAATATACCAAGCCAAGCCGGTAAACTCGCAACCACAGGGGAAGCTGGTTTGCCATTCCGCTTAAGGTCTTCATCGGTCCATCGTCGTACAGCCAAATAGAACCGTTTCACCCTCACTTCACCACATCCGCCTCATGCCACACCACGGCCTGCGCCACTTTGATGCAGTCCATCCCGCCGTCATAGGTCATCGACGGTGAGCCATAGAGCCGCCAGCCCTGCTCCAGCGCTTCGGAAACGCGCTCGCAAAAAGCGCGGTCATCCTTTCCGGTAAGCAGGCGATAAACAGGGCGATCTTCGGGCGTCTGGTAGGTCATCCTGCGCATCTACTCCTGACCGGGGAACCGCGCAAATTCCGGCAGGCCGTGCGCCTGTGCCATCCAGCCAATGCGTTCTGCCGTCTGGATATGGAGTTGCGCGGGCAACTGGTCAGGATCGTCGAACGTGGCGGATTGCACGTCCACGATGCCTGGCAAAGTCTCAGCATTGGTGAAGAACAGCCCCGTGCCGCATTTGGGGCAGAAGTTGCGCATCGATGCGCCCGACGAATTGTGCGTCGTCACTTCACCCTGCGTCAGCGCGAACTGGTCTTCCTTGAACATTGCCCACGAAACCAGCGGCGCCCCCGCGCTCTTCCGGCAATCGGTGCAATGGCACAACGCGACGTGCATCGGCGCGCCATCCACCTTGTATCGCACTGCGCCGCAATGACAGCCGCCTGCAAGTTCCATCATCTCTCTCCCCGCGAATCGATGGATGGAACATTACAGGAACGAACCACGCCTCACAATATGTACTTGGAAAGATCCGCATTGCTGGCGAGATTTGCCAGCTTTTCGGCCACGTAAGCCTCATCCACCATCACCGTTTCGCCCGTGCGGTCTTCGGCATCGAAGCTCACTTCCTCAAGAAGCTTTTCCATCACCGTCTGCAAGCGCCGCGCGCCGATATTCTCGACGCTTTCGTTCACTTGCGCGGCAGTGCGTGCCACGGCGCGGATCGCTTCGGGCGTGAAATCCAGCGTCACGTTTTCGGTGGCGATCAGCGCGCGATATTGCTCGACCAGATTGGCGCGCGTTTCAGAAAGGATGCGTACGAAATCGTCTTCGGACAGCGCCTTCAGTTCCACCCGGATCGGCAGGCGGCCCTGCAGTTCGGGCAGCATGTCACTGGGCTTGGCCACATGGAACGCGCCACTGGCGATGAACAGCACATGGTCAGTCTTCATCGGGCCGTATTTGGTGGCCACAGTCGTCCCTTCGATCAGCGGCAGCAGATCGCGCTGCACGCCTTCACGCGAAACCGAACCGCCGCGCACATCGGAAACCGCGATCTTGTCGATCTCGTCAAGGAACACGATGCCGTTGGTTTCGGCATTGCGGATCGCCTCGCGCTGAACATCGTCCTGATCCATGCGCTTTTCGGCTTCTTCGTCGACCAGCTTGTCCCAGGCATCGGCAACCCGCATCTTGCGGCGCTTCAGGTTCTGCTTGCCAAAGGCCTTACCCATCATGTCGGACAGATTGATCATGCCGATGTTGCCGCCCATGCCCGGAATTTCCATGGGCATCGAAGGGGCATCTTCCACCTCGATCTCAACTTCGACGTCGTTCATCGAACCATCGGCCAGCCGCGCCTTGAAACTTTCGCGCGTAGCTTCGCTTGCACCGTCACCGACCAGTGCCTTGAGCAGCCGGTCCATCGCCGCCTTGCTCGCGGCCTCACGCACCGCATCGCGGCGGCGCTCCTTTTCCAGCCGGATCGCTTCTTCCACCAGATCGCGCGCAATCTGCTCCACATCGCGGCCGACATAGCCGACTTCGGTAAACTTGGTGGCTTCCACCTTCACGAACGGCGCATCTGCCAGCTTGGCAAGACGGCGGCTGATCTCGGTCTTGCCGCATCCCGTCGGCCCGATCATCAGGATGTTCTTCGGCGAAACCTCGTCACGCAGATCGGCAGACAGGCGCTGCCGCCGCCAGCGATTGCGCAGCGCTACGGCTACGGCTTTCTTGGCATCGGTCTGGCCAACAATGTGTTCGTCCAATGCACGGACGATGGCCTTTGGTGTCAGTGAATCGAGCATCAGATTTCCTCGACCGTCACGCGGTCGTTGGTAAAGACACAGACGTCAGCGGCCACCTGCATGGCGCGGCGGGCGATCTTTTCGGCGTCGTCCTCGTAATCGGTAAGCGCTTTTGCTGCGGCCAAGGCATAGTTCCCACCCGAACCGATGGCAGCAATGCCGCCCTCAGGCTCCAGAACATCGCCATTGCCAGTAAGAATGAGCATTGTCTCCGCGTCGGCCACGATCATCAGCGCTTCAAGGTTGCGCAGATATTTGTCGGTGCGCCAGTCCTTGGCGAGTTCTACGGCAGCGCGCATCAACTGGCCGCGATGCTGCTCCAGCTTGCGCTCAAGTCGTTCGAACAGGGTGAAGGCATCTGCAGTCGCACCGGCGAACCCGGCGATGACTTTCCCATCCCCGATGCGGCGCACCTTGCGGGCGTTCGGTTTCATCACCGTGTTGCCCATCGAAACCTGCCCGTCACCGGCGATGACGGTGCGGCCGTTCTTCTTCACCCCGATGATGGTGGTGCCGTGCCACTGGATAAGGCCGTGGCTCGCCCTGCTATCGTCCATTGCCGCGATATGTGGCGCGCGGCGGCTATTTCAAGCCGGAGCGATCAGCTACCGTTCGGACCTGTGCCGCCGGTTGCCTGCCCCTGCCCACCCGGAATCGCGCCAACTGCACCGATATTGCCGAACAGATCCTCGAAGAACGACCGGTCGCGGCCCAGTGTCGGCGTCTTGTCGCTTTCGGGCGAGAGGCGCGCGACCTTCTCCATTCCTTCACGACTCAACGAAGCGACGTTGCCCTTGCCGTCAAAATTCACCACCAGCACGTTCTGATCTTTGGTGCGCGGGCGATTGAACGGCTTCTGTTCGGTGTTCTGCGAAATATAGTACCACGTCTGCGTGCCATAGGGACTGGTGAAGGTCGGGCGGCCAAGCGTGCGTTCCACTGACTGCTTGTTGTCTACGCCGGGCTGGACCGAAGAAACCAGCACTTCATCGACAATATAGCCGCGATGGTCCTTGATGCTGGAACATCCCGCCGCCGCCACGCCGAGCGCAAGCACCGCCGCACCCTGCACCATCAGCCGCATGTTCCGCATTCGCAAACTCCGCTCTTCAGTCTTGCCGTGTCATGCCCGTTTGCATCGGGAATGCACAGCCACTATCTGCCGGACCCTTAGGGTCCAATCAGCATTACCGCAATGCCGCCCGCACCGGCTCTGCTATGTGCCTGCTGAACGGTCCAGATTTAATAGCCCATGAACGGGCAGAATATTAGGAACTGCGCAATGTCATTCTTGGGAAAGCTGTTCGGACGCAAGGATGATGACCGCGCCGTCGCCCGCCCCCTGTGGCACCGCACGGTGGAAATCGCGCGCGAAAAGGAATGGTATCGGGATTGCGGCGTGGCCGATACCGTTGGTGGACGATTCGATATGATCACGCTGATCCTTGCCATCGTGCTGATCCGCATGGAGCGTGACGCCGAACTGATCGAGCCTTCGGTGCGCCTTACCGAGCTCTTCGTCGATGACATGGACGGCCAGTTGCGCGAAAGCGGCGTGGGCGATCTGGTGGTGGGCAAGCGCATGGGCAAGTTGATGAGCGTTCTGGGCGGTCGCCTTGGCGCCTATCGTGAAGGGCTGAACGCTTCGGACGAAGCCGTCATGGCCGATGCCGTCGCCCGCAACGTCAGCTTGCACGATGGCACCGATCCGCTGCTCGTCGCCCGCCGCGCGCGCGCCTTTGCCGCCGGGCTGGACCTTGTGCCCGCCTATCGCGTGCTCGATGCGGAGATCGGAAAATGAGCGCTTCTGAATTTTCACGAGTGATCGACATCCGCCAGATCACAGACGAACCGGTTGTGCTGGTGCCAGACGACGCGGAACGTCGCCGTCTTGCCGGGCGGTTCGGCATTTCCGCGATTGATGACATGCGCGCTGAATTGCACCTGTCGGTTGAAGGCCACAAGGTCGATGCCAAGGGCCGCCTTACGGCCAGCATCATGCAGGCCTGCGCGATTTCGGGTGAGGACTTCCCCGTCAAGATCAATGAGCTGATTGCCCTGCGCTTCGTCCCGCCGGGTGAGGATCATGCGCCCGACGAAGAAATCGAAATCACCGCCGACGATTGCGACGAGATCGAATACGAAGGCATGACCTTCGATCTGGGCGAGGCGGTAGCGCAAAGCCTCGCTCTCGCCATCGATCCTTTCGCCGAAGGGCCTGATGCCGACAAGGCACGGGCCGAACACAATCTCGGCGGTGATGTGGCGTCCGGCCCTTTTGCCGCGCTCGCCGCGCTGAAAAAGGACTGATTCTTTGGCATCACCTCCGGGCCGTGGCCGCGATCTGACCAGCGGTCCGATCCTCAAGACGCTTGTGCTGTTTTCGGCACCGACGCTGGCATCGAACATCCTCCAATCATTGAACGGCTCGATCAATTCGATCTGGGTCGGGCAGATGCTGGGCGAAGGCGCGCTGGCCGCCACGGCAAATGCGAACGTGGTGATGTTCCTCGTCTTTGCCGCCGCATTCGGTTTCGGCATGGCGGCAACGGTCAAGATCGGCCAGGCTTTTGGCGCGCGCGATGTGTTGGCCGCGCGGCGCACCTTCGGCTCGGCAGTGGGCTTCTGCGTGCTGCTTTCGCTGGTGGTCGGCTCGCTCGGCTGGATTTTCGCGCCCGAACTGCTGACAGCAATGGCGGCGCCCGGTGAGACGTTTGGCCTTGCGCTCACTTATCTACGGGTGATCTTCGTGGCCATGCCCGCCTCGATGGTCACGGTCATGCTGGCAATGGGCCTGCGCGGCGGCGGCGATGCGGCCACGCCATTGAAGTTCATGATCCTCTCGGTGGTGCTTGATGTCGCGCTGAACCCGCTGCTGATCCGTGGCTTCGGCCCGGTGCCTGCGATGGGCATCGCCGGGTCCGCCCTCGCCACCGCTATTGCCTCATTCGTGTCGATGATCGGCATCGTTGGCTACGTCTATGTCAAGGATCTACCCCTGCGCCTGCGCGGCGCAGAGCTGGCCTGGCTCTGGCCCCGCCGTGACGAGCTTGGCTATATCCTGACCAAGGGCCTGCCGATGGGGGCGCAGATGCTGGTCATCTCGGCAGCGGGCATCATCGTCATCGGCCTCGTCAACCGCGAAGGTATGTTGGTGAGCGCGGCCTACGGCGCGGCACTGCAATTGTGGACTTACCTGCAAATGCCCGCAATGGCCATTTCAGCCGCTGTCAGCGCAATGGCGGCGCAGGCCATCGGTGCAGGCCTGAACGACAGGCTTGGCCGCATTACCCGATCGGGCATCGCGCTCAATCTCACCGTCACCGGCTTGCTCTGCGCGCTAATCCTGCTGTTTGATCGCCCCGCTCTCGAGCTGTTCCTCGGCACCGGCAGCGCGGCTGTGGACGAGGCGCGCCACATCCAGTTTCTCGCCAGTTGGAGCTACCTCCTGTTCGGCATCACCATTGTCCTGTTCGGCACGATGCGTGCAGGCGGCGTGGTGTGGACGCCACTGATCATCCTGTCGCTGGTGCTCTATCCGGTTCGGTTGGGCTTCTACTATGCCGTCTACCCCCGCCTCGGTGCAGACGCATTGTGGCTGGCCTTCCCCGTCAGTTCGCTAGTCGCGGTGGCGCTATCGCTATGGGCCTATCGCCGCCCGCAATGGCGCGAAAAGGCCCGCGCGGTCCCTTCGGAAGAGTGCGAGGAGGAAACCCACGCCGATGGTGATACGGCAGGCCGGATGGCTCCCAGCCTTTAGTCTCGACCCAGTTACCGGCCCAATTACCGACTCTGCGCGCGCCAACGCTGCACGGTGCGCTCCACTGCGCGTTCCTCACCCCCGCTCCTGCTCCACAGTTCATAGAACGAAGGATCGTTTGAAGCAGGGCGCTTCATCGCGTCCAGATCATCGAAGGCCACGCGCATCGGGATCGAAACGCCTTCCCCCGATATGATGCACTCACGGTTGCGCAGCGCCGGGATGGTATCGACAAAACCCCGCGCGCCTTCAGGCATCGCCGCCTTGACGAAAGCCTGATCGCGGTCGTTGTTCAGTCGCATGGAGATGATCGTACCGCACTGCGAAAGCACGCCTTCGGCAAGGTCGGACGGCCGCTGCGTGATCAACCCCAGCGACACGCCATATTTGCGCCCTTCCTTGGCGATGCGTGAAAGGATGCGCCCCACCGACGATCCATCGGAGTTCTTCTCGCTCGGCACATATCGGTGCGCTTCTTCGCACACCAGCAGAATGGGCCGCGTTTCCTCTTCACGCGCCCATATTGCATAGTCGAAGACAAGCCGACTGAGCACCGCGACAACGGTCGACGTGATTTCGGACGGCACGCCCGAAACGTCAATGATCGAGATCGGCTTGCCGTTGGCAGGCATACGGAAAATCTTCGAGATGAACTCCGCCATCGTATCGCCCACCAACATGCCCGAAAACATGAACTGGTAACGCGGATCGCTGCGGATTTCCTCGATCTTGGTCTTCAGCCGCATGTAGGGAATCGAATTGGTCCCCTTGTCCAGCCGTCCCATCTCGTTCTGCAAGATGATCATCAGATCCGACAGCAGATAGGGGATCGGTGAATCGACCGTGATCTTGCCGATCTGTTCGGCCAGCCGGTTCTTGCTGCGCGCCGCCAGCAGACACTTGGCCAGAATATCGGAATCGAGCTGCCGATCCGGTCCGGTCGTGGTGATAAAGACTTCGCAATGCTCTTCGAAGTTCATCAGCCAATAGGGCATCTGCAGGTTTGAAACGTCCAGCAACTGGCCCGTCGTTCTGAAAGCGGCGGAATATTCGCCGTGCGGATCGACCATCACGATATGGCCCGAAGGTGCCATCTCGCAGATGCGGTGCAGGATCAGCGCGGCAGCGGTCGATTTGCCCGTGCCGGTCGATCCCAGCAGCGCAAAGTGCTTGCCCAGCAGCGCATCGACATACACCCCGGCACGGATATCGCGCGTCGGGAAGACCGTGCCGATGGAAATGTTGGTGCGCCCATCGCTGGCATAGATCTGGCGCAAATCGCTCGACGTTGCGGGATAGACCAGCGCGCCCGGCACCGGAAAGCGCGTGACACCGCGCCGGAAGCCAAAAATACGCTTCGTCAGACGCTCTTCGTCGCCCTCGCCCAGAAAGTCGATCTGCGCAACGATGCCGCCAGGAACCGACGTATCCTGCCGCTGCGTGCGGACGCTGGCGAGAAGCCAGGCGTTGCCAACGCGGATCTTGATCTGGCTGCCAACCTTGCCCGAAAGCGCAATCGACGGATCACAATCTTCCGAACATTCGTCCAGCCGCACCAGATCCAGCGCGATGGCCGAACTGGAACCAGCGATATCGCGGACAAAGCCAATCGGCTTGCGCGCATTTTCAGACGGCGGCGCGTCTGGGGTGACGCCATAGAAGGGTTTGCTTTCGATTTGCTCCTCTGCCGCAGCTTCCGGCACCACGAAAGTCTGCTTCCCCATATCGGACATCGCGCAACCAACCTTTTCGCCAGGCATTCTCAGCCAGTCAGGGCATTGGAGGTTGTCGATATCCCGACAGGGTTAAAATCGACTGAATTTTAGGTAGGCACGCAAACGCTCAGACCAGCGCGAACAGTCGTCCAGCAACCCAACCCATCGCCACGGATACCAGCACGGCGAACAGGCCATACAGCCAGCCGTTGCGGTCGGCAGCCACGGCGACAAAGCGTTCGAAGCCTTGCTTGTTCACTTCGACACGGGTGATCGCCGATGCCACCACCTTGCCCCCGCGAATAGCGAATGTTTCTGCCGTGTACGTCCCCGTCTGCACGCTGGAAGGCAGGCTGATCCGTGCCTGATAGAGCACCTGCCCGCTGATCTTCACACTGCCTTCCTCTTCGCGGTAAAGACCCTGCCGGCGCATCAGATCGACCAGGCCTGCCGAAAAGCGCTGTTGCTCCTTCGGCTCGATCACTCCGATCGGTGAAAGTTGCAGCCATTTCAGCCCCAACTCGTAAATCGCCGCCGTCTTGTCATCCACGATTTTGGCGATTGGCCGCGATGAAGCGACCGCGAAATAGCTGGGAGCAGAGCGGAATTCGAGCGAATCCGCGTTGATCCAGATCCCGGCCAGCTTCTGCTTTTCGCGCAGCACGATGGATTGCACCGGGCCTTCCAACACCACGACGATATCGTATTCCTGCGCCGCGCGGCTGCCTTCGGGGCTGAGGATCGCCCCGAACAGGAGCAGGTCAGCGCCAGTAAAGCCTTGCCGCACCTGAATTTCGTGTTGCGAGATTTCGGGCACAAGGATCGGATCGCGCGCGCCCAGCAGCACCATGCAAGCCAGCAGTGCCAGGAAACGAAGCCTGCCGCCGAAGGTCAGGCCCGCCGTCACAGCGGCACCACCGTATAGATTTCGTCCGGCCTGTAGCCCAGCCCCAGCGCCATGCGCAGCGCCACCAGCAGCACGATTGCCGCAAGGATCAGCCGCAGATGCTCAGGCTTGGCCTTCTGCGCGAATTGCGCTCCCACTTGCGCGCCGGTCACCGATCCGATCAGCAGCATCACCGCCAGCACGATATCCACCGCCCGCGTCGTCAGCGCGTGCATCATCGTCGTCGCCATCGTCACGAACAGGATCTGGAACAGCGACGTGCCCACAACCACGTTCACGCCCATGCCAAGGATGTAGAGCAGCGCTGGCACAAGGATGAACCCGCCGCCGATACCCATCAGCATGGTCAGGATGCCCGTCGCCACGCCCAGCAGCAGCGGGGCCAGCGGCGAGATGTAAAGGCCAGACCGATAGAACCGCCAGCGCAGCGGCAAACTGGCCACCAGCGGATGATGCCTTCGTTTGCGCGCAGGCTGCGGCACGCCCGACTTCTGCGCGCGCAGCGTGGTGATGCTTTCGTGCGCCATCAACCCGCCGATGCCGCCCAGCATCAGCACGTAGAGGATGTTGATCACCGTATCGATCTGGCCGAGCGATTGCAGCAGGCGGAACAGCAGCGATCCTAACCCGGTGCCGATCACGCCGCCCGCCACCAGCACCGCGCCGATATGGTAATCGATCCCGCCGCGCCGCGCGTGGGCGAAAGCGCCCGAAACGCTGGCACCGGTCACCTGACTGGCGGCAGAAGCCGCAGCCACCGTCGGCGGCACGCCATAGAAAATCAGCAAAGGCGTGGTCAAAAACCCGCCGCCAACCCCGAACATGCCCGAAAGCAGCCCCGTCAGCGCGCCAAGGCCGATGATGACCAGTCCGTTGACGGAAAGATTTGCTATCGGAAGGTAGACATCCATTGCACTTCAGACGCTAGGCCGACCGTGGCCCGCCAGCAACCCCGCGCAATTGCTTTTGCGGCAAAAAGCTGTGCCCTGCCATCTGTCAGAACGAAGACGCCACCGTCAGCGCGGGGCCACTGCCCGGCCGCGCATTCCCGGCAACCCGAAAACGCCAGTCCACCGCCACGCGCGCAGGACTGGCGTCCCCAAGATCCAGCCGGAACGAAGCGCGCGGCCCCACATCAAGCCTCACCGCCCCTTCCTGCCCGCCTGACCACACGCCCGCCCCAAGCCGCAGATCACGGTTGCGCCCGCCGATGCGCGGCAAGGCGCGCTCCACCACGGCTTGCACATCGTAAAACGCCGTCGCGCCGCGCCCACCGGCATAGCCCGCCTGTCCGTAGGCTTCGGCGGTGAGACCCAGCGGCAGGCGCTGCGGCATCAGTTCAGTCACGACAGTAGCCACGGGCCGCACCTGCATCGCGCTGCCTTTGGTATCTTGCAGCCGCGCTTCGGCCAGCACCCGCAAGGGCAGGCGCGATACCGGGCGGAACCCGAAACCCAGCGCCACTTCTTTGTCCTTGCCCGGCGCGTTGATGGCCAGCGACGTGCGCAGATAGCCATAGCTTTCGTGCAGATCACCCCGCCCCAGCCGATAGCGCACCACTGCACCTGCCTGACTCGCGCCATAGGACGCCGCACCCGGTGCCTGCGCCGCTGCGCCGCTGCCCGCGCGCATCAGCAGCCAGTTGTCCCCGCTCCAGCGTGGATCGTCTTTCACAGGGGCCGGTGACGGTGGCGATAGCACTTCCGCCTCACGCGGCACCCTCATGCGCCGCGTTAAAGACTGGTGTGGCGCAAGCGCTGGATTGGACTGACGCAAAAGGCGGGGCGCAATCAGCATCTGCCCGTCCGTCTCCCGCTGCGGAATCCGCACGTCCGTTTCGTTCAGATCGCTATGCGAAAGCCTTGCGCTGACCGTCCGGCCACGCCGTTTCTCGGCCACGGCAAGCACGGATCGAATGACCTGCCGCCGGTCCGGCACCTCCACAGGCATCGCCCCCACCTGCAACCCCCGCGCACTGGCAAGCCCCTCGGGCGAAGGCGACACCGCGCTCAACATCGTCACACGCGTTCCGCCCCACGCGGCAACGATCAGGCACAAGGCAACCAGCGGCTTTCCGCGCCACCCGGTCTGCCCGTCTGCCATCAGGCGGGCGTCGGCAAAGCCGCGCCCTTATACTCGGCCATGTATTCATCATTCACCCGCACATCGGCAGCACAGACCTGCGCCACATGTACCCGATGGGCCGTGTGCTCCCAAAGCAGTCGCCCGCCCATCAGCACGCGCAAATAGGCCACCAGAGCGCGCCGCGTCGCCATGATGGCAATCACATTTCCCACCG
The DNA here is from genome assembly GCF_012641335.1 of Novosphingobium sp. ERN07. GTDB lineage: Bacteria > Pseudomonadota > Alphaproteobacteria > Sphingomonadales > Sphingomonadaceae > Novosphingobium. Next base: position 17,157 of record NZ_JABAID010000014.1, read on the forward strand.
GAAAGCGCAGCACCGCGCGCAGACCCTCGTTCCAGCCATATTCGCGCGCGGTGTGCATGGCGCGCATGGCCAGACGCCAGATCAGATTGATCAGATTGAATACCAGCAGCCCCTGCAACAACCCATCACGCTGTAGTGGCGCGGCCATGCCCACCATGTCGAGCAGCAGCAGCACCGGCCACATCAGCACGAGCAGATAGGCCACCGCCAGCACCAGCGCCACCAGCGGTCCGCGCCTATCCCGTAACCGCATCCACAGTTCGCCGCCCGGCCAAGCATTCCAGCCCAGTCGGTCCCACCCTTGAAATGCTATCCCGTGAATCCACCGCGTCTTCTGCCGTACCGAAGCCGCCACGGTGGCAGGAAAGAACTCCCGCGTGGCGATCAGCCCGCCCTGTTCGTCCCGCATCCGCAAAAAGGTTGATCGCCCGCCGGTTTCGTTGACCAGCAAGCCGCACTCATAATCCTCGGTGAGGCATTCGGCGGCAAAGGGATGCACGCTCGCGCGCCGTTCGATGATCCGGTCAATCGCTATGCGCGAAAATGCGCACCCTACCCCCGCCGCTGGCAGCGCAGCCCCGATCCGGTCCCGCACCACCATGTCGCGCGCATGGGCCTCGGCAAATTCGTCGCAGTAATGACCCGCTACCCAGCGCGAAGCCGCCTGCGGCTCAGGCCGCACCGGCAATTGCACGAAGTCTACCTTGTCAAGCGCACGATCCATCAGCGTCAGCGCCGAAGGATGCACCATATCCTCAGCATCGTGCAGGATCAGCGCACGCACCCGGTGCCCGCCGCGCCGCTCATCCTCGCAAACGGCGCGATAGATGCGGTTCAGGCAATCGGCCTTGGTCGTCGGTCCATCGGCATCGTGAACGACCACGCGCAGCCGCCGGTCCCCGCCCGATGCGACCAGTGCCGCCAGCGTCGCTTCATCATTGCGATAGCAGCCGACATAAATCCGCAAATCACGTTGCGGCCAGCATCTGAACGAATGGCGCACCATCTCGGCAATGACGCCAGCTTCCTGCCATGCAGGCACCAGCACCGCCGCAATCCCGCTCAATTCCCCTTGCGCCGGAGCGGCAAGTCGCTCTGTTCGAAGCCCACCCGAAAACCGCAACCGGAACCATGCAAGGTCCACCAGCATTTCATCAATGGCGAACACGGCAAACCAGATTGCCGCAAACAGCAGCAGTTCATGCTCTACAATGGCAAGCCATTGCAGAGGCGTGAAGCATGACCCGGAAATCAGCGGACATGCCAGCAAGAACCTGAACCCCATTTGACGCGCCCGACAGCGCTGGGCACAAGGATCATGCTATGCCTGCTCGACAAGGTTCAGGAACCAAGGGATAATTCGAAAATGGCAGTATCGCCTGCAAAAAAAGGCATTTGGCACAAACTGAAACACAACGAGGCGGCGCCCGGCATCGTCCTGATGATCTGTGCCGCCGCGGCCCTGATCCTGGCCAATTCCCCGCTGCACGATCCTTGGCACGCGCTGTTCCATCACGATCTGCCGTGGACTCCGGTTGCCAAGCTGAACAACCTGCACATGTGGATCAACGACGCGCTGATGGCGGTTTTCTTCTTCGTCGTCGGGCTTGAGATCAAGCGCGAGATTCTCGACGGCGAACTCTCCAGCCCTAGCCGCCGCCGCCTGCCGGTGATCGCAGCCGTCGCTGGCATGGCGATACCGGCGCTCATCTACCTTGGCATCGTGGGGAGCGATCCGTCGCTTCATCGCGGCTGGGCCATTCCTTCCGCCACCGACATCGCCTTTGCCATCGGCGTGCTGGCGCTGGCGGGGAAGGGCCTGCCATCCTCCCTCCGCCTGTTCCTGCTCACCGTTGCCATCGTCGACGATCTGGGCGCGGTCATGGTCATCGCGTTCTTCTACACCAGCGGGCTTGATCTCAATTGGCTGGCCATTGCCGCCGCCGTGTTCATCGCGCTGGTCGCGGTCAATCGCATGGGGGTAAGCGCGCTCGCGCCCTACATCATCGGCGCAATCGTGCTGTGGTATGCCGTCCTACATTCGGGTGTCCATGCCACCATTGCAGGCGTGCTGGCCGCGCTCACCGTGCCGCTGGCGCTCAATGAAAAGCACGATAGCCCGCTGCTTCGCCTCGAACATGCGCTTGTCGCCCCCAATGGCTTCCTGATCGTGCCACTGTTCGGCCTTGCGAATGCTGGCGTAGCGCTCGGCTCCATCGACGGCGGCCCACTCGCCCTGCCCATCGCCATCGCGCTGGGGCTTGTTCTGGGCAAACAGGTGGGCATCCTCGGCAGCATCATCGTGGCCGAAAAACTGGGCATTGCCGCACGACCCGCCGGTGCCACCTTGCGCCAGCTCTGGGGCTTGTCGCTGCTCTGCGGCATCGGCTTCACCATGAGCCTGTTCATCGCAGGCCTCGCCTTCCCGGAAAGCCCGCTGCTGGTCGAAGAAGCCAAGCTCGGGATTCTGGGGGGTTCGATCCTCGCCGCGCTGGCAGGATTGTTCCTGCTGAAAGGTAGTGCCAAATCCACTGCATGATCGACAAATCCGATCAATCAAACCACAACTCTGCGTGAAACCTTCATCCCGTTTTCGCGTATAAGCGGCTCAACGATCCCGCCATCATGAAAGGGGAATGTCATGCCCGGCGACAATGCGAAGAAGGCCCTGATCGACAGTCTCAATGGCCTGCTGGCCGATTATTTCACGCTCTATCTCAAGACCAAGAACTACCACTGGCACGTCGCCGGTCCGCAATTCCGCGATCTGCATCTGCTGTTCGATGAACAGGCAACCGAACTTTTCGCCCTGACCGACATCATTGCCGAGCGCGTGCGCAAGAACGGCGGCTCCACGCTCACCGGCATCGGTGCCATCGCGGGCAAGTCCTCGATCAAGGATGATGACCGCGCCAAGGTCGATGCAATGGACATGGTAAAGGCCCTGCGCGACGATAACGTGGCGCTGGTCAAGGCTATCCGCGCGGTAAAGGAAGCCGCAACCGAAGCGGGCGACAACGCCACCGAAGGCATGGCCGACGACTGGACCGATCAGGCCGAACAGCGCGCCTGGTTCCTCACCCAGATCGCAGCGTAAAACTCAAAAACTGCCGCTCGTCCCGATGCCAATACCGCCGGGACGAGCGTCAAACCCTCCAGCCCGCAGCGCATCCGCCGCTTCCTGCGGCAAGCCGCTCAACGTCAGATCCGCCTGCCAGCGCCCATCGCGCGTCATGCGCAACGCCAGCCGCTCCATGCCCTGCGGTCCGCGCATCGGCACCACCAGCGCGCCCTTTTCACACCGGGCCGTGCCCGAAAGCGCAAGACCATTGGGCATCAACGGCCCGAACGACGCCAGAGTAACGCCCAGCGTGCCTTCTGCCTGCACGCAGCCGCCATGATCCATCCGCACTGAAAACCGGTTGAAGCTTAACCCTGTCACCGGCAATCCTCCCAGTCCATCGGGCAGAGCGATGCTGCCGCTGGCCTGCGATATCCCATGCGCGCCACCCTTGGCCGAAAACCCATCGCGCGAAATGGCGAACTGCGCCCGCCCGATCAGCAGCGGCAAAGGCTCCAGCCCCGCGTCCACCGTGCCCAGCGGCAGCGGCCCCACGTTGAGATCGGCAATCCGCCCATCCCAGACCGATCCTTCCACACTGCGCGCTGTCACGTTCTCCGGCATCGCAATGCCCAGCACCAACCGCAGCGGCAGCAGCACGATCAGCGCAAGCAGAGCCAGCGCGCCAAGCGCCAGCCAGCCACGCCGGGTCATCCCGCTATCGCGCACGAATATCCAGCGTCCGATCATGCCCCGGCCCGCCGCAGCGTGACATTGACCGAAACCGTGCCATCGGGCGCGGGCGTCATCGTCAATTGTTCCACGACAAGCCCTTGCGCCGCCAGCCCATCAAGCCATGACAGCGTAGCCGATGGCCGCGCCGTGGGGATGATCAAAACCACCATGTCGCTGCCTTGCCGCTGGCTGGATTGCACGACAAAGCCCGCAGCCTGTGCGCTGCCTTGCGCCACCTGTTCCACCGGTCCGGCCAGCGCCGCAGCCTTCACCACAGGCGCACGCTTCAGCGCTTCCAGCCCGGCCACGATCCGCCCGGCCCGCTCAGTCGCCTCACGATGGCGCAGCGCCGCATCATCCAGCGCATGGCCCAGCGGCAGCACGATGCCATAGACCAGCACAATCAGCGCGGTCAGTCCGCCCGCCACCCCCACCAGCCAGCGCTCGCGCCCGGTCAGGCCAATGAACCATGCAGAAAGCCTGCCCATCATGGTGCCCTCACCGTGATGGCGGCAACCGTCGCGCCGGTGGGATCAGGGGCCAACGATGGCGGCACGGTCACTTTCCAACCCTGATTTTGCAGCGCGATCAGCACCGCGTTCACATCCTCGGCACGCGGGGCTGCTGCAGTGAAGCGCAAGGTGCCATCCGCACTATAGCCCATATCGCGCAATTTCACCCCCGGCACGCCGCGCATCACGTCCAGCAGCGCGGCGGCGGGCGCAGCGAAACTCGCCCCGCCTTCACCCCGCCGCGCCAGTTCGGCGTTCAGCAGGCGTTCGGCGCTGTCCAGATCCGTCGCCGCCGGAAAGCGCTGCTGCGCCAATTCCACCGCACGGGCTTCCTCGGCGGAACTGTCCATGTTCCACTTCACCACCCACACCAACATCAGCAGCAAGGCCAGCAAAGCTGCCACCGCCGCCATGCGTGCAAGGCCCAGCCAGTCCGCCGTGCGGAACACCGAAACCCGGCGCAGGCCGTATTGGCCCTGTCGCAGGTTCAGCGGCGGCGCGGCGTGAATTTCCGCCAGACTGCCCAGCAGATCGTCGCCCGTCAGTGCCGATTGTTCCTGTCCTTCGGCCAGTGCCGCTACCAGCCCCGGCTCGGCCACAAAAGCCGCCTCCGCCGTGCGCGCCAGCAAATGCCCGCCAAGGTCAGCCAGCATCAGCCCGCGCTCAGGATGGGGCAGCACCAGCGCCGCAGGAACCAGCGCCTGCGGATCGATCCCCTGCCCCGCCAAGGCGGCCAGCCAGCGGTCCATCGCCGCAGGGGCAACGCGGCACGCCAGCAAGCGCCCCGCATCTGCGCCAACCGCAACATGCTGAACAGGATCAAGTCCGCCCTGCGCCAGCGCCAGTCGCTCCGCCGCCAGTGCCTGCGCCTCCGGCATATCGGGCATGTCCCGGTCGATCACCGGGGCGTCCGCCGCCGGGACCAGCACGGTCACAGCCTCCACCTCACCCCAAGGCGCACGCTCGGCCTGCGCGTCTAAAACCATCTCCCGGCCCAGCCCGCGCTCGCCCACGCGCCACCAGCGCCACGGCGCACCAGCCTCGACAGGCAGCAGGACGATCAGGCCGTCAAGAACAGGCGCGGCAGCAGCCATCGGTCGTCAGTTCTGCCCGGCGTAGATATCGGCGTTCTGATCGGTCCCGCCCGGCTGGCCATCGGCCCCCAGCGAGAAGATTTCGAACGGCTTCCCGTCGCGCCCCGGCACCTGATACTGATAGGCATGGCCCCACGGGTCGGTCGGCACATCCTTCACATAGCCGCCCGAACGGTAGTTCTGCGGCATGGCAAGGTTGGCAGGCGGCGTCTTCAGCGCATTCAGCCCTTCGCCCATCCCCGGATAGCTTGCCATATCGAGCCGGTACATCTCCATGCCCTGCTCCAGCGTGGCGATATCGCTGCGCGCCTTCACCACCATCGCCTTGTCCTGGCTTGGCAGCACGTTGATCAGCACCACCGTGGCCAGCAGGCCGATGATGAAGATCACCACCATCAGTTCGACAAGGCTGAAGCCGTTGCGGCGGCGCTTGTCTTTGGTTTCGGGCGATTGGTTCGGGGTCTGGTCGGTCATCATCAAAGTCCGGTTAGGTTCTGAAGCTGCAGGATCGGCAGCAGGATGGCGAGGATGATCAGCGCAACAAGCGTGCCCATCACCACGATGATTGCAGGTTCGAGCAGCGCCATCGCCGCAGCGGTAAAGGCCTCGAACTCACGCTCAAGATAATCGGCGGCACGCTCCAGCATCGGCCCCAGTTGCCCCGCCGCCTCGCCGCTGGCGGCCAGATAGACCAGCAGCGGCGGAAAGGTACCCGCTTCGCGCAGCGCGGTGGACAGCGATCCCCCCGCGCGCACTTTCTCCGAAATGCCCGCCAGCGATTGCGCCTGCACCGCGTTGGAAACTGTGCGCGTGGCCAGCCGCAAGCCATCAACCAGCGGCAAACGCGCCTCGATCATCGTCGCCAGCGTGCGCGCCAGCGATGCGGCATGAACATCGCGAATCAGCTTGCCGATGAACGGCAGGCGCAGCAGTCCGGCATCGAAGCGCAGCTTGAATGCCGGTTGGCGCAGCGCGCGGACGACACCCAGCACGCCCAGCGCCAGAACCAGCAGCAGCGCCCACCACCAAGTGCTAAGGAACTGCGAAATCCCGATCACCACGCGCGTCAGCATCGGCAATTGCCGTGCGGCATTGTCGAACTGTTCCACCACGCGCGGCACGACAGAGATCATCAGCCCTGTCACCACCGCAATGGCCACCAGCGACAGCACGATGGGATAGGCCAGCGCCGCAATGATCTTGCCCCGCACTTGCGCCTGCTTTTCCAGCATATCGGCCAGACGATCAGCAATCTGGGGCAGGCTGCCCGAATTTTCGCCCGCCGCGATCATCGCGCGGAAGATCGGCGGAAAGCTCGGCTCCTCGCGGCGCATCGCCTCGGCCAAGGGCAGGCCTTCCACGATCCCGGCGTGAACATTGGTCAGGATCGCCTGCGCCTTGGGCTTTTCGGTCTGCCGCGCAATCGTGCGCAGCGTTTCCTCCAGCGGACTGACCACCATCAGCGACGACAACTGCCGGGTGAACAGCGCCAGTTGCTTGGCAGAAAGCTTGGTCGCGAACAGCGCAATGCCGCTGGTGCTCGTCGCCGCACGCCGCGCCGAAGCCGCCGCATCGGTGCTCACCGTAACCACAAACCATTCGCGCGCAGCCAGCTTGTCACGCGCCGCAGCCTCGCTCGCCGCTTCGATCGCGCCGCGCCGCTCTGTCCCTTTGGGGTCAATCGCGTGATAGGCAAAGCGCGCCATCAGCCATCCCGCCGCATGATGCGCGCCGCTTCCTCAGGGCTGGTCACGCCATCACGCACCATGCGCCGCACCGCCTTGGCCAGCGTTGGCGAATCCGCAAAAGCGTGACGCGCAATCGCCGCTTCATCGGCGTTGTCGTGGATCATCTGCCGAATGGTGTCGTCCACCCGCAGCGCTTCAAACACGCCGACGCGGCCCTGATACCCAGTCTGCCCGCAAGCCGCGCAGCCCTTGGCAGACCACACCTGGCGCACTTTCTTCATGCCCAGCACTTCGGCCATGCCGGGCGAAATCTCGTGTTCTTCGCGGCAATGCGGGCACAGCCGCCGCACCAGCCGCTGCGCAATTACCGCGCGCAAGGTGGACGCCAGCAGGAACGGCTCCACCCCCATATCGCGCATCCGCGTGATGGCACCCGCCGCATCGTTGGTGTGGACGGTGGACAGCACCAGATGCCCGGTCAGCGATGCCTGCACCGCGATGTCCGCCGTCTCCTTGTCGCGGATTTCGCCGACCATCACCACATCGGGATCCTGCCGCAGAATCGCCCGCAAACCGGCGGCGAAGGTCAGCCCGACCTTCGAATTGACCTGCGTTTGCCCCACGCCATCCACAGCGTATTCCACAGGGTCTTCCACAGTCAGGATATTGCGCTGCCCATCGTTCAGCCCGCGCAGCGCGGCGTAAAGCGTCGTCGTCTTGCCCGAACCGGTCGGCCCGGTAACCAGCACGATGCCGTTGGGTTCGCCCAGCGCGCGGCGCAGCGTGTCCTCAGCTTTTGGATCAAGGCCCAACTGGACGAGATCGATACCCGCATTTTCCTTGTCCAACAGGCGCATCACCACCCGCTCGCCCGCGCGGTTGGGCAGGGTGGAGACACGCACGTCCACCAGTTTTCCGCCCAGACTCAAAGAGATGCGCCCATCCTGCGGCACGCGGCGTTCTGCGATATCCAGCCGCGCCATCACTTTGATGCGGCTAACGAGGACCGGCGCGACATGCGGCGGCATCCGCAACTTCTCGGTCAGCACGCCATCCACGCGCATCCGCACCACCAGCGCGGTTTCATACGGTTCGATGTGGATATCCGACACGCCTTGCCTCAGGCTTTCGGCGATCAGTCCGTTGATCAACCGGATGGCGGGAGCATCGTCGGCGCTGTCCAACAGGTCTTCGGCGGACGGCAGACCAAGCGCGAGCGGGTCCAGCCCATCGCCTGCAATGCCCATGTCACCGGCCACCGCTGCAGCCGCACCATCGACCGCGTAAACCTCTGACAAGAGGCGCTCAAAGTCACCTTGGTGCACTCTATGTGCATCTAGGTGCAGTTCAGAAACGCGCCGTAATTCGAGCAAGACGAGCGGATCAGCCCCTTCGCGCAGCGCCACGACCATCTCTGTGTCGGTCACGCTCTGCACCAGCACACCCCGGTCCCGCGCAAAGGCATAAGGCACGTGAGGCACCTTTGGCGCCACCTCCACGGTCAGCCCTGCGATGTCCTGCGCGTCTTCCACCCGATCAGTCCTGCGCGCTGCTCGGCGGGAGTTCAGACTGTTCCAGCGGAGCAGGCACCGCGCGCGGACGGATCAGCGTATCGCCGGGAGCCACCACCGCCACTTGCGCAGAAGGCGCGGCGGGCAGGATTGCGCCCATGTAGTCCACGATCAGTTCGTCGATGCTCGGTTCGCGCTTGGGTTCAAAATCCACCTGCGCCTGCCGCACCGTGCCATAGCGGCGCGCGGCCAGCGCCTGCCGGTCTGCCGCATTGCGCAGGATCGTCGGGCGGATGAACACCATCAGGTTGGTCTTCACCCGGCTGCGCGCGCGGGATTTGAACACTTCGCCAAGAATCGGAATATCGCCCAGCAGCGGCACCTTCTGAAGCGTGCGCTGCTCGTTATCGTCGAGCAAACCGCCCAGCGCCACGATCTCGCGGTCCCCCACGGTCACGGTCGTCTTGATCTCGCGCTTGTTGATGATCAGTTCGTCCGACTTGCTGGAGACGGTCCCCGCAATCGAGCTGACTTCCTGCCGCAGGTCCAGCCGGATCAGGTTGCCCGCGTTGATCTGCGGCGTCACGTCAAGCTCGATGCCGACGTTCTGGCGCTGCACCGTACGGAAGGTATCGTTGAAGTTGCCGCCCGAAAGCGCTTCGCCGGTGGTGATCGGCACGTCCTGGCCGAAGAGGATCGAGGCGGGGACGTTGTTGTTGGTGGTGATGTGCGGCGTGGACAGGATGTTCGAGTTCTTGTCGGTCGCCACGGCATTGATCAGCGCACCCAGGTAGGTGTCCTTGCTGAGCTCGGTAAGGAAGCCGGTATAGGCCCCGCTGGCACCGAGGATCTTGGTCGCCGCGTTTTCTCGCAGCAGATCGCCCGCCGTGCTGTTCGTAGTGGTGGTGACGGTTGCGCCATTTACCACGGTCGTCGTCTGGTTGAGATTGTCGGCCAGCAAACCGCCCGCAATATCGATGATGTTGGGCGAGGAATTGGAGAAGTTGGTGACGGCAAAGGGCTTGTCCTTTCCGCCGAACAACAGCTGGACGCCCAGTTCCTTGGCCACGTTGTTCGAGATTTCGACGATGATTGCTTCGACCAGAACCTGCTGCTGCGGAACGTCGAGCTGGCGGATCAGTTCGGAAATGCGGCGTTGGTCGTCTTCCGGTGCAGCAATGATGATCGCGTTCGCGCCCGGATAGCGCGTGATCGTGGCGGTGCCGCGACCGTTGGCCAGCTTGATCGGGCCATTGCCGAGACCGCCTGCCGTTGCGCCGATGGGGCTGGTGGCGTTGCCTCCGGTTGATGCGGCCTGACCGGTCGAACCTTGTGTTCCGGCGGACGAGGTACCGCTGCCGCCCACACCGCCGAGCGAGATCGGCGCGGCGCTGGCCGAAGCGACTTCGCCCCCGCCCTGCCCGCCGAGCAGGCGTTCCAGCACCGGCACGAGCGCCGCCGAATCCGCGTGATCGAGCCAGACGACCTTGATTTCACCGCCCGTCGCCGCGCGCGCATCAAGCTGGCGTGCCATCGCCGCCATCTTTGCCAGCGTGGCAGGTTCGCCGCGCATCAGCACGGCATTGGCGCTGTCGACCGCAACGACGGTGGCGAGCGAACGCCCGCCTTCGCCGCCAGCGGGCACAAGCTGGGTCAGCGCCGTGGCGATTTCACGCGCGCCAGCGTGATCGAGCATCACGGTCTGCGTGGCGGCGTTGTCCCGATCAATATCGGCCAGTAGCGCGCGGATGCGGCGCATGTTGTCGGCATAATCGACCACGACCAGCGAATTGCCCGATTTGTTGGCAGTGATCGCGCCTTCCTTGCTGATCAGCGGGCGCAGCGTTTCCACGGCCTGCGTGGCGTCTATCGCGCGAAGGCGGATCACTTCGGTCACCATCTGGCTTTGCATCGCACCCCGGCTGCCGATGCGGCTGGGATTGCTGGCGGCACCATCGGCGGGCTGAATGCGGAATGCGCCATTGGCGGTGGGCACGGCCACAAGGCCATTGGCGCGCAGGGTGGAAAGGAACACTTCGAAGTATTCGGAACGGCTGAGCGGCCTGTCGGACACGACGCTGATCTTGGCCTGCACGCGGCTATCGACAATGAAGGTCCGCCCGGTGACTTCGGCGGCATCGGCCACGAAAGCGCGGATATCCGCCTCGCGCACGTTCAGCGTATACTGCGCCAGCGCGGCTTGCGGCACGGCCAGAGCGAGGGCGGCGGCTCCGAGGAGCATCTTTGGAGCAAGGAGCGAGCGCAGGTTCATGGAGAAAGCATTCATGGAGCGAGGGTGATGGCAAGCGGAAGCTGGCGATCACCGCGCTTCACGGTGACCGAAATCGAAGCGCCGGGGCGGATCGCGGCGGAAAGAACAGCGGCATCGGGCGCGCCGGTCACGGGCTTGCCATCGATGGCCTGAATGACGTCTCCGGGCTGGAACCCTGCGGCGCGGAACGTGCTGCCATCGCCCGACGACAGCACTTCAAGGCCGACGATACGCCCGCCTTCGGCACGCGGGCCAAAGTTCACGCCCGAACGCAGCGCCTCAACGCTGACCGCCCCGCCAGCGGGACCGGCACCGAGCGGCGGGACCACGGGGTTGGCCGCAACCACCTTTGCCGCTTCTGGCGCAGCGCCGGACTGATCCAGATAGAGCAGTTCCTTTGCGCCATTGTGCGCCAGTTCGACATGATCAAAGGCGACGGCGGCAAGCGTAACGCCCGGCTGCACTTCGGCGCCGACGCGATAGACCTGTTGCAAGCCATCGCCGCCTGCGATGATCGCCGTGCCCCCACCGCCCGGCGTAGCGCGCGTGGCGAAAAGCGTGAGAGCGAGCGAGGTGACCGCGCCTGAGGTTTCAGCTTGCGCTGCAGGCGCGCTGCGGTTGAACGGATCGACGCTGGCGAAAAGCGCCGCGCGCGCGGCGGGCGACATCATCCGCACGCCCTGCGGACGCCAGTTGCCAAGCGACGAAACCGGGGTGATCAGCGCCCAGAGCAGCGCGGCACCCAGAAAGGCGATGATCACCGCCAGCGCCCACCACAGCACGGTGTGCAGCGATGGCAAAGCCAACGCATTACCCGGCTTGGCCAGTGGTCTTGGCAGCGTGATTCCCCCGAATCTCAAGCGCGTTTTCCCTTCCGATGGCGCAGGCATAGCCGCTAGGCACCGATTCACAAACGCCTGTGGCCGACCGAACCTTCGGGAAGCCCAAGCAGTCAAATGCTACGATGGTGTGACAAGATGATGGCAATCCCGACACACCGCTGCGGACACGGATGACAAGCTGCAAATGATCGGTCAGAGTCCCGCGCCATGCTTTCTTTTCTGCCCGGTCCGGTTCATCGCACGGCGTTGCGAAGTGCACACGCCCTGCGCCTGTGGTTCTGGCGGCTGACCAAACGCAAAGTGCGCGGGTGCAATGTCATCGCCGCCAATTATGCGGGCGAAGTTCTGCTGGTGCGCCACAGCTATCACGCGCGTGACACATGGATGCTGCCGGGCGGTGGGCTGGGCCGCGATGAAAGCCCGATTGCCACCGCGCAACGCGAACTGCGCGAGGAAACCGCCTGCTTGCTGCGCGATCCGGTACATCTTGGCACGGTGACGCTGGATCGCAACGGCTGGACCAACCTGATCGAACTGGTCTGCGGCCGGGCCGAAGGCACGCCAGCCCCGGATGGCCGTGAGATCGAGGAAGCGCGGTTCTTTCCGCCCGATGCCCTGCCCGAAAGCACCAGCGGCCCGGTGCGCGCCATGATCGCCCGATGGGCTGGTCAGAACGGCAGTTCTGCCTGAAGCACTGGCGTTGCCGCATGGGCGTCGCTCTCGTCAGGCTCTTCGCCTTCCAGCGCCGAAAGCGTCAGCCCCATGAGGCGGATCGGCTTGGGCAAGGGCAATTGCGCATCAAGCAGCTCGCGTGAAAGCGCGGCAAACTCTCCCTTGCCTACAATCGGGCGCGGCAGCGATTTGGCGCGGGTGCAGGGGGTGAAATCGTTGAACTTCATCTTGAGCGTAACGGAGCGGCCTTTCGCGCCGCTGCGTTCGATCCGCTCCCACACGATTTCGATGATGCGCTCCAGCGTTTCGCGCAACGCCGCGCCTGCGGAAATATCGCGTTCGAACGTGCGTTCGCCGCCCACCGATTTGCGCGGGCGGTCAGCCTTGACCTGCCGCAGGTCTATCGCGCGGGCAGCGCGGTAGAGATAGTCTGCGGAACTGCCGAAATTGGCGCGCAGGAACGCAAGGTCTTTTACCCGCAGGTCTGCCCCGGTTTCGATACCAAGCCGCGCCATCTTTTCGGCCCCGCGCGGGCCGATGCCGTGGAAGCGGCGCACGGGTAGGCTGGCGACGAAAGCTGCGCCTTCTCCGGGCCGGATCACGCAAAGGCCATCGGGCTTGTTCTGGTCGCTGGCGATCTTGGCGAGGAACTTGTTGTAGGAAACGCCCGCACTGGCGGTGAGGCCCGTCTCGGCCCGGATACGCTGGCGGATCAGTTCGGCAATACGCGTGGCAGACCCGATGCCGCGCACATCGTCGGTCACATCAAGATAGGCCTCGTCGAGCGAGAGCGGTTCGACATGCGGGGTGAAGTGCAGAAACACCGCGCGGATCTGCTGCGAAACGCCCTTGTAGACATCGAAGCGCGGCTTGCGAAAGATCAGGTCCGGGCAAAGCTGGACCGCACGGGCCGATGGCATGGCCGAGCGCACGCCAAACTTGCGCGCCTCGTAACTGGCAGCAGCAACCACGCCGCGCCCAGATGAGCCGCCGACAGCAACGGGCAGCCCGCGCAATGACGGATCATCGCGCTGCTCGACGCTGGCGAAGAAGGCATCCATATCGACATGGATGATCTTGCGGATTCCGGTCGCCGTGCGGTCAGGTTCGATAGAGGCAGCAGACGATTCCATCGTTGCCATGTTACGCGCTTTCGCAGCGCAACATAAAGGGTAGGAATCGCGGCCGTTCTGGGCCACTAGACAGTTATGCCTTCAAACAATAGCCTTCCACGCTCGCACAGCATGGGCGACCGCGAAACCATCGCGATGATGGCGCTTGTCATGGCGCTGCAAGCATTGGCCGTGGATGCGATGTTGCCTGCACTGGGCTTTATCGCGGACGATCTTGGGGTGACCGACCCGAATCGACGCCAGCTTGTGATCGGCACATTCCTGCTCGCATCGGGCTTTGCCTCACTGCTGCCCGGATCGCTGGCCGACCGCTTTGGTCGCAGGCCGGTGCTGCTGTCGTGCATCGGGATTTACATCCTGTTCTCGCTGGGATGCGCACTGGTAACGTCGTTCGACGGGCTGCTGGTCATGCGGGTGTTGCAGGCAATGGGCTGCGGTGGCCTTGCCGTTCTTCCCGGCGCGATCATTCGAGATCGCTTTTCGGGCGACCAGATGGCCAAGCAGATGTCGATCATCTCGGTGGTGTTTCTGGTGGTGCCGATGCTGGCCCCCAGCATCGGGCAGGTCGTGCTGCTGTTTGCAGGCTGGCGCTGGATCTTCGTGTTTCTGGCGGTGATGGCGGTGGTGATGGCTCTGTGGGTCTATATGCGGCTGCCCGAAACGCTGCACCCCGAATATCGCCAGCCGATCCGTCTTGGTGCCATCGCGGTCAATATGGCAGGGGCGGCCACAAACCGTTCGGCCATCGGCTATGTGCTGGGCGGTTCGCTGACGTTCGGGGCGATGCTGGGCTATATCAACTGCTCGCAGCAGCTTGTGGCCGAACACTTTGGCGCGGGCGAAACGTTTCCGCTGCTGTTCGGCTTTTCCGCGCTGATGATGGCGGCAGCGAACTTTTCAAACTCGCGCATCGTCGAACGGTTCGGCGCGCGGCGCGTTTCGCACACGGCAGTGTTCGCATTCATTGCAGTGAGCGCCACGCAATTGTGGTTCGCCACGCGCCCCGGCGAAACGCTTTGGCAGTTCATGCCGCTGATGATCCTGAACATGATCCTGATCGGCTTCATTGGCGCGAACTTCAATTCGATAGCCTTGCAGCCGTTTGCCAGCACGGCGGGTTCGGCCAATTCGATGCACGCATTCCTGCGCATGGTGATCGGATCGGTGATCGGGATTTTTGTGGGGCAGGCCTATGACGGATCGGCCCGTCCGCTGGCGCTGGCGCTGCTGATCTGCGGCGTGGTCAGTCTCCTGCTGGTGCTCTACAGCGAAAAGGGCAAGCTGTTCCGCCGCATTCACCCGCCGGGCACCCCGCGCCCGATCGTGCTGGAGCATTAAGTTATACGGCTAGGCCCACAGGCTGACGGTTTCGGTCAGAGGGTCGGCCGCCATCGCGGCAAGTGCTACATGCGCCGGTTCAGGATGGCCGAAGTGATAGCCCTGCATCAACCGGATACCCAACGCACGGGCGGTTTCGGCCTGTGCGGCGTCTTCCACGCCTTCAATCGTGCAATCGATGCCAAGCTGCCATGACAGCGAGATGATCGTGCCGACCAGCGTGCGCGCGCCCGGATCGCTGGCCAGCGCGCGCGACAGTTCCTGATCGATCTTGATCATGTCCAATGGCAGGCGATGGACCTGGCTGAGGCTGGACCAGCCCGCGCCGAAATCGTCAAGCGCGATGCGAAAGCCCTTGCTGCGGAAGGTCTGAAGCTGCGATTCGGCACGGCGCGGATCAGAGATCAGCGCGCGTTCGGTCACCTCAAGGATGATCGCGCCCGCCGGTGCGCCCGCCTCTTCGACCAGCTTTGCAAGAGCATCGGCCGTGCCCGCGCGCGTGACATCGCGCGGAGCGAGGTTGATCGATAGCGTTCGGCCATAGTGCCATGCCGGGCATTCGCGCAGCGCGCGGGCCATGACCATGCGAGTGAGTTCGCCAGTGCGGCCCGTGGCATCGGCCAGCGCCATGAACTGGCCCGGCGCAAGCCAGCGTTCGCCATCGGGACTCCACCGCACGAAGGCTTCGTAGCCGGTGACGCCGCCCGTTTCTCCATCGATGATCGGCTGATACAGCAGGCGCAAACGGTCTGCCAGATCGCTGTCGTTGAACAGGCGCGTGATCGCCGCGCGCGTTTGCAGCTCGGCCTCATCATCCGGGCTGAACACGATGACCGCGCCATCGGACTGCTCCTTGGCCTTATACAGCGCGGCATCAGCACGTTCGAGGCAATCGCTGGCACTGCGTCCATCCATGCGGTGCACGCCGACCGAACCCGACAAACGCAGAACAGCGCCGGCATGGAGAACCGGCGCACGCAGCGATTCGGAAATTTCGGTGGCCAGCGCTCGCACTCCGTCTTCATCGAGATCGGGATCGAGCACAGCAGCAAATTCATCACCGCCGAGCCGCCCGAAACATCGAATGCGCCCGAACGTGGCGAATCGCTGTGCCACGGCGGCAAGCACTGCGTCTCCGGCGGCGTGACCATAGGTATCGTTGACGTGCTTGAACCCGTCGAGGTCCACAAGCGCTAGCCAGGCCTTGGTATCGGGGCTTCCGGGCCGTTCAAGTTCCTGATCCAGCCGGGTCAGGATCGCACGCCGATTAAGCGCGCCGGTCAGCGGATCGACGGTAGCCTGCAGCAGGTTGTCTTCGGCAAGTTGCGCGGCTTCGCGTTCACGACGGACAAGCTGCTGGCGGGACAGCTCAAGCTTCACGAAATCGCGGTGATGGCCATTGGTCACCAGCAGCAGGATCGTTGTCACTACGACCTGCACCATCATGACCAGAACGGCATTGGGATGACCGCTGAACAGGATCTGCCCGGTGGTGGGAATGGTGATCGCAATGGCAATGCGCAGCGCTGTAAGCGGCGAATGCGCAAGGCCAAGAATGCCGGAAAACAGCGTTACGGCAATGATGTAGTGGACGAAAGACTGCTCTGCCACATCGCCATAGGGATAGAGCAGCATACCCCAGAGGGCGAAGAGGAAGCCGGCGAATGCGCCGAGCCAGCTCATCGCGTTCAGATCGCGCCGCAACACTGCGAGCGAACGGCCTACCACGGCGCTGGGCCGCCAATAGAATGCGCGCCATATGGCAAAGCTGCCCAGCAAGAGCGGTACGAACAGCGTCAACCAGATCGGTGCCTCGCTGCGAAAGCGCAAAGCTACCAGCAGCGCGTCGAACACCACAACCATGTAAAGCAGTGGCAACCGGTGCGAGAGGCTGTTGGCATAGGCCTGTGTGAAGCTATCGCCTTCATGCTGCGCCCAACGTCGGCCTGCCACGCGCAACAATTGGGCCAGCCCGCCGCGCCTTGCGGAAGAATCGGCAGAATGGTGCGGCCCGGTGTTCATCGCCGGACATATTTAAGGCTACGCGGTTAACAGGGCGTAAGGAGTGATCGCACGAGTGGAACCGGTATGGTGCGATTATGCGAACCTATGGTTTGATGATCAGGCCGAAAGCGCTTCGACCAGTGCTTTGACCTTTTTCTGGCGCCATTGCGGCAGCGGCGCGACCAGCCAATAGCCCTTGCGCGAGGCTTGCGCTTCACCCAGCGTCACCACCCGACCCGAAGCGATTGCCCCCTCGGCCAGTTGCAAGGGCACATGCGCGCGGCCCAGCCCGGCGCGCGCCGCGCTGATTGCCGTTCCCGCATCGCCAACGGAAAACCCCACATCACCGCCGCCGGGGGCAGGATCACCTGGCCAGCCGATCCAAGGGCAATCGGCAGGCGCATCCGGCGCGGCTACGGTGACCATCAGCGGTTCGCCCAGAGCAAAGCCTTCAAGTTCACCCGGCCCGTCAGACCAGCGCACGGCCAGATCGAGGTTCGCTTCGGTAAAATCGATATCGGCATCGCCGCCGACCAGCGAGAATCGCATCTGAGGGTTGCCAGTACGAAATTCTGCAAGGCGGGGAGAAAGCCATGCGGCAAAGAAATCGCGCGGGCAGGCAATGGTATAGACGTGGCTGGATTGCCCCGCCTGCATCGCCTGCACACCTTCTTCAAAACGCAGGAAGCCTTCGCGGATCGCATCCAGACCGGCAATCGCCTCGTCCGTCAGTTCCAGCCCTTTTGACGTGCGGCGGAACAGGACGACGCCCAGCAGATCCTCAAGCGCGCGGATCTGTTGGCCGACAGCGGCAGGGGTGACCGCGAGTTCGTCCGCCGCGCGCGTAAACGAGAGGTGCCGTGCCGCGGCGTCGAGAACACGCAGGCCGTTGAGGGGGAGATGCGTCCGCTTCATTGCGAACCGGCTTTAGTTTGCAGGGGCCGGTGCCGCCAGCGGAAAGAACGGAATCGCCACATCGAACAGCGAACCATCGGCGCGCTGCATAGTGTAGTGCCCTTCCATGCTGCCGTTATGCGTGCCCAGCGGGCAGCCCGACACGTAATCATGGCTCTGGCCCGGTTGCAGCACAGGCTGTTCGCCCACGACACCATCGCCATCGACGAAATTGACCATCCCGCGCCCATCGGTGATCCGCCAGTGGCGCGAAAGCAACTGAACGGGCTGGTCGGCTTCATTTTCGATTCGGATATGATAGACCCAGAACCACTTCCCCGCTTCTACCCGCGACTGCTCGGGCAGAAAGCTTACGGCGACTCGCACCGTGACCCCTTCGGTCATTGCGGCATGGTGGAAGAACTGCTTCATGCCACATAAACTATCGCAATTGCGCCAATGTTCCAATGCACTTGTGCAGTTTTCGGGCGCTTGCCCCAAACGCCGAACAAGCGCAGAGCGCTGAGCGATGCTGATCCGCGCTGCTGCCATTGTCTGTTCGGTGCGCCCCCACGGGGAGCATGGCGCGATCGTGCGGGTGATGACCGAAGATCACGGCCTTGCCGCCGCCTATGTGGCCGGGGCGCGGGGGCGGGAACTGCGCCCGGTGCTGATTCCCGGCAACCTTGTGGCCATCGAAGTGCGCGCGCGCGCATCATCGCAACTGCCATCCGCGCGGGTAGAGCTGCTGTCCAGCCGGGGGCCGTGGCTTTCCGAACCGCTGGCCAGCGCCGGGATCGGCTGGGCCTGCGCGCTCACCGCATCAACGTTGCCCGAAGGCCACGCCTATCCGGTCCTGCATGATTCGCTGGCCGCGCTGCTCGATGCCATCTGCCACGCGCCATCGGCGCGGGGATGGGCGCGGGTTCTGGCCGGATACGAAGTACTGCTGCTGCGCGAGGTGGGCTATGGCGCGGCACCCGCCCCGCCGCCTGAGGAAGACTGGCCCGATCTGCTGGCCCGGCTGGACCGACAGGGCAAGGCCATTGCCAATCGCCTGCTTGCCGAACGAACCGGCGATGTTATGGGGGCGCGCACGATTCTGCTCGACCGGCTGCGGCGTATCGGCGGCGGATGAAGAGAACGACAAAGGGGTTTTCCATGAAGATTGCGGTTCTGCCGGGCGACGGCATCGGTCCCGAAGTGACGCGCGAAGCCGTGCGGGTGATCGAAGCGCTGGGCATCGGCGGCATCGAGATGACCGAAGCGCTGGTCGGCGGCGTGGCCTACAAGGCCAGCGGCCACCCCCTGCCGCCCGAAACGCTCGCCATTGCCGAAGCGGCAGACGGCATCCTGTTCGGCGCGGTGGGCGATCCTGATTGCGATGCGCTGGAACGCCACCTTCGCCCGGAACAGGCAATCCTCGGCCTGCGCAAGGCGCTGACCCTGTTTGCCAATCTGCGCCCCGCCAAGGTGTTCAGCGGGCTGGAAAGCCACTCCGCACTGCGCCCCGAAGTGGCGGGCGCCATCGACATGGTGATCGTGCGCGAGCTGAACGGCGACGTCTATTTCGGTGAAAAGGGCTTTCGCACCGCCGCCAATGGCGACCGGGAAGGCTACGATGTGATGTCCTACAACGAAAGCGAAGTGCGCCGCATCGCGCACGTCGCTTTCCGCACTGCGATGGGTCGCGCCAAGCGCCTGTGTTCGGTGGACAAGGCCAACGTGCTGGAAACCAGCCAGCTTTGGCGCGACGTGGTGATCGAAGTCGCCAAGGAATACCCCGAAGTCGCGCTTGAACACATGTATGTCGATAATGCCGCCATGCAGTTGGTTCGCGCGCCGGGCAAATTCGACGTGGTACTGACCGGCAACCTGTTTGGCGACATTCTTTCAGATCAGGCATCGATGTGCGTCGGCTCGATCGGGTTGCTCGCTTCGGCCTCGCTGGGTGAACGCCAGACCGCATACGGCACCTTCGGCCTTTACGAACCGATCCACGGCTCCGCCCCGGACATTGCCGGACAGGGCCTTGCCAATCCGATGGCGACGATCCTTTCGGCGGCGATGCTGCTGCGCCATTCGCTGGGCCTTGCAGCGCAAGCTGACCGCGTAGAAGCCGCTGTAGCCAAGACGCTGGCCGATGGCGTGCTGGGCCGTGACCTTGGCGGCACAGCAGGAACGACAGAAGTTGGTGACGCGGTGCTTGCAAGGCTTTAGGCCCCAAACCCGATCAGGACATGTTCGAGGCGCCCAAATGGCGAACATATCAGGCGAAGCGGCCCGCAGCGAAGGCTGGTTGCCTTTGCAAGGGTCGGTTTGCCTGAGATGGAAGCCATTTGGGCGTCGCGAAGCGATTTGACCAGAATGGCCCAGCGCCGCGTCGGCAGGGCTGGAAATATCGACATATTCCTGCGCCCTGCCTCCTTGCACTGAGCCATTCTGCCTCAAACCTCGAACTTGTCCTGATCGGGTTTGGGGCCTAAGGGCCGCGATCATGCTCCAGCTAGCCGTAATCCTGCCGACCTATCGCGAACGCGCCAACATCGCGCCGATGGTCGCGCGTCTCGACGCCGCGCTTCAAGGCGTGGCGTGGGAGGCGATCTTCGTTGACGACAACAGTCCCGATGGCACGGCTGATGAGGCCCGCCGCATCAGCCAGACCGATCCGCGCGTCCGCGTGATCGAACGCATCGGGCGGCGCGGGCTGGCTTCGGCCGCCATCGAAGGCATGTGCGCCACCGCCGCGCCCATCGTGGCGGTGATGGACGCCGACCAGCAGCACGATCCGGCGTTGCTGCCGCAGATGCTCAGCGCAGTGCAGGGCGGTGAATACGACATCGCCTATGCCTCGCGCTTTGCCGAAGGGGCCAGCACCGAGGAATGGGGCCGGCCCGATCGCGTAAAGGCATCGGGCCTTGCCAACCGCATCGCCAACAAGGTGACCGGCGTCGAACTGTCTGACCCGATGAGCGGCTACTTCATGCTCCGCGCCGAAACGCTGCGGGCCGATGCGCACCGCCTTTCCGGCGTGGGCTTCAAGATTCTGCTCGACATTCTGGCCACGGTGGACAAGCCCCTCAAGGTCAAGGAATTTCCCCTCAATTTCGTCGCCCGCACCGAAGGCGAGAGCAAACTGGACCAGACCGTAGTGTTCGAATTCCTCGTGGGCCTTTACGACAAGTGGCTGGGCCGCATCATCCCGACGCGCTTTGCGCTGTTCGGCACCGTGGGCGCAATGGGCGTGGCGGTGCAGCTTGGCGCGCTGTGGGTGCTGCTGAAGATCGTGGCGGGCGAACGCTTCGTCTATGGCAACTGGTCGGAAAGCGCGACGTTCAACACCGCCAATACGCTGGCGGCGATCATCGCGATGACGTTCAACTTCGTGCTGAACAACGAACTGACCTATTCAGACAAGCGCCTGCGCGGCTTCGGGCCGCTGCTGCGCGGATGGGCGCAATTTGCGCTCACCTGCTCACTCGGCCTGCTGACCAATGTCGGCGCTGCTGCTGTGCTGAAAACCATCGGCTTCCATGATGTCGTGGCGGTAATCGTCGGCATCGTGCTGGGTTCGGTCTGGAACTTCGCGCTGTCCTCGCGCTTCGTTTGGGGGAAGTATTGAGCTACTTCCAGCTATCCAGCCAGGTGTAATCCCGGAATGAATCCTTTCGCGGCAATTCCCCTGCCGAAAGGATCGGGTAGAAGCCGATGAATAGCCCGAAGGCCAAGACCAGCGTCGCCTTGGCGGGCCAGCGCAGGCCCAGATCCCACCACTCTGCCAGCACCAGCGCCAGCGCGGCGATCAGGAAGCAACTGGCCAGCATATAGTGGTAATAGAACTGCACCGGCTTGCCGTTGATCGCCCAGAAGCCGACAAGCAGGGCATAGGCGGCGAAAACCAGCAGGTGCAGGCGCTTGCCCTTCAGGCCATCCCACCCGCAGAACAGCAGCGCGGGCAATCCGGCCAGCATCGTGAACGGGTTGCCCAGCATCAGCACGCCGCGTTGCGCGCCGTCGACGTTCTCGTAGAGGAACCAGATCGGGCGAATGTTGGCCATCCATTGCCACCACACGCTCATATAGGTGTGCGGCTTCTTCACGCTGTCCTGCAATTGCAGCATGTATTGCTGCCATTCGATCAGGCGACCCACCGTCAGCGGGTCTTTTTCATAGAAAAAGGCGGGCAGGAACGTGGCGAAATAGACCAGCAGCGGCAGCGCACCGAGCCAGAGCGCAGCCTCGATCAGCGAAACGCCGGGGACCGGGCCTGCGCCTGTGGCACTCCACAGCAGGCCCGCGCGACGGCCTTTCAGCGCTTCCCATCGGTTCAGTGCGAACAGCAGCCCCGGCAACGGCAGCAACAGCGCGCCATTCCACTTGGCGCCTAGTGAGAGACCCATGAAAGCACCTGTCAGCATCAGATGCAGTCGCGCGCGGCTCACCTTGCCCGAAGGATTGCGCCACGCCAGCGCCCATTGCCATACGGCCAGCGCCATGAAACCGCCCATCGCCATGTCGAGCAGGGCAATGCGGGACATCATGACCCAGATGAAATCGGTGGCCAGAAGCAGGCCGAACAGCACCGTGGCCGTGCGCGAAAGACTGGCCCACCACAGCGCCCGCATCATCCCCCACAGCCCCACCGCACCCAGCAATGCCGAAGGCAGGCGCCAGCCAAATGGCGTATCTCCCACCAGTTGCATCGACCACGCGATCAATTGCTTGGCCAGCAAAGGATGTTCGGGATTGAGCCGCGCTGTGAGATCGATCAACCGGCGCGCGGCGGGGAGGTAGTGGATCTCATCGAACATCATCTTCGACGGGATGCCGACACGATGCAGCACAATGAGGAAGAACGCAGCGGCTATGCCCATGCACCAGAGAGCGGGGTCATTCTCGCGCGGACGATCGGATAGAACTGGCGTCATCTGCGCCGGGAATAGGGCCGCTGCTGCAAGTTCGCAATCCCGCCGCTTGCGCACAGCCATGCGGAAACCTAAGGCGAGACCTATGAAACGCACGACTGGTCAGGACCGCTCCGTCACCCGCAATTGGCGCCCCGCAACGCAGGCCATTCGTGGCGGCACGTGGCGTTCGGATATGGGCGAAACGTCAGAAGCCCTGTTCCTGACATCGGGCTTCACTTATGATGATGCCGCAACGGTTGCCGCGCGCTTTGCTGGCGAAGCCGAAGGTATGACCTATTCGCGCCTGCAGAACCCCACGGTGCAGATGCTGGAAGAACGCATCGCCCTGATGGAAGGAGCCGAAGCCTGCCGCACGCAAGCCACCGGCATGGCCGCCATGACCACGGCCCTGCTTTGCCAACTTTCCGCAGGCGATCACATCGTTGCCGCCAAGGCCGCGTTCGGATCGTGCCGCTGGCTGGTGGACAACCTGCTCCCGCGCTTCGGCATTGAAGGCGCCACGATCCATGCGTCCGACAATGCCGCATGGGAAGCCGCGATCAAGCCGAACACCAAGGTGTTCTTCTTCGAAAGCCCGGCCAACCCCACGATGGACGTGGTCGATCTGGAATTCGTCTGCGCGCTGGCCAAGCGCCACGGCATCACCACCGTGGTCGACAACGCTTTCGCCACCTCTGCCCTGCAACGCCCGATGGACTTCGGCGCGGATGTGGTCGCCTATTCCGCCACCAAGATGATGGACGGTCAGGGCCGCGTCATGGCCGGTGCGGTCTGCGGATCAGCCGATTGGATCAACAATGTGCTGCTGCCGTTTCAGCGCAACACCGGGCCGAACATCGCCGCGTTCAACGCATGGGTGGTGCTCAAAGGCCTCGAAACGCTCGACCTGCGCATCCACCGGCAGAGCGAGAACGCGCTGAAGGTTGCCAGCTTTGTCGAAGGCCGTGTCCCGCGCCTGCTCTACCCGCACCTGCCCAGCCATCCGCAGTATGAACTGGCCAAAAAGCAGATGAAGGCGGGCGGCACGATCTTCTCGTTCCATCTCGATGGCGGGCTGAAACAGGCCCATGCCGTTCTCGATGCGCTGAAACTCATCGATATCTCGAACAACATCGGTGATTCGCGTTCGCTGATGTGCCACCCGGCATCGACCACGCACTATGGCGTCGGCCCCGAAACCCGCGCCGACATGGGCGTGGGCGAAGGGATGCTGCGGCTTAACGTCGGGTTGGAAGACCCTGATGATCTGATCGAGGATCTGGATCAGGCGCTGCGCACAGCCGGGTTGTGACGCGGCGTTTCGCCTGTTGCATCGCCAAGGCGTTCGCCTAAGGTGCCGCACAGGGGTGGGGTCGCAACGGAGCATGGCAATTTGCTGGCCGAAGCGCACCTGTCTGCGATCATTCAATCATCCGACGACGCGATTATCAGCAAGGATCTGAACGGTACGGTCCTGAGCTGGAACCCGGCTGCGTCGCGCATCTTCGGCTTCGCCGAGGCCGAGATGGTCGGCCAGTCGATCCGCAAGCTGATCCCGCATGAACGGCAGAGCGAAGAGGATGACATCCTTTCCCGCATCGCGCGCGGGGAGCGGATCAAGAGCTTCGACACGCGCCGTTGCCGCAAGGATGGCACCGAGATCGCCGTCTCGATCACCGTATCGCCGGTCTATGACAAGGCGGGGCGCATCGTCGGAGCCAGCAAGATCGCGCGTGACATTACCGCCCGCGAAGAAGGCCAGCGCGCCCTGTTCGAAAGCGAAACCCGCTTCCGCATGTTGGCCGACAACATCTCACAATTGGCGTGGGTGGCCGACGCCACCGGGGCAATCGGGTGGTACAACAAGCGCTGGTACGATTACACCGGCGTTCCCGTCGGCAGCACCGATGGCTGGGGCTGGGACAAGGTTCATCACCCCGATCATGTTGAACGGGTCAAGGATCACTTCGTCCGCAGTATCGAAAGCGGCACCGAATGGGAGGACACCTTCCCGTTGCGCGGGACCGATGGCCACTATCGCTGGTTCCTGTCGCGGGCCAAACCGATCCGTGATGAGCGGGACCGCATCCTCTTCTGGTTCGGCACCAACACCGACGTTACGGATATGCTCGAAAAGGAAGAGCAGATCCGCGTCCTGCTGATGGAAGTGAACCATCGGTCAAAGAACATGCTGGCCGTCGTGCAGGCATTGGCGCGGCGGTCGGGCGGGAATGACCGCGAATTTCTGCGCCGGTTCGAAAACCGTCTGGCAAGCCTTGCCGCCAATCAGGATTTGCTGGTCCGTCGCGGCTGGTCAACGATCCTGATGGACGAACTGGCGGAAGCGCAAATGGCCATTCTGGGCCAAGACAGCCGGTCGCAGGTGCAGCTTGTAGGCCAGT
Organism: Novosphingobium sp. ERN07; assembly: GCF_012641335.1. Taxonomy (GTDB): domain Bacteria; phylum Pseudomonadota; class Alphaproteobacteria; order Sphingomonadales; family Sphingomonadaceae; genus Novosphingobium. Next base: position 42,222 of record NZ_JABAID010000014.1, read on the forward strand.
CGGTGACGCTCAGCCCGCGCGCGGCAGAGATAATCGGCATGGCCTTGCACGAACTCGCCATCAACGCCCTGAAATATGGCGCATTGAGCGTACCGGGCGGCAAAGTGGCACTTTCCTGGGCAGAGAAGGACGATAGCTTCACAATCGACTGGCACGAGTCAGGCGGCCCCGAAGTCCATATGCCAGAGCACGACGGCTTCGGCACCACGCTTATCCGGCACATTCCCGCCCGCAGCCTGAATGCGGACGTGACGTTGGATTACAAGCCGACGGGTGTGCACTGGTCGCTGCACTGCTCCAGCGAAACCGCACGCAAGCTGGCGAGTTAGGCTGCTTTCGCTTCGCTCTCCACGGCGTGCGCAGCGCGCTTATCTTCGGTGATCAGGCGGTTCTCTCCGCGCCCCATCGTCCAGTTCTTGCCCAGTCGCACCTTGTGGTTCGGCGCGCACCAGATTTCGCCGGATTCATCGAGCGCGGTAACCCAGATTAGGTTATGCTCCTGGCCATAATCGATCATGCCGATGGCATAGCCATCGCCTTTGCCCAGAACGTGCAAGGGTATTGTCGGATTGAGTTGCGTGAACACGGATTTTTTCCTGCAAAGACTGACAGTTGCCAGATTGTTACAGGCTAAATCCCTCAAGCCTTGACGCGGTTCCCGCGGGGCAGCTTCATTCCCCCTTAGCGGCAGCCTCCAGCGCAGCAATCCGCGCTTTGAGAACTTCCACTTCTTCACGCGCCGAAGCTGCCAGCTCCTTCACCGCGTCAAACTCTTCGCGACTGACGAAATCAAGGCCGCCAAAGATTTCCTTGGCCTTTTCGCGCGCATTCTCGCCCGCTTCGCGGCCCATCCCGGCAATCGTGCCAGCCGCGCTGTTCAGCAGCTTCACGAAATCGGCGATCATCGGGTTTTCACTCTGCATCGGGCAAGGTCCTGCTTGGCGTTACGCTGGCTATGTGGGCAGGCAAAGCCCGCCCTGCAAGGGTCAATCGCCGCTCTATCAAATCTCGACGCGGACAGAACTCGCCTTGCCAAACGCACCATCGGCTTCGGGATTCAATTGCAGGAACTGCCAGGTCAGCACCGAAGCGAAGCAGACCCATGCAAGATAAGGCAAGAGCAGCATTCCCGCCACCGGGCGGATGCGCCAGAACAGCACGATCGTGATCGCAATAGCCACGATCATCGCCACCGTGATCCAGAATGCTCCGGTGATCTGGTGCAGGGCGAAAAATGTGGGCGACCATGCAAGGTTGAGGATCAATTGCACCACGAAGGCCGCCGCAGCCCCGCCCCGGCCCCGTGCCCCCCGCGCCGAAAGGATCATCGCGAACGACACCCCCATCAGCACATAGAGGATCGTCCAGACGATGCCGAATGCGGCAGGCGGTGGGTAGATCGCAGGCTTTTGCAGCGCATCGAACCAAGGGTTGCCGGGGCCGCTACCGGCCACCTGCCCGGCCAGAAAGCCAAGCGCGACGATCAGCGGCACTGTAAACAAGGACCAGCGCAGAAGGCTGGCACGAAGCTGGCCGGAAGAAGCGAGGTAGTTCATGTCACCCGTTAGCTGCGCGCCGTTTAGCCGATTGTAAAGCGCGATTCGCCAAGGATATTGGCGGGGTGCAGCCGCCGGCGCAATCCGAACTCCATCCGGCAACCAAGGCCGATGGACACATTTACCGGGGAAAACTCAGTTGCGCTGTGCCGAAACGAGAAACTCGACATTGCCTTCCGGCCCGGTGATCGGGCTTGGCACGATGCCCTGCACGTCCCAGCCATCGCTTTCCAGCCAATCGCGCACTTCGTTGCAAACGCGCTGATGCAGCGCAGGATCGCGCACCACGCCGCCTTTGCCGACCTCGGCCTTGCCCACTTCGAACTGCGGCTTGATCAGGGCGACGAGCCGCGTGGGCCGCGCCGCCAGCATCAGCGGCACTTCCAACACCTTGCGCAAGGAAATGAAGCTGGCATCGCACACCACCCACGTTGCCTGCCGGTCGATGTGATCCGTGGTCAGGATGCGGGCGCTCGTCTGCTCAAGCACAGTCACGCGCGGATCTTGCCGCAGCTTCCACGCAAGCTGATTTGTGCCTGAATCGACAGCAAAAACGTGTTCTGCACCGCCCTGCAGCAGCACATCGGTAAAACCGCCAGTCGAACTGCCGATGTCCATTGCAGTTACGCCAGCCGGATCAAGGCCGAAATGCTCTATCGCATGGGCCAACTTGATCCCACCGCGCGAAACCCACGGATGGTCGCGTCCGCGCACGTCCAGCGGGGCTTCTGCGGAAAGCGGCTGTCCGGCCTTGGCGATCTTGGTTTCGCCTGAAAAAACAAGCCCGGCAAGGATCAGCGCCTGCGCACGGGCGCGGCTTTCGGCAAGGCCGCGCTCGACCAGCAACTGGTCCACGCGGGTCTTCTGTTTGGGGGGGCGGGTTGAGGTCACGGCGCGTTCCTTCCATAACTGGCGCATGAAGATCAATCGCGCTGCACTGTCCGCCCATGTTTTTTCCTGCGCACTGCTGCTGTTGGCAGGGGCCTGCAGCGGGCCTCAAGTGGTGCCATCGCCCGCACCGCAGCCCACCAGAAGGCCGGCACCGCCCCCGCCTCCGCCGCCTGCACAACCCGCGTTCAAGGATTGGCGCGATGCCCCGCAGACACCGGGCGACTGGCGTTATGACAATGGCACGGCGCGCTTCGGCTCCGCTGGTGCCACGCTGTTTGCGCTGACCTGCAACCGCACTGCACGCACCGTCAGCCTGATCCGCACGGGCACCGCACCGCAATCCCTGCCGATGACCGTATCGACCAGCAGTGAAACGCGCCCGCTTTCCGCCGAACCTGCACCTCAGGGGGCCGCGCAACTGGTGGTGACGCTGCCTGCGCGCGACAAACTGCTCGATGCAATGGCCTTCAGCCGTGGCCGCTTTGCCGTGGAAGTGAACGGATTGCCGACGCTTTATCTGCCCGCATGGCCTGAAGTGGCGCGGGTTGCCGAGGATTGCCGGAGATAAAACCTGCCAATCTGGTTGCAACCGCGCCTATTGTGCGGCGCGAAGCGGGGATTGTGACGGCAAATTTTTTTCATGCAAGACTTGTTGTTTGGGCCGGAATGAATCACATTCGAATCAAGGACGGTGAGAATACGCACTCCCGGCCCAGCAGGCCACAAACCTGCGACTTTGGCTCAACAGCGCGAAAGGAGGTGATCCGATGTCTCATGGTTCAGCAGAGAGGTCGGTACAGTCCCGCGCGAGGCATTATCGCTGAGTTTCGATTAAGCGATAGAGGCTTCGTGGGCGGCACTTCCGGCCGCTGACCATGCGAAGGGCCGCTTCGGACTGACCGACGCGGCCCTTCACATTTATTACATTCCCCTTGCCTTTCGCGCAACAATAGTTCACGGCGCTGCATCTTCGATTCTAGCGCAAGGACTGCCCAAATGGCGACGCCCGCCGATACCAGCCTCACCTTCAGCCGCACCCCGCACCCTTCGCCGGTTGCTGCGGACGTGCGTGCGCAGGTGCTGGCCAATCCCGGCTTCGGCACCGCCTTTACCGATCACATGGTCGAGATCGACTATAGCGAAGGTGCGGGCTGGCACGATGCCCGCGTCGTTCCCTATGGCCCGATCGCGCTCGATCCTGCCGCTGCCGTGCTCCACTACGCGCAGGAAATCTTCGAAGGCCTGAAGGCCTATCGCCTTGCCGATGGCGGCATCGCGCTGTTCCGGCCCGAAGCCAACGCCGAGCGGTTCAACGCCTCGGCCCGCCGCCTCGCCATGCCCGAACTGCCGGAAGGGCTGTTCATCGAAGCCGTGCGCCAGCAGGTTCTGACCGACAAGGACTGGTTCCCCACGGTTGAGGGCGGGTCGATGTATCTGCGCCCCTTCATGTTCGCCAGCGAGGCTTTCCTCGGCGTTCGCCCGGCCAAGCAGTACAAGTTCATGGTCATCGCCAGCCCGGCGGGCAACTATTTCAAATCGGGCGCGCCTGCCGTTTCGATCTGGGTTTCCGACTATACCCGCGCGGCGCCTGGCGGCACGGGCGCGGCCAAGTGCGGCGGCAATTATGCGGCCAGCCTCGTTCCCACTGCCGAAGCCTTCTCGCGCGGGCACGATCAGGTGCTGTTCCTCGATGCTGCCGAGCGCAAGTGGGTTGAAGAACTGGGCGGCATGAACCTGTTCTTCGTGTTCGACGATGGCTCGATCCTCACGCCCGAACTGACCGGCACGATCCTGCCCGGCATCACCCGCTCCAGCCTGCTCAAGCTGGCCGCCGAAGAAGGCCTGACGGTGCGCGAAGGCCGCTACAGCCTCGATCAGTGGCAGGCCGATGCGGCTTCGGGCAAGCTGCTCGAAACCTTTGCCTGCGGCACGGCTGCGGTTGTCACCCCGGTGGGCAAGGTCGCCAGCCATGCGGGCGAATTCACCATCGGATCGGGTGGCCCCGGCCAGTTGACGCAGAAGTTGCGCGCCAAGCTCGTCGGCATCCAGCGCGGCGAAATTGCCGACGCTCACGGCTGGGTAAAGCGCATCGCCTAAGCGTCGAACGCCCAGCGCCCCCGCCTGCGCGGGGGCGCAAGGTACTACGTATCAGAAGTCGAACTGCGCACGCATCCCGATGACATCAGCGTTGTAGTTGCGATCCGTGCCAGCGGCGACGGCGGCATCCTTCAGCCACAGATGCCCATAGTCGACGATGAAGCGCACGTAGTCGGTCGGCACCCACAGCAGCGATGCACCGGCCAGCTCCTGCCTGCCACCGATCACGCCGTTGTCGTTCAGATCGAGCCAATCGTAGCGCACGTTGACCTGCAACGCGCCCAAGCCGCCCTTGTCCACGCCGTTCTTCGGCTTGATTCGGGTCCAGGTGCCTTCGCTTGCCTTGTAGGGCAGCGTATCCCCCTTGGTCAGAAACAGCCCGGCCTCCACATACCCACCATTGAAAGTGGGATCGGCAATCCCGGCGGGGCGGTTGACCTTCATCCACTGCGATTCCGCTGTGAAGTGCAGCGGGCCGCCCGTCCAGCCCAGTTCCAGCCCATAGTTCGTTTCCGACAGGGCGCTGATCGCCTTGGTATCGACAAAACGCAGGTCCGTCGTGTGCGTGAACGGCCGCGCGCGGTAGCGGACGGTCGCCGCGCCATCGTTCAGATCGTGGTAGTGCGCCGATCCGCCCAGATGCGCCTGCCCGCCCATCACTTTGGGTTGCAGGGCAAAGCGCCCGTCGATGGAATAGCTGTTGTCGGTGTCGGCGTTAAGGTCGGTCACGTTATCGGTGAACACGCCAACTTGCGCCAGAACCATGCCCTTCTGATATTGCGCCGAAAGACCCAACCGCCGCTCGAACCCGAACGCGGTGTTGAAAGATGCGCGCTCCATGAAGCTGGTGAACAGGTCGGACTCGGTGTCCTCCATCGATTCGAACGGCTTGTGCTGGCCGATCGTCAGCGTCAGGTTCTTGATGCCCGTGTAGTTCAGATAGATGTCGGTCGGATCGATGCTGCTGTTGGCAATGTCCGCCTCGATGCGGTAGCCGAAGTTGCCCGGTATCGTGCCATCGAAACCGAAATAGGCGCGGCGGAATTCTGTGGCGAGGCCAAGGCTCTTGCTGCCGATGGCCGAAGGTGCCGAAACCGAAGCGGTATCGATCTGCAGGCGTCCGCGCGGCTTGAAGCTCCACTTGCCCGCCTTGGGGTTTTTCGGGTCAACCGGCGATTCGATTTTTGGCCCACCATCCCAACTGATCGCCACGGGCGGTTTGGCGCTGACGGTCGGTGCTGGCATCGCGGCAACAGCGCTGGCGGTAGCGTCGGTCTTCGCCTTGGCCTCGGCAAGCTGCCCTTGCAGCGCTGCGATCTGCGTCTGCATTGCCTGCATCGTGTCCATCTGCGTTTGAAGCTGCGCCTGCATCTGCTGCAATTGCGCCTGCATGGCCATGACATCCGCGCTCGTCGCCGCAGCGGCAGGAACGGCCCAACCTGCCGCGCAGGCAAGCGCGATGGTCGAGATGCGCGTGACAGGATTCATTACCGTTCCTTGACTTCAATTGGGCGGATTGCGGCCCAATATGTCTGTTGTGTTACATTTTGTTGACGGTGATCTTGCCAATTTATCGCAAACGTTACGGCGCTCCGGCCAAGGTTGCCTTGCGGCCTGCGCCGTGGCATCGCTGACAGCAATGTTAACCGCCCGGTTAGAGTGCATGGAGATTTTGGCATGAGCATTTCGTTCGAAGGCCGCGTGGCCATCGTCACCGGCGCAGGCGGCGGGCTGGGCCGCGCCTATGCGCTTGAACTGGCAAAGCGTGGCGCGAAAGTCGTGGTCAACGATCTGGGCGGTTCGCGCGATGGCACCGGCCATTCAGACGCAGCGCTTAAAGTGGTCGAGGAAATCGAGGCTGCGGGCGGCAAAGCCATGTCGAACGGCGGCTCGGTCAGCGAATACGAACAGATGGTCGAGATGGTCGCACGCGCCAAGGAACGCTGGGGCGGCGTCCACGTGCTGATCAACAACGCGGGCATCCTGCGCGACAAGAGCTTCACCAAGATGGACCCGGCAGACTTCGAAATGGTCGTGCGCGTCCACCTCATCGGCTCGGCCTTCGCCACCAAGGCCTGCTGGGATCTGATGCGCGAACAGAACTATGGCCGCATCCTGATGACCGCATCGTCCACCGGCCTGTTCGGCAACTTCGGCCAGGCGAACTATGGCGCAGCCAAGCTCGGCCTCGCCGGCCTCACCAAGACGCTCTACCTTGAAGGCGCGAAGAACAACATCAAGGTCAACACACTGGCCCCCGTCGCCGCCACGCGCATGACCGAGGACATCTTCCCGGAAGAAGCCTTCAAGCTGTTCGGCCCCGAAAACGTCGTCCCCGCCGCGCTCTTTCTCGTCTCGGACGACGCCCCCACCAACGCCATCGTCGGCGCAGGCGGCGGCGCCTACCACGGCGCGTGGGTGACGATGAACAAGGGCGTCCTGCTGGCACCGGGCGAACGCACCGTCGAGGGCTTCGCCGCCAACTGGGACAAGATCAGCGACCGCACGGGCGACTTCGCCCCGCAATCAGGGGCGGAGCAGAGCCAGGTGATTATCGGGCAGTTGCAGGCGGCGATGAAGGGATAATTGGCTGACGGCTTGTCGTTACCCTCAAACACATTATCAGAGGCAGGCGTCTACTATTGGCCTGCCCAGTCTCCAAGGGCAAAGAGAGCTGCTATCACCGCCCACATTCCGAAGCCGTAGATAATCCAGCGCCAAGCGTCGCGGAACTTCTGATCATACCCTTGATACTTTAGGGCAACAGTCGCAAGCCAAGTTAACCAAAGCGCGCCGAACAGAAAGAACAAAACCCTACCGGCTGTTCCCAGTGGCTCACTGGCCTTAGGTCTTCTTCAATCTTGAGTTCGACCAACTCCTCCCGAAGATCAGAAATCTCTCGCGGCGCGACCCCCCGCCGCTCAAGCTCCGAACGAGCCGCATCCACGTAATCTTCTTCAAAACCTTCTGCATCGCCTCCGAAAGCAATGCGCACCAGTTCTTCATCGCGCAGTCGCGCCATCTTGGTTGCGACGATTTCCATTAGTGCCGACCCCTTTCCAAACGCCTGCAATGATACGGATGCCCAAAAAGCGGCGTCACCGCGTCCGCAATTCTACCACAATCCCGCCCTCAGGCACCGCCCCCCCCGCCAGCACTCGCACCGCATCTGCCCGCGCACGCGCCAGAATCTCCGGCGCTACCCCGGCATCATGCACCACGACATCCGCCTGCCCCAGCAGCCGCGCCGCGCGTAGCGTCAGGTCTTCGGGATCGTTTGAAGTCAGCACGATCTCGAACCGCCCGGACTGCCCTTCTGCGCCGGCGGCCAGCCAGTCGGCTACCTTCGCCTCGCTCCCCGCCCGAAACAGGTCGAGGTCCCCGCCCTCGTCCAGCGCCGCGTCCAGCGCCCGCCTACGATCCGCAACCGACGCCCAGCGCTTGCGCATCCCCTCACGCGCCTCTTCCAGCGCGCGCGCCAGCGCACCCAGCCCTTGCGGCAGCAGCCGTTCCAGCCGCAAACGCAGGATCTTCGCCAGCCCTGCCGAGGCTCCGCCCGTGCCCACCGCGATCAGCACAGGGTCGCGGTCCAAAATCGAAGGCGTGGTAAAATCACACAGCTCTGGCCGGTCGACCACGTTGACCAGCAGCCCCGCACAGCGCAGCCGGATCGCATCGCCCTGCGCCATGTCGGGGTTGTCGTGCGCGATGAAGGCGAGGCGCGCGCCGTCGTCGATCCCGGCGGTGATATCGCGGTAGATCACCCCGCCCGCGCGTTCGATCAGCCGCTGCTTGGCCGCAGCCGCGTCCCCCTCGCCCAGCAGGATCACCGGCTGGCCCGCGATGCGGTGGAAGAGGGGGAGGCTGTGCAGCGTCATGGCATTGCGCCAGCGTCCTTCGACAGGGTCAGGACGAGCGGAGGTCGCGTAAATTCGCTCTCCCAACCCCGCTCATGCTGAGCTTGTCGAAGCATCTTTGCGCCAGATCGCATCAGGCCAACCACTCCGGCACGCGCTCTGCCGCCAGAATCGTGGCGGGATCGATGCGGTCAGCCACCACGGCCCAATTGTCGCCATCCACCATCACTTCGGGCACGAGGGGGCGCGAATTGTAGGTGTTGGCCATCGTCGCGCCATAGGCCCCAGCGGTGCGGAACACCGCAAGATCGCCGCGCTCCACCTTGTCGATGGTGCGCGCCATTGCGAAGGTATCGGAACTTTCGCAGATCGGGCCGACGATGTTGGCGGTGAACGTCTCGCCCTTCGGCTCCACGGCCACGAAATCGTGCCACGCATCGTAAAGCGCAGGGCGCGCCAGATCGTTCATCGCGGCATCGACCACGACCCACGGATTGCTCGCCCCGTCCTTCACGCGGATCACTTCCGTCACCAGCACGCCGGTGTTGCCGGTGATCACGCGGCCCGGTTCGAACATCAGCGTCACGCCCCAGTTGCCGGTCACGCGCGCAACCATCGCGGCGTATTCCTCTGGCTGCGGGAACACTTCGCCCGTCTTGTACGGCACGCCAATCCCGCCGCCGAGGTCCATGTGCGTGACGGTGTAGCCCGCCGCGCGGATCTCTTCCATCAGCCCGCCCACCTTGGTGAAAGCGGCTTCCAGCGGCTCCAGCTTCGAAAGCTGGCTGCCGATGTGCAGCGTAAGGCCGCGCATGTTCAGCCCCGGCGTGCCCGCCAGCCGCGCATAGATGGCGGCTGCCCGGTCAAACGGAACGCCGAACTTGTTTTCGGCCTTGCCCGTGGAAATCTTGCCGTGCGTTCCGGCGTCAACATCGGGGTTCACGCGCAGCGCGGCAGAGGCCACCTTGCCCATCGACGCGGCGATCTCGGCCAGTTCCAGCCCTTCTTCCTCGCTTTCGAGGTTGAACTGCCCGATCCCGGCCTCAATCCCCCGGCGCATTTCAGCGGCGGTCTTGCCCACGCCCGAAAACACGATGCCATCGGGCGCCATGCCAGCGGCCAGCGCGCGCTCCATCTCCCCGCCCGAAACCACGTCCGCGCCATAACCCTCTGCGGCCAGCACCTTCAGCACCGACAGGTTCGGGTTGGACTTCACCGCAAAGGCGATCTTCGCATTGCGCAGCACGCCCAACGCATCGCGGAACACGCGGGCATGGCGCGTCAGCGTGGCGCGCGAATAGACATAGACAGGGGTGCCAACTTCAGCCGCGATCAGCGGCAGGGGCACGTTCTCGGCGTGCAGCACGCCGTTGTTCAGTTCAAAATGGTCCATCGGAAAAACTCAGCCTTCGGGTGGCAGATCAAAAGGATCGTCTTCACGATCCTGCGAGCGGCGACGCGGCTCGACATTGCGCGCAGGGACTGCCTGCGCGGGAGGTTTGAGCAGATCGTCAGCGCCCGGTTGCACCTCGCGCCCATAAGGGATCGGCGGCGGCGTCTGATCGGGTGCCAGCTTCAGTTCGGCCCGGTTGCCACAGCCCGCCAAGGCAAGCGCGGCAAGACCGACCATCAAAGATGTGCGTCTGGCGTTCAAGCCTATTCCTCCAGACCCAGCGCGACGCGCGCTTCGGCCACGCGCTTCCTTACCTCGTCCGGCGCGGTTCCGCCATGACTGCATCGCGCCGCCACGCTCGCTTCAACCGAAAGCGCGGCATAGACCCGATCGTCGATCCGCGCGTCGATGGCCGTCAGGTCTTCGATCGAAAGCTGATCCAGCGCGATCCCGCGCGATTCGGCCAGCTTCACCGCACTGCCGGTGATGTGGTGTGCCTCGCGGAACGGAATGTTGGCCTGCCGCACCAGCCAGTCGGCAAGGTCGGTCGCCGTGGCATAGCCAAGCTCGGCAGCAGCGCGCATCCGGTCCGTGCGGCACTTCGCCTCGGCCACCATGCCGGTCATCGCGGCGATGGACAGAGCGAGCAGGCTGGCCGCTTCGAACACCGGTGGCTTGTCGTCCTGCATGTCCTTCGAATAGGCCAGCGGCAGGCCCTTCATCGTGATCATCAGCGCGGTCAGGCAGCCCACGATCCGGCCTGAATGGCCGCGCACCAGTTCGGCAGCGTCGGGATTCTTCTTCTGCGGCATGATGCTGCTGCCGGTCGAAAGGCTATCGGGCAGCGTCACGAAGCCGAAAGGCTGGCTCGCCCAGATGATGAACTCCTCGGCCAGCCGCGAAAGGTGCAGCGAGCATTGCGCGGCGGCCATCAGGTAATCGAGTGCGAAATCGCGGTCGGACACCGAATCGAGGCTGTTGTCGGTTGGCCCGTCAAAGCCCAACGCCTCTGCCGTGCGGAAGCGGTCGATGGGAAAGCCGGTTCCGGCCAGCGCCGCCGAACCCAGCGGGCAGCGGTTCATCCGCACCCGCGCATCGGCAAAGCGCGAACGGTCCCGCCCGATCATCTCGTAATAGGCCATCAGGTGATGCCCCAGCGTCACCGGCTGCGCGGTCTGTAAATGCGTGAAGCCGGGCATGATCGACCCTGCATGTTCGCCCGCGCGGCCCACCAGCGCCACCTGCAACTGCTTCAGGCCCAGTTCGGCCTGATCCATCGCATCGCGCACCCACAGGCGGAAGTCGGTGGCGACCTGATCGTTGCGGCTGCGCGCGGTGTGCAGGCGGCCTGCCGCCGGGCCGATCAGTTCGGCAAGGCGGCTTTCGGTGGTCATGTGAATGTCTTCGAGATCCCAGTTTTCGGGCACCCCGTTCGCTTCATACTCCGCCGCAACCTGATCCAGCCCGCCCGCAATCAGCGCGGCATCGTCTGCTGAAACGATGCCTTGCGCGCCCAGCATGTCCACATGAGCCTTTGACGCGGCGATATCTTGCCGCCACAGCGCCTTGTCGAAGGGAATCGAGGCGTTAATCTCGCGCATGATCGCCGAGGGACCGCCTGCGAAGCGCCCGCCCCACATCTGGTTGGAGCCTGAATTGCCGCTCATATTCGTCCGTTCGCCCAAATTGCTGCTGCTCATGGCGGCGCTTGCCGCAGCGGGGTGCGATAGGCAAGCCGCGCCCGACTCGCAACCGAAGACCGCCGCTACGGCATCGGAAAGCGCACCGAAGGGCGAATTCAACGGCACGCTCGACATTGCCAATCGCGGAAAGGCCATGCCGGACTTCAGCGTGACCGATCCTTCGGGCAAGACGCTGAAGCTGACAGACCTCAAAGGCACGCCGGTTCTGGTGAACCTCTGGGCCACATGGTGCGGCCCCTGCGTGCTGGAAATGCCCATGCTGGACAAGCTGGCGGCGGACAATGCGGGCAAATTGCGCGTCCTCACCGTGTCGCAGGACATCGACGGCGCGGCCAAGGTCTCCCCGTTCTATGCCGAAAAGAAGTTCGCGCAGCTTGAACCGTGGCTCGATCCTGAAAACAACCTCGGCTTCTTCTACGAAACCGGAATGCTGCCAACGACCGTGCTTTACGACAAGGACGGCAAGGAAGTCTGGCGCATGATCGGCGCGCATGATTGGTCGGGACCAAGAACGGCGGCGATGCTGGCTGATACTTTGGGTAAGTAGCCCCAAACATCATTTGACATATCGGCCCGCGCCACTAGAGCGGCCGACGGGCCACGCGGTCCCAACGCCGCGCGTGCTCTCTGTAAGGAGAGACTACATGTCTGCTACGATTCCGGCTCGCAAGCCTGCGCGCCCCTATTTCTCGTCCGGTCCCTGCGCCAAGCCGCCCGGATACTCCCCCGAAAAACTGAACACCGAATCGCTCGGCCGGTCACACCGCGCCAAGATCGGCAAGTCGCGCCTTCAGTACAGCATCGACCTGATGCGCGAAGTGCTGCAACTGCCCGATACGCACCGCATCGGTATCGTTCCGGGGTCTGACACCGGCGCTTTCGAAATGGCGATGTGGACGATGCTCGGCGCTCGCCCCGTCACCGCGCTTGCCTGGGAATCGTTCGGTGAAGGTTGGGTCACCGATGCGGCCAAGCAGCTCAAGCTCGATCCCACGATCCTGCGCGCCGACTATGGCCAGATCCCCGATCTGAACGCGATTGACTGGTCGAACGACGTGCTCTTCACTTGGAACGGCACCACATCGGGCGCGCGCGTTCCGAACGCCGATTTCATCCCGGCAGACCGCGAAGGCCTGAGTTTTGCCGACGCGACCTCGGCAGTCTTCGCCTACGATATCGACTGGTCGAAGATCGACGTTGCCACCTTCTCGTGGCAGAAGGTTCTGGGCGGCGAAGGCGGCCACGGCGTGCTGATCCTCGGCCCCCGCGCGGTCGAACGGCTTGAAACCTACACCCCTGCTTGGCCCCTGCCCAAGGTGTTCCGCCTTGTATCCAAGGGCAAGCTGGCCGAAGGCGTGTTCAAGGGTGAAACCATCAACACCCCGTCGATGCTCGCCGTCGAAGATGCCATCTTCGCGCTGGAATGGGCAAAGGGCCTTGGCGGTCTGAAGGGTCTTCAGGCGCGCAGCGATGCCAATGCGGCAGCGCTGAACAAGATCGTGGAAGAACGCTCATGGCTCTCGCACCTCGCCGCTGACGAAGCGACCCGGTCGAAGACCTCGGTCTGCCTCTCGGTCGAAGGCGCAGATGCCGACTTCATCAAGAAGTTCGCAGCCCTCCTCGAAAAGCAAGGCGCAGCCTACGACATCGCCGGTTACCGCGATGCCCCTGCGGGCCTGCGCATCTGGTGCGGCGCGACCGTAAACGTCGAGGACATCGAAGACCTCGGTCCGTGGCTCGACTGGGCCTACGCGGCGACCAAGGCCGAACTGGCCGCGGCCTGATTTTCCGAGATTGCGCCCCCGCGAAAGCGGGGGCCTCCCTCGGCACAGCGCTACCTCGACAATCGTCACACCACCCTAGTTCGTCATCCCCGCGAAGGCGGGGATCCAGTTTCAACCTCACGCCCCAACGCGACGCCGGGACTGGATTCCCGCTTTCGCGGGAATGACGAGGATATTGATATGACCAAGCCCAAAGTTCTCATCTCCGACAAGATGGACCCCAACGCCGCCCGCATCTTCACCGAAATGGGCTGCGACGTTGACGTGATCACCGGCGAAACCCCGGAACAACTGATCGCCCGCATCGGTGAATACGATGGCCTCGCCATCCGTTCGTCGACCAAGGTGACCAAGGAAATCCTTGCCGCGGCCACCAACCTCAAGGTCATTGGCCGCGCGGGTATCGGCGTCGACAACGTGGATATTCCGGCTGCCTCGGCGCAGGGCGTCGTGGTGATGAACACCCCGTTTGGCAACTCGATCACCACCGCCGAACACGCCATCGCCATGATCTTCGCGCTTGCCCGCCAGATCCCCGAAGCCAACGCACAGACGCAGGCTGGCCTGTGGCCGAAGAACGGCTTCATGGGCGTTGAAGTGACCGGCAAGACGCTGGGCCTGATCGGCGCTGGCAACATTGGCTCCATCGTCGCGTCGCGCGCGCTCGGCCTCAAGATGAAGGTCGTGGCTTTCGATCCGTTCCTCACGCCCGAACGCGCCATCGAAATGGGCGTGGAAAAGGCCGATCTGGAAACGCTGCTGGCCAAGGCTGATTTCATCACCCTGCACACCCCGCTGACCGACCAGACCCGCAACATCCTCAGCCGCGAAAACCTCGCCAAGACCAAGAAGGGCGTGCGCATCGTCAACTGCGCGCGTGGCGGTCTGATCGATGAAGCCGCGCTCAAGGATGCGCTGGATTCGGGCCAAGTGGCCGGTGCCGCGCTCGACGTGTTCGAAACCGAACCCGCCAAGGCATCGCCGCTGTTCGGCACGCCCAACTTCATCTGCACCCCGCACCTTGGCGCGTCGACCAACGAAGCACAGGTTAACGTCGCGCTGCAGGTGGCCGAACAGATGGCCGATTACCTCGTCACCGGCGGCGTCACCAACGCGCTCAACATGCCTTCGCTCTCAGCAGAAGAAGCGCCGAAGCTGAAGCCCTACATGGCGCTGGCGGAAAAGCTGGGCAGCCTCGTCGGCCAGCTCGCGCACGACAACCTGACCAAGATCGCCATCGAAGTTGAAGGTGCCGCCGCGCAGCTCAACCAGAAGCCGATCACCGCTGCCGTCCTCGCCGGTCTGATGAAGCAGTATTCGCAGACTGTGAACATGGTCAACGCACCTTTCCTCGCCAAGGAACGCGGGCTTGACGTGCGCGAAGTGCGCCATGATCGCGAAGGCGAATACCGCACCCTCGTCCGCGTCACCGTCAGCACCAGCCAAGGCGAACGCTCGGTCGCGGGCACGCTGTTCGGCAACGGCCAGCCGCGCCTGGTCGAGATCTTCGGCATCGGCATCGAGGCCGATCTCGATGGCGACATGCTCTACATCGTCAACTCCGACGCACCGGGCTTCATCGGTCGCATCGGTACGCTGCTGGGCGAAAACAGCATCAACATCGGCACCTTCCACCTCGGCCGCCGCGAAGCCGGTGGCGAAGCCGTGCTGCTGCTCTCGCTCGACAACCCGGTTCCGCAGGACGTGCTCAAGCAGGCTGGCGAACTGCAGGGCGTGCGCGTGGTCAAGGCGCTCAAGTTCGCCTGACCCCAACAGAACGCAAAACGAAGGGCGGGTGCAGCAATGCGCCCGCCCTTTGCTTTTGGGCGACCTTGCGGCTAAGCGCCACACCCATGACCGACGTCGATTCCAGCCTCCTGCCCGAAGGCCTCGAAGACCGCCTGCCTGCCGAGGCGGCGACCACCACGCGCGTGATGCGCAGCCTTCAGGACGTGATGCACGGCCACGGCTATGACCGCGTGCTGCCGCCGATGATCGAGTTCGAAAAGAGCCTCGCCGCGCGCATGGCAGGCATACAGAGCCGACGCATGTTCCGCTTCACCGATCCGTCGAGCTTGCGGATGATGGGCCTGCGGTCAGACCACACCCCGCAGATCGGCCGCATCGCACAGACGCGCCTTGCCGAAGCCGCGCGCCCCTTGCGCCTGATGTATGCAGGGCAGGTCCTGACGATCAAGAGCGACGGCTTGAATCCCGCGCGCGAAAAGCTGCAATGCGGTGCTGAACTGATCGGCGCAGACAACCTTGCCGCCGCCACGGAGATCGTCTTCATCGCCGTCGAGGCGCTGCAGGCGGCAGGCGCGCGCGGCGTCAGCGTCGATTTCACCCTGCCCGATCTGGTCGATACGCTGGCCGCCAAGGCCTTCCCGCTCGAACCCGGCCAGATCGAAGCCGTGCGCCGCGAACTCGATACCAAGGACGCAGGCGGCCTGCGCGATGTCGGCGGCGAAGCCTACGTCCCCCTGCTCTACGCCACCGGGGAATTCGACAGCGCCATCGCAAAGCTGGCCGCCATTGATGCGGGCGGGGCGCTGGCCAGCCGCATCGCCGCGCTCAAGCAGATCGCCGCCAGCCTGAACGGCGCGGCCCGGTTGACGCTGGACCCCAGCGAGCGCCACGGCTTCGAATACCAGACCTGGTTCGGCTTCACCCTCTACGCCGAAGGCGCACGCGGCCCAGTCGGTCGCGGTGGCACCTATCGCATTGCGGGCAACGGTCAGGACGAAGCCGCCACCGGCTTCTCGCTCTACCCCGACGCCCTGATCGACCTCCTCTCCGCCAGCGAACCAGCCGAAGACCGCGTGTTCCTGCCGCTCGGGCATGACCGCGATGATGCGGCGCGGCTGCGTTCGATAGGTTGGCGCACGGTTGCGGCTTTGACGGAGGCGGACAACGCAGAGGCGTTGGGGTGTACGCATGTGTTGAGGAATGGCGGGCCAGCGAAGGTTTAACTTTACCACCTCAATCCTCCCTGTTTTTCCGAAGCACAAACGGGGAGGTGGCATTCGCGGCAGCGAATGACGGAGGGGCTTCCTACCCCTCCACCACCAGCTTCGCTCGCGGTCCCCTCCCCATTTGTGCTTCGCAAAAACCGGGAGGATTTTGTCTCACCCCCCAAACACCCCCTTCAACCAGGCATCCATCACCGGCGTCGCCGGATAATCCGGCTCCCCCAGCTTGCGGTTGATCTCGGCATGGCCCTGCAAGCCCTTGCCCGGAAAGCTGCCGAACTCCACGCT
This sequence comes from Novosphingobium sp. ERN07, assembly GCF_012641335.1. Classification (GTDB taxonomy): domain Bacteria; phylum Pseudomonadota; class Alphaproteobacteria; order Sphingomonadales; family Sphingomonadaceae; genus Novosphingobium. The sequence goes on from NZ_JABAID010000014.1 coordinate 58,763, forward strand.
CACACCCGCCTTCTTCAGCGCCGCACCGAGTTCCTGCGCCTGCGCCACGCCATCCTCACGCTGCACGTGCAACAGCAGGAAGCGGGGTGCGTTGGGCGCGGCGGCGTGGAACACAGGCGAAAGCGCCTTCTGCCGCGCCGGATCGCTGCCAAAAGCCTGCTTGTACGTGTCCATCATGAACCGGCCCGATTGCGCCATCTGCTTGGGCACATCATAAGCCGCGCCATCGTTGGGCATCACGCCGTCCACATCGGCAAACGATAGCCCCGCCTTGCGCAGAAATTGCTCGTCCGTGCCCACCAGCGCGACCAGATGCGCCCCCGCGCTGTGCCCGGTGATGACGACCTTGCTGCGGTCGATCCCCAGCTTCTCCGTCCGCGCCAGCACGAAAGCCAGCGCCTGCGCCACATCGCTTGCCTGCTGCTCCACCGTGGCTTCGGGCACCAGCCGGTAGTTGATCGACGCGAAGGCGTAGCCCTGCCCCACCAGATGCCCCGGCAGGGCATTGCCCATCGCGGTGTCCTTGCTCCCGCGCTTCCACCCGCCGCCGTGGACATAGAGCACCAGCGGAGCGTTCTTTGCGCCCTTGGGCACCCACAGGTCCAGCACTTGCGCCGGATCGCTGCCATAGCTCAGCGTCTGCGCCCCCGGAGCGCGGCGCTGCTGGCCCTCGCCCTGCGCGCGCTGTTCCATGCGCTTGGCAATCCGTTCGCGCAGCCGCTCACCGGGTTGCGCTTGCGCCATGCCGACAGAAAGGACCGCCACGCCCAGCAGCCCGGCCAACCATGCTTTCGCCATAAGATCACCTCACCGTCCCTGACCGCACGAAACCTGCGCGCGGCCAGCTTTATGCGAAGTGAACCGTTCGGATCAGAACCCGAAGCGCACGCTCAACCGGAAATCGCGCCCGAACAGCGGGGCCACGTCCTTCAGGAAGCTGGTGTGGCGGCGCGCTTCCACATCGAAGATATTGTTGGCCTGCAACACCAGCGTGGTCTGCGCATCCATGCCGAACGGCTTCCATGAAACGCTGGCATTGACCATCGTCCAGCCCGGCGTTTCCGTTTCGAACGTGGTAATGCGGCGCTGCGCGGTGGCTTGCTCCACTTCCACGCGCCCGCCGATCACGCCGCCGCTGGCCTCAACCCCGCCAAGAAAGCGCAGCGGCGGAATGCGCGGCACCGGCCCGCCGCCACCGCCCAGCACATCGGCGCGGGTGTAATCGACGAGGCCCGTCAATTCCACGCGCGTGTCGCCCAGTTGCGCCAGCGTCACCGCGCCTTCGGCCTCGAAGCCATAGAACCGCGCATCGGCCTGATTGTACTGGAACACCGGCAGTTCGTCCGCCTCTGCCCCGGTCGGGCTGAGGAAGATGTAGTTGTCGAACCGGTTGATGAAGCCCGAAAGCTCCACCCGCCAGCCCGCGCCGCGCCCGCGCAGCACCGCTTCTGCGCCAAGTTGGCGTTCCTTGCGGAAATCGGGATTGCCGATTTCCACCGCGCGCGTCGCGGCATGGGCACCGTTGGCAAACAGTTCCTCGGCCGCAGGCGCACGCTCGCTGCGCGCCCCGCTCAACGCCAGCCGGAAGCCACCGCCCAGATCCACCGAACCGCCCAACGATACAGACAGCGAATCGAATGTCCGCTCGCGCCCGATCACATCGGATTTCACATTGGTATGTTCATACCGCGCGCCCGCCTCCAGCCGCGCCACGCCCAGATCGAACTCCTGCAACGTGAACAGGCCCAACTGCCGCGTCTCGTTGGCGGGAATATAGGCCTCTTCGCCGACCGCGTTGAAATTGCGGCTGAAATACTGGACGCCGCTTGCCCCCTGCCATCGCCCTTGCGCCGCCTGCACCAGTTCGGCGCGCGCTTCCCAGCTCTTGTTGAAAAAGCTCGTGCCGATCTCGCCGGTCGCTTCAATCTCGTCATGGCGATAATTGGCCCAGCCGCCGCGCAGCTTCAGTTCCTTGAACGCCCCGTCCAGCGGCACAGCCCCGCGCACATCGACGCGGGTCTGGCGCATGTTCAGCGTGATGTCCGATTCGTGCCCGTGGCCCGCTTCTTCCTCTGTCTCGGCGGCTTCGTCGTGGTCTTCATGCCCCACATCAAGGCTATTCGGAATGCCATAGCGGTTTTCCAGATGGCTTACCGCAAAGCCGAAATTTGCGCCGTTCTGGCCAATCCAGCCCAAGCCGCCCGCAACATCCCACCGCCGCGCCGCCGTGTTTTCCAGCCGCCCGCGTGCCTGCGCATCTTCGGCCACCTCACCGCCTTCTTCGGCTGCTTCCTCGCGCAAGTGTTCGCTGAACACATAGCCGCCCGTGCGATAATCGCCCGATTCGAAGAAGCTGCCATCCAGATGCGCCACGAAACCGCCACCCAGCGGCGCGTTCACCGATGCCGCCACATTGCGCTCTTCCGCTGCCGAGGCCAGCCCCGCCACCGCATCCACATGCGCGGCCGCATCGGGCACTTCCAGCGGAATGCGCAAATCGCGCATGTTCACCACGCCGCCGATCGCCCCCGAACCATAGAGCAGCGCCGCCGGGCCGCGCAGGATTTCGATCCGATCCGCCAGCAGCGGATTGACCGCAACCGCATGGTCGACCGAAGTGTTCGACACGTCGAAACTGCCAATCCCGTCGGTCAGCACGCGCACCCGTTCGGCATCCAGTCCGCGCAGGATCGGGCGCGAGGCATTGGGACCAAAGAACGTGGCCGAAACCCCTGGCTGACGGGCCAGCGTCTCGCCAATGGTCGACCGCTGCTCAAGCTGCAGGTCATCACCCTGCAGCACGGTAACGGCCGTCGCCACGACCTGCCGGTCCCGCTGATAGGGTGCGGAAACGACGATCTCGGTGGACGGCAAACTATGCCCATCCCCCACCTTCGCACCAGTTTGCGCATCGGCTTCCCCAGCAAAAGCCATCGGTGCCAAAGCCACCACGCCAAGGGCAGACCCGGTTAGCAAAGCAAACAAACGCATGAAATCCTGTCCTTTCGGAAACCATCATGCCGCGTGCAGCAGCACAGCGGGCTTGCCGGGGCTGATAGCGGCAAGGCTAAAAGGTTACAAGATATCATTACAACCCTTTTTAAGGTCTCCCCACCCTTTTGGGTTTTACGACCGCGCGGAGTGTGGTGCGTCTATCCTGATATCGCGTTGCAAGCGCCGGTAACGGGCTTCTCGCGACGGAGCAGGAGGAAATCACCCATGCGTTGCTCGACACTGAACCCTTCGAAGATCGCCTTTTCAAAGACGCGCTTTTCCGGTGGCGAAGGATTGCGCATCGCGGGAAACACCGCACGGTAGAACGCGGGGGTACTGATCTTGTGATCCACGACCACCCAATCCGCCGACCGCATGATTTCGGCGCAAGTATCGCGATACTGCTCTGGCGTCGAATATTCAGGCACAAGGATATCGATCCGCGCAGGATGGGTCTTTCCGGTCAGAAACGGCAGCACAGGATCATAGGGGTAGAAGAACACCTTCTGCGCGCTCGGCATGGCGCTCAGGTGGGCAATCAGCGGCCCCGTACCATTGCGCGGAAGAACCTTGATGATGCCTGCGGCACTCGCCACCTGCGGAGCAGCATGTGCAGCCTGCACTGCCCGCACCCACGGCAACGCAGTCATCGCAAAAGCCAGAATGGCCATGACCGCGACGACCAAAGGTGATCGTCCGGCGCGCAGCGCCATCGCCAGCAGTGCGGCCAGCAGCGGCAGTGCCAGTGCTGCGGCAAAGGCGATATGCACGGCATCAGGGCGCGGGAAACTGCCGACAAGGCCAGCAAGAGCAAACAGGCAAAGCGTAGCCACTTGCCGCTGCGCCAGCACCTGCCGCCAATCTTGCCACAAACTGGCCGCCAGCAAGACCGCGATCAATGGATAAAGCGCCAAAGCCGGGAGGAACTGCAGGCTGGCAAATGCGCCAAAAGGCACCGCCTGAATGCCGGAATAGTGCTGCATGGCATAGAGCACGACCTGCTCGAACGCGGCAACCGCGGTGCCTTTCGCAAGCAGGTATCCCAGAACCACAGCAGCGCACGCCAATCCTGCAATGATATAAACAGGAAGTCGCCGCGCCTGCCGGTCCAGCACCAATCCGGCAAAGATCGACACGACCACCAGCCCGCCGCGATGCGTGGTGACCAGCGCGGCAAGGCTCGCCGCGATCCCGGCTATTGCGGTCCCACCCCGCCGCTCGGCTGAAAGCGCGCCCCATAGCGCAATCATCGAAAACATCGTGGTGAACCAGTGGTGGTTCACTTGCGTCCACATGCCTTGCCCTGCGATCACCCACAGCAGGGTAAGGCTTGCCGAAAGTCGCACTCGGCCCGATGCGATGCGGCAGCAGGCAAATGTGAACCACGCCGTTATCGCCGTAACGAGCACCATAAGCGCCCTTGCCGACACCAGCGATGGCCCGAACATTTCCTGCCACCCTGCAATCAGCAGGAAGCCAACCGGCGGATGAAACTCGAAGAAGTCGCGATACAAAACTTGGCCACGAAGCATCCGCTGCGCGGCATGAAGCCAAATTCCCTCGTCGGCCAGCAGCCACACCGTGTCGATGAACGGCAGGCTCGTCAGGGCAGCGAGCAGTGCCACAATCAGCCCCGCGTGCCTATGCAGCCATGCCTTGCCTTTGCTCTGAATGGCCGACATCACGCGCCGCCTCAGGAAAACGGCGGGCAAGGCACGCCCTGCGCGACCGGGATTTCCTTCGTCCGCCGATAGACCGCGATAGAGCCTGCCGAAGGAATCTGCGCATAGTGCCTGGCAACAAAGGCCTGCAATTCCGCATTTCTGGTGAAGAACCGCTGCACGTCGAACGCCGCAGGCTGCAAGGCATAGTTGCGACGCTTTTCGAAGACGATCATCGCAGGCCGCCCACAACGCAGTTCGTCCAGAGCTTCGCGCCGGATCTGCACCGCCATGCGCTGCAACTCCGGTCGGTTAGGGCCGACGATCTCCGCGTGCGCAATGGCTGGCAGCATCCAATAGGCATAGTAGCGCGATCGCAACACCAGCCCGTGATCCTCAGCCGTAGGCCAGCCCCACATCGGATCGGTCGCGGCGATGAACACTGTTTCGCCGGGCGTTACGGTTGCCAGCACCGGATCGATCTCTTCGCGAAACAGATTGTGATACACACCAGTACGCAGCGGTAGCGAAAGCGGAAGGGCCATCACCACCACGCCCAGCACAGCCAGCAACCGGTTGCGCCCGCCAACTGACAGGGCCAGCACGCCAGCCGCCAGCGAAAGCGAACCCGTCACCGGCACACTGTGATAGAGCCACCCCTTGCGCTGCAACAGGTATGACAACACAAACCCTGCAGCCGTGATCAGCAATGCCGAAACCAGCGCCGCGTCCGGCACCCGCACCTCCTTGCGGCCCAGCAGCACAAAGATCGCCAGACACGCCCAGATGATCGTCCAGGGCCGCAGCAGCACGGCAGGCCATGCGGACTCATATCCGTGATAGGCCGCCCGGACCATCGGCAGCATGGTGCGCAGGAAATCCGGCGCAAAAAGCATCACCGCTGCGGCATATGTCACTGCCCCTGCCGCCAGCACAATCGTTTCCGGCCGCAACGGCCGCCACTGCGCGCGCCCGCGTTTCAGCAGCAGCCACGCTTCCAACGCCAGCGGAATGACCGCGAAGTAGTGCTTGAGCGCAAAGCCATAAGCTGCAGCCACACCAACGCCGAGCGCAAGGCGCCACGGCACATCAGCCCCCGCATGGCGTCGGGCAAGAAGCCCGGCATAGGGAAGCGCACAGATCAGCGCCAGTTGCTCGCGCTGGCCGAAGTCATACAGCGGCACCACCACGGTGAAAGCGAACGCTGACAACATAACAGCAGCACGCCGCACCGGTCGCTCAGGCTCAGCCAGCCTGCCGATCGCCAGCGCGGAAAGCGTGGCCCCGGCAATCACCGCCTGCACCAGCAGACGCCCCGCCGGAATGCCACTCGCTCTGCCCAACCACTCCAACGGCACGGCTGACCAGAACCACAGCGGCGGGTTCAGTTCCATGATATCGCGATAGAGCGTCGCGCCATTTGCCATCTGGCGCGCGATCCACAATTGCCACACCACGTCATGCGTCAGCGGAATGCCATGCATCACCGCCGCTGCCACTGCCGCTGCGACGACCAGCATCGCCTCCGGCCCGCGTTTCGCAACAAGGCCTTGCCAGTTCCTTGCGCCTTGCTCTTGCCCACCAAAAACAATCGTGCGCGAAAGGACATAGAACAGCACGGAATACAGCCCAAGGCCCGCAAGGTGCAGCAGCGGCTGCCCCGCCATGCCTGCTGCCCGACCGATGCACAATATCGCCAGATTGGCACCATAAGCCATCGCAAACGATGCCGCGAACCGCCCGAACTCCGCCCACGACGGCGCGTTTCGCGCCTTGAACGTCCAACTGCGGTTCAGGGCATAGGACACCCCCAGCCCCAGCCCATAGCCAAGCGCGTTTGCCGCGTAGTCACCCAGCCCCAGCCGCAATCCCAGCAGGATCAGGGCAAAGCCGATAGCGGTATTGATCACGCCCACCAGCGCAAAGCGGGCCAAAGCAAACGGCATCAGGCAGCAGCGACAAAATATTGCGCCCCAATCGGCACACGTACCAGCGCCGGTTCGAACTTGCGCAACGCCGCTAGCGGGCCGGGAAAGAACACCCGGAAGTTCACCTGCGGATCAGCAAATCCCGCCGCCTTGAATCGCCGCTGCATCTCAGGCGCGGAAATCAGCACGGCGTTTTCGTCGAACGGACAATTGTTCACCGCGTGCCGCGTCATGGGGTTCCACGGGTTGTGTTCGAACAGCATAAAGAAGCCGCCCGGACGGAGCCGTTCGCGCAATTGCCGCAACAGCGAAACATGCGCGTCTTCAGGGATGTGGTGAAACACACAAGCGGTAAAAATCAGGTCGAACGCCCCCAGATCGGGCGGCAGGGTTATCCCATCGTAAGTCCTGAAATCGGCACCTTCGGCACCTTTGCTCCGGCAAAGGTCCAGCGATTGCTCGGACACGTCCAGACAGGTGATCTCGGCATCGGGAAACTGCTGGCGCATCGGTTGCAGCGAATTGCCAATGCCCGACCCGAAATCGAGTATGCGGCGCACCTGCACGCCACGCTTTTTAGCCAGACGTCGCGCATCCTCGATCTTGTAGCGCGCAAAATAATCGACGCTTTCGCCGCTCAAGCGGATCGAACGGGCGTGCTGGTCGGTATAGCTTTCGGCAACCGTATCGAACTCAGCCATTGATCGCCTGCCTCATGATCTGCATTTCGGGAATCGGAGAACCGGCTACGATACCGGTCGATGCGGCCCTGACTTCATCGATGATGAACAGCGGGCGGCGCTTGCTCTCCATATACATACGGCCCAGATATTCCCCGAAGATGCCCAGCATCATCAGTTGCAGGCTGCCAATGATCAGCACCAGGCCCGCCAGACTGGTCCAGCCTGTCAGCGCCATGCCGAGCAGCCAGGAAATGAACACCCAGCCCAGCGTTACAAGGCCCATCGCCCCGGCAATAAGCCCCAGATAGGTCGTGATCCGCAGCGGTATGGTGGAAAAGCTGGTAATCGCATCCAGTGCAAACGCGATCATCTTCTTCAGGGGATAGTTGCTTTCCCCCGCAAACCGCGCCTCGCGCTCGTACGGCAGGGCAACCTGACTGAAGCCAACAAGGCTCACCATACCGCGAATGAACCGATAGCGTTCCGGCATGGCATTGAGGTGGTCCACCACGCGGCGGCTCATCACCCGGAAATCACCGGTATCACGCGGTATCGGCACATCGACCATCCGCTGCATCAGGCGATAGAACACACTCGCCGTAGCCTTCTTGAACGCCGTTTCGCCTGCGCGGCTCACGCGCTGCCCATAGACCACATCATGCCCCTCGGCCATTTTGGCCAGAAAGGCCGGCAGCAGTTCGGGCGGGTCTTGCAGATCGGCATCCATCACCATGACTGTGTCGCCACGGCAAAGCTGCAGGCCAGCCGAAAGGGCCAGTTGATGCCCATAATTGGCAGACAGGTTCACGGCCACGATGCGGCGATTCTTGCCCGCATGATCGGCCATGACTGGCCACGTCCTGTCACGCGACCCATCGTTGATCAGCACAATCTCAAAATCGTTGCCCACCGCATTGCGGCACGCCGCCGTGGTTCTTTCGACCAGCAGATCGAGGTTTGCTTCCTCGTTATAGCACGGGATAACCACCGAAAGCGCAGGCGCGGGGCCGATATCGTGCAGCCCAAGCGAAACGCCCCGGTCGATCTGCGCGGCATTCCACGTTTCCATCTTCATGGACAAGACCCTCGTTGCAACGTCAACGACCGGGCACCCTGCCGACGGTCAGTGATAAGGAAACTGACCGATAAGGTATAAAGAAAATGGTAAATAACCCGTGAAGGGCATGTCTTGGCAGCGGTTATCCCGCCTCGTCCAATGACCCAACCGCCCGTCTCTTCCCCACTGGCTTCCACGGCTGGCCAATCCTTGCCTCGAACCGGTCGCGCAGTGCCCAGACCCAGCCGATACGGCGTTCGGCTATGCCCGGCAGGCTCAGCAGATCGCCGCCAAGCCACGGCAGGAAAGGATTGCGCCGCGAATAGGACCAGATTTCCACGCGCTCGCCGGGACGGGCCGCAAGGCCGCGTGCGTGGAAGCCCACTGTATCGGCCACCACCAGCGTGTTCGCAGGCACGGCAAGGCCTTCGGGTTCGGGCAGGTCCATCGCTTTCAGATCATCGGCGCTCACGCGCGGCGATCCGCGCGCGGAAAGGCGGTCTATCGCCTTGGGGTCGGCAAGGCTGCGCTGATGCTCCCACGCCAGCCGTTCGGGCGTGAAGCGGTGCGATCCGCGCACATAGGTGAACGGGCCTTCATCCGCCGCCACGTCATTCAGGAAAAGCCACGATTTCAACGATGAATGGAAGCTGTCCGCGTGAATCGTCTCCTGCGGGTCCGGCTCGTTGCCATCGACATGGCTGACGATGGTTTGCACATAGTGCAGCGGCGTGGTGCGAAAGCCCGCAACATAGTGCAGCAGCGCCACGATATCAGGCCGCGCCAGCAATTGTCTCAGCGCCGGGATGGCCGCCAGCATCGCCGGATCGATGGCCATACGCCGGGTAATCGCATCGCCCTGCCGCATCTCGCGCGCAGGCCCTTCGTAGCCAAGGATCGCCTCGCGCAGCGCGGCAAAATCCTGCGGCGGCACCACATCACGGATCGCTACAAAGCCATCGCGATCAAACGCTTCGCGCCAATCTGCCCGCACCCGCCGCGCCAGACGCCGCCTGCGCCACCGGCCCATTGCATCTGCAAACCGGACCCGCGCCACATGCAACCCGCGCCGGTTAAGCCGCTGCGAACCGATAAACGGATTGTCGAGAAAGCTCTTCGTACCCGTGAGCAATTGCAGCGCCTGGATCGGGGCCCACAAAATACTTGAAATGACATTTCTGTCAGCATTCATCGCCAAGCCGCACTCCCGGCTGATCCGACCTGCCCCTTCATACCCACGCGAACTAGGCCTGCTTCACCACAGCGTCAATCGCCATAAGCCGCGTCACCAATGGCTCGAACTGGTCAAGCGGCAGTGCGTTGGGGCCATCGGACATGGCGTTTTCGGGATCGGGATGCGTTTCCATGAACACACCCGCGACGCCTGCCGCAACTGCGGCGCGCGCCAGCAGCGGCACATATTCGCGCTGCCCGCCCGAGCGTTCGCCCAACCCGCCGGGCTGCTGCACCGAATGGGTGGCATCGAACACCACCGGGCATCCTGTATCCGCCATGATCGCAAGGCCTCGCATGTCCGAAACCAGCGTGTTGTACCCGAACGACGTGCCACGGTCGCACAACATGAAGGCGTCGGGATCATGGCCTGCTGCAACCGCCGCATTGCGCGCCTTGGCTGCAACCTGCTTCATATCGGCAGGGGCCATGAACTGCGCCTTCTTGATATTCACCGGCTTGCCCGATGCCGCAACCGCCGCGATAAAATCGGTCTGACGGGCAAGGAAAGCCGGCGTTTGCAACACGTCCACAACTTGCGCAACGGCCTCCACCTGCTCACGCTCATGAACGTCGGTAAGGATCTTCAGGCCTGTCTCTTTGCGAACCTTCTCCAGAATGCGCAAACCTTCATCCATGCCCGGCCCGCGGAACGATTTGTCCGATGAACGGTTCGCCTTGTCGAACGAACTCTTGAAAATCAGCAACAGGCCAAGTCTTTGACTTATTTCTGACAAACGCTCAGCCACCGAAAGGGTATGATGCTCGCTTTCGATAACGCACGGACCGGCGATCACGAAGAGCGGCTCGTTGCCACCTATTTCTCTTCCAAACAGGAGCATTCTTAATCCTATCGCAATGCAAAACGGTTGGTATTCGCCTGAGCGTTGAACTAAGGGTCACCCCGTAATTCGGGCGCACCCATTGGCGTAGTTCCGGGCAGCACGCAATCGGCCAAACAAACACAACATTGCCCTTTGCTTAATCGCCCGTACATCAAACTGAATGGATATGCTGTCTTATGGCCGCTACGAACGTAAAGATGAACGCTGATTTCTTTGCGTCGGGTTTCACCCATTCTGCGCTCAAAACGGTTGAGACCGAGATTCAGGGCCTGCAAGCCTTGCATTCTGCGTTGGACACACCGGGTTTTCGCAGCGCGCTTGATCGCGCCATTCTGGCGATGGCGCGAACGAAAGGTCGTGTCGTTGTCAGCGGGATGGGCAAAAGTGGCCTTGTCGGTCGCAAGATCGCAGCCACCTTGCGCTCCACCGGAACGCAGGCGCTATTTCTCCATCCCGGCGAAGCAAGTCACGGAGATCTCGGACTCGTTTCCGACGATGACGTTGTATTTGCAATCACCTGGTCGGGCGAAACCAGCGAATTGCAGGATATCTTTCACTACTGCAATCGCTTCGGCGTGACGCTGATCGTGGCAACCGCATTCCCGCAAAGCACTGCGGCGCTGGCGGCCGATATCTGCCTGCCTTTGCCGCTCGTGCGCGAAGCCTGCCCGAACGATCTTGCCCCCACCACGTCCACAACGCTCCAGATCGTACTGGGCGATGTGCTGGCCGTCGCGTTGATCGAAGCGCGCGGCTTCAGCCCGTCTGACTTCCGCGTCTTTCACCCTGGCGGAAAGCTTGGCGCACAACTGCTGACCGTCGAACAGATCATGGGAGCAGGCGACGCTATTCCCAAAGTCGGACGCGATGCGACGCTTAGCCTCGCTACGATTGAAATGAGCCGCAAGCGCTATGGTGCCACAGCGGTTGTCGACGATGCTGGCCGTTTGGTCGGCGTGTTCACCGATGGCGATTTGCGCCGCTGTATCGCAGTCCACGATCTGCAAGACCGCATCGAACTGCACATGTCGCCCAACCCCATCACCGTGCCGCCGGGAACGCTCTGCACCGATGCCCTGCGCATCATGAACGAAAACGCCGTGTCGGTGATCTTCGTCGTAGAAAGCGAAGCGCTGGTGGGCGTGCTACACATGCACGACATCGTAAGAGCAGGGATTGTCTGAAAACGGGCTGTCCGCCAAGAATGCCGTGATGGATGCTCCCAGTGATTTACCCGCGAATGACCTGATCGTCGTACCAGCGCGCTATGGCTCAAGCCGGCTCCCCGGCAAGCCACTCATGGCGCTTGCCGGGCGCTCCATACTCGAACGTGTGGTCGCCAATGCGCAGGCGGCGGCGGCAGAAGCAGGCCATTGCGCTGTCATGGTCGCCACTGATGATTCACGCATTGCCGATCATGCCGCCAGCCTTGGCGTCGATTGCGCAATGACTGCTGCGGAACTCGATTCAGGCACTGTACGCGCCCATGCGGCAGCGCGGCAGATGCCCATTCCACCCGCAAGAGTCGTCAATCTTCAGGGTGATGCGCCCTTCATCCCGCCTTCGATCATTGCGGGAATGCTACGCCATTTGCGCGATACGCGCGCAGATGTGATCACCCCCGTATTCCAGCTTGGCTGGGACCGGCTGGACCGTTTGCGCGAACATAAACACTCCGCGCCGTTCAGCGGCACCACCTGCATTCGCGCAGGCGATGGTCGCGCGCTATGGTTCTCGAAAACGATCATCCCCGCTTTGCGAAACGAAACGGCGCTGAGGGCCGCCTCGCCAATGTCGCCAGTCTGGCAGCATCTCGGCATCTATGGGTATACAATAGGGGCGCTTGACTGGTGCGCCACGGCGCCGCCAAGCCATTACGAAACACTCGAAAGTCTTGAGCAGTTGCGTTTCCTTGAAGGCGGCTGGCACGTCCAGACCATCGCGGTCGAAGTGCCCGAACACCTCCTGTCGGGCATAGACACCCCTCAAGACCTTGCGCGGGCCGAAGAAGCGATTACCCGCTTTGGCGATCCCTTTCCGGCCTGAACCAGAACACCATGCTCGTCATCGTCCGCCACGGCAATACATTCAACGCCGGAGAGCCGCCCCGCCGCATCGGCGCGCGCACCGATCTGCCATTGACGGCAGAAGGGCTTGCTCAGGCGCAGGCGCTGGGCGAACTGTTCTGCGCGAAAGACTGGACGTTCGCCCGCGCGCTGGTGTCTCCGCTGCTGCGCACCCGCCAGACCGCAGAGGCCATCCTTGCCCGGCATCCCACCATCATCGAGCCCGCAGACTTCCTGCGCGAAATCGATCACGGCCCTGACGAGAATCGCGCCGAAGCCGAAGTGCAGGCCCGCGTCGGCAAGGCAGCGCTCGATGCGTGGGACGCCGCAGGCACGCCCCCTCCAGGCTGGATCGTAAACGCTGAAACCCGCATCGCGGCATGGCAAGCTCTGCTCGAAAACCTCACGCCAAACAGCGCCCCAACGCTCCTTGTCACCAGCAACGGCGCCGCCCGCTTCGCGCTTCAGGCCATGCCGCACCTTCGTCCCGCCAGCCTGAAGCTCCGCACCGGCAGCTACGGCGTGATCTGTCGCGAGGCTGACGGCACGCTCACCCTGTCATCATGGGATTGCCGTCCATGAGCGTGCCCACCTTCCTCCGCGCGCCGCCCTTCCCCCAGCATCGCGCCGTGATCTCGGCCCCTGCCGCCACCGCCCGGCCCCTTCCCGCCGATGCCCTCGACCTGCTCCGCCAAGCCCGCGTCGGCGGCGATTGCTGGAGCGCGCAGGATGCGTGGTCCGCTCTCGAAAACGCAGGCCACCTCACCGCCGACGGCGCAGACGAACGCATCGCCATCGCCGCCTTGCTCGACCTGCCCGTCACCGTTCTCACTCCCGGCGCTTACGGCGTGCCCGGCGATTCGCCGCAGGCCCTCCGCACCCGGCTGACCGATCTGCTCCAAGCCCAGCGCTACATCGATCCCTTCACAGGCGCTGATAGCACATTCGAAGCCACCGTCGCCCTGCTCGCCCAATGGCGGGCGGAGATAACCGCCAATCGCACGATCGCCGCCGCGAGCGGCATGGCATGGTGGAAGCGTGACGAGATCCGTCGCTTCCTCTGGGTGCCCGAACGCCCCTTGCGCTTCGTCCGCAATGCCGCCCGCGCACTGGCCGTGGCGCGCAAGGTAAAGGGCGCCGTCGCCGTCTGGCCTTCGCGCGTGTCGCCAGCACTCCTTGCTGCCGCCCACGCGCAGGATACCGGCATCGTCCGCATCGAAGACGGCTTCGTCCGCTCGGTCGGCCTCGGCAGCAATCTCGTGCCCCCCGCCTCGGTCGTGGTCGATACGCGCGGCATCCACTTCGATCCCGCCACCCCCAGCGATCTCGAACACATCCTTGCCACCACCGCGTTCACCTCCGCCCTCACCACCCGCGCCCAAACACTGCGCAAGAGGATCGTCACGGCCGGCATCAGCAAATACGCCGCACAAACTAACGCTCCCGCTCCCCCGCGCGACCCGAACCGCAAGCGCATCCTCGTCCCCGCGCAGGTCGAAGACGACATGTCGGTCCTCGCAGGCGGCGGCGGCCTCACGTCCAATCTCGAACTGCTGCGCCGCGTCCGCGCGCTCGAACCCGATGCCGAAATCTGGTTCCGCCCTCACCCCGATGTCGATGCCGGCCATCGCAAAGGCGCAGTCCCCGATGCCGAGGCCCTGCGCTATGCCGATGCCGTCATGCGCGGTGGCGGCATGGCACCGCTGCTCGATGTGGTTGATGCAGTTCACGTCCTCACCTCGCTCACCGGCTTCGAAGCCCTGATGCGTGGGGCCGATGTCACCTGCCACGGCACACCGTTTTACGCCGGCTGGGGCCTCACACGCGATCTTGGTGCAGTGCCCGATCGCCGTAAGCGCACCCTCACGCTTGACCAACTGGTCGCAGGCGTCCTGATCCTCTACCCGCGCTATCTCGATCCGGTCACCGGGTTGCCCTGCCCGCCCGAAGTGCTGGTCATGCGCATCGCCAGTGCGCAGGCAACGAACCGCCTTGGCTGGGTCGCCCCCTTGCGCCGCTGGCAAGGCCGCTTCATGACGCGGCTGAGAGCGCTTGCCGGATGACCGTGATCCTCGATATCTCGCGCCTGATCTCGCGCATCCGCCACTCCACGCCATCGGGCGTGGACCGTGTCGAAATGGCCTACGCCCGCGGACTGCTCAAGCTCTTCGGAGAAGATCTCGCTTTCGCCGCCGTCCACCCCACGGGCCGGTACGGACGGCTTGATCGGATCGTCGCCCTTTCATATCTTGATGAACTCGAACGCCGCTGGGCACACGAAGATGGGCGCACGCGGCAACGTTCGATTCCGTCGATCCTGCCCTGGATGCTGCGCCTGCTTCCGCGCAAGGCACCCCGGCAAAATCATGCGCGCCCAATCTACATTCAGGTTTCCCCCCACCACCTGACCAACAGGACGAAAGTGGAGCAGATTCTCGCAGCAGAGAATGCCCGCTTCCTGTGCATGGTTCACGATCTGATTCCGCTGGAATACCCCGAATATGCCCGCCCCGGCGGCGCCACACTGCACCAGCAGAGAATGGAAACTGTGGCCGCCTTCGCCGATGCAGTGATCGTCAATTCCGCCGCCACCGGCCAATCGCTGCGCCCTTGGCTTGGCCGCAGCGGCCGCCAGATCGTTGTCCATGTTGCCTTGCTTGGCACAGAGCAAATTTCCGCTGCCAATCAGGAATCACTGCCTGACCAGCCCTATTTCATTTGCCTCGGCACCATCGAACCCCGCAAGAACCACCTGCTCCTGCTCAATCTTTGGCGGCACTTTGCCGAAGTCTTGCCCGCAGCAGAGATTCCCAAACTTGTCATCATCGGCAGGCGCGGTTGGGAAAACGAACAGGTTCTCGACATGCTGGATCGCTGCCCTGCCCTGCAAGGTAATGTGATCGAAATGTCCGGCTGCTCCGACCGGCGGCTTGCAACCTTGCTGCGCAATGCACGCGGCTTGCTGATGCCGTCCTTTGCCGAAGGCTTCGGAATGCCCATTGCCGAAGCCCTTTCAGTCGGCGTGCCTGTGATCTGCAGCAACATTCCCGCGCACCACGAAGTCGGCAGCACCACACCCGACTATGCCGATCCGCTGGACGGCCCTCGCTGGCGCGGGCTGATTACCGATTTCGCGGCACAAGGACCGCACTGGCAGGCCCAGATGGCCCGCCTCCCTGCATGGCACGCGCCCTGCTGGAACGATCACATGCAGATCGTGGCACAAGCGATCAACGCGCTTTCTGAAAACAGATAGGGCCGAAACCGGCTAGGGGAAGGCGCGCGCCTTTAGAGCACTTTCCGTGTGCCCGACACCCATTTGCCTGCCATCGGCTTGTGCATGGCCTTGCCGCACGATCGACAATGCCCGGAATAGCCCCACAGTTCGTGCCGCACCCGTTTGCGGTCCGGCCGATGACGACCGAAAATACACCCCAATCCGATCACGCAAATGCCCCCACGCGAGTCTGGAGACATACATATATCCGTTTTGGAAGGATTTCTGAAATAACAATTGTTGTAACAAAGTGGACTTTGGCCACCTTTGTTGCCTGTTTTGGCTCAGGCTCTCAGGCAGGTGGCTTCAACGATTCCACCTGCGTCCTGAACAACCGGTCCAGCGGCAACCCCGATATGGCGTAATTGCCCTCATTCGCGCCGAAATGATGGCGCATGTGGTGCTTCTTGAATGGCAGCCAGATCCGGCTTTTCATTGGCCACTGGTGGCAGGCATAGTGCAGCATGTCATAAACGACATACCCGACGATGAACCCGATGAAAGCCCATGTGCCAGCCGCGCCGAAAAGGGCAAGAAACACCAGCCAGACCGAACCGGTAATCGGAATGCTGGCCACCGGCGGCATAAGATTGCGCAGCGGATCGTTGGGATCGGCATGGTGATTGCCATGCATGATGAACACGAAACTCTGCAGCAGGGAGTGGCGCGGCTTCCAGTGAAAGACCCACCGATGCATGCCGTATTCGAACAGAAACCAGAACAGCAACCCGCCCCCGGCCAGCAGCATCGCTGCCGCTTCATCAGCAGAGCCCCATGCCAGCCACACCAATGCCGGGACCAGCATCGACCAGGTGACAATGAACCCCACCGGGGTAATCACGGTGCACCGTTCCAGCCACTGATTGCTGAACAGCCGGATTTGCTGCGTGTGCGAAGTCGATTCAACCATTGCGATCTTTCTGGACATTACTGCGCGTTGGCTGTCAATGAAGAAACAGTCCGTCAATGTCGGCTCGTCGCAATTCCGCGATGTGCTGCTGGGAACATTAAAAGTCGCTGAACCCGTCCCTGCACACCGCAGTGCAACAAGATTGCAAGTGTTTCGTTTCGTCGCTGGTCGTTTTTCTGCAAACTATTGACGACAAAGAAGATGCCAAGGAAAAATTCCAGAATGGATGCGTTTTTGGGACACGTCCTGATCCTGGGGGCCTCAGGCGAACTTGGCACCGCGCTCGCGCTGGAATGCGCAAAATCCGCCTCCCTTCTGACATTGTGGGGCCGCGATCGAAAACGCCTTGCACTGACCGCCGAACTTTGCAGGAAAGCCGGCGGAACCCGGGTGAACGCCCACTCCGTCGATTTGCTTGATCTTGATGCTGCTCTTGCCGCGCTCCGAGATGAAGATGACCGCACCCCCATCGATACGGTAATTTTCGCCTCAGGCCTGGGGGACATCCGGGCCGCGACAGATACGTTCGACCACCCCGAACTCGTGTCGCGGCTGTATCATGTGAACTGCGTAGCCCCGTCTGCCCTCGGTGCTGAACTAGCCCAACGCATGGCTGCGCGGCCGCAACAAAGCTGGAATGGCGACCGCAAGGGGCATCATATCGTGTTCATTGGATCCGCCGCAGGCTTTGCCCCCATGCCATTTGCCGCCAGCTATGCCGCTTCAAAGGCGGGGCTGGCGCGGTTTGCCGATTCCCTGCGCATTGCCATGCGCCCACATGGCATCAGCGTAACACTGGTTTCACCAGGCTTTATCGATACCGCGGCCGCGCATCGCGTCCCCGGTCCTAAGCCGTTCATGATCTCGCCGCAACGCGGCGCCGGGGCAATTCTCGCCGCCATGCGCGCGCAAAAGGCGCACCTGATCTTCCCTTGGCCTTTCGCCCTTATCCGCCTCGTTCTGCCAGCCTTGCCCCGCCCGATCCGGGACCGCCTGCTTCGCTCGCTTGCACCGCCGGTGCGATCAAATCGCAGGTAATCCCGAATTCGGATCAGCATTCGCCTTTCAGCAGATCCAGCACATGGTGGTGCAGTTGGGCAGGCGTAAAGGTTTGCACCGATCCATTACCTTTCACAGGCTTACCGCAGGCGTCAAAACGCAGCACCACAAAAGGCGTGTGCCGCTCGTTGCCGGGATCGCATAGACCAGGAATGCTTGGTCGGTGGTCGCCGAAGAACACAAGCGTCGCCGGGCGTTTCAGCGCGCGCAATCCGTCAGACAGCTTGGCCAGCATGGCATCGCCTTTGCCAAGCAAGCGCAAGTAAACCGATCTCGGATCATCCCCTGCTGCGGCGTTCCAAGGGCCGTGATTCTCGATGGTCACAGCATAGATCAGCGTAGGGCAAGCCGCATCAGCCGCAAGTCGCAGAATCTCGTCCGCCATTGCGGCGTCCGTAACATACCGCCCTTCGTCTGCTGCGGGCTGCGCAAACCTTTCTTCACCCACCAGTTCAGAAAAGCCGCCCGCTGCCATGATCTCCGCGCGATTGTAAAACCGCATGTCGTGTGGATGGACGAATATTGATCGCCAGCCTGCCCCATTCAGACGCGCGGGCAGCGCATAGCTGGCTTCGCCGGTTGCGGTCAGGAATGGATCGAACCGGCGAAAGCCCAGTTCCGCCTCGCTTCGTCCGAATAGCACGCCATATTCGGTCCGCATGGTGTAGGCCCCAAAGCCATGCACCGCCAACTTGCCATATGACCAAGCCAGCGCCCTCGCCCCATCAAGCGCAGGCAGCGATGGTGCGGCCTCACCAAACAGGTCAGCCGGATCGGCAAACGATTCACACTGGATCAGGATCACCAGTTCGTCATTCTGCACGGCGGCTTCGACAGGCGGCGCAGGATGCGGATCGCCAGTTTCGCGCCAGCGTAGCCAATGTAGAAACACCGTCGGTATCAGGCCATGCCGCTGCACGTCAGCCTCGCTGTCGGGCTGCCTCGCCAGATCGCTCCAGGGTCGCGCGCGGACTGCGGCGCGCAGCATGATGGCGCTCGCGCCGATCACCGCCAGCCCGGCCAGATGCGGTGTCAGTTCAGGCACGAACACGGCCAGCAACAGCAGCGGAACCACCGGGGCCGCCAGCGCGAGCAGCGTCTTCTGCACGCGGGTCAGTGCGGAAAAGTAGAACTGCGGATGGCGGAAGACAGCACCCAACAGGGCAAGGTCGGAAAAGACCAGCGCCTCACCCAGCATAGCGCGCTTGGCGTTCGATATCATCGTGAACAGACCTACCAGCGCCAGCGCCGATCCCGCCGAAACGGGAAGGTTGCCGCTGAGGGCCAGAAACAAGCCAAACGGCAGCGCCGCCAACAGCCACAGCAGGCACGTCCCGGCAAGGCTACGCAAGGTCATGCCCTGGCTCCTACGCGGACGAGCAAGGGCATCCAGAATCACCGATCCGGCCAATAATGCAAATATCGCAAACACTTGCTAAGCCGAAATCCGAAGTTGGCAAAGCTCCGCATAGCAACCGCGTTCCGCGCTGTCACCGGTCGGGAAACACCCAAGCGGATGTAAATCCTGTAGGAATTGCCCAACGCGCCATCGACCCCGCCCCCGCTTCGCGATAAGGCCTCCCGAATGACACCACCGAGCCGCTCCAAGCGCCGCGTTCTGCTGCTCCAAGGCCTCATGGGCCCCCTCTTCCGCCGCCTCGGCCAAGGCTTGTTGAAAGCCGGCCACAGCGTGTACAAGATCAACTTCAACGGCGGCGACCGCCTCTTCTGGCGCCTACCCAACGGCATCGATTACCTCGGCACCCTGGAAGAATGGCCCGAAGCCTTCGCCCATATCCTTGCAGACAAGCAGATCACCGATGTGATGCTGTTCGGCGATTGCCGCGATCACCACATGGCCGCCACAAAGGTCTGCCGCGAACTGAAGATTCCCGTCCACGTCTTCGAGGAAGGCTATATCCGGCCGGATTGGGTGACGTTCGAGCGGGATGGCGTGAACGGCCATTCGCAGCTGCCGCGCGATCCGCAATGGTACCTCGAAACCGCGGCGAAGCTGCCGCCGGTGGAACAGCACGCACCGGTCCCATCTTCATTCCGCCGCCGCGCAATTGAGGGGCTGGCCTACAATCTGGCCGATGTGCTGACGCGGTGGCACTATAACAACTGGAACAACCACCGCCCTTGGCATCCTCTGGTCGAAGGGATGGGCTGGCTGCGCAAGCTGCGCCGCCGCAAAGAGCGCGAGGCGCAAGGGGAAGCGCTGATCCAGCGGCTGGAGGCCAGCAATGCGCCATACTTCCTGTTCCCGCTGCAGCTCGATTCGGATGCGCAGATCCGTCTGCATTCACCGTTTGCGGGCATTGCTGAGGCAACAAAGGTGGTGCTGTCGTCGTTCGCGCAACACGCACCAGCCAACACGCGGCTGGTAATCAAGGAGCACCCTCTCGATAATGGCGTGCGGGACTGGGAACTTGTGTCACGCGATCTGGCGACACGCTTCGGTGTGGCCGACCGGGTGGATTACCTGCCGAGCGGTGACATCGTGCCGATCGCGCGTCGGTCCTTAGGCATGGTCACGATCAACAGCACCAGCGGCACGCTTGGCCTGTCAATGGGCATTCCGGCAGTGGTGCTGGGCACCGCAATCTACGACATCGCACACATAACCGCGGAACACGGGCTGGATGCCTTCTGGAGCGCCCCGCAAGAACCTGATGCTGCCACATTCAATGCTTTTCGCAGGGTGTTGATTGAGCGCTGCCTCATTCCCGGCGGGTTCTTTTCAAACCAAGCGCTGGATATGGTAGTCAGCCATGCGATCGCACGGTTCGACCAAGAGGCCGCTGAAAACGGCGAACAGATTTCCTGTGGCGCTGCAGGACCATATTGAAGCGTGTCAGCCTTGCGCGTCGCAGGCACATAGCCTAGCGGAACGACAATGCTCAACGGCGCCGGCGCGCCACGAAGGCTCGGCGAAGGCTCGTTATGAATGCTGAACAAACATTTCCCGCACTGGACGAGGCCGAGCCACTTCGGGAACTGCAACAACCCGAGTATGCGGAACCACGTCATTCTCCGCCGTCGTTTACGGATCGGTTGAAGAAGCGACGCTGGTTTCTTGCAGCTGTAGTTTTGCCCACACTGCTGGCAACTCTGTACTTCGGATTCATCGCATCAGATGTCTTCGTTTCGGAATCCCGCTTCGTCGTCAAAAGCCCGGATCAGAAACGATCACAAGTGTCCTCGCTCGCTAACCTGATCCAGACGACCGGGCTTTCCGGCGGACAGGAGCAAACCAACGAAATCCTTGGATTCGTGCAATCGCGCGACGCCTTGAAAGGATTGGAGCGGGATGCCGGTATTCGGCAGAAATTCGCCGCATCACAAATCGATTTCCTGTCCCGCTTTCCGCAACCGTTTCAGAGCAACACGTTCGAAGATCTCTACAAGTATTACGGCAAGATGGTCGAAGCCCGTCTGGACAGCGAAACCGGACTCGCGGTGATCAAAGTCAAAGCTTACACTGCGCGGGACGCCTTCGAGATCAACCTGAAGCTCCTTGAACAGAGCGAGGCGCTGGTAAACCGGCTGAACGCGCGCGCGCAAAGCCGCGGTATCGCCGAAGCGCAAAAGCAGGTGGAACTGGCATCGGCGCGCGCGCGCGAAGCGCGGCTTGCACTGGCATCGTTTCGAAATCGTCAGGAAGTGATCGATCCAGCGAAGCAGGCCACCGGCGTGATCGAGATTTCCAACAACCTGATCGCACAACGCGCCGCAATGATGGCGCAGCTTGATCAGATGCAACGACTGACCCCCGCGAATCCATCTATTCCGGCCCTGCAAAATCGCATCAGCGCCATCTCCGTGCAAATCGCAGCGCAGGATAGTCGTGTCGTTGGCACCAGCACCGGTATCGCCTCGAAACTGGGCGGATACGAAAATCTTTTGGTCGAACAGGAGTTCGCCACTGAAAGTCTGAACGCGGCCAATGCCGGACTGGTGCAGGCGCGTGCAGAAGCGCAGCGCCAGCAGTTCTATCTGGAGCGCGTGGTCGATCCGAACCTGCCCGATACCCCATTGCTGCCGAAGCGCCTGCTGAACATCCTGACGGTCTTTGCGGCTGCGCTCTGTCTCTACTTCATCGTGTGGATGTTCGTGGTCGGCGTACTCGAACACGCCTCGGACGATTGATAATGGTTCCGGGCAGTCTGCGCAGGTTGCAAAGCGCGTGGGAGGTCCAGACCCGGGTCATCCACGCGCTCGTTATTCGTGAATTGTCTACTCGCTTCGGGCGGGAGAATATCGGCTTCCTCTGGATCATGGTGGAGCCGCTGCTTTTTGCGAGTCTGGTCGGATTGCTCTGGAGCTTAGCCAAGGGGCCTGAAGAACACGGAATCAGTGTCGTCGCCTTCGTTGCCACGGGATACATTCCACTGACCCTTTTTCGCCACAGCGTGCAGCGAAGCGTTCTCGTATTCACGACCAACAGCAGTCTGCTTTACCATCGCCAGATCAAGATCATGGATTTCATTCTTGCCCGGTTCATCATCGAGATGATGGGCTGTATGATGGCTTATTTGTTCATCGGGCTGATTCTTATCGCCACAGGCTTCATGCCCGTTCCGGCAGACATCGGGCTGTTTCTTGCCGGATGGGCGCTCTATTCGCTGTTCTGCCTCTCAATCTGCCTTGTTCTTTCGCCGCTTTCCGAAATTTCGGACGTGATGGAAAAATTCATCCCGGTTACCACTTATGTGATGATCCCCTTTTCCGGCGCTTTCAACATGTCATCCTGGCTGACGCCGACCATGCGCGAATTCCTGATGCTGTCACCGTTCGTCAATGGCATGGAGATGATGCGCAAGGGCATCTGGGGCATCAAGGTCACCGCATATTACGACGTCTGGAATCCGATCATCTGTTCGGCGGTCCTGATCGGGATCGGCTTACCGCTGTGCCGCCGGGTTCGCAAAACACTGGCTGTCGAATGATCGTCTGTCGCGACATCTGCAAGGAGTACCGCCACGCAGGTCTGCGCAAGCAGGTGCTGCGCAATGTGAACCTCACCGTTCAGCGGGGTGACCGCATTGCCCTGCTCGGCCGCAACGGCGCAGGCAAGACGACGCTGATCAAGCTTATCGGCGGGGTTGAAATGCCGACATCGGGCAGGATCGAACATCACATGTCGATCTCTTGGCCGCTGGGGTTTGCCGGCGGATTTCAGGGCAGCCTGACCGGTTATGACAATGCCCGGTTCATTGCGCGAATCTACCAGCGCGAATATGCCGCCATTCGTGACTTCGTTGAAGATTTTACCGAACTCGGTTCCCAACTGCGGATGCCGGTGAAGACCTATTCTTCGGGTATGCGTGCACGTTTGGCCTTCGCGCTGTCCCTGGCGATCGAATTCGAATGCTACCTGATCGACGAAATCATTCTGGTGGGCGATCAGAATTTTCATCGCAAATGCCGCGTCGAACTGTTCGAGAAACGTGCCGACCGCACGATGATCCTGGCATCGCACGATACCGGCACGGTCCGCGAGCTGTGCAACCGCGCCGTGATCATCGATCAGGGGCAGGCAACGGCTTACGATGATGTCAATTTCGCCGTGGATTCCTATTCGGCGCTCTGACAGGGGCTTGGCTCATGGATTATCTTGCTTTTTCGCAGCGAAATCTGGTTGCGCGCGAAGCCACGCGGCACAAGGCTTTTGCATCGTCGGAAATCGAACGTTGCAATTACGAACTGGGCTATCGCGGCTTCGTGAATTGCAAGGCGGCGCAGGGCGAACAGTCCTTCGTCATGTTCAACAACGCCGACGATGTAGTCGCCGGACACTATATGTATGCCGGCCCCGCCTCGTTTGAAACCGGCACGCTGAAGCTGTGGTGCCATCTCGCACGGCAGGCGCAATGGATCTATGACATCGGAGCCTTTACCGGTGTATTCGCACTTGCCGCGATTGCCGCCAACCCCGCAAGCCGCGTCATGGCATTCGAGCCGTCCTTCGTGACCTATAGCCGTATGCTGGTGAACATTGCCGCCAACGGTTTCGGCGGCCACATCGCGCCGTTGCGGGCAGGCTTGGGTTCAATGGAAAGCGAGCTGGACCTCCAGCATCCCTCTGGCGTCTATGTAATGTCGAGCGATGAAACTTTTGTCGAAGGCAAGATCGCCGACGCCTGGTTCACCGAAAAGGTTGCGCTGTTCCGCCTGGATCATCTTCTCGCGAACCAAGAAAGATACCGCCGCGAAATCGTCATTTCCACGCATTTCGCGGGAGCAGACCTGATCAAGATCGATGTCGAAGGCTTTGAAACCGAAGTCATTGCCGGAATGAAAGCCACGATCGCCGCCCATCGGCCGTGTGTCATCGTCGAATGCCTCGATGACAACGACCAAATTCTGGATACGCCGGTGGTGAGGGCCCGGATCGCGACCCTGATGGATCAGTTCGGTCCCGGCTATCAGGTCCGGCACATAGACGAAGCCAGCGGCCGGTTCAGCGACGACATTCGGGGCCGGAACAACCTGTTCATCCACGAAGACAGGTTGGACCTGATCGACGGTTATAGCGGGTATGACGATTGAACGCCTGATCGACACAGGCCGTATCACCAGAATGCGATACGGCCTGTTTGCTAATTAACAATGCCGGGATCAGCGAGGCAGACCGATCCGCCATTTCTGGTCCGACGCGAAGACGACGCCGACCACCCCCCACAGACTGTCCCGCCATAGTGGCCGGCAAAAACGGCGTACGGGATTGGCGCCATCAATCAGATAGATCGTGTCTACCCGGCTGATCTCGTCAAGGGCATCGCACACGCCTTTGTGCATCTCGTCGCCTTCCCAGACGCTGTCGTGGAAAAGGAAGATGCCATCATTGGCCACGAATTCTTCGTAGAGCGCATAGTCGGCAAGCGCACCGTAGGCGGTATGGTCACCATCAATGAACACCGCATCTAGTTTGTTGCTGCCAAGGATTTCGCGCACGGCGTTGACCGCATCTGGTGTTCGGCTGGATGCGATAACCGCGTGGAATGTCTGCCCCGGCTTCAATGACGCACGCAGCAGGGCGTCGCGTTCCGGGTCATCCTGCACGTCGATGCCGATGAGCACCGCGTCAGGATCGAGCAGCGAGGAAATGTAGGCGAGGTTGCCGCGATCGAAAATGCCGATCTCAAGATAGAACTTCTTGCCGCGCAGCATTCGGAACGCACGCAGCACGTCGGCCACATAGGGGTCACCATATTCGCCCACGCGGAACTTGGCCCGGCTGCTGACGGTATCGGCGATTTCCTGTTCTGTCGCGACTGGTTGCGCCACGTCAAGCCGGGGATCGACGAGATAGAACGAGCGCGGAAGGGGCGCAAATGGTGCACCGACTGCGTGATCGGCGGGATTGAGCGTCTCGATCTTCCGTGATGGCTGAACGAACTGACTGGGGTAAGCGATTTCTGTTTCCATACGTCTGAACAGCCTTGTCAATTAAGGCCCTACGCTTCCAGCGGGCTTGATCGTTGTCAACGCGAAAAGCGCGCGCCGGCGAAGCTTGGGCGATTATCCGATGCTGAGATTGTTGAAGTGGAAATCGATGGCCGGGAACACGATTTCGGCGTTTGCATCACGACCACCGTTTCGCGGTCGCGAGAGAAGCAGCACCTTGTCATGCCCCTTGCTGACACCATAACAGGCAAGGTTCAACTGGGCAGATCCCCCTGGCTCGATTACGCTCCAGTTTGACATGGCGATGTCATCAGGCGTTCCACCGTCCTGAATCAGTTTTAGCACATCGGATGCTTCAACCTGCGAGCGGGCCAGCGCAATCGCGACTTCGGCACCGTCGTTGTCCGTCCGCGCATTGCGCACGTGCGCAACCAAACGGCTTATCCGGCGCCACGGCCCTGCGAGTTCACCGATCGTGACGTGTCCTTCAAGAGGATGAACAAGCGCGGCACCGGCGCTGTCCTGCCAGCCGACAGGTTCCCACGATCGCACCGGGCCCACAGGATTGATCCGGAATATCTGTCGCAACTGATCTTCGCCGTAAACGAGCGACCGTACTTCAGTCTGCGCGGGAATCTGCACCGGGTCGACGCTAAGCAACCGGGCTTGCCAGCCAGCCGCGATGCCGATCTGATCGAGCAATCCGGCAGCAATGCGCTTGTTCGTTTCAGGCTGCTGCTGCTGCAAGGTATCGAGCGTTCCTGCCAGAACTGGCATCACGACCACCCCTTCCCCGCGCAACGCGCAGGTACGGGCGAATACCTCGAACCAGAAAGCTCCCGCCCAGGGATCGAACGGGATGCGCGAAACCGCGCACGCGTTCAAAAGGCAAAGCGGCGGCGCGATACGACTTGACAGAAGCGCCGTAGACGGTGCCTCGCCGGAATAGATCCGGACGAAATCGCTGCGCCCCGTGTTGCCATCGACCAGTTCGATCTGACCGCTGACAATCGCAAGCGACGGATCGGCCTGCATGACCCTGATCGCATCTGGGACGAAACCGGGCGATACCTCGTAACCGAATGGAAGCAGAAACACCGTTCGACGCCGCAGCGAAACCAGACGCTGACCAAACATTTGCGGGCATTCGCGATTGCCGGAGCTGAGCGCCAGCGTCCATCCGCGCTTGCGAACAAGCGCAGCTTCCTCTCCGTCAGGCGCGAAGCTGGCGTGCGGCAACTGGAAAACGATTTCGTATGCTTTGCCGGCAGCCTCCAGTTCCTGCTCGATCTGACAGACGACATCGAACTGACGATGGAATTCCGATGGCGATTGGGCACCATAAGCCACGATTGCGGTGCCGGGCTGTAGATCGGCAGCCGGGAGAACATCCGCAGTCGGCAGCGACAAATCCCCCAGCCAGTACGGATCGTCAGGCACGGCATCGACGAACGACGTCTGCTGCCAAGTAAGCGCGCGCTCCATCGTGTCCGCCAGCGACATGACCGACCCATCGAACAGAAGGCAATTATCACCATCATGCCAGCGAAAGTCATTGCCGAAAGCTGGGCAGGCACCGTTGAGTATGACTTTGCGCCCGGCCAGCGCTGCTTCGAATGCAAAAAGGCAGAGGCTTTCATAGTCGGAAGGCACGACCACGATCGAATTGTCGATATACATCAGCCGTTCATCCGGCTCGGCCTTTTCAAGGAAGAGAATGCGCTGCGCCATCGCTGTGGGTACCAGCGCCTTCAACCCGTCGACGAAGGCACGATCCCAGCCGTTGCAGACGAGCCGGAATCGCCCATCGTGATTGGGATGCCGTTCCAAAAACAGAATCGCCGCGCGGATGAAAAGATCAGGCCGCTTTACCGGTTGCAACCGCGAGCCGAACAGGAAATCACTACACGCGCGATTGTCCTGTGGCGGTACGACCTTGTCAGCGCGCTCGTAGCTATCTGGCCCAGTCTTGAGAAACACCGGGGGAAATTCAAGCCTCGACCGCGACTCCCATCGCTGTTCAAGACCATAAAATCGAGCGGTGTGAGCCGTAATCTGAGGATCATGGCCGACGATCAGATCGGCATGGGCAAACAAGTGACGCTCGGCATCGAACATGATGCCCGCCCAGTGGCCGGGATCGTTGGCATAGCGTTCGACGCCATAAAGCATTCCCTGCGTTGAATGGATGCGGGCACTGATCAATGTGTCGGCAAACGCGAGCCTCGCCCGCTTGGCTTCAATCGTGGCCACCGCCCAACCGCCAAAATCGGGGAACTCGATTATGTCGAAAGGCGCACCTCGACGCTCCTCGGCCGCAAGCAATCCCAAGTAATAGGCGTAGGAGTTGCCGTAAAGCCATTCGGTCGTCCAGGGATGTTCCTGAGCGCGCGCCAGCAGTTGCGCCATCTGCGTCGGCGTCGTCGGCAGCGACGGACAGACATGGACCGTCGCAATGTTCGCGAATGCCGCTTGCAGCAGGTCACCGGCATCAGGTCGGGAATCAAGCAGTGCCTGCGGGACCAGGAAATGGAACTCGGCCGGCAGGCCCATTTCCTGGTTAAGTTTGGCAAAATTGTAGAGCATTCGGCCAATTCCGCCCGGCCCGAGCGGATAAAGTTCGTTAGTGACGAAGCAGATCGCCTTTTTCGGGGGTGCCATCGTCGCTCAAAGCTCCAAAAAGTCCGCATAGTTCCGCGTAGCGACAGAATGGCGACGATCCAGATGCTGCGCGATCATCTGCAGCATTCCATCGGAATCGCCCCGAAGCACTTCGACGATCTTCTCGATATCCTTGGCCAAGAGCGCGGGGTTATCAAGATGGCTGGTCGTGCAGAGCGTGACCAACGGATCGTTGGCGAATTCCTCGACCTCTAGCGGACCAGTCAACGCAGGCGTGCCCACGGCGAGACTTTCAAGCTGCGTCATTGGTTG
Organism: Novosphingobium sp. ERN07; assembly: GCF_012641335.1. Classification (GTDB taxonomy): domain Bacteria; phylum Pseudomonadota; class Alphaproteobacteria; order Sphingomonadales; family Sphingomonadaceae; genus Novosphingobium. The sequence goes on from NZ_JABAID010000014.1 coordinate 86,823, forward strand.
GCATTCGGCCAGCGTCGCGATCAGCGTCAGGGAACTGCGTGCCATTTCGTCGAGCAGATCCTTGCCGCGCAGATACCCTACCAGCCGCAGCTTTCGCAGATCGTGAATGCTTTCCAGACCATTGGGAAAATTCGCGGTTTTGACCACATCCACATTGCGCGCCAGCGATCCGGCCATGATGTTGGTGAACAGATTCTTGCGCCAACCGACATCCAGCGGCGCATAGACTTCGGCATGCGCACTGCGCCGCCCCGAAACCATCGGGATGTTCGGGGCATAGTTGATGATCGTGCCGGGCCAAAAGCCTTCGATGGCGCGATGAAACCCCGGCTTTACCGAAGCTATCCCATCAAGCACTCCGAAGCGCAAACGGTTCAGCAGTTTGGCAATAACAACCATTTCGAAGCGGTGATCGAATTGTGCGGTCGTGACATGGCTGATCATGTAGTACTTGATCGTGGGACCAAGCACGCTCCGAAGATAGAGCAGCAACGCATCCATGTTTTCGGAATAACCCTGAAAACAGATGCGTTCGACTCCCAACCGCGCCGCATTTTCGGCAATCGCCCGCTTTTCATCTTCCGTCAGCGTTTCGTGCGCGGAAATCAGCAGTTTGTGACCGGGGCTGTAGGCAGAAGCCTGACGAATGCCATGCCACTCATGATGAGCGACATGCAGAACCCGTTCAAAGCCGTCGGCCTTGTGGCTCGATCTGACCATCGGCAGACTGTCGAAAACGGGACCAACATGGTTTGGTCGTGCGCTGGGCGCCACGCCCCCTGATGGCGCCGGTGCCCTGTATTCGCCACTCGGCCGCGCGCGCCCCTCGTGCCGGCCATGCATGATGTAGTGTGCAAAGCCCGACTTTTGCTTGCCATCTCGGACAGCAGCGGCAACGTCAGGATTGGCTGCGAGATAGGCACCGTCATCGAAATCGTGCGGCGGCGGAACGTCGACGTTGAGCTTGCGCAGCAAGGGCAGAACGACGCTCCACGTGCCGTTTGGGGGCACGGGAGAAAGCTTGCGATTCCGTATTATTGCGGAAAACCTTCGATCCGCCAGCGCAGCATTCGCCGCAGCTATTGCCCAGGCAAGATCGCTCTCTCCTCGTGAAAGCTGCTGAACGGCGGGCAGCGCTGCCGCCGCCTGCCGGGGCGAAACTGGCGCGCCTGCGGATTCCACTGCCTGCGCCTGCAACGTCAAACCGAGAGAAACCGCAGATTGGTTGAGGTTACGCCGCAGGAAGCGGTTGCGCACTATCGGGGTGTACTGCTGATGCAGGGAAACCTGATCCACCACGGTATTGCGATATTCCGGCGCTGTTGCATCGGACCGGTCACGGTGGTGATAAAACGCCAATGATTTTGGCAGGACGCCAATGTTGGCGCGCAGCAAAAACTCCAGATTGAAGAGCCAATCGCCCAACACAGGCAGCGTTTCGTCAAAACCTCCGACGCTGTCATAGATCGACCGTCGGAAAAGAAACGAAATCGGGGGAAACAGATTTTTATCTAAAACCGCTTCAAGGTCGACGCCGACGAGCCGGTTCTGATACGGCTTGCGCTGAATTTCGACTACCTCGTCATCGCGGATCAGCTCAGATATGTACGTAGAGTGGCTTACCACCCCACCGTACAAATGATCTGGATTTTCTTCGAGAAACTGCACAGTATTCGCGAGAAATTCTGGCGCCCACGAATCATCGTCATCGTGAATGACGATGTATTCAGATTTTACGGCATTGACACCGAGGTTTGATGCCGCCTCCATGCCAAGTGAATATTTGTTTGAAATGATTTCAACGCGATTTTCATCAATCCCACAGCCAGAAATGACGCGCCTTACAACAGAATCATCGCCACCATCGTTAACAACGACCCAGCAATAATCTTTGAATGATTGCGAAAGGACACTTTGCGCTGCACGCTTTAGAAGAATTTCGCGATCTTTTGTGCGAGTTACTATGGAAACTTTATAATAACCAACTGCAGCGGCTGCGCTTACAGCGGTAGAAATATCAGGATTACCAGGCACCAATAACTCTCCACCTGCCACAAAGCGCCACAGCCCCCACCAAGGCACCGGATAGGCAAACGGCAGCGCTTTATCTAGCGAATTTTCCCCGACATGCATTTAGTTCGCGCGAGATCGGACCATTCACCTCCGCTTCCGCAAGGGAGCCTCCAAGGCAGCTTCAACGAGGGAATGACCTGCGAAATGACGATTGCACCGTCAATCCTGCACGATTTACGGCACTGACGAGTTGATGGTGAGTCACTGGGCGGTGTATCGAACGACGGTGATAGGCACCATGAAAAGAGCATCACCTTTTGCTGCACTGCACACCTTTATAATGTAGGCCGAGATCGAATGAACATTTCAACCTGCTGGCAACCTGTTTGAGCATCCCATCCAATTCGAAAATCGGCAATGGTCCTCGCCGGCCCGTCGGTTGGACATCCGTCATCGCAGCGTTGTCCGCGCGTATGGCCTGGCTTTCGCTGTATCTGTCCGTATTGGTCCGGCACCCGCTTGAAGGGCTTGCCATCGCCTGGTGGTGGCTCGCGCGGCGGCGCCTCCGTGCATTGGGGCGGCTGAGAGCGGCGGCTGCCGGGCTGCCGCAGGTCTATCGATGGTGGTCCGTGCTGCATCGCAGCAGCTTTGAAGATCCGTGGCCGCCAGGATTGCCCGCACCACATATCATTATTCATCTCCATCTTGCGTCAGGTCACGATGCCGAAGCTGCACGCCGCGCGTGCCTGTCGGTTTTTCGGCAATCGTACACCGCATGGACGTTGATCGTAACAACGCAGGACGGCACGCCGATATTGCCACACCATGCCGGCTTGCACATTGCCCCTGGTACGTTTCCTACGCGCGCGGCAGCTTTGCGACATGTGCTGGCCACGGCATCGTGCGAATACATCGTACCGATTGATTCGAGCATCCAGCTTACACGAGGGGCGCTGCATGCTTATGCCGCGACGATTTCAGACATGTCGCCCGCAGCTTCCCGTTCAATTCATCCTGTCGTTTACGCCGATCAGGACGAACTGGACGAACACGGCAATCAGACCAACCCGTGGCTGAAGCCTGAATGGAATCCCGAAATGTTCGTCGCGCAGGATTACCTGTCGGCCGCCTGCGCATTGCCCCGGCAAGCGGCATGGTCAACGCTAGAACGCGCGCCATCGCTCGACGAGACGCCCGACGATGGCATTGTCTCGTGTCTGCTTGCTTACATGTTGATTGGCCAGAATGCGCCAAGCCCAGTACATATCGACTACATTGCCGCTACAACAGCGGACCGCGCCTGGCAGATTCTTCCTCCGGGGCGGATGGAGGCAATTCGACGGCTGCTCCCCGATGCGAGCATGAAGCGTGGGCCGTTCGGCACGCTTGACTGCACACATCCTGTCCCGCCATTCGCGCCAAAAGTCAGCATCATCGTCCCGACCCGCGACCGGATCGATCTTTTGCGACCGTGCATCGACAGCGTTCTGCGATTGACTGATTATCCTGACTATGAATTGATCATTGTCGACAACGGAAGCAGGGAGAACGAAACCCTTGCCTATTTCGACCAAGCGAGTGGGGATTTGCGAGTCAGGGTGCTTCGCTGGCCGTATGCCTACAATTATTCGGCAATCAACAATTTCGCCGTAGCCCAAGCGTCAGGGCAGTATATCTGTCTCCTCAACAATGACACCGAAGTTATCGCACCCCAATGGCTGAGCGTCATGATGTCCCACGCGATTGGTCAGGACATCGGTGCGGTTGGTGCAAGGCTGCTGTACGCCGACAGGTCGATCCAGCACGCAGGGGTAGTGATCGGCATGGGGGGGGCTGCTGGGCATGCTCATCGCGGAATTCCAGAAGACGACCCCGGCTATTTCGCCCAATCACTGATCGCTCGTCAGGCAACCGCCGTGACAGCGGCCTGCCTTGTCGTATCAAAGGCCAAGTTCGAAAGCGTCGGAGGTCTGGACGAAAGAGACCTGGCCATCGCCTATAACGATATCGATCTCTGCTTGAAGCTTCGTGGACAGGGGTTACGGAACATCTACGAACCCCGCGCCCTGCTATACCATTATGAAAGCAAGTCTCGCGGCCTAGATTTCGCGCCAGAGCACCTCGCGCGATACTTGCGCGAACTAGGCGTTTTTCAGCAGCGCTGGAGCACCGTAGGCTTTCGCGACCCAACGCATCATCGAATGCTTGATCCTGCAAGCGAGACGTACCGTCTGAAGGTGTGATCCGGGATGTGGTTTCCTGGATGTGCTGCGCCAGTGGACGTTAAACAAGCCAAAACGGCCTTTTTGCGGAATCAGTCCGTTTCGGACGTCTAACTCTTTGATTTCCAGCTTGAGCCATAAAAAAAATAAGTAATAAGTTCATTTTGGAGAATTCACAAAGAGAGCGATTCGTATGACCATTGCTTCAGTGTCAAACGCGACTGCAATCGAAGGAAACAATCTCTCTTTTACTGTCACGTTGAATCAGGCGGCCGCTGGCACGGAAACCGTTCGGTACCGCTTCCTGACCGGAAATGGGCTTGGCACTGCGGACGACCAGAACACCAGTTGGTCGGGTGACATGGGCGATATCTATCAACTGACCTTTGCTGCCGGCGAGACGAGCAAGGTCATCACGGTATTTGCGCCGAATGATTCCGTTGACGAGGTCGACGAGAATTTCACGCTGGAGCTTTTTGATCCCGCCAACCTTGAGCTGGCAGGCGGCGGGCCTGCGCTGCGCGCAATGGGGATCGTGCAGGACAACGACGGTACGGGTACGAATCTCGCCGTGCTGGTTGGCTCGCCGATCGTGTACGAAAACGATAGCGGCAATGCCGTGGCTCGCTTCGAAGTGCGCTTGTCGCGCCCGCACACTTCTGCGCTCTCCATCGCATACAGCACCATAGATGGTTCAGCGATGGCGGGGCAGGATTATCTTGCGACGTCGGGTACGCTTAACATCGCCGCCGGGCAGGTCGTCGGGTTCGTCGACGTGCCCGTCATCGGCGACAGGACGATCGAAGCGACAGAAACCTTCTTCCTCAAGATCACTCCGCCCGGCGCCGCCACCTCAACGGACGGCTCGGTGGGTATCGCGACGATTCTCAACGATGATTCTGCCACCGATCAACCGACGATCTCCGTCAGCAGCTATGGCGTGGTCGAAGGCGACTACATGGCGTTCACCGTCACGATGGACCAACCCTCTGCAGGCTCGGTCACCGTGAATTATCGTTTCCTGACCGGGAACGGCCTTGGCACGGCGAGCGACCCGAACACCAGTTGGTCGGGCGACATGGGTGAGATCAGGCAACTTGTCTTCACGCCCGGCCAGACAACCCAAACCGTACAGATCTACGTGCCGTCGGATTCGCTCGACGAGGTCGACCAGAACCTGACGATGGAACTGTTCGATCCCACCAATGCCGAACTGGCAGGCGGTGGTCCGGCCCTGCGTTCGATGGGCATCGTGCTCGACGATGATGGTTCCGGCTCGAACCTTGCCGTGCTGGTCGGATCGCCGATCGTCTACGAAGGCGACAGCGGCACCCGCATGGCCCGCTTCGAAGTGCGCCTGTCCCAGCCCCACACCGCAGCGCTTTCGCTCGCCTACACGACGGTCGACGGCTCAGCGGTTGCCGGGCAGGACTATACGGCAACTTCGGGCACACTCACACTCGTGGCCGGACAAGTGGTGGGCTATGTCGACGTGCCCGTCACGGGCGACAGGACGATCGAAGCTACCGAGTTCTTCTCCCTGAAAGTCACGCCACCCGCAGCGGCCCCGTCGACCGCGGGCACCGTTGGCATCGCGACGATCCTCAACGACGACGCTACCATCGATCAGCCGGCCATCTCCGTCAGCAACTATGGCGTGCTTGAAGGCGATTACATGGCGTTCACCGTCACGTTGGACCAGCCATCGGCCGCGTCGGTTACCGTCAACTATCGTTTCCTGACCGGCAA
>NZ_JABAID010000015.1 GCF_012641335.1 Novosphingobium sp. ERN07
GAAAACAGGCTGCGTGGGTGCATCAAACCTCTCCGTCCAATGCCCCGAATGAATCACAGCAAAGACCTCAACGCGAGGAGTTTTTGCGGGTGTCCAGCTGCTGCGATCCATAAGAGATCGTCTTCTTTGGATTTCCCCGTTCTGCCACTGAAAGGCAGTAAATTCTAAGTCCAATTGCTCTTGTCATGCCTAAGCCCGCCAAAATCATTTATAGGTCAGTGACATATAGCTGTGTCATTGTCCATCGCCGGTCACCTCGATTTGGCCCAAGCCAATCTCGAAACGTACGTCGTACTGGGTTCCAGCTTGCGGCAAGAACTCAATCGGCCTGTCGAACATTGTAGCGACCGTTTCGCTGGAGCGCGAGGGTGGCAGCCGTTGCATTTTTGCTTTTCTTGTTTGGGTTGTGCGTGGTGCGCGCGGTCCGACCCCTCCATCACCTTCGGTGGTCCCGCTCCCCGTTCCGGGGAGGAGCTTTTGTAACAGGCCCTCCCCCGGCCCCTCCCGCTTGAGGGAGGGGAGGCTAAAGAGAAAGGGCGGCCCTTTCGAGCCGCCCTTTCGTTTTTCCTTACGCCGCTTCCTTCTTCCGCGAGGCCTTCTTGCGCTCGTTCGGATCGAGGATCGCCTTGCGGATGCGGATCGACTTGGGCGTCACTTCGACCATTTCATCGTCGTCGATATAGGCGATGGCCTGTTCGAGCGTCATGATCTTGGGCGGGGTGAGGCGGATGGCGTCGTCCTTGCCGGTCGAACGGAAGTTCGTGAGCTGCTTGGACTTCATCGGGTTGACTTCGAGATCTTCGGGCTTGGCGTTTTCTCCGATGATCATGCCTTCGTACAGCGGGGTGCCCACGCCGACGAACAGGATGCCGCGTTCTTCCAATGGGCCGAGGGCATAGGCGACGGCTTCACCGTTGCCGTTGGAGATCAGCACGCCGTTCTTGCGGCCTTCGATCTTGCCCTTGTGCGGACCGTACTTTTCAAACAGGCGGTTCATGATGCCGGTGCCGCGCGTGTCCGACAGGAATTCGCCGTGGTAGCCGATGAGGCCGCGCGACGGGGCCGAGAAGGTGATGCGGGTCTTGCCGCCGCCCGAGGGGCGCATGTCGGTCAACTCGGCCTTACGGATGGCCATCTTGTCAACCACGGTGCCCGAATGCTCGTCGTCCACGTCGATCATCACGGTTTCGTAGGGTTCGAGCAGATTGCCGTCCTCGTCCTTCTGGAACAGCACGCGGGGGCGGCTGATGCCGAGTTCGAAGCCTTCGCGGCGCATCGTTTCGATCAGCACACCAAGCTGAAGTTCACCGCGACCGGCGACTTCGAAGCTGTCCTTGTCAGCCGACTCCGTGATGCGGATGGCGACGTTCGATTCCGCCTCACGCTCAAGCCGGTCACGGATCATGCGGCTGGTGACCTTGGAACCTTCACGGCCGGCCATCGGGCTGTCGTTCACCGCAAAGCGCATCGACAGGGTCGGCGGATCGATCGGCTGGGCCTTGATCGGCACGGTCACTTCCGGTGCGGCGATGGTGTTCGACACGGTGGCGACGGTGAGGCCTGCCAGCGAGATGATATCCCCTGCCTTGGCTTCCTCGACCGGCACGCGATCGAGGCCACGGAAGGTCATGATCTTGGAGGCGCGACCGGTTTCGATGACCTTGCCTTCCATGTCGAGCGCGCGGATTGGATCGTTGACGCGGATCGTGCCCGACTGGACGCGACCGGTGAGGACGCGGCCCAGGAAGTTGTCACGATCCAGCAGCGTGGCGAGGAAGGTGAAGGGCGCGTCTTCATCGAGGTTCGGCGGCGGCACGTGATCGACGATGAGCTGGAACATCGGCTCCAGCGTGCCTTCGCGGCGATCGGGATCGGTGCTGGCATAGCCGTTGCGGCCCGAAGCGTAGAGCACGGGGAATTCAAGCTGTTCGTCGTTCGCATCGAGCGTGACGAAAAGGTCGAACACTTCGTCGAGCACTTCCTGAATGCGTTCGTCAGGACGATCAACCTTGTTGACGACGACGATGGGCTTGAGGCCCAGTGCCAGCGCTTTGCCGGTGACGAACTTGGTCTGCGGCATCGCGCCTTCAGAGCTGTCAACCAGCAGGATCACGCCGTCGACCATGCTGAGGATGCGCTCAACCTCGCCACCGAAGTCGGCGTGGCCGGGGGTGTCGACGATGTTGATGCGGATGCCGTTCCATTCGATCGAGGTCGGCTTGGCGAGAATGGTGATCCCGCGTTCTTTTTCGAGATCGTTGGAATCCATCGCGCGCTCTTCAACGCGCTGATTGTCACGGAAGGTGCCGGACTGGCGGAAGAGCTGGTCAACCAGCGTGGTCTTGCCGTGGTCGACGTGGGCGATGATCGCGATGTTGCGCTGCTGGGCGGACATGAAAACGGGCTTTCGGTTTGGAATCGGGTGGGAGATCGGGACAAGCACAGGCCCGCTCCGGTATCGGCGCGCGCATAGAGGAGATTGTGCGTTGCGGCAAGCACGCTGAGTCAGAAGGGTGCGTTGCGGCAAGCACGCTAAGTCAGAAGGGCGCAACCGGTTGCGAGTGTGACCGGATTGCAACAGTGCATGGAAATGCATGATGAAGGCACAGTATCGGGGCGGACCACGATTGTTAGCGCGGATGCAGGTGTTTATCACTGTGCATGGGAAACAAGGATGACCTGCGGCTGCCCACGGGCGGCCTCTAACACGGCATAAACAGCCGGAATGATTTAAGGAATTTTGCAGCGATGACATTCGAACTTGGCCGCCGCAGTGGCCGCACCGCGCTTCTCGCTGGGGCTTGCGGGCTGGCACTCGCTTTCTCGGCAAGCGCGCAGGCGCAGGACGCCGAAGCAGGCGAAATGGCCCAGCCGGCAACCGACATGCCCGAAGCGGTGGCGAGCGGGAACGAGATCATCGTTACGGCTACCAAGCGCGCGCAGACGCTGCAGGACGTGCCGGTGGCGGTGTCGGTGACGACGGCCAAGACGCTGGAGCAGGCGCAGATTCGCGATCTGAAGGATCTGGTCAGCGTGGTGCCGTCGCTCCGCGTGACGCAGTTGCAATCGAGCGCGAACACCAATTTCATCATTCGCGGCTTCGGCAACGGGGCGAACAATGCTGGGATCGAGCCTTCGGTCGGCGTGTTTGTCGATGGCGTTTACCGCTCGCGCTCTGCCGCGCAAATCGGTGATTTCCCCGACGTTCAGCGCATCGAAGTGCTGCGCGGGCCGCAGTCCACGCTGTTCGGCAAGAACGCCAGCGTGGGCGTGATCTCGATCGTGACCGATGCGCCGAAGTTCGATTTCGGCGGCAATGTCGAAGCGAGCTATGGCAATTACGATGCGCTGGTGCTGAAAGGCGTGGTCACCGGCCCGGTGAGCGAGCAACTGGCGGTGAGCCTTGCGGGCGGGTTGAACAAGCGTGACGGCTATAACGAAGACCTTGGCACCGGCAACGCCACGAACGAGCGCGACCGTTGGTTTGTGCGCGGGCAGGCGCTGTGGGAGCCGAATTCGCAGATGCGGGTGCGCCTGATCGGCGATTATTCGAAGATCGACGAACTGTGCTGCGGTGTGGTCAACCTGCGGCCTTCGGATGCCACGCTGGCGATCCGTGCGCTGGGCGGGCAGGTGAACGGGCCGAACGAGGTCTATGCCGACCGCACCTATTCGAACATCGATTCCACCAACGATATCAAGAACTGGGGTTTTTCGGGGCAGGTCGATTATGATCTCGGCCCGCTGACCTTTACCTCGATCAGCGCCTATCGCCGCACGGACGCGGCGACCAATCAGGATTCGGACTTTTCCAGCGCCGACCTGATCGGGTTCAACGCACAGGATCAGGCGATCAAGACGTTCACGCAGGAACTGCGCGTCGCCACCAACATGGATGGCCCGCTGAACTTCCTGCTGGGCGGTTATTACTTCAACGAGAACATTCGCCAGACCAACCAGATCGGATGGGGCACGCAGGCGCGCGGTTATGCGGATTTCATTATCCGTGGCCTCACGCAGAACACGCAGTCGCTCCCCAGCCTGGAAGCGACGATCAGCGGCTTGACCGGCACCAACTATAGTGGACAGTTCTTCGCTGCTGGGCAGAAGCTGGACGAACGCTATCGCCTGAAGAACGAGGCTTATTCGTTCTTCGGCCAGGCGGATTTCAAGCTCGGTGACAAGATCACCGTTACCGGTGGTGTGAACTATACCAAGGATACCAAGAACTTCGCTGCAGCGGCGGATTCGAGCGACGTTTTCGCCAATCTCGATCTGGTGCAGATCGGCGGCACGGCGCTGAGCCGCACGTTCATCTCGACCGCACTTGGCACGACCAATCCGGCCACGATTGCGGCATTCGCACAGGCCAATCCAGCCCAGTTCGCCGCCTTGCAGACGCAAGCGGCAGGCTTTGCCGCGCTCAACGCCAACCTTTCGACCAGTGCGGCGGCGGCTGATGCCAACCCGCTGACGGTAGGTAACCCGTTGCTGGCATTGCAGCGGTTGCAGTTCCTGCCGCCGTTCCTTGCCGTGCCCAATGCGGTGGAGCCGGGGCGGACCAGCGACGACAAGTTCACCTATATCGTCCGCGTAGCTTATGACCTGACCGACGACATCAACGTCTATGCCAGCTACGCGACCGGGTTCAAGGCAAGCTCGATCAACCTTTCGCGCGATAGCCGCCCATTCCCGGCAGACCGCGCAGCACTGATCGCCAATCGCCTGACGGTGGTGAACCAGACCTACGGCAGCCGCTTTGCCGGGCCGGAAAGCTCCACCGTCTATGAAATCGGGCTGAAGGCAGATTGGGGCCTTGTGACCGCAAACCTTGCGGCGTTCGATCAGCGTATCAATGGCTTCCAGTCGAACACCTTCACGGGATCGGGCTTTGTGCTGGCCAATGCTGGCAAGCAATCGGTGCGCGGGCTGGAGTTTGAAGGCACGGTCAAGCCTGCAAAAGGCCTGCAGCTCAATGTCGGGATGACCTACCTCGATCCGAAGTATGACAGCTTCGTGCTTTCGGCGGTCGGCGATCTTTCCAAAACGCGCCCGGCGGGCATTCCTGCCATCTCGTCGACCTTCGGCGCATCCTATGACCACGAGTTCAACAGCGGCCACCACCTGATCCTGCGCGGCGATTTCCATTATGAATCGCCGGTGCAGATCGCGGAGGGGCTGCCTGGCTTCCTCGACGGCGGAACGCAGGTGGCGATTGCCGCAGCACGGCCCTATCGCCGCGAAGTCAACGAGTTGAACGCCTCGCTCAGCTGGGTCATGCCGATGGGGCTGGAACTGACCGTGTGGGGCCGTAACCTGACGGATGCGCGCTATCTGCTGTCAATCTTCGATACGCCTGCGCAGCCGGGTTCGATCTCTGGCTACACCAGCCAGCCCCGCACTTATGGCGTGGCCGCGCGCTACCGGTTCTGACCTGGGATAAGGTTGGGGAGACGGGAAGGGGGCCGCGAGGCTCCCTTCTTGGTTTCAGCGTACCACGTCTGCCAAGGGGCGCGCATGAAGCGCCGGGAAGGCTGCTTCAAGGGACTTTGTATCGGGCAGGATATAGACGTAGCCGCCCTTCTTGCCGAACATGGGGGCGATCTTGCCGTTGTAGATCGCCTTGGGCACGTTGATGCAGCCGAAAGTCACGCGGTTGTCGTCTATTGCGGGCGACAACATGCGCTTCGTGCGGTTTTCCTTGTTACCCGCCGGAATGGTGTGGATGGCGACGGAAGTGGCGTAATCCACCCATAGCACCTTAGTGTTTCCGGCGGCTTTGCCGAATTTCGCGAGAAAGCGGCCTGCGGGCGTTGTCTTCTCAGCCGGGCCGATTTCGGAAAGGCTTTTGGAGCCGACGCCCGGCGTTGCCTCGTCGCCTTCGGCAATACCGATCAGCACCGGGCCGCTGGCAACTGGCTTTCCGCCAGCATCATAGACAAGGATCATCGCGGCACGCTTGTCGATCACGATATAGGGCAGGGCTTGATTATCGCCGCTGTCGGCAACCCAATCGGTCACACGCTGGGCGGCAATGCTGAGCGGCGGAAGTTCGAAAGGCTTGGCGGGGGCGGCCTGCTTGCGTGAGACGCTTTTCTTTTTCGCTGAGGCTGATTGGGTGGGAGCGGCAAAGGCAGTTTCAGCAACGGGCGGTGAAAACAACAAGGCCAGCCCGGTTAATACGCCCAATACTTTCGCCATGTGTCTTTTAGCTCAATCTTTTTGAGGAACCGGACGGGCAACAGCGGCCCTGCGGAATTGGCCATGCTGCTGCCCGCCCGGCGGGGGAAACTACGTCAGTATGCTAGTGTGCCTCAGTTGCGAGCGCGCTTTTGCGGCTGCTGCTGCATCTGCATCATGCGCTGGTCCATGCTGTCCACACGACCGGTAAGCTGGTCGATACGCTGGGTGTTGGTCTGCGACTGGGCATTGGCAGCCTGAGCCTCGCCGCGTGCTGCCTGTGCAACGCCGTCAGTTGCCTGCAAGCGGCCTTCCACCCCGTCGATGCGCTGGTTTACCGTAGCGATCTGTTCGTTGACATAGCCCTTGGTGGCGCAGCCACCCAGCCCAAGCGAACCGGCCATGATGGCAACCGCAGGGATGATCTTGAGAGACGGCATCATATATATTGCTCCTTGTTTGGTTTTTTGGCGAACCGCGGCGGCAACGCGCGGTTGCGAAAAAAGGGCATGGCTGAATCGCCGGAGCGTGCGGGGATGTGGCTGAATTGATTGGTGGCCGGGGCAGGACATTGCCCCGCAAGACAGGGCGTTGCGCAGCAGCGACGCAAGGAGTAGGCGCAAGCCAAACGAAAAGGGCGCGCCTTGCGGCACGCCCTTCAGGCCTTCTGCAATGTTCCCGCGCTTACTTCGGCGCGAGGACCATCAGCATCTGGCGACCTTCCATGCGGGGGAAGGCTTCGACCTTGGCGATTTCCGCCACGTCGTCCTGCACCTTGCGCAGCAGGTTCATGCCGAGCTGCTGGTGCGAAAGTTCGCGGCCACGGAAACGCAGGGTGATCTTGACCTTGTCACCTTCACCGATGAACTTCGTGACGTTACGCATCTTCGTGTCGTAATCGTGGTCATCGATGTTCGGACGCATCTTGATCTCCTTGATCTCCTGCGTCTTCTGGCTCTTGCGGGCAAGATTTGCCTTCTTCTGCGCCTCGTACCGGAACTTGCCGACATCGAGGAACTTGCAGACCGGCGGGTCAGCGTTGGGTGAAACCTCAACGAGATCCAGGCCGACTTCGGCAGCCTGTTCGATTGCTTCGCGGGTGTACATCACACCCAGGTTCTCACCATCACCGTCGATCACGCGCACCTTGGGCACGTTGATCATATGGTTGAAGCGAGGCCCGCTCTTGACGGGGGGCGCCATCATGCGCCGCGGTGGGGGAGCTATAGTGCTTTCTCCTGCAGTTTGCCCAAATATACGATTGGCGCGCTCATATCACAATGTGCGGCCTTTGAAAGGCCCGGTTTGCATGAAGTTCCCGGCAATCACCGATTGGTGTTCGCGTGTTGCACGGAATCCCGGATGAGGCCGCATTTCAGAGCTTGGTCAGACGGGCTGACGCCAAAGCGCGAAGCGCGCCAGCTTTGCACCTGCCGGGACGATAGCATCGATGGCGCGGGCAGGCTGCAATGCGGCAAGGATAGCCGGATCGCCAGCATCCATACCCCCGGTTAACGCGCCAAAAGCTGGGAGAATCAGGCGGTTCTCGCTCGCCACAGCGCAAGGACGGGCGATGCTGCGGCCCCGGATCGATACGCGCAGCTTGGGGTGAAAGTGGCCGGAAACTTCCGCCTCTGCGCTGCCCTTGCGGGCGATGTGGCGCAGCTTTATGCCGCGCACATCAAGTTCATCGACCAGCGTCCCGCCCGGTGCTGCAGCGTCTTCATCGTGGTTGCCGGTGATCCAAACCCAGTCTGTTGTGCGCGTCAGGGCATCGAGCATTCCGGCTGCGTGCGGCTCCATCCGGGCTACGGCTGCGGCATCATGAAACGAATCACCAAGGCAGAACACCCGGCGCGCCCCAGTGTGGCGCAAGGCATCCGCCAGCCGCTCCAGTGTGGCGCGGCTGTCATAAGGCGGGAGCATCTGGCCGTGCCGGGCAAAGAAGCTGGCCTTCTCAAGGTGCAGGTCCGCCACCAGCAGCGCGTTTTCTTCAGCCCAGAACACTGCGCGTGACGGACCGAGCCGGAACTCCTGTGATGCGAACGAAAAGGGAACCATACTTCCCCTTGCCGTATACGGATTGTCTTGGCAAGGGCCGGGCATGAGCAACTGGACCGATCACACCGCCCGCGCCCGCACATGGTTCGAAACCTTGCGTGACCGGATCTGCGCCGAATTCGAAGCTATAGAGCGTGAGGCGGGGTCTGATGCGTCATTCACGTACACGCCGTGGAACCGCGAGCACGAAGGCGAAGCCGTGGCGAATGGCGGTGGCGGCGTTCAGGGCCTGATGAAAGGCAAAGTGTTCGAAAAGGTCGGCGTGAACGTTTCGACCGTGCACGGCGAATTTTCGAAAGAGTTTGCCGGCACGATCAATGGGGCCAGCGCCGATGCACCGGGCTTTACCGCCACCGGTATCAGCCTTGTGGCGCACATGGCCAACCCGCATGTGCCCGCCGTCCACATGAACACCCGCTTCCTGACCACCAGCAAGGCATGGTTCGGGGGCGGCGGCGATCTTAACCCGCCGATCCCTTATGACGAGGATACGGTGGAGTTCCACGCGACCTACAAGGCCGCTTGTGATCGACACGATGCGGAATACTACCCCAAGTTCAAGAAGTGGGCGGACGACTACTTCTGGATCCCCCACCGCAAGGTTCATCGCGGCGTGGGCGGCATTTTCTATGATCACCTGGAATGCGCAGATGATGCGGCGTTTGACGCCAACTTTGCCTTCACCCGCGATGTGGGCGAGGCGTTTCTGGCAGTGTTCCCCACGCTCGTTCGCCGCCGCATGGGCATGGCGTTCAACGATGCCGAGAAGCTGCGCCAACTCGAATATCGCGGGCGCTATGCCGAATTCAATCTGGTGTGGGACCGGGGCACGCTGTTCGGCCTCAAGACCGGTGGCAACATCGACGCCATCCTGATGAGCCTGCCACCGCAAGCCGTGTGGATCTGACGCTTCCCAATTGATCAAGCAAATCTATTGCAATTGCGAGGCTTTCCCTCTTGCGGGAAAGGGCTGCTTGCCGCCATCTAGGGCATAGATGCTGCGCCAGTACGAACTTGTCGAACGTGTTCTCGCCTATGATCCGCAAGCGGACGAGGCGATGCTCAACCGTGCCTATGTCTATACCGTGCAGAAGCACGGCACGCAGAAGCGCGCCAGCGGTGACCCTTACTTCTCCCACCCGGTAGAAGTGGCGGGTTTGATGACCGAGCTGAAGCTCGATCAGGACACGATCATCACTGCGCTGCTCCACGATACCGTTGAGGATACGCTGGCCACGGTGGACGAGATCGAGCGCCTGTTCGGCCCCGATGTGGCGCGGCTGGTCGATGGCGTGACCAAGCTTTCCAAGATCGAGACGATGAGCGAGAGCGAGCGCGCGGCGGAGAACCTGCGCAAGTTCCTGCTGGCGATGAGCGAGGACTTGCGCGTCCTGCTGGTCAAGCTGGCGGACCGCATGCACAACATGCGCACGCTCCACTATATCAAGAGCGAGGAAAAGCGCCGCCGCATTGCGCGCGAGACGATGGATATATACGCCCCGCTGGCAGAGCGGGTGGGCATGTACGAATACATGCGCGAGATGCAGTTGCTGGCGTTCGAGCAGCTCGAACCCGAAGCCTACGCCACGATCACGGGCCGCTTGTCCGCGATCCGCAGCGAGGAAGGCGCGCAGGTCGATGCCATCGCGCTCCAGATCAAGCAGTCGCTGGCCGAGGCGGGGCTGCGGGTAGAGGTTTCTGGCCGCGAAAAGCACCCCTATTCGATCTGGCGCAAGATGGCCGAACGCCACGTCTCGTTCGAGCAGATCACCGATATCATGGCCTTCCGCGTGCTGACCGAGAACGAGGACGATTGCTACAAGGCGCTGGGCATCCTGCACCGCCAGTGGCAGATGATTCCGGGGCGCTTCAAGGACTATATCTCCACGCCCAAGATGAACGGCTACCGATCGCTCCACACCGCGCTGATCTATTCCAACGCGATGCGCGTGGAAGTGCAGATCAAGACGCGCGAGATGCACGAGCTGAACGAGTTCGGCCTCGCCGCGCACTGGGCTTACAAGCAGAGCGACAAGCCCGATGGGCAGGTGGGCTGGCTGCGCGACCTGATCGAAATCCTCGAATCCAGCCACGACGCCGAGGAGCTGCTCGAAAACACCAAGATGGCGATCTATCAGGATCGCATCTTTGCCTTCACGCCCAAGGGCGCGCTGTTCCAGTTGCCCAAGGGCGCGACGCCCATCGACTTTGCCTTTGCCGTCCACACCAATCTGGGCGCGCAGGCGGTGGGGGCCAAGATCAACGGCCGCCACGTGCCGCTGCGCACGGCGCTGGGCAATGGCGATGTGGTGGAGATCATCAAGAGCCGCACGTCCGAACCGCAACTGTCATGGCTCGGTTTCGTCGTCACCGGAAAGGCCCGCGCTGCCATCCGCCGCTTCGTGCGCCAGAAGGAGCGCGCCGAAGTCGCCGCCATCGGGCGCAAGCTCTATGACGAGATCGTGGAGCGCCTGCCCACAAAGGTCGGCAAGAAGGCCGTGGCCGATGCGCTCAAGCGCCTGAAACTCGCCACCGAAGAAGACCTGATGTTCGCCATCGGCGCGGCCAAGATCGATGACCGGCAGGTGATGGAAGCGCTCGTCCCGGGCAGCGCGGCGAATATCCCGGAAGAGAACTGGCCCAGCCAGAAGCGCGCCATCGCGGTGCGCGGCCTCACGCCCGGCATGGCGTTCAAGCTGGCCGACTGCTGCCATCCGGTGCCGGGCGACCGCATCGTCGGCCTGCGCCGCCCCGGCAAGGGCGTGGAAGTCCACGCGATTGACTGCATGACGCTGGCCGATGGCGTCGACGCCGACTGGATCGACCTGTCATGGGACGCCCGCACCGACGGCGCAATTGGCCGCCTCCGCGCCGAACTCTACAACCGCCCCGGTACATTGGCCGAAATGGCCGGCATCTTCGCCAAGAACCACGCCAACGTGGTCAATCTGGAAATGACCCAGCGCGAGAACCCGTTCCATACTTATGAGGTAGATTTGGAGGTGCGCGATCTGGCGCATTTGACGCGCATTGTCAGTGCTTTGCGCGCGAGTGAGGCGGTGGCGCAGGCGGAGCGGATTTGAGGGGGGGAGGGTGATTGGGGATTTAGTAAACTGTCACCGCAATTTTCACCGTAATTTTGGGAATTGGTGTATTTAGTAAAGTTTCACCGTAATTCTAGGGATTAGGTATAATATGCCCAAAATTAGCATGAGCATTCGACTAATCTGGACTACGGCAATACTTGCGGCTTGTTCGGCAAACAACTCAGTTTCAACGGTTAGCCCCGAAGCCTATACCAACCTAAGTACTTGCTGGGAGCGGGAAGGTAGATTTCAGTCATTTGTCGTTTTGCATGAGCAGAACAGCAAGTACTATCCCTACTTCATTTCTCCGTGGTGCGACGTCCATGCCGAAGGCTATCCGAAGGGCTTGGGTTTCGTCCCCTATATCACGGCGCTCAAGTTTTCGGGTGATGGAGGAGCATTAAGGAGCGCTGCGCTTTTTGCCAATGATTTAGAAGCCACAACTCCGTCCCATTCCCCTCTCCCGATCGTTACGGATTCGGTGTACCTTTACGTCGGATCAGTTGAACGGCTGACGAACGATGGGTTTTTCTTCTATCGCATATCCGATCCAAAGAATTTTCAAAAGACCGGTCTGACGCTCTTAGATTTGATCGAGCAAAGCCCTGTGGCGAGGTTGCAGATGTTCAAGGATCGCGCGAAATAAGGGCAGCCTCGTGGGTGAACAAGCCCACTTAAATAAAAAATCGGGATAGTAGAAGAATTTCGGGAGCAGGCTACTTGACCCATATTTCTTCTTTCGTTGTCGAATGGGAATTACGGGGAGGCGATACAGATTAACCATCTGAATCGTTTTGCCCCACCTCCACCGACTGCGCATTCAACTCCGCCCCACCAAAAATCGTCAGAAACGCCACATCGGCCGCATCGCGTCCCACGCCGATCACCACGGTCTGCGCCGGGTCGGCCATGCCGGTGGCGTCCACCAGACGCCAGCCGCCTTGCAGCCACACTTCGGCCAGCGCGTGGAAATCGGGCGGGGTCACGCCCGGCGCATAGGCGCTGACCATGCGGGCCGGGATGCCGAGGCCGCGCACCAGGGCGATCAGCAGGTGGGCATAGTCGCGGCACACACCTTCGCGCGAATGGAAGGTGTCGAGCGCGGTGGTGCCGCCGTGGCTGGAGCCCGGCACATAGGTCAGGTGCCCGGCAATCCATTCGGTCACCGCCGAAACCGCCATGCCGCCGTCAAGCCCACCGAACTGGTCGATTACCGCCGCGTGCAGCGTATCGACCGGGCAATAGCGTGAGGGCAGCAGGTATTCGACATACTCCGGGGGCAGCGAGGGCAGGGGATCGGCAGCCAGCGCCGCCAGTATCGCTGCCTCGCGCGTCACGCGCACCTTCGCGTCATAGGCAACAGCGAACCTGTCGCGCGGCTCCAACCAGATGCGCTCTCCCACGCCGCCATGCCCGGCGATGGCACGCATCGCGTCCGGCGGGGTCAGCGCGAGCGTGCTTTCCAGCACCTCCTGCCCGGGCAGTGCCGCCGCGCCGATCTGCATCAGCACAGAGGCCTGTTCGCGCATCGTGTAGTCAAGGCGCACGGCGACGTCGATTTCGTGAGTCATGGTCGCCTCTATCCGCAATCCTGAGGAAAGTTCCGGCGCTTTGCCGCGCCGGTCGCGGTTCAGGTAGCGGTGGCGGCCCTGCGTGCATAGAGCCAGCCCAGAAAGGCGGTGACAACAATGGTCACCACATTCTGCAGGGCAGGGGCACCGTCCTTTGCGATCTGGTGCGTCAACAGCGAAATCGCCTCAAGCACCACGAGCGCGGCGCAGGCCATCACGCCCATACGCGTCAGTCGTGTGCGCAGCAAAGCGGCGATAAAGGCGAGCGTCAGGGCCAGTTCCAGCCAGCCGACGGCCCGGCCCAGTGCTTCGGGAAGGTGCGCGGTCCACGCCTTGTGCATGACAAGTTCGGCATGGGAGGAGAACGCCTTGTGCCAACCGACGAAGCCATGAAACAGCGCCAGCGGTAGCGTAAGCACCACGATCAGCCCCTGACGCACCAGTGCGAACTTGCCGTTTTCAGACATTGCCATCCCCCCCTATATTTTTAGAATACGTTTTCTAATATTATTGCAGGGTAAATGCAACGGCGGGCAGGGTGAGCGGGCCGGGAGGGGCCTTCGCGCGATGGTTTTGACCTTGGCGACGAATTGGGATATGATCCATCCGTAATGGAGCAGGACCGCGCCGGGCATGGCGTGCTGTCCGCGATCTTCGTTTGCGCAGCGGTTGACGTTACTATCGAAACCGCCTAATCGCGCCTTTCACTCTCAGTCGGGCATGTTTTGCGAAGTCAGGGTTAAGCACCTGAAACTTTGCGGAAATCCCGGCATTCGTGAGTGTTTTTCGCGATGAGATAGGGCGTGCGGCGTGATTCGCATCGTCCTGTGGAGCAAACGGAGAAGCAAGTGGCTCGTATTGCCGGGGTCAATATCCCCACCAACAAGCGCGTTATCATCGCGCTGACCTACATTCACGGTATCGGCTCGTTCAAGGCCAAGCAGATCGCTGACAAGCTGGGTATCGATCATACTCGCCGCGTGCAGGATCTCTCGGACGCTGAAGTGCTCCAGATCCGCGAAGCGATCGATGCTGATCACACTGTGGAAGGCGATCTTCGCCGCGAAGTGGCGATGAACATCAAGCGTCTGATGGACCTCGCGTGCTATCGTGGTCTGCGTCACCGCAAGGGCCTGCCGGTCCGCGGCCAGCGCACGCACACCAACGCCCGCACCCGCAAGGGCAAGGCCAAGCCGATCGCCGGCAAGAAGAAGTAAGACCTTTTCAGGTCCTTCTTCCGTCCCAGTTTCTCGAGGATAGAAAACAATGGCACGCGAACCTCAGCGCATTAAGCGCCGCGAGCGCAAGAACATCACCAGCGGTGTTGCGCACGTAAACGCCAGCTTCAACAACACCATGATCACCATCACCGATGCTCAGGGCAACGCCATTTCGTGGTCGTCGGCCGGCATGATGGGCTTCAAGGGCAGCCGCAAGTCGACCCCGTATGCCGCACAGGTTGCTGCAGACGATGCCGGCAAGAAGGCCGCCGAACACGGTGTCCGCACCCTCGAAGTCGAGGTCAAGGGCCCCGGTTCGGGTCGTGAAAGCGCGCTGCGCGCGCTTCAGGCGGTTGGCTTCACCATCACGGCGATCCGTGACGTGACCCCGATCCCGCACAACGGCGTTCGCCCGTCGAAGCGCCGTCGCGTCTGATCCTGCATAAGGCAGCAGGGGCGCAGGTACCGGCGCCCCTGCTGCCCAATACTTCGACCGGAGCCGGGAATTAAGCATCCCGGCAACCGGCAAAAGCCCGCACAAACCCCAGGGGAATTCCATGACTGTCAACATCAAGAACTGGCAGGAACTGAAGAAGCCCAACAATCTCGAGATCAAGCCGGGCAACGATGCCAAGCGCCGCGCGACTTTCGTTGCGGAGCCGCTGGAACGTGGTTTTGGTCTCACTCTCGGCAACGCGCTGCGCCGCGTGCTGCTCTCCTCGCTTCAGGGCGCGGCGGTCACCTCGATCAAGATCGAGAACGTTCTCCACGAATTCTCGTCGCTTGCCGGCGTGCGTGAAGATGTGACCGACATCGTGCTCAACGTGAAGCAGATTGCCCTCAAGATGCAGGGCGAAGGCCCGAAGCGTCTGCAGCTTTCGGCCACTGGTCCGGGCGAGGTCAAGGCTGGCGACATTGCTGTCACCGGCGACATGGAGGTCCTGAACAAGGATCTCGTGATCTGCAACCTCGACGAAGGCGCGACCTTCAACATGGAACTGACTGTCGATACCGGCAAGGGCTATGTCCCCGCCGTGTCGAACCGTCCGGTGGATGCTCCGATCGGTCTTATCCCGGTCGATTCCCTCTACTCGCCGGTGCGTCAGGTCTCGTACAAGGTCGACAATGCCCGCATCGGTCAGGAGCTTGACTACGACAAGCTCAACCTGACGGTCGAAACCGACGGCACGATCACCCCGGAAGACGCCGTGGCCTATGCCGCGCGCATCCTTCAGGACCAGCTTGCGCTGTTCGTCCACTTCGACGACCAGATGCCGGTTGGTCACGTTCCTTCGGTTGCAGGTGGCGTTGCTACCCATGCGCCCGAAGAAAGCGATGCGAACCAGCTCAACCGCTACCTTCTCAAGAAGGTGGACGAGCTGGAACTCTCGGTCCGTTCGGCCAACTGCCTCAAGAACGACAACATCATCTACATCGGCGATCTGGTCCAGAAGACCGAAGCCGAGATGCTGCGCACGCCGAACTTCGGCCGCAAGTCGCTCAACGAGATCAAGGAAGTCCTTTCGTCGATGGGCCTGCGCCTCGGCATGGACATCCCCGGCTGGCCGCCGGAAAACATCGAAGAAATGGCCAAGAAGCTCGAACAAGAGCTGCTTGGTTAAGAAATTCGGGGCGTCCTGCGGGACGCCCTGTTTTCAAAGGGTAACTTGGCGGCAACCCAATACAGCCGCCTGGATCGGGGTACCTCGCACGGCCCCCCTACGAACGGAAAGGTAATACCATGCGTCACAAGCTGGGCCAGCGTAAGCTGGGTCGTACATCTGCTCACCGCATTGCGATGCTGCGCAACATGGCAGCCGCGCTGATCAAGCACGAACAGATCACTACCACGCTCCCCAAGGCGCGCGAACTGCGCCCCTATCTCGAAAAGCTGATCACGCTGGGCAAGAAGGGCGGTCTTTCGAACCGTCGTCTCGCGCACGCCCGTCTGCTCGACGAAGTGCAGGAACAGAAGCTGTTCGGCGCTCTGGCAGAGCGTTATGCTGATCGCAACGGCGGCTATACCCGTATCATCAAGGCCGGCTACCGTGGTTCGGACGCTGCGCCGATGGCCGTGATCGAACTGGTCGACCGCGATACCTCGGCCAAGGGTCAGGATTCGGGTCCGGTGATGAACGCGGACGAGGACGAATACGAAGCCGCGTAATTTCGCGCTGCGGTTCGCCGGAAAAGATCAACGGGTGGGGCGTGATGCTCCGCCCGTTTTTCGTTGTTCCTCAGGACCCTGTAAACAGTGTAACCCTGTTCAGCTTCGCTTGCATCTGGCTGAACCATCCCTAGTTTCACCGGCAACTGAAATGAGTCGCACGAAAGCCCCCCATGACCTTGAACCGTCACCTCGTCGCCGCCGTTTCGGCGGTTGCCTTAACGGTGCCTGCAATGGCCGCTGAACCCGCTTTGACCTTCCCGCAGACCGAACGCGGGACCGTGGTGGAGCCTGCGTTTGGGGAGCAGGTGGCCGACCCCTACCGCTGGCTTGAAGCGGATGTGCGGGTCGATCCGAAGGTTGCGGCGTGGGTCGATGGGCAGAGCAAGTTCACCGACGCCTACCTCAAAGCCTTGCCGGAACGCGCGGCTTTCGAAGTGAAGCTCAAGGGCCTGTTCGACTATCCGCGCTGGGGTGTGCCACATGAAGAGGGTGGACGTCTGTTCCATACGTTCAATTCCGGCCTGATGAATCAGGCGCAACTGATCGTGCGTGATAAGGCCTCCCCTGAAGGCCGCGTGCTGCTCGATCCCAATGGGTGGGCCAAGGACGGCGCAACCGCGCTTGATGCGTGGGAGCCTTCGCCCGATGGGGCGACGCTCGCCTATACCGTGCAGGATGGCGGCTCCGACTGGCGCACGATGAAGTTTGTGAGCGCCGCCGATGGCAAGGCGCTGGCAGACGAATTGAAGTGGGTAAAGTTCAGCGGCATCGCGTGGGTCGGCACCGACGGCGTACTCTATTCGCGGTTCGAGGCACCGAAGGAAGGCGAGGCTTTTCAGGCGCTGAACTACAATCAGACCGTGTGGTATCACAAGCTGGGCACGCTGCAGTCCGCCGACCGTCCGGTCTTTGCCACGCCGGATAAGCCCAAGTGGGGCCACAACGCGCAAGTGACGAGCGATGCGCGGTGGCTGGTGGTGACCAGCCACGAAGGCACCGATCCGCTGGCTGCGGTTGCAATCGCGCCCATCAGCAAGGGCGATTGGGCCATCCGCCCGCTGATCGCAGACATGACCGCGCAGTGGGATCTGATCGACGGCGTGGGCGATACGCTGTGGTTCGTTAGCAGCAAGGATGCGCCGCTCAAGAAAGTCGTGAAGGTCGATCTGTCAGGCGCAGAGCCGACCTTCACGACCATCGTGGCGGCGAGCGACGCGAACCTTGAAGGCGCGCGGATCATCGGGGACCGTTTGTTTGTGGAGTATCTGCGCGACGTGAAGTCGGAAGTGCGGACCTTTACGCTCGATGGCAAGCCGCTGGGCACAATGGAACTTCCGGGCATCGGCTCGCTGGCCGGGCTTTCGGGCAAGCCGGGACACGATACCGGTTATTTCGGCTTCACCAGCTTCACTACGCCGGGCACGGTTTACAAGATCAGCGCCAAGACCGCGAAGTCTGCGGTTTGGCAGAAGGTACCGCTCAACTTTGCGCCGAATGACTACAAGGTTGAGCAGGTGTTCTATCCTTCGAAGGACGGAACCAAGATCCCTATGTTCGTGGTGCGCCGCAAGGATGCGACCGGGCCGGTTCCGACGATCCTCTATGGCTATGGCGGGTTCAACATCTCGCTGCCGCCCAGCTATTCCGCCGCGCGCATGGCGTGGCTGGCGAGTGGCGGAGCCTATGCCGTGGCGAACTTGCGCGGGGGTGGGGAATATGGCGATGCCTGGCATGATGCCGGGCGGCGCGCGCGCAAGCAGAACGTGTTTGATGATTTCATTGCGGCAGGCGAATGGCTGATTACCAACGGCAAGACGCCCAAGGACGGCCTTGCGGTCGAAGGCGGATCGAACGGCGGCTTGCTTGTGGGCGCGGTGGTCAACCAGCGGCCAGACCTGTTTGCGGCGGCGCATCCGGCGGTAGGCGTGATGGACATGCTGCGCTTTGATCGCTTCACAGCGGGGCGGTACTGGACGGACGATTACGGCAAACCCGATGTCGAGGCCGATTGGCGCGTGCTGCGCGCCTATTCGCCCTATCACAACGTGAAGGCGGGCACGCCCTATCCGGCAGTGTTAGTGACCACGGCGGACACCGATGATCGCGTGGTGCCGGGGCACAGCTTCAAATATGCCGCCGCGTTGCAGGCGTCAGGCCTTGGGCCGAAGCCTCAACTGATACGGATCGAGACGCGCGCCGGGCACGGATCGGGCAAGCCTGTTTCGAAGCTGATCGAGGAAACGGCGGACGTCTATGCGTTTCTGGCGCACTGGACAGGTCTGAAACCGAAAGACTGACGGGCCTTCTGGGGAGGCGTCAGGCGTCTCCCCTTGAATGTCAAAGTGTGCTAAGTTCCTGACAACGATGATTTGGGAGCAGGACAGCAAAGGAGCGCGCCTTTTGGGCGTGCTTGCCGCGACGGCGCTTTTCGCGTCAATGCCTGCACGCGCGAACGACAGAGCCGATGCCGACACGGCGGGGGCGGCAGTGCTTCCTGCCGCCGTTGCGACAGCGGTCACGGCAGGGGCTACGACCGCGCAATCTGCACCCAGTCGCCTTGTTCTGCCGCGCAGTGCCTATCCTGAAACGCACGCCGATGCTTTGGTAGAGCAGGTGTTCGGCCAGCGTGTTGCCGATCCATTCCGCTGGCTTGAGGCTGATCCGCGCAGCCAGCCCCAAGTGGCGGGCTGGATGGCGCGGCAGAACGCGCTTTCGGCTGACTATCTGGCCAAGCTGCCGCAGCGTGATCGCTTTGCCGCACGCATCCGCAGCCTTTTCGATTTTGAGCGCTATGGCTTGCCGCGCAAGGCCGGGACGCGCTATTTTTATACGCGAAACAGTGGTTTGCAGAATCAGTCGGCGCTGTGGATGCGCAAGGGTTTTGCCGGGCCGCAACGGCTGTTGATTGATCCGAATGCGTGGAGCGCAGACGGATCGCTGGCGATGGCGCAGTGGGAGCCTTCACCGAGCGGCAAGTTCGTAGCCTTTGCCGAGCAGGAAGCCGGGAGTGATTGGCGCACCCTGCGTGTTGTTGAGGTGGCGAGCGGGCGATTACTCGAAGAAAGGGTGCGCTGGGCCAACGACACCGAAATTGCGTGGATCGGTGATGAAGGCTTCCTCTATTCACGCTTTCCCGAACCCAAGGCAGGCGAAGATCCGCGCGCGCCGCGCTTTGACAAGGCCGTGTGGTTTCATCGCGTGGGCAGCGGGCAGGAGCAGGACGAAAAGGTCTATGCCACGCCCGACCACCCTGAATGGAGCCATAAGGCGCAGGTGACCACGGATGGCCGCTGGGCTTTGATCGTGAGCGAGGTGAGTACTGATCGACGCAATGCGGTTCACCTGATCCAGTTGGAAGGACGGCGCGCCGGCCAATGGAAGGCCGAGCCGCTGGTGCCCGGAATCATCGATCATTGGCGGCTGGTGGCGGGGATCGGCAACCGGTTGTGGTTCCTGACCGACCGGGGCGCGGCGAACTATCACCTCGTCAGCCTTGATCTGGCGCAACCGAGGGACGGGTGGAAGGTGGTCGTGCCCGAACGCGGCAATGTGCTGGAAGGCGTTCGCATGATCGGGGACCGCTTCCTGTTGTCCTATTTGAAGGACGGGCAGAGCGTTGCGGTGATGGCCGACCGAAAGGGGCGGCCCGGCAAGGCGATCACATTGAACGGCATCGGCACGGCCAGCGGATTTGGTGGTCGTCCCGGTGATACCGAAACGTTTTATCAGTTCACCAGCTTCAACATGCCGCCCGCGATATATCGCATGGACCTGCGCAGCGGTGAGGTGACGCCGTTTGCAGTGCCAAAGGCGGGCTTCGATCCTGCGGATTACAGCGTGGAACAGCGCGTGTTCACATCGAAAGACGGGACGAAAGTGCCGCTCTATGTTGTGCGGAAGCGCGTGCTGGCCCAAGCTGGTAAGCCGCTGCCGACACTGCTTTACGGTTACGGTGGCTTCGATATCTCGCTGACGCCCAGCTATTCTCCGGTGCGCATGGCGTGGCTTGAAGCGGGCGGGGCTTTTGCGCTGGCCAATATTCGCGGCGGTGGCGAGTTCGGCAAGGCCTGGCATGAAGCCGGGCGGCGCGAGAAAAAGCAGAACAGCTTCGACGATTTCATTGCGGCAGGCGAATATCTGATTGCGCAAGGCATTACTGCCGAAGGTGGGCTGGCGGTCCAGGGATCGTCAAACGGCGGATTGCTGGTGGGCGCTGTAGTGAACCAGCGGCCCGATCTGTTCGCGGCTGCCAATCCCGATGTGGGCGTGATGGACATGCTGCGCTTTGACCGGTTCACCTCTGGTCGGTTCTGGGTGGACGATTATGGCCGACCGGATCGCGAGGAAGACTGGCGCACGCTGCGCAGCTATTCGCCCTACCATAACATTGTCGAGGGCCGGGACTACCCTGCCGTTCTTGTCACCACGGGCGAGAACGACGACCGCGTGGTTCCGGCGCACAGCTTCAAATATGTCGCCGCGTTGCAGGCCGCGCAGATCGGTGATCGTCCGCATCTGCTGCGGGTGGAGCCACGCGCGGGGCATGGCGCGGGTAAGCCGGTGGACAAAGTGATCGCCAGCGGCGCGGATGTGCTGGCGTTTCTGGCCTATTGGACCGGGCTTGAGAAGGATGCTGCGCGGCAATGAGACCGTTCATGTAAATTGACATTTTTATGAACGGCGGCTGTCATGGCGGTTCAGCGCCGTCTCAGCGCGAATCAGGCAAACCTTCATCTGTGGCGGGAAAGGCCCGCCGAAGTTGAAGGATCAAAGCCATGAAGACATTCTCCAAGGCCCTGGTCGGAACTGCCGCAGCCGCTGCGGTTGCAGTGTCTTCGGCCACCCCGGCGATGGCCCGTGATCGCGGCGGAATCGACGGCGGCGATATCATTGCCGGTGCGCTGGTGATCGGCGGCATCGCCGCGATTGCAGCAGCGGCAGGCAGCAACAATGACCGCTACGACTATGACCGCGTTGGCTATGGTGGCAATGACTGGCGTGGTCGCGATGGATGGAACGATGGCCGCAATGGCAACTGGGGCAACAACAACTGGGGCCGCAGCAATCCGCGTGTGGCGGTGGAGCAGTGTGTTAACGCTGCCGAACGCAATGCCGGGCGTGTGAGTTGGGGCCGTAGGGCCGACGTGACGGACATCCGCGACGTGCGCAGCACTCGCTGGGGCTATGAAGTGCGCGGGCGGATTGCAGTGAACACGCAGGGCCGTGATTGGCGCAATGGCGATGCGCGCTATGGCCGGGGTTGGAACAACGACTATCGCGGCTGGAACTCGTCGCTGCGCGGCTATGACAGCGGTTCGTTCAAGTGCAGGATCGAGCGCGGTCGGGTGGTGGACATCGATTACAGCGGCATCCGTGGGTTGTAAGCCTGCGTGAAAATGACGCTGCGGGGCGGGCGGTTCAGGCATCGGAAAGCCTGAACCGCCTAGCCTTGGTTATAGAATGGGACGCCGGTGTGCTGCCACGGGATAGAGGCGGCAACCGGCAGGACGGGATTTCAGATCATGGCAGGACGCATCACGAAATTCGCATTGGCCGCCGCCGGTATGGCCACGGCGCTTTTGCCACTTGCGGCCGAGGCGCGGCCTGGATGGAATGGCAGGGGCTGGAATGGCGGTGGTTGGGGAGGACGCGGCTGGCACCGTGATCGCGGGATTGATGGCGGTGACGTTCTGGCCGGTATCCTGATCATCGGCGGCATTGCCGCGATTGCCAGTGCGGCCAGCAACGCCAGCAAGAACCGCGAACGCAGCGTTCCGCAGGACGATGGCTACCGCTATCGCCCTGAAGATGCCCCGCGCAATGACGATTGGCGCAGCGAAGGCCGCGTGCAGGACTGGCAGGGCAGCGGTCAGGTGGGGCAGAGCAACCGCGATGGCTATGGGCAGGGCAGCGCAACGCGGGGCCTTGATCAGGCGGTCGACAATTGCGCGACCGAAGCATCGCGCGGGGGTGAGGTGGATGAAATCTACGACGCCACGCGCAACGGCAGCGGCTATCGCGTTGCGGGCAGGCTGCGCAATGGAGACAGCTTTTCTTGCGATGTGAACGCGCAGGGCGGTGTGCTGCTGGATATCCGGCGCGGAGCGCGCTGACGCGCATCGTTGAGAGAGGCCGCATCAACGTTTCTTTTTGTGGTCCCTTGCCGTAGGCGCTTTGGCTGATTATCGGCTGAGAAAGGCTTTCAACAAGGAATATCGGCCGATGACCACTTTCGACGACCGCGAGAAGGCATTCGAAGCCAAGTTTGCCCGCGACGAGGAAATGATGTTCCGCGTTCACGCCCGGCGCAACCGCCTGCTGGGCGTGTGGGCGGCTGAGCGTATGGGCCTCGATGCGGCAGAGACGGAGGCTTATGCCAAGTCTGTGGTGCAGGCCGATTTTGAAGAAGCGGGCGACGAGGACGTGGTCCGCAAGCTGCTGGGCGATCTGGTTTCTGCCGGGATCGAAACCGACGAAGCGGAAATCCGCGCGGCGATGGAAGCCAAGCAGATCGACGCGCGCCGCCAACTGATCGGCGAAGTCTGATGGCGATGCCCGCTGCCGAGATCGAGGCGATGATCCGGGCTGCCTTGCCCGACGCCGAGATCGAGATTACCGATCTGGCGGGTGATGGCGATCATTATGCCGCGCGTGTCGTTTCGGCCAGCTTTGCCGGGATGCCCCGCGTGAAGCAGCACAAGCTTGTGTACGAAGCGCTTGGCGGGCGTATGGGCGGCGAACTGCACGCCTTGCAACTTACCACTGCCGTTCCCAATTGAGGGCGGAAAGGAACACCAAATCCCATGTCGACCGACCAGCGCATTTCCGAGATCGTCAACGGCAATGACGTCGTACTGTTCATGAAGGGTACGCCGCTGTTTCCGCAGTGCGGCTTTTCGAGCAAGGCGGTGGCCATTCTCGAACATCTTGGCGTGGAATATGCCACTGTGGATGTTCTGCAGGACATGGAAATCCGTCAGGGCATCAAATCGTTCTCGGATTGGCCGACGATTCCTCAGCTCTATGTGAAGGGCGAGTTCGTGGGCGGATCGGACATCATGATGGAAATGTTCCAAGCCGGCGAACTGCAGCAGGTGATGGACGACGCGGGTGTGAAAGCGGCCTGATGCGGTGATCATGGCGGCGGCAGGAAACTGCCGCTGCGGCCACAATTTGCGGCAAGAACAGGGCGCGGTCGGCAATTGCCGGTCGCGTCTTTTTTGTAGGTTCAGGTTTTGGGAAAGTCCCGGGAGAGGCGGAGCCAAGGGAGACCGGGGGGACTGGCTCCGCCTCGAGAAGAAATTACTCTTCGGGACGACTGGTACTATGCAGGCACCATGCCAGAATTGTCAAGGCATTATGAATAAAGGATTTTGCCTGTTTTGCGGAAATCTAACAAGCGCTGGTTGTAAAGCGATCCGACAAGATCGACGGGCTTGGCAAGCGATCTGCACCGCCCCATGATGCCAGCGTGATGGAAACGCATGATATCGAGCCGGAACACTGGCTGGCAAAGACGACTCCGGCGGCGACGATCGTCATCTTCCGGCGCGATCCCGAGGGCGGCCCGGCGCAGATACTGATGGTAGAACGCAACGCCAGCCTGAAGTTCGCAGGCGGCGCCACGGTGTTTCCCGGCGGCAAAGTCGATCCGGCGGATTTTGAGTTGGCTGCGCGGATTGCGGGCGACGGTGCGGATATTGACGATCTGGCCGGGCGTGTGGCGGCGATACGCGAAACGCTAGAGGAAACAGGCCTGGTCGTCGGGATCGAAGGATTGGTCGATGGCAGGATCGCAGCCGAAGCACGGCGAATGCTGATATCGGTGGGTGATCTGGCACAAGTGCTTGATGCCTATGGCTGGGTGCTTGTACCCGAACGGCTGGTATCGTTTGCGCGGTGGTGGCCAAAGCACCGAACTGAAAGAATTTTCGACACCCGCTTCTATCTTGCCGATCTTGGCACCGGAGCGGTGGATATCGAAGTGGATGCGACCGAGAACCGGCACCTGTTCTGGGCCAGTGCGCAAGGTGCGCTGGATCTGGCAGCGGAGGGACGGATCAGGATCATCTTCCCGACGCGCCGCAATCTTGAACGGCTGGCACAGTTCGCGACCTTCGACGATACCCGAACCCATGCTGAGGTGACCCCGGTTGAAACGATCAGCCCGTTCATGGAGCAACGAGACGGCGCGGCTTGGTTGATGATCCCCGACGGCCTTGGCTACCCGGTGCGCGGAGAACCTCTGGAAAACGCGCAAAGGGGCTGATCCGCTTAATTACCTAGCTCGCGTGAAGCGCGCGTTCAGGCTTTCGGCGTAATGGTGCCGATATGCTCTCAGCAAAGCGCGGCACGATGTCTGGAACGTTTGCCTTGCCTTCATCGCCACATCCGCAGCAGATTACACGCCCGGACGATGAGGTGCCGCTACCTCGTCCGGTCGAGGTGGACGAGCGCCCTGTCGATTCGCCAGTCCATGCTCTGCAGCAGAAGCTCATGCGGCTTGAACCGCAAGGCGAAGCTGATGATTCGGGGGAAAGCAAGCTACCGGGCTGGCTTAGGCTTGGCCTGCCACTTATTATGTCGATCAGCCTGTGGTTTGTAATCATTCAGTTTATCGGCGTGTTCTGGGCCAAGTAATCTTACGTAACGAATTGTTGACTGTCGGCCCGATATCCAATGCTTCATGCAAAGCCCAATCGACAAGCTGACACCCGATCAGATCCTCCGCCTTGCGCGCATCGTGGCGATTGTCACCGCGCTCGCGCTTGGCTTTGGATATGTCACCGATCTGTTGACGCCGGTGTCGGCGGGCATCGGGTCATTCGTGTTGACGTGTTCGCTGCTGCTTGCCGCGCCGCGCCAGAGAGCCACCGAATTGCTGGGCGCAGTCGCGGTGTGGCAATGCTTTGCCGAGTTCCTCTCCACGCTGGAAAGCGGTGAGTTTCAACTGTGGCGATTGGCTGTGGCGGTGGCGACGCTGGGCATGGCAATGGCAGTGATCCGCGTGCAGCACTTGCGCGCGCTGATGAGGAACCACCCCCAAACAAAGGTCGGCGATCTTGATCGCCGCACTGTTGGCGGCATTGGCGTTTTGCCTCCAACGGACGCCGAACTGGTGCAATTGCGCAAGGCCGAAGCTATGGGCCTTTGAGCACTGTAGGCGGGGACTAGGCGTTATCCTTCTGGCTGATCTTCGGCTCTACCAGCATGGCATCGGCCAACGCCTTGTAATCGGCGCAGTCTGACGTGCCCTGCAGCTTTGCCTGCAAGGCCCTGTAGTGGCTAAGTATCGCGGCACCCAACGCAGTCAGTCGTGCCCCGCCGCCCTTGGCACTGCCGGGTGAGGTTTCCACCAGTGGTTCCCGCCAACAGCGGTTCATCGCATCGACCAGCAGCCAGGCGCGGCGATAGCTCATATCCATCGTGCGTGCAGCGGCGGAGATCGATCCTTCGCGAACGATGGCATCAAGCAGGTCTGCCTTGCCCGGTCCCATCGCGATTTCATCGCCGCAATAGAGCTGAATCTTGAGTTTGAGGCGCTGCATCGGCGGTAGGTTACCGGGGGGCAGGGCAGCCTTGCAACTTGTTTCGGCGACCACTAGCACGCTGCGATGATCGCCCAAGTCGAACCGTTTCACGCCATCGCCGTCAGTCGCCTCGCGCATGATATGGAGGCTGCGGGGCACAGCGTCATCCACATGGAGTTCGGGCAGCCTTCCACCGGGGCACCTGCACGCGCCATCGCGCTGGCGCACGAGGTGCTCGACAATGAAGCGATGGGCTATTGGGAAAGCGTTCCGTTGAAAAAGCGGATCGCCCGCAGCTATGCCGAAAACTATGATGTGCAGGTAGAATGCGAGCAGGTCATTCTCACCTGTGGTGCTTCTCCGGCCTTCGTCATGGCGCTATCGTGCTTATTCAGACCGGGTGCGCGCGTGGCTTTGGCGCGGCCGGGATATGTGGCCTATCGCAACACGCTGAAGGCGATGTATCTTGAACCGGTCGAGATGGAATGCGGCCCGGACGAACGGTTTCAGGTGTCAGCGGCGGCGCTCGATGCGCTTGATCCTGTGCCGGATGGGTTGATCGTGGCCAGTCCCGCCAACCCCACCGGCACGATCATTGAACCGTCCGAGATGTCCGCGATTGCTGAGGTTTGTCGCCGCAAGCTCATCAAGGTCGTCTCCGACGAAATCTACCACGGCCTCAGCTATGGCACGAAAGCGGCTTCGATGCTGGAGCATCTGCCCGATGCGGTGATCGTCAATTCGTTCTCCAAGTATTTCAGCATGGCGGGCTGGCGGCTGGGCTGGTTGGTGGTGCCGCCTGCGCTGATCGACGCGGCGCGGGCGCGGATGGGCAACCTGTTCCTGACGCCGCCTGTGCTGGCGCAGAAGGCGGGGCTGATGGCCTTTGAATGCCGCGACGAACTGGACGGGCATGTCGAAACTTATGCGCGTAACCGTGCGATCTTGCTGGAAGCGCTGCCGCAGATGGGACTAGGCCGCATCGCCCCGCCCGATGGTGCGTTCTATATCTATGCCGATGCCAGCGAGTTCACCGACGATAGTTTGGCGATGTGCAAGGCGCTGCTGCGCGACACGGGCGTGGCAACCGCGCCGGGGATCGATTTCGACCCGGTGAATGGCAAACGCTTCATCCGCTTCAGCTTTGCGGTTTCCACGCCGCTGGTGGAAGAAGCGGTGCGGCGGATCGAGCCGTGGTTTGCCGCGCGGCGAGCGGTCAATCCGGAACAAGCACCATCTTGAGCGCACCCGCCTCGCGCGCTTCGAACAGGCGATAGGCTTCTGCGCCTTGCGACAGCGGCAAGCGGTGGCTGATGTAGCGTTCCGGTTTCAGCCGTCCCGATGCGACCAGCGGGAACAGCGAGGGCAGTTCTTCCGGCACGGAGCAGGTGCCAATGCGGAAGGTCAGCCCGCCCGCAAAGGCGCGCTCCAGTGGGAAGGGGAAACGGCGCGATTGCTGGACGCCGATGACCGATACCGTGCCGCGCACGCGGACAAGACGCAGCGCCATGTCCACGGTAGCGTCAGAGCCGACCACTTCGACCACGCAATCAAGGCGCCTGCCAAGCGTGTCTTCCTTGATCCGGGCCGCCGCTTCATCAGGATGCAGCGCGATGGCGCCGAGTGTTTCGGCCATAGCGCGGCGTTCGGGCACTGGATCGATGGCATAGACGACATGCGCACCCATCACGAAGGCGCTTTCCACTGCCATCAGGCCAATCGGGCCAAGCCCGATCACGCCGACCGACGCACCGGGGCGGATATCGGCCTGCCTTGCGCCGAACCATGCGGTAGCAAGGGCATCGGTCATCATCAGCGCCTGATCGCTGCTGACGCCTTCGGGAACGGGCACGGCGTTCGTGTCCGCCGCTGGCACGCGCACGGCTTCGGCTTGCGATCCTTGCAGCTTTGCCGAAAGGCCATAGCAGCCAGAGGCATTGTTTTCGCAGGTGTTGACCACGCCGGAAAGGCACGACCGGCAGGCACCGCAGCCGACGGCAGCGGGGATCATCACCTTCTGGCCCACCTTCAGCCGATGAACGCCACGCCCCACTTCGACCACTTCACCCACGGCTTCGTGGCCGACGCAAAAGCCGGTGTCTTCGGAAAAGCCGTGGCCGTGATAGATGTGCAGGTCCGATCCGCAGATCGAGCAGGCATCGACCCTGACGATGGCATCGCGGTCAGACTGCGGCGTCGGATCGTCCATGCTTTCATGGCGAATGTCGCGCGCGCCGTAATAGCGAAGAGCCTTCACAGCGTAAGCCCTCCATCGACGACAAGCGTGTGGCCGGTGACATAGGACGCCAGCGGCGAGGCAAGGAAGATCGCCGCGCCTGCCATGTCGGCTGGAGTGCCCATGCGGCGCTGCGGGATACTCGCCAGCGCGCCTTCAAGACGCTGCGGATTGGCGGTGGTGACTTTGGTCAGCTTGGTATCGACAAGGCCGGGTGCAAGGCCGTTGACGCGGATACCGTCAGCCGCAAAGGCTTGGCCAAGCGTCTTAGTCAGGCTGATCGCGCCTGCTTTCGATGCGGCATAGGCGGGATTGCCGATGTTGGCCTTAAGGCCGGAAACCGAACTGACGATCACGATTGATCCTTTACTGTCAGCCAGTTGCGGGCGAAACTTCATCGCGCAGTGCATCACGCTGTCGAGGTTGACCGCCATCACCTTGTCCCAGCCTTCACGCGCAAACTCACCGCGTTTGTAAACCACGGTGCCCTGACACAGCACGAGGACATCGAGCGCGGGGAAGGGGAGCAAGGCAGCTTCCACCGCATCGGGGTCGCCCACGTCGACGCAAGCGTAACCAAGGCCCGAAAGATCGGAACCATCGGCAGGATCGTAATCTGCGGCAGAGGCGCGGGTGCCCCAGACATGAACCTCAGCGCCGCGCTGGCGAAAGGCGTGGGCCACGCCATTGCCGATGCCGCTGGAGCCGCCAACGACCAGCACCCGCTTGCCGGTGAAATCGGTATCGTCGATCATCGCTCTCCCTTTCGGTCGCTAATTGCGACTCTCACATGCAGACTAACCGCCTTGCCAAAATGCGAAAGGCCCCCGCCTTCGGATGAGGACGGGGGCCTTTGCTGTCATGTTCTCTCGGCTCAGAAATTCGCGCGGACGCGGATGCCATAAGTGCGGGGGCTGCCGGGATAGGCGTTCCGGTCCCCCGTTTGCAGCGGCGTGGGGAAGGTCTGCGTGAACCATGTCTTGTCGAACAGGTTCTGCACCCAGCCTTCGATCAGAACGCCCGTCTGCGGCAGTTTGAAGCCAAGGTTGGCATTGACCAACGTCACCGGCCCTTGTTCGTCCAGCGTGGCGGTGCTGATCAATTGGCGGCTGGTATATTGGGCCTGAACGCGCGCCAGCAGGTTCAGATTATCGCCCAACGGCTGATCAAGATTGAGCGTGGCGTTGCCCGAAAACTTCGGCGTGAAGCGGAAGCGCGAGCCGGAAAGAACGGGGTCGATCCGGGCATCGACGCCATACTTCGCGTGAGGAATCCATGTGCCGTCAAGGCCGAGCGTCAGCCCATCGGTCAACTGGAACATGTTTTCGATCTCTACGCCATAATCCTTGGCGGACTGGGCGTTCAGCACCGTGAAGCGCAGGCCGATGAACTGCGCAATCTGCAAATCGGACAGGTCGTAATAGAAGAATGCGATATTGGTGCGGGCGCGACCGTCCATATACTGGAACTTGCCACCCACTTCGAAAGCGTTGACCTTTTCCGG
Organism: Novosphingobium sp. ERN07; assembly: GCF_012641335.1. Classification (GTDB taxonomy): domain Bacteria; phylum Pseudomonadota; class Alphaproteobacteria; order Sphingomonadales; family Sphingomonadaceae; genus Novosphingobium. The sequence continues at coordinate 29,559 of NZ_JABAID010000015.1, forward strand.
CTTGTATCGCGGATCAAGCGGGGCCTGCGCTGGGGCGTTGCCAAAGAATCCGGCGCGGATCGCTGCGGGCAGGGCGTTGTAAACTGCCGCGTTGTTGATCAGTGTGCCCGCCGCGTTCACGTCCATGTTCACGCCGCCCGCCTTGAAGCCACGGTTGTAGGTGGCATAGAGCATCACGTCGTTGGTCGGCCGGTATTGCAGGCCCAGCGTGCCCGAAAGCGCCTTGTTTGTGGAGGTTTCATCGTAAGCTGGCGAGGGCGCTATGCCGAGTAGGGTGAACACGTCTGTCGGGATCGGGCGATAGAACGCATTGTTGAAGAAGCCGCGCTTCTTTTCGACCGAATAGCGCAGGCCGGTGATCACGTTGAACTTGTCGTTCACCGCGAAATCGAGGTGGGCAAACCCGGCATAGGATTTGGCGGTGCCGCCCATGCGTTCGGTCGTCCACGTTCCGGGCCCGGCGAATGCGGTGCCGGGCGCGACGCCAAGGCTTGCAAAGATCGCGTCCCAATAGAACTGCGCCTGGCTGGCCCAGGGCAGGCTGCGGCCCATGCGCAGCTTTTCGTCCGAGAAGAACGCACCGATTACCGCTTCGGCATTCAGCGCAGGAATCTTGGTGTTATAGACCAATTCCTGCGAAATGAAGCGGCTTGAAAAGCTCTCGTTATAGCGGAAGATGTCCGCGCCAGAGAAATCGGGATCGAGATCGCGCTGGTCCACGGTGAACTTGCGCACCGAGGTTATCGATTTGAGTGTGCCTTCACCGATCTGCGCATCGATCAGCAGTGTGCCGCCGTAATCCTCGATCTCCTGATTGCCATCGCCGTTCAGCGTCTGCTGGAATTTCGATGGATCGCGCGCAGGAAGCACGCGGCCCGTTGGCGTCATCGCAGTGGCAGGGATCAGTCCGGCCAGAACGCCAAGGAATTGCTGGCTGCTCGAAGGCTGGAAGCGGGTGAGCAGGTCGATGATCGGCTGGGTGGGGCCATCTACGAACGCCGAGGTCGCATAGCAGCAATTGCCATCGCTGAACGAATAGTCGCCAATCAGGCGAATGGTGAGGTTCTCGTCGGGTTCAAACAGAAGCTGGCCTTTGACCGCACGGGTCTTGGTGCCGTTCAGATCCTTGCCGGTGGTGCTATCGGTAAAGAACCCGTCCTGATGCGAAAACAGCCCGGCAAGGCGAACTGCCACCTTGTCGGACAGGGGCGTCGTTACGGCACCGCGCGCGATCAGCGTGTCATAATTCGCGTAAGTCACTTCGGCCACGCCGCTGGCTTCGTTGAGCGATGGCGCGGCGGAGCTGAGCAGCAGCGCGCCGGCGGTGGTATTCTTGCCGAACAGCGTGCCTTGCGGACCGCGCAGCACTTGCAGGTTTTCGATATCGAGGAAGTTCTGAAGCGCAGCGGCGGCGCGGGTGCGATAGACGCCATCGATGAACACACCGACAGACCCTTCGAACGAACGACTGTTGCCGGTGGTGCCTAGGCCGCGAATGATCAGGTTGGCGCTCGATGTGGCGATATTGGTCACGCGGAAGCTGATCGAAGGGCTGATCGCCTGAATGTTCGCCACATTCTCCACGCGGGCCTGCGCCAGCGTTTCGGAATTGGCGGCGGTGATCGCGATGGGCACATCCTGCAGGTTTTCCGTGCGGCGCTGCGCGGTAACGATGATTTCGGCCAGACCGGTGGATGCAGGTTGATCTTCGGCCTGCTGTGCCAGCGCGATGTTCGGCATGACCATAGCGGCGATCACTGCGCCCAAAGCTGTGCCGCGTGAATAAAGCGTTTTCATCCTACCTCCCAATGCCGGCCTTTGTGGCGGCTTATGCTGGATTGGCCTGCGCTTGCTGTTCAGGCTGGTCTTGCCAGACTGGACAGTGGCAGGTCGCAGGAGCATTGTGCGTTTAATCGCTTAATTGATCTTGACGGATCATGCCGCAGTATTGTCAAATCACTTCATGGACGATTCAGACACCGGTCTCGCGCACGCCAGTGCCATGCGCCAGTTTTCGCAGTTCGCGGAAGTTGCAGGGCTTGACCTGCGCCGGATCTGCCCGCCCGAACTCTACGCTTTTGTCGAGCAGGCGCGTGATGCGGAATGGCTGCCCGCCAGCGCGCATGTCGATGTGTTGCAGGTCGCCTCGATTGCATCGGCGCGGCCTGACCTGGGCGTCGCATTCTCGATGTGGTGCAATGTGCGTGGGTTTGGGCCGGTGAGCCTGCTGTGGGATCACTGTTCGACGCTGGACGAAGCGACTCGCCTGACGCGCCGCTACATGCACCTGGAAAGCGCTGCGATGCGTTCAAACACCGATATCACCGGCCACGAAGCCGCAATCCGGCACGTGCTGATGGTGCCTGCGCAGTATGGCGGCTCGCAGTTCTTGCAAGCAACGTTGACCCTGCAATTGCGTATCACCCGGATGATGTTGGGTGAGGAATGGACCCCGATCCGGCTTGAACTGGACCACCCCGCGCCAGCCAGCCACCGCTATCATCAGGCGGTGTTCCGCTGCCCGGTGGAATTCAACGCAGACCGCTGCGCGCTGGTATTCCGCAAATCCGATCTTCATCGCACGTCGCCGCGCAGCAATCCGAACATGCGCCAGTATCTTGAACGGCAACTGGCGCAGGCCGACAGCCAGTGGCCGGGTGATCTCATGCAGCAGGTGCGTTATTTCATCGCCAGCAACCTGACCGAGCGGCGGGCCAATCTGCCCCATGTGGCAAGCCTTGTCGGCCTATCGCCGCAAAGCCTGCAACGCCGTCTGGCAGAGCGGGATACCACCTTTGCCACGATCCTTGAAGAGGTGCGCAAACGGACTGCCGATGAATACTTCCGCACGGCCCGCCGCCCTAATCTGACCGAGCTTTCGCACCGGCTGGGCTATACCGATGCCAGCGCGGCCAGCCGCTTTTTGCGCCAGCACATGTCAACCGGCGCGCGTGCGCTGATGGCGCAGACGCGAGCCAGCAAATCGATGCAGCCGACGCGGCTAATTGCCTGATTTTTCGGGGATGAGCGTGGCACCAAGCGCCCATAACCGGTCTTCCACCGGTGCGCGCAATTTGCGGTTGCTGCGCAGAATGGCGAGCTCCGTGCGGACATCAAGGCCGGTCACCGCACGATAGACCACGTTGCCGCGATCGCGCGGGCGGAACTGCGCAACCGAAATTGCAGGGATGCGGTATTCGCGGCAATAGCGCTCCAGTGCGAAAGCGTGGGCTTCGGGCGGGAGGAAGCCGGTGGCCCCCGCAGCGGAAAGCCATGCGGAGATCGGCCCGTAGAGGCTCCGGCCATGCAACGGCGCGAGCATAGCGATCACGCATCCGGCCAAGGCTTCGGCGGGGATTACATCGAAGCAGGCAAGGGGGTGTTCTTCGGGAACGGCAAGGCCGATCGGCTCGTCGCTGATCGTATGGCGCGGCAAGCCGTCGGGCATTTCCAGTTCGCCTGCACCTTCACCCGCCATGTCCGCCAGATAGCGCTGGTGCGGCACGGCGGCGGCCACGATCATCGCCATGTCGATGGTGCCGTTTAGCAGCCCTGCACACAGCGAATTGACAAAGCCGTTGTCCACTTTCAGCGCGATATCCGGCATTTCGCGGGCGATGGCCGATAGCAGGGCGGCATGTTCGGGCAGTTCGAAAGTATAGATCGGCGCGCCCAGCACGATGCGCCGATCAGGCCGCGCCCGCCATGAGGCCAGTTGCGCCGCGAAGGCATCGGCTTGGGCCATGAAGGCTCGTGCCTCATCCAGCAACGCCTTGCCAACAGGCGAGAGCAGGACGGCGCGGGTGATGCGATCAAACAGGCGATGGCCCACCTGCTGTTCCAGTTTGCGAATCTGCGCCGAAAGGCTCGGCTGGGTCAAATTCATGCGTTTTGCCGCACGACCGAAGCTGAGTTCCTGCGCAAGGGCGAGGAAACAGCGGAGCGCCTTGATATCGACATCAGTCTGCATGGTCGCAGATATATTGGAATGCCCTATAAATCGAAAGATTAAATTTATTGGACGCTGCGCCGGGCGGCCTTTAGCCTTCGGGCAAAGCTGCCAATCCAGCGGGAGAGAAGCGAATGCAGGTGCCCGATACCACGCCGGTCATCGTCGGCGTTGGCCAGTACGTCGAACGGATCGATGCGCCGGATTATGCAGGGCTGTCGTTTGCAGATTTGTCAGCAAGGGCAGCGGCAGCAGCATTGCAAGACACCGGCGCGATGGCAGAGGTTGCAGCCCTGGTAAAAGCGGTCGGCGCTGTCCGCACGTTCGAGGAATCGGGCGCAATGCAGGTGCCGTTTGGCCGGGCCGAGCACATGCCGCTGGCCGTGGCGCGGCGGCTGGGGATTATGCCTTCGGTTGCCATTCTGGAGAAGGTTGGCGGGCAATCGCCCTTGGCGCTGTTGGCCGATCTAGGGGGGCGCATTGCGCGCGGTGAAGTGCCCGCAGCCTTGATGTTCGGCAGCGAGGCGATCTCTACGGTGCGGCATCTTGTGACCAAAGGCGAAAGCCGTGATTGGGCTGAGAGCGACGATCCAGAAGCGATTGGCTGCGCATGGATCGACAAGGGCATGGGCTTTGAAGGCACACTGTCGGCCCTGAGCATAGCCCACGGCATTCGTGCACCCGTTACCGCTTATGCCTTGTGCGAAAATGCCCGGCGGGCGCGGCTAGGTCTTTCGCGCCACGACTATGCGATGGAAATGGGCCACCTGTTCGCGCCTTTCACCCGCGTGGCGGCAGACAACCCCTACAGCGCGGCCGCCGTTACCCCGATGAGCGCGCAGGAAATCGCTACACCATCGGACCGCAACCGCATGATTGCAGACCCTTATCCGCTGAAGCTCGTATCGCGCGATCAGGTGAACCAGGCGGCGGCAGTTGTTCTCATGTCTGTTCAGGCCGCACGTGAGGCTGGCGTGCCGGAGGACAAGTGGGTCTATCTGCACGGCGCAGCGCTGGCGAATGAGCGGGAGATTCTCGATCGTCTCGACATTGGCGGGTATCCTGCTGCAAATGCTGCCATCGCTTCCGCCCTTGCAGCCGCGGGGAAGCAGGCTGCCGACATGCAGGTTTTTGACTTCTATTCCTGCTTCCCGGTGCCCGTGTTCAACGCTGCCATCGATGGCCTTGGCCTTTCGCCCGATGATCCGCGCGGGCTGACCGTTACGGGCGGGCTGCCCTATTTCGGCGGGGCCGGAAACAACTACTCGATGCACGCCTTCGCCACGATGGCAGAGCGGCTGCGCGCCGCACCCGGCAGCTTCGGCATGGTGGGGCTGAACGGCGGCTTCCAGTCGAAATACGGCGCGGCGGTCCTGTCCACTGCGCCGCGCGATTGGCCGGGGTGTGAAAGCGCCGGGATACAGGCCACGCTTGATGCCGCGCCCAAGGCAGTGCTGGCCGATGTGGCGCAAGGTGCGGGCCGGATCGGCACCTATACGGTCACGTACGTCAAGGGCGTGCCCGAACAGGTCATCGTCATAGGCGACCTGGATCACGGTGGCCGGTTCATCGCCACAAGCCGCGAGGCCGACGCCATCGCCACGGCACTTGCAGACGATCCCATCGGGCGCGCGGTCAGCGTCGCACCGGGCGAGAAGCGCAACCAGTTCACTTTTGCCTGAGGACGCTGCGATGAATCAAAAGCCGGTGATGCTCGAAGGCGTTCGCGTGGTCGATCTGACCACCGTGGTCTTCGGCCCTTATGCCACCCAGATTTTAGCCGATCTTGGTGCCGATGTGATCAAGGTGGAATCGCCGGGAATTGGCGATGCGTTTCGCTGGTCGGGCAAGGCTGCGGTAACGCCGGGCATGGCACCGGCATGGATGGCGCTGAACCGTGGCAAGAAATCCATCGCGCTCGATCTGAAGACCGAGGCGGACCGCGAGGTGATGCTGGGCCTGCTGCGCGATGCGGATATCTTCGTCGTCAACGTGCGCGGCAAGGCGCTGGCGCGCATCGGGCTGGATTACGCCAGCCTCAAGGCGATCAATCCGGGGCTGATCTATGTCCACTGCGTCGGCTTTGGGCAGGATGGGCCTTATGCCGATCTACAGGCCTATGACGACGTAATTCAGGCGGCGACGGGCACCACCACGCTTCTGCCGCGTGTCGACCAGAACCCCCAGCCACGCTATCTGCCGTCGCTGATCGCAGACAAGGTTGCCGGGCTTCATGCCGCTTATGCCGCACTTGCCGCCGTGGTCCACAAACAGCGCACGGGCGAGGGGCAGCATATCGAAGTGCCGATGTTCGAGGTGTTTTCCAGCTTCATGCTGCTGGAGCACCTTGGCGGGCTGAGCTTCGATCCGCCCAATGCGCCTGCGGGATACTTCCGCCAGATTGACCCGGATCGCCAGCCGTTCCCCACGGTGGACGGCCATATCAGTATCGTGACCTATGATGATGGTGCGGTTCAGCGCATCTTCGCCTTGCTTGATCAGCCCGATTTCCTTGCCACCAATGGTCTGGGCACCCCGCAGGAGCGGCTGCGAGGCATGTCTGCGATCTATCAGGGCATCGCCCGGTTCACGCCCGGCTTCAGCACCGCCGAACTTTTGCGCCGTTGCAACGAAGCCCAGATCCCCGCGCAGGCCGTGCGCGATCTGGGCGATGTGATGGACGATCCGCACTTGCGCGATGTCGGTTTTTTCCAGCGGCGCGAACATCCGGTGGAAGGTGCATGGTTCCAGCAATCGGCCCCTGTGCGATTCTCGGTTGCGGAACATGGTAAACAGATTGCACCGCCTCCGCTGCACTCTGAGCATGAAACAAGCGTCAGAAATCAAGGGTGGAAGGCGTTTGACAGCGTAGAGTGAGGTTAATTCGGCCGAAGCTGGGACGTTAGCAATTCTGCGTATTAAAAATAAATGACATTTAAGTGAATTTTATATAACATTAGGACTCTGGAAACCGCTAGGGTCGCTTCTGGCACAGTTGTCAGTACCAGAAGGCAGACTGAGCGAGATGTCAGGGATTCTAACACGTCTTCGGACCAGCACGAGCGGCAGCGTTCTGCCGATCGCCGCGGTGAGCGTGCCCGTGATCATCGCCCTGATCGGTGGCGGGCTTGATATCAATCGCGTCTACAAGGCGCGCAACCGGCTGCAATCGGCGTGTGACGCCGGAACGCTGGCCGGTCGTCGCGCCGTGACGACGAACGGCTATCAGAATGCCGAGAAGGCGCAGGCCGCCACCTATTTCAACACCAACTTCGTCGAAGCCGACATTGGCGCGACCGATACGACATTCTCGACCGCCTCTGCCGACAGCGGCAACATGATCGAAGGCGTGGCGACCACCAAGGTCGAAACCGCGGTCATGAGCCTGCTGGGTTATGACACCATCGACATTTCGGTGTCGTGCAAGGCCACGATGGGCGTGGGCAACAGCGACATCACGATGGTGCTCGATACTACCGGATCGATGGACGAACAGCTCGGCAACACAGGTGAAACGCGCATTCAGGCGCTGCGCCGCGCGATGAAGAATTTCTACACGACGGTCGCCACCGCCACGACCAGTTCGAACGCGCGCATCCGCTATTCGTTTGTGCCCTACAGTTCGTCGGTCAATGTGGGGCGCTTGATCTACAATCTGGATCCAGATTATCTGGTCGACAGTTGGTCGATCCAATCGCGCGAACCTGTGTTCAACACGATCACCGAACAGGTATTCGTGGGGTGGAACACGCCTGTTTATTCCAGTGCTGAAGATTACAGCACGGAAAGCAATGGTAACACAACGCAATATAGCACCACCAATTACACATCGCAGAACAACTGCAATGCTGCGCGGCCGTCTGACACGGCTTGGGCAAACAATGGCAGCTCAACAACCACCACCACCACGACAACCAACGGAAATGGTCAGCAGGTCACAACCACCCGTACTGACCAGCCGCAAAGCCGCACCCGCTACACTTGCCAGCGTGTAAGCAACCGCTGGCGCATCTTTTCATACCCGGTAACGCGAACTTATTACACCTACAGCTACGCCACCTCAGATCCGGTCTACGAAACCCGTACTCGGCAGGAATTTAGCCGCTGGGCTTACAAGCGAGTGACCTACGACACCAGTGTCTACAAGACATTCACCGCCGCAACGGTCCAAAATGGTACCAACGGTGCTGCGATCAGCTACACGTGGGCTGGCTGCATCGAAGAACGTGAAACCGAGGCAGACAGCACATTCAGTTACATCATCGACTCCAATAACCGAGTCAAGATCACGCCAAAGGACGCGCAAGATCTCGATATCGATTCGGCTCCGGACGTCGATACCGAAAGTTCGAAGTGGGCACCGATGTGGCCAGAACTTGCGTACTATCGCCTCAACAGCTCTGGAAATCTGACCAGCTCGGCTGAAACGACCCGTGGCGGCAAAGCAAACTCCTATTGTCCGCAGCAGGCTCGGCTGCTCAACTCGATGACCCAGTCGGAGTTCAACAGTTATGCGGATTCGCTGACGGCAGCGGGATCGACCTATCACGATCTCGGCATGATCTGGGGGCTGCGTCTAAGCTCGCCTGAAGGCCCGTGGCAGAACACTGTCAACATCGCTCCGTCCAACGGCGGCAAGGTATCGCGGCACATCATCTTCATGACCGACGGGGAAATGGCGCCTAGCTATTCCATCCAGTCAACCTATGGTCTGGAATGGCACGACCGCCGCATCACGACAGACGGCTATTCCAATCAGGCTTCGCGCCATACCACGCGCTTTCGCACGATGTGCGAGGTGGCCAAGGCCAAAGGGTTCCGCGTCTGGGTGATCGCCTTTGCATCGTCGTTGACCACTGATCTCTCTGGCTGCGCGTCCAGCAACAGTGCGTTTCTGGCTACCAACGCCACCGAACTGAACGAGAAGTTTCAGGAAATCGCCAAGAGCGTTGGCGAGCTGCGGGTCTATCAGTGATGCGCGGGCTGCGTGTTCTCTCCCCGGTTCGCATCAGGCGACTGCGAGGACTGTCGGTTGACCGCCGGGGTGTGACAACGATCGAATTCGCGATCGTTGCACCGGTGTTCCTCATGATGGTGATCGGATGCCTTGATGTGGGGCAAATGGTCTACGCCAAAGGCGTGCTCGACGGGGCAGTGGAGAAGGCAGCGCGCGACTCATCGCTTGAAACAGGGGATATCGGCCTGGCTGACAGTCGCGTCGAAAACGTGATCAAGAAGGTCCTGCCGGGTGCAACCGTGTCTTCGACCCGCAAGAGCTACTTCGATTTCGTGAACGCGAACAAGGGTGAGAAGCTGAACGACACGAACGGCGATGGAGAATGCTCGACCGGTGAATCCTACACCGATTCCAATGGCAATCAGCGCTGGGACGAAGACCTTGGCAAGGATGGCAACGGTGGTGCGAACGATGTTATCGTTTATACCGTCACCGTAGCCTACGAACCGACTTTTCAGGTGCCGCTGGTGCCGCTCGACTGGTCGCGGCGCGAGATCACATCGACTGCCGTGAAGCGCAACCAGCCCTTTGCGCTGCAGACCGGCAGCTATTCGTCGCAGGTGAGAACATGCTGACGATGAAAACTGCGCCGAAGAAATGGCCGCTGATCAACCGACTGGCGAGCGACACGTCAGGCGTTTCGGTTGTCGAAATGGCGATTGTCGCGCCCTTCATCCTCGGCGTGGCGCTTTATGGTGCGGAGGTTGCCTACCTCACCACCATCGATATGAAGATGAGTGAGATTGCGCTGTCGCTTGCGGATAACGCCTCACGTATCGGCCAGACTGACAACAGCGTGATCACGCCTACGGTGAGTGAGACGGACATCAACGAGGTCATGCGCGGTGCGCAGGAACAGGCGACAGGTCTTGAATTTCAGGCGAACGGGCGGATCATTCTGTCCAGTCTTGAACGTGATGCGACCACAGGCAAGCAGTACATCCATTGGCAAAGGTGCTACGGCAATCTCAGCCGCCAAAGCGCCTATGGCAACGCTACCGATAAGAATGGCCTGACGGGGCCGGTTCTGCCAGGAATGGGCGATGGTCCGACGAAAGTTACCGCCGCTGCGAATTCGGCCGTGATGTTTGTCGAGGTGTATTACCGCTATCAGGGACTGTTCGGGAACACCTATGTCAGCAATCGCACCTTGCGCAAGGAAGGGGCGTTCATGATCCGTGACCAGCGCAATCTGACACCGGGTGTGACTGGCACCGGCGGCACGTATCCCTGCACATGATCTGATTGCGCACCATCAATTCATTTGTGCGCAAGGCTGGGATAGACTGGCGGTGGCGGATCGGCTTTCGTGCCGACTCCGGGCCGAACAGGGAGATGGTTCGATGAGGAAGATAATTCCCACGCTCGCAGCGGCAGCATTTGTGCTGATCGCTCCACACGCGCAGGCAAAGCCTGTTACGCTAACGGCGGCGCTGACTGGCCCGGCGGAAACCGGAGGCGGTGATGCGGATGGCACCGGCGGGTTCAAAGCCGAAGCTGACGACGAAACCGGCGACTTCTGCTTTACGCTATGGGCCGAAAACACCACAAAGCCAACAATGGCGCACGTTCACGAAGGTGCTGCCGGAGCCGATGGAAAGCCGGTGGCGACACTAGAGGTCACCGGCAAGGACAGCGATAGCTGCATCGCGATGGAGCCGGAACTGGTCAAGAAGATCATCGCCGCCCCACAGGACTATTACGTCAACGTCCACACCGTCGATTTTCCCAAGGGCGCGGTGCGGGGGCAGCTTGAGGTGAAGTAACCGCGATACGCACAGTAAATGGGGGCCAGCATCGCTGCCGGCCCCCACTCTACGTCAGTTTCGTGCCTTTATTACAGCGCGTTTGCTCCGGCTGCCTTGGCCTTCGCTCACCGTTTCCGGTTGGCTTCAGGCGTTCAGCCATTGTTCTGCCAAGCGTTCGATGTTCATGGCGTTCGTTCGGATGCCGTTCGGGGCGCGAAGCCCCTGGGCTGCTGCCGATCCGTGCGTTTGCCCGGTTCGCGCCGCTCTCCGCCTGTTCGCATGATCACATCGCCAGCAGGCTCTAAGGCTTGCTCTGCTCTGCATTGCCGCGACTGCTTTTGACTGCTCTTTCAAGCGGTCATCAAAAGCCGTTACTGGACGTTGCCTTCGCTCCTCGGCCTCGCTCCCGTTCGTGCTCGCACACGGTCGGACGAATTTCCGTAACGAAGGGATGGAATATCTGTCGTCATCTTTCCTTTGCTGCTTCCGCGCCAACACCAGATCCCGGAGGCCGAGGTCTTCGCCGCGCTTCGTACATCTGAAAAGGTGCCGACTGACACCCCGCTTCCGAACATGACATTCACAGTTTTGCACATCCACAGATCAACCCGAAGGTATCTGACGGTTGGTTACGCTGCAAACTATTCCTGTTCGCATCGGTATGTGTAATTCCTTTGAAAATCAGATAATTAAATCCAGATTTTCGGAGTTTTCCACAATCTCGACAGGCAAAAGCTGCGCTTCATAAGTGAGTCGCGCAAGCAAAAAATGCGGGAGTTATCCACAACCCCCGCACCTTTCGGTGGATAGTTTCTGAACTGCACCTAGATGCACCTAGGTGCACCTAAGCCGCGCTTAACGACCGCGCTGTGCCAGCAAACGCAGGCGAAGGGCGTTGAGCTTGATAAAGCCCGCCGCGTCCTTCTGATCGTAAGCACCCGCATCGTCTTCGAACGTGACGTGCCGCTCGGAATAGAGGCTATCCGGCGACTTGCGGCCTACGACATATGCGCCGCCCTTGTAGAGCTTGAGCCGCACCGTACCATTCACGCGCGCCTGGCTGTGATCGATCGCCGCCTGCAGCATTTCGCGCTCCGGGCTGAACCAGAAACCGTTATAAATCAGTTCCGCATACTTCGGCATCAGCTCATCCTTGAGATGGGCTGCGCCGCGATCGAGCGTGATGCTTTCGATGCCGCGATGGGCGCGCGCATAGATTTCGCCGCCCGGCGTTTCGTACATGCCGCGGCTCTTCATGCCGACGAAGCGGTTTTCGACGAGATCGAGGCGCCCGATCCCGTGTTTGCGCCCCAGATCGTTGAGCGCGGCGAGCAGCGTGGCGGGCGACATCGCTTCGCCGTTGAGCGCGATGCCATCACCCTTTTCGAAATCGATGGTGATGTATTCCGGCGCGTCGGGGGCGTCTTCCGGGTTGACCGTGCGCGAATAGACGTAATCCGGGGTTTCTTCCCACGGATCTTCCAGCACTTTACCTTCGGAAGAGGTGTGCAGCAGGTTGGCGTCGGTCGAGAACGGGCTTTCGCCGCGCTTGTCCTTGGGGACCGGAATCTGGTGCTGTTCGGCCCACGCGATCAGCGCCGTGCGGCTGGTCAGATCCCATTCGCGCCACGGCGCGATCACCTTGATGCCGGGTTCGAGGGCATAGGCGCCAAGTTCGAAGCGGACCTGATCGTTGCCCTTGCCGGTCGCGCCATGCGAAACGGCATCGGCCCCGGTTTCACGCGCGATTTCGATCAGGCGCTTTGAAATGAGAGGGCGCGCGATGGAGGTGCCGAGCAGATAATCGCCTTCGTAGCGGGCATTGGCGCGCATCATCGGGAACACGAAATCGCGCACGAATTCTTCGCGCAGATCGTCGATATAGATGTTCTGATCGGGCACGCCCATCAGTTTGGCCTTGGCGCGCGCAGGCTCCAGTTCCTCACCCTGACCGAGATCGGCTGTGAAGGTTACCACTTCGCAGTTGTAGGTGACTTGCAGCCACTTGAGGATGACGGAGGTGTCGAGGCCGCCTGAGTAGGCGAGAACGACCTTCTTGATATCGGACATGAGCGGAGCGACTCCCCATAAAACACGCGCCGCGCGCCTAACAGGCAGGGGGGCGCACCGCAAGCAATCGTACGTCCATGCGGTGGAGCGTACTGAGCACAGCATCCTGCGGCATCTGCGCGAAACTTTGCAGACCTTGCTTTTGCCGATGTTGCTCCGCTAGCTTCGACGCACTTGACGCAATGCCATGCGCCGACGGTGCGGGTATTCGCTCAGTCGCAGTCGGGGAGGTAGGAGTGAAGTTCTGGAAGAGGCGAGGCCCAGTGCCTGAATTGGGCCACTCGATCCGCGACTATCAGGCGTTGGTGCGATTGAAGTTGAAGGCAATGCCGCATGAGCGAGCCTTGGCACTAGCGCAATCCATCGGGGCGCCCACGCTCGAAGATTTCATGGCGCAAGGTGACGGCCATGTAGCGGTTTTGCGGCATCATGGGCTCGAGAATGGAATGGCCATCTATGACCTTGGTTGTGGCTGTGGGCGCACAGCCCAAGCGCTTCAACGGTCAGGCTGGCAGGGGCACTACACCGGGGCGGATGTAGTTCCCGAGTTATTGGCGGAGATAGCGAGGACATGCCCTGATTACCGGACTGTCCTGAACTATGAACGCACGATATCGGCCAATGATGAATCGCTGGATATCGTCTTTCACTGGTCGCTGTTCACCCATCTATTTCCAGGGGAATCTTATCTTTATCTCCTTGATGCCTATCGGGCGCTGAAGCCAGGTGGGAAGATGATCTTTTCTTTCTTGGAGCTTGAGGATCGCGCCCATGATCATGTCTGGCAGGCAGGTTTGAGAAAGCTGCGAAACGGTGAGCGGCCTGAGCAGTTGGACGCGTTTCTTCATCGGGATTGGATTACCCGATTTGCGCGTGATGCGGGGTTTTCGACCGCGCGCTTCACGAATGGGGACGATGACGCCCATCATCCCCCATTCTGGCAGTCTTTGGCAATTTTGGCGAAAGGCTAGGAAGCCGATCCTGACTCTTTCGCCTTAGCGCTAGCCGCCTGTAATTCTTGATATCAGACCCGTGATGCCGCGCCTGAGGCGATGGGGGAGAGCATTGCGTAGTGGCGGTCGGACGGATTTTGGATCGGAGACTGCGGCCCCCTGATAGATGTTCGGCTTCGACGTCATGTCGGCAATGCTGACGATTTGCCGAAGATCCAGTCGGCCGAGGTATTCGTCCGAATGGGCCGGCGTGTAGTACACACAATCATCGAAGTAGTAATGCGTCACCTGCGACCAGCGGGTGCGCCGCGGGTCGGTTTGCACGCTGCCGCCGTGCAGGAGGTTGGCGCACCAGATGAGCGCCTGTCCCTTGCGGGCAAGGAACCGCTCAGTTGGCGCGTTCTGTACAGAGATCAGGGCTGCCCAGGCATCATGAAATGGCAACTGGGCAGATTCAGGACGGGAATCGGCGCCTCTGCGCCCGATCATGCAGTTGTCCATCATCGGCCATTTGTGAGACCCCGGAACGTAGTTGAGCGGCCCTGCATCATCGTGGATATCTTCCATTGCCAGCCAGACGCCGCACATGAAGCGCGGCGGAACGCTGGAGAAGTGGACGCTGTCGGTGTGCAAGTCCTGCTGGGTGCCGACCGGGAAATTCAGCGTTTGAAAGGGAAAGGCAGACCGTCCGTAAAGCCGTGACAGCAGATCGAGGATGACCGGATTTGCAGCAATGGCCTTGACGTCTGGCTGCGTTTTCCAGGCATCCTGAATCCTTCCGATGCCGCCTTGCTTGATGCTGCTATGATCGGAATCGTCAATTCCGAGTTGCGGGGCAAGATCTGCCCGGATTCTGTCTATTCGTCCGTCAAGGTCCGGGTCCGGGAAATCAATGACGACATAGCCATCACGATTCAGCGCTATTGCGATTTCCTTTTCCCGGTCATCAAGCTGCATTCTGTCGATTTCGGCAGAGAAAATCGGTGATTCCACTAACGGAACGCCTGGGAAAATCGGATGTTCGGGCTTCATCTGTGCGTGCTGCTCTTGATACGTGACGGGGCAAGGGTATCACCTGCGCAGGGTGCTTGCCTACCGCATTGCACGACATGCGGTAGGAGCAGGCCAATGTGCTGACAAGTGCCAGCATCGAACCCATGTGGCAGAGGGAGCGCTGCCGGGTGCTTCAAACGTGCCGATAGACCGCGCGTTCGTGGCTGAAGCACTTGAAGCCGAAGACGCCGTGATAGCTACCCATGCCGCTGGTGTTTACGCCGCCGAAGGGCAGGTTGTTTTCAAGATAGTGTGAGAAAACGCCATTTACCGTAACGCCGCCCGACGAGGTGCGTGACAGCACCTTTTCGACGTTCGCTTCGTCCTTGCTGTAGACATAGAGCGCCAGTGGCTTGTCGCGCGCCTCGATGTATCCGATGGCCTGATCGAGCGATTCATAGGTCATCACGGGGATGACTGGCGCAAAAATCTCGTCCTGAAGGATGGTCATCTGCGGGGTGACATCCGTCAGCATCGTGGGATGCACGGTCAGGTCTTCGGCATCGAATGTGCCGCCCGCTGCCACAGTGGCGCCCTTGGCCACCGCATCGTCGAACATCGCCTTCACGCGGTCGAAGTTGGCCTTGTTGACGATCTGCGCGATGCCTTCCTTCTTGATCTGGCCTGCTTCGTCATAAAGGTTCTTCTGCACGTTCGTGCGGAAACCTTCGACCAGCGCAGCCTTCTTGTCTTCCTTCACGAAAACATAGTCCGGGCTGATGCAGGCCTGACCGCCGTTGAACTGCTTTGCAGAGGCAAGCTGTGCAGCGACCTGATCGATATCGGCACTGTCGTCGACGATCACGGGCGATTTGCCGCCTAGTTCCAGCGTTACGCTGGTAAGATGCTTGGCCGCGGCGCTCATCACGATCTTGCCCACCCGCGGACTGCCGGTGAAGAAGATGTGGTTGAAGGGCAGGTCAAGCAGTGCGGTTGCCACCGAAACGTCCCCTTCGAACAGGGCAACGTCCTTTTCATCGAAGGCTTCCTTAATGATGACCGAAGCGATCCGGGCGGTTGCAGGGCACAGATCGGTGAGCTTGACGATGCAGGTGTTGCCCGCCGCGACGGCGGCTGCCACCGGCCCAAGCGCCAGACCAAGCGGGAAGTTCCACGGCCCAAGGATCAAGCAGACACCGCGCGCTTCGTGGATGATTTGCGCGCGGTCGGCCGGGTTCATCGAAGTGGCAACCTCGACCGGCTTCATCCATTCATCGAGATTGTCGATATTGCGCTGCACGTTGCCGATGACGTTCAGCACTTCGGTCACGCGGATTTCGCCCACCGGCTTGCGCGTATCTTCAAGAACGGCAGCGACGATATCATCGGCGTGCGCCTCTACCGCCGCTTTCAGCCGGGCGAGCTTTTCCTTGCGCTCGTCAGCGGACGAAGCCTTGGCTTCCCACATATGCGCCTGCTGGAGCGCGAACACGCGAGTGATATCGGCGGAAAGGTCTGCGGCGGTGGGTACGGCGGTGGTCATTGGTCGGGCATCCTGCATCACGGCTTGTTCGTTAGTGTAACTAACGACTGCAATGCGGGATGGCAACGGTGAGTGCAGCAGTACGATTGGCTTTCCGCTGCGTGGAATGCCGGTGTGGCGGGCTACTCCGCCGCTTTCCGTTCCAGATGCCATTCCGGCGCTTCGTCCAGTTCGGCCAGCCTTGCCCATTCCTGCTGCATGTAGTCGCGCGTCATGGGCAGGGCGCTGCGGCGCTTTACACTCTGGATATGGAAGTTGACCATGCTGCCGTGGCGAAAGCTCTGTTCGGCACCTGCCAGATAGAATTGCCACATGCGGAACAGGCGTTCGTCATAGAGCGCAATGATTTCATCACGGTGCAGGGTGGCGCGGCGATACCATTCGGCCAGAGTGCAGGCGTAGTGATAGCGAAGCACTTCGATATCGCCCACTTCCCAGCCGGTTTTCTCCAGTGCGGAAACGAGTTCGCTCATCGCCGGGATATAACCACCGGGGAAGATGTATTTGCGCGTCCACTTATCGGTCGTGCCCGGCGCGCCTTTGCGACCGATGGTGTGGGTGAGCATGATGCCGTCGGGATCGAGCAGGTCGTTGGTCTTGGCGAAATATTCCCCGAAATTGGGTGCGCCGACATGTTCGATCATGCCGACGCTGGTGATGCGGTCGAACCGGCCCTGAACATCGCGGTAGTCAACGAGTTGGAACTTCACCTTGTCGGCCACGCCTGCGGCCTGCGCGCGTTCGTTAGCGAAGCGGACCTGATCGGGGGCGAGGGATACGCCCAGCACTTCGCAGCCATAATGACGGTTCAGGTAAAGCCCAAGGCCACCCCAGCCGCAGCCGATGTCGAGAACGCGCATTCCGGTGCTTTCGCCGGGGGTTAGACGCAGCTTCGAGGCAATGAGGGCCTTTTTGTCTACCTGCGCGCGTTCCAGTGAGTTTGATGGATCGCGGAAATAGGCCATCGTGTATTGCCGGTCTTCATCGAGAAAGAGCTCGTAGAACTGGCGGGTCAGATCATAGTGGTGGACGACGTTCTTTGATGCGCGGGCGCGTTCGTTGATCTGGTCTATGCGGGACAGCGCTTTGCTGGCCAGTTTGCGCAATGGCCCCTTGCGATCGATGCCGCCCGCGTTGCTGGCGTTGCCCATCACGAACAGCACGAAATCGCGAATGTCGTGGGGTGGTTCCACGACCATGCGGCCGTCCATGTAAGCCTCGCCCGCACCGAGGCGCGGGTCTTTGGCGATGTGCATCGCTGCGCCCTTGTCGGTGAAGCGGATGGTCAGCGGCTGGGATGTTGCGTCGCCATAGGCGTATTCCTTGCCGTCATGGTCGATGATGATCAGGCGGCCCTTGCGGATCAGCCGGGTGAGCATTTTGTCGAGCAACCACATGGGGCAAGATTATGCCAAGGGCATTCTGTCGCAAGGATTAATTGGTTGCTGTATGGTGTCGAAAGGGCGCGGAGTGTAACGTTGTATCTTTCAAGCGGCGGCGTCCTGTGCCAGATGGGGTGATTGCAACTGAAACCGTCTGGACTCCTGCCATGCATACGTTCCGCTTCTTCGCTTCTGCCGCGATTGCTTCGCTGGCGCTTCACGCCGCTCCCGCATTTGCCGATGAAGGCATGTGGACGTTCGATGCTTTTCCCGCCGCGAAAATGCAGGCCGATTATGGCTGGGCACCGGACGGGCAGTGGCTGGGAAGGGTGCAGGCAGCGGCGGTGCGCCTTACGGGGGGATGTTCTGCCAGTTTTGTCTCTCCCGAAGGATTGATCCTGACCAACCATCACTGTGTGGTGGAATGCGCGCAGGACAACTCCACCGACCAGCGCGATCTGCTGAAGCAGGGCTTCGTCCCGGCGCGGCGCGAAGAGGAACTGAAATGCCCCGGCCAGCAGGCTGAAGTGGTGACAGCGATCACCGATGTGACGCAGCGGGTTAAGGTGGCAATCGGATCATTGACGGGCGAGGCACTGGTCAAGGCGCGCGATGCGGAAGTTGCCCGGATCGAAAAGGATGGCTGCAAAGACGCCAAAACCAACCGGTGCCAGGTGGTGACGCTGTTCGGCGGCGGGCAATACAAGCTTTATACCTACCGCAAGTATTCCGACGTGCGGCTTGCATGGGCGCCGGAATTTCAGGCAGCGTTTTTCGGGGGTGATCCCGACAACTTCAACTTTCCGCGCTATGCCCTTGATGCGGCATTTTTGCGGGCATACGAGAATGGCAAGCCGGTAAAGGTGAAGTCGTTCCTGAAATGGAACCCGCGCGCGCCAAAGGCGGGTGAGGCGACGTTCGTGGTGGGCAATCCCGGTTCGACCCAGCGCTTGATCACGGGCGAGCAGCTTGCCTTTCAGCGCGAGGTTTCGCTGCCTCTGACCAACACGATCCTGTCCGAACTGCGCGGGCGGCTGATCACGGCGATGGCGCAAAGTGCGCAGGCTAAGCGCGAAGGCGCGGACCAGTTGTTCGGGATCGAGAACAGCCTGAAGGTTTACATCGGGCGGCAGCAGGCGCTGAACGATCCCACGTTCGTCAAGATGCTCGCCGATGCCGAGGCCGATCTGAAGGGCAAGACGCTGGGTAAGCCGGGGATCGGTGATCCGTGGGCTGATACGGCCACGGCGGTGAAGGCGTACCGCGATGTCTATGTCCCCTGGCGGTTCATCGTTCCTTCTTGCACGCTTATGGAACAGGCGCTGACGCTGGTACAAGCGGCGGAGGAGCGCGCGAAGCCGAACGAACAACGCCTTCCGGGCTACACCGACAGCGCTCTGGAACTCACCGAGAAGACGCTGCTGGATCAGGCACCGGTCTACCCGTGGCTTGAGCAACTGATGATGACGTGGAGCCTTTCGAAAGCGCGCGAATATCTGGGCGCGGACGATGCGGACACGAAGCTGCTGCTGGGCAGGGAATCCCCTGAAGGGCTGGCGGAGAAGCTGGTCGGCGGTTCTACGCTATCCGATCCGGCAGTGCGCAAGGCTTTGTGGGACGGTGGCGAGAAAGCAATTGAGGCGTCGACCGACCCGTTGATCGTTTTCGCGCGCAAGATCGATGCGCGGGAGCGGGAGCTGAAGAAGCTGGTCGATGAACGTTACACGGGGCCTCTGGCCGAAGCGGGGGCGAAGCTCGCCGATGCGCGGTTCATGGCTTATGGCGACAAGGTTTATCCTGACGCCACGTTCACGCTGCGCATCAGCTATGGCAAGGTGCAAGGCTGGAAGGAGCGCGGGCAGGACGTGAATCCGGTGACCACGCTGGGCGGCGCGTTCGAGCGGGCGACCGGGGCTGAACCTTTCGATCTGGCAAAGGGTTTCGAGGCCAATGCGGCGAAGATCGACAAGTCGGTTCCCTATGACTTCGTGACCACCAACGATATCATCGGCGGCAATTCGGGATCGCCGGTGATTGACAAGGCAGGCACGGTAATCGGCGCGGCCTTCGACGGGAACATTCATTCGCTGGGTGGCAATTATGGCTATCAGGGCGAGATCAATCGCACCGTGGTGGTGAGTGCAGCAGCAGTCCAGCACGCGCTGGAAGTGATCTATCCCGCGCCTGCACTGGTGAAGGAACTTGGCGCGAAGTGACGAAAAAGGGCGGGGCCTTGCGGCTCCGCCCTTCCGTTGCGACCCTTTTTGAAGGGCTGGTTGTAACTTAACGGCAGCGGCCACCGCTGCGCTCAATCTCGCGGCCGAGCAGTGCGCCACCGGCAGCGCCAAGCAGCGTGCCGAGCGTCCGGTCGCCCTGCGTATCGATGGTCCGGCCCAGCAAGGCACCACCCGCGCCGCCGATGATCAGCCCGGTGGTGCCGTTGTTGCGCTTGCAGTAATAGCGACCGTCACGACCGCGCCAGACCTGATCATTGCGCGAAATGCGGCGCGGTTCGATGTAGCGCCCACGGCTGTCGTACAGGCGGTCATGCTTGACTTTGTGATAGCCGTGCGCGGGTGCGTGGCGCGGCGGATCGGCCAATGCCGGGGCGGCGGGAATGGCGATTGCGGCGAGCGCTGCGGCGAAAATCGTCTTCTTCATGGATTGCTCCCTTGGAAATCTGTGATCCGAACGAGCGGATTTGATGCGACAACGCCGAGCTTCCAGCCTTGATCCACAACGCCAGATGAACGCGCCGTTGGATTGCAGATTTCACGATGAACCGACGCATGTGCGCGGCCAAGTGATTGAATGTTAGGGGAAACAATCCGTTTTCCTACACGAACCATTGTGGTTATCTATCTCGGTCGATTGTTCCGGAAACGATGGAGAAATCGATGTCGAACCCTGAAGTTACATTCCCTGCGCGCTACACACCTGTCAGCGCGCTTGCTTACGCCGGGCCTGATGGTGCCGCCGAAGTGGTTGCAGTGGACAAGCCGCTGCCGGTTACCGCTGGTGCCACGGCGTTTGCCTTGCCCGACGGATCATTGCGGACGGTTAGCAGCAGTTCGCCTTTGCCGGTCGTCACCGGGCCTACCGCATTTGCCTTGCCTGATGGTTCGGTCCAGTCCGTTGCCAATGCATCGCCTCTGCCGGTGGTTTGCGCACCACTGCCGACCGGTTCTGCACACATCGGCAATGTCTTCATCGATGATGTTCCCGATGGTCCTGTAGTTTCAGGAAGCGTGACGGCTGCCGCGATTATCGTCTCCAGCGCACTCACCGGATATGCCGGGGGCGCTTTTCAGGTGTTGAGCAGCGGATCGGGCTGCACGATCACTTATGAGCATTCCGTGGATGGGACGACCTGGCTCGCTTTGCCGGTGCTGGTGAGCAATATCGCCACGGGCACGCCCTCGGCCACGTCGACAAGCAATGGCATCTACTCCTTCGGATCGAGCGCCGCCTTTGTTCGTGCGCGCGTGTCGGTTTACGGGTCCGGCACTGTCTCTGTTGCACTGGTGTTGAAGCGCCGCCCCCTCAACGTGATCGGCACATCGCTCGCGGGCGGCAACGCTGCGATCGGGACTGTCGGCGTCACTGGGACAGTCACCGTATCGGGCACGGTCAACACCAATACCGGCTATACGGATAGCACCGCCACACTGGCATCGCTGGCGACATTTACCGGCACGGGCCGAGCCAATTCATCCGCGCAGAACTGCTTCTTCAATGCCACCGCCTTTGCCGATGCTGGCGGCACACTGTTTATCGAGCAATCGCTGGATACCGGTGCGACGTATCAACCTATTGCATCGGCCCCGTTGGTAGCGGGCGGCGCAGCTCAACTGTCGGTGCGTGTGGCCGGCGCCTACACCGCCGCAACGCTCTACCGTGTCCGCTATGTCAACGGGGCGCTGGCCCAAGGCATGTTCCGCCTGTCCAGCGCCTATTCGGCACGATGACGGACGAGTCTCAATAGTTCCACTGCACTTGCGCGCGGACCACGTCACCCTTGGCGCGTCCGGTCCGCCGCTCGTCAGCCTCCAACTTATTGACGTTGGAGTAGCTAAGGACGATTTCGAGTTCCTTCATCGGCTGCCATTCTACGCCCGCTTCATATTCTTCGCCATCGAGGCGCGGCGCGTTGGCAGCGGCTTTCCAGCCACCACGGTACTTCTGCCATCGCGCGAAAGGAATGATCTGGCCGATGGGCGTGTGCGGCATCCGGTACATCGTCATCACATAGCCGCCGGTTGAATCGCCAGACTTTATCGCACCTGCGACCGGATCCCACACCGGGCTTTTGCCCCATTTCCATTCGGCCTGAATGCCGAAGGGGCGAGGGTAGATCATGGCATGGATGCCAACGTGATTATCGGTGAACTCGGTGGTTGAAACGCCACCGCTCCGAAGTTCGGGCCGGAACTTGTTCAGCATTCCCGAAGCGCCAAACTCTGCAACCTGCCCTTCGAAAATGCCGCCCAAGCCATCGAGCCTGACGGGCATGGTGGCCAGCGCGACCGTCATCAGGCCGCCCGTGCGTTCGGTGCGATTGATGGTCTGACCATTGTAGATACCGAAACCTAGAGCGCCGTAGTTGCCGAACAGCTTCTGCCCATCCTTGGCCAGATCGTCCCAGATTGCCTGAATCGCTGGCGGCGTGAAATAGGCGACCGCGCCCAGATCGCGTTCGCCCGGCACGGGCTGGTTGATGGCATCGGTACGGTCGAGCGGCACGCGGTTCTGCGAGCTTTGCAGGTTTTCCCAGCCAAACGGCACTTTCGACTGACCAAAGCGCACGCGCAGCGTCTTGGCATCATTCAGGAACACATCCGCATAGGCATCGCGCATCTGGAAATAATTCAGACGCGATTCGCCGCTTGATTGGTTGGCAACGGACGAGGCAAGATCGCCCTGCAGATAGAGGGAGACGCGATCCGAGATATCGCCCTGCACGACCAACCGGGCACGGCGGATCGAGAAGTTGCCATTCTCGTTGATGCCGCTGTCCTGCACTGACCGCAGGCGTGATACGCCCGACGCAGCCGATTTCGGCCCGCTGACGATTTCGTTCATGCGCAACTGGGTATAGCCGCGGATTTGCAGCTTTTCGTACCACGCCTTTTTCTTCTTTTCGGCCGGGGCAGTAGCGGTTGCTGGAGTTGCTGCCAGTTGCACAGGCTGGGCAGGGGCCATGCCGGTTGTGGTAACCGCGGCTGGATCTGCGTTACGGGCAGGGGCCGCTGCCATTTGCGCCGCGCCCTGCTGCGCGACCTGCATCGCGCGGACCATTGCTTTCAGTTCATCGACCTGACGCTGAAGATCAGCGATCTTGGCGCTTTGGTCCTGCGGTGCTTCCTGAGCCTGCGCAATGCCTGCCGCGCTCACAAACACGCTGGTCGCGAGTGCCGCCCTGAAAGCCCTGCCGTTCATTTCCTGAGAATCTCCAACCTGCAGCGATCTGCTTTGACGCGCCCGCTAATCGCCCAAAATGACAGATATATGACTGATAGTTGACGCATTCGGGCGGTGGTGACGGCGCTATTCATTGCTAAAACTATGAAAATAATACAGAAACTGTTCGTTACAGTTTCGCAAAATTCGTCAGAAAAATGTCTTTGAAATGAAAATTTCCGACTTTGGCTCATAGAGATTTCCACGCTGGGGGTGTGGCGTGACTCGCAGCCTCGCACCTGCTAACGGCGCGCGCATGACAGACCTTTCGTTGATCCGTAATTTTTCGATCATTGCCCATATCGACCACGGCAAGTCCACGCTGGCGGATCGCCTGATCCAGTACACTGGCGGCCTTTCCGCGCGCGAGATGTCCGAGCAGGTGCTCGACAACATGGACATCGAAAAGGAGCGTGGCATCACGATCAAGGCGCAGACCGTGCGGCTTGATTACAAGGGCAAGGATGGCAAGACCTATCAGCTTAACCTGATGGACACGCCGGGCCACGTCGACTTTGCCTATGAAGTCAGTCGCAGCCTTGCCGCTTGCGAAGGCGCGCTGCTGGTCGTCGATGCCGCGCAGGGCGTGGAAGCGCAGACGCTGGCCAACGTCTATCAGTCTATCGAACACGATCACGAGATCGTGCCGGTGATCAACAAGATCGATCTGCCCGCCGCCGAGCCAGAAAAGGTGAAAGCCGAGATCGAGGACGTGATTGGGCTGGACGCCAGCAATGCCGTGATGACCAGCGCCAAATCGGGCATCGGTATCGAGGAAGTGCTGGATGCCGTGGTCGAGCGCATTCCTGCGCCCACGGGTGATCGGACTGCGCCGCTCAAGGCGATGCTGGTGGATTCGTGGTACGATCCCTATCTCGGCGTCGTCATCCTCGTTCGCGTGATCGATGGCGTCATCAAGAAGGGGTTGCAGGTCAAATTCATGGCCGGCGGCACCGATCATCTGATTGATCGTGTCGGCTGCATGAGGCCGAAGATCGATACGCTCGATGAACTCGGCCCCGGCGAAATCGGCTTTATCACCGCGCAGATCAAGGAAGTCGCGCAGGCGCGGGTGGGTGACACGATCACCACTGTAAAACAGGGCGCAACCGTGCCGCTGCCGGGCTTCAAGGAAGTGCAACCGGTGGTGTTCTGCGGCATCTTCCCGGTCGATGCTGCGGACTTTGAAAAGCTGCGTGAAAGCATTGCCAAGCTGCGCCTGAACGATGCTTCTTTCAGCTTCGAAATGGAATCGAGCGCGGCTCTGGGCTTTGGTTTCCGTTGCGGTTTTCTGGGATTGCTGCACCTTGAAATCATTCAGGAGCGGCTTAGCCGGGAATACGATCTCGACCTGATTACCACTGCGCCTTCAGTGGTTTACCGCATCCAGTTGCGCGCAAGCCGTACCGATGATGCGCGCGAAATCTTGCTGCACAACCCGGCGGATTATCCCGACCCAAGCCGCATCGAGCAGATTGACGAACCGTGGATCAAGGGCACGATCTATACGCCTGACGAATACCTGGGATCAGTGTTGAAGCTGTGTCAGGACCGTCGCGGTGTGCAGACTGGGCTGACCTATGTCGGCGGGCGTGCGCAAGTGACGTATGAACTGCCGCTCAACGAAGTGGTGTTCGATTTCTACGACCGCCTCAAATCGATCAGCCGTGGCTATGCGTCGTTCGATTATGAGCAGATCGGGCTGCGCGAAGGCGATCTGGTGAAGATGAGCATTCTCGTCAACAACGAGCCGGTCGATGCGCTGTCAATGATCGTTCACCGCAGCGCTGCTGAAGCGCGCGGGCGGCACATGTGCGAACGGTTGAAGGATCTGATCCCGCGCCACCTTTTCAAGATTCCGATTCAGGCGGCTATCGGCGGCAAGGTTGTTGCGCGCGAAACGATTGCCGCGATGCGCAAGGACGTGACCGCCAAGTGCTATGGCGGCGATATCAGCCGCAAGAAGAAACTGCTGGAAAAGCAGAAGAAGGGCAAGGCGCGGATGCGCGAGTACGGGAACGTTTCGATCCCGCAGGAAGCGTTCATCGCTGCGCTACGGATGGGCGAAGAGTAACTTTCGCCTCTTTTGCGTTACAGGAAACAAAGAACCCGCCGCAAGCGATCCGGCGGGTTCTTTCGTATCAGCGCGACCCTTGCGGTCCCTTGCGGTGCGGCTTGCCTTGCGGGCGCTGCCCGGCGGGGTGCGGTCGGCGCGGCGGGCGGCGATCGTCGCTGCGCGGACCATCATGATGGGGGCCGTTGCGGCGTGGCCCATCGTTGCTCCGGCGATTGTCGCGCGCGACTTCGCGCGGGCCTTCGGGCGCGGGTTCGATGTGGATACCGTTCTCGTCCTCACCCTTGGGATCGGCGGTGCGGCGCACGGCATCGGCAAAGCGATCGGCAATCGCGCGCGGCACCTGGAACCAGGTGTCGTTCGGCGTAATGCGGATGGCTCCGATTTCCTGCCGCGAAACGTGACCACGGCGGCAGAGCGTTGGCAGGATCCAGCGCGGATCGGCGTTCTGGCGGCGGCCCACGTCCATGCGGAACCATACCACATCGTCAAAGCCGGGGCGGTGTGCTGCCTGCTTGCGGCCATCATCGCTGCCCGAAAGCAGTTCTTCGGGCTGCGGCAGCGATGCACGGTGCGCGCGCACGAGCGCGGTGGCGAGTTCTTCGGGCGAACGCTGTTCCAGCAGCGCGCGCGCGATCTCGATATCCGCCTCATCCGCTTCGACCGGGGCGAGGATGGTTTCGAGCAAACGTTCGCGGTCCTGCGCACGGATCGCTTCGGGCGTAGGCACATCGGCCCATTCTGCGTTGATCCTGGCACCGCGCAGCATCATTTCCACGCGGCGGCGGCGCGGGAAGGGCACGATGAGCACGGCGGTGCCCTTCTTGCCCGCGCGTCCGGTGCGGCCTGAACGGTGCTGCAGCGTCTCAGCGTCGCGCGGAATTTCGACGTGCACGACAAGGCTGAGCGAGGGCAGGTCGATCCCGCGCGCGGCAACGTCTGTTGCCACGCAAACGCGGGCGCGGCGGTCGCGCAGGGCCTGAAGGGCGTTGTTGCGCTCTGACTGGCTGTGTTCGCCCGACAGCGCGACAGCGGTGAAGCCGCGTTCGACCAGCGTGGCGTGGAGGCGGCGCACATTGTCGCGCGTGGCGCAGAACAACATCGCGGTTTCGGCTTCGTGGAAACGCAGCAGGTTCACGACGGCGGCTTCGATCTCTGCCGGGGCAACAGCGACGGCGCGATAAGCAATGTCACCATGCCCGCGATTTTCGCCCACCGTCGAAATACGTAGGGCATCGCGCTGATACCGCTTCGCCAGCGCTTCGATCGGTTTGGGCATCGTGGCCGAGAACAGCAGCGTGCGGCGATTTTCCGGCGTTGCGTCGAGCAGTTCTTCCAGATCTTCGCGGAAGCCCATGTCGAGCATTTCATCGGCTTCATCGAGCACAACGCAGGCCAGCGCAGTGAGATCGAGCGCGCCGCGTTCAAGATGGTCGCGCAGGCGACCGGGCGTGCCGACCACGATGTGCGCACCGTGTTGCAGTGCGCGCCGTTCCCGCGAAGGGTCCATGCCGCCGACGCAGGTGGCGATGCGGGCATGGGTTGGCGCATAGAGCCACGCAAGTTCGCGGCTGACCTGCAGCGCCAGTTCGCGCGTGGGGGCAACGACCAGCGCCAGCGGTGCGGTGGCAAAAGGCAGCGCGCTTTCATCGCTGATGAGTTCGCCGGCCATCGCCAGGCCGAAGGCAACGGTCTTGCCCGAGCCGGTCTGCGCGGACACGACCAGATCGCGGCCGGCGGCTTCAGGTACGGTCACAGCAGTCTGCACAGGCGTAAGTGCAGTATAGCCATGCGCTTCGAGAGCCTGCGCAAGCGGGCTGGGGAGGTGTTCAAAAGTCATCGTCAAAATCGCCATTCCTGCCGCTTTCGCAGCATTTGCAAAGTGTTGGGCCTATCGGCTGGATGCCGGAATATTTCCGGCTCGAATCGCCACAGCCCGTTCCCACACAGTGCACGGCGATACCTGTGTGGCGGCCCCTACACACATTTGCGCGGTTTGGCTTGCACTATTTCGCTGTGCTTTTTCTCATGCTCCACTTGATTAGGTAAACTAACATATGTGATGATGAACAGAGCCGGATCAACACGGCGTGGAGAGGCCGATGAACGATATCGCAGAGATGGAATCTGTCGAGGAAACCGCACGCCGCGCGCCCGCATTGATACGCTATCTTGGCGAAGGCGACTACGTTACCCGGCGTTACGTGTCGCAGGGGGCCGAGATGAACACCGGCGACTATTTCGACTACCCTTGCGATGTGCGTGATGGAATGCCGATGCGCGATCACTTCTCGCTCGACGTTCATGGCTTCATGCTGGGGAAGCATCGGTCCGAAATTGCGGATTTTCATGACAAGCCTGCCGTCGATGCCGCGTATCTTCAAGAGGTAGAGTCACTTGTAACCCGGCTTTGCGGGGCCACGCGCACTGCCGCACAAGGGTGGATGATCCGCACATCTGCAGATCTCACCGCGCGTGCGAAGCAGAAGGTCAAAGGCTATCAGCATTCCGGCGGCATACAGCCCCCGGCGGGCGAGGCGCATGTGGACTACAACGAAGTGACCGGTCGCCGCGCTGCGGAGCGCATCTACAAGGATCGCTTCCCCGATTGTCCCGGCTACAAGCGTTACATTTGTTTTTCGCTTTGGCGGACGTTTTCGCCCGGCCCGCAGGACTGGCCGCTTGCCGTATGCGATGGGCGAACGGTGCAGGATGAGGAAACTGCATCGAACACGCTGTTCGTCGTCGATGAATTTCCCACCGGCGACGCGTTGACCGCGCCGGTCGAAGGCGAGGACCAGATGATCGCCGCCACGATTTTCCGCCATCGGACCCGCCATCGCTGGTGGTACTTTTCGAACATGGCGGCTGACGATGTGCTGTTGTTCAAGTTTCAGGACAGCGATCATTCGGTAACGTGGCGCTGCCCGCACACTGCGTTTCACGATAGCAGCCTGCCGGATGCGAAGATTCGCGAGAGCATCGAAGTGCGCTGTATCGCGTACTTCGAGTAAGGTCACAACTCCACACTGACGGTTGACGCGCGCGCCGTTTGCCGACAGGCAGGCGCGCATGATCGATCCCCGCCATTTCCGCAATGTCCTTGGCACCTGGCCGACCGGTGTCTGCGTGATAACCTCTGTCGATACCGACGGCGCGAAGCATGGCCTCGTGGTCGGATCGTTCACCTCGATCTCGTTGGACCCGCCACTGGTAGGCTTCTTCCCCGATAAGAAATCGAGCACTTGGCCCAAGATCGCGGCGGGCGGGCGCTTCTGCGTCAACGTGCTCGGCGCGCGCCAGCTTGATCTCTGCAAGCGCTTTGCCGCCCGCGCGGATGACAAGTTTGCCGAACTGGCACACGGGCATACGCCATCGGGCCAGCCCTTGTTGGAAGAAGCGCTGGCGTGGATCGATTGCACGCTGGAACGGGTCGAGGATATCGGAGACCACTTGCTCGTGGTGGGCGCGGTGCAAGCGCTTGACCGTAGTGAGCATGGCACACCGCTTCTGTTCTTCCGCGGACAGTATCACGACGTTGCGGATTTGCCGGCAATCTGAAAATTATTCGACGTTGCGGCAAAAATCCGCGCTTTTTGATATCCGTCAAGGCCGTGGTACGCTGCGGCATATAGAGATGATTTCGACGAAGCGGTCCGGGTGCTGTCCACCTGCACTATCTCCGCTTCGGCGATTTCTCCCCAACTTGGGCGGCCCGATTTTCGTGCCGCCCAATTTTTTGCTGCAAGACCGGAACTTTGGGTAATTGCTCGCACTGGGCGAGAATGATAACGCTTTCGTATGACCTCCTGCGAAACCTGCGTCGTCCGCAATCGTGCGATCTGTGCCGGACTCGATAACAACGAGATTTCTGCGCTCAACGCCATCGGTCGTCGCCGGACGGTGACTCCAGGGGAATCGCTGATCTGGGAAGACGATGATTCGTTGCTGGTGGCCAACGTCATCGAAGGCGTCTTGAAGCTCACCACCAGCACAGAAGATGGGCGCGAGCAGATTGTTGGTGTTGCCTATCCTTCGGATTTTATTGGGCGTCCGTTCGGCCAGACCAGCAGCGCCAGCGTTGTTGCGCTTACCGATGCGCGGGTATGTGTTTTTTCGCGCAACGATTTTGATCGGTTCGCACGCGAACATCCCGAACTTGAACACAAGCTGCTGGAACGCACCTTGGCCGAACTGGATCGCACGCGGTCCTGGATGATGCTGCTGGGTCGCAAGAATGCTTCGGAAAAGATCGCCACTTTCCTGCTAGAAATGTCTGACCGCTTGGCCGAAGTGGGCTGCACTCCGGCCTTCGGTCCGGCAAAGCGTTTCTCGCTGCCGTTTTCCCGCCAGCAGGTAGCCGACGTGCTGGGCTTGACCATCGAAACCGTCAGTCGCCAGTTCACCAAACTGAAGAACGATGGCGTGATCGAATTGCCTTCCCGCCGTGAGGTGGAAATTGTGGATCGCATTGGTCTTCAGGCTTTGGCGGGTTGAAGATTTACCCGTCAGTTCCTTTAGTGAACTGAAATTACTGTGAAATTTCAACGCCCAAGCGAAAGACATATTTTCTAACGGAAACTGTTCCGGCGCAAAGCATTGCCTCCTGCGTGCCGCATGTGCTGAAATGGAGGTTCCCTTTGCCGCAGCCCAATCCCTTTCACGCTGACGATGATCGTGCCGGAACGCTTCGGGCCAGCGTGATGCTTTTTGCTTTTGGCATCCTTGTGCTGGGTTATCTGGTGGCGATCGGCCACCCTGACTGGTTTGTCCTGCGCCCGGTTTCATCCGCTTCATCCGCAATGTATGAAGCTGCGCAGCACGAGGATGATGCGTGATCGTCAAACCGGTTCCTTCGTTCAAGACCATCGTTCGCGAAGTGTGGAAGCCGTTGACGCTGCTCTTCGTCTGGGACGTCATCGTCACGGTGGTCTACTATATCCTGCCGTTCCGCGCGCCGGAATTGCCGCTCACCCTGTTCGGGTCTGCAGTGGCGCTGTTCCTCGGCTTTCGCAGTAATTCGGCATATCAGCGCTGGTGGGAAGGGCGGGGCCTGTGGGGGTTGATGATCAACGCCAGCCGTAATCTGGCGCGGGCAACGCGGAATTTTCTGCCGGACCCGGAAGCCGCTTCGTTCAAACGTGATATCGTGTTTCGCCAGATTGCCTATGTAAACGCGCTGCGCTGTCAGCTCCGGCGACAGAGTTTCGATGATGCGACGCTGGGTTATGTCGCCAAGGCCGGTGCGGAAATCGCGATGCAGCGCGGCAACGCGGCGAACGGCCTGCTGGATGGCACCGGGCGAAAGATCGACGATGCGCGCAGGGCAGGGTGGATCGATACGATTCAGCAAAGCGCAATGGAAAGCGTCCTTGTCGATATCGCCAATGCGCAAGGCGGGATGGAGCGGCTCAAGAACACGCCGCTGCCCAATCACTTCCGCTTCTTTCCTATGCTGTTCGTGCACATGTTCTGCATCCTCCTGCCGTTCGGGCTGGTAGAGACGCTGGGCTTCGCCACGCCGCTGGGATCGACCATTGCCGGTCTGATGTTCCTTGCCGTGCTGGCGATCGGTGACGATCTGGTCGATCCGTTCGCAAACGAACCCCATGATCTGCCGCTGTCGGCAATGTGCCGAACGATCGAGATCGACCTTCTGCAATCGGTGGGACTAGAAGCGCCGTCGCCCATCGTCGCGGATCGCAAGGGCGTGCTCTGGTAAAAAGATGCGGGCAGGAAAGCGGCGAGGTGATCCCAGAACCTCGTCGTTTCCTGCCCGCTATCCCCACAGGTTCCGATGCGCGTGGGGGCACCCGGAACCTTGGGGGATTTCGTCAGCGCCGCCCGATCAGAAGCGGAAAGTCAGGCCCGCGCTCAATACCCACGGGTCAAGCGAATGCTTGGTGGTCAGCACTTCGGCATTGCCGGCATAGAAGTGCGCGGTCGTGTCCATGAAGTACTTCTTGGCGTCGAGGCTGATGCCCATGCCCTTGTCGTTTACAGGAATGTCGATACCGGCCTGAAGCGCAAAGCCCAGTTCGTTCGACATTTTCACCTTGGTGACGCCAAGCGGCGTGACGCTCGATCCCGGTTTTTCGCCAAACACCACGAACAGCGACGGACCTGCGCCGATGTAGGGCTTAATCCCGCCTTCCAGCGGCAGGTGATATTTCAGCGTCACTGTGGCGGGCAGGATCATGACATGGTCGACGATATCGGTCGCAGGCGCTAGCGTGCCGGTACCTCTCACCCCATGCGTAGTGAAGCAGCAGATCGTTTCAACAGAGACGTTCGGCGTTGCGAAGTATTCCACGGCCAGCGTCGGCACGTAGTTGTCGTTCGCCTTGGTGTTCGCACCGACGGTCAGGCCAAGCGGATCGTTCTTCACTTCCACGATCTTTCCGTCGGGAAGGACGGCGGTGCCCATAACCTTTACCTGCAGCTTGCCTTCCGCCGACCCGGCCATTGCCTGTGCCGGTGCAAGCAGCGCTGCCGCTACGGCGAGGGCGGGAATCGCGGTTGAGATCAGCTTCTTCATTGCTCTTGTCCTGCACCACGGCTGGCCAACCCCTCGTTGGCCGAAGATCGTCCCGTGGCTTGGACAGCCTGATGCACTCAGCCGAATCATCGGACATTGACAAAGCGCAAAAATGAAAAATCGCCGCATTCGACCAAAGTATAGGGTCAAGTATTGTTCATGAATTCCGCGATTTGACCCTTATCAATGTTCCCTTGCCGATGAAGGTGCAGCGCGATCTGCACATCACTCATGGAAGGGAAGGCTCCATGGTTTCGGCACTATCGCGCTCGGGCCTCTGGCTCGTGTCGCTCCTTATCGCCGTCGCCGCCTGCGCTGCAGCCGTCGACACGGGTTTCGCAATCCACATGGGCATCGTCGCGCTCGCCTGCATCATCGGGCTGATCGTCACGCTGCGCGGCGTGGACCTGTCGAAAGCCATCCTCGCACCCGATCAGGGCCGCTATGATGACGATGTGATCCGCTGGGGCGTGATCGCAACCGTCTTCTGGGGCATGGCCGGGTTTCTGGCGGGACTTTACATCGCGCTGCAGCTGGCTTTGCCGGTGCTGAATCTCGGGTTCGAATGGACTTCGTTCAGCCGCCTGCGTCCGCTGCATACCTCTGCGGTCATCTTCGCTTTCGGAGGCAACGCGCTGATCGCCACGTCGTTCTACGTCGTGCAGCGTACTTGCCGGGCGAGGCTGGCCTTCCCCGGTCTCGCCCGTTTCGTGTTCTGGGGCTACCAGCTGTTCATCGTGCTGGCGGCAACCGGCTATTTGCTGGGCATCACCCAGGGCAAGGAATATGCCGAGCCGGAATGGTACGTCGACCTGTGGTTGACCGTGGTTTGGGTTGCCTATCTCGCGGTTTTCGTGGGCACGATCGTAAAACGCACCGAACCGCACATCTATGTGGCCAACTGGTTCTACCTGTCGTTCATCGTCACCGTCGCGATGCTCCACATCGTCAACAACCTGAACTGGCCGGTCAGCTTTGTCGGCAGCCGCAGCTATCCCATCTTCGCAGGCGTGCAGGGCGCGCTGGTGCAGTGGTGGTATGGCCACAACGCGGTGGGCTTCTTCCTGACGGCTGGCTTCCTGGCGATGATGTACTACTTCGTGCCCAAGCAGGCCGAACGTCCGGTGTTCTCCTATCGCCTGTCGATCATCCACTTCTGGGCGCTGATCTTCCTCTACATCTGGGCGGGTCCGCACCACCTCCACTACACCGCGCTGCCCGACTGGGCGCAGACGCTGGGCATGGTCTTCTCGGTCATGCTGTGGATGCCAAGCTGGGGCGGCATGATCAACGGGCTGATGACGCTCAACGGCGCTTGGGACAAAGTCCGCACCGATCCGATCATCCGCATGATGGTGATGGCGCTGGCCTTCTACGGCATGAGCACGTTCGAAGGTCCGATGATGTCGATCAAGTCGGTCAACAGCCTGTCGCACTATACCGATTGGACCATTGGCCACGTCCACTCCGGCGCTCTGGGCTGGAACGGCATGATCACCTTCTCGGCGATCTACTACCTCGTACCGCGTCTGTGGAACCGCCAGCGCCTTTACAGCCTGCGCATGGTCAACTGGCACTTCTGGCTCGCGACCGTCGGTATCGTTTTCTACGCTGCTTCGATGTGGGTGGCGGGCATCACGCAGGGCCTGATGTGGCGTGAATACGGCGCTGACGGATATCTGGTGAACAGCTTCGTCGAAACCGTTGCCGCGTTGAAGCCGATGTTCTTCCTGCGCGCTTTCGGTGGCCTGCTGTTCCTTGCTGGCGCTGCGGTGATGGTCGTCAACGTTTGGCGTACGATCCTTGGCCGCAGCCGCGAAGAGGCTCCGATGCGTGATGCCGCCTTCGATCCCGAAAAGGACCGTCCTGTCGTCGCTGTCGCTCCGGCCGCAGCCTGATTCTGACGCTCTCGGAGAAAATCCCATGACCACCATCGTGGAAAAGCACAAGAAACTGGAGCGCAACGTAACCCTCCTCAGCATCGCGGCTTTCGCTGCGGTGACTGTGGGTGGCATCGTGGAAATCGCCCCGCTGTTCTGGATCGACAACACGATCGAGAAGGTGGACGGAATGCGCCCCTACACCCCGCTCGAACAGGCCGGTCGCGACATCTACGTGCGCGAAGGCTGCTACACCTGCCACAGCCAGATGATCCGACCGTTCCGGGATGAGGTTGAGCGTTATGGCCACTACAGCCTTGCTGCGGAATCGATGTACGACCATCCGTTTCAGTGGGGATCGAAGCGCACCGGGCCTGATCTGGCCCGCGTCGGCAACCGCTATTCGGATGAATGGCACGTCCAGCACCTGAAAGATCCACGCGCCGTGGTGCCGGAATCGATCATGCCCAGCTATGCCCATCTGGCCGAGCACAAGCTGGACATGGGCGATATGACCGCCACCCTGCGTACGCTTTACCAGGTCGGCGTTCCCTATTCGCAGGACGATATCGCCAAGGCCAATGACGACCTCATTGCCCAGGCTGATCCAGAGGCTGACGCTTCCGACCTGAAGAAGCGCTATCCCAAGGCGCAGGCACGCGATTTCGATGGCGATCCCAAGCGACTGACCGAGATGGACGCGCTTGTCGCCTATCTCCAGATGCTTGGAACCCTGGTCGATGTGAACGCGCCTGCCGCACAGGAAGCCCTTGCCAAGGAGAAGGGCCGATGAGCGCGCACTCCACTTACGACATGCTGCGGCACCTCGCTGACAGCTGGGGTCTGCTGATGATGACGGCAATTTTCGTGGGGTTGAGCGCATGGCCGTTCCGCCCCGGCGCCAAGGTGTTGAACCGCGATGCCGCCACTTCGATCTTCAAGGACGAAAGCGATGTCTAATCCCAAGATTGACGACGCAACCGGCGTCGAAACCGTCGGCCATGAATGGGACGGTATCGAGGAGTTGAACAATCCGCTGCCGCGCTGGTGGTTGTGGACGTTCTATATCACGATCGTATTCGCGATTGGCTATTGCGTGGCCTATCCCGCGTGGCCGCTGATCGACAAGGCGACCGCCGGAACGCTCGGCTGGTCGAGCCGTGGCGATCTGGAAAACGAGATGACGGCTGAAACCGCGCGCAAAGCGGGCCTGATGGCCGAACTTGGCAATGCCTCGATTGAACAGATCGCCGCCGATCCTCGCCTGCGCCGCGCCGCTATTGATGGTGGCCGCGCCGCGTTCAAGGTCAACTGCATCCAGTGTCACGGCAACGGAGCGGCGGGCAGCGCGGGCTATCCCAATCTCAATGACGATGACTGGCTGTGGGGCGGCGATGTCGCCACCGTTCACCAGACACTCGTCAACGGCATTCGCCAGCCGGGCGATGATGCCACGCGCATGAGCCAGATGCCAGCTTTCGGTCGCGATGGCATTCTCAACGCAGCGCAAGTGCAGGATGTGGTCAGCCATGTGCGTGTGCTGGCTGGTGAGGAAAAGCCAAGTGCTTCGGCCCAGCGTGGTGCACAGATATTCACCGACAACTGCACCGTCTGCCACGGCGCTGCGGGTGAGGGTAACCGTACGGTTGGTGCTCCGCGTCTCAACGATGCAATCTGGCTCTATGGCGGAAGCCGCGCGGCTATTGCCCAGACGGTCAACAACGCGCGCTACGGCGTCATGCCATCGTGGGGCAATCGCCTCGATCCGGTCACGGTGAAGATGCTTGCCACTTACGTCCATTCGCTGGGCGGTGGTGAAGAAGCACCTGCGCCCGCGCCTCAGGAGGCAGCGCCACCCGCTGCTGCCACCAACTAAACACGATCAAGGACACACGGTCATGACTGCGCACGATCCCAACCTCCGCGCGGACCATTCCAACGAGATCGGCTTGTACGAAAAACGCAAGTCGGTGTTCCCAAAGGCCATCGACGGGGCGTTCAGGCGCTTCAAATGGCTGGTCATGGCCGTGTGCCTTGTCATTTACTGGGGCACGCCGTGGATCCGCTGGGATCGCGGCCCCTATGCTCCCGATCAGGCGGTGCTGATCGATCTTGGCAACCGCCGCTTTTTCATGTTCGATATCGAAATCTGGCCGCATGAATTCTATTTCGTTGCCGGATTGCTGATCATGGCGGGCATCGGCCTGTTCCTCGTCACATCGGCAGTGGGCCGCGCATGGTGCGGTTATGCCTGCCCGCAGACGGTGTGGACCGACCTGTTCCAGCATGTCGACCGTCTGGTGGACGGTGACCGCAACGCCCAGTTGCGCTTGCAGAAAGCACCTTGGACGGCCGCCAAGATCGGCAAGCGCGCGCTGAAGTGGGCCATCTACCTTGGCATCAGCTTTGCCACGGGCGGTGCGTGGATTTTCTACTTTGCCGATGCGCCGACGCTCCAACACGCATTCTGGACCGGCACTGCCGCGCCGGTAGCCTACGCCACCACGTTTGTGTTGACGATGACCACGTTCATCTTCGGCGGCTTCATGCGCGAACAGGTCTGCGTCTACATGTGCCCTTGGCCGCGCATCCAGACTGCTATGCTCGATGAAAAGAGCCTGATCGTTACCTACAAGGACTGGCGCGGTGAACCGCGCGGTTCGGTCAAATCCGCGCTGAAAGCTGCCACGCCGCTGGGCGATTGCATCGATTGTATGCAGTGCGTCGCCGTGTGCCCCACTGGTATCGACATTCGCCAAGGGCCGCAGATCGGCTGCATCACTTGCGCGCTGTGCATCGACGCTTGCGACAAGGCGATGGCCGATGTGGGCCGCCCGCGCGGGCTGATCGATTATTGCACGCTCGACGATGCCGAAAAGGAAAAGCGCGGCGAAGAACCCACGCCGATCCTCAAGACGATCTTCCGCCCGCGCACGCTGGTTTATCTCGGTGTGTGGAGCGCCATCGGTCTTGCGCTGCTGTTCATGCTGGGCCAGCGTGCCCGGCTCGACATTTCCGTCGCCAAGGATCGCAACCCTGAATACGTGATGCTTTCGGACGGCGCGATCCGCAATGCTTTCACGCTGAAGCTGCGCAACATGGAAGCCCGACCGCGCACCTTCAACGTTGCGCTAGAAGGCCTTGATGGCGGCGCGATGTTCACTGACGAGATGGATGCCGCAGCCGCAAAGCGCGTCTTGACCGTCGAAGTGCCTGCCGACACGACGAAACCGCTGCGTGTCTATGCAGTCCGTCCGCGCGGCAGCAAGCCCGCCGAATTCGCCTTTGTCCTGACCTCTGACGACAAGGAAGGCGGCATGGATCGCGGCGAAACCACGTTCACCACAGCAGAAGGAAACGGCCAATGACCCAGATGCGCCGTAAACCCGTTCCGTTCACCGGTCGCAAGATGGCGGCGATCCTCGTCAGCTTCTTCGCGGTGGTTATTGCCGTCAACGTGCTGATGGCACGCCTTGCCAGTTCCACGTTCGGTGGGGTGGTCGTCGACAATTCCTATGTCGCCAGCCAGAAGTTCAACGGTTGGCTGAAAGAGGCTGAGCAGGAACAGGCCCTTGGCTGGCGGGGCGATATCGCCCGCGATCAGGCGGACCAGGCAGGCATCGGTCTGGTTGATAGCTTGGGCAAGCCGCTTGCCGCGGCGAAAGTCACGGCCGTTGCCGAACATCCGCTCGGCCAGCGCCCGACGACCACGCTCGTGCTACACGAAACTGCGCCGGGGCACTACGCCGCCCCGCTTGAGGCAGGCCGCTGGCGGTTGAGCGTCAAGGTCGAGGCAGATGGCCGGATCTGGCGTACAGTGGGCGAAGTGCAATGACCGCGCCTGCACGGGCACTGACCGTCTCCGAAAGCGCCACCGTTCACACCGTCCTCGCCGTGCCCGGAATGCACTGTGCCGGTTGCATGGGCAAAGTCGAACGTGCCTTGGCTGCGCTGGATGGAGTCACCAGCGCGCGCACCAATCTCACCGCGCGCACGGTAGAGGTCGTCCATCAGTCTGAAATCGAAACGCCAGCGCTTGTGGCCGCGCTCGCAGCCATAGGTTTCGATGCTCAGCCGCGCGAGATCGAGGCGGAGCCTGTCTCGGCGGTAAAGCCTCTGCTCGCGCCGCTGGGCGTTGCCGCCTTTGCCTGCATGAACGTGATGCTGATGTCGGTCAGCGTCTGGTCGGGCGCGGAAGGCACCACGCGGTCGTTGTTCCACTGGGTATCGGCTTTGATCGGTGTTCCCGCCATCGCCTACGCCGGGCGGCCCTTCTTTGCTTCGGCATGGAAGGTCTTGCGCCACGGCAAGACCAACATGGACGTGCCGATTTCCATCGGCGTCACCATTGCCACCGGCCTGTCCTTCTATGAAACGCTGAGCGGCGGGGCAGAGGCATGGTTCGATGGCGTGCTCATGTTGCTCATGTTTCTGCTCGCAGGGCGCGTGCTCGACGCAATGATGCGCGACCGCGCGCGATCGGGTGTCGATGCGCTGTTGCGGCAGGTTGCCACTGGCGCGATGGTCGTGGCCGCCGATGGAACAACGCGCTGGCTGGACACAAAATCGCTGCAACCGGGAATGCTGATGCGCGTCGCCGCCGGAGAGCGCCTTGCCGCCGATGGTGAAGTGCTGCGCGGCCAGACCCGTCTCGACCAATCGCTGCTGACCGGTGAAAGCGCACCGGTGCAAGCAGGGCCGGGCACGCTGGTCCATGCGGGGACGCTCAATGTCGATGCTCCGGTGGACGTGCGTGTCACCGCCATCGGGCAGGATACCGCCCTTTCCGAAATCGCCCGTCTGATGGAAGCGGCTGGCCAGTCCCGCTCAAAATACGTGCGCATCGCTGATCGCGCGGCGAGGCTCTATGCCCCTGCCGTTCATACGCTGGCGGGGCTGACCTTTGCCGGATGGATGCTGGCCGGTGCCGGCTGGTATCAGTCCCTCGTCATTGCCATTGCCGTGCTCATCATCACGTGCCCTTGCGCGCTTGGCCTTGCCGTGCCGGTGGCGCAAGTCGTGGCAGCAGGCGCGCTGCTCAAGAAGGGCCTGCTGGTAAAGGATGGGTCTGCGCTTGAACGCATGGCCGAAGTGGATCGCCTGCTGCTCGACAAGACCGGCACGCTCACACTCGGTCGACCGGTGCCCGATGACGTGGCGCTGGACGCGCTGTCTGCACCGCAGGCGTCGGTAGCGCTCGCGCTCGCCAGCCACAGCCGCCACCCGTTGTCGCTTGGCCTCGTGCAGGCGCTCAGCGCGCGAGGCATACCGGCGGCGATTCTGGAAGATGTGCGCGAAGAGCCGGGGCAGGGCGTTACCGCTCGCTGGAATGGCCTTTCTGTCGCGCTTGGGCGTCCGGCATCGGCGCAGGGCATGGCCACTGCACTCAGGATCGAAGGCGATCCGGTGCGCGTCATCCCCTTCGCTGATCGTCTGCGGCCCGATACTACCGAAGCATTGGTCTGGCTCGAAGCGCTGGGCGTGGAATCTTCCATCCTTTCAGGAGATTCCGTAACCGCCGTCGCTGCCGTGTCGCACGCTACGGGTCTGACGGCCCAGGCAGCGGCATCGCCGGCAGACAAGCAGGAGGCGATCCAGCGCTTGCAGAACGCCGGGCGCAAGGTGATGATGGCGGGCGACGGGCTGAACGATGGCCCCGCGCTTGCTGCCGCGCACGCGTCCATCGCGCCGGGTTCCGCCAGTGATGTGGGGCGGCAAGCAGCAGATATGGTATTCACGGCGGATTCGCTGCTAGCCATTCCCCGCGCCATTCGCGTCTCGCGCCAGACCATGCGCGTGGTGCGCCAGAACTTCGTGCTCGCCATCGGTTACAACATGCTGGCGGTGCCGCTGGCGATCCTTGGCCATGTCACCCCGCTGATCGCGGCAATCGCCATGTCCACCAGTTCGCTGATCGTTGTCGCCAATTCGCTGCGCCTTGCCGGAGAAGCCAAATGAACGGCGTGGCTTTCATGCTTCCCATTGCGCTTGGCATGGGCCTGCTGGGGCTGGTTGCGTTCTTCTGGTCATTGAAGCGCGGGCAGTTCAGCGATCTCGATGGTGCGGCGGCGCGTATCCTGATCGAGGATGAGGAGCGCGAACCATGAGGCACCGCGCACTCCGTATCCTCGCGCCGCTTGCCGTCCTGCAAATGGCCGCGCCCGCTCCGGTCAACGCGCAATGGATCATGGTTGCCTCGTGCACGGGTGGCAGCGGCGGCATGGTGCCCGTCCGCCTGCCCGGCAAGGACGATGGCAGCAAGAATCTGCCCTGCTGCAAGGTTTGTCATATCTCAATGCGCAAGCGCCTTGCCACCGATAGCTGTTGCGGAAACGGCGACGACGGTGAGGACGATTCCGATGGCTGCTGACATGATGACCAGCCCTGAAGTCATCGGGAACTGGACGTACTGGCCCGAACTGCTGGAACGCCCGGTCCCGCGCTACACCAGCTACCCCACTGCCGCAGAATTTGTGGAAGAGAGCTTTGAAGATCGTCAGGCTGCGGCGTTACGGGCCTTGCGCGGCACCGTCTCGCTTTATCTGCACATCCCCTATTGCCGGGAAATCTGCTGGTATTGCGGCTGCAACACCGGTGCCGCCAACAAGACCCAGCGCCTGACCGCTTATCTCGAAGCCCTGCATCACGAAATCGAACTGGTTGGTCGCCATCTGCACCCATCGGTCAAAGTCACGCGCATTGCCTTTGGGGGTGGCAGCCCCAACGCGATCAAGCCAACCGATTTTGTCAGGCTGGTCGATCGCCTCACGCTGAACTTCCGTCTGGAAAAGCCGGTCCTGTCGATCGAACTGGATCCGCGTACGCTGGAGCCGGGCTGGTTCATGGCCATCCGGGGTATAGGCGTGATCAAGGCCAGCCTCGGCGTGCAGACACTGGATCCGCGCGTGCAGGCCGCTATAGGGCGCGTTCAGCCGCGCGATGATATCGAACGGGCGGTTGAAGGTTTGCGCAAGGGCGGGGTGGATTCGATCAATTTCGATCTGATGTATGGCCTGCCATTCCAGACCGACGAAATTCTCCGCGATACGCTCGACCAGTCCGTTGCGATGGGCGCAGACCGGATCGCGCTGTTCGGCTACGCGCACGTCCCGCACATGATCCCGCGCCAGCAGCGTATAGATGCCAGCGAACTCCCCGGACAGCGTGATCGTTTTCGCATGGCTGCCGAAGGCCACGCGCGGCTCGTGGCAGCAGGCTATCAGGCGGTCGGGTTTGATCACTTTGCCTTGCCCGATGATGATCTGGCCCTTGCCGCCCGCGCCGGCACGCTACGCCGCAATTTTCAGGGCTTCACCGAAGACCAGTCGCCCGTCCTCATTGGCCTTGGCGCTTCGTCAATCAGCGAATTTCCCGATCTTTTCGTGCAGACCGAAAAGAACGCAGGCCGTTATCGTATGCTTATCGGTGCGGACCAGCTTGCGGGCCGCAAGGGGGTGGTGCGCACGGCTGAGGATCGCCGCAGGGGCCAGATCATCACCGATCTGCTGTGCAGGGGCATGGCAGACGTTCCGGCAGATCTCATCGCTACCAATCGGGATCGGCTCGAACCCTTCATTGCGCGCGGCTTGGTCCGGATCGATGGGGGCGTTCTTACGTTGGAGCCGGGAAACGAGCCCTACGCACGTTCAATCGCCGCTGTGTTCGATGCGTGGCGTTCCGGCGCTCGCAAATTCAGTTCGGCGGTTTAGATATCACTCTGACATAACCGGATCCGTCTTCAGCCATCAAGAATAGCTATGCACCCGGCCTTAGCAGGTGCACAATAAGGCTGACTCGCGTTAAGCCCGCTTCCACAACGGAACGCGCGCCAGTTGCGCGAGGGAGACGCCATGAAGCCGATCGAAACCATCATGCGCACTGCGCCGGTCATTCCGGTGCTGGTCGTCGAAAACGTCGATCACGCGCTCCCCATCGCGCGTGCGCTGGTCAAAGGGGGCCTGCGCGTCCTTGAAGTAACCCTTCGCACGCCCGCCGCGCTGGATGTGATCCATGCGATGAAGGCTGTCGAAGGCGCCATCGTCGGCGCTGGGACCGTCACTAATCCCGATGAACTCAAGGCCGCCATTGATGCAGGTGCGGAATTCATCGTTTCGCCGGGCCTCACCGAAAACCTCGGCAAGGCTGCGGTCGCTTCGGGCATCCCGTTCCTGCCCGGAACAGCCAGCGCGGGTGATATCATGCGCGGGCTGGACCTTGGCCTCACGCACTTCAAATTCTTCCCCGCTTCCACATCGGGCGGGCTTCCCGCGCTTAAGGCGTTGGCAGCGCCGTTCCACCAATGCAAATTCTGCCCGACCGGCGGCATTACCGCCGCCACCGCGCCGGAGTGGCTGGGTTTCGATCCGGTTCTGTGCGTTGGTGGCAGTTGGGTGGTCGGCAAAGGCACGCCCGATGAAGCAGCGATAGAAGCCGCCGCGCGCGAAGCTTTCGCACTGGGGCATTGAAAGTCAGGGGAACACAGCGGATATGAAGACGGTCGCCAAGCTCAAGGCCAGGTTGCAGAAACTCCATGAGCGGACGGCCGAAACGCCGCTGTTCAACCCCGTCTTTCAGCTCAGTCACGATCTGTCGCGCCTGCTCGAAGGCGGCGACATTTCGCTGTCGGATATCGATGGCCTTGTTGCAGAACTCGAATGCGAAGCCCTGCAAAGCCGCGCCGCGCGGCTGAAGCGCTTGGTCGCGCCAACCAATGCGTCTGAAAACCTCGGCCTGATCGCCGCGCTCAACCCCGAAGAGGCGGGGTTTTCAGAATTTCGCAAGCGGTGGGAGAAGCCGCTGCTTCATGCGGTTTTCACCGCACACCCCACGTTCTTGCTGTCCCCTGCCCAGTCGGATGCGGTTGCCACCGCCGCGCTGACGGACAATCCGCAAGCCTCCACCGTCTGCACCGTGCCCCACGAAGGGCCGAAGATCACGCTGGAATTCGAACACGTAGAGGTGTGCAACGCCATCCAGCGCGCTGCCTCTGCGCGTGACCAGATCAACGCCACGCTGCTCGGCCACGCCCGTCTGCGCTGGCCGGGCCGCTGGCTTGATTTCCGCCCGCTGCCGTTCCGCTTCGCCACGTGGGTCGGCTATGACATGGACGGTCGCACCGATATCGGCTGGACCACGTCCATCGCTTTCCGCCTGCGCGAAAAGGCGCTGCGTCTGTCAAGCTACGCTGCCTCACTTCGGACCATCGACGACGCGCACCCGCTGCTCGCCACGCTGGATGCGGCGCACGATCATTCGGCGGAAATGGCGGAACTATTCTCCGCCCCGCTTGAAACGCCTGATGCGCTCGCCAATGCTGCGAACCGCCTCAGCGCCGATGATCCGGCCAAGCTCCTCAGCCTGACGCCGCTGATCGAAGCGCTTGAGGCCGAAGCGAAGAAG
Organism: Novosphingobium sp. ERN07; assembly: GCF_012641335.1. GTDB lineage: Bacteria > Pseudomonadota > Alphaproteobacteria > Sphingomonadales > Sphingomonadaceae > Novosphingobium. The sequence goes on from NZ_JABAID010000015.1 coordinate 72,565, forward strand.
GCGGACGAGGACAAGGCCGTCCCACTTGCCACGCTCGCCGCCGCCATGCGCGCTGATGGCCTTGGCATCGGCTGGATACACTTCCGCGTAAACTCGTCTCAGCTTCTCAACGCGCTGCGCCGCCGCATTGACCCCGAAGGCACGCTCGACCTTGGCAGCAAGAGCGCGCTGTCGCGCCTGCGCGAACTGCTGGCCGAGGTGAAGCCGCTGCGCGTCAACTTCGGTGCGCTCGCAATCGAAACCAGCACTGCCATGCGCCAGTTTTTGGTCATGGCCAAGATGCTGCAGCACATAGATGCCGATGCTCCGATCCGCATGTTGATCGCGGAATGCGAACAGCCGCAGACCGTGCTCGCCGCGCTCTATTTCGCCAAGCTGTTCGGTATCGAAGGCAAGGTCGATGTTTCGCCCCTGTTCGAAACCGAAACCGCGCTTGAACACGGTGGCCGCTTCCTCGAAGCTCTGCTTTCGGAAGACTCCTACCGCAGCTACGCTCGCCTGCGTGGCCGCGTTTCGATCCAGACCGGTTTTTCCGATGCAGGCCGCTTCATGGGCCAGATCCCCGCCGCGCTCGCCATCGAACGCCTGCAAGGCCGTCTGGCCGACGCGATGAAGGCGAATGGCCTGACCGATGTGGCTGCGCTGATCTTCGATACGCACGGCGAATCGATGGGTCGCGGCGCGCATCCATCGGGCTTTGCAGATCGCCTCACATGGCCACTGTCCGGCTGGGCGCGTCGTCGCTTTGCCAAGGCTGGCGTCACCATCGAACCCGAAGCCAGCTTTCAGGGCGGTGATGGCTATCTGTTCTTCCGCAACGATGATCTGGCGCTGGCCACGCTTACCCGCATTGCCGAGGCAGAAGCAGCCGACCTCGATCTTGCCGTCAAAGACCCGTTCTATGATCGCACCGATCTCAGCCTCGACTTCTACCGGTCGATCCGCCGCGTTCAGCGTGAACACCTTGAAAGCGCAACCTATTCCCGCGCGTTGACGGCGTTTGGCCTTGGCCTTTTGAAAGGCACCGGCAGCCGCGTTTCTCGCCGCCAGTCCGATATCGGCGCTGACCGCACGATGAGCCTGCGCCAGATCCGCGCGATTCCGCACAACGCCATCCTTCAGCAGATCGGCTACCCGGTAAACGTGATTGCCGGGGCAGGGACGGCTGCGGGTGAGGAAATGGAATCGGTGGCCGAACTGCTCGGTCGGTCGACACGTGGCAACCAGCTCGTCCGCCTGCTGCGCGCCGCCAATGGCCTCGCCTCGGTCAAGACCGTTGCCGCCCACGGCGAACTGTTCAACTCCGCTTATTGGGCCAGCCGCCCTTATCGTGGCACTGAAACCGCGCTCGAATCCGCCTGCCTCGCGCTTGCCGAATATCTGACCAAGGACGACAGGGCAGGGGTATTCCGCCGCCTGACATCGCGCTTGCGGGTAGACTGGATGAAGCTCCACCGCCTGCTTTCGCTCGTCCCCGGCCACAAAGCAGGCCGCGATCCGGCGCAGGATTCAGATCGGCGCAACATCGGCCTGCTGCAATCGGTACGCCTTGCGCTGCTGATGCACATGTTCATCCGCGCAGTGCAGGTGCCGCCTTTCGCCCGCTCGAACGATGTTAGCCGCGATGACGTGCTGGAGATGGTTCTGTCGCTGCGCGTGGACGATGCGCTGGCCCAATTGCGCCGCGCCTATCCTGTGATCGAACCCGAAATCGCCGATTTCGCGGTGGACGAGGCAACCGACTACCCCGATCATCGCGGAGAAGATTACGGCGCCATCCGGGCTCGCTTCATCGACCCCATCGAACGTGCCCACGCGCTCAACATCCGCATCGCCGTTGCCATTTCGAACTATTTCGGCGCACACGGCTGATCGTGCGGCGCACCTTCTTGGGTTATGCCTTCACGAAGGTTCGCCCGTGCTTCACTGGGGCCTTTGCCGCGCTGAACACTGCGCCGGCCGAAAGCCTGCTGCCGCGCACCACCAGCATCACCTTGTCACCCGACTCGAGCGTTACGTCTTCGCCCGGATGCTGGATTGACTGGCCGTTAGCACGGTCGATCTGCACCACGAAGAACGCGCCGTTGCCCCGACGTTCGGCTTCGCCCACCGTCTCTCCGGTCAGGGCGCTGTCGGACAGCACTTCCACCATTTCGATATCCAGCCCGAAGTCGTGGAGATTGCGCCGCACCGCGCCAATATCGTCAAGCTGGTCAGTTGCCGGATAGAGGATCATCTCCACGATCCGTTCCGCCCCGATGTGCGTCGGCATCACCACTTTGTCCGCGCCTGCATGGAACAGCTTGTTCTCGGTCGTCGGAGCCTCACCGCGCGCGATGATCTCGATTGCCGGGTTCAGATTACGCGCTGATAGCGTGATGAACACGTTGGCGGCATCATCGGGCAGGACCGTCGCCAGCACCTTGGCCCGCGCAATTCCGGCAGCCTTCAGCGTTTCCTCGTGTGTGGCTTCGCCCACCATGCACAAAAAGCCTTGTGCCTTGGCATCTTCCGCTTTGGTGTGGTCTCGTTCAAGGATCAAGAATGGCCGTTTCGCCTCGGTCATGGCTTTGGCCAGTTGCACGCCGATGCGGCCGTAGCCGCAGATGATGACGTGGCCTTCCAACTTTTCGATTTCGGTCAACATGCGATCCAGTCCCAGCAGGCGACGGAATTGAAAAAGGGTGAAAACCTGCACCAGCGCACCGGTCAGCACGATCATGCCGGTACAGCCCAGCATGATCGTGCCGCTCGTCCACCAGCGCAGAAAGATCGTGTCAACGGGGCGGATTTCGCCATAGCCGACCGAGAAGATCGTCAGCAGAACCATGTAGGCGGCATCGCTCATCGGCCAGCCTGCAATTACAAATCCGCAAGTGGAAATGACGAAGACCGCCACCACGAAGATCAGTGTGCCGGTCAAAAGTCGAAGCGGCGAACCCAATACCGAGTTCGCCCCCTGCGTCAGCGCAGAAGCGTCACTATCCCGTTCCATCCCGGCCCCTTCGGGCAGCACTTTAGGAAGCGCAGGGGCTGCTTGTCCATAAGGGGTTCCGCCCTTGTGATCAGATCAGCGCGCTAACCACCCAGACCACGCCAACAAGCAGGAACACGCCCGCAACGTCCAGTGCAAAGCCTGCCTTCACCATTGCCCGCATCGAGCAATGTCCGGTCGCCCAAGCCAGCGCATTGGGGCCGGTGCCCGCTGGGAGCATGAAGCCCCATGTCGCGGCAAAGGCAGCGGGCAGGGCCAGCAGGATCGGATCGGCCCCCAATGCTCCCACCAGCGCCGCCACAACCGGCATGATCCCGCTTGCCGCTGCTATGTTGCTGGCAAACTCCGTCACCAGAACCACAAAGGCCACAAGCACCAGCGCCACGACCGGTAATGGCACGTGGGCGAGGGGGAGCAGCATCTCCCCCATCCACTTGGTCAATCCACTTGATGTCATGCCCATCGCCATCGCAAGCCCGCCGCCGAACATCAGCACCACGTCCCACGGCGCGCGGTTCGCTTCGGGCCAGTTCAGCATGGGCCGTCCCGTGCCGTCGGGCAACACGAAGAGGACCAGCCCCGCAACGGCAGCAACGGTGCCATCGGTGAAACCACCTTCAGGAAACCAGCCTTCCAGCACGGGCTGGAACACCCAAGCAAGAAACGCCAGCACCACAACCGGCACCAGTCGGCGTTCCGGGATGCTCCATTGCGCCGTATGACCAATTGCCGCCCGCGCGGCCGCCGGGTCGAAGCTGTCAGCATGCAGGTTCTGCACTCGCGCGATGATCCACCCGGCCATTGGCACCGCCAGCAAGGCAATGGGCACGCCATAGAGCGCCCATTGCAGAAAAGTCACGCGCGTGCCCAGCGCGGTTTCGATCAGGCCCGCCGCAATCGCGTTGGTCGGCGTGCCGATCAGCGTGGCAAGTCCGCCGATGGAAGCTGCAAAGGCAATGCCCATCGGCAAGGCGCCAGCCATGCCACTGGTCTCGCCTTCCTCCACACCGCCCGCGCGCAGCATGGCAATTGCCATCGGCATCATGATCAGCGCGGTCGAGGTGTTCGAAATGAAGCTTGAAAGCACGGCCGTCGCCATCATCACGCCCATCAGCAACTGCCACGGCTTAGCGCCTGCCAGTCCCATGATGAAGAGTGCAAGCCGCCGGTGCAGGCCGGTTCGCTCAATGGCAAGCGCCAGAAACGCACCGCCCACGAACAGGAAGATGATCGGCGAGTAATAGGCAGCGGCTGTCTTGTTGGCATCGGCTACGCCCGTCAGCGGTAGCACCAGAAACGGGAGCAGTGCCGTGGCCGAAAGCGGCAGCGCCTCGGTCATCCACCAAGCCGCCATCCACCAGACCAGCCCAGCAGCGCTCCAGCCAGCATCGGGCATTCCCGCAGGCGCTGCAATCAACTGCGTAATAGCAAAGCCGATTGGCCCCGCCCAAAGCCCGATTCTGCGCGCATCCACTGCCAACAACCCGCTCCCCAAACCCTTGTCTCGGGACTAGCAGAGCCATTGTATGGCTGGCAAATTCAGAAAACCGGTTCGTATCCCGGCGGCAATTCATCGCCCGGTTTGCCATCGCTGGCAACACCATCTGTCGGCTGGTGAATGCCACACTCGGTCTTGTCCCAGCCTTTCCAGCGGCCAGAGCGCGGGTCTTCACCCGGCGCAACCTTGCTGGTGCAGGGGGCGCAGCCGATCGAGGGATAGCCTTGCGCCACCAGCGGATGAGCCGGAAGCCCGTACTGCGCGAAATAACCCTCAAGCGCAGACTTGTCCCACGAAGCCAGCGGATTGATCTTCAATCGTCCCTGCGCATCCGAATGATCGATCTCGAAGCGTGGCAGGCCTGCACGGGTCTTGGACTGGAAACCTTTGCGCCCCGTCAGCGAAGCATCGAAATGCAGCAGCGCCTTGGCCAGCGGCTCCACCTTGCGGATTTCGCAGCAGCCGTCGGGATCCCACGACCAGCGAAGGCCGTTCTCGTCCTTCTTGGCTATCACGTCGGCGTCCGGTTCGATGATCTGGAGATTGGTCATCCCCAGAAAACCGATCAGCTCGTCACGATAGGCCACGGTTTCGGCAAAGTGCTTTCCGGTTTCAAGGAACAGCACCGGCACCGAAGGATCAACTTCGGCAATAAGGTGAAGCAGGACAGCACTTTCTGCGCCAAAGCTCGAAACCACTGCAAGGTCGCCCGCCAGCCCATCACGGATCACCGAACGCAGCATTTCCTGCGTGTCGCTTCCCCGGAACAGGTTGTTCAGGCGAATGGCGTCCGTCTCGGTAAAGCGCGGGCGCGTGTCGATCAGGTCGATCTTGCGATTGGCAACCATAGAACTCGGCGTCCTGTCCATGCTTCAATCCTTAGTCCCGCAGGCTCAAGCGGGGTGGCGCTTCGCCCAGATTGCCGGGCGCCCATCGACGGTCTTCTGGTAAACTTCGGGCCAGGTCGCGAAGGCCTTTTCAGCGGCTTCGGCGCTGATGGCCTGGTTCGGAGCAAAGCTGTCAAACCCGCAGCGGCGCATGTGCGAAAGCTGGTCCAGCAGCACACCACCCACGGCGCGCAGTTCACCGGCATAGCCATGCTCGCGCAGAATACGCGCTGCCGAATAGCCGCGCCCGTCGGTATAGGCAGGGAAGTTCACTTCCACCAACGCCAGCCGGTCGAGATGCGGCAGCAGCGCGCGGGCATCATCACCCGGCTCGATCCGCACCGCAGTGGCATTGTTCTGGTCGGCAAAGGCATCCACCGTCACGGCAGGATCGCTCACCGGTTCATCGCTGCGATAGCGAAGGTTCTGCTCAACCATTTGCAGTCTCCTTGGCATAGATCGCCTCCTTGAACGGGGCCATGCCGATGCGGCGATAGGTATCGACGAAACGCTCCCCTTCGTCGCGCTGTGCGAGATAGACGTTGGTGGCCTTTTCCACCGCATCCACGATGCCGTCCTCGTTGAAGCCGGGGCCGGTGATCGTGCCAAGCGAGGTGTCCGCGCCTTCGCATCCGCCCAACAGAAGCTGGTAGTTTTCCACGCCCTTGCGGTCGACACCAAGGATGCCGATGTGGCCCGCATGGTGGTGCCCGCAGGCATTGATGCAGCCCGAGATCTTCAGCTTCAGCTCGCCCAGTTCGCGCTGGCGGCCAAGGTCTGCGAACCGCTCGGAAATCTTCTGAGCCACCGGGATCGAACGCGCATTGGCAAGGCTGCAATAGTCCAGACCAGGGCAGGCGATGATATCACCGATCAGGTCAAGGTTTGCCGCTGACAGATCCGCCGCGTCCAGCTTCTGCCAGATGGTGTAGAGATCAGCCTTGCGCACGTGCGGCAGCACGATGTTCTGCGCGTGCGTCACGCGCAGTTCGTCGAACGAATATTCCAGCGCCAGATCGGCCATCAGGCGGATCTGATCAGCCGTCGCATCGCCCGGAATGCCGCCAACCGGCTTCAGGCTGATGTTGACGATGGCATAGCCCGGCTGCTTGTGGGCGTGAACGTTCTGGTCCACCCACAGTGCGAAATCGGGGTCCGAAAGGTCCAGATCGTCCGAAGCGCCAGCCTCGAAGCCCGGCTGTTCGAAGAAGCCCTTGATCCGCTCCAGTTCCTCTGCGGGCGGTTCAAGCCCCAGCGTCAAAATGTGCGCAAACTCTTCTTCCACCTGACGGCGGTATTCGTCCGCGCCAATTTCGTGGACCAAGATCTTGATGCGCGCCTTGTACTTGTTGTCGCGGCGGCCATAGCGGTTATAGACGCGCAGGCACGCTTCCAGATAGGAAATCATCTGAAGCGGCGGCACGAAATCGCCGATCACCGGTGCGATCATCGGTGTGCGGCCCATGCCGCCGCCGACATAGAACTTGCAGCCGATTTCGCCCGCATCGTTCTTCACCAGCTGGATGCCGATGTCGTGCAACTTCATCGCCGCGCGGTCTGTCTCCGAACCGATGATCGCGATCTTGAACTTGCGCGGCAGGTAATCGAATTCCGGGTGGAAGGTCGACCACTGGCGCAGCAGTTCGGCATAGGGGCGCGGATCGACCAGCTCGTCAGCCGCAGCGCCCGCGAACTGGTCGGACGTGGTGTTGCGGATGCAGTTGCCGCTGGTCTGGATCGCATGCATCTCGACCGAGGCCAGATCGGCCAGAATATCCGGCGCATCCTGCAGCTTGATCCAGTTGTACTGGATGTTCTGGCGCGTGGTGAAGTGGCCATAGCCGCGGTCATACTTGTCCGCGATATCGCCCAGCATGCGCATCTGGCGGCTGTTCAGCGTGCCATAGGGCACGGCCACGCGCAGCATATAGGCGTGAAGCTGCAGGTAGAGGCCGTTCTTCAGGCGCAGCGGCTTGAACTGGTCCTCGGTGATGTCCCCGGCCAGGCGGCGCTCCACCTGATCGCGGAACTCGGCCACGCGGGCATCGACCATCGACTGGTCATAGCTGTCGTACTGATACATCTCAGATCACCCAGTTCCCCGCCGCAGGATCGGCAGGCTTGAGGGAAAGGTCGAGGCGGACCGTAGGGCCAAGCGCCCGGATGCGGTCCTTGATGTGCGCCGGGCGCACGCCTTCGTCGGTCACGGTTGCTTCGATCACTTGCGTGTCAGTGACGATCTGCTTGGCGTTTTCGCGCGCGATGATCGCCTCGGCATGTTCGCCCGCTTCAACCGCATCGTTGACATGGCGCGACCAGCCTTCGCCGGTCCACCAGATCACGTCTCCGGTGCGCAGATCACTTCCGGTGATGATCTTCACTTCACGACCTCCAATACTCGCTTCAATTCCATCATGTCTCCCCGGCCTGCCACGTCACCGATTACGATGAGGGCAGGGCTCTTGACCTTGTTGTCCGCAACCACCGCGCCCAGCGCCGCCAGTTGCCCGCGCAGCACGCGCATCTGCGGCCGCGCTGCGTTTTCGATCACCGCCACTGGCATATCGGGCGCAAGCCCGTCGGCCATCAGCTTTTCGGCAATCGCGTCTGCGGTGGCGACGCCCATATAGATAACCAGCGTCCTGCCAACCCCGGCAAGGCCCGCCCAGTTCTGGTCGGTCAGCCCCTTGCACTGCCCGGCCACAAACGTAACGATGCTGGCGGCATCGCGGTGGGTGAGGGGGATCATGGCCGAAGCCGCCGCCCCCATCGCCGCGCTGATCCCCGGCACAACCTGCACCGGCACACCTGCCGCAAAGCAGTCCTCAGCCTCTTCGCCGCCGCGCCCGAACACGAACGGATCGCCACCTTTCAGCCGCACCACGTCGTTTCCGGACAAAGCCTCGCGCACCAGCAGGGCGTTGATCTCTTCCTGTCGCATCGTGTGGCGCGAGCGCTGCTTGGCCACCGAGATCATCCGGCAACCCTGTGGTGCCATCGCCAGAATCGAAGGATCGACCAGCCCATCGTGCACCAGCACGCGCGCATTCATCACCAGCCGCGCCGCACGCAGCGTCAACAGGTCCGCATCGCCCGGACCAGCGCCCACCAGAAACACGGTTCCGACTCTTGAAGAGGGATTGCTCATGACAGCGCAGATGGGCGCGGGTGGCGCAACCTGCCAGCGAGAATGCTTTGCCCCCCGCCTAGATCAGCTTTAGCCGCCCGATTGCTCCCCAGCCGTCCCGCGCTTCCCCACCGCCTCGGCCAGCGCGCGCAAACCTTCGCTATCCTTCAGGTTCACGTCCTGCTGCGGAAAAGGGATCTGCACGCCATGCTCGCCAAACAGCCGCCACACCCGCCACAGCACGTCCGACCGCACATTGCCCACGCCGCCTTCGGGATCGTCGATCCACACCACCATCGTCATGTCGATGCTGCTTGGCCCGAACCCGCTCAGCAGCACACCCGGCGAAGGGAAGGGCAATACGCGCGGTGTAGAGGATATCGCTTCCAGCAGCAGCTTCTGCACCAGATCCAGATCGCTGCCATAGGCGACGCCGATGGGAATGTTGATCGCCACTTCGCGCGAGGAATAGGACCAGTTCTCCACCTGCTGCGTCATCAGGTTTTCATTCGGAATCAGATATTCGCGGTTATCGCGCGTGGTCACCGAAACCGCGCGGATGCCGATCCGCTTCACCTCGCCAAACGAATTGCCCTTGCCATCGGCCACCGCGATCACGTCGCCCGGCTTGATGGATCGGTCCATCAGCAGAATGATCCCCGCGATCAGGTTGCCGAACGTCTTCTGCAACCCGAAACCGATGGCCAGCCCGAACGCGCCTGAAAACACCGTCAGCGCCGTCAGGCTGATCCCCAGCACATCGATGCCCACAAGGATGGCAATCGCCCATACCGCGATGGACACCAGCTTCTCGCCCAGCAACTGCTGCGCACCGTCCAGACTGTCGATCCGCCGGAACAGCCGCTTCGCCAACCGGCTTCCCAGCCGCGCAAACGCCAGCACCAGCGCCACGACGATCAGAATGCGCAGCGCACCCCAGACCGAGATGTGGTACGTCCCGATATCAAAACCAATCTCGTTGAGCAGGCGGATCACTTCCGCCACCTGTTTGCGGAATTCGTTCACGCCTGCTCCCCCAGGGCCGCCGCCCAAACCGCCAGCCCGCGCTCCAGATCCGCGATCAGGTCAGCAGTATCCTCCAGCCCGATGGAAAGCCGAACGCCAAACTGGTCGGCAGCATCCATCCCCGCCAGCGGCCACGCGCTCGCCGTGCGGATGCTGGCAGGATCGACCGGCGTGGCAAGGCTTTCAAATCCGCCCCACGAATACCCGATGCCGAACAGCTCCAGCCCATCGATCAAGGCATCGCGCGCCGCGCTCGTCCCGCCCTTCAGCACGAAGCTGAACAGCCCGCACCCGCCGCTAAAGTCCCGCTGCCAAAGCTCATGCCCCGGCGATCCCGGCAGCATCGGACACAGCACCCGCGCCACCTCGGGCCGCCCATCCAGCCACTGCGCAATCGCCAGCGCCGAAGCCGTCTCCGCCTCCAGCCGCACTTTCATCGTGCGAAGCCCGCGCAGCATCAGCGAGGCGTCATCGGGCGAAACCACATTGCCCAATCCCTGCGCACGCAGCCGCAACTTGCGATACCATTCCGGCCCCGCACTCGCGCTGCCCATCATGCAGTCCGAATGCCCCGAAACATGCTTGGTCAGGCTCATCACGCTGATATCCACGCCATGCGCCAGCGCGGCAAAGCCCAGTGGCGATGCCCAGGTGTTATCCAGTACAGACACGATCCCGCGCGCCTTCGCCGCTGCCGCCAACGCGGGCACATCCTGCACTTCCATCGTCAAACTGCCGGGGCTTTCCAGCAAAACGCACCGCGTCCGCTCGCAACAAGCCGCATCGAACGAGGCCATGTCGGTAGGATCAAACCACCGCGTCTCCACCCCGAAATCCCGCAGCAACCCTCGCCCCATCGCCCGGCTCGGCTCATAGGCATTGTCGGTCATCAACAGCACATCGCCCGGCCGCAACACGGTGAGGAGAACCCCCGCAATCGCAGCCACCCCGGAAGGATAAAGCACAGTCCCAGAAGCGCCCGGCTCCAGTTGCGTCAGCGCCTCAGCCAAAGCCCACTGCGTAGGCCCCCCGCGCCGCCCATAGTAGAACCGCCCATCCTCATTAGCCGGATGCGCCCTCAGCGCGGCCATATCGGAATAAAGATGCGTAGAAGCCCGCCAAACCGCCGGATTGACCACCGCGCCGGGATGCTCCGGCGTCCCCGTCCACCCTTTACGCCGTCCCGCCAGTACCCCGCGCGTCGCGGGGCCGAGGGCGTCAAAATCATCAGAACTGCTCATGCGTGGAGCGATAGCAGAGGGAAGGGGCGGGAGTCATGGGGGTAGGTGTGCAGGCTATGCAACGCCTGCCAACTTACCCCTTCTTCGTTATTCCCGCGAAGGCGGAAATCGAGCAAAAAACCACGTGCGCAATTCATTATGCGACGAGTTCGCTGACGTTATTTGACATGACTACGGTTGAATAGAAAAATCTTAAGCCATCTAAGATTTTAACGGATATGAAATAATGCAGAGTCCGCATCATAATGCGAAATGTCAATTTTATGATGAAAATTCTAAACACATCAAATGCGCAGACCCACTAGACTTCCAAAATTCGCCTTCATTAATTCCATTGATATTTGAAAGATCAATTATTTTCTTACTTATATCTTCTTTAACTTTATCAAAATTTTTTTGAATCCATTCTGAAATTTTTTCAATAATATCCAAAAATGCAACAGTTCTTCCATATGCGCTGAACGATATGTGTGAAATTGGGCCAATTATTTTTAAACCTGACGGATTTACAATCGGGATTTTCTCTCCTCCGTGAAGAAGGCCCAGCCGCAATGCATAGCTCCGAAATTTTGGCTCTTCTGGATTGGGCCAAGCTATCCATGAAACACTTCCTATAAGCGCGTCCTTAGATTTAGAATTAGCAATATTTCTAATTTGATCGTTAAAATGACGAAATCTATTTCTGAGAAATATAAAGTCATTCATATCATCAATTAAGCTTTTAGCAATAGGTCCGCAGCCTCCCATTTTCTTCTCATAAAACTTCAAAATTTTATAAAATGAATATATTTCATCTATTAGAGACCAGCAATATAAAAAAGTTGGTGTAATATAATTATTTTTATTATTTTCTATTGAAATATACTTCAAATTGTTCACAATTGAATTGATACAATAGCAGATGGCATCTGAGGAATATATAATATAATCTACAATTAATTTAAATTCGGGTTCTATGCATATGGGGAAGGAGCGAAGCCAGGATTTTTCATCGATGATAATAATCGGATTTTGCATCAGTTCTCTTCTTGGTTTCACGGATGCAGAAAAATGCCAAATAAGGGACGTGGGGCGCATTATCTGCAGAATTATTGTTCACTGCGAAAGTGATAATTTAACTCGTTCTCAATGGGTATCTGCGTCCAAACTCTCACTCCACCCCAACCGCCTTAGGCGTCTCCGGGTCCAGTCCCCACTCGCTCCACGATCCATCGTAAAGCGAAACGTCTTCCTTGCCGATCAGGTGCGCGGCGAAGATCAGGACGTTGGCCGTCATCCCCGATCCGCACGAAGAAATCAGCGGGCGCGAAAGGTCTACGCCTGCGGCTTCGAACAGCGCCTTTATCGCGTCAGGCGCTTTCCACCTGCCATCGGGGTTGAACAGGCTGGAATAGGGCAGGTTGCGCGCGCCGGGGATGTGGCCGCTGGCCAGCGCCGGGTTCGTTTCGGGCACATCACCGGTAAAGCGGCCCGCCCCGCGGGCATCAACCACCTGTTCTGCAAGGCTTTTCAGGTTGGCGAGGACATCGGCTTTGCTGCGCACATGGCTGTCGTCAGACCATACGGTGAAGTGCCGTTGGCGCAGGCTTTCGGTGCCTTGCGCGCATTTGCGCCCCTCTGCTTTCCATTTGGCGATGCCGCCATCCAGCAAGGCTACGTTCTGCGCGCCGAACAGGGTCAGCATGAACCATGCGCGCGTGGCGGATTTGATCGGGCTGTCGTCATAGATCACGATGCGGCTGCCATCGCCAAGGCCCAGTGCCTGCATTCGGCTGGCAAATTTTTCCGCCGGCGGCAGCGTGTTGGGTACCGGCGATGTCTTGTCGGTCAGGTCGGCCAGATCCATGAACACCGCGCCGGGGATATGGCAGGCTTCGTATTCCAATTGCGGCACGCGGCCATGTTCCGGCAAAAAAGCCGTAGCGTCGACAATGCGCAAGTCGCTCGCGCCGATTTCGTCAGCGAGCCACTGGGTGGAAACCAGCGAATCCATAGGGTCTCAAAACTCCTGCCTGCTTTGCACGACCCGTCTTTGCGAGTTCGCACGTGCAGCAGACTAGACTCAGGTGTGACGTGCGTCACCATGAAAAAATAGGATTAAATGACATCTGTTTTCGGTGCCTGTTGCGTCAGGCAAACTGCGGCACAGTCAATTCGCGATGGCTCACTTGGCCATAGCTGCGCGGGCCTTGGTCCAGCCGGAAAGGCTGCAATCTGCCGCCCGCTGCGCCTTCATCCAGCCCGATCACGAAAGCACTTCGCAGGCGAAGCGGCGGGGCGGTACCGGCGGCTTCAACCGCGATTCGCAGCAGCGGCACGAACAGCGCTGCCCCGCCGTGGCGGATCGGGGTGATCGCGCTCATCGGAAGGCGCACGTCGCCTTCCAGCACTGCCGTTTCTCCAGCGGCAAGGCCTGTCAACCGATGCAGCACCGGCGCATCGCTTGCGCCAAGCTGCTCCTCGGCTGGGCGCGATGCATGGGCGGCGATCATATCTGCGCGAACGTTCACCGGGCCGAGATCGGCTCCCGCTGTCAGCAACATGCGGTAGGATAAGGTGGCGTTGATCAGGCTGGCGTTCATTCGCACGGCATCGAGTTGCAACACCAGCACCGGCGCGACAGCGGCGACCGGCGGGGTAGCAAGAGGCGGGGTGGTTTCCGGCAATTTGGGCGGCGTGAATCTTGGTTCGGGCAAAGCCTTCTTACGCCGCCGTAGTAGCACCAGTGCCAGTCCGCCCAGCGCAGCAAGCGCCATCGCGCCCAGCAGCCACGGCCATAAATTGCTTTCGTTTTCAGATGATCCAATGGGTGAAGCAGGTGCAAATGTCGGCGCGGGTGCGGGCGGGGGGCTGCTCGCAATCGGCGCAGGCGTGCTTTCCGGTTCCGGCAGCGGTGACGGCGAGGCGGCGGCAGGCGCACGCGGCGCAGGCCGCGCCGTGGCGCTTGGTGCAGGGGCTGGGGGCAGCGTTATTGTTGGCGTTGGCGACGGTGGGGGCGAAGCGGCGGGCGCAGGTTCTGTCGGAGCGGCTTCGGCGGTTTGGGCCGGACGGGGCGGCGGCGCGTCGGGGACGACGGGGCCTTGCGCCGTGGGCGTCGGCGCGGATGCTGGGGGTAGCTGATAACTTTCTGCATCCTGCGCGGCGGCAGGCAGCGCGGTGAGAAGGATCGTCGTGAAAAGTGGCAGCCCCGTCCAGTACATCATGTTGGTTGGAAAGAGGGCCTGCGGTTTAATCGCGGCTGAACCGGCCTGCCCGATCCGGCCACTTGCTCCGCGCGTGCGACAGGTGCATGGGGCAGGGCGGTTGTGCACAGTTCAAGCGCATTCAGGTGCGGCTTGGTGCATCTAGGTGCATCTAGGTGCACTTCGGAAATGCAGGCGAAAACATGACGAAGACACCCCTTTTCCTCGGACAAAACAGCAGCTTGCCAGCTTCTCCTGAAGCGGCAGTACTGGATTACGTGCCCAATCCACGCCCCGGCACGCTCTACATGATCCGCTTCGCCGCACCCGAATTCACCTCGCTCTGCCCCGTCACCGGCCAGCCTGATTTCGCGCACCTGGTGATCGATTACGCGCCGGGCGAAACCATCGTGGAATCAAAGGCTTTGAAGCTGTTCCTCGGCTCGTTCCGCAACCATGCAGGCTTCCACGAGGATGTGACCGTTGGCATCGGCCAACGTCTGTTCGATGAAATGACGCCGCAATGGCTGCGCATCGGCGGATATTGGTATCCGCGCGGCGGAATCCCTATCGATGTGTTTTGGCAGAGCGGCGCGCCGCCCGCGGGACTTTGGTTGCCAGATCAAGGAGTTGCTTCGTACCGCGGCCGCGGTTGAGCGGGTTTCAGGCCGCCAGTGATGGGCGGTAGATGGCGCTGGGCGGGATTTCCGAGGCCGCAATTCCCTTTGCCACCCGATCAACTCCCAGCGCGGTCAATCGTACCCAGATACGCCGACGGTCCAGCGAATCGGGTTCGCGTACGATAAGCCCTGCTTCCTGAAACAAGGATAGCCAGCGCAGCACCGTTGCACCCGGCACATTCGCGCCAAGTCCCAGGCCAGTCACGGAAATCTGGCGACCTTCTACAGAATTGACGTAAAGCTCCAGCAGGAGATCCCAGGCTGGGTCGGCCACCTGGATACCAGGAAATAGCTCCTGCCGTCGCCGTCGGGCTGAAATCTTGGCTTTTGCCATTGCAATAAGCTGTTCAGCGGACGGTGTTCGCTCGTAAGCAGGCTTGACCGTGTCGCTGCGCAACATATCGAGAAGCAAGGTTGCGATTGCTTCCAGCTTACTCCGGTCTTCGCTTTCCATACTGTGCGTCCAGATCCTGTCCCGCCAGGAGCATGACTGCGAATTTAGAGTCCTCTAGCAAGGAGGAACCCCTCCGACTTCAGTCGGATACTGGCTTCAGCCACAGACTCGCGTGGTAGCCTGTAACCTCGGGAAAAGCG
>NZ_JABAID010000016.1 GCF_012641335.1 Novosphingobium sp. ERN07
CGCTTTTCCCGAGGTTACAGGCTACCACGCGAGTCTGTGGCTGAAGCCAGTATCCGACTGAAGTCGGAGGGGTTCCTCCTTGCTAGAGGACTCTAAATTGCCAAGTTTACTTCCCGAAAGCAGACATCCGTCTTGACGAAAGGTTACTGCAAGAGTCGCCCCCATCACACATCGTAATTCATCTCTTTAGACCAGCTATTTCGAAGGTCACTGCGATCTTACGGTTTTTGCCATCGGGGTCTGGGTCAAATTCCTTCGCGCCCACAGTAATTGGACCGCTACAGAGGTCAGAAGATTTTCCCATCCAGTCACGAGTGACTTCAGCTTTGCATGTTGTAATTACCCCAGACGCAGAAATACCTGCCGTTGCGCTTGTAATGATGACTCGGTCCTCGTCCAATCGCTCAGGAATTGCGATAACTGATCCTTCAACTTTAATGGCGAGTGTCAGAGAAATGCTTTGATAACTCGTCAATGTTGCCGGAAGAAATTTATCGGCAAGGACGTCGATCATTTGGGGATTACATTTCGGATCATTATCATGATAGTTATACTTAACCAGCTCGCAGTTGGATAAGCGCCCATCACGCTCCACTGCAAATGTCAATTTGAACCCTTGCGTTATGAGTTTCTCCCGAGGAATTCTCCAAGTGACTTTCTGAGAGTATTTGGAGGTTGTCGCTTGGCCATTTTGATTTTTTGCGGGAGTGAACTGTGCGCGCTTCATAATAAGAGAGCAGGTGAGATTGTCGAGGCCGCTGTCGCCGGAAGACGACGTTATTGAGCAAGACGACGGCGCACCTTTTTCATCAACATTTATGGAGACGTTTATTGCGCCTTCTGTTGCAGAGGCTACGAAGTCCGTCGGATAGTCGCTTTGACTAAGCCACGTATGCGGATCAGTGCGTGGTATTGCTGATACTGCACCTGAAGTCATCGCAAATAATAAAAGCAAGTTCGGCCTCCGGCTAATAGCTGGAGGTTAAACACTGTAAAGAAATTTTAGGCGATCGCAACCAGTACCGCTAACGCTTGGACGGTGACGAAAGCAGTACCTCTGCCAGTAAGGGGCTGTTCACGACGATACTAGCAACGTCAGAAATGCAGCGTGATTGATGAAAATCTGACAGTCTAAATCCCACCCAAAACCAACCATCCAAACATCAACCTTCGCAATCCCAAAACCCGTCGTCCCGGACTTGATCCGGGACTTGGCTTTTCTTCTTCAGCGCTGGGCCGCAACAACAAGCCAAGCCCCGTGTCGAGCACGGGGCGACGGGTTTAGCGCGTTTGGCGCGGCGCTACGCCACCAACCTCACGCCGCGCGCAGCAGCTTGGGCAAATCCCCGCTCATCCCGCGCGCTTCATCCATGAACCACCGCTTCAGCGGCGCGGCCCGCTGCACGCCAGCCATGCCAAGGCGACGGATCGCGGAAGGCACCTTGCCCGGAATGCCGAACAGCCGGGTCAGCACATCGGTCGCCGTCGCCACCATGAAGGTATCGGCCGCGCGCCAGCGCTCATAGCGGGCGAGCAGTTGCGCATCGCCCACGTCCAGCCCCAGCCGAACGCCATCGGCCAGCACTTCGACCAGCGCCGCCACATCGCGCAGGCCCACGTTCAGGCCCTGCCCCGCAATCGGGTGCATCCCGTGCGCCGCATCACCGATCAGCGCCAACCTGTCCTCCACGATCTTCGCCGTGTGGTGGAAGTTCAACGGATAGGACGAACGCGGGCTGGCAAGGTCGATCTGGCCGAAAATGCCGTGCATCCGGCTCGACACTTCATGCAGGAACATCGCTTCGGGCATGGCCAGCACGGCGGCGGCATCCTTTTCCGCAACGGTCCAGACCAGCGCCGAGCGGTGTTTGCCATCTTCGCCATCCAGCAGCGGCAGCAGTGCGAACGGCCCCGCCGGATAGAACACTTCCCACGCCACGTTGTCGTGCGGCTTTTTGTGCGTCAGCCCGGCGATGATGGCGCGGTGGCCATAGTCCCACTTCGCAGGGGTGAACCCGGCCTCGTCGCGCGTGGGGGACTTGCGCCCCTCCGCCGCCACCAGCAGTCGCCCTTTCAGCACGCGCCCGTCAGCCAACGTAACGGCAACGCCATGTTCGCCGCGTTCGCGCGCCACCACCTGGCTGTTGGGGTGAAAGGCAATCGCGTCCTCGCGCGCGGCCACGGCATACATCGCAATGCGCAAATCGCGGTTGGCATACATCCGTCCCAGCGATCCGTCGTCAGCGCCGGGTTTGAAATCGATGCGCCCCGGCTTCATCCCATCGGTCACCGCAATGGCATCGATAGGGCAGCCTTTCGGTGCCAGTTCCTCGGCCATGCCAAGATTGGTGTAAAGGTTCCAGCTTGCGGTCGAAATTGCAGAAGCGCGCCCGTCAAACCCTTCGGCGGTCTGGGCCGCAGGATCGGAATTGTCGACAACGTGGCTGCTGATCCCGGCCTTGGCCAGTCCGATCGCCAGCGTCATGCCGACAAGCCCGCCGCCAAGGATCACCACATCTGCGTTCAGTTCATTCACTTGATCGCTCCACACGTATTGCCGGTGCCACCATCGAGATCGAGGCAGCGCCCGTCAAATGCACCTTGGGGGATCTTGAGGCCGATCCATGCCGCAAGCGATGGGGCGATGTCCACCGTTTCCACCGGGCTTGGCTGTTCGAAACCGTTCATGCCCTTGCGCCAGAACAGGATCGGCACGCGGCGGTCATAGTCCCACGGGCTGCCATGCGTGGCGACATAGCCCTTGCGCGCCTGCGGAATGGCCACGACCCCGCGCTTGAGCATCACCACGAAATCGCCCGAATGCAGCGGGTTATAGGATGCACGCGCGCGTTCGGCCAAAGTCCATGTCTCAGCCGAACCGGTCGGCATTGGCGTGGCGGCAATCGCTGCGGCAGACAGCACCGTTTCCACAAAGGGGCTGGTCATCAGGATGGCGCTGGCATCGTCGATGATCTTGCCCCGCAGCCCTTCGGCAATATCGGTGCGCAGCCAGTAATCGCCCGCAGGACCGTCCGACAAGATCAGCCCCTTCGGCTCCAAGCCATAGCGCTTGCCCAGCGTGGCAGAGAGCGCTTCGGCGGAAACTTCCGGCCCCACGCGCGATGCCTTGGCCAAGCCTTGTTCGTTCAGGCGTTCGGGCATGTCGAAACCGCCGTGGTCCGCCGTCAGCACAACGCCATAATCGATCCCGCGCTTGTCGAGGCTGGCGAAGAAATCGCCGAGCGCCAGATCGAGCTGGGTCAACTGGATGCACATTTCAGCGCCTTCGGTGCCGGTGCCGTGGCCAACGTAATCGGTGGCGGAAAGGCTCACTGCCAGCACATCCGGCACAGCGCCCTTGCCCAGCTTCTGCTCGTCCACCAGCTTTACCGCCAGATCAAGCGTGGCGCGGTCAAGCCGGGGCGACGTGCGGAAGCCATCGGCATCGCCCGCTTTCAGTGCAAAGTGCCCATCACCCACCGAAACCTCGCCCGCTTTCACCGCGCGGTCGGCACGGCGGCACAGCGCGGGAACAGGATATTCGCCTGCGCCCTTGGCCAGAACCCTTGCGATCTCGGCATTTTGCGCAATGGCAGTCGGCCCCGGCTCGCGCCCGGCCAGCGTGACGAACTGCTTGCCCTTCCACCAATAGACCTGATCGATATCGTGCCCGCCCATCATCAGCGCGCCGCGATCCTTGCCCGAAACGGCAATGTTGCGCGCCGCCGGATTGGCCTTCTTCATCCACTCGCCCAGCGTGGGCACCAGGAGATGTGCGGTAGAGGCCACATAGTCCTTCGATCCCGCACTGCGCTGCGCCACATCCTCGGCGCAATAGACCACCTTCGGCCCCACCGTCACCGACTGGTCGATCCATGAATTGGCGATGATCCCGGTGTGGGCCGGGCGATTGCCGGTAAGGATCGTCGAATGGCCGGGGCACGTTTCGGTCGCCGCATGGCTCTGAAAGCCTGCCGGGAACACCGCGCCCTGCGTCAACCGCGCGAATCCGCCGGTAAAGTGCTGGCGATACTGCGCAAAGATGTCGGCAGAGAACTGGTCGATGGAAATCGCCACGATCAGCCGGGGCGCATTGGCCGGAACCTGCTGGCTCACGGCAGGCGCGGTTTCCTGTGCGCTGGCGGGAAGCATCGGCAGGACGGTTGCCAGCAGAACGGCGGCAAAACGGGACAGGCTTTTCACGCGGAACATACTCCTATGGGCAAGTGTGCTGGACTCAGGCCAAAGCCAGCCGTAGGACGCCCAAGAGCGCTACGCATGGCCCCGCTTGCGCTCTGGTTCAAGGGGCCTTTTTTGGACTTGTGCCCCCGATATGCCGATCAGCGAAACGGCCCGGATCAACATGTTGCGCACTATAGCGATGTTTGTGACGGCGCTGTTGCTGCTCACCTTTTCCTCTGCTCGCGCCGCGCCCAACCATGTGCAAACCACGCTGCTGGCAGAAGGTCCGGCAGAGCCGGGTGGTACGGTCACGCTGGCGTTGCTGATGCAACCGGAAAAGGGCTGGCACGGCTATTGGTCCAACCCCGGCGATGCAGGTTATGGCCTGACGTTGGACTGGACTTTGCCCAAAGGAGCCAGCGTCGGCGCGATGCAATTTCCGGTGCCGCAGACCTTGGTCATCCAAGGCCTGATGAACCACGTCTACGAACATGACTACGCCGTCCTTGTGCCGCTTAGCCTACCCGTAGGTGCAGTTCGGAACACCACGCTGCCGATCCGCGTCAAGGCGCAATGGCTGGCCTGTACCGATACGATCTGCGTGCCCGAACGCGCCGAATTGCAGGGCACCATAACGGTCGGCGCCGGCCCGAAGGACGCGCGGTTCGAAGGTTGGCGTGCAGCCCTGCCCGCGCCGCTCGACCGTGCAGGCACATTCGCGCTTGGTGCCAAGGCTCTGCGCATCGCCCTGCCTTTTCCCGCTTCGGCCCCGCTGGACACGCCGCACCTGTTCCTGTCGACGGAAGGACTGGTGAACTATGGCGCGCCGCAGCGCTTCTTCCGCGATGGCGACACGCTGATCGTCGAAGTGCCCCTCGCCGCCTCCCCCGCCCCTGCACAGAAGGTCGAAGGCTTGCTGGCGATGGGCAAGGACGCTGGCGGCATCAGCTTCACCGCTGCGCCCGGCACCGTGCCAACGGGCGGCACGGAAGTGGGCGGCACCGCCAGTTTCTCCGCCGCTACGCTCGGCCTTGCACTGATCGGAGCGTTTCTTGGCGGGCTGATTCTCAATGTGATGCCCTGCGTCTTCCCGATCCTCAGCCTCAAAGCGCTGGCGCTGGCACGCGGCAATTCGCACAATGCCCGCAGCGAGGGACTGGCCTACACCGCAGGCGTTGTCCTCGCCTGCCTTATGCTCGGCGGTCTGATGCTGGCCCTGCGCGCAGGCGGGGAACAGGTGGGCTGGGCGTTCCAGTTGCAGGAACCCGGCGTGGTCGCCGTGCTGCTGTTGCTGGCCGTGGCGATCACGGCCAATCTCATCGGCGTCTACGAACTGCCCGGCCTTTCGGTTGAACGCGGCGCAGGAAATTCTGGCGCGTTCGCCACCGGCCTGCTCGCCGCTTTCGTCGCCACGCCCTGCACCGGGCCGTTCATGGCCGCAGCAATGGGCGCAGCGTTGGTGTTACCAGTCTGGGCCGCGCTGGGCGTGTTCGCGGCGCTGGGGCTGGGTCTTGCCCTGCCCTTCCTGCTGCTCGGCTTCGTGCCCGCGCTGCGCCGCCTGCTGCCCAAACCCGGCGCGTGGATGGAACGCTTCCGCCGCTGGATGGCGCTGCCGATGGGTCTTACGGCTCTGGCACTGGGCTGGCTGGCATGGCGCGTCGGCGGAGCAGAGTTTGCCGCCGCCACCGTGGCCATCGCTGCTGCGCTCGTCGTGCTTCTTGCTTTTGCGGGCAAGGGCCAGCGCCGAGGCCACGCGGTAATGGCGTGGACGCTCCCCGCAACGCTCCTGCTGGGCGCGGGCGCCTTCGCCGCAACCCCGCATCTCGCCACGGCAACCGCAGGCGAAAGCGGCGGCATCCTCGCGGCGAAACCCTTCTCCGAGGCCGCGCTGGCCGAGGCACGCAAGGCCGGAAAGCCCGTCTTCGCCCATTTCACTGCCGACTGGTGCCTTTCGTGCAAGGTCAACGAAGGCACATCGATAGAACGTGAAAGCACCAGGGACGCGTTCGAAAAGGCAGGCGCCGTGGTGCTGGTGGGCGACTGGACGCGCCGCGATCCCGCGATCACGAAATTCCTCTCTACCCAAGGCGCAGCAGGCGTGCCGCTCTACCTGTGGTATCCCGCCGATGGCGCTAACCCGCGCCAGTTGCCGCAAGTGCTGACGCCCGACATGCTGGCAGAATTGCCCGCGCAGTAGCCTCCAAGACACACCTTGCTCCCCCGCGCAGGCGGGGGCCTCAGGCGGCTTCCACTGATGTTGCGTGATATCACCGAGGCCCCCGCCTGCGCGGGGGCGCGCAGCTTTGGGCCTTACAAACTCTGCCCGTCATCCACCGAAATGAACGTCCCCGTCACCTGTCGCGATGCGTCCGATGCAAAGAACAGCATCATGTCGTCCAGCGCCGAAATCTCTGTCAGGCGCTTGCGCGGCCACGATGCAACTTGCGCCTTGCCACCATCGGTATCGAACCACTCGCCATCGATCTCTGTGCGAATATAGCCGGGCTGGATCACGTTCACATTGATCCCCAACCGCGCCCATTCGCGGGCGAACTGCCGCCCCAGATGCTGCACGGCCAGTTTGGTCGCGGCATAGGCGCTATCGCCCTGCGCGGTCATCTGCGCGGTGATGGAACCGGTCAGGATCACCCGCCCCTTTTCCGATTGCTTCGATCCCGCTGCGATCATCCGCCGCGCCCCTTCGCGCGCGGTCAGGTACACGCCGTTGAAATTGGTATCGACCACCCGGCGCATCGCATCGGCGGACAAATCGACCGAGCGCCCCGCATCAACGATCCCCGCATTGGCCACCACCACGTCGGGCACGCCGATAGCTGCTTCTGCCGCATCGAACGCCTCGATAATCGAAGCCTCGTCCGTCACGTCCAACGCAACGGCCAGCGCCCTTCGACCTGCGTCATTGATCTCGTCGGCCAGCGCCGCCACACGATCAATCCGACGCGCGCCGATAACAACAGCGGCACCCGCAGCCGCATAGAGCCGCGCGAAATGCGCTCCCAGTCCTGACGATGCGCCCGTGATCAGCGCAATGCGGCCTGAAAGCGAATAGCGGGGTGTTTCCATGATCCTCTCCATTTCTGACCAGAGGATTTAACCAATTGCTTAACACGCGCAAGCTCTGACTTGGCGCAGGCAAAAAGCTATTTCAGCCCGGCTTCAGCCCGGCCCGGCCTTGCCGCAAAGCCCTGCAACCCCAGCCACCATTGCAGCGCAATCACGCCACCCTTGGCCGGCTGCAGAAAGGCCGCCAGCAGCGCTACAGCCATCACCGCAACGATCAGCATCATCGCCCACCCCGGAATCGCCGGGTTAAGACCCAGCTCGATAATCACCGGGGCCATGATGTGCCCCGTAAGCAGGATAGAGATATAGGGCGGAAAATCGTCTGCGGCGTGCAGCGTCCAGTTCTGGCCGCACATCCGGCAGCGCCCTACCGGCTTCAGAAACGCCGCGAACAGATGCGTGCCGCCACAACGCGGGCACTTGCTTTTTACCCCGCGCCACAGCGCCCCGCCCAGACCTTGCGGAAGCGAAGCGCGGTCAATCGGCAGGGCAGCATCGGGCATAGCGGGGCCTACTTGGCGAAGGGGTTCTTGGGGCTGCGCAATGTCAACCGGATCGGCACGGCATCAAAGCCCAGCTCGCGGCGAATGCCGTTCACCAGATAGCGCCGATAGCTTTCGGGCAGTTGATCCAATCGCGTGCCAAACAGCACGAAGCCCGGCGGGCGCGTCTTGGCCTGCGTGATATAGCGCAGCTTGATCCGGCGCCCACCCGGCGCGGGTGGCGGATTGGCGGCCAGCGCATCGTCGAACCAGCGATTGAGTGCAGCAGTCGCCACGCGCTTCGACCATGCGGCGCGAATCTCGAACGCAGCCTTCAACAGCTCGTCCAGCCCCTTGCCGGTGCGACCGGAAATCGCCAGCAGCGGCACGCCGCGCACTTGCGCCAGACCATCTTCCAACGCGCCACGGATACCTTGAAACAGGCCCGAAGGATCTTCGGCCACGTCCCACTTGTTGATCGCGATCATCAGCGCGCGACCTTCTTCGAGCACCATCGACGCGATCTTGAGATCCTGATGCTCCAGCCCGCGCGTAGCATCGAGAACCAGCACGACCACTTCGGCAAAATCGATGGCGTGGCGCGCATCGGCCACCGAAAGCTTTTCCAGCTTGTCGGTCACTTGCGTTTTCTTGCGCATCCCTGCCGTGTCAATCAGCCGGACCGGGCGGTAGCCCTCGCGCTCTGGATCGAACCACTGCCAGTCGATCGCGATGGAATCGCGCGTGATACCGGCTTCAGGCCCGGTCAGCAGGCGGTTCTCGCCCAGCAGCTTGTTGATCAGCGTAGACTTGCCCGCGTTCGGGCGACCGACGATGGCGAGCTTCAGGACGGATTCGGGATCGAACTCCTCCTCGTCGCCGTCAACCTCGTCGGTTTCGTCCTCTTCAACCTGCTTCGGTTCCAGATGCGGGCGCAGCGCTTCGAACAAATCGGCAAGGCCCTGCCCATGTTCGGCCGAAAAGGCCACCGGCTCTCCAAAGCCAAGCGCGAAGGCATCGTACAGGCCCGAATCGCCTGCTCGCCCTTCGGCCTTGTTGGCCATCAGCACGATGGGCACGCGGCTCTGGCGCAGATAGCGGGCAATTTCCTCGTCCAGCGGGGTCACGCCCGCGCGCGCATCAATCACGAACAGTGCAACGTCGGCGCCTACCAGCGATGCTTCGGTCTGCTGGCGCATCCGGCCCGGCAGGGTATCGGGATCAAGATCTTCCCAGCCTGCGGTGTCCACGATAGTGAAATCGAGGCCGAGCAGCGTCGCATCGCCAAAACGGCGGTCGCGCGTAACGCCCGGCTGATCGTCAACCAGTGCGAGTTTTTTGCCGACAAGTCGGTTGAAAAGCGTGGACTTGCCCACATTGGGGCGTCCGATAATGATAACCTGAGGGCGCATCCGCCTCCCGTGGCTGTTCCTGCGCGTGAACGCAAGGGGCCGATTAAGTCAGGGTGTTTGATTAGGCCGCCATTAACCAAGGGTAGAAGGCCTGCCATAACCAAAGACCCGCATAACCCCTCACATGAGGGAAAAGATCTGCCGCATTGCCGCACTGATGGCGTTCGCCCTGCCCGCAACGGGTGGAAACGCCGCAGAACTAAGCGATTTTTCGCGATCCACGGGTTCATTCACCGCTGACCGCGAATCACTCCCCTACCTGCAATGCGTGCCTTATGCGCGGCAGGTCAGCGGCATCCAGATCTATGGCGATGCGTTAACCTGGTGGGGTCAGGCAGAAGGCCGCTATGCACGCGGGCGCAAGCCGAAAGCGGGCGCAGTTATGAGTTTCGCGCCCTATGGCCGGATGGAACTGGGCCATGTCGCCGCTGTCAGCAAAGTGATCGATTCGCGCACCGTGCTGCTGCGCCACGCCAACTGGTCGGTGATCGATGGTCGGCGCGGCCAGATCGAAGACAATGTGCGCGCGGTGGATGTATCGGACGCGAACGACTGGTCAGAAGTGCGCGTCTGGTATGCCCCCATCGGCAATCTCGGCACTACGGCATGGCCGGTGAATGGGTTCATCTATCCGGAAAAACCCGGCAAGCAGAAAGGCTTCACGCTGCTGGCCGCAACGCCGGTGGTGAAAGCCAAAGCCGCCGAAGCGCCGCGGTCGCTGGTCGGGGCGGATTTTCTGAAAGGGGTTCGCCCAGAAGTGGATACGAAAGCGGCGGCGGTGCGGAGGCAACTGTCCTACAGCTACAGCGCCCCCAAAGCCTCGCCGCAACCGCAAGTAGCCAACCGCCCTGCGCGTACGAACCCGGCGCTGGCAGACGACCCGATTGGCCGGATCATCGCCGCGAGAACACGCTGACGGGCAGCCCGCAAACAAACCTGCGCCCGCGCGAAGGCGGGGGCCTCGGGGGTGTTACGGAACCTTGAAGTAAAACGATTAAGGCCCCCGCCTTCGCGGGCGCGCACCATTTGCCATCGGCACTGGTTACAGCGACTTGATGATGGCGGAGAAATCCAG
Organism: Novosphingobium sp. ERN07; assembly: GCF_012641335.1. Lineage (GTDB taxonomy): Bacteria > Pseudomonadota > Alphaproteobacteria > Sphingomonadales > Sphingomonadaceae > Novosphingobium. The sequence goes on from NZ_JABAID010000016.1 coordinate 10,236, forward strand.
CCCCGCGTTGCCCGCATCGGCAAAAGCCGAATAAAGCTCCTCGGCGCGCGCGCCCATCGGCACTTGCGCGCCCGCATCCTTCGCCGCCGCAATTGCCAGCTTCAGATCCTTGAGCATCAGCGCGGTGGCAAACCCGCCCTGATAGCCATTGTCAGCCGGGCTTTGTGGCCCCACGCCGGGAACCGGGCAATAGGACGTCATCGACCAGCACTGGCCCGAGGCTTTCGACGAAATGTCGTAGAACGTCTGCAGGTCCAGCCCCAGCTTTTCCGCCATCGCAAAGGTTTCGCAGGTGGCGACCATCGATGCGCCCAGCAGCATGTTGTTGCAAATCTTGGCCGCCTGCCCCGCCCCGATGGCCCCTGCATGGATCACTGCCTTGCCCATCGCGGCAAGGATTGGCTCTGCGCGGGCAAAGGATTCGTCTGTCCCGCCGACCATGAACGTCAGCGTGCCGCCGTTGGCCGCTGCGATGCCGCCCGAAACCGGAGCATCGACCATCTCGTACCCTGCGGCGTTGGCGACAGCGGCAACCTCGCGCGCAGTGGCGACGTCGATGGTCGAGCAATCGAGCAGCAGGGCAGACGTTGGCGCGTGACCGATCACATCGGCGCTGTAGACCGCATTCACGATGGCCCCGTTGGGCAGCATCGAAACCACGGCATCGGCACCCTGCACGGCCTCTCTCACCGAGGTGTAGGTGGTGCAGCCGTTCTCCTTCGCACGGCTTAGCGCTGCTTCGGCAAGATCGAAGGCGTGGACATCGTGGCCTGCTTTGACAAGGTTCGCGGCCATGCCGCCACCCATGTTGCCAAGGCCGATGAATGCGATTTTCATGGTCTTACCGCCCCTTCCACACGCCGGGGCGCTTTTCGATGAAGGCCTTCATGCCTTCGGCCTTGTCCTCGCTGGCGGTCAGCACCTGGAACAGGCGGCGTTCGAACAGGAGGCCCTGATCCAGCGTCGTTTCGAACGCGGCGTTGACCATTTCCTTGTTGGCGACGGCGGCCATCGGTGGCATCGCGGCAATGGCTTCGGCAGTCTTCATCGCATCGGCCAGCAGATCGGCCAGCGGCACCACTCGGGTCACAAGGCCCGAACGCTCGGCTTCGGCAGCGTCCATCATGCGGCCGGTCAGGCACATGTCCATCGCCTTGGCCTTGCCCACGGCGCGAGTCAGGCGCTGCGATCCGCCCATTCCGGGGGCCACGCCCAACTTGATTTCGGGCTGGCCGAACTTGGCATTGTCAGACGCGATGATGAAATCCGCCATCATCGCCAGTTCGCAGCCACCGCCCAGCGCAAATCCGTTGACCGCCGCGATCCACGGCTTGCGCGTGGTCTTGACCAAGTGGCTGGTCCACTTGGAAAAGAAGTCTTCGTTGTAGAAGTCGGCGGCAGGCTTGTCGGCCATTTCCTTGATATCGGCCCCGGCGGCAAAAGCCTTTTCGCCCGAACCGGTCAGCACCGCACAGCGCTGCGAAGGGTCGGCCTCGAACGCGGCGAAGGCATCGATCAGTTCGGCCAGAACCTGCGAATTGAGCGCGTTCAGCGCCTGCGGGCGGTTGAGCGTGATAAGGGTGACGGCACCCTTCTGCTCCACGAGGATCGTTTCAAAGCTCATAGCGGTTTCCATTCGTCAGCAGCGCCCAGCGGCGCGAAAATCTGGTCCAGCAGGTCATCGGTCACACCTTCCGGCGTTGCGGGCGACCACTTCGGCGCGTGATCCTTGTCGACGATCACGGCGCGGACGCCTTCTGCAAAATCCGGCAGTGTCAGCACCCGCGCACCCACGCGATATTCCATCGCCATGTTCGCGGCAAAATCGGGCAAAGTCAGGCTGGTGGACAACTGGCGCAGCGCAACCTTGCAGGTCTGCGGGCTTTTGGTGCGGAGCGTTGCCAGCGTCGCAGTCGCGAACTCGGACCCGTCAGCCTCAAGTGCAGCAAGGATATCTTCATAGCGGTTCGATGCGAACAGCCGCTCGATATCGTCGGCGTGCGCGGCGATCTTCGGTTCGGGCGGCACGGCTGACAGTTCACGCAGAATCGCGGGAATACTTTCAGGATTGGCGGCAATCCGCGCCTTTGCATCCGCCAGATTTTCCGAAGGCAGGTAATGCGTGGCAAGCCCCGCCCACACGCATTCCGCCCCATCGAGCCGCGCGCCGGTGAGCGCGAGATATTGCCCCAGCCGCCCGCGCAGGCGCGAAAGGAACCAGCCGCCGCCCACGTCGGGGAACAGGCCAATGCCGGTTTCGGGCATCGCCAGCTTGGTATTTTCCGTTGCAACACGGTAGGTTGCGGGGCCGGAAATGCCCACTCCGCCGCCCATCGTGATGCCATCCATGAACGCCACCACCGGCTTGCCATAAGTCATCAGCAAGTGGTTGAGCTGGTATTCATCGTGGAAGAACTTGCGCCCCGAAGCGCCGCCATCGTTCAGCGCGGAGTTGCGCAGGAAGGCGATATCCCCGCCCGCGCAGAAGCCTCTGGAAAGTTTTGGATCGCCATCCGGCGCGGCGGAATGGTCGATCAGGACCACGGCCACGGCAGGGTCATCCCGCCATTCGATCAGGGCGGCGGTCATGGCGTGAACCATGTCGAGCGTCAGGGCGTGTAAAGCCTTGGGCCGGTTCAAGGAAATGACGCCTGCGTGCATCTTGGTGCACTTCAGGACGTCTTCTGTGCTGTTCAGAACGGTCACTTCAACAAGTCCCTTCCCACGATCATGCGCATGACTTCGTTGGTGCCTTCAAGGATGCGATGGACCCGCAGATCGCGCCAGAAACGCTCGATCGGATAGTCGCGCAAATAGCCGTAACCGCCGAACATCTGTAGCGCGGCATCGACGATGGACGAGCCATTGTCGGTCGCCAGTTTCTTGGCCATCGCGGAAAAACGGGTCTTGTCGGGCGCGCCCGACGTGACCTTCGCAGCGGCGAGATAGAGCAGCGCACGCGCCGCTTCCAGATCGGTGGCCATATCGGCAAGCTGGAACTGGGTGTTCTGAAACTCCGCGATGGACTTGCCAAACTGGCGGCGATCCTTGACGTACTGGATCGCCTCATCAAGGCAACGCTGCGCCCCGCCGAGCGAGCAGGCACCGATGTTCAGACGTCCGCCATCAAGCCCCGCCATCGCGAACTTGAAGCCATCGCCTTCTGCGCCAACGCGGTTGGCCACCGGCACGCGCACGTTGTCGAAAATCACTTGCGCGGTGGGCGAAGCGTTCCAGCCCAGCTTCCTTTCCGGCGCACCGAACGAAACGCCCGGCATGTCCTTATCGATCACCAGACACGAAATACCCTTCGCGCTGTCATCGCCAGTGCGGACCATCGTTACGTAAATGTCGTTCACCCCGCCGCCCGAAATGAACTGCTTGGTCCCGTTGACGACATAGGCATCGCCATCGAGCCGCGCCGTGGTCTTCAGCGCTGCCGCATCGGAACCGGAACCGGGTTCGGTAAGGCAATAGCTGGCCATCAAGTCCATCGTGACGAGGCTGGGCAGATAACGGCCCTTGATCTCGTCCCCGCCGAACTTGTCGATCATCCACGACGCCATGTTGTGGATCGAAATGAACGCGCTGGTCGCAGGGCAGCCATAGGCCATCGCTTCCATGATCAGAGCCGCTTCCAGACGGCCAAGCCCGATGCCGCCCGATTCCTCGCTGACATAGATCGCGGCAAAGCCAAGTTCGGCGGCGGCCTTGATCGTTTCGCGCGGGAACGTGTGATCTTCGTCCCACTGCGCAGCAAAAGGCGTGATGGCATCGGCGGTAAAGCGCCGCGCCATGTCCTGAATGGCGATCTGGTCTTCGGTCAGCGCGAACTGGTCGGTCATTTCTCTCTTCCCGTCACACGGATTAATCGTGCCCTTAAATCAACGGGACGGCGGTTATGGCCCGCCGTCCAAGCTGTCGAGTCCTATCCGCAGGAAATGCGAACGATCGCGTAATCGTCATCATAACTTACGGTCAGCCGGTCTGCGCGATAGTCCATCGTCACGGCGGAGCGCGGCGGCACCCAGCGCAAGGTTTTTGCCCCGGTCAGACGCAGCAGTTCGGCACCGCTTGCCCCATTGGCCTGGTGGCCCAAATGGGATTGCACCGGATCAGCATTGCAGGTGCCTTCGGGCATAGCAGGCAAATCGGCAGGCGGTGCCTGCGTGGCGCATCCGGCCAAGGCCAGCGATGCGAACGCGGCGATCATGATCGGTTTCATCAAAAACGCCCCCTTCACTTGCACTGGCTATAGCGGCGCGGACCTTGCGGCGCATCATCGCCATATTCGGTCAGGATCAGCGTTTTGCCGCCATCCGACAATTCATAGCGCGCGTCCCGCTTCCACTCCATGCCTTCGCCTTCATAGTCGAACACGGCACGCAAAACGCTTTCGCTGCGGTCTGCCACGACGCCGATTTCACCGATGGATTCGTAGAATTTCACGCTGTTCGGCCCGACCGTCATCAGGCCCTTGTTATCGGCACGCGCCGGATCGCAATCCGCCGCATTCATGCCCCAGCGCCCGCGCATGGCCATCGGAAACGATGTTTCTGCAAGCGAGGAAGCCGAAGCGCTGGCACCCGGCGCCACCGGCGGCGCAAGCGCTTCGGATTCGCTGACAATGGGCGCCATGCTGGGCGTCGCCGAAGCATCTGGCTCCGGCGACGGGTCCGAACAGGCTGCCAGTACCAGCGGCATGGCGAGAAGGGGCAGATTGAAACGCTTCATCGGGAAAACTCCGGTGCTGTTGCAGATGGCATAACCAACGCGCACCGGAGCAATCCTTTCCTGAACCGTCTGGCCTCAGCCCATCGTCGGGATGACGAAGGCATTCCCGCCATCAGGCGAACCATCTGGCCAGCGCTGCGTGATCGTCTTGACCTTGGTCCAGAACTTCACGCCTTCCATGCCGTGCTGGTTGGTGTCGCCAAAGGCGGACCGCTTCCAGCCGCCAAAAGTGTGATAGGCCACCGGCACCGGGATCGGCACGTTGATGCCGACCATGCCGACATTGACGCGGGCGGCAAATTCGCGCGCGGCATGGCCGTTGCGCGTGAAGATCGCCACGCCATTCCCGTACTGGTGCTTCGAAGGCAGGGCGAGTGCTTCTTCAAAGTCCTTCGCGCGCACGATCTGCAGCACCGGGCCGAAGATTTCGTTGTGGTAGCTGTCCATATCAGCCGTGACATGATCGATCAGCGTCGGGCCAACGAAGTAGCCGTTTTCATGGCCCTGCAGCGTGAAGCCGCGACCGTCGATGACCAATTCGCCACCTTCATCGACGCACTTCGAAATCCAGGCCTCGACCTTTTCCTTGTGCGCCTGCGTCACCACCGGACCATAGTGCGCTTCGGGATCGGTCGATACGCCAACGCGCAGAGCGTTGATCGCCGGGATCAGCTTGGCTTTGAGCTTTTCGGCGGTTTCCTCACCAACCGGCACGACCACCGGCAGCGCCATGCAGCGTTCGCCCGCCGAACCGAAAGCCGCGCCGCACAGATCGTTGACCACCTGATCCAGATCGGCATCGGGCATCACGATACCGTGGTTCTTGGCCCCGCCCATTGCCTGCACGCGCTTACCGGCGGCAACGCCCCGGTTATAGACATAGTGCGCGATGTCCGACGAACCGACGAAGCTGACCGCACCGATGGCCGGATGATCGAGGATCGCATCGACCATTTCCTTGTCGCCGTGGACGACCTGACAGATGCCTTCGGGCAGGCCTGCTTCGATGAACAGTTCGGCCAAGCGCACCGGGACCGAGGGATCACGCTCGGACGGTTTGATGATGAAGGCGTTGCCGGTGGCGATGGCGATCGCGCTCATCCACAGGGGGATCATGCCGGGAAAGTTGAACGGCGTAATGCCCGCGCCGATGCCGATGGGCTGGCGCATCGAATAGACATCGATGCCGGGGCCTGCGCCCTGCGTGTATTCACCCTTCAGGACATGCGGCAAACCGCAGGCGAATTCGACGACTTCCAGCCCGCGCTGAATGTCACCCTTGGAATCGGCAATGACCTTGCCGTGTTCGGACGAGAGCATATGCGCCAGCGCATCCATGTTCGCTTCGACCAGTTCCTTGAACCGGAACATCACGCGGGCGCGGCGTTGCGGATTGGTAGCGGCCCATGCAGGCTGAGCCTTGAGCGCGGCCTGCACCGCACGCTCCAGCGTTTCTGCCGTGCCGAGCGCGACCTGCGCCTGCACGCCACCATTGTTGGGATCGAAAATATCGCCCTTGCGAGCAGGCGCGCCACCGGGGCCGCCAACGATGAAGTGGTCTACGAGACGCATGGATTTCCTCTTCCGCCTGAATTCGTGTGGCGCGGTGATGCGCCTGCGATGGATTGCAGGCAACAGGCGAATGTGCGAGGATAACCTGCAAATTTGCAGGTGAATTGATGCAATCGACCGACTGGAACGATTTTCAGGCCTTCATCGCGGTGGCCCGCGCCGGGCAGCTTGCCCGTGCAGCGGCGGCAATGGGCGTGGATGCCACCACGATCGGCCGCCGCCTGCGCCGTCTGGAAACAAGAACCGGTGCCACCCTGTTCGAACAGACCCGCGAAGGGCAGGTGCTGACCGAAGCGGGCGAAGCCATGCTGGCCGAAGTGGAAGCGATGGATCAGGCCGCCAGCCGCATTGCCGAAAACGCGGCGGGTGGTGGCGGAATCGCGGGAACGCTGCGCATCAGCTTGTCCGAAGGGCTGGGCAGCTGGATCGTCGCGCCTGCCTTGCGCGATTTCGTGGAGGCAAACCCACGACTTGTCGTGGACCTTGTGGCGTCGTCTGGCTTTCTCAGCCCGTCGAAGCGCGAGGCGGACCTGGCCGTCACACTTTCGCGTCCGCGCGCAGGGCCGGTGATTGCTGGAAAGCTCTCGGACTATGCGCTGCGCCTTTATGCCACGCGCGGCTATCTTTCGCAGAAGGGCGTGCCCGAACGCCCGGCCGAACTGGCGCAAGGCCACCGGCTGGTGGGCTATATCCCCGATCTGCTCTATGCGCCCGAACTGCGCTATCTGGCGGAAATCGAACCCGATCTTGTCGCCAATGTCCGTTCATCCTCGATCATCGCGCAGCACAGGATGATCGCGGCGGGCGCAGGGATCGGCGTGTTGCCGTGCTTCATCGGTGATGCCGACAAATGGCTGGTGCCGGTGCTGCCAGACCAGCGCATAACCCGCTCGTTCTGGCTGGTGACGCACAAGGACACGCACAATCTGGCGCGGGTGCGAGCGTTCAAGGACTGGCTGACGGCGCTGGTCGCGCGCGAGCGGGGGCGGCTGTTGCCAAGATAAGATTTAAGTGAAACGCACCCCCGCGCAGGCGGGGGCCTCAGGCGGTTTACGATGGGCTGCGGAACAACGCCGAGCCCCCCCCTGCGCGGGGGCGCAAGGATGCGCTGTTTCGTTCAGGCCTTCGCCACCGGCGCGTCTTCACCCAAATCTTCGTACCATGCCTCTACCGGACCGGTCAGTTTGATCGTCAAAGGATTGCCCTTGCGGTCCATCGTCTTGCCAGCCTGCACGCGCACCCAGCCTTCGGAAATGCAATATTCCTCGACATTGTTGCGCACCACGCCCTTGAAGCGGATGCCCACGCCACGACGCAGCTTGTCCGCATCAAAGAACGGGCTGCGCGGGTGAATGGCAAGGTGATCGGGCGGCACGTCTGCGCCGGTACTGCCGACATCGGTGCTGGCAACAGGCGTTTCGGGCGCGGATTCGGGCTGGATGGTTTCGTCGGTCATGGCCAGCGCAAATATCTTGATTGCCCCACTTGTCAATCAAACCGACTCGTCGTAGAGGCGCGCCCCTGACTTCGGTCAGACGTCCGGCAGAGGTTTTCAGCCCTGCCCCGACGGGCGCGTAGCTCAGCGGTAGAGCACACCCTTCACACGGGTGGGGTCACAGGTTCAATCCCTGTCGCGCCCACCATCTTTTCCCGAAAGTCCACGGAAAAGATGGCAGAGACGCAGGCCGATCAGCCTTTCTTTTCGGCTTTCTTCTTTTTCATCGCATCGTGGAAGCGGTCTGCCCAGCCGGGTTTTACCAGTTGTTCGGCGCGGACCATGCGCAGTTCGCCGTCGCCCACATCGCGCGATACGGCGCTGCCTGCGGCGACGATGGCGTCGGCACCGATCTTGATGGGCGCGATGAGGGCGCTGTTCGACCCGATGAAAGCGCGTTCACCAATCACGGTCTTGTGCTTGAAATAGCCGTCGTAATTGCAGGTGATCGTGCCTGCGCCGATGTTAGCGCCTGCACCCACGTCTGCATCACCCAGATAGGTCAGGTGGTTGGCCTTGGCTCCCTTGTGCAAAGTGGCATTCTTCACCTCGACGAAGTTGCCGATCTTGGCCTTTTCTTCCAGCCGCGCGCCGGGACGCAGGCGGGCGTAAGGGCCAATCTGCACGCCTTCAGCCAGAGTTGCGCCTTCCAGATGGCTGAACGCATGGATGGTGACGTGATCGGCCACGGTAACGCCGGGGCCGAAGAACACGTTGGGTTCGACCAGCACATCGCGGCCCAAGACTGTATCCCATGCGAACCAAACGGTTTCGGGCGCGGTGAGCGTTGCACCGTCGGCCATTGCCTGCCCCCGGCGGCGTTGCTGCCAGCGGCCTTCGGCTTCCGCCAGTTCTGCGCGGGAGTTGATACCGGCGACTTCATCGGCATCGTCGGTCACCACCACAGCGCAAGTGCGGCCATCGGCAATGGCGATGTTCACCACATCGGGCAGGTAGTATTCGCCCTGCGCGTTGTCATTGCCCACGCGCGCGAGCAGGCCGAACAGGTCGGCGCTGCGCAGCGCCATCAGGCCGGAGTTGCAAATGCGGCACTGGCGCTCGACCTCGGTCGCGTCCTTGTGCTCCACCATTTTGACGATACGGCCATCCAGCGCGATCACGCGGCCATACTGCAGCGCATCTGCAGGTTCAAAGCCCAGCACTACGGCAGCGGGGCTGTCAGCATCGTGCAACCGCGCGATCATCGCCTGCATCGTGGCAGTGCGCACAAACGGCACGTCGCCATAGAGGATCAGCACGTCGCCATCGAAGCCTGCGAGCGCATCTTCGGCCTGCTGCACCGCGTGGGCAGTGCCGAGCTGAGGGTCTTGCACCGCAATCGTTGCGCTTTCCCCCAGCGCTTTTTCAAGCTGATCGCGCCCGTGGCCTGCCACCACCACCTGCCGCGTCGGCGCAAGATCGGCGGCGCTGGCCAGAAGGTGCATCAGCATCGGTCTGCCCGCAATGGGATGGAGCACCTTGTGCAGGTCGCTCTTCATGCGGGTGCCTTTTCCGGCGGCGAGAACGATAATGGCGAGCGGGGTATTTTCAGTCATGCCCGCACCCTTGCCAGACAATTCTTGCGCTTTCCAGAACGCCGGGCCAGTTGCGCACATCATGGCGGATTTTCCTTATACCATCGTCGGATTCGATCTCGACGGCACCCTGCTCGATACCAGCCACGATCTCGGCGTGGCGCTCAACCATGCGCTGGCGCTGGCCGGGCGACCGCCAGTGCCGCTTACGGAGACGGCACGCCACGTTGGCGGCGGGGCGGCGCAAATGCTGCGGTCAGCGCTGATGGAATCGGGCGGGGTCGACGAAGATGCGTTCGATGGCCTGCAGGCCGAGCTGGTTGCGTTTTATGCCCGAAACATCGCCCATCACACGAGGTTCTTTCCCGGCGGTGAAGCGATGCTCGATGCGCTGGACGCGCGCGGCGTGAAGATTGCCATCGCCACCAACAAGAAGGAATCGTTGGCCGTTCGGCTGTTCGAGGAAATGGGCATCCTGCATCGCTTCGCCTGCGTGATCGGCGGCGACACACTTGGCCGCGACAGGGCAAAGCCGAAGCCTGACATGCTGCTTGAGATGGTGCGGCGTTGCGGCGGCGGCACGGCGGCGTTCGTCGGCGATACCACATTCGATATCGGTGCGGCGCGCGCGGCGGGCCTCTCGGTGGTTGCGGTGCGCTTTGGCTTCAACGATGTGCCTGCTGATAAACTTGGCGCGGATGCGGTGATCGACCATTTTGATGAACTGGGGCCCGCGCTCGAACGGCTCGCCAGTCTCGAACGAACCGCGTAAGGCTGTTTCATGCAGCCCCCCCTTGCCCTTTCGATTGGCGATCCGGCCGGTGTCGGCCCGGAACTTGCAGCCGCCGCATGGGCGCTGAGCGATGCCGAAGGACTGCCGCCGTTCTTCGTCGTCGGATCAGCCCGCGTGGTTGAAGAAGCGGCCCGCAGGCGTGGCATCACCGTTCCGGTCTGCACCGTGAAGACGCCGGATGAAGTGGCCGACTGCTTTGCCGGATCACTCCCTGTGCTTGATCTGGCAGACCTGCCCTACACGCCGGGCGAACCCGATGATGCGGGCGCGGAACTGGCGCTGAATGCGCTGGCCACGGCTACGGGTCTTGTCCGTTCAGGAGCGGCATCCGCACTGGTCACCGGCCCGATTGCCAAAAGCCGCCTTGCCCGCGTGGGCTTCACCCATCCGGGGCAGACCGAATTTGTTGCGGAGGCCTGCGGCATCGCGCCCGAAAACGCCGTGATGATGCTGGCGGGGCCGAGCCTGCGCGTCGTGCCGATAACGGTTCACGTGTCGCTGCGGTCCGTGCCGGACCTGCTGACCGCAGACCTGATCCGCAGCCGCGCCGCAATCACCGCCGCCGCACTCGCCCGCGATTACGGGATTGCGCGCCCGCGTCTGGCGGTTGCGGGCCTCAATCCCCATGCGGGAGAGGATGGACGCATGGGCAGCGAGGACATGGCCGTTGTCGCACCAGCCATCGCTGCCTTGCGCGATGCTGGAATCGACGCTTTCGGCCCGCTACCGCCCGACACCATGTTCCACGCCGAAGCGCGCGAGGGCTATGATGTGGCCATATGCATGTATCACGATCAGGCGCTGATCCCGTTGAAGGCGCTTGATTTCGATGCAGGCGTCAATGTCACGCTCGGCCTGCCCATCGTGCGCACATCGCCCGATCACGGCACCGCTTTCGGCATTGCCGGCACCGGCACGGCGCGCGTCGGCCCGACCATCGCCGCCCTGCGCATGGCAGGCCAATGCGCCGCACGAAGGGCAACCGCATGACCGACCTTCCCGATCTGCCGCCCTTGCGCGATGTCGTGAACCGCCACGGCCTTTTCGCCACCAAGGCGCTGGGGCAGAATTTCCTGTTCGACGAACATCTGCTGGATCGCATCGCGCGCGTGCCGGGCAAGCTGAAGGGCGAAAACGTTTTGGAAGTCGGCCCCGGCCCCGGCGGTCTGACGCGCGCCCTGCTGCGCGCCGGAGCGAACGTCACCGCGATCGAAATGGACAAGCGCTGCCTGCCCGCGCTGGCCGAACTTGGCGAAGCTTTCCCCGGCCAGTTGACCGTAATCGAGGGCGACGCGACCAAAATCGCACCCGACACCTTGTTCGAAGGCCCGTGGCACGTTGCCGCGAACCTGCCCTACAACGTTGGCACGCAACTGTTTACCGGCTGGCTATCGGGGCAGGACTGGCCGCCGCAGTGGAAATCGCTGACGCTGATGTTCCAGTTGGAAGTGGCCGAACGCATCGTCGCGCAACCGGGCACCGATGCCTATGGCCGCCTTGCCGTGCTGGCGCAGTGGCGCAGCACCCCGCGCATCGCGATGAAGGTCCACCGCAGCGCCTTCACCCCGCCGCCCAAAGTCATGTCGGCCATCATCCATGTCGAACCCGGCACAATGCCAGAAGGCGTTTCGGCACGGATGCTTGAGCGGGTGACCGAGGCCGCGTTTGGCCAGCGGCGCAAGATGCTGCGCCAATCGCTGAAGGGGTTGCCGGGCGCGCTCGATGCTCTGGACGTGTTGGGAATAGACCCGCAGCGCCGGGCCGAAACGCTGAGCGTGGAAGAGTTCGTCAGCATCGCGCGGGTGCTGACGAAGTAGCTATTTGCCGTCTTCGGCAAGCGTATAGGCCACAACCGCGTTGGCATGGCCGTGACCCATACCGTGCTGTTCTTTCAGCATTGCAACCAGTTCCATATGCTTGGCGGGCAAGGCAGCGCGCACCAGCGCCTGCCATTCGGCTATCGGTTTGCCATACTTCTTCTCGATAGACGGAAAGTAGGACGCAGGGCCTTTGGTTGCTGGGTCGGTCATGACCCGAAAGTCATCATGACCGACCCAGCATTGTCAACGCCGATCAGGCCAACTCAGCCACTTTCGCCATCGCGGCCTTCTTCTTCAACCGCCACGCATGAAGCAGCGGCTCGGTATAGCCGTTCGGCTGCTCCACCCCGTTGAACACCAGATCGCAGGCCGCGCGGAAGGCAAAGCTTTCTTCCCAGCGCCCCGCCATCGGTTCATAAAGCGGATCGTCGGCATTCTGCGCATCGACCTTGGCCGCCATACGCTTCAGGCTGTCCATCACTTGTTCACTGGTGGCAACGCCGTGCAGCAGCCAGTTGGCCATATGTTGGCTGGAAATGCGCAACGTGGCGCGATCTTCCATCAGGCCCACATCGTTGATATCGGGCACCTTGGAACAGCCCACACCCTGATCGATCCAGCGCACGACATAGCCCAGCAACCCTTGCGCATTGTTGTCCAATTCCTCGCGCACTTCGTCTTCCGACCAGTTCGCGCCGTCTGCCAGCGGGATCGCCAGCAGCGCATCGAGGCCCGGTACCGGTTCCTTCGCAATGTCATCGCGAAGGGCGAAGACCGGTACCTGATGATAGTGCATTGCATGCAGCGTGGCGGCGGTGGGTGATGGCACCCAAGCCGTGTTCGCGCCCGTGCGCGGGTGGCCGACCTTCTGCTCCATCATGTCGCGCATCATGTCCGGCGCGGCCCACATGCCCTTGCCGATCTGCGCCTTGCCCGACAGGCCCTGCTTCAGCCCGATGCAGACATTGCGCTTTTCATAAGCGGCGATCCAGCCCGAGCCTTTGATCGCGCCCTTGCGGATCATCGGGCCCGCCTGCATCGAGGTGTGGATTTCATCCCCTGTCCGGTCAAGGAAGCCTGTGTTGATAAAGACCACGCGATCCTTCACCGCCGCGATGCAGGTGGCGAGGTTGGCCGAGGTGCGACGCTCTTCGTCCATCACACCCACCTTTACGGTGTGGCGCGCAAGACCCAGCAGATCTTCCACCGCATCGAACAGGTCGTTAGTGAAAGCGCACTCTTCTGGCCCGTGCATCTTGGGCTTCACGATATAAACGCTGCCCGCCCTGCTGTTGCGATGGCGGCCCAGCCCCTTCAGATCGAACATGGCGATGGCACTGGTGATCACCGCGTCCATGATGCCTTCGGGCACTTCGCTACCATCAGGCAGCAGGATCGCAGGGTTGGTCATCAGATGGCCGACATTGCGCACGAACAACAGGCTACGCCCCGGCAGGACCATTGCCTCGCCGCTGATCGACGTCCATTCGCAGTCGCCCTCCAACGTGCGGGTCAGCGTCTTGCCGCCCTTCTGGAAGCTCGCCTCCAGATCGCCGCGCATCAGACCCAGCCAGTTGCGATAGGCAACAAGCTTGTCTTCGGCATCAACCGCCGCAACCGAATCCTCAAGATCGACGATGGTCGTCAGCGCGGCTTCCATCACGATGTCGGAAATGCCTGCCTTGTCGTCAGCACCCACCGGCGTCGAACGGTCGATCACGATCTCGACATGAAGGCCATTGTTGATCAGCAGCAGCCCGCCTGCCTTGCGACCCACCAGTTGCGCCGCATCAGCCAGCGGCGGATCGCCCGCACCGTCCCAGTCGGCCCAGCTACCGGTCGAAAGCGGGAACCTAGCGTCAAGGAACGCGCGGCCTGCCGCAACGACCGCGCTGCCGCGCACCTTGTCATAGCCGCCCGGCTTGGCAGGCGCAGCGTCCAGCGCATCGGTGCCATACCATGCGTCATAAAGGCTGCCCCAGCGCGCATTGGCGGCGTTCAACACAAAGCGGTCATTTAGAACTGGCACGACAAGTTGCGGCCCGGCCATCGTCGCAATTTCGGGATCTACGTTTTCCGTCCCGATCAGGAAATCGGCAGGTTCGGGCACAAGATAGCCGGTTTCAGTCAGGAACGCGCGATAGGCCACCGCATCAAGAGGTTTGCCACGCCGTTCACGGTGCCATGCGTCGATCTGCGCCTGCAACGCATCGCGCTTGGCCAGAAGCGCGCGGTTTACCGGAGCGAAACGGCCCACCAGCGTGGCAAAGCCCTGCCAGAAGGCTTCGCGTTCAAGGCCCAGCGGCACCAGAACTTCGCTGTCAATGAAAGTGGCGAGGGCTGCGTCAACTCGCAGGCCATTGCGCTCGATACGTTCGCTCATAATTCCCATGTCCATACGCTCGCATAAACTGCGCCGACGGACAAACCCGCCTGCGCCGAATCCGATGAACCTGGGGAGGAACGTCCCAGCCTATGCCCGCTTTGAACAAGCTTGGCAACAATACGAAAGTCTTGAGGGGGTTCACCCGACAGGTTCAACCCGCTACGCTGGTTGCAGATGCAACAGCTTTCCCTCACCGAACAAGCCCTGCTCGAACCGCTCGATGCGCCCCCCATGCTTGCGCTGGTCCAGCAATGGTGCGCCATCAACACCGGCACGGGGAACCTGCCCGGCCTTGCCCGCCAGTGCGACATGCTGGCCGATGCCTTTGCCGTGCTGCCCGGCGATATCCGCAAGATTGATCCCGCGCCGGTGCAGACCATAGCGCCAGACGGTACAGAGCGAGACACGCCCAACGGTGCGCACCTTGTGTTGTCGGTCCGCCCACAGGCACCGCGCCGCTATCTGCTGACCGGGCATATGGACACGGTTTTCAGTCCCACCCACCCGTTCCAGACGCTGCAATGGCTGGATGCCAAAACGCTCAACGGCCCCGGCGTGGCCGACATGAAAGGCGGGATCGCGGTAATCCTTGCCGCGCTGCAAGCCTTCGAGGCCAGCCCTGCTGCGGCATCGGTCGGCTATGATGTGCTGATCAATTCCGATGAAGAAACCGGCAGCCTGTCGTCCGCGACGCTTATTGCCGAACTGGCGCAGGGCAAGGCGGCTGCGCTGACTTATGAACCTTCCGCGTTGCCCGATGGCACCTTGGCCGGCGAGCGCCCCGGCAGCGGCAACTACAGCGCGGTGATCAAGGGTCGCTCCGCGCATGCTGGGCGCAATCCGCAGGACGGGCGCAATGCCATTCTTGCCGCTGCCGATCTGGCGTTGCGGCTGAAAGCGATGGAAGAGCCGGGGCTTTCGATAAACCCGGCAAAGATCGATGGCGGCAGTGCCAACAATGTCGTGCCCGACCATGCCGTGCTGCGCTTCAACGTACGCCCGCGCCTGCCCGAACAGGCGCAAACGTTCGACGCTGCCCTGCGCGAGGCGATCCGTGTGATTGAAAAGCTCCACGATGTGGCGATCCACCTTCACGGCGGCGTTTCACGCCCGCCCAAACCGCTCACGCCGGAAGCTACCGCTCTATTCGGTCTGGTGCGCGAATGTGGTGAAGCGCTGGGCCAGCCGATCCGCTGGCAACCATCGGGCGGCGTCTGCGATGGCAACAACATCGCGGCCTGCGGGGTGCCCGTGGTCGATACGATGGGCGTGCGCGGCGGGGCAATCCATTCGGATCAGGAGTTCCTGATCGTGCCTTCGCTGGCAGAGCGCGCCGCGCTTTCCGCGCTTGTCCTGCATCGTCTTTCCGGGGGAATGTGATGACCTTCCGCATCCGCGCCGCACGCGCGAACGATCTGCAACCGCTCTACGAAATGGCCAAGCTCACTGGTGGTGGCTTCACCAACCTGCCGCCCGATCGCAAGGCGCTGACCGCGAAACTCGCCCGCGCAGCAGAGGCTTATGGCAATACCGACGTGGGTGATCCCAAAAACCCCAGCGACGAACTGTTCGTCTTCGTGCTGGAAAACGTCGAAACCGGCGAAGTGCGCGGCACATCGCAGATATTCACCAGCGTGGGCCGCCAGTGGCCATTCTATTCCTATCGCATGGCCACGCTGACGCAGCATTCCAAGGAACTGAACCGCACCTTCCGGGCAGAGATGCTCAATCTCGTGACCGACCTTGAAGGGTCGAGCGAAGTGGGCGGCCTGTTCCTTCATCCCAACGAGCGCGCAGGCGGCCTGGGCATGTTGCTGGCGCGCAGCCGCTATCTGTTCATCGCCATGCATCGCCAGCGCTTTGGGGAGAAGATCCTGGCCGAATTGCGCGGCGTGATCGACGAGCGCGGCGGATCGCCGTTCTGGGACGGCGTGGCAGGGCGCTTTTTCGGCATGAGCTTTCAGGAAGCGGACTATTTCAACGCGATCAACGGCAACCAGTTCATCGCCGATCTGATGCCCAAGCACCCGGTCTATATCGCAATGCTGCCCGAATCTGCTCGCTCCGCCATCGGGCTGCCGCACCCATCGGGCCGCGCGGCAATGCGGATGCTCGAAGAGGAAGGCTTTGCCTACGAAGGATATGTCGATATCTTCGACGGCGGCCCGACGATGACATCCCGAACCGATCGCGTGCGTTCGATCTGCGAGGCAAGGCAATTGCCCATCGCGCATGTGCGCGCGCCGGAAAGCGATGGCCCGGTGATCAAGGCGCTCGCCGCCACTGGCACGCTTGCGGACTATCGCTGCACCTTTGCCGAACTGCACGAAACGCCCGATGGCCCGACGCTCGATCCGGTCGCCGCTGCTGCGCTGGGCGTCAAGGCGGGCGATGCCGTGTGGTTTGTGGAGCGCTAAGGACACGTCATGCCCCTCGTTGAAATCAACTTCGATGGCCTTGTCGGCCCCAGCCACAATTACGCAGGCCTCAGCCTCGGCAACCTCGCATCCGCCAGCAATGCAGGCGAGGTTTCCTACCCACGTGCCGCCGCCCTGCAGGGCTTGGCCAAGATGCGCCACAACATTGGCTTGGGTTTGACGCAGGGCTTGTTCGCGCCCCTTCCCCGGCCCAACCCGGCGTTTCTCGGCGCTCTGGGCCTTCACGCAATTGACGAAAGCGATCCAGCCCAACGCCGCCTGCGCGCGGCGGCATGGTCTGCGTCATCCATGTGGACCGCCAATGCGGCCACCGTCAGCCCCGCACCCGATACGGTGGACGGGCGCTGCCACCTGACCGCCGCCAACCTCGTCACCATGCCGCACCGATCGCAGGAATGGCCTGATACCCTGCGCCAGTTGCGCGTTGCATTTGCCAATGCTCAAGCTTTTGTCGTTCACGATGCCGTGCCCCCCTGCTTCGGGGATGAAGGCGCAGCCAATCACATGCGCATGTGCGCTTCCCACGAAGCCCCCGGCCTCGAAATCTTCGTCTATGGCACCACGGGCGGCGCGTTTCCCGCACGCCAGCATGAACAGGCGAGCCGCGCCATCGCGCGCCGTCACGGCCTCGCCCCGGAACGCTGCCTTTTCGTCGAACAATCCACTGAAGCCATCGCGGCAGGCGCATTCCACAATGATGTCGTCGCCGTCGCCAACGAGCGCGTGCTGTTCACGCACGAACAGGCCTTTGCCGATCCCGATGGCACATATGCCGCGATCCGCGAACGCCTGCCCGAGGTCGAGATCGTCATCGTTCCTGCCAGCACGGTCAGCCTGGCCGATGCGATCCGCAGCTATCTGTTCAACGCCCAACTCCTGACGCTGCCATCAGGCGAAATGGCCCTCGTCATCCCGCTGGAAGCATGGGAGACGCCTTTGGTACGGGGCTGGCTGGAAGCACATATGGCCTCAAACGGCCCTATCCGCCGGGTCCTGCCGGTCGATGTGCGCCAGTCGATGGCCAATGGCGGTGGCCCCGCCTGCCTGCGTCTGCGCGTTGTCGCCGATCCTGCCACCGTCGATCCGCGCTTCCTGCTGGACGAGGCCAAGATTGCGCAAGTTGAGGCGGTGGTTGCGGCGCATTGGCCCGAACAGATCGATCCCGTTGATCTTGGCCGGGAATCGCTCGCGCGCTCGGTCATCGCAGCACGCACGGCATTGCTCGAAATGCTGCAATTGCCGGAACTGGCCTGAACTCTTTCGCGTATCCTCAGGGCAAGGTGCTTGCCCGCTTGTCGCCGGGCTTTACAGTGAAGCTCGCGTTAACCAGGCGCTTTTCAGCAAACCCTGATCTGGCACGATCGTTGCTGAGCAGATGGCAGGACAAAAGGATACCGTTCGGGATGCTGCGCAAAATTGGTCGCCTCTTCATCATCAAGACCCGGTTCGAGGCGTTCGCGGTGATCTATGCGCTGTCGTTAGGCGCGGTTGAGCGCGGCAAAGCTTACCTCACCGAATATCCCGGCTTTGGTGGCAAGATGCTGTTTCTGGCAGCTACAGGCGCAGTGTTCATCGCGGGAGCCAAAATTCTTGATGCCGTGCGCATGGAACAACAGGCTCGTGCGCAGACGGAAGCTTCCGCCAAGATCTGAGTATCGCGCCGAAAACGTGAATAGGGCGATTCTGTTGCTAGGCTCGCCCCCAGCCCCCGGTTTCCGATTCTGTTACCCGGTTCGGTCCGAACCGTGCTCTAACCTTATAACTTCAGGGCGTTAGCCCCTAGAATTATGCAGCGAGAGCAAGTGCTTCGTTGTCGTTGGCACTTGTGAGTTTTGAGCCTTGAGCAGGTTACTCAGCCTGGGCAAAAACAGCGCTTTTCAACACACGTCGATCCTAGTTCGGCCCCATCAACACCCTTGCGACAACAAGGCCCGCATCCGAAAGAACACGGTAGTGATGGTGGAGCCGCCGGGTACCGCCCCCGGGTCCGCTGTGCCTATTGCACGCCGCAGTTTATCACCATAGCCGGTCGAAACCGGCAGGGATCCATATAGGCACTGCGCGAGAAATGAAAAGGGGCAGGTTTGCACCCGCCCCGTTCAACTCACGCCACTCATCACACCTCGTCATCCCCGCGAAGGCGGGGATCCAGTCCAACGAAAGAATCGTCGCGGTGCGACGACGGTCTTGTCGCTGGGTTCCCGCCTTCGCGGGAATGACGGAGGGTCGTCCTTACTTCTTCAGCGCATCCCTGATCTCTGCCAGCAGTTCGACCTCGGTCGGCCCGGCCGGGGCGGCAGGTGCTTCGGGCTTTGCCATCAGCTTGTTGGCCTGACGCACGATCAAAAAGATCACGAAGGCGAGGATCAGGAAATTGATGACCGCCGTGATGAACGATCCCCAGCCCAGCATAGGCACACCCGCGGCCTTGAGCGCGGCGTAGGTCATCTCGCCCTTGTAGTCTGCCGGGATAGACCCCAGCACCACAAACTTCTGGCTGAAATCGATGCCACCCGTGATCAGGCTGATAAGCGGCATCAGCACGTCGTCGGTCAGAGACGAAACGATCTTGCCGAAAGCCGCGCCAATGATCACACCGACCGCCAGATCAAGCACGTTCCCGCGCGCGATAAATGCTTTGAATTCCGAAATCATATCGACCAATCCCCCTCGACACATTAACCATATTGGAGAGCGGAGCTTGCCAGCGACGTGTTTCAACGACAACCCTCAATCGGTTGCATATCGGGTCGATACTTGAACCGTAACGCAGTCCCTCTATCTCATGCATTATTCGGGCCGCATCGCGGCTCACACAATGGGGATGACTTTTCGATGGCCGCCACCCGCTTTACGCAGATTGCATTCGCCACCGTTGCCGCCGCCAGCCTTTCGGCCTGCGGAATCAACTCCGTTCCCGCTGCCGAGGAAGAAGCCAAGGCGCGTTGGGCCGATGTCGAAAGCTCCTATCAGCGCCGTGCAGACCTGATCCCCAACCTTGTCGCCACGGCAAAGGGCGCAGCGGCATCGGAAACCACGATCCTGACGAACGTGACCAACGCCCGCGCCGCCGCCACATCGATCAACATCACCACCGATGATCTTTCGAACCCCGCCGAGTTCGAGAAATTCCAGAACGCGCAGAACCAGTTGACCCAGGCACTGGGCCAGTTGCGCACCGTGGTCGAAAACTACCCGCAACTGCAAAGCCAGGCCCGCTTTGCCGATCTGATGGTGCAGCTTGAAGGGACCGAGAACCGCATCGGCGTGGCGCGCACGCGCTATAATGAAGCGGTGCAGGCCTATAACACCACCATCCGCACCTTCCCCGATGCCATCGGCGCAAAGCTGATCCACGGCGCAAAGCCGATGGTGCCGTTCAAGGCCGCTGCCGGTGCCGAAACCGCGCCGACGGTGAACTTTGACATGAACGCGCCTGCGG
The DNA here is from genome assembly GCF_012641335.1 of Novosphingobium sp. ERN07. Lineage (GTDB taxonomy): Bacteria > Pseudomonadota > Alphaproteobacteria > Sphingomonadales > Sphingomonadaceae > Novosphingobium. The sequence goes on from NZ_JABAID010000016.1 coordinate 30,451, forward strand.
CCCCGGCTCCGGCAGCATCGGGCCAATAAAATGATCCGCCCGCCGAGGGCTTTGGCGCGCGCCTTATGGCAGATGTTCGCGGTGCTGTTCCTGCTTTTGGCCGGAACAGCACAAGCAGCCATGCCCGCACGCCCCACCGGGCCGGTGCTGGATCAGGCCCAGATCATTCCCGACGATCAGGAAGCCGCCCTCACCCAAAGGCTATCTGCCTACAATGCGCAGACAGGACGATCGGTAGTTGTCGCAACGGTCGCCTCGCTCGACGATCAGGACGTTGACTCATACGCCAACGAGCTGTTCCGCGCATGGGGCATAGGCGGCAAGCAGACCGATCAGGGCCTGCTGTTCCTGATTGCACCAAACGAACGCAAGGTGCGGATCGAGGTGGGCCTTGGCCTTGAGGAATATCTGCCCGATGTCCTGGCCGGGCGCATCCTTTCAGGCGCAGTCACCCCCCGTTTCAAACAGGGCGATTATGCAGGCGGCATCAATGCCGGGGTAGAGCAGATCCTCACCCAGCTCAGCCGCAATCCCGCCGACGCAAAGGCCGTTGCCGAAGCCGCCGCCGCTGCGCGCAAGGGCGAAGGTTCAGGCGGTTCGGTCATCGCCAGCGCGATATTCTGGATCGTGCTGATCGTTGTGCTCATCGCCATCTTTGGCCGCCGCAACCGTGGCTATGTCCAGCGCCGAAGTGGCATCGATCCCGGCATCGTGCTTTGGGGCATAAGTGAAATCGCCCGCGCCGCATCGGACAATAACCGTGGCTCAGGATGGAGCAGCGGCGGCGGGTCCGACTGGAGCGGAGGCGGCGGCTTTGGCGGTTTCGGCGGGGGTGACTCCGGCGGCGGTGGCGCTTCGGGGGACTGGTGATGGCAAAACTTGCAATGACCGCAGCCGATCACAAGCTGGTTTCCGATGCCGTCGCGGCTGCGGAAATGCACAGCGCGGGCGAGATCGTCACCATCGTCACGCCCCGTTCCGACACCTATCACGATGTTTCGCTGATCTGGTCGGCACTGGTCGCTTTCCTCGCACTTTCAGCGCTCGAAATCGCGCCCACCTTTTACTTCTCGCTGGTTGAACGCGCATTGGGCCTGTGGGGTCACGAATGGACGCCGCGTGGTGTGCTAGGCGTGGCGCTCACGTTCGCCGCGCTCAAATTTGGCGGCATGTATCTGCTAATGCGGTTCACGCCGCTGGGCCTGTGGCTCACGCCAAGCTTCGTCCGCAATGCCCGCGTTCGCGCCCGTGCGCTCACCTGTTTTCGTGTCGGTGCGGAAAGCCGCACATCGGGCCGCACCGGGGTGCTGATCTATGTCAGCCTTGATGAACATCACGCCGAAATCATCGCCGATGCAGCCATCGCTTCCAAGGTTTCGCCCGAAACATGGGGCCACGCGATGAAAGCCATGCTCGACCCGCTGCGTGCGGGCCAAATCGCGAAAGGGATGGCGGCGGCGGTAGGCGAAGTGGGCAAAGTTCTGGCCGAACACTTCCCGCGCAGCGACGATGATACCAACGAACTGCCAGACAGGTTGATCGAAGTATGAGCCTTGAGGAAGAATACCGCGATCATCCCGAACAGGTGCGCTGGGAAGGCCGCTTCATCATCGCCAAGACGCGCGGGCGCTGGGAATATGTCAGCCGCACCCGCAACATCAAGGCAGCGGTAATCCTCGCCATCGAGGATGGCCAGGTCCTGCTGGTCGAACAGTTCCGCGTACCGCTGGGCCGCCCGTGCATCGAACTTCCCGCAGGCCTGATCGGTGACGAAGACGCTGCGGAAAACGAGGACGGTGCCGCTGCCGCCGCCCGCGAACTGGAAGAGGAAACCGGTTATCGTCCGGGCCGGATCGAATCGCTGGGCGAGTTCCATTCGTCGCCCGGCATGGTGACAGAGGCCTTCACCCTGTTTCGCGCGCACGATCTTGAAAAAGTTTCCGAAGGCGGCGGTGTGGAAGGTGAAGGCATCACCGTGCACCGGGTTGCCCTTACGGAAATCGAACGCTTCCTCTCCGCCAAGCGCGCGCAAGGCTACGCTATCGACGTGCGAATGCTCCTCCTCCTATCCCCCGGCATCATGGCCTGACATTTCCGCCGCTTGCGCGAAGCGGCGCGAATTGCTTGTCTAACCTCAAATGGCTTGCTCACCCGCGAAGGCGGGGGCCTCGGTGTTGTGACGTAACGCTCGCGTAAACTGACTGAGGCCCCCGGTTTATCCTGAGCGTCTGGCTTTCCAGCCAGTCGAAGGGCGGGGGCGCATGAACTTTCGGGAGAGAACCTACATGAGCAGAGTTCACGGCAAGAAAGCCCTCGTCACCGGCGCAGCGCAGGGCCTCGGCGCAGCACACGCATGGATGCTCGCCCGCGAAGGCGCGCGCGTGCTGCTGACGGACATCAACGGCGATGGCGCTGTGGCACAGGCCGATGCGATCAACGCTGAACTGGGCGCAGGCACTGCCTTTGCCATGCAGCACGATGTCACCAGCGCGGATGATTGGGACAAGGCCATCGCCCTTGCCGCCGAAAAGCTCGGCGGCCTCTCCGTCCTCGTCAACAACGCGGGCGTGGGCGTGCGCGGCAATATCGAAACCTGCACGCTGGACGAATGGCATCGCGGCTTTGCCATCAACGTCGACAGCGTGTTCCTCGGCTGCCAAAAGGCCCTGCCCCTGCTGCGCGACAGCCAGCCCGCCTCTATCGTCAACATCAGTTCTATCGCAGGCCTGATCGCGTCGGACACAATGCCCGGTTACAACGCCAGCAAGGCAGCCGTCTGGATGCTGACCAAATCGGTTGCGCTCTATTGCGCCAAGCGCGGCTGGGACATCCGCTGCAATTCGGTCCATCCCACCTTCGTCGACACCCCCATTCTCGATGGCATCAGCGCCAACGCAAATCTCGACAAAGGCGTCGTCATGGGAAAACTCGCCCGCCAGATCCCGCTGGGCCGCGTCGGCGACCCGAACGACATCGCCGCCGGTGTTCTCTACCTCGCCAGCGACGAAAGTCGCTTCATGACAGGGGCCGAGTTGAAGCTCGACGGCGGCATATCCGCGATGTGATGTGCCGGTGCGGTCGTTCAGGGCAGAGGCGTGCGCTTGAACCTCGGCCCATTGGCCGCTGGATCGTCATTTTCAATTACGATCGCCTGGCTTCCGGGCACGATGCGCTGATACCTGCCATCGCCTTCAAGTTCGGCCAGCGCCGATCCATTGGAAGCGGAGGTTACGCGATAGCGCGCCACAGCTGAACCGTCGGGCGCCGTCGCCTGGACCGTCTGACCCAGCGCGATGAGCGGCGCGCCATAGTTCAACTGGATTTCGGTGCCTTCGTTGCGGATCACCGCCAACGGGACAAAGTGGAACGCGATCTTGCGGGCAATGGCTTGCGACAGCTCCTTCTGCAGCACGGCATAAAGCCCCGGGCCGCCCTGCGAAGACGTGGCGCGGAAACCGTTCACGTTGATGTCGGAACCCACTTCTATCTTCTTGGTAACGACATCGCCAAACACGATGCGGCCGCGCGCGTCCTTCACCGTGAAGTCCATAGTCACGAACATGCTGCTGGACGTGATCGAGAATCCGCCCGGCCCCATATCGGGTGCGTCGGGCGCAGGGCCACCCGTTCCGCTGACGCGCGAAAGGTGTCCGGTCACCACATACCCTCCCGCGCGCTGCGCAAACTTGCCGGACGAAGCCAGCGCCGCCTGCAATGCGGTGCGCAAGGATGGGAAATTCTGCACACAGTCCTTGACCAGATAGGTAAAGAAGCTGCTGTACGATGCGTAGACATAAGGATCAGCGTATTCAGCCCGACGACCTGCATATTGCTGGTAAATCGTGCACGCTTCCTCGGCATCGAAAGCGCCGATGGATATGGCCGGACCGACCTGTGCCTGCACTGGAACCGAACTTGCCAGAGCCACTGCAACCATCGCCGCACCAAAAGCATTGCTGTGCTTGTTCATGGCCGGGCCCCTCACTTCTTCTTCGGCTTGGCGTTCATCAACCTGACTTCATCCGCCGTTGCCGGACGGACAATTGCACCTACTGTCGGTGTGCCTGAGAAAGCCCCCATCGGCTGCGCCTTCGAGACGCGGCCAAGAACGTCGGTAATGCGCAGGCCGCCTACACGCTGCTCATCATTGGCAATGATTTCGCCGGTCGCAGGATCTCGGATGACTTCACCCTTGGCAAAGATCGACATCATGTCGCCAACCCTGACCGCGCCCTCACCGTAGTTGAGCACGATGACACCGTCCGATTGGACGGCCGCAATCTGAATAGGATAGATCGCGGTTACCAGACCCGTCGCCACCTTGTCGGCAGCTGAACGCAACAACGCCGCTGCATCGACTGACGGATTCTGCGTGTCGCACGTGGTGGCAAGCTTCTGCGTTTCGTCGATCCGGCGGTTATAGCGGACTTCGCCACTATCTGCGTCGGTGATCTTGATGTCGATCGAAAGCGTTGCCTGACCGCCCGAACAGGTCTTTCCACCATTGTTGTTGCTGAGCATCCCTGAAAGCAACGAACTGCCGAAGTCGGACTTACGCACCATCGAAAGCGTCGTGATAGAACCGTAGATCAGATAGTCCGCGCCCTCAAACCCGCCGACTTTGCCGGGTTTGCGGCTGGTGACCAACCCGGACTTGGCGCGGGCCTGCTCGCCCACCAGCTTGTCCAGACGGGCGCGTTCGATCACACGGAACTTGTTCGTCGATTCGATTGCCGACTGGATCATCGTGGAAAAGGCGGCTGCCTGACCGGAGTTTGCGAGATCGTCCATCTTCTCGATGGCCACGATGGGTTTGGAGGTTACAGCCTGCGCCGAGGCTGTCGCGGCGCCAAACGCCACAGAAGTAGTAACCCCAACCATGCACGCGACAAGCTGCACGACGAACTTCGCTCTCATCCGAAACGAGCCCCCTATTTGCCCCGCCGATTTCCAGAAACCGAATTGGATATTCATTACTGCGAATCGAACGTTTCAAACCATAATGGGGTAAAAGTGCTTTTGCACGGCCTTAGTCTGCGTGATTCTCGTCACATATTCAGGAATGATGTCGCTATTCCGACGCACGTGTAGAGCCGGCGAATTTACATCACGGGCAACTACGACAGCCGATGTACCTGCGGCGCTGCAGAAACCGGACCGCACGGCATCAGCAATGTGATCAATGCGGAGCCTTTACCAAGGCACGGACTGAAAATCCGCTGTCCTACACGCTCGTAAAGTGCCAGCCTCCGCCCCGTTCCTTGACCCATCAAACTCCCGCCTACGCGCCTTTTCGCACACGAAAAGGCCGGCCAGACATGCGTCCGACCGGCCCCTCAATAGTTTCTCAGGACTGTGTAAACTGTGTAAACCTGTTCAGATTCAAAACACCACAACTGAACGGATCGATTTGCCCGCGTGCATCAGATCGAACGCGGTGTTGATCTCTTCCAGACCCATCACGTGGGTGATCATCGGGTCGATTTCGATCTTGCCGGTCATATACATGTCGACGATCTTCGGCACATCGGTGCGCCCCTTGGCCCCGCCGAACGCAGTGCCCCGCCAGTTGCGGCCTGTCACAAGCTGGAACGGACGCGTGGCGATTTCCTTGCCCGCTTCGGCCACGCCGATGATGATCGACGTGCCCCAGCCGCGATGGCAGGCTTCCAGCGCGGTGCGCATCACTTCGGTGTTGCCGGTGGCGTCGAAGGTGTAATCCGCACCGCCATCGGTCATCTCAACGACCTTCGCCACCGTTTCCTCGCGGCTCAACCCCTTGGAGTTGAGGAAGTCTGTCATGCCGAACTTGCGGCCCCATTCCTCACGGTCAGGATTGATGTCCACGCCGATGATCTTGCCCGCACCCGCCAGCCGCGCGCCCTGAATCACGTTCAGGCCGATGCCCCCAAGGCCGAAGACCACCACGTTGTCACCCACCTGCACCTTGGCGGTGTTCACCACAGCGCCAACGCCCGTGGTCACACCGCAGCCGATGTAGCAGGCGGACTGGAACGGTGCGTCCTCGCGGATCTTGGCAACCGCGATTTCGGGCAGGACCGTGAAATTCGAGAAGGTGGAGCAGCCCATGTAGTGGAAGATGGTCTGGCCCTTGTAGCTGAAGCGGCTTGTGCCATCAGGCATCAGGCCCTTGCCCTGCGTGGCGCGGATCGCGGTGCACAGGTTGGTCTTGCCCGAAAGGCACGATTTGCACTGGCGGCATTCGGGCGTGTAGAGCGGGATAACGTGATCGCCCGGCTTTACCGATCTGACGCCGGGGCCAACTTCGCGCACCACGCCTGCACCTTCGTGGCCCAGAACGCTGGGGAAGATGCCCTCGCTGTCGAAACCGTCGAGCGTATAGGCGTCGGTATGGCACACGCCCGTCGCCATGATTTCGACCAGAACTTCGCCCGCCTTGGGGCCTTCAAGATCGAGTTCGACGATTTCGAGCGGCTGCTTGGGCGCGAAAGCCACGGCGGCGCGGGTCTTCATGGCACGGGTCTCCCTTAAGAATGGCCAAAATCTGTTGTAGGGCCGTTAGCATAATTGCTACGCCAGTGTTAAATTGCGCATTACGCGAAACACTGTTGCAAGACGAGAACAATGAACAATCGATGGGATGGGATTGATGAGGTGGTAGCAGTCGCCGATGCGGGGACATTTGTCGCCGCAGCAAAACGGCTGGGCACGTCCACATCGCACGTCAGCCGCGCGGTGGCCCGGCTGGAACAGGGCCTTGGCGCGCAGTTCTTCCACCGCACCACCCGCGCGGTCAGCCTGACCGATACCGGACGCACGCTGGTGGACCAGTTCCGCCGCCTGATTGCCGAGCGGGACGAGGCCATCGCCATGCTCGATCTTCAGGGCGAACCGCAGGGCCACTTGCGCATCACCTGCCCCACGGCGCTGGGCGAACGCTTCGTGGCCCCGATCGTGCGCGCTTATGTGCAGGAATATCCGAAGCTGTCGGTGGACCTCGATCTGTCGAACCGCGTGGTCGAACTGGTATCCGAAGGCTATGACCTTGCCATCCGCACCGGCACCCTGCCCGACAGCCGCCTGATCCGCACCCAGATCGCCACACGCGGCATCATCACCTGTGCCTCGCCCGCCTACCTTGCCGCACACGGCACGCCGGAGACGGTGGACGATCTTGAAGCGCACGAATGTATCCCCGCCACGTCCGACACCTGGCGCTACCGCATTGACGGAGAAGTGCGCACCATCCGTCCGCGCGGACGCTGGCGTTGCAGCAACGGAACCGCCGTGTACGACGCCGCAATAGCGGGCCTTGGCCTGTGCCAGTTGCCCGCATTCTACGTCAGCCGAGCCATTGCCGAAGGTTCGCTCGTCGAAGTCGTTGGTGCCTTCCGGCCAGAGGACGATCCGATCTGGGCAGTCTATCCGCAGCGGCGGCACCTCCTGCCCAAGGTTCAGCGCCTGATCGACAAGCTGCGCCGCGAACTGCCCCCCGCAATGGCACAGGGATGAGGCGTCATTTGCATAGCTATGCAAATGGATGACATCGCTGACAAGGCCAGCTAGACCCGCAGGCCAACGGTCTGCCAGCGACCGGTTTAGGAGAGCGAAGTGTCAGTCAGCGCGTCAGCAGGTTCCGCAAGTCCCAACTCGCAGAAAGCGGCCTTCGCAGCCGTCACTGTGCTGTTTTTCGCGTGGGGCTTCATCACATCGCTGATTGATCCTCTGGTCGCTGCGGTGAAGGGCATTTTCACGCTCACGACGCTCGAAGCGCAACTTTCCGCCTTCGCCTTCTTCATCGCCTATGGGGTGATGAGCTTCCCCGCCGCCGCGATCATCGGAAAAATGCGCGCGGTTCCGGCAATCCTGTTGGCGCTGATCACGATGACGCTGGCCTGCCTTGTGATGCTGGCCGCCGCCAACATGGCGTCCTATCCGCTGGTGCTCACCGGGCTGTTCATGCTCGCCGCTGGCATCACCGTGTTGCAAGTGGCCGCCAATCCGCTCGCCGCGGCGCTGGGCAAGCCCGAGGGTAGCCACTTCCGCCTCACGCTTTCGCAGACGTTCAATTCCTTCGGCACATTCCTCGGCCCGGCGCTGGGCGCATCGCTGTTCCTCAAAGGCGTGGAAGTGGCCGATGGACAGGCTTTGACACCGGAAGTCCGCGCTGCGGCGCTGGCCGGTATCGACCGTGCCTATTTCTGGATCTGCGGGTTGCTGGTCGTGCTGCTGGTGTTCTTCTTCGTGAACCGCGCGCGCATTTCTGCCGCAGCGCCGCCAGCACAGCCGACCGGCGGCATAGGCGCTTTGCTGGCGCAGGCTTTCGCATCGCGCTGGGCCGTGCTGGGTGCTGGTGCGATTTTCGTCTATGTCGGCGCCGAAGTGGTCGTTGGCACGCAGATGGCCTTCTATCTCAACAATTCCGCGATCTGGAATGTCAGCCTTGAACAGGCGGGCAAGGCCGTGTCGTTCTATTGGGGCGGCGCAATGGTGGGGCGTGCAATCGGTACGGTGCTGCTCGCCCGTTTCCCTGCTGCGCGCCTGATGGTGATTTTCTCGGCGATTGCCGCCGCCATGTGCGCCTACCTGTTCGTCGCCCGCGGGGTGCCGGCAGGTTACATTGCCCTTGCCATCGGCCTGTTCAATTCCATCATGTTCCCAGTGATTTTCACCCTAACGCTGGAGCGTTCCTCCGCCAGCGAAGAAGCCACATCCGGCTTGCTTTGCACGGGCATCATCGGCGGCGCGCTGATCCCGGCACTGGCCGGTGCGGTAACCGACGCAGCGGGCATCTTCACCGCATTCCTCGTGCCGCTGGCCTGCTATCTCCTGTTGGTGCTGTTCGCCGCCAGCGCCGCCAAGGCTCCGGTGTTGCGCCGTGCCGCCAGCGAAAGCGTGCACTGACAATATCCACCCGGCCACAAGCTGGTACTCGTGGCCCCGACGGCGGTTTTCGAACCGAAGTCGGGGCCAATTTTTTTGCCCTGCCCAAATGCAGGATGCCGTAGCGTAAGCACTGCCCGCGGCGAATTTCGCCACGCCGCACCCCTTTCCCTTTACGTAAACTTCCACTAGCCTCGGCCCGAGAGTCGAACCTGCCGCGATCAAGTCGCGCAGGAATGGGAGAGAACGTTGGCATCTCAGACCACCAGTCTGGCAATCGGCAGCATCGCGGATGGCATGAAGGCAGATGCGGACGGCATGTTCGCCCTGCGCGGCGTCGATGGTTGGCTGCAAGGCCGCACGATGTATGGCGGGGCGTCATCGTTCCTCGCCTATGCCGCCGCACGCAAGGCCCGGCCCGATCTGCCGCCACTGCGCGGAGGGCAGGTTAGCTTTATCGCGCCGGTGGGGCCTGATGTGGACATCACCGTCAGCGTGCTGCGCGAGGGTCGCAGCGTGGCCAATATCCAGACGGACCTGACAAGCGGCGGCGCTCTGGCGCACCGCACCGCATGGGTCTTTGGCAGCGCCCGCCCATCCAACGGCGGCGTGACGGCACCGCAGGCCGAAGGCTTTACGTCTTACGAGGATATGCCCGAACTCGGATCGCCCGAAGGCCTGCACTTCGTTACCAATTTCGAACTTCGCCGGGGCGAGGCCAAGGATGATCGCCGCCCCGGCGTCCTCCGCCGCTGGGTGCGCCTGAAAGACCGCTGCGGGCTGGACCCCATCGGTGAACTCGTGCTGATCGGGGATACGCTGCCGCCCGGATCGATGCGCGCGATGGAGCGGATGGCACCGATCAGTTCGATCAACTGGTCCTTCACCCTGCTGGGCGATGCGCCGCAGACGCGCGATGGCTGGTGGCTGCTGGAAACCGCATCGAACTACATGGCCGAAGGGTTCAGCAGCGAGACTTTGCGCATGTGGAACGCCGATGGCGTGCAGGTGATGCACGGCCTGCAAAACGTCGCAATTTTCGGCTGAAAGGACAATCCATGCAGCTTTCAGACGCCAAGGCGCTGGGTTTCGAACCGGATCGCCTGCCGCGCATCGGCGCTTTCCTAGACGAGCACTATATCGCCACGGGCCACCTGCCCGGCCTTGACGTGCTGGTCGCGCGCGATGGTGAGCCGGTCTATCGCCACACCAGCGGCAACGCCCGTGCGGGTGGCACACCGATGGCAGCCGACACGATTTGCCGCATCGCATCGATGACCAAGCCGCTAACCTCAGTTGCGTTCATGATGCTGGTCGAAGAAGGCAAAGTCGCGCTCGACGATCCGGTGACAAAGGTGATCCCCGAATTTGCCGGGCTGGGCGTCTATGCAGGCGGCGGCGGCGAAGTGGACTTCTTCCCTGCGCGCCCTGCCCCGGTCATGCGCATGGTCGATCTGATCACGCACCAGTCCGGCCTGACCTACGGCATCCAGAACCGCACCCACGTGGATGCCGCCTATCGCAAATCGCGGCTCGATGGCCACGCCAGCCTGCCCGGCAACGATCACTTCATCGAAGAGCTGGCCAAGCTGCCGCTAGAGTTCGAACCCGGACAGGGCTGGAACTATTCGGTCGGCACCGACGTGCTGGGCGTGATCGTGTCACGGCTTTCGGGCATGAGCCTTGGGCAATTCCTCAAAACCCGGATTTTCGATCCGCTGGGCATGGTGGACACCGGCTTTCACTGCCCCGACGACAAGGCGCATCGGTTGGCCGATGCCTTTGCCTATCAGGCTGGAGAGCCGCCGCAACTGTTCGATCCGGCGGAGAAATCCGGCACGCGCCGCGTGCCGCGCTTTGAAAGTGGTGGCGGTGGGCTGCTGTCCACCACAGCGGATTACCACCGCTTCTGCCGGATGCTGGTGAATGGCGGCGCTGCCGATGGAGCGCGCCTGCTCAGCCCCAAGACGATCCAGTTGATGACCACCAACCACCTGCCCGGCGGAGCGGATTTGACGCAGGTTTCGCGCGCGCTATTCAGCGAGGCTTACAACGCAGGCGCGGGCTTCGGCCTTGGCTTTGGCATGACCATCGATCCGGCACGCGCGCTGGTGCCCGGCTCTGCGGGCGAGTTCTACTGGGGCGGCATTTTTTCGACCGCGTTCTTCGTGGACCCGGTGGAGAAGCTGCACATGGTCTTCATGACCCAGCTCTACCCCTCGTTCATCTATCCCATCCGGCGTCAGGTGAAGACGCTGATCTACAGCGCGCTGGCGGAAAGCCGCGCCTGAAAACAGCCTTAGGAGAGAACACGATGTCTGATCCCATCCCCGGCGCGAAAGAACACATCGACGCTGCGCGCAAACTGGCCGCGACCATCGACGACATTCCGGCCGACACCACGCTTCTGCCCATCGCTCGCGTCGGCGTGATCGGTGCAGGCACGATGGGCGGAGGCATCACCATGAACTTCCTGACCGCCGGCATCCCCGTGACCATCGTGGAAATGACGCAGGAAGCCCTTGATCGCGGCGTTGCCACGATGGGCAAGAACTACGAAAACACCGTCAAGCGCGGCAAGATGGACGCCGCCGATGCGCAGGCCGCAATGGCGCGCCTCACGCCGACGCTCGATTTCAATGCGCTGGCCGAAGCCGATCTGGTGATCGAAGCCGTCTATGAAAGCATGGACGTGAAGAAAGACGTGTTCGGCAGGCTCGACAAGGTGGCAAAGCCCGGCGCGATCCTCGCCAGCAACACCAGCTTTCTCGACATCGACGAAATCGCAGCCGTCACCTCGCGCCCCGAAGCGGTGCTGGGCATGCACTTCTTCTCGCCTGCCAATGTGATGAAGCTGCTGGAAGTCGTCCGCGGCAAGGCGACCGGCGCGGCGCAGCTTGCCACCGTGATGGCGCTGTCCGTCAAGATCGGAAAAGTGCCGGTGGTTTCGGGCGTGTGCCACGGCTTTATCGGCAACCGGATGCTCAGCCCGCGTCAGGCGCAGGCCCACGCGCTGATCATGGAAGGCGCGAACTACTGGGACGTGGACGAAGCGCTGCTCGAATTCGGCTTTCCGATGGGTCCGTGGCAGATGGCCGACCTTGCGGGCGTGGACATCGGTTGGCACCGCGATCCGACCCGAATCGAAACCCTGCGCGATGCGCTTTGCGCCGTTGGCCGGTGGGGCCAGAAGACCAGGAAGGGCTTCTACGATTACGACGAAAACCGCCAGCGCACCCCGTCTGACGAGGTGAAGGCGATAATTGCCGATTTCGCCGCCAGGGAAGGCAAAGCGCAGCGTGAAATCGGGAAGGACGAGATCCGCGAACGCCTGCTCTATCCGATGATCAGCGAAGGCGCACTGATCCTTGATGAAGGCATTTCACAGCGGGCAAGCGACATCGATACCGTTTGGCTCAATGGTTATGGCTGGCCCGCGTGGACCGGTGGCCCGATGTTCTGGGCGGATCATATTGGCCTCGATACCGTGGTTGCGGGCCTGAAGAAGCACGGCCTTGTGGTTGCGCCGCTGCTCGAACGCAGAGCCGCTGCGGGCGAAACGTTCAACTGAGCGAGGGTCCGGCCATGCGGATCGAAGATATCGTCGAAAGCGAATTCACGCCGCTGAGCGACATCATCCGCGCCCATGCCGCACGGCGGGGCGATGCGGTGGCGCTGGCGGATGAAAGTCGCGCCATAAGCTGGGCGCAGATGGACGCCTTGATCGACCGCGTGGCCGCCGCCCTCCAGCGTGAGGGCGTGGCAAAAGATGAACCCGTTGCCATTGCCGCAATGAACGCTGTGGCAACCGGCCTCGCCTTCCTTGGCGCGATCCGGGCGGGCGCGGTGGCGGCCCCACTCACCTCCACTGCAGCGCCCGAAACCATCGTGGCCATGCTGGCTGACAGCGGCAGCCGCGTGCTGCTGCTGGACAAGGACATTGCCGAACGCATCGCTGGGCTGGCACTACCCGCAGGCGTCAAACGCATCGCGCTAGACGATAGCGATGCGGGCGAGCCGTTCACCTCATGGATAGCCGCAGAAGGCGCAAAACCCGAAGACCGCCCTGCCGCGCCGGGCGATCCGTTCAACATCATCTACTCCTCCGGCACGACCGGCGCCCCCAAGGGCATCGTGCAAAGCCACAAGATGCGCCACGAATATGCCCGCCGCACCATCCCCGGCGGATATGGCGACGATACGGCAGTGATCTGCTCCACCCCGCTCTATTCCAACACCACGCTGGTCAGCTTCCTGCCCACGCTGACGGCGGGCGGCAAAGTGGTGCTGATGCGCAAGTTCGATGCGCGCACGTTCCTTGAATTGTCCCAGCGCGAGCGGGTGACGCACGCCATGCTCGTGCCGGTGCAGTACCGCCGGATCATGGAACTGCCCGATTTCGACAGCTTCGACCTGTCGGCCTACAAGCTCAAGTCCTGCACCTCTGCCCCCTTCCCCGCATGGCTCAAGGCCGATGTGCTGAAGCGCTGGCCGGGCGGCCTCACCGACGGTTACGGTATGACCGAAGGCGGAGCGACCGCCGTGCTGCTGGCGCACTTATACCCGAACAAGCTGCACACCGTGGGGCAAGTCTCGCCCGGCCACATCATGAAGATCATCGACGAAGACGGCAACGAACTGCCCCAAGGCGAAGCGGGCGAGATCGTCGGCCATTCGCCCATCATGATGAACGGCTATCATGGCAAAGACGACAAGACGCGCGAGATCGAATGGTTCGACGCCGAGGGCCGCCGGTACATCCGCCACGGCGATGTGGGCAAGTTCGATGAGGACGGCTTTCTGATCCTGATGGACCGCGCGAAGGACATGATTATATCAGGCGGGTTCAACATCTACCCTAGCGACCTCGAAGCCGAACTCACCCGCCAGAGCGTGGTCAGGGAAGCCGCCGTGGTCGGCGTGCCATCAGACGCATGGGGCGAAACGCCGCTGGCCGTGGTCGTGTTGGCCGATCCCTCTGCCGATTCGCAAGCCGTGCTGGCCGAAGCCAACAGCCGCCTCGGCAAGACCCAGCGCATCTCTGCCATCGAAGTCGTGGACGAACTGCCGCGCAGCCCCATCGGCAAGGTGCTGAAACGCGAACTGCGCGACCGTTTCGGCGGCAACCCCATTCTTGCCGCAACGTCCCTAGAAAAACGCTAACTTCAGCAGGAGCATAACCCATGCGTGACGCCGTAATCGTATCAGCCGCCCGCACGCCCATCGGGCGCGCTTACAAGGGCGCATTCAACGCCACGCCGGGCGCAACGCTGGGTGCGCTGTCGCTCGAAGCCGCCGTCGCTCGCGCCGGGATCGATCCTGCCGAAGTGGATGACGTGCTGTGGGGCAGCGCGCTGCAACAGGGTGCGCAGGCGGGCAACATCGCGCGGCAAGTCGCCCTGCGCGCAGGTCTTCCCGTCACCACTTCGGGCATGAGCATGGACCGCCAATGCTCATCGGGCCTGATGACCATCGCCACGGCGGCCAAGCAGGTGATTATCGATCGCATGGACGTGGTGGCCGCAGGCGGTCAGGAATCGATCAGCCTTGTCCAGACAAAGGACATGCGCGTTGCCCCGGACAAGAGCCTGATGGCGATGCACAAGGCCATCTACATGCCGATGCTGCAAACCGCCGAAATCGTCGGCCAGCGCTATGGCATCAGCCGCGAGGCTTGCGACGAATACGCGCTGCAATCGCAGCAGCGCACTGCCGCCGCGCAAGCCGCAGGCAAGTTCGATGAAGAAATCGTGGCCACCGACAGTTCGATGGGTGTCCACAACAAGGAAACCGGCGAGATCACCTTCACCGACGTCCACCTGACCAAGGACGAAGGCAATCGCCCCTCGACCACGCTGGAAAACCTGCAAGCGCTCAAGCCCGTGATCGAAGGCGGCATCGTGACCGCAGGCAACGCCAGCCAGCTTTCCGATGGCTCAGCCGCAGTGATCGTGATGGAAGCCGCGCTCGCCGCGCAAAAGGGCCTTACCCCGCTGGGCCGCTATGTCAGCATGGCGGTTGCGGGCACGGAGCCTGACGAAATGGGTATCGGCCCAGTCTTCGCCATCCCCAAGCTGCTCCAGCGCTTCGGCCTGAAGATGGACGACATCGGTCTGTGGGAACTGAACGAAGCCTTTGCCGTGCAGGTGCTCTATTGCCGTGACAAGCTGGGCATTCCGAACGACCTGCTCAACGTCAACGGCGGCTCGATCTCAATCGGCCACCCCTATGGCATGACCGGTGCCCGCTGCACCGCTCACGCCCTGATCGAAGGCAAGCGCCGGGGTGCGAAGTACGTGGTCGTCACCATGTGCGTCGGCGGCGGCATGGGCGCAGCGGGGCTGTTCGAGGTTCTTTGAACCGATAGGTCGGAGGCCCACCCCCAACCCCTCCCGCCTGCGGGAGGCGGGCAACGTGGCCCTCTTCCCTTCCCGTAGGCGGAAGGATCACACTTCTCTTCCCCCCTCCCGCAGGCGGGAGGGGCCTGGGGTGGGTTTCAACGGTTCACCGACAGCGCACATGTGGCGCACGATGATCTGGTCGATCAACTTCTTGTGAGCGGTGGCTTTCTGGATTTTGGACCTAAAAGCTGCCGTTGCGGTGACGACGCCATTGCCGTCATCAAGCGGCGATGGCAAAAAAAGTGGATGAAGAACGTCCAAATCATCGATGGCGCAATCAACGCGACCTTCAGCATCTTCCAAGCAACCGATGAAGAGTTCTCGATCATCTTTCCTGATGGAAGGGACATTGAGGTTGCAGATGATCTAGTTGAACGCGTGGGGGAAGTTGAAGCCAGCAGGGTGCTTGCGCCACTCTGGCAGCGTCCAATTCTTAAACGCGACGCGATGGGTATCCACGGCACGCTCTATTATGGCGCAAAGGAGCGCAGAGAGTTTCTGCCGCCCTCCCGACGAGAAGTTGATTGGGACGAAACCTGTGTGAACGAGGCGCAAAGAGCGCTTTTTCGCGCGCACCAATAGCGGCAGCAAACCACCCACAATCAGCCGCTCAACCGCAAACAAAAATTCCCCAAAACCCACCGTCACCCCGGGCTTGCCCCGGGGTCCCGCTTTTCCGTTGGCCATCAGCGGGATCGCCACCCTTGCGCGAGGGGAGCGGGCCCCGGGTCAAGCCCGGGATGACGAGGTGTGGTGGTTCGGCACGAGCGAGTATCCCCTCACCCTCAGAACTTGTTATCCCGCGGAAACCCGTTCGGCGGCAGTCTGCCCGCTGCGCCGCGCGCGACCTTCCACGGCAGCAGGTCCTTCTCCACCCGCGTGCGCCCGCTGTCGCCGCCCATCGCCCATGACAGCCCGTCTTCCAGCCGCAGCGTAATGACGTCGGCCATTTCGCCGTCCTTGTAGCGTTGCAGCGTCACGCCTTGCCCCTTGGCGAGGATCGGCACTTCGGACAGGGCAAAGATCACCAGCTTGCGGTTCTCACCAATCACCGCGACATGATCGTGCTCGGCTGCAATCTCGCGCACCACGGCCAGCTTCACGCCTGGCTTGGTCGAAACCACGCCGCGCCCTTTGCGCGTTTCGGCCAGCAGTTCGTCCATCTCGGCAGCAAAGCCACGCCCGGTGTTGGCCGCCAGCAGCAATTGCCCCTTGGGCTTGTAGACCACGACGCTGACGATCTGCGCATCGGAATCGATGTCGACCATCGTCCTGATCGGTTCGCCAAAGCCGCGCGCGCCGGGCAGTTTGTCGGCCCCCAGCGTATAGAACCGCCCATTGTCCACCGCCACCAACAGCTTGTCGGTGGTCTGGCAGTGGAAGGCAAAGGCCGGGCCATCGCCCTCCTTGAACTTGAAGTCGCCGTCCAATGGCACATGCCCCTTGGCCGCCCTGATCCAGCCCTTGGCGGAAAGGATCACCGTCACCGGCTCCTTCTCGATCATCGCGTCCATGCTGAATTCGCGCGTCGGCGCGGCTTCGGCAATCGTCGTGCGCCGCCGCCCCAGCACGGTATCCTCGGCATAGTCCTTGCGCAGCGCATTCAGATCGCGCTTCAGCCGCGTGCGCTGGCGGGCCGGGCTGTCGAGCAGCTTCTGCAATTCGTCCTGCTCGGCCAGAAGCGCATCGCGCTCCTTGCGCAGCTCCATTTCCTCAAGCTTGCGCAAGGAACGCAGCCGCATGTTGAGGATCGCTTCGGCCTGCCGGTCGGTCAGCGCGAACTCGGCCATCATCACCGGCTTCGGCTCATCCTCGGTGCGGATGATCTCGATGATCCGGTCAAGATTGAGGTAGGCAATGATATAGCCTTCGAGCAGTTCGAGCCGCGCGGCGATCTTGTCCAGCCGGTGCTGCGAACGGCGCAGCAGGATGTCGATCTGGCTGATCACCCATTCCTGCAACACCAGCTTCAGCCCCAGCACGCCGGGCGTCCGATGCGAATCCAGCACGTTGAGGTTGAGGCCGAACCGCGTTTCCAGATCGGTCAGCTTGTAGAGCGATTCCTTCAGCAATTCGGGATCGATGTTCCGGCTCTTGGGCACCAGCACGAGCCGAATCTGCTCATCGCTTTCATCACGCACGTCTTCAAGGATGGGCAGCTTCTTGTCGGCGATAAGCTGCGCGATCTGTTCGATCAGTTTGCTCTTCTGCACCATGTAAGGGATTTCGGAGACGACAAGCTGCCATTGCCCGCCACCCAGCTTTTCGATCCCCGTCTCTTCCCAGTTTCCCGCATCGTCACGCCCGGTAGAGAACCGCCCGCGCACGCGGATCGCCCCGCGCCCGGTTTCATAGGCGTTCGAGATGACCGCCGGACTATCCACGATCACGCCGCCGGTCGGCAGGTCCGGCCCGTGGAACACTTCCATCAACTGGCTGTGTTCAGCGTGCGGATTGTCGATCAGCAGCAGCGTGGCATCGATGATCTCGGCCACGTTGTGGCTGGGGATGTTGGTGGCCATGCCCACCGCGATCCCGCTGGAACCATTGGCCAGAAGGTTCGGGAACAGACCCGGAAAGATCTCCGGCTCCTCGTCCTCACCGTTATAGGTCGGCACGAAGTTCACCGTGCCTTCGTCCAACCCGGCCATAAGCTGCATCGCCGTGCGCGTCAGCCGCGCTTCGGTATAGCGATAGGCGGCGGCATTATCGCCATCGATATTGCCGAAGTTGCCCTGCCCCTCAACCAGCGGATAGCGGAGCGACCAATCCTGCGCCAAACGCACCATCGCATCATAGACGCTGGCATCGCCGTGCGGGTGATACTTGCCGATCACATCGCCCACCACGCGCGCCGACTTCTTGTAGGCATCGGTCGGGTTGAGCTTCAACTGCCGCATCGCCCACAGCAGGCGGCGGTGCACCGGCTTCAACCCGTCGCGCAGATCGGGCAGCGACCGCGCGGTGATCGTGCTGAGCGCATAGACCAGATAGCGCTCTGACAGCGCGGAATCGAACGGGGCATCGACGATGGCGTCGAACGGATCGGGTTCTGTGATGTCAGTCGGCATGGTTGGAACGTCCTAGCAACACGATTGCCGGAGCGAAAGCCAAGGAACATCCGCAGTCCCCGGCAATTGTAGGGATATTCTGAACAAAGGAGATCCACATGACCAAGCGCGTCCTCATCGTCGCGACCGACGGCTTCGAGCAGTCCGAACTCGAAGGGCCGAAGAAGGCGCTGGAAGACGCTGGCATCGAAACCGTGGTTGCCAGCCTGAAATCCGGATCGATCACCGGCTGGAAGGACAAGAACTGGGGCGATGCCGTGGCGGTCAACATGACCATCGATGAGGTGGAAGCGACCGACTATGATGCCCTGTTGCTCCCCGGCGGGCAGATGAACCCGGACATCCTGCGCATGGAAGACTCGGTCATCGATCTGGTCAACGATTTCGACGATCTGGACAAACCGATCGCCGCCATCTGCCACGCACCCTGGTTGCTGGTCGAAGCCGATATTGTCGATGGTCGCACCGTCACCGGCTGGCCCTCGATCCGCGTGGATCTCGCCAACGCCGGAGCCGATGTGGTGGACGAGGAAGTCGTCGTCCACGGCAACCTCATCACCAGCCGCAACCCGGACGACATTCCGGCGTTTTCAAAAGCGTTGATTGCAGCGCTGGCGGACTGATCGGAAGCAGCCAAAAAGCCCTCTCCCCTTCAGGGGAGAGGGTTGGGTGTGGGGGCCATCAGCAAAAAACCACCCCCTCCCCTCACCCAAACACCTCTGCATAAAGCCGCTCGATCTCTCCGGCATCCGCCACACGCGGATTGTTTCCCGGCGAGCCAGAAGCAATCGCCTGCCGCGCCATTTCGGGCGCCACTTCCAACCAGCGCTCCTGCGAAATCCCGTGGCTGCGCGGCGTCGGCACCGAAAGATCGCAATTGAGCGCCGCCAGTTCTTCGAGCAACCGCGCGACCGCCGCCTGATCACCCTCGGCCTCTCCCGCCACCCCCATCGCCCGCGCACAATCGGCATAGCGCCCCAGCGCCGAAGCGGCTGAAAACGCCGTCACCGCAGGCAGCAGCATCGCGTTGGAAAGCCCGTGCGGCACATGGAAGAAAGCTCCCACCGGGCGGCTCATCCCATGCACCAGCGCCACGCTGGCGTTCGAAAAGGCAATCCCCGCATGATGCGCGCCCACCATCATCGCTTCGCGCGCGGCGCGATTGCCCGGCTCGGCACAAGCCGTGCGGATATTGGGCGCAATCAACTTCATCGCAGAGATCGCCATCGCATCAGAAAACGGATTGGCCTTCTTCGAAACATAGGCCTCAATCGCATGGGTCAGCGAATCGATACCGGTATCCGCCGTCAGCCGCGCGGGCTTACCCATCGTCAGTTCGAAATCGACGATTGCAATAGTGGGCAGGAACGCCAACCCGGCACAGAGCATCTTCTCGCTCGTCGCTTCGTCGGTGACGATGGTGAACTTCGTCGCCTCAGATCCCGTCCCCGCAGTGGTCGGCACGGCAATGATCGGCAAGCCGCCGTCATCGGTCTGCACCGGAGCCTTCAACGAGGGGATGGGCCGGGGATTTAGCGCAATCGCCGCGATGACCTTTGCGGTATCGATCGGGCTGCCCCCACCAAAGCCGATCACGCAATCGCTGCCGCTCCACACCAGCGCATCCAGAGCCTTTTCCACCACCGCCACGGTCGGATCAGGCACGGTGTCCGAAAACAAAGTGACCGCCATCCCCGCCGCTTCCAGCACGCCGACAAGCTTCGCCGCCATGCCGCTTTGCACCAGAAAACCGTCGGTCACCACGAACGGCCGGTTAAACCCGCATTGCCCCATAGCCGCAGGCAGTTCCGCCAGCGCACCGCCGCCCACCCTGATAATACGCGGAAGATTGATCGCCGCCATCTGCACCCTCTATTCAAAACTTGCCCCATCGGACCGCAAAATGCGTTTCCGGGCAAGCTATCAAAAAGAGCGCTGGCAAAAGAGCAGCCACACCGGACACGCTTGGCGCCCCCGCTTTCGCGAGGGAGCACAGCCTTTAGTCCTGCGTCAGACGATCCGCTTGCATAGGCATAACCGCGCCATCGGGATAAGGCATGATCAGCGTGCCATCGGGTGCCGCCGTGTAGGACGTTTGCGTCGGATAGGCCAGACTGATGCCCTCTGCCGCAAAGCGCTCCATGATCGCCACCAGCAGCCGGTCGCGGGTCGGATGTGCCACGCCCCAGTCCGCGCCCGGCACGTCGACGATGAACGCAAAATCCAGCGAACTCGCCCCAAAAGCCTCAAAACCGGCGCGCGAAACCTTCACGCCCTCGGCCTCGCCCATCTCCTTCAGCATAGCCGGTATGCGCGCCAGCGTTTCCGGCTTCGTCTCATAAGTCACGCCCAGCATGAAGCTCAGGCGGATGTGATGGCGCACGGTCACATTGCGGATTTCCTTGTCCAGCAAGTTCTTGTTGGAAACGATGAGCAGTTCACCGGTGAACAGCCGCACGCGCGTGGTGCGCATTCCGATCTGCTCCACCGTGCCGCTTGTCTCGCCCCAGCCAATGTTGTCGCCCACCTTGAACGGGCGGTCGAACAGGATCGAAACGCCTGCAAACAGATCGGAAAAGATGCCCTGCGCAGCCAGACCGATGGCGATGCCGCCAATGCCCAGACCGGCAACCAAGCCCGCCACGTTCACGCCCAGATTGCCCAGGATCAGCACCAGCGCGATGGCAAAGACAAGGAAAGTCACCAGCGCGCGTATGATGCTCATGGCAGATGTCAGTGCGCCATTGGCGTGCTGCGCGCCGCCCGCACGATGCTCCACCACGCCCAGCACCACCTCGCGCACCCAGATGGCGGCCTGTACGGTCATGCCGATGGTGAACAGGAACGTGATCGTCCGATCCAGCCAAAGCGGCGCGCCAGCATAGTTGTCGACGATCTTCGCGGAAAGGATGACAAGGAACCAGAACTTGGTCCGTGCCGCCAGCCGCCCAAGAATCGTGCGCCAGCTAACCAATGCCTCGCCTTCGCGGCAAAAGCGCTGCGCCATTTTCTGCGCGGTCAGCAGCACGAGCACGATGGCCGCCGCAACGCCGACAGCTATGGCGATGCGCAGCCAATTCTCGGCTATCCAGCCACTGGTTTCGGCTACAAGCAGTTCAGGGTTGGCAGAAAAAGCGGACGGAGAAGCGCTGGGGGAAACTTGCATATCGTTCTGAAAGCCTCAGAACGCAGCAGGTTCCCGAGTTAGCGCCCCTGCATATCCCGCGCTTCATCGGGCACATGAACGACCAGCCCGTCCAGCGCATCGGTCAGTTCTATCTGGCAGGACAGTCGGCTGGTACGGGTCACCCCGGCGGCCAGATCGAGCATGTCTTCTTCATCATCCACGGCGGGCGGCAACTTGTCGAACCAATCGGGCGCCACGATCACGTGGCAGGTGGAACAGGCCATCTGGCCTTCGCAGGTGCCTTCCAGCGGCATCCCGGCATTCTGGCCCACTTCCAGCAGGCGCTGCCCCGGCTTGGCCTTCGTCGCGACCTTTTCCCCCTTGGCGGTGACGAACGTGATGCTGACCATGCCTAAATGACTCCCTGCGCCCGTGCCGCGGCGTTGATCGCCGCTGCCGCCTGTTCGAGTTCATCATCCCCAGTATAGCGTCCGAAACCGATGCGGATCGCGGTTTTGCTATCCCTGTCCGAAAGTCCAAGCGCGCGCAAGACATGGCTTGGTCTGCCAGAGCCGCTGGCGCAGGCCGAACCTGCTGAAAATGCAATGTTGCGGCATTCTGACAACAGTCTGCCAACATCCAGACCGGGCAGCCGCAGATTGAGATTCCCATGCCAGCGATCGATAGCGCTGCCGTTCAGTGTCCACCCGTCGAACAGCGTGCGCGCCTTGGTCCACAGCTTTTCCACATGACGTTGGTCCGTTTCCAACAGACTTGTGCACAGCGCAGCCGCCGCGCCGAACCCGGCGCAGTGCGCAGGGGAAAGCGTGCCCGACCGCAGCCCGCCCTCTTGCCCGCCGCCGTGGATCAGGGGGGCCAGCGTCACCCCATCGCGCACCCACAACGCGCCGATCCCCTTGGGTCCGTAAAGCTTGTGCGCCGATATCGCGATCAGGTCCGCCCCTTCAGGCGCGGCAATCTTCCCCGCACCCTGCACCGCATCGCACAGGAACAGAGCGCCCATTTCCTTTGCGCGGCGAGCGAGCGCCTCGACCGGCTGCACCGTCCCGATCTCGTTGTTCACCTGCAGCACGGCAACAAGGCCACATCCACCGGGAATCGCTACATCGGGATCGACCAACCCCGCCCCGTCCACCGGCAGCACCTCCACTTCAGAATCGAGGAACCGCGCGGTATCCAGCACGGCTGCGTGTTCAATCGCGCTCACCGCCAACCGCTTCGCGCCAGACCCTGCCAGCGCCAGATTTATCGCCTCGGTCGCGCCAGAAGTGAACACCACGCGCCCGCCGGGAGGCAAGAGCGCCGCCACTTGCGCCCGCGCCACTTCCACCGCCGCCGCCGCCGCCCGGCCCGCGCGGTGCGGACTGTGCGGATTGGCAAAGCCCGGCTCGCCAGGCCCTGCCAGCCACGGCAGCATCGCTGCGCGCGCTTCCGGCGCAAGCGGGGTCGTCGCCTGATAATCGAGGTATATCAACCGCGTATTTCCTTCCACACGGCCACAAATCGCGCGATATCCGCTTCGGTCGTCTCGCGCCCGATGGACACGCGGATCACTTCGCCGGGGTGGGCATAGCCCATCGCGGTCAGCACATGGCTGGCCTTCAGCGAGCCGGACGAGCAGGCGCTGCCCGCCGAAACCGCAACGCCCGCGCCATCGAAGCGGATCAGTTGCGCCGCGCTCGATTTGCCGGGCATTCGATAGGCCGCGATGGTCGGGCTGCGCGGCGATTCTCCGCCCACAATTTCCGCCCCGTTTTCAAGCAGTTGGTTCGTAAGCGATTCCCGCAAAGCTGAAGCGGACTTGAGCCATCCATTCCCCGCCTCCAGCGCCGCCACCATGCCTAGCACCAGCGGCAAGGCCTCGGTCCCACCACGATAGCCGCGCTCCTGACCGCCGCTCGGCTCAAGCAGCGCGTAATCGCGCACCAGCAGCGCGCCACCGCCAACAGGACCGCCGAATTTGTGCGCCGAAAGCACCACCATGTCCGCCTCGGCGGGAATGTCCAACTTGCCCGCCCCTTGCGCGGCATCGCAGAGCAGCACCCCTCCGGCGGCGTGAACCACCTCGGCAATTTGCGCGATGTCTTGCACCACGCCAGTCTCGCTGTTGACCTGCTGAACCACCACTAGCGGTCGCTTGGTGTCGTCTAGGTGCATCTTGGTGCTGTTCAGGATTACCAGCCCATCCGGCCCCACATCCAGCCTTTGCGCACCCCCCGCAGCGCGCAAAGCCGCGTCATGTTCCACTGCAGAAACAAATACTTGCGCGCACTTCGCACGCCCGATGCCCAGCGCCAGAGCCTCGCTTGCGCCGCTGGTGAAGATCACCTCCCCCTGCCACCTAAGCAGCGCCTTGCATTTCGCCCGCGCCCCCTCCAACGCCGCCCTTGCCGCGCGCCCAGCCGCGTGCGGGCTGGATGGGTTGGCCCAGATCCGCCACCCCTCCTGCATCGCCGCCAAAGCTTCTGGCAAAAGCGGCGTAGTGGCGGCGTGATCGAGATAGATCGGATTTGCTGGCAACTTGAATCCCGGAAATGCGTGGAAAGATTGCTTTCGAAGGGTTGGTTTCTATATAGCCATCAACGCAATTCCCAGCCCCGGCATTTCGTGCCGTGCGGCCAGACCACAGGATTACCGGACAGGCAATGCCCGCAGTCATTTTCCCCGGCCCCGAAGGCCGTCTCGAAGGCCGTTTCCAGCCCGCCACCCGCCCGCGCGCACCGGTCGCCATGATCCTGCACCCGCACCCGCAGGCGGGCGGCACGATGAACGATCGCATCACGCAAGCGATGTACAAGACCTTCGTCGCGCGCGGCTTTGCTACGCTGCGCTTCAACTTCCGGGGTGTTGGCCGCTCGCAAGGGTCGTTTGACAACGGCATCGGTGAACTGTCCGATGCCGCCGCCGCGCTCGACTGGGTGCAGTCGATCCACCCCGAAGCGAGCACGACATGGATCGCGGGCTATTCGTTCGGCGCGCTGATCGGGATGCAATTGCTGATGCGCCGCCCTGAGATTCGCGGCTTCATCTCGGTTGCCCCGCCGGCCAACATGTATGATTTCAGCTTCTTGGCCCCCTGCCCCGCATCGGGCATCATCGTGCAGGGCACCGCGGACACGGTGGTAACGCCCAACGCCGTGCAGAAGCTGGTCGACAAGCTGCGCACGCAAAAGCACATCACCATCCACCATGATGAAGTGCCCCGCGCCAACCACTTCTTCGAAAACGAGATGGATGAGATGATGCGCGCGGTAGACAACTACCTCGATATGCGCCTGTCGCCGGATTGCCCGATCCGCTGATCCAGCGTCGGTCCGAACAAAACCCTCGCCCTTTCCGGCGGGGGTTTTTGTTTGTCA
Source organism: Novosphingobium sp. ERN07 (assembly GCF_012641335.1). Lineage (GTDB taxonomy): Bacteria > Pseudomonadota > Alphaproteobacteria > Sphingomonadales > Sphingomonadaceae > Novosphingobium. The sequence continues at coordinate 55,295 of NZ_JABAID010000016.1, forward strand.
CAACACGAAGTGATCCCCCGCCGCACGCACAGTGACTTCCGCAATCGAAACGCCCCAAGGCTGATCTATGGCGTGGATCACCGCATCGGCAATGTGTTCGGGCGCAAGGCTGGCGTAATCCATCGCTTCGGGATCGAGCCGTTCCGCCGGGAACGTGCCTTCCGCCATCTGGCCGACCATTTCGATGAAATCGGGCATGTTGTGCGCAACGATGCCAATGCCCGCCGCCTGATTGACCACCGTGCCAGACAGGCCGGTTGAAGGAACGCCGGTGGGCTTGATCGTCGTCACCTTGATCCGGCCACGACTTTCCACACGCAGCGATTCCGACAGGAAGTTCACCGCCGATTTGGACGCGCCATAGACCGCCGCGCCGACCACCGGGAAATTCCCGTAGATCGACGAGATGTTGATGATCTGCCCACGTCCCGCCGCGATCATCGGGTCATAGGCTGCGACCATGCCATTGAGCACACCCTTGATATTGATGTCGATGCAGCGCTCCCATGCCGGGTAAGCCGCTTCGTGATCGGAAAAGAACGCCAGCGGCATGATGCCCGCATTGTTGACCATCACATCGACCGCGCCGAACGCATCCATCGCGCTGGCAACCAGCGCCTTCATCGCGGCCAGATCGCGCACGTCAACCTGGGCTGCCTGCGCCTTCCCGCCGGACGCAGCGATTTCGTCGGCCACTACCTGCGCGGCACCAAGATCGATATCGCCGCAGGTTACGCTTGCCCCCAGCGCCGCAGCCTTGCGCGCTACCAAGCTGCCAAAGCCCCCGCCTGCGCCGGTGATGACGATGGATTTGCCCGCAATGTGGCCGGCCATATGCTCTCCTGTATCAAAGCTCTTTCGGCATTCCGTCGATCAGGATGGTCTTCATTTCCATGTAGGGGAAGAGGCCTTCTGGCCCGCCTTCGCGACCGATGCCCGATTGCTTGAACCCGCCAAAGGGCAGGCCGAAATCCATGCGCAAACCATTCTGGCCAAAGCCGCCGGTGCGCACGCGGCGCGCGATGCGATAGGCGGCGTCTGCGTCGGTCGTCAGCACCGAACCGTTGAGGCCATAGGCGCTGGCATTGGCAGTGCGGATCGCGTCTTCCTCGTCCTCAACCGGGATCAGGCTTAGCACCGGCCCGAAGATTTCCTCCTGCGCGATGCGGCTTTCGTTCTTCACGTTGGCGAATAGCGTGGGTTCGATGAAGTAGCCCTGGTTGAGATGCGAAGGACGCCCGCCCCCGGTGACGAGATCGGCGGTAGCCTTGCCCTCTTCGATATACATTTCAATGCGTTCAAGCTGGCGCTTCATCGCCACGGGGCCAAGCTGGGCCTGCGGATCATCCGAATGGCCGATGCGCACCTGCTGCATTTCGGCGGCGATGGCCGCGGCCAGTTCGTCATGCCGATGGCGCGGGACGATCACGCGACTGAGCATCGCGCAGACCTGCCCCGACATCATGGTGATGGTGCCGGTCAGCATCTTTGCCGCCGCTTCTATCGGAAAATCATCGCGGATGATCGCGGCGGATTTGCCGCCCAGTTCCAGCGTGCAACGCGCCATGCGCGCGCCGCAGACCGAAGCGATGCGTTTGCCTGCCACGGTCGAACCGGTGAACGAAACCTTGTCCACGCCTTCGTTGCAGACGAGGTGGTCGCTCGCTTCGCGATGGCCGGTGACGAGATTGACCACGCCCGCCGGAATGCCCGCCGCCTCTGCCGCCTCGGCAATGATATAGGCTTCCAGCGGCGTTTCAGGCGATGGCTTCATGATCACGGCACAGCCGGTGAGCAGCGCATAGGCGACCTTGTTGGCCATGATGCCGAACGGCCCGTTCCACGGCGCGATGGCGGCGACCACGCCGACTGGTTCATAGGCGATCAGCGCCGTGTCCGCCGCATGGCTTGGGCGGCGTTCGACAAATTCGAACTGCTCTGCAAAGCCCGCAATCTGGCCAAGTGCCATCACGCTGCCACCGTGCATCGGCCCGGCGAACGAGGCGAGGCCGCCCATCTGCGCGGTCCAAGCCTTTGCCAGTTCAGGCACGCGCGTTTCCAGATGCGCGATCATGCGGCGGAACGCGGCAATCCGCTCGGCGGCCGGCGTTGCGGGCCACGGCCCGTTATCGAACGCTTCGCGTGCGGCGGCGACGGCAGCGTCCATGTCCGCTTCGTCCGCCTCTGCCACGCGGCCGACGACCTGTTCGGTGTTGGGCGAGATGAGATCGATCATACGACCGGAATGGGCTAGCACCCAGCGCCCGCCGATATAAAGCTTGTCGGGATGGGCGACGTTTATGCCTTCGGGAGTCATCTTGGGTTGTCCTCTCACGCCGGATGTTGGGGAGCCAGCGCGCATTCGACGCGCTCGATCAGGCTGTCCTTGATCGTATAGAATATGAATTGCCGCATTTCCTGCACCTCGCCCACCGCAATCGGGAAGAAGCCATGCAGACCCCGCGCATCAAGCGCTTCGCGGGTGAGCGCCTTGACGCCCTCAACCCGGATCACGGCATCGATGGCGGTGAGCGTTTCAGAGGCGGCAAAGTTCAGCACGCGCACACTTTCCTTCACGTGATCGTGCAGGAAAGCGTAGAAATCCTTCAGCGCCTGCCGCGAACGGATTTCGACGCCAAAGAAGGTCATCAGCGGCGGATCGACATAGAAATCGGCCACCGCATCATAATCCTTCGCGTTGAACGCGGCGACATAGCGGTCGTAATCCGTGCGGCTCAACAAGCACTCTCTCCCCACGCGGCCGGATTCGGCTCGCAGGCACAACGCTAACATTTGATATTATTTGCGCCAATAGAAAAAGGGGCGGCCGTTACCGACCGCCCCCGTTCCCTCATGAACCTTGCAAGGATCAGAAGCGCTTTTGCACCGTGACTGCCCATTCGCGCGGACGACCCACCTGGCTGTAGGCGGTGCCGGTGAACGAATAGACCGCCGCAAAGCGGAAGGGCGTATAGTACTCGTCGAACACGTTCTGCACTTCGAGCGAGATCGACAGGTCTTCTTCCGCATTGCGCCACGTCAGACGGGCGTTGGCGATGTCGTAAGCGTTGAAGTATTCGATCGGCAAACCCGCAGCGATGCGGCCTGCGCTGAGGCGCCCGGTGTGGGCATAGTCAAAGCGCGGGGTAAGCGATCCGGCATCGCCGAGTTCGGCGCGATACTGGATGCCAGCGCTCCACTTCCAGTTCGGCGTCACGATCGGATCGCTGAGCAGGATTGCGTTGCCCACGCGCGGGTCGATGTTCTTGTATTCGCCGGTCAGATGGCTGACCGAGCCGTCGATATCGAGCCCGGGGATCGGCGAGGCCTGGAACTCAACCTCGAAGCCCTTGATCTGGCCGTTGCCTGCGTTCTGACGCGCGCCGCATGGCGCGTTCGAGCCCAGCGACGCACACGAGATCAGCGGAAGCTGGATATCGTTGTAGTCGTTGATGAAGCCCGCAATGTTCAGGCGCAGCTTGCGATCAAACAGGTCGGTCTTGAGGCCTGCTTCATAGGCGGTCACAGTCTCGGGATCGAAGCTGCCGTTCAGCGCCTGTGCGGCGTCGAACGGACGAGCGGTCACACCGCCGCCCTTAAAGCCGGTGCCCACGGTGACATAGGCCAGCACTTCCGGGCTGAAGCGGTAGTCTGCCGAGATGCGCCAGTCGACCTTGTCACCCTTGTAGGTTGCGGTTACGCCATCCAGCGCGCCGAGGAAGATCGAGCGGGTACCATCGTAGTTCTTGCGAACGAACGTGTAGTCCTTGCTTTCTTCGGTGTAGCGCAGGCCGCCGGTCAGCGTCATGCCTTCGATGGGACGGGCGATGACAGTGCCGAACACGGCCTTGCTGTCAGCATTGACCGGATCGTTGCCGAGGAACTGGAAGTTCAGGCCGGGCGCGATGTAGCGAATGTCCTGACGGGTGAAATAGACCGAACGCTGATCGGAGTAGAAGCCGCCCAGAGTGAAGTCGATATTGTCACCCAGCTTGCCGTTCAGGCGCAGTTCCTGGCTGAAGAACCAGAATTTCAGATCGTTGTAGCCTTGGCCAGCAATGGCGAGATCGGGGGTGAAATCGTCGTCAGTGCCCCACTTCTGGCGATAGTTGCGATAGGCGGTGATCGACTGGACATTGAGCGAATCGCTGAGGCCGACCGTCATGTTGGCGGAGAAGCCATAGCCATCGAACGTCAGCCGGTTGGGCATGTCATAGCCCTGCCCAACGAAACCGCCAGCTGGCGCATAGAAGTTCGCGTAAGTGCAGAAGCGACCGCAGGCATATGCCGGAGTGATGCGCGCAGGATTGATCAGCGAGATCACTTCTGCGGCGTTGGTGCGCTCTTCGTGCGTGTAGTCACCAATGATGACCAGATCGAAATTGTCGCTGGGATTATAGCGCAGCGAGCCGCGCAGGCCTGCATAGCCCTTTTCGCCCAGCTTATCGATCACGCAATCCTGCCCGGAGCTGGGACGCGCAGTGATGCCCTGCGGGTTGCCGGGGTTGGCGCAGCCATAGTCGAGCTGATCGACGTAGCCATTCTGGCGCTTGTAAACGCCTGAAACGCGGGCAAAGAGATCATCGGTCAGCACGAAGTTGGCGCTGCCACGGATATCCACGCGGTTGCGGCTGCCGTAGACCGCTTCGACCATGCCGGTGTTTTCGTCGGTCGGCTTCTTCGAAAACAGCTTGATCGCGCCGCCGATGGCATTGCGGCCCGTGAGCGTGCCCTGCGGGCCGCGCAGCACTTCTACGCGCTCCAGATCAAGCAGGTCGAAAATCGAGCCGGTCAGCGTGGCGTAGTAGACATCGTCGACATAGAGGCCGACGCCGGGTTCATACGCGGGGTTGAAGTCGAACTGGCCAACGCCGCGGATCGCCGCGCCGAGCGAGGAGCCATAGGCACCGCCCATCGCGTTAAGCTGCACGTTGGGAGCCTGCTGTGCGATCTGCGCGATATCGGTCTGGTTGCGCGAGGCCAGCAGCGTGGCATCGACCGCCGTGATCGAAAGCGGCGTGTCCTGCAGGCGCTGTTCGCGGAATTGCGCAGTGACGACGATCTCGCGCGATGATTCTGGCGTGGTGGATTCAGCCTGCGCATCCTGCGCGACCGCCGGCATGGCGATGGAAAGTGTTAGCGCAGCAAGGCTTCCTGCGGCAAGAAGGCGCACGTGTGACGTGGTACGTGTTGATTTGGCCATAGCCCCTCTCCTGAATGGTCCTCTTCGGAACCAGCTGATGTTTGTTAGTAAGACATACTAATTAGCGCATTGCAAGTCTAACATTTGCGCTTGTTGTGAGGTGTTGAAAGTGATGCAGATTTCCCACAGTTGGGCACTTGCCCCGCCGCGCCAACGCAGCGATAGACTGGCCCGATGACTGTTGACCCCGCGATCACGAACGCTTCTGCAAGCTCCGACTTCGATGGCAACGTGGGCTTGCTGATCGATCTTTTGAAGCTTGGCACTTTCATCGGCACCCCGATGCGCGAAGGCGTGGCCGACCCGCTGGGGCTGACCACCACCGACCTGCGCATCGTGCTGGCGTTGGGCGGCGAGGGCGAGCTGGCCGGACATGACCTTTCGGAAATCATGGGCGTGCCGCCGATGAACGTAAGCCGCGCGATTGCTGCCCTCAGCGCACGCGGCCTTGTGGAGCCGGGAAAGAACCAGACCAACCGCAGGCGCAAGCCGGTGCGGTTGACCGATGCAGGCCAAGCCCTGTTCGACCAGACCTTGCCCGCGATGGAGCGCGTCGGCGCAGACCTTTTCAAGGGCGTGCCCCAGCGTGATCGCGATGCCTTCCGCCGCGTGGCGGCAGCGGTGCTCGCCCGGATCGGACGCTGGGGCGGGTAACAAGGCTCAGGGCCACTTCTTCTGCAGCTTGGTGAAATCCCCCACGGCAAAGCTGTGGGCCAGCACCGGATGTGCAAAGCTCATCGGCACTTCGGCGCGGTGCGGCCAGGTCTGGCGCACTTGCGTATCGGGCAGGATGCGGTCCGGGCCGATGGGGTTTTCCGGGAAGCACTGCGCGGCGGGCTGAAGATGCGCAACGGTCTTTGACCAGCCGGTTTCGTAATCGGCCTGCCACTGCATCATGTAGTCCAGCCGCTGAATCTTCCAGACGTCGTCTTCCTTCACATAGTCATTCTCATACATGCCGCTTTCCCAGAATTGCTGCGGCATTCCTTCGGGCTTGTCCTTCAGGATATCGTCATGCCAGCCCCCCGCGAGGATGCCCCGAAAGCGGCCCTTGGCGGTCTGCCCATCGGGCGCGATGGTGATCACGTCCTGCAACTGGAAATGGTCGAGCAGCAGCCCATGCACCGGCCCGCGACGGCCACCGGTGAACAGGTTCTGGAACCACGTGCCGTAAAGCCGCATCACCCCTTCGTAGCCGACGTATTCGCCAGAAAGGAAAACGACCGCGCCGTCCTTGGCGAACAGACCCGCCACTTCTTCGGGCCGGTTGTAATCGATGTAATAGCCATAGGCCCATTGCAGGCGGCGAATCGCGTTCAGGTCTTCCAGTTCGGTCACACGCGCTTCGAGCGCGGCCAAGCGGGATTCTGTAGAGGACTCCGGGCTGCTCATTTCGACTCTCCCAATTCTATAATTTGTATGTGATACTAACAATTGAGAGAATGATTGCGAGAGGAAAAATGATGGGCTGGAAAGGACAGGTGGCCTTCGTCACCGGCGGCGTCACCGGGATCGGACTGGGCGTGGCGCAGGCGCTGAGCGATGCCGGGCTGCGGGTGGCGCTGAGCTATCGCAACGAGGATCACCGCGTGCAAACAGCCGAATGGTTTGCCGCCAATGGCCGCGAAGCGCCGCTGTTCGTAAAGCTCGACGTGACCGATCGCGCCGCCTTTGCCGCTGCGGCAGAGCAGGTCGAATCGCACTTCGGCGCGGTGCATGTGCTGGTGAACAACGCAGGCGTCAGCGTGTTCGGCCCGACCGACGAGGCCAGCTATGCCGACTACGACTGGATCATGGGCGTGAACTTTGGCGGCGTGGTCAACGGTGTGGTCAGCTTCCTGCCGAAGATCAAGGCGGCAAGCGGATTGCGCCATGTGGTGAACGTGGCGTCGATGGCGGCGTTTCTGCCGGGGCCGCAAGCGGGGATTTATACCGCCAGCAAATTTGCCGTGCGCGGGCTGACCGACTCGCTGCGCTACAACCTTGCCCCGCACGACATCGGCTGTTCACTGTGCTGCCCGGCACTGACGCGCACCAATGCGTGGGATTCGGCGCTCAAGCGGCCCGACGACTTCGCGCAAAGCGGCTTTGCCCCGGCTGACCGCAGCGAGCTTGAACAGTTCGGCAGCGCGTTCGAAGCGGGGATGGACCCGTATGAAGTGGGCCAAAAGGTCTTTCGCGGCATGGCCCGCAACGATGGCCTGATCCTGACGCACCCGGAATTTCAGGACGACTTCCGCGAGATCTACGAAAAGTCGGTGGCCGCGCTGCCGCAGGAGGAAGCGCCGCCGGAGCGTTTGCACATCGAACGGCTGCGGCGTGAGGCGATGAAGGCGGCGGAAGCGGGGCAGATTATCCGGCTGGATGATCTGACCTGAAAGGCACGCACCAAGGCGCTTGCAGCACTCCGCCGCCCCGCTATCGTGCCGCGCGGACGGACAACGCGACGAGGTGCCCCATGTGCGACGAAATCACCGAGCAGGAAAACGCCCTCTGGTTCAGCAGGCGCCAGTTCGCCAGCGTAGGCGCGGGCGCCGCCGCGCTGGCAGCCCTGCCCGGCTGCGCCACTACGGCAACTGACGGCAAAACCAAGAGCCGCACTGTCATCATCGACACGCCCGATGGCAAGGCCGATGCCTTCTTCGTCCATCCTGCCAAGGGCAAGCACGCCGCCGTTATCATGTGGCCCGACATTGCGGGCCTGCGCGATGCCTACAAGACGATGGGCACCCAGCTTGCCGAAGCGGGTTATGCCGTGCTGGTGGTGAACCAGTATTACCGCTCCAGCCCCGCCCCGATCCTCGGCTCGCTGATGGAATGGCGCACGCCGCCGGGGCAGGAAAAGCTGAAGCCCATGATCGCCGCGATCACGCCTGCGGGTACGGTGTCAGACGCTGCGGCCTTCGTGAAATGGCTCGACATGCAGGCAGAGGTCGACACCAAGAAGAAGATCGGTTCGTGCGGCTATTGCATGGGCGGCCCCTTCACCGTGCGCACCGCCTTCGCCAATCCTGACCGCGTGGGCGCGGCAGCCTCGTTCCACGGCGGCGGCCTTGTCGGCGATACGCCCGAAAGCCCGAACAACCTGCTGGCCAAGACCAAAGCCGCCTACCTCATCGCCATCGCCCAGAACGACGACGAACGCGCACCGGACGACAAGGTGAAGTTCCGCGCTGCGGCAGATGCTGCGGGACGCCCTGCGGAGATCGAGGTTTATCCCGCCCAGCACGGCTGGTGCACGCTGGACGCGCCGGTTTATGACAAGGTGCAGGCCGACAGGGCTTGGGGGCGGATGCTGGCGTTGTATCAGGCGAATTTGTGAGGGTTTGGGGCGGCGGCTTTTGGCTTTGTTGAGGCTGAAAGCTTCCGTTCCGGTTACGACCACACTACGTACATCCGCTTGCGGCGGCATCACCTGTTTGCTGTCGTTCCAGAGAAGTCTAATGCGGGATGCAATCGCTTCAATTCTTTAATGGAAATGCAGTTTCCGGCTCTTTCGCATCGGTCCCACTCCGCGTCTGCTTCCGCTTTTGACATCGGCGGAGGCGGTGCCTCGACCATCTTCATTGAAATGGGCCGATCTACTACAATCAAATGAGCCGATGCTCCCATGTGGCCGTAACTTCCTTTGAACATCGTCCTCCTGCCGATAAATCGGACTTCGTAAAGGGCGCCAACCTCGCCCTGCATTAACCGGGTTTCCAACCACACTCGATCTTCCACCGAGTCGAAGTGACACATTTCGGCAGGCCTCGCGCAGAACTGCGAGCCCTCGAAATCGTTGCGCCACAGCCCATGCCATTCTTCTGCCGGTAGCATTTTGACGCATTCGTCGATTGGTAAGAAAGAGATGACAGCGTCGCCGTCTTCCATCTCTTCCACCGCGCATGGGTAAGGTCTGCCCGCAATACCTTCGCCGCTTTCAGCAACCTGTCTATCAACTGGATCGATATAGGCCTCGGGCGGTGTCTCCTGAGCGCTGGCGGTGAAGCATGACACAACGCCAACAATCACAACAAGCGCGCCGCTGAATTTCTGGAGCATGTTCATCACCTGTTCGTAGGGCAGTCTATACTTCTTCCTCAAGCCTGCAACGCGAGACTGCTCGTCCGCTCCCCACCCATTTCACGCCGTTCCGTCAGTTTCAGACAAATCCCAAAACCTGCCGTCTCCCCGGGCTTGCCCCGGGGTCCCGCTGTGCTTTTGCTGCCTCGCGATTTTGCGCAAACCGCACGAAGAAAAGCGGGGTCCCGGGTCAAGCCCGGGACGACGTTGTGGGGTGATCCTTAGCCCCTTCCTCTTCAGAGGAGGGGGTTGGGGGTGGTGGCGATACGGGGCGACGGTGCCGGAACAGCACCACCCCCCGGCCCCCTCCGTGCAAGAGGAGGGGGAGAAACTCACGCCCCTCGCAGCATCTCTGCGTTTTCCTCGATCATCTGGCGGACCGAGCGCGCCTTGCGGCCGGTCAGGCGCTCCACATCATCGCTGCAGAGTTCCAGAAACCCTTCGCGGATGGCCTGGCCGAAGGTCACCATATCGTCGCTGTTCCAGGGAATGCCATTCACTTCGCTGTCGTCCACCGGGCGACGGGGGATGCCCATTGCGTCGAACATCGCGTATTGGCCTTCGTCATCCAGCGAGACGTATTCCACCGGGCGACCCGCAACCTCAGCCATAATCGCACAAACCTCTTCGAAGGTCTGCAGTTCGGGGCCGGTGATGTTGTAGGTCTGGTTTTCGTGTCCCTCGCCAGTCAGCACGGCGACGGCGCTTTCGATGCAGTCATCTCGCCAGACCATCGCCTCGCGGCCCTGCCCGGCGTTGGAGAACCACTTGCCGCTCTGCATCACGCCGGGGCCGGCCATCAGGATCATCGCATCGGCATAATGGGCATCGCGCAGCATCGTCCACGCACAGCCGCTGGCCTTCATCAGGGCTTCGGTTTCGATATGATCGTGCCGCACCTCGGCGGGGTTGGCGGGGTCGTCTATGCCGATGAAGCTGGTGTAGACGATGTGCTTCACGCCACCTGCAGCAGCCGCATCGATTGCCGCCTTGTGCTGAACCACCCTCGCGCCGACGCGGGTGCCGGAGATCAGCAGCATCTTGTCAGCGCCCTGCACGGCTGCGGCCAAGGTTTCCGGCTTGTCGAAATCGCCATAGCGCACGGTGCATCCCTGCGCGGCGCGGTCTGCCAGTTTCTCCGGCTTGCGGGTAATCAGGATCAGGTCTTGCGCCCGTCCCATCGCCAAAAGCCTGTCGGTCACGCCCCGGCCATAGTTGCCCGAAGCCCCTGTGATAACGATCTTCGCCATAGTCAAAGCGCGTCCAACTGTGCCTGCGGCACCCACCAGCCGTGCACTTGCGGGCGCAACCGCGCAGGGATGTGGACCTTGGCCACGGCGCCTGCCGCAATGTTCCCGGCATCCACCACCCATGCTTCATGCACGAACTGGTTGTCGCCAATCTGCTGATCCATGATGAACACCAGCCAGCCCTCCTTTGCGGGATCAGCGGCGGGCACATGCACCGGCTCGTTGAACCCGGCCATCGGCGGCAGGGCGAGCGCATTCGTCACTTGCGGCGCAGGCGTGTCCATCCCGTCCAACCGCAGCAGCATGTTGAAGCTGACGCCCACCGGCCCTGCGAACAGCGGCGGCCCTTGCAATTGCGGGTTCATCGAAAGCATGAAGCCGGTCTTGTAAGGTCGGCCCTGCAGCTTCGCCGGGATCACCGGGAAATCACCGGGCGGGCCGATGATGGTTTCCGTCACTTCGCCGCCATCAGCCTTCGGATCGACCGTCCAGCGGGTCAACGCGCCGACCACATCCTGCGGCCCCATCTGGATGCCGGAAGGTTCGCGGATGAAGGCAAAGGCGTTGGTATTGTTCAGGCAGGCATCGAAGTGGAGCATACCATCGGCATCCTCCCACGCATTCATCATGTGATAGGAATGGCAGCCCTTCGGCCCCTTGAACCACTTGATCTCACTAACGTCGCCGTAGCGCGGCATCACGCCCAGCCATGATTCCAGTTCAGGCTCATGATGCCAATGCTCGCCGCCTGCTTTCAACCGGTCAAGGTCTGCCGTCGTCGGATAGATCGGGAACAGCGCGTAGTTCTTGCTGATCGTGAAATCGTGCATCATCGCGCAATAGGGCGCGTCGAACCACTGTTCGCTTTTCAGCGCGCCATCCGGCCCGACCACGCAATAGGCGACCTTGGTGGAAGCCTGCCCATCGGCCTCGTAGCCGTAGAAGAACAGTTCGCCCGTTTCGGCATCGATCCGCACATGCGCGGTCATCGTTTCGCTCTTCAGCGCGCCGCCGAAATCATACGACCCGATGGTATCCAGCGTCCTGGGATCGACGCGATAGGGGCGGCCATCTTCCTTGGCCATCAGCATCCGGCCCGCGTGCCAGACCGGCGTGGTGTTGGCCACGGTGCGGTCCACGCCCTGCACTGAGGCATCATCGGTGAACGGGTTGCGATACTTGCCGAACAGCGCCTTTCCAGCGGCCTTTTCCGCCTTGTAGCGGGCGGTTTCGACGAACTTCAGCAGGAAATCCGCGGTGCCATCATCGTTGAAGGACAGGCGGCTGATCATGCCATCTCCCGACAGCGTGTGGTCGGTTTCGAACATCGGCGGAAACGCGGGATCGGGTACGGCGCGATAGAAGCTGCCGCGCACTTCTGCGGGCAGATCGCCTTCCACTTTCAGCCCGCGCAAGTCCACTTCCTGCCCGACCGGCTCATTCGCGCCCATGAAATAGATCGTCTGCGGATACACGCCCATCACCAAACCCTAACCCTATCATTTGTTACGGTATGTGTAGCGTATTCGCGGCCCGGATCAAGCCCACCAATAAGCCGTCGCGCGCATTTCGATGCTGACGCGCGGGGGCGCATCGGCGGGGCAATTTGGCAGATCAAACGCCACGTGCGGGACGTGATGGGCGCGGGTCGGGTCGCTGTCGTTGGTCTTGAACAGCACGGCTTCATCGATGCGCATATCGGGGAACCAGTGCCAGCGGTGCGCCGGGTTGTGCGCCACCACCAACCCTTCGAACGACCATTCGGGCTTGCCCGGTTCATCGAACACCGCCGTCGCTTCTATCAGATCGGCGGGCGCGATGCTGCGCGCATCGCAGAACGCCAGCGGCACGTCCTGCGGCGGCGGCGATATGGCGCGCCATACGTTGTAGGCGGCGCAACGCAGGAAAGGCCGCCCGTTCGCGCCGCGCGTGGCGAATTGCTCCGCTGTCAGGTCGGAAATGTCGATATGGGCAAAGCGCGCGGGCATCGAATTGTTGAGGCTCCCGGCCTTGCCGCTCCTTTCCGAAAAGCGCAGCAACCCCGGCGCGCCAACGTGGACGAAATCCGCCCCGGTCTGCGCCTGCACCAGTTCCTCAACCTCATGGCAGTGGATGCGGGACACCTGCTCGCGGTCGGCAAAGTCGGTCACGGCGCTTTTGTGCGCAATGATCTGAAAGCCTTCGCGGTCAATCGTCGTGCCTGCCACCCGCGCATCGTGCATGGGCATGGAGACGGGCGCAATATCCACCTCGTCCTTTTCATGCGCATTGGCGTAATAAATCGGGCGGGCGAACTTGCGCCCCGAATAGGCGATCAGCGCTTCCATCATGCTCTCCTCGCGCGGTTGACTTAAGCAATCGTCGCGTCGGGAAAGCACGCTACAGCGGCGCGCACATCATAACAATGGTTAGAATTTCCGCAGGGCCTACAATGCGCTCACCCCCTATTCGCGGCAAGCCATGCGGGGTCGGGCGCGATACGCTGCACGATCTCGATCACCGTCCCCGCTGGTCCCGCAATCTGGAAGCGGCGCTGGCCCCAAGGCTCGTCCACCAGCGGTTTGATCAGGGCAACGCCCGCCCCGCCCAGCCGCGCTGCTTCCCCTTCAGCATCGTCCACAAGCAAGGCAATCATCACCGCATCCGCCGCCCGCCCTCGCTGTGCCTCAGGCGCAGAGGGATGATCGGCATCTAGCAGATCGAGGAAGAAGCCCGGAATACCGGGATGCTGAAGGCTGACAAACCAGTCCAGTTCGGCGCAGGCGGCAAAGCCCAGATGACGGACGAACAGGTCGGCGTCCTGCCGTGGCGTTCGGGTCAGGATAACAGTGCCAAGCCCGTTCGCTTGCATGGGTTCACCTCTTCGTGGCCGGTTTCACGTCCAACCCGTTTCGCGCCGTGCCGGTTCCCATAACAGGCAAGGCCCCGGACATCACAGCGGATATCCGGGGCCTTGAATTTGGCGGCAATGCGCTGTGGTATCAGCCCTTGGCCAATTGGGTTTCCAGTTCGCCCAGCACGCGGTAGCAGTCGAACACCTTCTGCACCGAGCTGTTGGGTTCGCGGCATTCGCGGATCGCGGCGATGAATTCGCGGTCCTGCAGTTCGATGCCGTTCATCGAAACGTCCACCTTCGACACGTCGATCGGCTCTTCCTTGCCGTTCACCAGATCGTCATAGCGGGCGATATAGGTCGCGGTATCGCCGATATAGCGAAAGAACGTGCCCAGCGGCCCATCGTTGTTGAACGACAGCGACAGCGTGCAGATCGCGCCGCTTTCACTCTTCAACTGGATCGACATGTCCATCGCAATGCCCAGTTCCGGGTGGATCGGGCCTTCAACAGCATTGGCCTTCACGATCTTGCCCGCCTGATAGGCGAACAGGTCAACCGTGTGCGCGGCGTGGTGCCACAGCAGGTGATCGGTCCACGAACGCGCTTCGCCCTTGGCGTTGATGTTCTTGCGGCGGAAGAAGTAGGTCTGCACGTCCATCTGCTGGACGTTGAACTCGCCTGCCTTGATCCGGTTGTGCACGAACTGGTGGCTGGGGTTGAAGCGGCGGGTGTGGCCAACCATGCAGACTTTGCCGGTCTCTTCCTGCACGCGCAGCACTTCCTGAGAATCCGCCCAGCTATCGGCCAGGGGGATCTCCACCTGAACGTGCTTGCCCGCCTTCATGCAGGCGATGGCCTGCGAAGCGTGCATCTGCGTGGGCGTGCACAGGATCACGGCGTCCACGTCGTCGCGCGCCAGCGCGTCTTCCAGTTCGGTGGACGAATGCTTCGCGCCATACTTTGCGGCCACGGCAGCGGCCTGTTCGCCAGTGCGGCTGATGATCGAGGTGATTTCGACGCCGTCGATGTTCTTCAGGCCGTCGAGATGCTTTTCACCGAAGGCGCCAGCCCCGGCCAATGCGATACGCATGGGATTGCTCCTGTAGATCAGTCTGCGGGTTCGAGCACGATATGCCCGATCGCCGTGTTGCTGCACGGAATGTGGTAGTGGCGGTTGAGACGCTTGACCGTCTTGCCCAGCGCGCCGCGCATGATCAGCCACATCACCATTTCGATGCCTTCGCTGCCGGTCTCGCGCAGATATTCGATATGCTGGATGTGGCGCACATCGTCATTGTCCGATTCCAGCAGGTCGAGGAACTTGTTGTCCCACTCGCGGTTGAGCAACCCTGCACGCGGCCCCTGCAACTGGTGGCTCATGCCGCCGGTGCCCCAGATCTGCACGTTGAGGTCTTCGGGGAAGCTTTCCACCGCGCGGGCAATCGCCTCGCCCAGCGCCCAGCAGCGGTTGCCCGATGGCACCGGATAAGTCACGACATTCACCGCCAGCGGCACGACCTTGACCGGCCACTTTTCAGGCTGGCCGAACATCATCGAAAGCGGCACCGTCAGCCCGTGGTCCACGTCCATCTCGTTGATGATGGTCATGTCGAAATCATCAAGGATCAGGCTCTGCGCAATGTGCCAGGCAAGGTCGGCGTGGCCTTCCACGTCGGGCACAGGGCGCGGCCCCCAGCCTTCGTCGGCGCTCTTGTAGTGTTCGCCGCAGCCGATTGCGAAAGTCGGGATGATGTTCGCATCGAACGCCGATGCGTGGTCGTTATAGACCAGGATCACCACATCGGGCTTTTCCTCTTTTTCCCATTCGCGGGTCCATTCGTAACCCTTGAAGATCGGGCCGAAATAATCGTCCTGCCACTTGCCCTGATCGACAGCGACACCCAGCAGCGGAACGTGGCTGGAGCCTACGCCAGCGGTAATCTTGGCCATATCAATAGCCTCCCTTGATCGAGCGATTGCCGATGGGCGAACGGCCGCCATCCAGCATCATCTGGCGGTATTCCGGCCAGGTCATGTCGGTCATAGTGCTGACCGCTTCGGCGAACGGCAGCCCGTCGGACGAGAACAGCTTTGACAGGAAATAGACGTTGCCGCCCAGATCCAGCAGCGTGTTGTAATCGCGTGCCAGCAGAGCCTGCTTGGCGTCTTCGCTGATCTTCCATTCGTCCAGATAGGCGCGTTCATCGGCCTTGAACCGTTCGCGGTTTTCCGCCTTCATCAGGCTCATCGCGAACTGGTTGATCCAGTATCCCTTGCGGGCGCGCGCGGCGGTATAGACGCGGGTGCCGGGAATATCGTCCAGTTCGGCAAGGTATTCGTGGATGTTCTGCTTGGGCGTTGCTTCGGTCACAGGCCCCTCTCCTTCAGCTTGGCGTCGAGGCGCGGGAACACGCGGCGCGCGTTGCCCTCGAAAATCGCGTGGCGTTCCGCGTCCGTGATGTCGAGCGCATCGACATAACGCTTGGTGTCGTCAAAATAGAAGCCGGTGGTGGGATCGATGCCGCGCACCGCGCCGACCATTTCCGAACCGAACAGGATGTTCTTGTTCTCGATCACGTCGGCCAGCAGGTTGATCCCCGGCTGGTGATAGACGCAAGTGTCGAAGAACACGTTGTTCATCAGGTGCGTATCAAGACCGGGCTTTTTCAGCATGTCGGCCAAACCGCGATAGCGCCCCCAGTGGTAGGGCACTGCGCCGCCGCCATGCGGAATGATGAAGCGCAACGTGGGGAACTTGCTGAACAAGTCGCCTTCCAGCAACTGCATGAACGCAATGGTGTCCGCCGCGATGTAGTACCCGCCGGTTGCGTGCATCGCCGGGTTGCATGAACCCGAAACGTGGATCATCGCCGGAACGTCCAGCTCGCACATCTTCTCGTAGAACGGGAACCAGAACTCGTCCGTCAGCGGCGGATGCTTGAAGTGGCCGCCGCCCGGATCGGGGTTGAGGTTGCAGCCGATGAAGCCGAGGTCGTTTACGCAGCGTTCCAGCTCGCGGATCGAGGACGACATGTCCGCTTCGGGCGACTGCGGCAACATGCACACACCCGCAAAGGTTTCGGGATAGAGACCGACCACGCGCGCGATCAGATCGTTGCAGACCTGCGCCCACTTCACCGCGACCGACTGATCGCCCACGTGCGGGGCCATCGCGCTGGCGCGGGGCGAAAAGATCGTCATGTCCGCGCCACGCTCTTTCAGCAGGCGAAGCTGGTTCGATTCGATCGTTTCGCGGATCTCGTCGTCCGAGATGTCGGGATAGGCCGGGCATTCGGTCCCGGCCTTGAACGCGGCCTTCTGCTTTTCACGCCATTCGTCGTGCGCCTTTGGCAGCACAGTGTAATGGCCGTGGCAGTCGATGATCATGGTCATGCGACTTCGGTCCTCTCGATGTTGAATTTAATGGTCTTGCCGGCCATGTCGCGCTGGCGCTTCACGGTGCCACTGGTCATCACCGGTTCGATGCCCAAGCCTTCCAGCGTCTTGGCGGATTCTTCCATTTCCGCCGCGCGGCGCAGGCCATGCGTGGTCATCCGCTCCACGTTGTATTCGGCGCGGGTGAACCAGCTATCGCCCTTTTCGCTGGCGTCGAGCGAGGACAAAACTTCGTCCACCACACCAGCCTTGGTCGCAGCCAGCATCATCTCGGCGGTCAGCGCTTCCACGCCTTTGACCATGATCGAACGGATCATCTTGATTGCACTGGCGCGGCCAATCTCGTCGCCCACCACGCGGGTCTTGGTGAAACCGGCAGCGCGCAACAACGTTTCTGCTTCAGCCGCATGTTCCCCGGATATCAGCAGCGGCACGTTCATCCGCGCGGGGTGGACCGGCGCCAGCACCGCCACATCGACATAACGCCCGCCTACCGCTGTAATCGCCTTAGCCGCCGCGCGCTTGGTGTCGGGCGCGACCGAGTTCATGTCGCACCAGATCGCCTGCGGTTTCAGCAGCGCGGCATAGTCCTGCGCGGCGGGCAGCGCGGAATCGGCAGTGACCAGCGACAGCACCATATCGGCATCCGAAAGCGCGCATTCGGCGGTAGCGCAAGCTACAACGCCCGCCTCTTCCATCACGCTGCGACGCGCAGGATTCAGGTCAAAGGCCAGCGCGGCGGATTCCCACCCGGCAGCCTTGGCAAAAGTAGACCCGGCCTCACCGAAGCCGATCAGGGCAATAACGCTCTCCATAGCGCCGGTCCTGCGTCGAGCAGGCCAGAGTAACAAATGCAAACATCGCCCAAGCTATAAATTTATGCAAAGCCTTCCACCGCAACCTCACGCAGCAACGCCACGAAAGCCGCCTGCGGCGCGGTCGGTCGCCAGCCCTCGCGCGTGGTGATGCCGATGGTCCGCATTACCGGCACTGGCGGCGGCAGCGTGGCCAGCACGCCGGCCTGCAATTCCACCGCCAATTGCGCCGGGGAAAGCAGCGTCAGCGCATCGGACCCCAGCAGCAATTGCCGCACCGTCAGCACCGATCCGCACTCGATTCCCACATGCGGCGGCTCGGCCCCGGCGGCGCGCATCATGCTTTCCCAATAATGTCGCAGCGGCGTGTCACTGGCGGGGAGTATCCACGGATAACCTGCCAAGGCCGCCCCGTCCGCCGCGCCTGTCAACAGCGGATGCCCGGCGCGCATGACCAGCGCCGGACTGTCTTCGAACACCGCTTCCTGCGCCAGATCGTCCAGCGCGGCAGCCTCGCGAAGCGCGCCCAGCATCAGATCCACTTCGCCATCGCGCAACGGCCCGGAAAGCTCGGCATGACTTCCTTCGACCACCGCCACATCCACCCCCGGATGACGCGCGGCAAAGCGCAGGATCGTTTCTGGCAACCACCGCGCCCTGCTCAGGGGCATTGCCCCCACCACAAGCCGCCCCGCCGCCTTGCCCTGCCACGCCGCAACTTCGGCAAGGCCACTGCGCAGTTCCGCCATCGCCAGACCAAACCCGCGCGCGCGCCGCTCCCCCGCAGGCGTCAGCATCACAGAGCGCCCGCGCCGATCAACGAGTCGCTGCCCCAGCGCCACCGAAAGGTCTGCCACCGCCCGGTGCAACGATGCCGATGAAAGACCCGTTGCATCTGCCGCCACGGCATAACTGCCCGCCCGTGCCAGCGCGAGGAACGCCCGCACTTGCGTGCCCGTCACTCTTGGCGATCCGACATGCGCAATCGCCGCTTCTGCGCGCGGGGCTAGCAGCAGGGCCGGTTCGGTCGGCGTCATGCCCACAGGTCCACGTTGAAACAGGGCGCAACCAAGGTCCGCTTCCAGCCGCGCGATAGCCTGCGTCAGCGCAGGCTGCGTCAGGTTCACCGCCCGCGCCGCCCGCGTCACGCTGCCGTGGCGCACTGTGGCGGCAAAGGCTGATATGTGGCGGATATTGATCGCGCTGCTTGCCATGATCACTCGCTTAGCATTTCCTTATGCCTCGTGCCAAACATTGCATTGGTGGCCAGCGCCCCGCAGTCGCATGGAACGCCGCGAAGAGTTTCATTGGGAGCCGGAAATGTCGGGTATCGTCGTCCAGAACATCGAACGTGCCGATCCAGCCGTGATCGACGGTCTTGCCGCCTGCGGCGTTGCCACCGTGCATGAAGCGCAGGGCCGCACCGGCCTGCTCGCCAGCTACATGCGCCCCATCTATCGCGGTGCCCGCATTGCAGGCTCCGCCGTCACGATCAGCGCCGCACCGGGTGACAACTGGATGGTCCATGTCGCCATCGAACAATTGCAGGCCGGAGACATCCTGCTGCTCGCCCCCACGTCCCCATGCGAAGACGGCTATTTCGGTGACCTCCTCGCCACCAGCGCTCAAGCGCGCGGCTGCCGGGGCCTGGTGATCGACGCGGGCGTGCGCGATGTGCGTGACCTGACGGAAATGAACTTCCCCGTATGGTCCAAGGCGATCTATGCGCAGGGCACCGTCAAGAACACGCTCGGCAGCGTCAACGTCCCGGTCGTCTGCGCCAATGCGCTGGTCAACCCCGGCGATGTGATCGTGGCCGATGATGACGGCGTCTGCGTCGTCCCGCGCGAAAAGGCCGCCGAAGTCCTGAAGGCCGCGCAGGCCCGCGAAGCCAACGAAGGCGAAAAGCGCGAGAAGCTGGCTGCAGGCGTACTCGGCCTCGACATGTACAAGATGCGCGAACGGCTCGAAAAGGAAGGCCTGAAGTATGTCTGACGGCGCCATCCGCTGCATGTGG
This sequence comes from Novosphingobium sp. ERN07, assembly GCF_012641335.1. Lineage (GTDB taxonomy): Bacteria > Pseudomonadota > Alphaproteobacteria > Sphingomonadales > Sphingomonadaceae > Novosphingobium. Next base: position 74,877 of record NZ_JABAID010000016.1, read on the forward strand.
ATGCGCGGCGGCACGTCCAAGGGCGGTTACTTCCTGAAGGATGACTTGCCCGCTAACACCGCCGCCCGCGATGCCTTCCTCCTCGCCATGATGGGCAGCCCCGATCCCGTCCAGATCGACGGCATGGGCGGTGCGGACCCGCTGACCAGCAAGGTCGCGGTCGTCTCCAAATCCACCCGCGAAGGCATCGACGTCGATTACCTGTTCCTGCAGGTCTTCGTCGATCAGGCCATCGTGACGGATGCGCAGAACTGCGGCAACATCCTTGCCGGCGTCGGCCCCTTCGCCATCGAGCGCGGCCTTGTCTCCGCAACCGGCGATGAAACCCGCGTTGCGATCTTCATGGAGAACACCGGGCAAGTCGCCGTCGCCACCGTCTCAACGCCTGGCGGTCAAGTGACCTACAAAGGCGATGCAAAGATCGATGGCGTCCCCGGCTCCCACGCTCCCGTCCCCTTGGAATTCCGCGACACCGCCGGTTCCTCCTGCGGCGCGCTGCTGCCCACAGGCAACGCGGTGGATGTGGTGAACGGCGTGGCAGTGACCCTGATCGACAACGGTATGCCCTGCGTGGTGATGAAAGCCGAAGACCTAGGCATCACCGGCTATGAAGACCGCGACTGGCTCGACGCTGCAACCGACCTCAAGGCAAAGATCGAGGCCATCCGCCTCGCCGTTGGCGAACGCATGAATCTGGGCGACGTGAAGGAGAAGTCCGTCCCCAAGATGATGCTCGTCGCCCCGCCCAAGAATGGCGGCGCGGTGACCGTGCGCAGCTTCATCCCCCACCGTGCCCACGCAACCATCGGCGTCCTGGGCGCAGTCAGTGTGGCCACCGCCTGCCTCATCCCCGGCTCCCCCGCTGCGGCAGTGGCGCAAATCCCCGAAGGCAGCCGCAAGCTGCTCTCGGTGGAACACCCCACCGGCGAAATGAGCTGCGTTCTGGAAGTCGACGACGCAGGCGAAGTCCGCACCGCCGCCCTGCTGCGCACCGCGCGCAAGCTGATGGATGGGGTGGTGTTTGGCTGAATACAAGGCCCGCCTTGCCTCACGTCGTCATTCCCGCGCAGGCGGGAATCCAGTGTGGCAAGCGCAGCGTCAAATTCACTGGATCCCCGCCTGCGCGGGGATGACGAAGGTTAGGAAAGCACGATCATGACCGACCAGAACCGCATCATCAGCTGGCACGCCAACCCGTCCAAGCCGCGCTACACCCCGCCCGCAGGTGCGGTCGACGCGCATTGCCACGTCTTCGGCCCGATGGCGCAGTTCCCCTTCAGCGCCAAGGCCAAGTATCTTCCGCAAGACGCCGGGCCGGACATGCTCTTCGCGCTGCGCGACCACCTCGGTTTTGACAAGAACGTGATCGTACAGGCAAGCTGCCACGGCACCGACAACGCCGCAACGCTTGATGCTATTGCCAAATCCAACGGCAAGGCACGCGGCGTCGCCGTGGTCGATCCCGCGATCTCCGAAGCAGACCTTCACGCCATGCACGAAGGCGGCATTCGCGGCATCCGCTTCAATTTCCTGAAACGCCTGGTGGACGACGCGCCCAAGGACAAATTCCTCGAAATCGCGCAGCGCCTGCCCAAGGGCTGGCACGTCGTGATCTACTTCGAAGCCGACATCCTTGAGGAACTCCGCCCATTCATGGACGCTATCCCCGTCCCCCTCGTAATCGACCACATGGGCCGCCCCGATGTGCGCCAAGGGCCGGATGGCGCCGACATGAAAGCCTTCCGCAATTTCCTGAACAGCCGCGACGACATCTGGTTCAAGGCCACCTGCCCTGACCGTCTCGATGCGATCAAGGAAGGCGGCGCAGGCGATCCGTGGAACGCTTTTGCCGATGCGGTCGCCCCGCTGGTGGCCGATTATCAGGACCGCGTGCTCTGGGGCACCGATTGGCCACACCCCAACATGGACACCGAAGTGCCCGACGATGGCCACCTCGTCGATATGATCCCCCGCATTGCACCCACCGAAGAATTGCAGCGCAAGTTGCTGATTGATAACCCAATGCGCCTCTACTGGGCCGATTAAGGAAACCCTCAAAATAACGACAGCGCCCCCGCGAAAGCGGGGGCCTTGGTGTTGTTACAGAACGCTGGCGCAAAACGGCTGAGGCCCCCGCCTGCGCGGGGGCGCTGCGATGTTAACCATGCCACGCCGCACATCCGCAGGCCCAAACCCGCCCCACCGTGCCGCAATCGCAACCTCTCTGATCAAAATCCTTACCCGCCTCTGCGCAGCAATACGGGCCGCATCCCTTACCGAACCTTGCACTTGCCGCACTAGCACCGGGCTTCATGCCGAGTGCCTTTGCGGGGACCAAGATGCTCAAGTTCAATATCACTGCCAAATTCATCGCCGCCTTCGCGATTATGCTGGCCGCCACGGCCGCAATGGGCCTCTTCGCCGTATCGAAGATCGGCCAGGTCAGCGCCATCGCCGCCGAACAGCGCACAGTATGGATACCGGGTGCCGAAACGCTGGGCGATATCCACGCCTTCACCTCGCAATATCGCCTGAAGCAGGGCGAACTGGTTTCCGCCCCTTCGCCCGATGCGATGGCGCGCAGCCAGAAGATGCTGCGCAACGCCCGCAGCGCCATCGACGGCGGGCTTGCCGATTACGAAAAGCTCGCCACCACGCCCGAACAGAAAAGCGGCGTAGAGGCCATGAAGCAAGCGTGGGCCGCGCTGACGGCGCAAGATGAAACGCTGCAATCGATGGCGCTTTCGGGCGACTCTGCAGGCGCTCAGGCCATGTTCGCAAGCGAAGGGCTCGATGCCTTCTATACACTCGAAGACACGATCCTGACGGCCATCGATGCCAACAAGAAAGCGGCCGACGCTGTTGCGAACCGCGCCGAAGGCATCGGCGCATCGGCGCGCAAGTTCACGTTCGCCGCGCTGGGCCTTACGCTGCTTGCCGCGCTGGTCATGCTGGCCCTGCTGATCCGCAGCATCGCGCGTCCCGTGGTGAAAATGTCCGACGCCGTATCCCGGCTTGTCGATGGCGATCACGCCGTGAACGTCCCCGGCCTTGCCCGGACCGACGAACTGGGCCAGCTTGCCCGCGCGCTCGATCGGTTCCGCGACGTGTTTGCCTCCGATCACGCCCGCGCTGCTACCGAAGCCGCGCGTGCCCGTGAAACGCAGGTTACCATCGATGCTATCGGCGATGGCCTCACCGCGCTGGCCGAAGGCAACCTTACCTTCCGCGTGGCCGAGAATGGCAGCGGCGCACTGGCCAAGCTCCACGTCGATTACAACGCCGCCGTCGCCTCGCTCGAAAGTGTGCTGTCGAAAATCGTCGATGGCTGCAACACGATCAAGCTGGGCACCAACGAAATCGCCAGCGCCTCGAACGATCTGGCCATGCGCACCGAACAGCAGGCCACCTCGCTTGCAGAAACGTCGCTCACGCTCAGCGAATTTACCACATCGGTAAAAACCACGGCAGAAAATGCGCGCCAGACCAGCGCGCGCCTGTCCAACGCACGCACCACCGCCGATGGCGTGGGCGATACCGCCAACCGGGCCGTAGCCGCCATGCGCAGCATCGAAGCCAGCTCGCGCGAAATGGCCGAAATCGTCGGCGTGATCGATGGCATCGCCTTCCAGACAAACCTCCTCGCACTCAACGCAGGCGTCGAAGCCGCCCGCGCAGGCGATGCAGGCAAGGGCTTTGCCGTTGTCGCCACCGAAGTGCGCGCCCTCGCCCAGCGCAGCGCCGATGCTGCCAAATCCATCCGCGATCTGATCGGCAAAAGCACCGAAGAAGTCAGCGGCGGCGTCGCCCTCGTCGAATCCAGCGGTGAGGCTCTGCGCCAGATCGTCACCGAAGTCAGCGCCGTGTCCGAACTGGTCGATGCCATTGCCGAGGCGGCCGGACAGCAAGCCGCTGGCATTGCCGAAATCTCCGGCATGGTCGGATCGATGGATTCCTTCACGCAGCAGAACGCCGCGATGGTGGAAGAAAGCTCTGCCGGCACACGCAACCTTTCGGCGGAAACCTTGGCGCTGGTCGAACAGCTTGCCCGCTTCCGCCTTGGCCGTGCAAGCACGCACCATCGCGCCAGCCCTGCGCCGCTTCCGCCGGCTGAACCGATTGTCGGCCGGATTCCCGCCACTCCTGCCGTCGTTTCCGCACCTCTTGCTGCCCCGCCGATGCGCCCCGCCCCCGTCGTTGGCAACACCGCACTCAAGCCGAGCGAAGACGACTGGTCGGAATTCTGACCCCCCTCCCCGCACACCTTCCATTACCCACCGAACAAAGGATACCCTCATGAAACGTATCGCAAATATCGCCTATGGCGTCGCCGCTCTCGCGCTCACCGCAACGCCCACCTTTGCCCAGTCCGCCGATTGGCAGAAGCAGGTTGCCCGCATCATCGGCTCGAAGCAGACCTACCCCCGCACCGCCCAGATGCGCGGCGAAGAAGGCACCGCTCGCGTTAAGGTTTATGTTGGCGCTGGTGGCGCGATCGAGCGCACCGAACTTGTCGCCCCTTCAGGCTCGTCGACACTCGACAAGGAAGCGCTGGCCATGCCGGTTCGCGCCGGGTCGGTCCCGCCCCCACCGGGTGGCGCAACGTCTGTCATCGTGCCCGTCACCTGGAAACTTCTCTGATCCTCTCGGCGTCGGCCCCGCACTCCCCCTGCCGCGGAGTGCCGATGCCCTGACCTGCCGGAAACCCCTCCCGGCACAGGAATGGGGCGGTCCCAAAAGGACCGCCCCCTTTTTGCACATCCGACGTTCCGAACCGGACACCTGCGCCCCCGCGAAGGCGGGGGCCTTAGTGTTGTTACGAAACGTCAGTAACGGGAACTTCGCCTTGACAAAACGAACCATATAGGTTATATGGCCCGCCACAGGTCAGGAGCGAAGGCAAAGGCCGGCCCAGCTTCTCTCCTTCGGAAGCTGACACATGTTGAAGGCTTCCGGCGCGATCGGCGCGGCAGTGCGCACGGG
>NZ_JABAID010000017.1 GCF_012641335.1 Novosphingobium sp. ERN07
ATCTGCTCGTCCGTCAGCCAGTACAGGTCGCTCATGCTCAGTCTCCTCGCGGAGCCTGAATCACATCCCCCTCAGCCAATCAATGGGTCCTGAGCCTAGGGCGTGATTCGCGGATAGCGGTCATTCCGGACGATGAATCGGTACGTCTGCTTCGCGCCCCACATCCGGCCGTTCGGCCTTGTCGCCGACGATCCCGAAAGCCGCCATTCGTTCAGCTAGCGCTCAACTGGTTCAGACCCGACATTGCGCTCCCGGCTTAATAGGCGTCGCCACAATCATATTCGGAGTGCAGCGATCAGGGCGTCCCGAGCCATGGCCACGCGCGGGTGGCGCAGCGATGAGCGTGCCCAGACGAGGTAGAAAGCGTTGCGCGGCACCGTGACCGGGGCGGGTATCTCGATCAGCGTGCAGGTAGCGCGTTCGCTGCGGGTGAGATAGCCGGGCAGCACCGTCCAGCCGAGACCCGCGCACAATCCCGATCGCAACACTCTCAAATCGGGCGCGGTCAGGGCGGGCTGGTTCGTAAGCTCGATCTGGTTTGCCTCGAGCCAGGACCGCAGCAGCGGCCGGTCGAGATCGTAGGCGAGGTGCGCCGTCCGGTTGAGCCCGTCGGCAAGCGGCAATTCGGCAATCCGCCCCGCCACGGCGGGCGAGGCGACGGCGCGCAGGTGCTCTTCGCCCAGCGCATGAAAGGCCAGCCGCGAATCTTCGGGTTGCGAGGCGGTGACGGCCAGGTGCACCTTGTCTTCGAGCAGCATGGCATAGAGCGCCTCGCGTCCGCCGATATGCAGGCGCAGGTCCAGCCCCGCATCCAGCAGCGGCGCCAGTCGGGGCGTGATCATCTCTCCCAGCAGGTCCGACGGCGCGGCGATGTGGACCGTGCCCGAAATGCGAGACGAACGGGCCCGCGCGCTGGCCAGTGCCGATTCCGCCGTGTCGAGGCTGCTTCCGATCGAAGCAGCGAGATCGTCGGCAATGGCTGTTGGTCGAACGCCGCGCGAATGGCGATCGAACAAGGGACGGCCCAATTGCGCTTCGAGCGAGGCGATGTGCTGCGAGGCCGCCGGCTGGGTGATGCCGATTGCCCTGGCCGCCTCGCTCAATGAACGGCGGCGGTAGACTTCGACGAAGGTGCGCAACTGCAGAAGGGACATTCCGGTTCCATAAGCGGATTTATGGCCGTCCGCCATTCCCGCTGGATTTCATGATGCCGTTCCCTGCGTATCTAAGCCGCCGAAAGGAACGATCGAATGCAAAATCGCCGCCAACTGCTGAAAGCCCTCACCGCTGTCTTTGTGGCGGGTGCGGCTGCGTCGGGTGCGTTTGCTCGTTTCCCAACATCAATGGAAAAGGACAATTGACGATGACCCGCATTCTCATGGTAGCCACCTCCGCCGACCGCATGATTCCCGGCACCGAACCGACGGGCGTCTGGCTCGAGGAACTTACCACCCCGTATTACGCCTTCCGCGATGCCGGCGCCGAGGTTACGCTGGCCTCGATCAAGGGCGGCGCCATCCCCGTCGACCAGCGCAGCGTTAACGCCGACGGCGAAAACGACGCTTCGGTAGAACGCTATCTCAAGGACGAGGCGCTGAAGGCCGAGGTTGCCAGCACCCCGGTATTCACCAGTATCGATCCCGCCGGCTACGACGCGTTGTTCCTGCCGGGCGGTCATGGCACCATGTTCGATTACCCCGGTAGCGACGAGCTGGCGCGCCTGGTCGAGCGCTTCGACCGCGAAGGCAAGATCGTCGCCGCCGTCTGCCATGGGCCCGCCGGGCTCGTTTCGGCGAAGAAGGCCGATGGCACGCCCTTCGTGGCCGGCCGCCGTGTCGCGGGCTTCACGGACAGCGAGGAACGCGCGGTCGGTCTCGACAAGGCCGTGCCGTTCCTGCTCGAAACGCGTCTCAAGGAACTTGGCGGCAAGCACGAGGGCGGACCGGATTTTGCCCCCTTCGCCCTGCGGGACGGCAATCTGGTGACCGGCCAGAACCCCGCCAGCGCTACCCGCACCGCGGAGCTCGTGATGGAAGCCCTCAAGGACAAGGTCGCCTGATCATGCGCTATCTCCACACCATGCTGCGCGTCGCCGATCCCGAGGCGGCGGTCCGGTTCTTCACGCTGCTGGGTCTCAAGGAGACCCGGCGCATGGAGAACCAGGCCGGGCGTTACACGCTGATCTTCCTTGCAGCCGACGAGGATTTCGCCGGTGAATGCCAGCGCGCCGATGCCGAGGTCGAGCTGACGTATAACTGGCCGCCCGAGGACGGCAGCCCTGCCGAGACTTACACCGGGGGCCGAAACTTCGGCCATCTCGCCTACCGGGTCGAAGACATTTACGAAACCTGCGCGCGGTTGCAGGCGGGCGGCGTGACGATCAATCGCCCCCCGCGCGACGGCCACATGGCGTTCGTCCGCTCGCCGGACGGGATCTCCATCGAACTGCTCCAGAAGGGCGAACACAAGGCCCCGGCCGAACCCTGGGCCTCCATGCCCAACACGGGCGAATGGTGATGCCGAAATTGTTTGAACCGATCGAGGTTGGCGGGCTGCGGCTCGCCAACCGCATCGTCATCGCGCCGATGTGCCAGTATTCGGCCGAGGATGGCGCGATGACCGACTGGCACCGGATGCATCTCGGCCAGTTGGCGCTGTCGGGCGCGGGCGCGCTGACGATCGAGGCGACCGCGGTCAGCCCGGAAGGGCGCATCACCTACGGTGACGTCGGCCTGTACGATGACCGAACCGAAGCGGCGATGCGAAGCGTTCTCGAAGGTGTGCGCCGGTGGTCGGACATGCCGCTCGTCATCCAGCTGGCTCATGCCGGCCGCAAGGCGAGCTGCGCCAAGCCGTGGCACGGCGGAGCGCAGATCGCCCCCGATGCGCAGAACGGCTGGCAGACCGTGTCACCGAGCGCCGTTCCCTTCGCGCCGGACGACCATCCCCCTGTCGAACTGGACACGGCAGGGCTTGCCCGCATCCGCGAAGCCTTCGCCGATGCCGCCCGCCGCGCCAGCAGGCTGGGCATCGATGCCGTCCAGATCCACGCGGCGCATGGCTACCTGCTCCACGAGTTTCTTTCTCCGATCTCCAACCGGCGCGGCGATGCATACGGCGGCAGCCTCGACAACCGGATGCGGTTCCCGCTCGAAGTGTTCGATGCCGTGCGCGAGGCGTTTCCCGCCGACCGCCCGGTTACCGTTCGCGTTTCGGGGACCGATTGGGTCGAAGGCGGCTGGACGGCGGAGGAAACTGCGCGCTTTGCGCAGGAGCTGGAGCGGCGCTGTTGTTCGGCGATCCACGTCTCCAGCGGCGGCCTCGACCCGCGCCAGCAGATCCCGGTCGGCCCCGGCTATCAGGTGCCGCTGGCCCGGACGGTCAAGGAAGCGGTCGCGATGCCTGTCGTAGCGGTCGGCCTGATTACCGATCCGCATCAGGCGGAGCGCATCCTCGAAAACGGCCATGCCGACGCCATAGCGATAGCCCGCGCTGCGTTGTGGGATCCGCGCTGGCCCTGGCACGCCGCCGCCGCGCTCGGCGCTTCGGTCCACGCGCCCCCGCAATATCTCCGGTCCGAACCCCACGAGGCGGGCCGCGTTCTCAAGGAAATGACTCTATGAAGACCTCCGCCAAACTGCTTCTTGCCGCCGGCGCTGCCCTCTCGCTCGCCGCCTGCGCGGCGACCCGCGAGGGTGCATCCGCGCCCCAGATCGAACAGGTCGCGACCTTCGATGGCGCGATGCCGACTGGCGTGACCGTCGCCCCCAACGGGCGTATCTTCGTAAACTTCCCGCAATGGGGCGACAACGCGCCGTTCACGGTTGCCGAGCTGGTCGACGGCAAGGCGGTGCCCTATCCCGACGCCGCGACCAACCGGCGCGATCCGGCCGACCCGGCGGGGCACTTTATCTCGGTGCAGAGCGTGGTGGCCGATGGCGCCAACCGCCTCTGGGTGCTCGACACGGCGGCCCCCAAATTCTCTCAGCCGCAGGCCGGCGGGGCAAAGCTGGTGGCGATCGATCTCGCGACCAACCGCGTGGTGAAGACGATCGTCCTGCCGGCCAGCGTGGTGCTGCCCACGACCTACCTCAATGACGTGCGCTTCGATCTGCGTCAGGGCGCCGAAGGCGTCGCCTACATCACCGACAGCAGCAATGCCGGTGTCGGCGGCATCATCGTCGTCGATATCGCCAGCGGGCGTGCGATCCGGCGCCTGTCGAACCATGCGACGACCAACCCCGAGCCCGGCTTCAGCCCGGTCGTCGACGGCGCGGCGCTGATGAACCGCCCGGCCGTCGGCCCCGCGACGCCAGTCGCGATCGCCAGCGACGCGATTGCGCTCAGCCCCGACGGCAGCCTGCTCTACTACGGGCCGCTGTCGGGCCGCACGCTGCATGCGGTGCCCACCGACCTGCTGCGCGATCCCGCGGTGTCGGAGGAAGAACTGGGCCGCGCGGTCCGCAGCCTGGGGCGCAAAGGCGCCTCGGACGGGATAGCCGAGGACGACAAGGGCCGCGTGTTCGCCGGCGATTACGAGAACAACGCGATCCGCGTGCTCGACCAGGGCCGCTGGTCGACACTGATCAGCGACCCGCGCATCAGCTGGCCCGACACGCTGTCGATCGGCACGGACGGCTACCTCTACTTCACCGCCAACCAGCTCCACCGCCAGCCCGGCTTCCATGGCGGGCGGGATTTGCGCCGCAAGCCTTACGAGCTGCTCCGCATCCGGGTGGGCGCCGGGCCCATCCTCTTGCGCTCACAATGATCCCATCAGGCCGGGTAGGCTCGACATCGCGCCTGCCCGGCGTTCCCAATGGAGACCTTCTATGGCTGAGCCCATTGTCTCTGACCCGACGGTTGAGCGGTTTCTGCCGTTCATCGCCGAGGCGCTCGGCGCAGACTTTGCCGCATACCGCAACCACATATACCGGGTGTTGAGCTACGCAGCACACTTCCTCGGCGACGATCCGAGGGGACGCAAACACATCGCCTTCGCACTGGTGTTCCATGACGTGGGCATGTGGACCGACCACGAATTGGCTTATCTTGAGCCGTCGGAAGCAGCGGCCGAGCGCGTGCGAGCCCAGCACGCGCCACATCTCGATCCCACGCTCGTCGCCAACATCATTCACTGGCATCACAAGCTGCTATCGTTCGCAGGGCCAGACGCCGAGATCGTGAACGCCGCGCGCAAGGCGGACTGGATCGACGCAAGCATGGGTATGGTCCGGCATGGCGTTCCCCGTAAACAGGTGGCCGCCATAGAGGAGGCAATCCCCGTATTGGGCTTCCCGGAGGTCCTGATGCGCCTCGCCAAGGATTTGCGCCATGGCAACCGGGTAGCGGGTCTTTGGCGTGTGCTCTCTCGTGTCTACAGGATTTGACCGTAAGGGTGTAAAGGCAGAATATCTCAGTTGCTGATTAAAAGGCGAATGTCCGCTGGCGGCACACTTTCCGCCAAATATTAGCCCGCAATCGAACGGCAGCTTTCAACGACAACATCTGTCGCCGGGAATGACAGCAATGTTGGCGATCCAGTCGTAGTGCGCTCCGTCACTGGTCAACCAATCGCAGCAATCCCCGCCCAAAGCTCCATCCCCTTTCATGACTAATCCGTGCCCCTGACCGAACCCGGCCAGGCACTGCAACGTGCGCTCATGCGGACCGTGTTGTCATGCTGCGCATGCCTGCCCGCACCACTCCTTCGAGCGACGCTTCCCTCTCTGCGTTCGGTGCAGACCTGACCGCGCCCGGCCTTTTCGGGGCTCAGTCAAAGGTTGGTCCCTTGGACGGAAGAGCAGCTTCGAAAGGTCAGCATCATGAAGAACACCGTCACTCTCGTCGGCTTCGTCGGCAACACTCCGGAAGTCCGCACCGCCCAGTCGGGCGCCGCCATAACCAACCTCTCACTCGCCACCACACGCAGCTTCAAGGATAGCGAAGGCAACCGCCAGACCGAGACCGAATGGCACCGGATCACCTGCTTCAACGGCGTCGGCAAATGCGTCGCCGAGCACGTCACCAAGGGCGCGATGGTCATGGTCACTGGCCGCATCCACTACTCGCGCTGGACCGACAGCGAAGGCCAGACCCGTTATGGCTGCGAGATCATCGCCGAACAGGTCGACTTCCTCGCCAGTGCCAAGGAATCCAGCAGCGAAGAACCGAAGAAGCGGCGCTCGAAGTAGCGCCGCAGTCACCGGACAGCTTGCTTCAAAAGGCCCGGATCGGCGGTTGCCGATCCGGGCCTTTTGCATGCTAACCGGCCCAGGGATCCGCCGCTCACAAGCGCGGAAATGAGCGACCTCCGCAGGGTGGAGTTCGCGCGTTCAAAATGGCTATTTGCTTCCATAGTGCGGAACATCGCTCAACTATTGCAACTGCCCGGGGTTTCTCTCAGACGCCAGATAGGCTAGGTATCCTGCGGGATTGAGGCTCATTTTTCCCTAATACACGAGCAGCAATTTCTAGAACAATACGTGTCCAAGTTGGGAACAGATTCAGGCACACCGTACCCGGGAGCCCGGTGCTGGGAAATGGCGCAAATCGGCCCCTTACCGTGGCGCAAGGCGCTATGTGCCCGCGTGATGTCATTTGATGTCAGGCTTGCTAGCGTAAGTCAGATCTGACTTGGATTACGCCAACACTTTGATAATGCGCCGATAAAAAGAACTTTCCTACAGACCGGCCGTGACCTTAGCCTGATGTCTCGTCCGGAGGGGTTTCTGGCCGATGGGGGCGGCCGACCTGAGTTGGAACCCATGCGTTTTGCGCTGCAATGCTATGTCGATGAGCCGCTCTACAGGGCGGTGAAGGCCGCCGCCGATGCGGCTCAGATGAGCGTCAGCCAATGGCTGAAGCTGGCCGTGAACGGGGTGGTCGAAGGGCAGGATGAGGCGGCGTTCCGGGACCGGATCATGTCCCACCTGTTGTTCACGTCAACCGCGCTCGACGGGCTGCTGACCGCCCAGCCAGACAAGGACCTGCGCGCCCGGATCCATGTCGCGCACGGCAAGCGGCTGCGCGAGTACCGGGAGCGCATTGCTCAGCCCAAGCGGGGAGCATGAGCCATGCTGTCGCTCGCCAATGTGCGCTCGGCGGGCGGGGCCGCCAGCTACTTTGCCAAGGACAATTACTACGCCCGCGCCGACGCCGATCGGTCCGGGTTATGGGTTGGCAAGGGGGCCGAACGGCTGGGCCTGTCAGGGACGGTCGAAGCCCGGGCCTTCGAGGCGATCCTGCGCGGTGAGCTGCCCGGTGGCGGGCGGATCGGGCGCGAAGGAGCGGACCACCGTGCGGGCACCGATCTCACCTTCTCGCTCCCCAAAAGCTGGTCGCTGCTGGCTCTCGTCGGCAAGGACGAGCGCATCATCTCGGCGTACCGGGAAGCGGTGATCGAGACGCTGAAGTGGGCAGAGAAGAACGCGGCGTTCTTGCGCGTCGAGCGAGCCGGCAAGGAACGCCAGGTCCAAACCGACAACCTGACCGTGGCCCTGTTCCAGCACGACACCAACCGCAACCAGGAGCCCAATCTCCACTTCCACGCCGTGGTCGCCAACATGACCCAGGCTCCTGACGGGACCTGGAAGGCGCTGCGCAATGACCGGCTGTGGCAGCTCAATACCCTGCTCAACGCCATGACCATGGCGCGCTTCCGGGTCGAGGTGGAGAAGCTCGGCTACCGCATTGGGGCGGTCGGCAAGCATGGCAACTTCGAAGCCGCCGGGATCAGCCGCGAGGCGGTCATGGCCTTCTCGACGCGGCGGCAGGAGGTGCTCGAAGCGCGGCGCGGCAGCGGGCTCGAGGCGGGGCTGATCGCGACCTTGGCGACGCGCTCGGCCAAGCCGCACGATGTCGATCGCGGCGCCTTGCTGTCCCGCTGGGAGGAGCAGTGCTGGGGCATGGGCATGGATCTTGTCGGCATGGTGCGCGATGCCCGCGAGCGGTCGGCCGTCATGGCGATTGCCGCGCAGCGGCAGGAACAGGACCGCCCCACGATCGCCCAGCGCGGCAGGGTCATGGTCCTCGAACTGGCCGAGCGTCTGGGGATCAAGGCGGGCGATCCCCTGGTCCCTGCACGCATCCATCTGCGGCCCGCGCAGGAGATCGCCGCGGCCCATGCCGTGGCCTCCGCCGTGCGGCACCTGTCGGAGCGGGAGGCCGCGTTCAAGGCGACTGACCTCGCCAAAGCGGCGCTCGACTTCGGCCTGCCCACGACCATGCCGCTGATCGAGAAACGCATCGCGCAGCTGGCCGATCAGGGAGCGCTCAGCAAAGGGCGTGGGGCTATGCAGGGCTGGCTCACCACGACCGAAGCTGCAGCACTGGAGGCCCGCCTGCTGGCCGAGATCGAGCGGGGCAAAGGCGCAGTTCCCCCGATCCAGTCGAGTGAAGCGGCAGGGGCGCAATTGCAGGCGTCGGCCAACCTCAACTTCGGCATGACGCTCAACCCCGGGCAGGAAGCCGCCGGGCGCATGATCCTCTCCTCGGCCAACCGCGTGGTCGCCGTGCAGGGCGTGGCCGGCGCCGGCAAATCGAGTCTGCTGCGCCCCGTCGCGCAGATCCTCGGCGAGCACGGCAAGCAGGTCGTGGGGCTCGGCGTGCAGAACACCTTGGTGCGCATGCTGGAACGCGAGACCGGCATTCCCTCGATGACCTTGCACCGCTTCCTGGGACAGCATCGGGGGCTCCTTGAGGGGGCCGCGAGCAAGGCCGAGCTGGCGGCAGCGCGGTCAGCCTATCGCGATACCGTGCTGGTCCTCGACGAGGCCTCGATGGTCTCGACTCGCGATTCTGACCGGCTGGTCCGGCTCGCCAACCTGCTTGAGGTCGATCGGCTGGTGCTGATGGGTGACCCGAAGCAACTGGGCGCGGTCGAGGCGGGCAAGCCCTTTGCCCTGGCGCTCGCGGCCGGCACCGAGACCGCCCGGATGGAGACCAACCTCAGGGCGCGCTCGGAGACCTTGCGGCGGGCCCAGGCGGCGGCGCAGCAGGGCCGCACGGGCGAGGCCATAGAGCATCTCAAGGACCACATCGTCGAGGTCAGCGAGAACGGCGCGGTGGTTGCCGCCGAGCGCTGGCTCTCGCTGTCGCCGGCCGAGCGCGAGCGGACCGGGATCTACGTCTCGGGCCGGCAGCTGCGCGATGAGGTGAACCGGGCGGTGCAGACCGGCCTTGCCACCAACGGCGAGATCGGTCCGGAGAGCCGCAATCTCACGGTCCTCTCGCGGGTCAATGGCACGCGCGAGGAGCTGCGCCAAACCGCAACCTACGAGCCGGGCATGGTGCTGGAGCTGACTACCCGGCAGACGCGCCAGCACCTTGGCAAAGGGCGGTATGACATTGTCCAGGTGGACGCGGGCAAGGGGCAGGTAACGCTGCGGGACGCCCATGGCCGCAGCCATACCTTCACGCCCTCACGTCTTGGCACCACCGGAGACAATCAGGCCATCCAGCTGCACGAACGCAAGCCCCTCACGCTCTACACCGGCGACACCATCCGCTGGACCGCCAACGATCACCAGCGCGGGCTGATCAATGCCGACCGGGCGACCATCGCGGCCATCACGCAGGAGGGGGTGACCGTGCGAACATCGAGCGGCTTGGAGCATGCACTCAAGTCCGATGATCCGATGCTGCAACGGATTGACCTTGCCTATGCGCTCAATGCCCACATGGCGCAGGGACTGACCAGCGACAAAGGCATCGCGGTGATGGACAGCCGAGCCAGGAAGCTGCTCTCCGCCCGCAACTTCCTCGTGACCATCACCCGCCTGCGTGACGAGCTCACCCTGATCGTGGACAACCGCGACCAGGTCGAGGTCGGCATCGGTCGCAATCCCGGGGACAAGACCTCGGCGCTGGAGGTAACCCAGCGGCTGGGTGCGGCGGCTGCCAAGGGCCAGGCTGCCGGCAAGGCGGCGGAGCCAGAGCGGCATACCGAGTTGGAACGCACGATCGAGCGCGTGAAGCCTTTCGAGATCGGACTGTGACGCAAGGTCCGTCCTAACGGCTGGGCCAGCCGAGCATCTTCGCTGGCGCCGGAAAGATCCCCAGCAGCATCGCGCCCCACGCTTCCGCGATCTCCCGGCGCCGCGTGAGGTAGGCAGCGCGGTTGTAGGCGCCTTCCGAGCCCGAGATGCCCTCCGGGATATGCGCCAGCATCAGGTCGATGACATGGCGATCCCCCGGCGTACCGCCGCGCTCGGCCCATTCGTTCATGATGGTCGAGAACGAGGCCCGCCAGCCATGCGGCACGTGGCGGCCCTGATAGCCGCAGCGGTTGTAGAAGTAGCTCAGTGTGTTCTCGCTCATCGGCACCCGCGCATTGCGGTTGCTGGGGAACACGAGCGGCCCGCGTCCGGTCAGCGCACGCACCGCGCGGAGTACGGCCACGGCCTCGGCCGACAGCGGCACCAGGTGCTCGAAGCCTTCGTCGTGCTTGAGCTCAAGCATCAGCTTCATCCGGGTGGCAGGCACCCGCCATAGCGCATCGGAGCAGGGCGCCTCGCTGGTCCAGTCCACGTGCTCGATCTCGGTCCAGGGCAGCGCGCGAATCATCCCGGGGCGCTGGGCGGTCAGCGCCAGGAAGCGCGAGGCAAGCTTGGTCAGCGGTGAGGCCGGCTCGGCCTCGGTCTTGCGGATCATATCATGCAGGGCCTCGAGCGAGACCAGCGCCGGGCGCTTGCGGGCGCGCGGCACGGGCCTCAGCGCCTTGGTCACCACGCCCGCCGGATCGCGGGCTGCTGCGCCCTCGGCGATCGCATGGACAAACACCGCCGAGATCCGCTGGCGCACCCGGTGCGCGGTCTCGATCGCGCCGCGCTGCTCGATCTTGCGCAAGACCGACAGCACCAGCGGCTCATCGATCTCGCGGATGGGTAGCTTGCCGATCCAGGGGAACACCTCCTTCTCGAGGCTGCCAATGACATCGCCCGCATGGACCCGCGTCCAGCGGCTCTCCTGTAGATCATACCAGCCCCGCGCCAGCGCCTCGAAGGTGTTGCCGGCCGCCACCGCGCGCTCGACCTTGGCCTTTTGCGCCTCAAGCCCGGGATCGCGGCCTTCGGCCAGCATCTTGCGTGCTTCGATCTTCCGGTCACGCGCCGCCTTCAGGGGCAGATCGGGGTAGCTGCCCAGAACGAGCCGCCGTTCCTTGCCGGCAAACCGGTACTTCAAGCGCCAGCTGCGATGGCCGGACTTGGTCACATAGAGGTAGAGGCCCTCGGAATCGGCGAGCTTGTAATCCTTGTCCCTGGCCTTGGCATTCTTGATGGCGAGTTCTGTGAGCATGGATGCCCCCGGATGTGCGATTCAGTGCCCCCACAAACGCCCCCGGATGGGTGCGGATGCATCGGGATTGATCGAAACAAATCAGGAACAATACTGACCGCAAAACGCCCAAAACGCAAGGAAAATAGGACTTTAGGGGAGCCTTGCAGATCATAAGGTGGCGGAGACGGAGGGATTCGAACCCTCGGTACCGGATTTACCAGTACGACGGTTTAGCAAACCGTTGGTTTCAGCCACTCACCCACGTCTCCGGATCGCAGCGGCGAGGGGGCGCTATAACGAGGGTTGTTGGGGGCGGCAAGGGCTGGTTTGGCAAAAAATCGCAAGGCGGCAAAATTCCCTGAAACCGGCGCTTGGGCGCATTTCTGACTCGGCTCATCGCCCGTTCATTGTGATGAGGCCAGCCTTGGATTCAGGTGAAAACGCAGGGGACCGTGCCGTTTCTCCCGGTGGAGTGGATGACGGGCGCGATCTGACGGGATGGACGCGAAAATGACGAATCGCTTGAAGATCAGGGTGCTCGCGCCCGCCGTGGCCGCTATTCTGGCCTTGATTGGCAGTCCGGTGGCGGCGCAGGTGGAAACGGTCGATCCCAATGCGGTGATCGATGGTGATCTGGTTGCTCCAGGCACAACGCCAGCCCAACCGGCTGCAACGCCTGCGGGTTCCGAGGTCGGGATGCTGCCTGCGCTTCCGGCTGAAACGCCGTCTGCAACGGAAGCCTATGTTCCGCCAGCCTCATCCACACCCGCTCCATCGCAGGGGATACCGCCGGCGCAGGCTGCCACGGCGGCGGCGGGTGCGAATGGTTCGTATAAGGAGGATGACCTGATCGGTGCCGCCGAAGGCGTGTTTGGCAAAGGCGCGGCGGGGCTGGCCGATCTGATCAAGGACTTGCTGAAGAAGCAGGGCGAACCCAATGCCTATATCGTCGGGCGCGAGGCAGGCGGCGCGCTTGTCGTTGGCCTGCGTTATGGTTCGGGCACGCTGCACCACAAGGTGGAGGGCGAGCGTCCGGTCTATTGGACCGGCCCTTCCATCGGTTTCGATGCGGGGGCAAATGCGGCAAGCACCTTCGTGCTGGTCTACAACCTTTATGACAGCGAAGAGCTGTATACCCGTTTCGCTGCGGGTGAGGGGCAGGCCTATCTGATCGGCGGGTTCCATGTCAGCTATGTGCGCAAGGGCGACAAGGTGCTGATTCCGGTGCGTTCGGGCGCTGGGCTGCGGCTGGGCATCAATGGTGGCTACATGAAGTTTTCCAAGAAGCAGAAGTGGTTCCCGTTCTGAGGCTTTGCGGCAACTTCTGAACGAATTTGGGTGCGCATACCTTATTATTGAAATGCGGGGTTGCCCCGGCGGGTTTCCGGCGGCATGGAGCCGCCGCAATTTGCTCCCCGTGAAAGAGGCCTGCGAACCATGCTCGAAAATCTTGCCGCCCAGCCCGCCGATGCGTTGCTGGCGCTGATCAAGCTCCACAACGCCGATCCGCGCGCTGACAAGATCGACCTTGGCGTGGGCGTTTACCGCACGTCGGACGGCGATACGCCGGTGTTCGAGGCGATCAAGGCCGCCGAGGCCAAGCTGCTGGCGGATCAGGATTCGAAGGCCTACCTTGGCCCAGAAGGCGACATGGGCTTTGTCCACGCGCTGATCCCCTATGTTTTCGGTGCGGACTTTGATCGTTCGAAGGTTGAAGGGATGCAGGCTCCCGGCGGCACTGGCGCCGTGCGTCTGGCTGTGGAAGTGGCCAAGCGTTCTGGCGTGAAGCGGGTGTGGATGGGCACGCCTTCGTGGCCCAACCACGCGCAGATCATCGCAGCGGTGGGTGTTGAACTGAAGACGTTCAGCCACATGACTGCCGATGGCCTTGCCGATCTCGATGCGCTGAAGGCCGCGCTGGCGCAGGCCGAACCCGGCGATGCCGTGTTGCTACATGGCTGCTGCCACAACCCGACCGGCGTGGACTACACGCAAGCGCAGTGGGACGAGATTGCCCCGTTGCTGGTGGAACGCCAGGTTTTGCCGTTGCTCGATCTTGCCTATCAGGGCCTTGGTGCGGGCATGGAAGCCGATGCCTATGGCTTGCGCAAGGTGCTGTCGGTCGTGCCCGAAGCGCTTGTTGCCTATTCGTGCGACAAGAACTTTGGTCTTTACCGTGACCGCGTCGGTGCGTTCTACGCAGTCACATCGGATGCGACCGCGCTGGCCAATGCAATGGCCAATGGTGCGACGATTGCGCGCGCATCGTGGTCGATGCCGCCCGATCATGGTGCGGCTGCGGTGCGTCTGATCCTTGAGGATGCCGATCTGACCGCGATGTGGCTGGCCGAGCTGGACGAGATGCGCGACCGGATGCGTTGGGTGCGTGATCGCCTTGCAGCGGCAAAACAGGTGGGGCCAATCGACATGGCACGACTGGGCGTTCAAAATGGCCTGTTCTCGATGCTGCCGCTGAATGGCGAACAGATCCTTGCGATCCGCGAAAAGCACGGCGTTTACATGGCAGGTTCGGGCCGCATCAACATTGCCGGGCTGACCACGGGCAATATCGACAAGTTCGTCGAGGCGCTGCGCGACGTTGCCTGAGACAGCGAGACCTGAGAGAGAAAGGGCGGGGCCTTGCGGCTCCGCCCCTTTCGTTTGTGATCAAAAATCTGCCGCGCGTGATTGCCGCCTGGTTTCGGCAAAGCTGTCTGCGCGGAACTTTTCGAAGGCCACGCGCTGATCAAAGCCGGGGTCTTTGGGATAATCCTGATATTCCGCGATGATCTCGTCAAAGATCTCGCGCACTTCTTCCTTATGGTCAGAGTGCGAGAAGATATGGAGGCGATTGGCCTTCATCGCTTCGATCACGCGCGCGCCGATGACGTCTGGCTCCATGCCAAACTCGTGAAGGCCCTGCAGCCGTTCGACAGCGGTAGGGTCGACCGGCTTCATTGCGCCCTTCAGGGCATCGGGGCGCACATCGTCACTGGCATAGATATAGCTTTTGACTAGGCCGGGGCAGAGTACCGAAACGCCGATCTGATATTTCAGCAGCGAATAGTGCAGCGATTCCGAAAGCCCGCGCACCGCGAACTTTGTGGTGTTGTAGATGCCGGGGCTACCTGCGGCGAGGAATGCGGCCATCGAGGCGGTGTTCACAACGTGACCGCCCTTCTGCTCGCCCGCTTTCACCCGTTCGACCATGCGCGGCACGAAGGTCATCACCCCGTTGATCACGCCGTGCAGGTTGACGCCCATTAGCCAGTCCCAGTCATCGTAGGATGATTCCTCGATGGGCTGGAACAGGTTCACGCCTGCGTTGTTGCACAGGATCGATACGGGGCCGAATTTGGCTTCGACTTCATCCGCAGCCGCCTTGAAGCCATCGCGGTTGGCCACGTCCAGTTGGACGCCCATAACTTCCCGATTGTCGAGCGCGGCAAGCGCCTTGTTGATCGAATCCTGCCGGATATCCGCAATGGCGACCTTGCAGCCTTCATTGAGGAGCTGCCGCACAAGGCCAATGCCGACGCCGTTGGCACCGCCTGTCACAAAGGCGGTGCGGCCTGCGAAATCCTTCATGCGCCGCGCCCCTCCTTGAGTTTTGCCTGACGGGCGATTTCGTCAGTGATCGCCGGGTTGCGGAAGAGCATGGCGAAGGTCTGCTTGTATTCGGGGTTTTCGGGCAGGTGGGTCTGCACCGCTGCAGTTGTTGCTTCACCCCGCTCTCTGACCCCGGCGAGGAATTCGGCGTGGGTTAGAATATAGAGTTCGTCGTTGAGAATGCCTTCCAGCACGCGCTCGCCGACCTGCTCTTTGGTCTGGTACAAATGCATGAAATTGCCACCAGCGGCGCGGCGCTTGTCCGCTTCGGCATAGCCGGTGTCGGCGAGGTCCGCAGGACGCGTCTTGGCGGCATCTGCAATGTTCGATTGCACTGCACCGGGGCAAAACGCGCTGCAGATCACGCCGCGCGATTCGAGTTCGGGGCGCATGCATTCCATCATCGATGTGACGGCAGCTTTGCCAGATGAATAGATGGTGGTCATGCCGACCGGCACCAGCGCGCTCATGGAGGCGGTGCAGACGATATGGCCGCCTTCGCCGTGCGCCAGAATGCGCGGGAGCATCGTCACGATGCCGTTGATCGCGCCGCCCACGTTTACGCCCATGACCCAGTCCCAGTCAGCATAGGTGGCAAGCTCGGTCGGTCCGACAACGGCAACGCCAGCGTTGTTGACGAGGATGTGGATCTTGCCGAACTTCGCCTCAACCGTATCGGCCACTTCGGCAAACTGCGTGCGGTTGGTCACGTCCAGCTTTACCGCCAGCACGCGGTCCCCTCCGTCCAGTTCCGCGACCGCCGAATCGAGGTGGTCCTGACGGATGTCGGCAATGGTCACGTTCATGCCCGCGCCCAGCAGAGCCTTGGCGATGCCAAGCCCGATGCCGCTGGCGCCGCCCGTTACGAACGCAGTCTTGCCTGGCAGATTTTGCATTCATCCTCTCCTCAAGGTTTGTGCCCGGCGGCGGTTGGAGCACCGGTCGGGAATCATTTTTCACCTTGTGTATTCACCAGCAAGGAATTGTATGCAAGACTAACAATATCGCCGCATCGAAATGCACCGCCAAAGCGGGCTCTGCGGAAGGAGAGGAGAAGTCATGGCAGGAGTCGTCGTAGCGGCGCATCCCGATGCGAATGGAGCGGTCGAACGGCAATGGCCGTCAAGCGGGTCGGCCTATTGGGCGCTTTTCGTGATTGTCCTAGCCACGTTCCTGACGTTCTTCGATGCGGTGACGTTCGGCATGCTGGCCGAGCGGATCAAGCGCGATTTTGGGCTGACTGATTCGCAGCTTGGATTCCTTGCCGGACCTGCCAGCATCATCTGCTATTTCTTCGTTGGCATTCCTCTCGCGCGGCTGGCTGACATCTATCCGCGCAAATATGTGCTGGCGGGCGGTACGGCGCTGGTGGGCGTCATCATCTCGCTAGGCGGGCTGGCGCAAAGCTTCGGGCAGTTCGTCGGCAGCCGTGTGTTTCTGGCGGCGGGCGGGTCGGCTCATGCGCCATCGTCCTATTCGTTGCTGGCCGACGCCTTTCCGCCCAGAAAGCTGACGCGCGCATTTGCCTTGCTTCAGTTCGGCTTCATCGGCGGAACCACGCTGGGGCCGCTGATCGGCGGGATGCTGGTCATGGCGACCGCAAGCTGGGGCGCGACGCAGCTGGGACCGCTGACGATTTTTGGGTGGCAATGGATTTTGATCATCATGGGCCTACCCTCGCTGCTCGTGGCGCTGATGTTTTTGACCGTGAAGGAGCCAGCCCGGATGGCGCCAGTGGCCGATGCGCCGCAGGTTGCTACCGGGGGTGGCTTCTGGCGCAGCGTGGCCACGTTCATGGGGCTTGATGCGTTCCGCGCCATCAATGCCAAGCCGCGCGTGTACTATCCGCTGTTTGGCGCCTTGGCGCTGAGCGCGGTGGAAACGTTCGGTCTGCAGTTCTGGCGCGTGCCGTTCATGATCCGCACCTTCGGCTGGAACGAAGGACAGATCGGTGCCGCGCTGGGAGCGACGATCCTTGTCGCCTCGCTTTCCGGGCTGCTGCTCGGCGGGATCTTCGTAGAGTGGCTGGCCAAGCGGTACAAGGATGCCAATGTTCGCGCCGCCACCTGTTGCGCCGCCGGGACGACGGTCTGCACCATCGCAGCCATTCTGATGCCGACGGCGTGGGGTTCGCTGATCCTGTTCGGCCTTTCCGGCATGTTCGGCATAGCAGGGGCAGTGCCGCAGAATGCGGCAGTGCAGCGCGTCGCACCCAACGACATGCGCGGGCAGGTCACGGCCTTCTACCTGTTCATGTTCACCTTCTTCGGCGCGATGGGCAGCTATGTTGTGGGCAAGGTGCAGGACGTGGTGATCGGCGATCCGGCGCAACTGTGGAAGGCGCTGCTGCTCACCGCCAGCGTGCTGATGCCGCTGGCCACGTTCCTGATGTTCCGGGCGATCAAGCCCTATCGCGAAGAAGTTGGGCGGCTGGAAGCGCTTGGCCGTTGACAGCCTGCAACGGGTGCGTCAGATTGTTAGTAACACAAACTAAATCAATGGGAGCCGGATGTGTCCGACGATAACCAGATTGCCACGCTCGAAGCGCGACTGAACGACCTTGAAACGCGCCTGACCGTCCGTGAGGACGAGCTGGACATCCGCAAGCTGCAGCACCTCTACGGCTACCTGATTGACAAGTGCATGTATAACGAGACGGTCGATCTTTGGACCGACGATGGTGAAGTGCGCTTCTTCGGTGGGGTGTGGAAGGGCAAGGAAGGCGTCCGCCGCCTCTATGTCGAACGCTTCCAGAAGCGCTTCACGTATGGCAACAATGGCCCGATTGATGGCTTCCTGCTGGATCACCCGCAGTTGCAGGACATCATCAACATCCAGCCCGATGGCGTGACCGCGCTGGGGCGTGCGCGTTCGATGATGCAGGCCGGACGGCACAAGGACTATGAAGGCGATGCCCCGCATTTGAAAGCGCGCCAGTGGTGGGAAGGCGGCATCTACGAGAATACCTACAAGAAGGTGGATGGCGTGTGGCGGATGCACATCCTGAACTACATGCCGATCTGGCACGCCGACTTCGAAAATGGCTGGGCCAACACGCCGAAGGAATATGTACCATTCCCCAAGGTCACCTATCCTGAAGACCCCACCGGCCCGGACGAGCTAATTGAAGGGCACTGGCTGTGGCCGACGCACAAGGTGAACGCTTTCCACATGAAGCATCCGGTGACCGGCAAAGAGATGATCCCCCAGCGTTGGCAGGGTGACATCGACCGCGAGAACGCGGCGAAGTAAAGAGTTGCGGGCAGGGCGCCACACCCTCCCGGCGCCCTGCTCGCAAGCCTGATGGAACAAACATGACACAGTATCCCGCGCTCTACATGATCATCGACGGCGAACGGGTGAGCGGCGGCAGTCGTCGCACCCACGCAGTCGTCAATCCCGCCACCGGCGAGACTATCGGTGAATTGCCTCTGGCCGAAGCGGCCGACCTCGATCGCGCGCTTGAAGTGGCAGCAGAGGGCTTCCGTATCTGGCGGAACTCCACGCCGCAGCAGCGCGCCGCGGTGCTGCAGGGCGCGGCGCGGCTGATGCTGGAACGGCAGGAGGATCTGGCGCGCATTGCGGTTATGGAAGAGGGCAAGACCCTGCCCGAAGCGCGTATCGAAGTGATGATGAACGTCGGCCTGTTCAATTTCTACGCGGGCGAAGTCTTCCGCCTCTATGGCCGCACGCTGGTGCGCCCGGCGGGGCAGCGCAGCACGGTGACGCATGAACCGGTCGGCCCGGTCGCCGCTTTCGCACCGTGGAATTTCCCGCTCGGCAATCCGGGGCGCAAGCTGGGCGCGCCGATTGCGGCGGGGTGCTCGGTGATCCTGAAGGCTGCTGAAGAGACACCTGCATCGGCCTTAGGTGTTCTTCAGTGCCTCTTGGACGCAGGTTTGCCCAAAGAAGTGGCGCAGGCGGTGTTCGGCGTGCCCGATGAAGTCAGCCGCCACCTGCTCGGCTCGCCCATCATCCGCAAGCTGTCGTTCACCGGTTCGACCGTGGTGGGCAAGCACCTGATGCGACTAGCGGCGGACAACATGCTGCGCACCACGATGGAACTGGGCGGCCACGGCCCGGTCATGGTGTTCGGCGATGCCGATATCGACAAGGCGCTCGATACGATGGTGGCATCGAAGTTTCGCAACGCAGGGCAGGTTTGCGTCAGCCCCACGCGCTTCATCGTTGAAGAGGACGTGTTCGAGCGCTTCCGCGATGGCTTTGTCGAGCGGACATCCCGCATAAAGGTTGGCAACGGTCTGGAAGATGGCGTGCAGATGGGGCCGATGGCCAATGCGCGCCGTCCCGAAGCGATGGACCGCCTGATCGGCGATGCCAAGGCCCGCGGGGCCAGACTGCACACCGGGGGTGAGCGCGTCGGCAATGCCGGGTTCTTCTATGCGCCGTCCGTACTTTCTGAAGTGCCGCTGGATGCCGCGATCATGAACGAGGAGCCGTTTGGCCCGGTGGTGATGATCAATCCCTATGCGGGTGAAGAGGCGATGATCGCAGAAGCGAACCGTCTGCCCTATGGCCTTGCAGCCTATGCCTGGACCGATAGCGCCGCACGCCAGAAGCGCCTTGCGCGCGAGGTGGAAACCGGGATGCTGGGGCTGAACACCACCATGATCGGCGGTGCGGATTCCCCATTTGGCGGGGTGAAATGGTCGGGCCACGGGGCTGAGGACGGGCCGGAAGGCGTGATGGCCTGCCTTGTTGCCAAGGCGGTCCACGAAGGCTGATGGCTGCGCATGATTATCGGGCTTCGACATGATCAGGAAATCATCGGGCAATGATGGGGCGATAGCCCGCCGGGGCAATCCAGCCTTGCCCGGAGTTTCCCATGCGCCCGTCGCGTTTCCTGCTTGCGGTCGCCAGCCTGCTGCTATCGCTTCCTGCCCTTGCCGCGCAGGAGGACGAGCAGGTCTGGCTGGCGAACTTTTCGACCATCGAAGTGGGCAGCAAGGTTCTGCTGTTTTCGGATGTGCAGTTTCGGCTGACGGATGGCGCGGATCGGCTGGGGCAGGTGTTGGTGCGCCCGGCGGTCGGCTATCGCATCACGTCCAGCGACACGCTGTTCCTCGGCTACACCTATGTGCGCACAGAGCCTTTAAACGGCACACCCACCGACGAACATCGCATGTTTCAGCAGGCGCTGGTGCGGATCGCCGGAAAGCCGGGCAGGGCCACGGTCACCGGCCGCACCCGATTGGAGCAGCGCTGGCTGGAAGGGCGGTCCGACATGGGCTGGCGCGTTCGGCAGATGGTGCGGCTGGATGCGCCGACCGGGGCGGGCGTGAATGCGATTGTCTGGGCCGAACCTTTCGTCAATCTCGATACGACGACATGGGGCCAGCGCCCAGGGTTCGACCAGTTGCGCGTGTTTGGTGGCGTGGGCGTGCCGCTGGCGCGCGGGATTGCCTTGGAGGCTGGATATTCCGGCCAGTACGTCAACCGGTTCAATGCGCCAGACCGCATGAATCACATCGGCAGCCTCGCGCTCACCATCAGAAGGTGAACGGGTGCAGGCTGTCCTTCCGGGGAAGGAAGCCTGCATGACACATGATCTGAAAACCGGCGGAGATCGCGGATATATGCGCATCGCCACCGAAGAAGCTTTTGCCACGCAGGAGTTGATCGACGTCTACTTGCGCATGATCCGCGATGGCAGCGCGGACAAGGGCATGGTCTCGCTCTGGGGCTTTTACGCCACATCGCCATCCGAACGCGCGATGCAGATCATGGAGCGACTGCTCGATCTGGGTGATCGCCGCTTGGCCGATATGGACGCTACGGGTATCGACAAGGCCATTCTTGCGCTTACCTCGCCCGGTGTTCAGCCCTTATTCGACGTTGAGGAGGCCAAGGGCATTGCAACCCGTGCCAACGACATGCTGGCACAGGCGTGCGAGAAGCACCCGAACCGCTTCATCGGCATGGGAGCGGTCGCACCGCAGGATCCCGAATGGTCGGCGCAGGAAATCCGGCGTGGGGCGATGGAACTGGGCTTCAAGGGCATTCAGATCAATAGCCACACGCAAGGGCGCTATCTGGACGAAGAGTTCTACGATCCGATCTTCCGCGCGCTCGTCGATATGGACCAGCCGCTTTACATCCATCCGGCAACGCCGCCGGATTCAATGATCGCGCCGATGCTCGAAGCCGGGCTGGACGGGGCTATCTTCGGCTTTGGCGTGGAAACCGGGATGCACCTGCTGCGCCTGATCACCATCGGCATTTTCGACAAGTATCCAAGCCTGCAGATCATGGTCGGCCACATGGGCGAAGCGCTGCCGTACTGGCTCTATCGCCTCGATTACATGCATCAGGCGGGCGTGCGTTCGCAGCGCTATGAGCGGATGAAACCGCTGAAAAAGTCTATCGCCGGATACATGCAGTCGAACGTGTTGGTCACCAATTCCGGCATGGCGTGGGAACCGGCGATCAAGTTCTGCCAGCAGGTCATGGGCGAGGATCGCGTAATGTATGCGATGGACTATCCCTACCAGTATGTTGCGCAGGAAGTGGTCGATATGGATTCGATGGACATGAGCGCGGAAACCAAGAAGATGTTCTTCCAGACGAATGCGGAGAAGTGGTTCAAGCTTTGAGCCGCGCCGGGAGAGAAAAGCGATGAATGACGGGCCGCGCCGCACGCTCGCACCGGGGGCCTGGTATGCGCTCGTCCTTGTCGCGCTGACCAATGCGATGAGCCTGCTTGATCGGCAGATTTTGGCCATCCTTGCGCCTGCGATCAAGAAGGACTTGAACATTGGCGATGCGGAGATGGGGCTGCTCTATGGCACCGTTTTCGCGCTGTTCTATGCGCTGTTTTCGCTGCCCGTCGGGCGGCTTGCGGATGGCTGGATACGCACGCGGCTGTTGACCATCAGCTTACTGTTCTGGTCCGCCGCAACAGGCCTTGCAGGGTTTGCGTCCAGCTTCGCGATGCTCGCGCTTTCGCGCCTTGGCGTGGGCATTGGCGAGGCGGCCACGCAGCCTGCGGGGACATCGCTGATCTATGATTTCTGGCCCAAACATCGGCGCGGCTTCGTGATGTCGGTAATGGCCTCGGCCATCGCGCTTGGCCTTGGTGGATCGCTCGTGCTGGGCGGTGTGGCGGCGGGATGGTGGGATAGCGCCCATGCGGCTGACACTGCGCCGTTGGGCCTGAAGGGCTGGCAGTTTGCGTTTCTCGTCGCCGCTGCGCCGGGCTTTGTTCTTGCCGCATTCCTGTGGACCTTGCGCGAACCCGTGCGCGGGCAGATGGACGGGATCGAAACACCGCGCGATCCGCACCCATTCCGGGCAAGCCTTGCGCTGCTCGGTTCGGTTACCCCCGGTTTCCACTGGATCGGCATGAAGGGCCGGGGTGCCAGCGGTCCGATGGTCCGCGGCAACCTGATGGCCTTGGTTGCCATCGTTATCGTTGCTTTCGCGCTGACGCGGATCAGTAATGCGATCAGCCCAAAGCCGCCGATGATGCTGGGCGGGGTTGTTATCAATCCGCACGCATTGCAGTGGAGCGTGATCGGCCTTGGCGTTTTTGTAATCGTCAACCTGATGCAGGGCATGAAACTGGGCGATGCGCAAGCCTTCCGGGTTATTTCCCGTTCGCCCACGGTGATGATGTGCATTGCCGTGGGTACACTGCAATCGGTGCTGAACTACGGGATGATGGCGTTCAATCCTAGCTTCCTGATCCGCAGCTATGGTCTTTCGATGCAGGAAACTGCGTTGCAATTCGGGTTGCTTTCGGCAGCGATGGGCATCGCCGGTCCGCTGGTGTGGGGGCCGCTTTCGGACTGGTTGAACCAGCGGTTTCCCGGCGGCGGCAGGGCATGGGTGGCGCTGTTCGCGATGGCGGTTTCGCCGGTCCTGTCGTTCTGGGTCTATTTCGCCGCCGATCCGGGCAGTTTCTATGCCCGGTTCCTGATCTACAGCTTCATCCTGACCGGCTGGATGCCGCCGCTCTATGCGATCATGTACGATCAGGTCTTGCCCCGGATGCGCGGGCTTACAGCCAGCCTCTACCTGCTGGTGATGACGATCCTCGGCATGGGCATCGGGCCATACGTGGTGGGGCTGCTGTCCGATGCGACCGGCAGTCTGCGCACGGCGATGCTTTCGATCAATGTCGTGGCAATCCCCATCGCGGTGCTGATGGTGCTGATTGCGCGCCGGGCGGAGCGCGATGAGGCGGGATTGCTGGAGCGGGCTGCGGGATAAAGGGGAATTCTCCCCCTCATCTTCAGAGGAGGGGGCCGGGGGGTGGTGCTGTTCCAACGCCGCCCTATCCTGAAACCCACCACCCCCAACCCCCTCCTCTGAAGATGAGGGGGCTAAGATCAAGTCACCCGCCACACCCACAGCTTGATCCCAAGCGGGTAGCGCGCACCGGAGCAGACGAAGATCGAGCGGTTCATCCAATCGTATTTGCCGACAGGCGCGATGAATTCTGGCACCGTGCGGAAATAGTACTCCGCAGGGTCCACGTCCTGCCCACTGGCAAGACGCTGCATCACATCGGGCGGACCGTGGCGCAGGCCGCGATTGCGGATCTGGATCACCACGCCGTCGTCGGTTTCAAGCGCATACATCGCATCGGCCACGGTTACGCCATCGGGCCGCGTTACCTGCCAATCTGCGGCGTTGCCGATCAGCTTGCCGCTGATGAGCGGCCCTTCCACGCGCCCACCACCAACGATCGGAATGATCCGCCGTGTTCCGTCGAACGTTTCGCCAATTGCCACCGGCGGTTCCAGTTCGCCCGTTGCTTCGTAGACGAATTCAAGGCCCGGTTGGATCATGCCGCCAACACCTTGAGCACGGGTTTGATCACACGTCCGCTTTCGCTGGCTTCGAACGCTGAGTTGATATCTTCGAAGGCGAACATTTCGACGAGACGATCAAATGGATAGCGTCCGGCAACGTGGTGTTCGATCAACTGGGGAATGAACACTTGCGGATCGCTGTCCCCTTCAAGAATGCCCATCACCCGCTTGCCGCCCCCCATCAGCGACGTTTCGTTGAAGTGGAGCATTGCGTCGGCGTCTGATGCGCCGACAAGGCCAAGGATGCCGCGAGGCGCGAGTTGGTTGAAGGCCAGCTCTATCAGCTTGCCGAGACCGGTGGTGTCAAAGGCGTAGTTGATGCCGGTCGGGCAAATGTCTTGCAGGGCCGCGGCCAGATCGGCATCGCCCTTGATGGAGTGCGTTGCGCCAAGTTCGCGGGCCAGCGCCAGACGGTTTTCGTGCAGGTCGATGGCGATGATCGGGTCGGCGCCCGCAATGCGCCCGGCCATGATCGCGGACAGGCCGACAGCGCCTGCGCCGAAAACGACTAGCGAGCGCCCGGCTTTGACCGCCATCGAATTGAGCACTGCACCCGCGCCGGTCTGCAACCCGCAGCCGAGCGGGCCGAGCCTTTCGAGCGGGACATGGGCGGCGCTTGTCGGCACTTTCACCACGTTGCGTTCGCTTGCGATGGCATGGGTGGCGAACGAGGATTGGCCGAAGAAGTGGCTATGCACCGGGCCTTGCGCCGTGCTGATAGCCACGCTGCCATCCGCGCGTGCGCTGGCAAAGTTGTAGGGGCCGAAGTTGTAGCAATAGGCCGGGGCGTGATCATCGCAATTGGGGCAGGCGCCGCAACTGGCGAAGGACAGCACCACGGCATCGCCGGGCGTGACGCCGGTGACGCCTTCGCCCACGGCCTCTACCACGCCCGAACCTTCGTGGCCGAGCACGACGGGGAGCGGAACCGGCAATTGCCGATCCCGCACCGCCATATCGGTGTGACAAACGCCTGCGCCGACGATGCGCACCAGCACTTCGCCCGCGCGCGGAGCGTCCAACTGGGCGTCCTCTATCGAGAAGTGCGTGCTGCCTTCGCGGCAAACGGCGGCGCGAATCTGGGTCATGCAGCAAGTTCCTTTTCAGCAAGGCCGATCTCGTCCGCATTGGCCCAGTTGCCGTGCAGGCCAAAGCGCAGGCGGATCGGGATGTGGACGGTTGCCACAGGGCCTTTCTCGATGTCGAGTGCATCAAAGATCAGCAGATCGCTGCGCTGATCTTCAAGCCGGTTGCAGACCTGCACGATCCAGCCATCACCTTCAGGGGCATCCTTGGCGCGGGGCACGAAGCAGGGTTCCTGCAGGGAAGAGACGGGGCCGCACCACCAGTGCTGTTCCTTGCCGGTTTCAAGGTCTTTCAGGAACAGGCAGTTCATCAGTAACCCGCCGGCGCTGCCGCCGCGCAGCTCGACCGGGCGCTTCATGTCCATTTCGAGGAACCAGCCATAGCGGCTTTTCGTGCCTGCAAAGCGATCGTCAATGCGGGGGAATTCCGATGCCGTATCGGACAGCCTGACGATTTCGGCAAAGTCCTCGCCATTGCTCGCCATGTCCACCACCCAGTCGGTGGGATAGCTCATCGCTTCCATGCCGTTGAACGGTGCGCCGTGGACGTCGGGAAAGAACGGGAACATATTGTTCTTCGCCTCGCACGTCACGAAGTGGACTTTCGTGCCGTCCTGCCATGCGTTCAGGACGTGGGATGCAAAGCAGTTGTCGCGTTTGAACCAGCGAATGTCCTGATCGGTCACGCCATCGCGGCGGGGAATGACGCCGAGGTGGACAGGCATTGTGGTATCGAAGCCGAAGTGCGGCTTGCCCTGTTCAAGTCGTTCCCAGCTACCGATTGAAGGCACGATGTGCAGCACGAGGTAATCCTCGGTAATGCCGAAATCGTGCATCATGCAGTAGTAGGGCACCTTGAACCACACCTCGCGGATCAGTTCGCCGGTGGGGCTGATTTCCATGTAGGTCACGTCATCGGTACAAAGGCCGCTGGCGGCATAGCCAATGGCGACCATGTTGCCGGTTTTCGGATCGATCTTGGGATGGGCAGTGAAGGTTTGCCCCGTCATCTTGCCGCCGAACTTTTCGAACCCGAAGGTTTCCATCGTCGCCGGGTCCATGACGAGGGCCGGGCTGTCTTCCTTCATCGCCCAGAGTTTGCCACCGAACACGAACGCATTGGTATTGGCCGTTGAACGGATTTTGCCCTTCACGGCATCATCATCGGTCAGCGGGTTGCGATAAGCGCCGAATAGGGCTTTGCCTGCTTCGTTTTCCAGCTTCCATTTGTCGGTCTTCGCCCAGCGCTGGCGGAAGTCTACCTGACCATCGTGGATATGAAAACGGGTGATCATGCCGTCGCCATTGAAGGCGATATCGTCTGCTAGGCGAGGCGGAAATTGCGGGTCGGGCTGGACGCGATAGAATGCGCCGTTTAATCCTCCCGGAATCGTGCCTTCGTGTGCAAGGTCGGCAATGTCCGCCTCGATCCGCGACGGCGTGTTGAATCCCGTGAAACTGGGGGTGTTCGGAAATTGTGCCATAGCATCCTCCTCGCGATATTGTATGTAAAGCTAACAATTAGACAAGCGCATTCGTTGGGGGCAGGGCATTGATCAAGGACAAATTCGCCGACGCCATCGCGCCCGCTGGGCATACCGGCGAGGAAGATATCGGTGCGATCAACGATATTCTCGGCTTCCACATCCGCTTGGCGCATGGCGCGTGCCTGCGGCACTTTACCGAGACGTTCACCGATCTCGACTTGACCCAGAAGCAGGTTTCGGTGCTGTGGCTGGTCGATGATCATCCCGGTATTGCGCAGACCGATCTGGCGCAGCGTCTGCGGATGGACCGCGCCACCACGATGGCGATTATCAACCGGTTGCAGGCCAAGCATTTCCTGCGCCGGGACCGCTCTCCCAAGGATGGGCGCAAGCAGGCGCTGTTCCTGCAACCCGAAGGACTGGACATGTTGGCCCGCGCCAAGAGCGCGATTGGCGAACATGAATCCTGGGTGAAAAGCCGCTTTTCCGACAAGGAAGTGAAGCAGCTCATCGAACTGCTTTCGCGAATCCACGAATAAGTTATAGGCAATAGCAATTGGCCGGATGGGCCGCGAATATCGGGACGAGGATAAGGGCCGCACATGACACAGACCCCGCGCGAGGTGATCGAGCAGACGCCGATGGGCGTTCGCCAATGGATCGTGGTGGTCCTGATGGTGCTGTTGAACGCACTTGATGGGTTTGACGTGCTGTCGAGCGCTTTTGCCGCGCCGGGGATCACCGCCGATTGGGGCATTGCCCGTCCGGCGCTGGGCGTGGTGCTTTCGGCCGAACTGCTCGGCATGGGCTTCGGTTCTGTGTTGCTGGGCGGGGCGGCTGACCGGTATGGCCGCAAATATACCATGATCGCCTGTCTCGTGCTGATGGCGATTGGCATGTATCTGGCGAGCATCGCGACGGCGGTTCAGCCGATGGTTGCCTACCGGTTCCTCACCGGTATCGGCATCGGCGGTATGCTCACCACCACCAACGCGGTAGTTGCCGAAAGCACCAACAGCCGTTGGCGCTCTGTCGCCATTGCGGTCTATGTGGCGGGCTATCCGCTGGGCGCGATCGTCGGCGGAATTGCGGCATCGGAATGGCTGCTGCCCACCTACAGCTGGCACGCGGTGTTTGTGTTCGGCGCGGTGGTGACCGCAGTTTTGGTCCCGGTCATTCTGGTGCTGGTGCCCGAAACAGCGGCCTATCTGGTGACGGAGCGCAATCTGGCGGGCGTGAACCGTACCCTCGCCGCGTTCGGCAAGCCTGCTGTCAGCGATCTGCCGGTGATCGTGCCCGGTACCGCCAAGCCGCGCGTGACTGATATCCTGTCCAACCCCAAACTGCGTCCGGTCACCCTGCTGCTGGCGTTTGGCTACACATTCCATTGCATCACGTTCTATTACATACTCAAGTTTGGTGTGCAGATCGTGTCCGATTATCCGCCGGGCTATCCTCCAGCGCAGGCGGCCACGGTCCTGACATATGCCAACATCGGCGGGTTCTTGGGCAGCGCGCTTTTCGGCTTCGTGATGGCACGGCTGGGGGTAAGGTGGCCAACCGCGCTGATGCTGCTGATCGGCGCGATGATGGTGGCCTGGTTCGGCACCGGGCGCGATACGCTGAACGCGTGGCAAATGGCGACGATGATTGCCGGTTTCTTCACCAATGCGGCGATCAGCGGCTATTATGCCGTCTTTGCGCGCGGCTTCCCGGCTTATGCGCGGGCCACCGGCACAGGTTTCGCGCTGGGCGTGGGGCGGCTGGGCGCTGCGGGAAGCCCGTTGTTGGCGGGCACCCTGTTTGGCTGGTTGGGAGACGACCAGCTGTTGACGGTGTCGATCATCATGGCGATGGGCTCGGTTTTCAGCCTCGTGCTGTTTCTGATGCTGCCCGAGCGCGATGGCGACGACGTGATGGCGGAGCAGCCTGCCGCATAGGATCACTTCAGAGTCGTTGACCGGATCGGAGCGGACGGAATGCGTGTGACCAGAAGCGTCGTTTCTTCCCTTCTTTGCACGGCCCTGTGGTGGGGGAGTTGTGGGGGAGTTACCGCAGAGTCCCGCCAGAGTTCGCGAGAGTTGGAAACTGCCTCTCCGCTGGTCTGGGACGGCCATAACGATGTCCCCGAACAGTTGCGTGAACGTCGCCAGGACGTGCTCGATGGCTTTGATTTCAATGATACCCGCCCGTTGGGGATGATGACCGACCTGCCGAGATTGCGCGCCGGCAACGTCGGTGCACAGTTCTGGTCGGTCTATGTCTCGGCCACGCTGCCAGAACCGCAGGCGGTGCAGGCCACGCTCGAACAGATCGACGTGATGAAGCGCCTGATCGCGCGTTATCCTGCCGACATGCAGTTTTGCACTGACGCGCAATGCGTGGAGGCATCGTGGAAAGCGGGGCGCGTGGCTTCGCTGATCGGGATGGAAGGCGGGCATTCGATCGGTGGGTCGCTTGCCGTGCTGCGGCAGATGTACGCCCTTGGCGCGCGTTATATGACGCTTACGCATTTCAGGAACACCGCCTGGGCCGATAGCGCGACCGACGCTCCAGCGCATGACGGGCTGACGCCATTTGGCGAAAAGGTTGTGCGCGAAATGCACCGGCTTGGCATGCTGGTAGACCTTGCGCATGTCAGCGAAGCGACGATGCGCGACGTGCTGGCGCTGGGCGGCCCGCCGCCGATGGTGAGCCATTCCAATGCGCGCGCCATCAATGACCATGCGCGCAATGTCTCGGACGACACGCTGCGGCTGATCGGGGCGCGGGGCGGGATCGTAATGGTCAATTTCTATCCGCCCTATGTGCTCGAAGCCGCGCGGCAATGGTCTGCCGCGCGCGACGGGGAGGTCGCGCGGCTCAAGGCATTGCACCGGGGCGCGCCTGAGGCCGAGGCAGCGGCACTGGCCGCGTGGGATAAGGTCAATCCCATGCCGCGTGGTAGCATTGCCGATGTGGCCAATCATCTTGATCACATCGCGCGATTGATCGGTGCAGATCATGTGGGGCTGGGCGGCGATCTCGATGGGGTTGAGGCGACGATAGCCGGGCTGGACGATGTTTCGCGCTATCCAGCTTTGTTTGCGGAGCTTGCCCGCCGTGGCTGGCCGCAGGGCAAGCTCGAAAAACTGGCGAGCCGCAACATGATGCGCGTGATGCGTGCGGCGGAACGTTTTTCGCAGGCGCACAAGGGTGATACGCCGCTGGAAAATGAGACGACGTTCTGACGATTTGCCCTCGACGTTCCGAGTGGAATTGGGCAAAGATTGTTCGGTTAAATAACATTTATCGACGGAGAGAACCGATGTTCACACACACCTTCCTTGGCACCAACGACGTCGAGAAATCGCGCGCTTTTTACGCTGCGGTGATGGCTGCGCTGGGCCATGAAACGGCCGTGCCGCTGCCGCACGGCACCGCGTTTCCGTCGGCTAGCGGTTCGCTGATCGTGGCGACGCCTGCCAATGGCGAGGTGCACACCGTTTCGAACGGCTATACGCTCGGCTTCAAGGCGGCCAACGCAGGCGTTGTGGATGCTTGGCATGCAGCGGGCGTTGCTAATGGCGGAACCTGCGAAGGCGCGCCTGGCGTGCGTGAAAATTCGCCGGGCCAGCAGTATGGCGCCTATCTCCGTGATCCCGATGGCAATAAAATTTGTGCTTTCGCGCCCAATCCCGGAGTGTAATCAACGAACTCTGCGATTTCCGTTACTTAACGAATGGCGTCTATGTTTTCCGGCGCAATTCTGCGCCGGATCGCATTTTGACGGATGGGTAAGGCTGTTGACGGGTGCTCTCGAGTGTGATTTGCGTCACCTAATAAATTTGACAGATTATATCAGGGACGCACATTCATGGCTGTCAAAGACCGTACTCAAGACATTAACTTGGGTGCATTGGCTATACATATCAATGTTATGCGTGTTATGTGGGCAACGGTATTACCGAAAATTGCCCAAATAGCACCAAATCCGCGTGATTGGCTTTCCGAAGTGCAAGATACGGCAATGCTTGCGACTGATTATACAGCATTCCCGCAGGCATTTCACATTGATCCCGATATGATGAAGGCAGCTGTCGCAGGATCGATTGAGGAGATGTTTGCCGGTGCTCTTGCGGTATTGACGACGCAAGAGTCTGATTGATCAGACTATAAATCGGTGATGCCATAAGGCACCAGATCGCGCGAATGCGGATCGACGATGATGGCGCGATCACTGGGCGGAAACGCGCGTTGATCGCACTTGTCGCGCGGGCAAATGCGGCATGAGATACCGATGCGAGTGACGGCTTCGGGCCGAGCGAGGTTGATGCCGTCGGCATAGATGAATTCATCGGCCAACGCCGCTTCGCAGCCCAGCGCCACGGCATAGCGGCGCGGCGGGCGGTAGAAGCTGCCCGATGGCTTCACCAGTCCCTTCGCGATGGAAACATAGCGCACGCCATCGGGCATCTCTGCCGCCTGAACGTGAATGCGGTCGGGGATGGCCACGGCTTCATGCACCACCCACAGCGGGCAGGCGCCGCCGAAACGGGCGAATTGCAAGCGTGTGGCGGAATGGCGCTTGGTGATGTTGCCGGCCATGTCCACCCGGCAGAAAAACATCGGAATGCCGCGTGCCTGCGGGCGTTGCAGTGTAGACAGGCGATGGCAGACCTGTTCGAAACTCGCCCCGAAAAGCTGGCGCAACTGATCGATATCATGGCGCATCGCACGGGCGCGGGTGCGGAACCATTCGTAGGGCATGATCAGCGCACCCGCTGCATAGTTACCGAGGCCGACAGTGAGCAATTGGCGTGCTGCGGCAGATTGTAACGTGGCTTCGGATACGATGACTGTGATTTCCTCGCGCAGTGCCTCTGCCGCCAGTTGATATGCCATCTGGAAGCGACCGCTTTCGATGGGCTGATTGGGGTCGAGCGTAAGGCGGCGGGCCTGAGGATCGAACCGGCGCATCGCACCACCGCTGACCTGCTCCACCGCGATGCCCCGACTTTCCAGCCACACTGCCATCTGACCCATCGTGGGCGACATGCCGGTGCCAGAAAGGTGCACGGCGAGGCGTTCGGCGGCGCGGTCGATGCTGTCGACATAGTTGTTGGCGTGGTGGAACCAGTCGCGCACTTCCTCCCAAGGCAGACGACCGCCCGAAACGTTGTCTGATCCGAGCGCCTCGTCGATGGCTTCGAGCCGCTGGACCGAGCGGCGGTGCTGGTCCCACAATTGGGCGAAGGCCTGCGCGAAGGCGGGATATTGTTCGGCCACGCGCTCGACCTGTTCGCCGGGAAGCGTCAGGCCAAGCTGAGGGGCGGCGGTCGCATCGCGCAAGGCTGCAAGGACTGGTTCCACCCGGTCGGCGGCGAAATCCTGCCAATCTACCGGGAAGGCTTGTTGGAGGCGATCGGTCAACGCCGGGGTCAATGGGCGTTCGTCATTCTCGATCTGCGAAAGGTACGAGGCGCTGATGCCCAACAGCGATGCCATCTCACCCTGCCGCAGCTTGCGCGTGGTGCGCAGGGTCTTGAGCTGCTCACCTGCAAACAAGCGCCTGCGTGCCATTATTTACCTGCCTCAATTTGCAAAGTGATCCTTCGCAAGTTTGCAGAATAACATTGGACTTGGCAAGCGCGCTGGCGCAGTTGGATGACCGATCCGCATTCAGGCCCGCTTGTCGGGCCAAATGCGGGCACGGCTCCGGCCTGCGCCTCGGGGAGGAGGAACGGGTCGGAGCCGGGCAGCAGATTGAGTTTCACCGTTCAAGAGAGGGTGCCGGAATGTCCGCCAATATTGCCGAGATGGAAAAGCGCCGGGAAGCCGCGCGGCTGGGTGGCGGGCAGAAGCGTATCGATGCGCAGCACGCCAAGGGCAAACTGACCGCACGCGAACGGCTTGACGTGCTGCTTGATGAAGGCAGCTTTGAAGAAGTCGACATGTATGTCGAACACAACTGCGTCGATTTCGGGATGCCGGACACGGTGATTCCGGGTGACGGCGTGGTGACCGGATCGGGCACGATCAACGGTCGTCTGGTCTATGTGTTCAGCCAGGACTTCACCGTGTTCGGCGGTTCGCTGTCTGAACGGCACGCGCAGAAGATCTGCAAGATCATGGACATGGCGCTGAAAGTGGGCGCGCCGGTGATCGGACTGAACGATTCGGGCGGCGCGCGCATTCAGGAAGGCGTGGCATCGCTGGGCGGCTATGCCGAAGTGTTCCAGCGCAATGTGCTGGCATCGGGCGTGGTGCCGCAACTTTCGCTCATCATGGGCCCTTGCGCGGGCGGCGCGGTTTACAGCCCTGCAATGACCGACTTCATCTTCATGGTGAAGGACAGCAGCTATATGTTCGTGACCGGACCCGACGTGGTGAAGACGGTGACGAACGAGATCGTCACGCAGGAAGAGCTGGGCGGCGCGGTAACGCATACGACCAAGACTTCGGTGGCCGACCTTGCGCTGGAAAACGATATCGAAGCGCTGCTGGCGGCGCGCGATTTCTTTGATTTCCTGCCGCTGTCGAACCTTCAAGATGTGCCTGAACGGCCCACGTCCGACCCGTATGACCGGCTTGAGCCGAGCCTTGACAGCATTGTGCCCGCATCGGCCACGCAGCCCTATGACATGCATGAAGTCATCCGCAAGACGTTGGACGAGGGCGACTTCTTCGAAGTGCAGCCCAAGCACGCGGGCAATATCATCATCGGTTTCGGGCGTGTCGAAGGGCGCACCGTGGGCGTGGTGGCCAATCAGCCGATGGTGCTGGCGGGCGTGCTGGACATCAATTCATCGAAGAAGGCGGCGCGGTTCGTGCGCTTCTGCGATGCGTTCAACATTCCGATTCTGACCTTTGTCGATGTGCCGGGCTTCCTGCCGGGCACCGCGCAAGAGCATAACGGCATCATCAAGCATGGCGCAAAGCTGCTGTTCGCTTATGCCGAAGCGACCGTGCCGAAGATCACCGTGATCACGCGCAAGGCCTATGGGGGTGCCTATGACGTGATGGCGTCCAAGCACCTGCGCGGTGACCTGAACTATGCCTGGCCGACCGCCGAAATCGCGGTGATGGGGGCCAAGGGCGCGGTGGAAATCATCTTCCGTGGCCTTTCTGCCGAAGAGCAGGCGGTGAAGACCAAGGAATACGAAGACCGCTTCGCCAACCCGTTCGTGGCGGCCAGCAAGGGCTTTGTGGACGAAGTGATCCACCCGCACTCCACCCGCCGCCGCGTGGCGCTGGGCCTGCGCAAGCTCAAGAACAAGAGCTTGGAAAACCCCTGGAAGAAGCACGACAACATTCCGCTCTGACGTGCTGAACTGATTGGAAAGACTGACATGACCGACATCTACATCGTTTCGGGCGCGCGCACGGCCATCGGTTCGTTTGGCGGCAGCCTTGCTTCGCTGCGCCCGGCGGAAACCGGCGCGATTGTCATCAAGGAAGCCATCGCGCGCGCCGGGATCAGCGCGGACAAAGTGCAGAATGTGGTGATCGGCACCGTGGTGCCTACGCAGCCGAAAGACGCCTATGTCAGCCGCGTGGCCGCCGTGAATGCGGGTGTGCCGATTGAGGCACCCGCCATGAACGTCAACCGCCTGTGCGGTTCGGGCCTTCAGGCGATTGTTTCGGCGGCGCAGGGCATTGCGCTGGGCGAACAGGACATTGCCATCGGCGGCGGCGCGGAAAGCATGTCGAACGCGCCGCACATGATCCTAACTGCACGCAACGGCCAGAAGATGGGCGATCAGGTGCTGCTAGACGCCATGTTGGGCGCGCTGCACGATCCGTTCGAAAACTTCCACATGGGCGTCACGGCGGAAAACGTGGCGGAGCAGTGCGGCATCAGCCGGGAAGAACAGGACGCGGTTGCGGTGGAAAGCCACAAGCGCGCGGCGGCGGCTGTGGCAGCGGGATACTTCAAGGAACAGATCGTTCCGGTGGAGATCAAGACGCGCAAGGGCACAGTCGTGTTCGACACCGACGAGCATTTCCGCGCCGATGCCAGCGTGGAAGCGATGGCCACGCTGAAGCCGGTGTTCAAAAAGGACGGCACGGTTACCGCAGGCAACGCCAGCGGGATCAACGATGGCGCTGCGGCGGTTGTTCTGGCCAGCGGCAAGGCCGTGGAAGAACACGGGCTGAAGCCGAT
The DNA here is from genome assembly GCF_012641335.1 of Novosphingobium sp. ERN07. GTDB lineage: Bacteria > Pseudomonadota > Alphaproteobacteria > Sphingomonadales > Sphingomonadaceae > Novosphingobium. Next base: position 34,445 of record NZ_JABAID010000017.1, read on the forward strand.
GGCGAAGATTCTTGCATGGGGCCATGCCGGGGTTGAACCGCGCGTGATGGGCCTTGGCCCGGTGAAGGCGGTGCCGGTGGCGCTGGCCCGCGCAGGCCTGACGCTGGACCAGATCGACGTGATCGAGGCGAACGAAGCCTTTGCCGCGCAGGCCTGTGGCGTCGCCAAGGAACTGGGCTTTGATGCGGCCAAGACCAATCCCAACGGTTCGGGCATTTCGCTGGGTCACCCCATCGGCGCAACCGGCGCGATCCTGACGATCAAGGCGATGTACGAACTGCACCGCACCGGCGGGCGCTATGGCCTGATTACCATGTGCATCGGCGGCGGTCAGGGCATCGCCATGGTCATCGAAAGGGTCTGACGATGAAGCTGGGCCGGTTGAATCATGTTGGCGTCGCCACGCCAGATATCGACGCTTCGATTGCGTTCTATCGCGATGTGATGGGCGCTTCTGACATTACTGAACCGTTCGTGCTGGAAAGCCAGCAGGTGCGAGTGTGCTTCGTCAATACGCCGGGTGAGGGCGGCACGGCGGGCACGCAGATTGAACTGATCCAGCCGACCAGCCCGGACAGCGCGGTGGGCAAGTGGCTTGCTGCCAATCCCTTGGGCGGTCAGCACCACCTTTGCTACGAAGTGCCGGACATTCACACCGCGAAAGCGTGGTTTGAAGCCAACGGTAAGCGCGTGCTGGGTGAACCCCGCATCGGTGCGCATGGGACGCTGATTTTCTTCGTTCACCCCAAGGACATGGGCGGACAACTGACCGAGATCATGGAGACGCCGAAGGGCGATCACCACTGAGTTTAACCGTCGCCCCGGGCTTGACCCGGGGTCCCGCTGCCTTCGGACGGCGGTGCGGTCGAAGAAAAGCGGGACCCCGGATCAAGTCCGGGGTGACGATCTAAGGATTGCGAGATGAGCGACAAGACGCTGACAGACTGGCAGGCTGCCGCCGCCAAGGAAGTGAAGGGCAAGGATCTGACCTGGCAAACGCCGGAAGGCATTGCCGTCAAGCCGCTCTACACCGCCGAGGACGTGACCGTGGACCCCGGCCTGCCGGGCTTTGCGCCGTTCACCCGCGGGGTGCGCGCCAGCATGTATGCGGGTCGTCCGTGGACGATCCGCCAGTATGCCGGTTTCTCCACCGCCGAGGAATCCAACGCCTTCTATCGCCGCAACCTTGCCGCCGGGCAGAAGGGCCTCTCGGTCGCCTTCGACCTTGCCACGCATCGCGGCTATGACTCCGACCACCCGCGCGTGACGGGCGACGTCGGCAAGGCGGGCGTCGCCATCGACTCCGTCGAGGACATGAAGATACTGTTCGACGGCATCCCGCTCGATCAGATGTCGGTTTCGATGACCATGAACGGCGCGGTTATTCCGATCCTCGCCTTCTTCATCGTCGCCGGTGAGGAGCAGGGCGTTGAGCGCAAGTTGCTCGACGGGACCATTCAGAACGACATTCTGAAGGAGTTCATGGTCCGCAACACCTACATCTACCCGCCCGAACCCAGCATGCGGATCATCTCGGACATATTTGGCTATACCAGCCGTGAGATGCCGAAGTTCAACTCAATCTCGATTTCCGGCTATCACATGCAGGAAGCCGGCGCGACGCAGGTTCAGGAACTGGCCTTCACCATCGCCGACGGCATGGAGTACGTGAAGTACGGCGTGGCGTCGGGCCTCGATATCGACAAGTTTGCCGGGCGCCTGTCGTTCTTCTTCGCCATCGGCATGAACTTCTTCATGGAAGTGGCCAAACTGCGCGCCGCGCGCGTGCTGTGGCACCGGGTGATGACCAAGCTGGGCGCGCAGGATGAACGCAGCAAGATGCTGCGCACCCACTGCCAGACCTCGGGCGTTTCGTTGCAGGAGCAAGACCCCTACAACAACGTCATCCGCACCACGATCGAGGCGATGGCCGCGATGCTGGGCGGCACCCAGTCGCTCCACACCAACGCGCTTGATGAAGCCATCGCGCTGCCGACCGACTTTTCTGCCCGCATCGCGCGCAACACGCAGATCGTGATCCAGGAAGAGACCGGGATGACCAAGGTGGTCGATCCGCTCGGCGGGTCGTACTACATCGAGAGCCTGACGCAGGAACTGGTCGACAAGGCGTGGGAGATCATCGAGCGCGTCGAGAGCGAAGGCGGCATGGCCAAGGCTGTGGCCGCTGGTTGGCCGAAGGCGATGATCGAGGAAGCCGCTGCCGGACGGCAGGCGCGCGTTGACCGCGCTGAAGACGTTATCGTGGGCGTGAACAAGTATCGCCTCACCAGCGAAGACCTGCTCGAAACGTTGGAAGTGGATAACGACAAGGTTCGTCAGGGCCAGATCGCGCGGCTGAAATGGGTGCGCGAAAACCGTGACGAAACAAAGTGCCGCGCGGCACTGAACGCGCTGACCGAAGGCGCGAAGACCGGCGGGAACCTGCTGGAATTAGCGGTTGAAGCCGCGCGCCATCGCGCCACGCTGGGCGAGATTTCAGACGCAATGGAAGTTGTGTTTGGCCGCCACGGCACGTTCCCGACACCGGTGAAGGGCGTCTATGGTTCGGCCTATGCCGGTGACTCGCGTTACCAGCAGGTTGTCGATGGCGTCGAAGCCGTGACGCGCCGCCTTGGCCGCACCCCGCGTATGCTGGTGGCCAAGATGGGGCAGGACGGCCACGATCGCGGCGCGAACGTGATAGCCTCTGCGTTCAGCGACATGGGCTTTGACGTGACCAGCGGCCCGCTGTTCCAGACGCCCGAAGAAGCCGCCAAGCTGGCAATCGAAAAGGAGGTGGATGCAGTTGGTGCATCCTCGCTCGCCGCCGGGCACAAGACGCTGATCCCCGAACTGATCGGCCACCTGCGCGCGGCTGGCCGCTCTGATATCAAGGTCGTGGCTGGCGGCGTGATCCCGCCGCAAGACTATGACTTCCTGCGCGAAGCAGGCGTGCAAGGCATCTACGGTCCGGGCTCGAACGTGGTGGAATGCGCGGCGGACATGCTGCGCCTGCTGGGGCACAATATGCCGCCGGTGGATGCTTAAGCGATTGAAGGGTAGATAGAATGTTCAAGAAAATCCTCATCGCCAACCGTGGCGAAATTGCCTGCCGCGTTATCAAGACAGCGCGCCGCATGGGTATCCAGACGGTGGCCGTCTATTCCGACGCCGACGCCCGCGCGCCGTTTGTGCAGATGGCCGATGAAGCCGTGCATATCGGGCCTGCGCCTGCCGCGCAGTCATACCTGATTGCGGACAAGATCATTGCGGCGTGCAAGCAGACCGGGGCTGAAGCGGTGCATCCGGGCTATGGCTTCCTGTCCGAACGAACGTCGTTTGCCGAGGCGCTGGCCGCAGAGGGCATCGAATTCATCGGCCCACCTGTTGGCGCGATTGCGGCGATGGGTGACAAGATCGAATCCAAGAAACTCGCCAAGGAAGCGGGGGTCAACGTCGTCCCCGGCTTCGTCGGCGAGATCGAGGATACCGAACATGCCGTGCGCATCTCGGACGAGATCGGCTATCCCGTGATGATGAAGGCCTCGGCCGGCGGCGGCGGCAAGGGCATGCGCCTTGCCTATTCAGAGAAGGACGTGCGCGAGGGCTTCGAGGCGGTGAAGCGCGAGGGCCTGAACTCGTTCGGCGATGACCGCGTGTTCATCGAGAAGTTCATTCTCAATCCGCGCCACATCGAGATCCAGATCCTCGGCGACAAGCACGGCAACATCCTTTACCTGAACGAGCGCGAATGCTCGATCCAGCGCCGCCACCAGAAGGTGGTGGAAGAAGCGCCATCGCCCTTCGTCACGCCCAAGATGCGCAAGGCGATGGGCGAGCAGTGCGTCGCCCTGTCGCGCGCGGTTGGTTATTACTCTGCGGGCACGGTGGAACTGATCGTTTCGGGCGCGGACCCGAGCGGTGAAAGCTTCTACTTCCTCGAAATGAACACCCGCCTGCAGGTGGAGCACCCCGTCACCGAGGCGATCACTGGCATCGACCTCGTCGAGCAGATGATCCGCGTCGCCTATGGCGAGAAGTTGGCCATGACTCAGGATGACATCAAGATCGACGGATGGGCGATCGAGAACCGCGTCTATGCCGAAGACCCATATCGTGGGTTCCTACCTTCGACGGGCCGCTTGATCCGCTATAATCCGCCGGTCGATGGCTGGACGGACGATGGCGCGGAAAATGGCCGCCGTGGCGTGGATGGCGTGCGCGTCGACGATGGCGTCTATGAAGGCGGCGAAGTGTCGATGTTCTATGACCCGATGATCGCCAAGCTGGTGACCTGGGGCAAGACGCGCGACGAGGCGGCGGACAAGCAGATCGAGGCGCTGGATGCGTTCGAGATCGAAGGGCTGGGCCACAACATCGATTTCGTCAACGCGATCATGCAGCACCCGCGCTTCCGTTCGGGCGAACTGACCACGGGTTTTATCGCCGAGGAGTATCCCGAAGGCTTCCACGGCGCGGCAACGTCGGGTGAATTGAAGCAGACGTTGGCGGCGCTCGCTGGGTTCCTTGCCACGGCACGGTCGGACCGGGCACGGCAGGTGGATGGGCAGCTCGGTTACGAGCTTGATCCGCCGTCCGAGTGGGTGGTGACCATCGGTGGCGACAGCTTCAGCGTGGAACTGACCGAGGATGAGATCAGCGTTGACGGCAAGGCCATCGACATTGCGCTGGAATACACGCCGGGTGACCGGATGGTGCATTGTGAGGTAAACGACAAGCCGCTGTCGGTGAAGGTCGAAACCACGCGCGCAGGCTTCAAGCTGACCACGCGCGGGACCATTCACAATGTGCAGGTTCTGCCAGCGCACATGGCGCATTTGACGAAGCACATGATCGAAAAGATCCCGCCCGATCTTTCGAAATTCCTGATCTGCCCGATGCCGGGTCTGCTCGTCTCGCTCAATGTGGGCGAAGGCGATACGGTGGAAGCCGGGCAGCCGCTGGCCGTGGTCGAAGCGATGAAGATGGAAAACATCCTGCGCGCTGAAAAGGCGGGCACGGTCAAGACCGTCAACGCCAAGCCGGGCGACAGCCTTGCCGTGGATGCGATCATTCTTGAAATGGAGTGAGTAGTAGCGCGGTCATGTGCCGCGCCTTCACCACCCCCAAACCCCCTCCTTGCGAACAGGAGGGGGCTTTTTTGTGCCACCTTGCGAAACCACCTGTCGGGCAGATCCGCCTTTTTCGATGCCTGCTCCCTTTTGGCTATGGCGCAAAACCGTTCAGGCAGGATAAAGCGCGCAAAGCTGATGAGAGGTCTTCAGGCTTCGCGGTGGAGCGGGGACCGGTTTAGAACAGGGCAGGTGTCCAGATGAGCAAGTTGACGGGTGCAGTGTTGATTGCAGGTCTCGCGGTTTCGGCGCTGGCGGGCGGTACGGCCTATGCGCAGGATGCTGCTGCGGGCAAGAAGGTGTTCATGCGCTGCGTAGCCTGTCACGCGGTTAAGGCGGGTGCTCCGGCCAAGATGGGGCCGAATCTTGCTGGTGTTGTGGGTCGCAAGTCCGGCTCGGCGGCTGGGTTCAAGTACTCCGCAGCGATGCAGAAAGCAAAGCTGACTTGGAACGATGCCACGATGGACAAGTGGCTGGCGAAGCCTTCGGCAGTGGTGCCGGGCACGTCGATGGCATTTGCCGGTCTGCCCAACCCGGCTGATCGCGCGAACGTGATTGCCTATCTCAAGAAGCCTGTTCCCTAAGGCGTAACGATATTGAAGGCAGGATCCGGTTTGTCGAGCCAGCCGATCAGGCGGGCGAACGCAGCCGGATCCCCTTCTATTTTCGCTTCGCCTGAGGCGATCTTTGCGGCCAGCGGCTGTCCAGTGAACAGCGCGGCGAGCAAATCGGCATAGCGTACGGTCAATGTCGCCTGCCGCCCATCGCGCAGGCCGGGGCGATGAACCAGCACGCCATTGGCCACCGTCACGGTGTGTTGCGCCTGTTTGTCAGGAAAGGTGAAGCCCAGCGCGGTGAAGCCGTCTCCGGCCTTTGCTGGATCGATTCGCACGGCCAGCACATCGAACAGGTCTGACGGCGGCAATTGGCTGACAAGTGCGGCTCCGCCGGTCGGGTCGGCAGCGGCAACACCATTTTCCAGTTCGCTCGCCCCGGTCAGGTACATGTTGCGCCACAGTGCGTTCTCGCTCTGGTAGGCTAGCTGCCGGTAGGTGCGCGTCAGAAGGGCTTTGGCGGCGCTGTCAGACGCATCAGCGAAGATCACCTTGTCGAGCAATTCGGCGGCCCATGCGTAGTCACCTTTGGCAAAAGCCTCTTGCGCCAAAGCCTTGACCCGTGCCGCACCGCCCATCGCTTCGACATAGCGTTTGCCGCCGGTTTCGGGCGGCAGCGGGGCAAGGTGGACCGGGTTGCCATCGTACCAACCCATGTAGAACTGATAGACCGCGCGCGAATTGAAGCTGTAGGAGCCGTAATAGGGCCGGTCGTACCACTGTTTAGCCAGCGCGGGCGGCAGCGTGAGCGTTGCGGCAATTTCCGGGCCGGTCAGTCCTTTGTTCATCAGCCGCACCGTCTGATCGTGCAGATAGGCGTAGGCATCACGGTGCTTGCCCAAATAGTCAGTGATTTCGCTGGTGCCAAAGCGCGGCCAGCCGTGGCTGGCGATCAGCACTTCCGCCCCGGAGAAGAAGTCGATCGCCTCGGTCAGGCCTTGCGCCCATGCCTTCGCATCGCGGATCACCGCGCCGCGCGGGGTTAGGATGTTGTGCTGCGTAACGTTAGCATTCTCGGCAAGGTCGACTACGGCCCAATCGGGGAAGCCCAGATTCATTTCTGCAGGCGCTTCGGTCCCTGGGGTGACCTGAAAGCGGATTCGCACGCCGTCGATGGTCAGTTCCGTGCCCGTCTCCGAAATCTCCTGCGTTGGCGGAACAAGGCTGCGCGAACCTGCGGCCACGCCTATGCCGATGCCCGATCCCATCGATCCTTCAGGTCCTTTAGGCATGCCGAGGCCGAACTGGTATCCTGCACGACGGCCCATTGCAGGCCCTGCGATCACGTTTTCGCTCACTGCAGCGCGCGTAAAGCCCTGCGGCGCGAGGATCGGCGCATCCTTTAGCATCATCGCACTGAATGCGGCCGCCCCGCCGAAATGATCGACATGGCTGTGGGTGTAGATCATGCCGGTGATCGGCAGCTTCGTGACCTTTTCCGATATCAGCGCATAAGCGGCGGCGGCGGTTTCGGTTGCGGTTAGCGGATCGATCACGATCCAGCCCTTGCCGCCCCGCACGAAGGTGATGTTGGCCACGTCGAACCCGCGCACCTGCCAGATGCGGTCTGTCACCTTGAACAGACCGGCCTTGCCCAAGACTTGCGCGTGACGCCACAAGCTGGGGTGTACGCTGGACGGCGCATCGCCCGTGGCGAATGCGAGGCCTTGGATATTCCACACAGGTTTGCCTGCGGCATCGCGGATGATCGGGTCTTCCAGCGTGGCGACGAAGCCACGCGCCGCGAAATCGAAATCGCGCCGGTCTGTCATCGGCAGGTCTGCAAGTGCGGCAGTATTGGTCTTGCGCGTGGCTTCGCTCGCTGGTTCCGCAGCGGCGGAAAGCGGCGTCAGAAGGAGCAAGGCGCTACCGAGCAGGCGGTGCCGCAGGTTCATCGTTGGCATGGTCTCTCCCGGCTGTCGTTCTGGCGGCAGCTCCGCGAGCAGATTGGCCTTAATCGATTGATTAGGGAAGTGGGAAAGCAGCCGTCAGCCGAACAGGCGTTTCAGCCACCCGCGTTTGATTGGCACGGGCGGTTGCTGACCCGTCAGCCGGATCAGATACTGCGCGAGCAGCATGGCCTGATTGCGTGTCATCAGCAGGTGATGCGTGTCGACAGAATCCGGCGTCGGTCGTGCTGCCACCGTCGATTGCACCGTCAACTGGATGTTGCGCGAAATGTCCTGATGCTTCCACCCGATCACCACGCCCGACAATTCCTGCGGCACGCCTTTGCCGGGCGATTCTGCCGTGGCCATTTTTGTCCTCTCCCAGTTCCCGGATTCCAAGGAATCGCAAGAACGGAGGGGCGTCAAGCCAAATCGGATGTTTTCAACCGGTCTCGAAAGATCAGGCAGCGAGCTGGTAAGGTGCAATTTCACCGGCCAAGTAGAGCTTCTTGGCCTTGGCGCGGCTGAGTTTGCCGGAACTGGTACGGGGCAGCGTGCGCGGCGGCACGAGTTCTACGACGCAGTTCATGCCCGTGATCGACCGCACCTTGTCACGGATCTGGTCGCGCAGTTTCACGCGTTCAACCGGATCGGACACACGGCAATGGACCAGCACGGCGGGGGCTTCCTCGCCATTCTCGGTTTCCACCGAAAATGCCGCGATATCGCCTTGATGGAATCCCGGAAGCTGTTCCACGGCCCATTCGATGTCCTGTGGCCAGTGGTTCTTGCCGTTGATGATGATCATATCCTTTGCGCGGCCGACGATGAACAGGTAGCCCTTCTCATCGACATAACCCATGTCGCCAGTGTCCAGCCAGCCGTCGATCATGCAGGCGTCGGTCGCGTCAGGATCGCGGAAATAGGAGTGCATCACCGACGATCCACGGCACCACACCTTGCCGATGTGGTGGTGCGACAGATGATTGCCGCTTTCGCCACGGATAGCCACTTCCATGCCGCGCACAGGCACGCCACAGTTCACCATTGCGCGGTAGCGGGCCGGGCGAGACAGGTCACGGGGTGTGCCCGAAAGGCGCTCTTCCTCAACCAGTTCCACGCGGATGCCTTCACCCGGCGGCATGACTGTTACCGCCAGTGTCGCTTCGGCAAGGCCATAGCTTGGCAGGAAGGCATCTGCCTTGAAGCCGGCATCGGCAAAGGCGTTGACGAAGTTCTGCATCACATCGGGCCGGATCATATCGGCCCCGTTGCCCGCCACGCGCCAGCGCGACAGGTCGAACCGGTCGGAAACGTGGCTCTGGCTCGAAATGCGACGGGCGCAGATGTCATAGCCGAACGTGGGCGAGTAGGAGAGCGTGGTGCCCTGATTGCGGCTGATCAGATCGAGCCATGCAAGCGGACGGCGGGCGAAATCCTCGGTCTTGAGGAAATCGACCGAGACGCTGTTGGCGATGGGCGAAAGGAAGCAGCCGACCAGACCCATGTCGTGATACCACGGCAGCCACGACACCGCGCGGTCCGGGTTGTCGATCTTCATGCCGTGCGAATGCCCGGCAAGGTTCGCCAGAAGGGCGCGATGGGTGACAGCCACGCCATGCGGGAAGCGGGTTGAGCCGCTGGAATACTGGAGGTAGCTGATCGCATCGGGATCAGGCGCGGGCAGGGCATCGGCGCTTTCTGCGCCAGCGTGGAATTCGTCCCACGAAAGCCCCGCGCAACCCTGCCTTGCGGCGGCGGCACTGGCCATCTCACTGATTTCGCCGGGATAGATCAGCATCTTGGGATCGGAGCTGGAAAGCTGCACGGCCAGTTGGTCGATATAGCTTTCCTTGCCGCCAAAGCTGGTGGGCAGCGGCAGCGGCACCGGCCATGCGCCCGCGTACATTGCGCCGCAGAAAATCGCGGCAAAATCCGGGCCGGTTTCGGCCACAAGCGCCACGCGATCACCCGGCGCAACGCCCAGTGCCACCAGCTTGCGGGCGGCAACCAGCGCATCTTCGCGCAGTTCGGAATAGGGATAGGCCCGCGCCAGATTGCCGCGCGGGTCATGGAAATTGAAGCCGAGCACGCCCTTTGCCGCGTAATCGAGCGCGTCGCAAAAGGTGTCGAAGTCCGCATAGCGACGTGGCTGCACGTCGACATTGGGTGTGGAAACGAGAGTCGCCTTGTCAGCAACGGCGCTCGAAACGGTCATGCGATACCCCGATTGTTCTCTTCTATCGTCCTGCAAGCCCATTCTGCGACCGCAGGTGAATGGCCCATGACTGCTCCGTGACAGGAAAACAACGACCAATCCGGTACAGTCACGGTACGGACGTTCTCATTTAGCGGCGACTGTGGCACGAATGTGGCGGATGGATCACAATTCCCCCGATATGCCCACTGGCAGGATGGGCCGAAAGGACCGCCACCCGCGTGAGAAGCGCGCGCCAAGGCCGCTAACCCGGCAAAAGCTTGACGAATTGGCCCTGTCCTATGTCGCGCGCTTTGCAACGAGCGCGGGCAAACTTTCGGATTACCTGCGGCGCAAGCTGCGCGAACGCGGATGGGAAGGGGAGGGTGAACCTGACATCGACGCTATTGTCACTCGGTTCACAGACCTTGGCTATATCGATGACGCGGTGTTTGCGCGCGGCAAGGCACAAGGCCTGTTACGGCGTGGATATGGCGCGCGGCGGATCGATCAGGCGTTGGGCGCGGCGGGCATTGCCGAACCCTTGCGCGAAGAAGCGCGCGGGACCGAGAGGGAGCGCAGGCACGCAGCGCTTATCATGGCGCGCAAGCGCCGCTTCGGCCCGTTCGGGGTGAGGGAAGAAGGCGCAAGGCTTGACCCGGCGGTGCGCGAAAAGCAGGTCGCGGCCATGCTGCGCGCCGGTCACCCCCTTGCACTCGTGCGCGAGGTGGTGAATGCCGTGTCGCAGCAAGCCTTGGAAGAATGGATCGATGAAGCAGGCGATTAGAACTCTCGCACTGGCCGCACTGGCCCTGATGGCTGGTTGTTCCCCCGGCGCGGCCGATGCTGGCACAAAAGCCCCGGCTGCCACCGCAGTCACGCCTTCGGTTCATCCGATTTCGGGACTGAAGGTCGGTCCCGTCACGATCACCACGGGCGGCAAGGCCCGCGTATTCAAGGCAGAATATGCGCGCACATCGGCAGAGCAGGCCAAAGGGCTTATGTTCCGCACCCGGTTGGCCGACGATGAAGGCATGATCTTCCTGCGCAACCCGCCGGATCGCGCCTCTTTCTGGATGCGCAACACGGTTATCCCGCTGGACCTGATCTTCGTCGGGCTGGACCGGAGGATCATCAATATTGCCGCCAATGCGGTCCCTTATGACGAAACACCGCTGATATCGGGCGGGCCTACTCTGGCCGTGTTCGAAATAAACGGCGGTCTGGCGGCAAAGCTGGGCATCCAGCCGGGCGACAAGGTGGACTGGTAAATGCTGGCCCGCACATCTACGCGCTTGCCGACACCCCCTATCAGCGGCTAAGCGCGCCCAATATCCAAGGCAGGTATCATGAGCATCCTCGGCAAGATCTTCACCTGGTGGGACGGCGCCACCTTCGGCACCATGCTCGACAGCGCGCTCAAGGGCGAGCAGGTCGGCACTGACGCGCAGGGCAATGCCTATTACCGCGCAAAGAAGCCCTATCCCAAAGGGCATCCCTTTGCCGGGCGCGAACGCCGCTGGGTGATCTACAATGGTTCGAACGATGCCAGTCGCGTGCCTTCTGAATGGCATGGCTGGCTGCACGGCTCTTTCGATGGCGTGCCCGAAAGCAATCTGCCGCCGCCGCGCATCTGGGAAGCCGAATATACGCCCAATGCTACCGGCACCGTCACGGCCTACCGCCCTCAGGGCGCGCTCGAACGCGGGGGCCATCGTGCCGCGGCTACGGGTGATTACGAAGCGTGGGCACCGGAAGCCTGATGCTTTCTGCTGCATCGATGGCATGGCGCGCTCTCGCAATTGCGAGCGTGCTGGCGCTTGCCGGATGCGGTGAAAAGTCGGCTCCGCCGCCGCCCGAGGCTGTGGAAACAGGTATGCCGACCGTGGCGTCGTCCGGCCCCGCGGTGGAAAGCGAGTTTGGCACCCCGATCAAGGATCGCGTGGCAACGCTGGGCTTCCTGAACAAGCGCAACAATATCACGCAGGACGTGGTGCTGAAGAGCGGCGAATCACGCCGGATCGGCAATGCCATTGTCAAACTCGCCACGTGCGAAAAGACTGCGCCGTGGGAAGATCCGCCCGAAACAGGCGCTTTTGTTCAGTTGTTCGTGGAAGAGCGGGCGACCACCGATCAACCCTTGGCATGGCGCAAGGTCTTTTCGGGCTGGCTGTTCCGCAATTCGCCTTCGCTCAACGTGGTCGAGCATCCGGTCTATGACGTATGGGTCAAAGACTGCGCGATGAGCTTCCCCGGCGAGGAAGAGCCGAGCGAATCGGAGCGCAAGGCCGAAAATCCCGCTGGCAGGCCCAGCACGGCAGCTTCGCCAGTGCCAACAGCAAGCCCGGCACCCGCATCCTCTGCAAGCGCCCGCGCCGAATCCAACTCTGCTGTCGAATAAGGCCGCTGCGCTGCAGACAGCAGTTGCAGATACTGGCTTTGCGGAATTTCCACGGCACCCAGTGAGGCAAGGTGTGCCGTGGTGAACTGGCAATCCAGTAGCTCCGCACCTATTCTGCGCATGGAAGCAACGAGCCACGCCAGCGCTACCTTGGACGCATCGGTCTCCCGACTGAACATCGATTCGCCGCAGAATACACGGGCGAATCCCACGCCATAAAGCCCGCCAACCAGCCGTCCGTCGCGCCAGCATTCGATGGAATGCGCATGGCCATGTTCGTACAGGCCAATATAGCTGTCGCGGATTCGCGCGCTGATCCAGCTTTCTTCGGCCCCGGCGCGCGGGGCAGCGCAGGCATCGATCACCGCTTCGAAAGCCGCGTTGCAGGTTACCGTAAAACGTCCCCGCCGCAGCGTGCGCGCTAGAGAATGCGAGAGATGGAAGCCGGCCAGCGGCAGAATCGCCCGCATTCTCGGCTCCACCCAGAAAACTTCGGGATCGTCGCGGCTATCAGCCATCGGGAAAATCCCGGCACGATAAGCCTTGAGCAGAAGCTCTGGCGGGATAGCGTAGGGGTCGTTTCTGGCCATAATGTGCAAGAATGTGTTTCGGTCGGTTGCATCCCCCGCGTCAACCCTCTAAGGGCGCGTCGAGCACAGGAGTGTAGCTCAGTTGGTAGAGCATCGGTCTCCAAAACCGAGGGCCGTGGGTTCGAGTCCCTCCACTCCTGCCAAATCCCTTTTCAAGGGTGATATTCCCTTTCCAAGGGAGTGTGTCCACACATCCCGCTGCATCGTGGAGCTCGATGCGCGACGATCATCTGCACTTTAGGTACAGTTCCTTAGTGCAATCGCCTACATTGAAGTGCCGGTTATGGTTAACGGCTTCATGACACATTCCCTATGTCGATCCTCGAAAGGGGGTTTTGCTTAGGGGGTTCACATGGTTCGCTTGCAAGATCGTGAAACGATGGGCGCGGATACGGTATCCGTTGAGATCGTTTCTCGCATGATTTTCGGGTGCGGACACCATGCCGAGGTTTACAGCGATGTCGCTGAACTGGGGCGCCACATTCCGCAGGACGGTGTAGTTCTCGTGCTGGAAGATGGCGGTTGTTCTGCAGTTGCTGTTACCGAAATGCTCGGTCGGCGAGGTGTGTGGCTTCCCGTTCTGGCTTATGCCGAAAACATCAATGCTGATCGAATCGTTCGCAGTGTGAAAGCTGGTGTCATGGACTACATGGTCGGACCGGTTGCCCCGGCCGCGCTCATCACGAAGGTTCACAAGTGCTATAACGAAGGCGCTACAATGCTTGGCGCCCGCACGCGCCATGCCAGCGCGCGTGCATTGGTAGGCGCGCTTTCGCAGCGCGAACGAGAAGTGCTCGAATTGCTGGTGGAAGGGCTGTCGAACAAGGAAATTGCCCGGCACCTTGAAATCAGTCCCCGCACGGTCGAAATTCACCGCATGAAAATGATGGCCAAATTGGGTGCCAAATCCTCTGCTCATGCCATTCGCCTGAGACTCGACGCCAATTCGATCAATTAAGTGACCGACGCCGTAGAAGCATGAAAAAACGGGGCGGCTGCTTTCGCATCCGCCCCGAGTCTCGTCTCATGCGTCTGGTTCGCTTGAGAACTCAATCAATCTATGTCTGATAATCTGGCAAAGCCAGAACGATATCACGCAGTGCTATGCAAATCGCACGCTTTGTCGCGCATGATCGCATCAGTTGCCAAGTAACCCGCCTGCGCGACCAGTCACGCCGGTGGTTAAACCGCCGCCCAGCGATCCTGCTGCGCCCATGCTGCCACCGCTGATCTGTCCGCCAATCGCGCCCTGACCTGAAACGGCCGAATCGAGTGCGCCGGAGTTGGCTACGCTATCCAGCTTGCGATCTGCACCGCGTGCTACGCGATCCGTGGTGCGTGCGGCACGCTGCGCAGTAGCGTCAGCCTTGCGCTTAGCGCGGTCTGCTGTGGCCTCGGTGGTGCGCTTTGCGCGGTCAGCAGTCGCATCCACCTTGCGTTCGACAGACTGGGTATCAGCCTGCGTGGTATTGTCGACCTGGGCTGCCCCGGCTACGTTGCCAGCAACGCCATTGCCGTTCTGTGCCTGGCCGCTGCCGCTGACGCCTGCCCCGGTTGTGCTGGTGGCAGTGCCATTACCAACAGATGCCTGCGCGCCAGTCTGCGCCGATCCACCGGCAGAAACCTGACCGCTTTGTGCATGAGCTGTTCCCGCCGTAGCGAGCGCGACGAGGGGGAGAATGATATGTTTCATTTTCGCTTCCTTTCAGCGGGTTTCAACCCGAATTTTCCTTCAGGCTCACAACTGGCCAAGGACGCGGGTGGTTCCGGTGGTGTGCTTCGCCCTGCCCGAACCGCGGGGCAGCCCATCGTTTGTCGCGCCCTTGCCATTTCGCGGTATCGCGACTAGATGAAAGGAACTTCCGACATCGGAAAATCGCCAGCCCCTCCCGGACACGTCCGGGGCGGCGATGTCCCCTAGGCGGAAGAAACGAGTTTCAACGCGGCACAAGTCGCAGCAAGCAAGGCGTTCGAGCAATGGCCAAGACCAGCCCCGGCGAATTCTTCAACCAGGTAAAGGCGGAAGCGCGCAAGGTCGTCTGGCCGACCCGTCAGGAAACCACTACCACCGCGATCTTCGTCGGCATCATGATGCTGCTGCTCGCCGTGTTTTTCCTCGGAATTGACTCGCTGTTCGGCATGGCGGTCAAGTTCCTGCTGTCGCTCGCCTGAACAAAAACCTACAGGACCTGAGAGAGTAAGATATGGCCCGCTGGTACATCATTCACGCCTATTCCGGTTTCGAGAACAAGGTGAAGGAAGCGATCATTTCCGAAGCCGAGCGCATCGGTCTGTCGCAGCTCGTCGAAGCAGTCGAAGTTCCGACCGAAACCGTAACGGAAGTGAAGCGCGGCAAGAAGGTTCAGGTCGAACGCAAGTTTATGCCCGGTTACGTTCTCGCCAAGCTGGCGATGAACGACGATATCTATCACCTCGTAAAGAACACGCCGAAGGTTACCGGCTTCCTCGGCACAAACAACAAGCCGCAGCCGATTTCGGACAAGGAAGCCGCCCGCTATTTCGGCGCGCGCGAACAGGCGGCTGCCGAACCGCGCAAGAACGTCGCCGTCGATTACGAAATTGGCGATTCGGTCAAGGTCAACGCAGGCCCCTTCGCCTCGTTCAACGGCGTGGTCGAAGAACTGGACTTCGACAAGAGCCGCGTGAAGGTTTCGGTGTCGATCTTCGGGCGCGCAACGCCGGTGGAACTGGGCTTCGAGGAAGTCGAACTTGTTCGCGGTTGATCCTGCAACACTTGCATTTGCGGGCCGATAGCCTTATCGGCCCGCGCTTCACTGCCTGAAATGGCGGTGATTCCGTGCGGGAGTCCCGGTTTGCCGGGGCGTTTGACCGCTCACTCTGAGGGGGCCTTGGCCCTCGACAGGAAGAAAGGAGGCCATCGTGGCCAAGAAAATTGAAGGTTACATCAAGCTGCAGGTTGCAGCCGGTGAAGCAAAGCCTGCTCCGCCGATCGGCCCGGCGCTGGGTCAGCGCGGCGTCAACATCATGGAATTCTGCAAGCAGTTCAACGCTGCCACGCAGGAAGTGGAAAAGGGCACGCCGCTCCCCACCGTGATCACGGTCTATGCCGACCGTTCGTTCACCTTCGTGACCAAGACCCCGCCCGCAACCTTCTTCATCAAGAAGGCCGTTGGCATCAAGTCGGGTTCCAAGACTCCGGGCAAGGCTTCGGCCGGCACGATCACCCGCGCGCAGCTCGCTGACATCGCACAGGCCAAGATGAAGGACCTGAACGCGAACGACATCGACGCCGCAACGAAGATCATCGAAGGCTCCGCTCGCGCGATGGGCCTCACCGTGGTGGAGGGCTGAGACTGTGGCCAACCTGACCAAGAAGCAGAAGTCGCTGACCGAAAAGCTGGGCGACAACCAGAAGCTCTATGGCGTTGACGAAGCGATCAAGCTTCTCAAGGATCTCAAGAGCGCCAAGTTCGACGAAAGCCTTGAAGTTTCGCTGAACCTCGGCGTCGATCCGCGCCACGCCGACCAGATGGTCCGTGGCATGGTTTCGCTGCCTTCGGGCACCGGCAAGGACGTGAAGGTCGCCGTGTTCGCCCGTGGCGACAAGGCCGAAGCTGCTCTCGCCGCTGGCGCTGACAAAGTCGGTGCCGAAGATCTGCTCGAAGACATGCAGAACGGCAACCTCGACTATGGCCGCGTGATCGCGACGCCCGACATGATGGGCATCGTCGGCCGCCTCGGCAAGGTGCTGGGTCCGAAGGGCCTGATGCCGAACCCGAAGCTTGGCACTGTCACCCCGAACGTCGCTGATGCGGTCAAGGCTGCCAAGAGCGGCCAGATCGAATTCCGCGTCGAAAAGGCCGGCATCATCCACGGCGGTATCGGCAAGCTCTCGTTCTCGGACGAAGCGCTGCGCGCCAACTTTGACGCTTTCGTTGATGCGATCGTCAAGGCGAAGCCGGCTGGTGCCAAGGGCAAGTACGTCCGCAAGGTCGGTCTGTCCTCGTCGATGGGCCCCGGCCTGAAGATCGACGTTGCCCAGGTTCATGGCGGCTAAGTCCGTCTGAATGACGCAAGAAAAAGAAGGCCGGGGAGGGAAACCTCTCCGGCCCTTTTTCTGTCTGACGAAGGCGTATAGGAGCGGGGGATGCCCGACGCAGAGACTTCGCAAAATCCTGTAACCATTGCGCGCCTGCAGGTGGAGGCGCTGATCCCGCCTGAAAAGCGCGGTCCCGGCTGGGATCGGCACTGGCGCGAACTCGAAGCCTATGCCGATGCGGCAATGGAAGGCGCGGTGGGAGACTGGACCGTCAATCCGCGCCCCTGATGTTGGCACGGGTGTAGCATTCCACAACAAGGCTGATCGCACGCCCGTCGGCCAGTTTCAGCACGGCTCTATGCGATAGGATCGTTCCGACGGGACATTCCGCCATCGGCCCGCGCTGCGAGGCCAATCGCTCCCGCGAGAATCCCAGCGGCGCGACGACTTTGCCGAAGGGCGTTTCGCTGCTTTCCAGCGCGCGGTTCATCTCCGGCGTCAGCCGCGCTGGCACATACCAGTTGTGCGCGATGGACAGCACGGTGTTGCCACAGGCCAGCCGGACATGCCGGTAACCCACTGCATCGCTTTCGCTAACCCCAAGAGTGGCGCGGATCGCGGGGGACGCATCGGATTGCGCGGTCCGGTCCGCCAGTGCGCGGATTGCGGGCGGATCGGCTATCCGGCGCGCGTCACACCAATGCCCCAGCGTCACGGTGGCACTGTCGTTCGCGGCCAACGCTTGCTCGAAGTCAGGCAGCGCGGACGTGGTACACGCACCGAGCAGGGCCAGCAGCAGTAGCGGCTCAGGGCGCAGGCGCAGCGACCGGCTCCGGCAAGCGGCGCGCGGTCACGATTTTCACCGGCTTGGCCAGAATCTGCCCGCGCATGATCCCTTCGCCCTCGGTTTCCGAAATTGGAGCCGCGAAAATCGCCTTCACCACATCCATGCCTTCGATCACCTGCCCGAACGCGGCATATCCAGCCTTCGCTTCGGGATCGGCGGACTCCGGCTGCGCGTCCAGCCCTGGCTGATCCGACACCATGATCGAGAAATCTCCCGTGGCCGTGCCGGGGGCATAGCGGGCCATCGAAAGCGTCCCTGCCTTGTGCAGCACGCCGGTCTGGTCGGTCGGCTCGTGCGCGATGGGCGAAAGGTTGCGCTTCGGATCGCCGCGTGTGCCCGCTTGAATCAGGCCATTGGGCTGCTCACCCCATTTCAGGTGCATCGCGCGGTAGAACACCGTGCCATCGAACCGCTTCGTTTCGGCATAACGGACGAAATTGGTGGCACTGGCAGGCGCGCGCTTCACGTCCAACTCCACCACGATCCGTCCGGCCTCAGTCTCCAGCGCCACGCGCACCTTGTCGGGGAGGGGGGCCTTCGACGGCGCCGGATAGGCAGGCGCTGCCGGGCGCGCTGGCACAACCCGTTTCTTCACCGGCGCAGCGGCCACCAGCAGCACGGCCAATGGGGCAAGCAGAGCGAGGCGTCTTGAAAACATCGGCTCAGATCCCTCCTGCCACCGGCGCACGGCCCAGTGCGTCAAGGCCGCGCTCCAGTTCCGCCGCGCAAGCGCCAAGCTGCTCATTGCTTACCGAACGGATCACGAAGTTCGCGCCGGTGCGCCCCTCGCGGAAGAACGGATAGCTGCCAATCTGAACGCCTTCGAATGCCTTTTCGGTTTCGCGCAGCAAGTCTGCGATCTCGCTTTCGGCCACCCAGCAGCCGATGGTGGTGGACAGCAGCGGCAGCCCGCCTTCCAACTGACCGGTCAAACTGTCGAGCATCTGCGCGGTGATTCCCGGCACGCCCGCCATCAGGAACACGTTGCCCGCCCGGATCCCCGGCGCGCCCGAAACGCGGTTCTCGATCAGATCTGCGCCATCGGGCACCCGCGCCATGCGCAGCCGCGCATCGTTCAGCCCGCCGCGAGTGGCATAATAGCTTTCGAGGATAGCGCGTGCCTTGGGGTGGATCACCACGCCCACGCCCAAGGCCGCCGCCACGGCATCGACCGTGATGTCATCATGCGTCGGCCCGATACCACCGGTTGTGAACAGATAGTCGTTGCGCGCCCGCAGCGTGTTCACGGCTTCGATGATGGCGTCCACGTCATCGGGCACCACGCGCACTTCGCGTAAGCGGATGCCCTGCACGCCAAGCCACGTTGCCACTTGCGCAATGTTCTTGTCCTGCGTGCGGCCGGAAAGGATTTCGTCGCCAACCACCACCAGCGCGGCGGTCCAGATGCGGGATTCGGTGCTCATATCCGGCAGGGATACCGCATGGCCCGCCGCCGCAAAAGCGCTATTCGGCCGCTTCCATCTCCCCTTCGTGCGGCGTCCCCGCATGGGCCGCCGGGCGAGCATGGCCGAACTGCAACACGCCGTCCTCAATCGGGTCGTCGCGCATCCATGCCCGGTCGCGCACGTAATCCTGATTCAGCCTCCAGCGCATATCGCTGGCCGATTTGGGCAGCAGATGCCGTGCCCGCTCGATATAGCCTGATGAGAAATCGTAGATATTGTCTTCATCGAGATGGTGATTGGGTGCGAGCTTGGGCACCGCAATTTCCATCCCTTGCGTCTTCATCGCGTTCAGCACATCGCACACATAGCGCGCGTTGATATCGGCCCGAAGCGTCCACGAAGCGTTGAGATAGCCAAACACCGCCGCCATGTTCGGCACGTTCGAGAACATCGCGCCCTTGTAATAATAGCGGTCGGCAAAATCGACAGGCACCCCGTCGACACTCAGCGCGATCTTCCCGGCCATGACCATTTTCAGGCCAGTCGCCGTCACAATCACGTCGGCTTCCAGATGCTTGCCCGATTTGAGCCGGATACCAGTAGCGTCGAATCGGTCGATATTGTCTGTCACCACGCTGGCCTTGCCCGCACGGATCGCTTCGAACAGGTCGGCATCAGGCACCAGGCATAGCCGCTGCTCCCACGGGTTATAGGGCGGGGTGAATGCCTTCTCGTCGTACTTGTCGCCCAGCGCGGCCTTGATCCGCTTGGTCAGGAACGCCTTGACCTTTTCGGGCTGGGTTCGCGCCTTTTTGAACACGAGGTTCTGCAACCGCACATTCTTGAACCGCGTGATGCGATAGGCGAGTTCTGCTGGCAGGAACTTGCGCAGAAAATTGGCGATACCGTCTTTTGCGGGGCGAATGCCATACCACGTCGGCGTGCGTTGTAGCATCGTCACGTGTGCGGCCTTGTCTGCCATCGAAGGCACGATGGTCACTGCCGTCGCGCCCGATCCGATCACCACCACGCGCTTGCCGGTGTAATCGAAGTTTTCCGGCCAGAACTGCGGATGCACGATCTCTCCGTTGAAGTCCTCGCGCCCCGCGAACGTCGCTTCATAAGGCTTGTCGTAATCGTAATAGCCCGAACCCAGATAGAGCCAGCGCGCGGTCATCCGGCGATGTTCGCCATCCTTGCCTTCCAGCAGAACCACCCACTGCGCAGTCGCGCTGTCGAAGTCCGCGCTCAGAACTTTGCTGTCAAAGCGGATATGGCGGCGGATATCGCGTTCGTCCGCGATGCGGTTCAGATATTCAAGGATCGAAGGGCCATCCGCGATGGATTTTTCATGCCGCCAAGGCTCGAACACGAAGCCCAGTGTGTGCATGTCGGAATCCGATCTGACGCCTGGATAACGGAACAAGTCCCAAGTGCCGCCAATCTGCCCGCGTCGTTCCACGATGGCATAGCTGCGATCAGGGCAGAGCATCTGCATATGCGCGGCCATGCCGATGCCGGAAATGCCCGCGCCGACGATCAGAACATCAACATCGGGTTTCGCATCAGCGGCGATGGAGGGCTGGTATGCTCCCACGGCGATCTCTCCACGTTATATTTACAGCAATGTTAGCACGTTCTTCCGTAATTGCGAGTCCCGCCCGCATTTGCCACTGATTGCCGCATGACCGTGATCGCTGCCCGCCGCTATTGCAATGGTGCCGTTGCCGAACCGAACCTTGTGGTCGATGGCAATCCGCCACCTGTCTTGCCCGCAGGGGCATTCGACTGGATCGGCCTGTGCGAACCCGCCGCAGCGGAGATGGCGCTGGTTCAGCAGCAATATGCCTTGCACCCGCTGGCGGTGGAGGACGCGCTCAATCCTCGGCAAATGCCCAAAGTTGAAGTCTATGGGCAAACGCTGTTCATCGTCGCCCGCACGGCAGAGCTCGCCGGCGAAGAGGAAATCGCCTATGGCCAGACCGCGTTCTTCGTCGGCCCCGGCTATCTGATCACCGTCCGCTTTGGCAGCACGCGCGCCCATTTCGACCTGCGCACACAGATCGAAATGCAGAAGGACCGTCTTGCCGAAGGACAGGACTACATTCTCCATGCCGTGCTTGATTTCATCGTCGATGGTTATCTGCCCTTGCTCGATCAACTCGACGATGTGGCGCAGCAGATGGAAGAAGCCGCAATTGACGTGTTCCCCGAACAGGCCGTGATCCGCCGCATCTTTCGCCTGCGTCGCCAGCTTCGTCGGTTCGAACGGGTGATCGGCCCGATGGAGGAAATGTGCGAACGGCTGGTCGAGGCCGATTTGCCCTGCATCGATCCCGAAGCGCGCATTTGGTTTCGCGATGTGCTCGATCACGTCCGCCGGACAATGGCGCGAATGCAAAGCCTGAAGGAAACGCTGGCTGCCATTGTCGAAACCGCCAGCCTGCTCGAACAGCACCGGCAAGGCGAGATGACCCGCGCACTGGCCGCTTGGGCTGCGATCCTTGCCGTCCCTACGGCCATCGCCGGGATCTACGGCATGAATTTCGAATACCTGCCCGAATTGCAGTGGCGTTATGGTTACTTCGCGGTCTGGGGCGTCATCATCACGATTTGTGGTGGGCTGTGGCTGCGCTTCCGTCGCATAGGCTGGCTGTAAGAGTCTGTTTGAAAATTCGCTGGTGCCGCAATGAAAATGCCTTTCAGGGCATTTTTCAAACGGACTCCCAGTGTGGAAAATCGGCTGGTTTGCGATTGTGACAGCGGCGTTGCTGCCCTAGTGCGCGAATTCTGCGGAGGCGAGTCGCTCGTTTCCCGCGCCACGGCAATTCGGGAAGCATAGCGATGTTCGGCTGGTTTCAGCGCCTTCTGCCCCAATCGGGCGATTTCTTCGGCATGTTTGAACGCCACGCGGCGGCGTGCGTTGACGCAGCCGATGCCTTGGCAAAGCTCACCCGTGCGCATGGCGATGCCGTGCAATGGATTGGCAAGATCCGCGATCGCGAACACGATGCCGACGATATCATCCGCGAAGTGCTTTTCACGGTCCGCCGCACCTTCCTCACGCCGTTTGATCGCGGTGCCATCACCTCGCTGATCGGCGCGATGGATGATACCATCGACGAAATGCAGGCTGCCGCCTCGGCCATCGAGCTTTACGAAATTGTCGGTTTTGAGCCGGAAATGCAGGCGATGGCAGACAAGATCGTGGAAGCTATTGGTCTAATTGCCGAAGCCATGCCGCTGCTGCGTGATATCGAACGCAACGGTGGCCGTCTTCATGCGTTGACCGAACGCATCGTCAAGCTGGAAGGCGAAGTGGACCTGATCCATCAAGCCGGGCTGAAGGCCAATTTTCAGCGCCACCGCGCCGATGGCGATCACATCGCGTTCATCGTCTCGCGCGAGATTTTCAAGCACCTCGAAAAGATCGCTGACGCTTTCGAAGACGTCGCGAACGAGATCGACGCGCTGGTCATCGATCACGGCTGATGGCCCGGCGGAGCTGATCCGATGCACGAACTTGCTTTTCCGCTGCTGGTCGGCCTGATAGCGCTGGCGCTGGCGTTTGATTTTCTCAACGGCTTGCACGACGCGGCCAATTCCATCGCCACGGTCGTATCCACGCGGCTGCTTTCGCCTATGGCGGCGGTGCTGTTCGCGGCGGCGGGCAATTTTGGTGCCTATTGGCTGGTCGGTCTGCATGTGGCCGATACCATCGGCAAAGGCATCATAGACAAGGACATCGTTACCCCGGCGGTCGTTTTCGGCGCGCTGGTGGGGGCGATGTTCTGGAACGTGGTCACTTGGCTCAAAGGCATTCCATCCTCCTCCAGCCACGCTCTGATCGGCGGACTGCTTGGCGCGGGCGTGGTTCATGGCGGGTTCGATGCCATCGAATCCAAGAAGACCATCGAAACCTTCGTCGCCATATTCATGTCACCCATGATCGGCTTTGCGCTCGCGATGCTGTTCGTGCTGCTGACCAGCTGGCTGTTCCGGGGCTTCATGCCGCGTCGGGCCGAAGGTATCTTCAAGGGGATGCACCTGCTGTCGTCCGCCGCCTATTCGATCAGCCACGGCGGCAACGATGCGCAGAAGACGATGGGCATCATCACCGTGCTGCTCTATTCCACCGGCTACCTGAAGGGCGAATTCCACATTCCCGAATGGGTCGTGCTGTCGTGCTATCTGGCCATTTCGCTGGGCACGATGTCGGGCGGGTGGAAGATCATCAAGACGATGGGAACCAAGATTACCCCGCTCAATCACCACACCGGCTTTTGCGCATCGTCCGCCGGATCCATCGTGGTGTTCGGAGCCAGCGCAATGGGTATTCCGGTATCGACCACGCACGCCATCACCGGCAGCGTGATCGGCACCGGTGCCGCACGCAAGGCTAGCGCAGTTCGCTGGGGCGTGGCCAAGCGCGTGGTGACCGCATGGTTCATCACCATTCCCGCCAGCGCTGCGGTCGGAGCGGCGTTCTACTTGCTTACCCGCCTGTTCTGATCGATTTGCCCACCGTTACAGCGTTTGTGGATGGTGACGGTTTGCGGAACAGTGGCACGCGCTTGACCCATAGCTTCAGCGCTTCCCAGTGGATGCCTGCGGTGACTTTCAGTGTCGCCAACGGATAAGACATGGCCGTGCGAAGCAATGCGCCGTCGGTGATGTCTGCCCGCCGCGCGGTGTGAACGGCTGACAGGACCGGGCCGCTCCGGTCCGACACGGTGATCCCGATGGCCAGTCGATCGTTCGGTATGCCCACTCGGAAGGCATATTCCATTTCCATCGGCAGGAAAGGCGAAACGTGAAACCGCTTGGGTGCGGATTGGTGCAGCGCACGCCCGCCGGGTTGCGCGGCAATTACATAATGGTGGCGTTCGCCAAACGTATTGGACACTTCATAGATTACCGCACGCAACGTGCCGTCCGCATCGTGGCAGAACCAAGTACTCAGCGGGTTAAAGGCATAGCCTAGCAGACGCGGCATCGTCAGCAGATGGATAGGGCCGCTGTCAGGCTCGATCCCGGCAGCACGAAGCAGGTCTTCAGCATGGACGCGCAGGCCTTTGCCTTTGGTGTAATCGGCATCGTGTAAGGCAAACAAATTGAAGTGGTTTCGGGCGAACAAGCGAAGTCGGCCCGACAGTTCATCGATGCGGTCTATATCCAGCAAAAGGTGAAACACGCGGTATCGCAGCACATGCCTGACTGGCTTCAAACGCCGGTGCAGCACCTGCCCGCGATAGAGCGCGTGAGGGCCGCTGGTCACGCCGGTTCCAGCACGCGACGTTCAGGCAGGCTGGCATCGCGCGTTACATGGATGCGACCAGATTCGTCTTCGACCTGCCAAGGGCGACGCACCCCACCAAGTTGCTCGGCCACGGCCAAGCCGGATTGAAGCCCATCCTCATGAAACCCGGCGCCGAACCACGCCCCGCAGAACCATGTATTGCGTCTTCCCTGAAGTGCCCACAAACGGCTCTGAGATTCACCTGCGTGCGCATCGAATACCGGATGATGGTAGGTGCCGCGCCACAAGACGCATTCAGGATCGGGCTTTACCTGCGGGTTCAACGTAACGAAAAGATCGTCGCTTGTCGGCAGGTGCTGCAACCGGTTCATCCAGTAGGTGACCGACAGTCGATGCCCTTCCTTGCCGCGCTCCGCCGCGTAATTCCATGCCGACCACACCTTGCGCCGCCGGGGCATCAGCCGTGGGTCGCAATGCAGCACCGCTTCGTTCCGGCGATAGGGAAACGCGCCGAGCAGCCGTGTTTCCAGCGCGTCCGGGTCTGCCAGCATCGTCAGCGCCTGATCGGCATGGGTAGCGACGACCACATGATCGAACCGCTGAGCGCCATTCCCGGCATGAATTTCAACGCCATCTGGCAAGCGGCGGATCTGCCGCACGGGCGAGGACAGCCGTATCCGGTCGGCAAAAGGCGCGCTCAATCGCTCCACATATTCCCGGCTACCCCCCTCCACGGTGCGCCAGCGCGGGCGTTCGCGGAATTGGAGCAGCCCGTGGTTCTCGAAAAAGCGGATGAAGGCGGCGGCGGGATGGTGCGGAATGTCCGCAACCGGCGTAGACCAGATCGCGGCGGCCATCGGATAGAGGTGATCATCCCGAAACGCCGCGCCGCAGCCCAGCCCATCAAGGTAATCGCCAAGGCCAAGTTGGCCCAGTTCCGGCAGATCGCGCGGGGCGGCCTTGTAGAACCGCACCAGATCGCGCAGCATCGACCAGAATCGCGGCGATACGAGATTGCGCCGCTGCGCGAATAGCCCGCGCAGATCACCCGAATACTCAAGGTGGCCGTGATCTAGCGAGACGGCAAACGTCATCACGGTTTCGCGCGTAGGCACGTCCAGATGGCGAAACAGCGCGGTGAGATTGGGGTATGTCCGCTCATTGTAGACGATGAAGCCGGTGTCGACCGGCACGCCATCGGTCAGAACTGTATTGCTGTGGCCGCCCAGCCGGTCTTTCGCTTCGAATACTGTCACCCGGTGCCGCTGTGACAGGAGCCATGCAGCGGAAAGGCCCGATATGCCACTTCCCACCACTGCAATGTCCAGCGTCCGCTCATCGCTCGTCAAATCGCAATCCCCCATAGGCTGCGCCACGCCTTCCGTAGCGTCCTTACCCGTCCAAAGCTTGTTCTAGAGCGTTCCCGTGATGACAGGTTGACACAGATCACAGCCTGATGGCTAGTTGCGGCTCGTGACTTTGCTTTCCTCCGCCGCCGCGCTGGTAGAGCGCCTGCCACTGCCCGACGCGCTGACCCGTGCGGGCGTGACGTTCATGTGTAACCAGCGGCGCCGCGCGATCCACCGCGACAAGCCGACCGACGCCGCATTCGCCGCATGGATGGCGCAACATGCGGTGGCAGAACACACCGATGCGGCGAACGAGCAGCACTATGAACTCCCGCCACGCTTCTTCGAACTCAGCCTCGGCCCGAACGCCAAATATTCGTGCTGCCTCTACCCCACCGGCACCGAAACGCTCGAACAGGCGGAACGTGCCGCGCTGGAAGCGACTGTCGAGCACGCGCACCTGCAAGATGGGCAGCATATTCTCGAACTTGGCTGCGGCTGGGGATCGCTCAGCCTGTTCATGGCGGCCCGCTTCCCGAATGCGCGAATCACCGCAGTGTCCAATTCACACCCTCAGGGTGATCACATCCGTGCGCGTGCGGCAGAGCGCGGGATCACCAACCTGACGGTGTTGACCGCCGACATGAACCGGTTCCAGCCCGAAGACCGTTTTGACCGCGTGGTGTCGGTCGAGATGTTCGAACACATGGCCAATTGGCGCGCCTTGCTGGGCCAGATACGCGGCTGGCTGAGCCCCGGTGGACGGCTGTTCCTCCACGTCTTCAGCCACGAACGCTACGCCTACAGTTTCGATCTTGCCGACAAGTCGAGCTGGATCGCACAGTATTTCTTCACCGGGGGCATCATGCCCAGTCACGGCCTTATCCGTCAGTTTGCGGACCTTTTCGAACTGGAACAGCAGTGGCGGTGGAGCGGCACGCATTACGAGAAAACCGCGCTCGACTGGCTGGCCCTGTTCGATGCGCGCGCAGGCGAAATCGAGTCGGTGCTGCACGCCGTCTACGGCGGCGACACCGCTCTATGGATGCGGCGCTGGCGGCTGTTCTACCTCGCGACCGCAGGCCTGTTCGGCAATCGCGGTGGGCGTGAATGGGGTGTGAGCCACTGGCTTTTGAAGCCGACGGATCAGCTCTGAGGCATCGTTCCGGGGCGCAGATGGCCAAAGAGATGCGCCACGTAATCGGCCTTGCCCAGTTCCACGCCTTGGCTGCGCAGGATCGCGTAAGCCGTCATCACATGGAAATAGAACTGCGGAATGGCCCAGTCCCGCGCGTATTGTTCCGCAGTGAAATCGAAGATCATGCCATTGGGCAGCTGATGTGCCAGCGCCCTTTCAGGGTCTTCTGACGCACCTGTGCCAGCCATTGCCCGGACGAGTTCAACCGTTTCGTCGATCCGCGCTTGTGCATCGCCAATCGAACCAAGATGCTCGCCCGCATTGCGGCCTTCATCCAGCAGAGCCGTGACAGACGGCGGAAAGTCCGCACCTGCCAATCGATACATGCCCTCTTGCGCCTGAACGCAGGCAAAGCGCACCTGCGTGGACAGCGGAAACATATCTGGCGCGAGCCGTACCGAGAGCAGAGTATCCGCGTCCGTCTGTCCCAACTGCGCCTCTGCCTTGTCCAGCCACTGCGAAAGCGCGGTGAGCATCTGGACATAAGTCGGCGCAAGAAGGCTGGTGGGTGTCATCCAGCGTCAGCCCGCAACTACGCCGTAAAGATCATGCGCGTCTGCGTCTTCGATCAGCACAGTCGCAAAATCGCCTGGTTGCAGGTCAGCCGGTACGTTGCGCAGATAAACCGCGCCATCGATCTCCGGCGCATCGGACTGCGAGCGGGCGGTGGCACCAACGTCGCCGTCTTCATCAGGCTCGCCCACCTCATCCACGATCACCTTGATCGTGCGTCCCACCTTGGCGGCAAGCTTAGCGGCGCTGATCGCCTCGGTCTTTTCCATCAGCCGGGCGTAGCGTTCTTCCTTGACCTCTTCGGGCACCGGGTTTGGCAGATCGTTCGCTGCCGCGCCTGCGACCGGTTCGAAGCGGAAACCGCCCACGCGATCAAGCTGGGCTTCTTCAAGCCATTCCAGCAGGTATTCGAAGTCCGCTTCCGTCTCTCCGGGGAAGCCAACGACAAAGCTTGAGCGGATCGTGAGATCGGGGCAGATTTCGCGCCATGACTTGATCCGGTCCAGTACCTTGGCTTCGTTCGCCGGGCGCTTCATCGCGCGCAGCACATTGGGGCTGGCGTGCTGGAACGGAATGTCGAGGTAGGGCGTGACCAGCCCTTCGGCCATGAGCGGGATCACCGCATCGACATGGGGATAGGGATAGACATAGTGCAGGCGCACCCACGGCGTATCGCCTTCCGGTGTGCGCAACTGGCCGAGTTCGCGCGCCAGATCGGTCATGTGCGTGCGCACCGCGCGGCCCTTCCACTGGCGCTCCTCGTGCCGTACATCGACGCCATAGGCTGACGTGTCCTGGCTGATCACCAGCAGTTCCCTGGTGCCCGCAGCCACCAGCTTTTCCGCCTCGCGCAGCACGGCATCGATCCGGCGGCTGGCGAGTTTTCCGCGAAGTGAGGGGATGATGCAGAAGGCGCAGGCATGGTTACAGCCTTCGGAAATCTTGAGATAGCCATAGTGGCGCGGGGTGAGCTTCACATCGCCCGGTTCCGCCTGCGGGATCAGGTCGATGTACGGACCCATGCTGGGCGGCGCGGCTTCGTGCACCGCCTCGACTACGGCTTCATACTGGTGCGCGCCGGTGACAGCGAGGACTTGCGGGAACTTGGCGCGGATCACATCGGCTTCGTTGCCCATGCACCCAGTCACGATCACCCGGCCATTCTCGGCAATCGCTTCGCCAATCGCGGAAAGGCTTTCCTCCTTGGCGGAATCGAGGAACCCGCAGGTGTTGACCAGCACCACATCGGCCCCTGCGTAATCCGCGCTCATCGCATAGCCATCGGCGCGCAGGCGCGTTAGGATGCGTTCGGAATCGACCAGCGCCTTTGGACAGCCAAGGCTGACCATGCCGACTTTGGGGGCTTCGGGAAGGACGATAGGGGGAATCTGGCTTGCCATTATGGCGCGGCCCATAAGCGAAAATGCACGTCACGTCACCTATGGTCCGCTGGACCGTCCAACTTGGACCGGCGTGGCGTTGCAAAGCCTGTGCCGCGCGCGTAGCATGACGACAACCGGGGGCTTGGAAAAGAAGGAAATAATGGGTCCGGTCAATTGGATAGCCGTCATTCTTGCGACGTTAGCCGCGCTCGCTGTCTCAGCGTTTTGGTATGGCCCCGTCTTCGGTCGTGCACGATTGGAGGAAGTGGGGCCGGGTAAGCTCGGCATCCGTCGCTCTCCTGCGCGAACGGCGGCGATCACGGCCGCGCTGCTTTTCATCTCCGCCGCCATGATGGGGCACATGTTTGCCCGCGTGGGCGAAGCTACGCTCGATGTGAAGTGGTGGCTTTATTTCATGATGTCGGGCGGGCTGGCGATTGCCTTCGTCATCCCCTCGCTTTGGATCAGCTATTCGCAGCAACGCATCAGCACGCGACTGGCTTTGATCGACGGCGGGTTCTGGCTCGTTGCCTACCTTTCGATGGGGCTGGCATTCATGCTGGCGTAGGCGTGATTTCCACGATCACGTCGCCAGCTTTCAACGTCGCAGCATCGGCTTCCCAGAACCCGATCGCCGTGCCTGCCCTATAGATGCGCAACCCTCGGCCGCTGGCCAGCGCCGACAGCGGCTTGCCCACTTCGTCCGGCGTAACCTCGCGCTCCACCAGCTGCACGCGGCCTTCGATCGAGGCGAGATCGGTGATGTAATCGGCCACATGCGTACCGTGTGCAGAGCCTGCCATGAGCAGCCCGGTAAAGCGCACAGGATTGATCACGGTTGATGCGCCCGCCTGCCTTGCCAGAACCTCGTTGTCCACCGCGCGCACCACCGTGCTGATCGGCGCATCGGGTGCCAAGTGCCGCGCGGTCAACGTGATCAGGATCGAGGTATCGTCACGCCCGGCGGAGACGAGGATCGATCTTGCCCGGTCAATATGCGCATCCATCAGTGTGGCATCGCGCGTGGCGTCGCCCGCCATTATGTTGCACCCCAGCCGCGCGGCTCTCGCCAGACGGTTTTCGTCGGGATCGATCACCACAATACAGTGCGGTGCGGTGCCACGTGCGATGAGTTCTGCCACTGCTTCCGAACCGGAAATGCCAAAGCCCAGCACCACGATATGGTCGGTGAGGTTCTTCTGGATCTGCGCCATGCGAAACCTTTCCCAGCTGCGCTTGATGATGAAATTATAGGCCGTGCCTACAAAGATGAAGAGCACCGCAATGCGGATTGGCGTCACGATCACGGCTTCGATCAGGCGCGAACGGTCGCTCACCGGAGCGATGTCGCCAAAACCTGTGGTGGTGATCGAAATCATCGTGAAATAGACGACATCGAGGAAGCTGATCTGCCCGTCGTGGGCGTCCTTCAGCCCCGCCCGGTCGATCCAGTGGACCAGCACGACCACCGCCACCAGTCCGAAAGCCGCGCCTAGCCGCAGCCCAAGGTCCGCCCATACCGGAACCTTCAGCGCGCGCCGAAGCAAGTTGCCCGGTTTGCGTCCGCCGCGCCGCAAAAGGTTGAGATCCATCACGTCTACAATCGTGGCGGCAGATAAAGTTCCGGATCGCGGGGCACGTTGTTGCGGCGCAGTTCGAAATGGACAGTGGGGCGCCTAGCCTCGCCGCTCTTGCCGACCAGAGCGATGCGTTCGAAGGCGATTACCTTGTCGCCCTCTTTCACGGTCATCGTGCCGAGATAGGCATAGGCGGTGACGAAGCCGTTACCGTGATCGATCAGGATCAACTGGCCGAAGCGCTCCGGCTCCTTGCCTGCATAGAGCACAGTCCCGGCAGCCGCCGCGCGCACCTTGGTGCCATAGAGCGCAGCAAGGTCGATGCCGTTCGACGGAATGCCCGCAACCCGCTCACCAAAATGCGTCACCACCGCGCCTTCGGTTGGCCATTGCAATTTGGGTGCGTCGGATTCACGCGGGGTGAGCGGCGGGCGAAGTGGCGGCACGGGGCGTGGGCTGGGGGCGGGGCGGGGCACAGCCTTGGGCGTAACCACCGGCGTTGCCGACGGTGAAGGTGTCGGAAGCGGCTTGGGCGCGGCTTTGGGATCGGGACGCTTCAGCACTTGACCGATGCGGATCACGTAAGGGCTGGGAATGTCATTGGCCGCGCCCAGCGCAGCCATGTCCACGCTCCAGCGGCGGGCAATATCCGCA
Source organism: Novosphingobium sp. ERN07 (assembly GCF_012641335.1). GTDB lineage: Bacteria > Pseudomonadota > Alphaproteobacteria > Sphingomonadales > Sphingomonadaceae > Novosphingobium. The sequence goes on from NZ_JABAID010000017.1 coordinate 65,475, forward strand.
AAGGTATCGCCCGCCTGCACGGTATAGGTCCACGCAACGATGGGGCCACGCGCAGTGGTTTGCGCTACGAGCGGCGCTGCAACCAGCAACGCTACCGTAGCCAGCAGCCGTTTCATCCGGCCAGCGGCACCAGACGGGTCAGCCCGCCCATATAGGGAAGCAGCACTTCGGGCACGCCCACCGATCCGTCCTCCTGCTGGTAGTTTTCCAAGACTGCCACCAGAGTGCGGCCCACGGCAAGGCCCGAACCGTTGAGGGTGTGGACGAATTCCGTGCCTTTTGCACCTTCCGGGCGATAGCGCGCATTCATGCGCCGCGCCTGAAAATCGCCGCAGTTGGAGCACGACGAAATCTCGCGATAAGCGTTCTGCCCCGGCAGCCAGACTTCAAGGTCATAGGTCTTGCGCGCGGTAAAGCCCATGTCGCCGGTGCAGAGCAGCATCTTGCGATAGGGCAGGCCCAGCGCCTGCAACACACCTTCGGCGCACTGCGTCATCCGCTCATGCTCGGCCTCGGAATCCTCTGGCCGCGTGATCGAGACGAGTTCGACCTTCTCGAACTGGTGCTGGCGAATGAACCCGCGCGTATCGCGTCCGGCCGCACCCGCTTCGGAGCGGAAGCACGGGGTTAATGCCGTCATGCGCAGGGGCAACTGCGCATCGTTCAGGATCTGCCCCTGCACCGCGTTGGTCAGGCTGACTTCGGCGGTGGGGATCAACCAGCGCCGGTCGGTCGTGCGGAACAGGTCTTCGGCAAATTTGGGCAACTGCCCGGTGCCGAACACGGCTTCGTCCTTTACCAGCAGCGGCGGGATGCACTCCATATAGCCGTTCTCGCCGGTCTGGCGGTCGAGCATGAATTGCGCCAGCGCGCGGTGCAGGCGGGCCATGCCACCCTTAAGGAAGGTGAAGCGCGCGCCCGCAATAAGCGCGCCGGTTTCGAAATCGAGGCCAAGCGCAGGGCCGAGGTCGGCATGTTCCTTTGGCGTGAACGCAAAATCGCGCGGGGTGCCCCAGCGGCTGACTTCGGCGTTGCCCGCCTCATCCGCGCCTTCGGGCACTTCGGCCGCTGGCAGGTTGGGGATGGCAGAAAGTGCGGCGTTCTGCAGCGCAGTCTGCGTGCGCTCGTCCTCTTCCAGCGCGGGCAGTTCGGTTTTCAGCGCGGCGACCTCGGCCTTCAGCGCTTCGGCGGTGTCCTTGTCGCCTTTGCCCATAGCCGCGCCGATGGCTTTCGAAGCCTCATTCCGGCGGGCCTGCACTTCCTGCATCCGCGTCGCGATGTCGCGGCGGCGGGTGTCCATTGCAAGGATGGACGCAGCCACAGCCTCAACCCCACGGCGGGCGAGGGCAGCGTCAAAGGCTTCCGGGTTTTCGCGGATCAGGCGGATATCATGCATGGGCGCGGCTATGCCGCCTTGATCCAGCGGTGGCAAGAGTCAGAGACGTGATGCAAGAACCAGCGCTTCAAGTGACAGGGACGCGCCCAGCAGGGGATCAGATGCCTCTGCCAGCATATGTAGAGCGGCAAGGCGCTCGGCCCCTTCCTCGGCGTGGTGCCGGGCCAGTGCGGTCATCGCTGTGTCGAGCGATGCAAGCGTGGGGCAGGCGGCGATGGTGAGCGCAAGGGCCACCGCGCCGGGCACTTCGGAAGGAAGCAATGCGCTTGGCACGGGCATCGGCACGGATTGCGCTGGACCATTGAACGGAAATACGGTGCGGCGGGCAGCGATGCTGCCGATGGGGGCAGTCGCGGTATCGCGCGCAAGCCCCGGATCGTCTTGCGCCACCAGCCACATACGCCGCATGACCAGCCAGCGCGGGTCCATCGGGAAATATTGCAGTGCGCCACCGGGACCAGCTTCGATCGTGTCGTCGGCTAGAACCGGGGCGGACAGCGGCAGCGTGCCTTCCGGCAAATGGCTGCCCATTTCGAGTTCGATCCGGGCGTCAACGGCGTGGCCGCGTGCTGGCCTGAGATCCAGCACGGCATCGCCTTCGATCCGCTCGTTGCCGAGATCCACCGATGTCCGACCGATAGAGAGCGGGCCGATGTCGGCCAAGCGCCGCAGATCGCCTGGCGGCAGCGCAGTGACCAGATCGGCATGGATCTGTTCCGGGGCTAGTAGGCAAACAGCACGGTCGAATTGCAGCATATCGGGCACGGCAGGGGCGGAACCGGATGTTGCGCGGTTTTGCCGCAGCATTAGATAGTGCGGCCATTCTCCGACGATGGCATCGGCAACAAGCGCTTCGCCTTCCGGCGACAGCGTGTCGCTGAAATAGGGCTGAACCGGGCCGCCGCCAAATCGGTGCTGACTGTCGATCAGAACGATCCGCCGCTGTTTTGCCCTGTCCCGGTTGGCAAGGGCGATCAACGCAGCCGAGAGGCTGCTGCCGACGATGATCAGCGTTTCCATTGAGGTATCCATTGCGGAGCGGGTGACGTTTTGAACCAGAATGGCCGGACTTCTAACGGTACGCTGCCTGGTGTGTCGACAGCGCAGAATGGAAGTACAAGGGCGTTGAAAGTCAGAACTTATCTTTAGTTAGGCGCAGAACTTTGTCGGATCGTAAGAATGACAAGGGGTTACGTAACAACAGGTTCATATTGGCGTGCAGCACCATTTCATTCTGATGGAGGCTAACCTGTTGAAAAGAAGAAGTGAAAGTACATAATTCATCACATTCTTGACATTGTGGTTAATAAAACCTTTTTTCCGCAGATAAGTGACACTACTTAATCTAGCCGTAACGGAGCGAATCGGGGGCCACGATGTTGGGGGCAAGCCGTGCGCTGTGGCATTTTGCTGCGGTGCCTGCAGTGTTGTGCGCGCCTCAGGCGCAGGCGGCCAGCGCGCAACTCGTGCTTGCAGGCAATGTTCCGGCGCATTGCACCATTTCGGGCGCGGCCGGCACGCTCAGCCTGGGTGAAGCATCGCGCGGAGCGACGGGCGATGTCGGCAATGTCGCTGTCACCTGCAACCTCGTCGATGTGGGGCCTTCCATCACGCTTTCCAGCGCCAACCGTGGCCTGAAGATCGACGGTGGGGAGCAATTGATCCCCTATGGTCTGCAATGGAATCTGCCCGGCACCACCGCGTTCGATGCGGTCACATCCACCGATGGCACGGTGACCGCGCAACTGGATGCTTTTGCGCCCGGTACGGCGCAATCGGCGCACGTCATCGTCAACGTTTCTGCCGCAGCCGCCAGTGGCAAGATGGCAGGAACCTACCGCGATGTCATCGTGATCAGCATCTCACCCTGATTTTTCGCCCCTTTTGCGTGGGCATCACCCAATTCCGGCGGCAGGCCCGTCCTGCCGCCAGAATGTACCGGCCTTTCGGACCAGACCGAGAGGCATCAAAGAGGAAACCGACATGAAGAAGCTTTTTGCTCTTTCCGTTCTGGCCGTGGCTGCTGCTGCTGCCCCTGCCGTTGCCGCTCCCATCGATGGTTCGACCATTTCGGTCGCTGTCGATGCGTCGCTTGCAAAGGCCTGCGCCTTTGATTCGGGCAACTCCACCAGCAGCCTGACGCTGGGCAATGATGCGCGCGACGCTAACGGCACGGTCGCCTATTCGTGCAACTACATCGGCACGCCTGTGGTGACGATCACCAGCGCCAACGGCGCGCTTGCTCCCAGCCCAGCATCGGCTGCATGGGGCGCCGTGCCTGTTGCCTATCAGATCGTCTACGGTGATCGCGCCACCCAAAACAGCGGTAGCACGGGCCTTCTCGCCAGCGAATTTGTCGATGGGCTTTCGTCCACCACCGACCAGTTGGGATGGACCAGCACGACCGAGCCAAACGAAACCGTTTCGCCCACGCTGTCTCTCTACCTCACTCGCCCGATCACCATCGCTGGTGACTATTCGGACACGCTGACCTTCACGATTGCACCGTAAGGTAAAGAGATCCGCGCCGCCTGTCGTTGATGGGCGGCATATATTGGAGAGGAGTTTCACATGAAGAAATCTCTCTTTCTCGCGGCTGTGATCGCTGCTCTGCCCACTGCGCCCGCTTTTGCGCAGGAAGCAGGCACCTCGCTTGCGGTTTCGCTTGGCGCTTCGCTGCCCAAGTCATGCGAGTTCAAGCGCAACGCTTCGTTGGTGGACGTAACGCTCAGCAACGAAGTGCCGGACGCCGCTGATCGGGTTGCCTATTCGTGCAACTATATCGGCACGCCTGTGGTGACGATCACCAGTCTCAACGGCGGACTTGCGCCGGATCAGGCGTCGGTGGCGCTTGGGGCAACGAAGGTGGATTACCAGATCGCCTTTGGTGACAACGTAACTGTCACCGGCGGCGCATCGGGTCGTCTTGCATCGGAATTCCTGACTGGCGTATCCTCGCCAGATGGGGCCGGTGCCTGGACCCGCAGCACTGCTCCGAATGTGCGGATACGGCCAAGGCTTTCGCTGCATCTGACCCGTCCGATCGAAATTGCTGGCGATTATTCCGATACGCTCAGCTTCTCGATCGCTCCGTAAGGCGAAGCGGGATGGGGTGCGCGTGGGCAACACGCGCACCCTTTTCCATCTCCATCTCATGCGTCGTGGAATGCCTCTCAAATACGCTTTCACCATGATCGCTGGCCTGTTTGCCGCGTCGCTCCCCGAAACGGGCGCAGCGCAGGAAGGGCCGCGTGCCACCCGCGCGATCGTGGTGCAGGTTCTGGCGCAGGCCGCGCGCGATTGCCGTATCGTGGCTGCCGAGGCCGCGGAAACGCCTGATCCGCTTGCCACTGGCTGGCAGCTCTTGTCGATGCCCAGCATCACCTGCAACTACCGGGGATCGCCCACCGTGCGGTTGTGGAGCCTGAATAGCGGCGCACTCGCGCCAGATGGGGCCGTTCCCGTCGCGCAGACCGCAAGCCTTCCCTATGAACTGCGCATAGGCGGCCAGCCCGTGGGCCGCCCCGGCGGCACGGCTGCGCCGCTCAGCGCCGTGCTTCCGCTCATCGAACCGCTGTTGCCGCGCCCTACAGAGATTGCGCTGCGGTTTGTCGATGGCGCTGGCACGCCCGCAGGCGATTTTGCCGATACGATCTACCTGGAGGTCATCCCATGAAATTTCGTCGCTTCCGGCCCATCGTGCTGGCCTGCGCTGCCGTGCTCGGCCTTGTGCTGCCGCAAGCCCCTGCTGCTGCCTATCAGGTCGCGCCGATGATTTACGACCTCAAGCCATCGGGCAGTGGCGCGGCCACGATCATCCGCGTGCGCAACGATGGCGACAAGCCGCTGACCATCGAACTCGAAGCCGAAAAGCGCGCGTTCGACGAAAACGGCGCCGAAACCCGCACGCCTGCTGACGACGATTTCGTGCTTTTCCCCGTGCAGGCCGTCGTGCAGCCGGGCAAGACGCAGGCGGTGCGCGTGCAATATGTCGGCAAGCCCGATCTCGCCCAATCCGAAACCTATCTCGTCACCGTGCGGCAGGTGCCGGTCGCCTTGCCCGATCAGAAGCAGAGCGGGGTGCAGATGGTCTTCAACTTCTCGACGATGGCCACCATCGTGCCCGAAGGGGCCAAACCCGCGGTTACTGTTGTTTCCACAACCCGCGAAGGTGCCGATACCGTGCTGCGCCTGCGCAATGACGGCAATCGCTATGCCAATATCGGTTCGGCCAAAGTCAGCATTGGTGGCCAAACGGTGAGCGACGAGGAATGGCGCAAGGCGTTGCGCTCGGTCTGGCTTCTGCCCGGAAACGATCGTGTCGTGCGCATACCCGGCGCGCCTGCAACCGGTGATATCACCTTCGAACTGGGAGAACAGGCGAGCTGATCGCGCTTTAGCGTCCGCTCCTCATTTCCATGCCCCCGGCTTCCGCCTCTTCCACGCTCAGCGATTTGCGCGCGGCCCTTATGGCCAGCGCCGCTTCGGCTGCGTTTTTCGGGGCCAGTCCGGCTTTTGCGCAACCCGAAGATGCGCTCATGGCGCAGTCACCGGCAACGCGCCTTACCGTCCCGCTGCTTTATGACGGCAGCTATCGCGGCGATGTGCCGGTGGCGATTGATGGAGATCGCGTCGCGGTCTGGACCAGCCAGCTTGTCACGCTGATCGGGCCGCGCCTTTCGTCCGAAATGCGTGATCGCATCTTTGCTGCGGCCACCACCCCTGTTGCGATCGATCTCGACGCGCTCAACCGGCTGGGTATTCAGGCCAGTTTCAACACGGAAACACTGGAACTGTCCGTGTCGATCCCGCTCGCCGCACAAGGGCAGCAATCGGTGTCCGGTGCCGCGCTGATCGATGGTGACGAGCGCGATTTCCTGAAGTCGAGCAACTTTTCCGCCACCGCTACCGTGCTGGTCAGCCAGCGCCGCGTCTGGCAATCCCCCACCGAGGCTACGGGCTTCAAGCCAGTGCAGGTCACCGCTGATCTTGCCGCCAATATTGGCGGTGCGAAGGGCGTTTTCCTGTTCAGCCAGCACACCTACGATGGCCAAACCCGTAGCTTCCAGCGCGGCAACAGCGAGCTTGTGTTCGATCTGGCCGATGCTGCAATCCGCACCACGGTGGGCGATGTTGCCGGGATACCGCAGGGATTCCAGACGTCGCCGCTGGTCGGCGGCATATCGGTGCAGCGTGCGTGGAACGAGTTGCAGCCGCTGCGCAACATTCGCCCATCAGGGCAAGCCAGCTTCGTGCTGGATAGGCCATCGACCATTGACGTGGTGGTCAACGGTGCAGTGGTGCGTTCGATGCAGCTCCAGCCGGGGCGTTACGATCTCAACCAGTTGCCGTTCGTCAACGGCCTCAACGAGGTCGAACTATATGTGCAGGACGAGCAGGGGCGCCGTCTGCTCACCACGTTCTCGCAGTTTTACACTGCGCGCCTGCTGGCCAAGGGATTGCTCGATTTCAGTCTCACCGCCGGTGTGCTGGAGGATCTTTCCGGCACGGGGTCGCGCTATCGTGGCAAGGAGGCTTCGATCAGCGGCTGGGCGCGCTATGGTGTGTCCAGCAACCTGACGCTCGGCGCCAATTTTCAGGCAGGCGGGCATCTCGTTTCAGGCGGCGTCGAAGGTGTCGTCGCCACTGGCCTTGGGGCGTTTTCCGCTGTTGCCAGCGTCAGTCGTGCGACAGTAGATGGCGTGGCCGGGCGCGGCGGCCATGCGGTGCTGGTCGGGTACGATGGCCAGTTCGGTGATCTTGGTCCCTTCCATCAACTCCGCCTCAATGCCGATTGGCGGCTGACCAGCCGCAATTTTGCCCAGCTTGGCCAACAGCAGGCAAACACCGTAAGATCGCAATTGCAGGCCCGCGCAACCGCGCGGTTTGCTGCGGGCATCAATGCAGGCTTCAGTTATCTGCGCAGCACCGGATACGATCTGAATCCTGATCGTCAGCAGTTCTCGGCGCAGTTGCGCAAATCGTGGGGACGCTTTGATCTTTCGGGCAGCTTTGACCGGATATCCACGACCGGACAGCCGCGCGATCATCGCGTGCTGCTCACCGCAAGTATGCGGCTTGGCCGCTCGCAGGATCTGCGTTCAAGCTACGACAGTCGCTCGCAAGTTGCGCGCGTCGATTACACGCGGTTTGCGCGCGATGAAGTTGGCACGCTAGGCATCCGTGCGGGCGTTGAACGTACACCGGGCACCATCAGCGCAACCGGGCAGGCGCTTTACAACAGCAACGATTTCCGTCTCGCGCTCGATCACCGTGTGTTCCGCAGCAATGGTGGCAATGCAGGTAGGAACGGGGGCACCGCGCAGGAAAGCCGCTATACCGTTTCCACGCAGGTCGCGATGGCGGGCGGCAAAATTGCCTATGGCCGCCCGGTCGGCTCGCGCTTTGCCATCGTTTCGGCGCACCCCACGCTCAAGGACGCGCATCTTAGTCTGACAGACGGGGCAACCCGCAAGAACCCGCTGGCTAAAGCGCGCAAGGGGCGCCCAGCGCTGGTGGCGCTAGGCTCGCCCTATCTGACAAGCCGCATCAAGGTGGACGTGGATCGCCTGCCTGCGGGCTATGATATCGGTCCGGGCGAATACCGGATGAAGCCTACCCCAGCGGCGGGTTATGCCATAACGGTCGGCTCGGATGCGTCGCGCATGATCATGGGCGTCGCGCTCGACGCTGCCGGGCAGCCGCTGGCGCAGATGGGCGGCACGCTGATATCGCTCGATGATCCGAACATGGCACCGGTGCTGGTCTTCACCAATCGCAATGGCCGCTTCGTGGTATCCGGGTTGAAACCAGGCCGCTACGAACTGCGCATGGGCAACGACGGTGCGTGGCGCATTCCGGTGGTTGTCCCGAAGGACGACGAAACCACAATAGCGCTGGGCACACTACGCCTTGCCCCCCGAAAGGCTTCCCGATGAACGTTGTGAAGGGATGGGCGACAGCAGCAGTGTTGGTGCTGGTGGGCATTGCAACCGCGCCTGCACCAGCGCAGGCGGCGTGCAAGGGCGGGCTGACTGCGGGCGCAGCTCCGGTCGTGTCCTACGATCCTTTCGAAGGCGAAGTCGTGGTCACCGCAACGCTTGATGCGTCGCGCAACAACACGTCGTGCACGCCCGGTCTCGTCATCACCAGCGCGGCTGGCAGTGGTGGAGGCGGGGCTGATCGCGTGGCGCGGCAGGGCAGCGCCACGCTGGCCTATTCCATCACTGACATCACCGGGCAGGTCTATCGCAACCAGCAGGGTGCGGCCTTGCCTATCGTTCTACCGACACAAAGTCAGCCCGCCACGCAGACCATCAGGCTGCGGATTGCGGGCGGGCAGATGGCGCAGGTCGGCACATACACCGACACTCTGCAGATCGTCCTCGTCGATCTCGAACGCGCGGGTGAGATGATCACGCCCGATCATGGCATGGTCAATACGATCGCGGTGCCCGTCACGATCACGGTATCCAGCAAGGCGCAAGTCAACATTGCAGGCAGTTCAGGCGCGTTCGGCACTTTCGCCATCGCCGCGCTCGATTTCGGTGAATTGCAGCGCGGCACTATCCGCAACGCCTTTGTTCAGGTTCGCGCCACCAGCGGGATGCGGATCACGGTGGCCAGCGCCAACAGCGGCGCATTGGTGCGTCTTGGCACCAGCTACCAGTCGCGCGTGCCCTATGCTCTCCGGCTTGACGGCACTGACCTGCCGCTGGCTGCGGGGGCGCAGTCGCTGCATGTCGATCAGCCTGCCACGGTGCAGGGCAGCAATCTGCCGCTGGCCGTGGAACTGGCCGGGGCGACCGATGGTCTGCCCGCAGGAACCTATCAGGATGTCATCACTGTGGATGTCGTCCCCGATTGATCGTCTCACTGCACAAGTATTCTCCCTGACTGGTAGCCGACACCGCCAGAAAGCATTCGTCTTCAAATATCGCGTTTCCAGAACGACGGGAGCGCGTGATGAGGATGATCATGTCAGGATCGGCAAGAACTCTGGCCTTGGCCGCGCTCGCCTTTGCAGCGCAGCCTGCGCAGGCCGATACGATTGCAGTGGTCGTGCGCGTTCATGTTCCGCCCACTTGCGCCGCCGACGCGAACGGCTCGATCACATGCAACGATCCGCGCCTGCGCGCTTCTCAAGCTGGCTTGCCAACTATCACGACCATCACGTCTGGCGGCACAAACGGTCCTGTGATCACAAGATCGTTCGCCCCCTGACGGTCAGGGCCGGGGACAGGTATTCAGGCCGATCAGCGTATAGAGTGGACATGTGCGCATCAGTCCGGTCAGCAATGGCACCACGCCGATCCATCCAAGCGGCGTCTTCGGTCCGACGAACACCAGCGCGATCAGCACAAGGCCCAGAACGATACGCAACACGCGGTCTATACCGCCGACATTCAGCTTGAACATGGGATCCTCCTTTCAGGACAGATCAACCATGACAGTGTATATTAGCGTTTCATTGATTTAACGCAAAACCGGAAAGCGTTTTCCTACACCACGGCAAGCTGGCACTGTCTGGCCCATGAACCGCCAGCCTTCCTGTCCTGTTCCTACCGTTCTAGCGGCAAAGCCGCCGCGCCTTCGCGGCCAAATTCGGGTGGATATACCTGCGCCAATTTATGCTCATGGACCGTGTAAACTGTGTAAACCTTTTCAGGAAAGTCGCTGCAAACCTGAACGAAAAGTCCTGACCCTGCCGGTTCATTCCCCGCTGGACAAACCCTTCCGTGTTGGCAAATGGAAAGACAATGCCAACGATTTCGTGCCAGAAGGTGCGCGATAGCCAAGTCAGGATCAAACAAAAGCCATGTGCGGAATTATCGGGATCGTCGGCAAGGAACAGGTGGCAGATCGGCTCGTAGATGGCCTGCGCCGCATGGAATATCGCGGTTATGACAGCGCGGGCGTCTGCATGGTCGAAGACGGGCATCTTGTCCGCCGCCGGGCCGAGGGTAAGCTCAACAATCTCGTCGTCGAACTGGCCCGCAATCCAGCCTCCGGCCTGATCGGCATTGCCCACACCCGCTGGGCCACTCACGGCGCACCCACCACCAGCAACGCGCATCCTCATGCTACCGATGAAGTGGCACTGGTCCACAACGGCATCATCGAAAACTTCAAGCCGCTGCGCGAAGCCCTGATCGCGCGGGGCCGCAATTTTGAAAGCGAAACCGATACCGAAGTCGTCGCGCACCTCGTCTCCGAACAGGTGGAGGCGGGCCTCAGTCCGCAGGACGCGGTCAAGGCCGTGCTGCCCCAGTTGCGCGGCGCCTTCGCGCTCGCCATCGCCTTCCGTCAGCATGATGACATGCTGATCGGCGCACGCCTCGGCTCGCCCTTGGTCGTCGGCTACGGCGAAGGCGAAACCTATCTGGGGTCGGATGCCCTCGCACTCGCTCCGCTCACGCAGAAGATCACCTATCTTGAAGAGGGTGACTGGGTAGTCATCACCCGCGATGGCGCGCAGATTTTCGATGTAGACGATAATCCGGTGCAGCGCCCTGTCGTCGCGTCAGGCGCAACTGCCGCTGCGATCGAGAAGGGCAATTATCGCCACTTCATGCAGAAGGAAATCTTCGAGCAGCCGGTCGTCGTCGCGCAAACCTTGCGTTCCTACCTCCGCCGGGTCGAGCAGACCGTCGCCTTGCCGCAGATCGATTTCGACCTCGCAAGCGTGAATCGCGTCACCATCGTCGCTTGCGGCACCAGCTTTTATGCCGGCATGGTCGCCAAATACTGGTTCGAACAGTTCGCTCGCCTGCCGGTGGACATCGATGTGGCATCCGAATTTCGCTACCGTGATCCGGTGTTGGAACCGGGCGGCCTCGCCCTGTTCATCTCGCAGAGCGGCGAAACGGCTGACACACTGGCCGCGCTGCGCCATTGCAAGCAGGCAGGCCAGACCATCGCTGTCGTCGTCAACGTGCCGACCAGTTCGATGGCGCGCGAGGCGGATCTGCTGCTGCCGACGCACGCCGGGCCGGAAATCGGCGTCGCCTCGACGAAGGCGTTCACGTGTCAACTCGCTGTTCTGGCCGCGCTCGCGGCGCACCTCGCGGTCAAGCGCGGTCGCCTGAACCGCGAGGAAGAGGCTGCAATTGTCGAGCAGCTCGTCGAAACGCCTGCCTGCCTAAACGCCGCGCTGGCACATGACGAAGAGATCGCCGGCATGGCGCACCTTATCGCCCCTGCGCGCGACGTGCTCTATCTCGGGCGCGGTCCCGATTATCCGCTTGCGTTGGAAGGGGCGCTCAAGCTCAAGGAAATCAGCTACATTCACGCCGAAGGCTATGCCAGTGGCGAGATGAAGCACGGCCCTATCGCCCTGATCGACGAAGCGGTGCCCGTCATTGTGCTCGCCCCCAGCGGCCCGCTGTTCGAAAAGACCGTCAGCAACATGCAGGAAGTCCGCGCGCGCGGCGGCAAAGTCGTACTGATCTCCGACGCCGAAGGCATTGCCGAAGCAGGTGAGGGCTGCCTCGCCACGATCGAGATGCCCAAAGTCCACCCACTGATCGCGCCGCTGGTCTATGCCGTGCCCGTGCAATTGCTGGCCTATCACGTCGCAGTAGCCAAAGGCACCGACGTCGATCAGCCGCGCAATCTCGCAAAGTCTGTCACTGTAGAATAGCGTTCGCCGTTATGCGTCTGGCGCTCTACGAACCCGAAATTGCCGGCAATGTCGGCGCGGTGATGCGGCTGGGTGCCTGTATGGGCGTCGATGTCGATCTGATTGAGCCTATGGGATTCGTCTGGGATGATCGCCGCGTCCGCCGTGCTGCGATGGATTACATCGATCACGTTGCCGTGAAGCGCCATTCGAACTTCGAATCGTTCCGCTCCTCGCTGGACGGGAGCCGAATCGTTCTCTTCACCACCAAAGGCCATGAATCGCTCCACGATTTCCGCTTCATGCCCAGCGACGTGCTGCTGTTCGGCAAGGAAAGCGGCGGTGTGCCCGATTCCGTTGCCCGAGCGTGCGATACCCTCGTGCGAATTCCTATTCGTCCGCAGGTCCGCTCGCTGAACCTCGCAATTGCCAGCGCCGTCGCACTGGGCGAGGCCCTGCGGCAGGTGGACGGCTTCAATCACTAAGTCGTTCACGCGCTTTGACGGCTTTCTGGAACTGTCCGCGCAGTAATTTTCAAAAAAGTGACAATCCCCTGTTGACGCGACTCGTTGGTGGTCATAGAGGGCCTCTCACCGCAGCGGAGTTGCTGAGCAGCTTTGGAGCGGTCGCCAACATAGACGGACACTCAGTC
>NZ_JABAID010000018.1 GCF_012641335.1 Novosphingobium sp. ERN07
CAGCACGGCGGGTGGCGCGTTCACCGCCGATCTGGTTGATGCGAACGGCGATGCCAGCATCACGGCAGGTTCGGTTGCGGCCAAGGTGGTCGATGCGACTGGCGATATCACTGTAACCAGCGCGGGCGCGGTTCAGGCCAATACGCTGACGGCGGGCGGCAACGTGACCGTCAAGGGCGTCGGCGCGGGCCATGCGGCATCGCTGGCGGCGATTGGCGGCACGACGGGTGCGGCGATCACGGCCACGGCGGGCGCGATCAGCGTGAAGGCGGGCGCGATCAACGTCGCTTCGGCAACGTCTGGCACCAGCACCACGCTGGACGCTACGGTTGCAGGCGGCACGATTGCAGTCGGCAATGTCGATGCGGGCACGAGCTATTCGGCACTGGCCGATGGCAACATCGAACTAGGCCGTGCGGGGGCGAAGACGCAGACGGCGGGCGGTGCGGTTCTGATCGACAGCGCCACCGGATCAATCAGCGAAGGCACGACAGGCGTTACGCTGACCTCCAACGATGATGGAACGGGTGCAGAGACGCTTACGCTTGATGCGGGCAATGCCATTGCGCTGGGCAATACTGTTCTGTTCGGCGGGACAAACAAGCAGTCGGCCGTTTCGACCACTTCGGGGGCGGACACCACGCTTGGCACGGTCAATTCTGCCGCCTTTACGGCCAATGCCGGAACGAACTTCACTGCGCGCAAGGCGATCACCGCTGCCGGTAACACAGCGATCACTGCAGGCGGGGCTGTAACGCTCGATACGGTCGCCGCCGAAGGTGCCGGCCACGATATCACGGTGACCGCACCGGGCGCGGTTACTGCGGTTTCGTTGGTCGCGGCGCGTGGCGTGACAGTTGGTGGCACGGGCGGCGGCAACGCCGCATCGTTTACCGCGCCCACCGTTACCGCAACCGCAGGCGCAATTTCTGTCAAGGCGGGTGCGACCGACATCGACGCGGCGGTATCGGGCACCGACACTACGGTTTCGGGTACGACGGCCAAGCTCGGAACGGTTTCTGCCGGCGGCAACTATACCGTCAGCACCACGGGCGATATCACGCTGGGCAAGGCTGGTCTGCTGACGCAGCAAGCCAAGGGCGCCGTTAGCCTGACATCTTCGTCGGGCAAGATCCAGCAAGGCGTTAACGGCCTGCAACTGACTGGGAACAGCGACGATAGCCTGGGCGAGGTGGTATCGCTTATCGCGTCCGAGATTGCGCTTGGCGGGGCGACGGTAAATGGCGGTGCCAACAAGCAATCGCTGGTTACGCTCAAATCGACCGGTGCGACCACAGTCGACAAGGTCAATGCCACGGCGCTCGCTGCCACCGCGGGCACGACCTTTACCGCCAACGGCCTGATCGAGACAGCCAACAACGCAGGCGTTACGGCAGGCGGTGCGGTCACGCTCGACACGGTGCGGGCGCTTGGCACCGGCAGCCTGATCACGGTCTCCACACCGGGGGCGGTCACGGCGGGCACGCTTTTGGCGGGGCAGGATGTGCAGGTAGGGGGCGCGATTGATGGCTCTGCTGCATCCTTCACTGCCGCTACGGTTACCGCGACGGCAGGGTCGATCACTGTGAAGGCCGGCGCGACCGATATCGGTAGCGCCACGTCCGGGCTGGATACGAGCGTGACCGGTACAACCGCGACGCTCGGCACAGTCTCTGCCGGTCGCGACTACACAGTGGCTACGACCGGCGTGATCACGCTGGGCAAGTCGGCTGGCCAATCGCAGTCCGCGAAGGGTGCGGTTAGCCTGATCAGCAGCGGTGGTGCGATCCAGCAGGGCGCGAACGGCCTGACGCTGACCGCAAACAGCGATGGTACGGTGACCGGTGCCGAAACGCTGACGCTGAATGCCAAGACGGGCATTGCCCTTGCCGGTGCTACGCTGAACGGTGGTTCGGCCAAGCAATCGGCAGTATCGCTGACATCGGGCACCGACACGCTGGTCGGGTCGGTCCTTGGTGCATCGCTTGCGGCGAATGCCGGTGGAGCGTTCGAAGCGCGCGGCGCAATCGATGTCGTGACCGATGCCGCGATCACTGCGGTCGGGGCGATCACGCTGAACGATACCGTAAAGGCGGGCAACGCGGTCAATCTCAAGGCCAGCAATGCGACGATCGGCGCGGATGTTACAGCCAAGACGATCACCGTGTTCAATTCTGGCGCGGCAAGCGGCAAACTGGCTATTGGCGATGGCGTGACCACCACGGCAGCCGATTTCGCCCTGTCGCGTGCCGAAGCTGCCCGCCTCAAGGCCAGCAATACGCTTACGCTCGGCTCCGATGCTGCGCACAATGTCGAAATTGGCGGCGTCGCGTTCAGTGTGCCCAAGACGGTGGTCGTACCGACTTCGGCCAAGCGGGTCGACGTGACCGGGCGTGTCGTGTTCGATGGTGATACCACGCTCAAGCTGGGTAGCAGCGGGACGACGATCATTCAGGTGTCCACCACCAAGGGCGGATCGATCGCCAGCGATGGCGGTGTGCTTGAACTGTCGGCGGCCAACATCGTTTCGGGCGCTGACGACTTTGCCGCCGATCTTTCGGCGGTGACCGGAAGCGCATCGAGCACGGGTTCGCGCGATGCGGCCTTTGCGATGAACATCAACCCCGGCAGCAAGCTCTACAGCCCGACCGCGATCACGAATGAAACGATGATCGATGTGGGATCGATGAAGGTTACCTTCAGCGGGTTTGCCATGTTCCAGAACACGGGAACCAGTTTGGTGGGCACGGGCGTTGCCTTGGGCAACGGCAATGCCACTGCGATTGCGCTGGATATCGCCAACACTTCGACGCAGCCGGTGTTCGCGGCGTTCGGGTCGATCAATGGCATCATCAACGCGGCCACTGCGCTGCTCGGCAACCCGCCGCTGGCGCACTATGACAATGTGAGCGCATCGCGCATCAACGGTTGCGTCATCGGTGGCGGTAACTGCCAATCGGTGCAGAACCTGACGCCTTCGTTGAATGCCCTCGACAATATCCGAACCACGATCTTCACCGTGAAGCCAGACTTCCAGGTGCCGTTCGATCCGCTGGTCGGCACCAATAACGATGCCCTGTTCGACGACGTTGGCTCGTTCGGGCTGGGTGAACTTCCGATGACTCCAATCGAATGCAGCGACCCGAACGGGGTTTGCGAAGAACAGAAGAAGGGTGGCAACTGATGAAGCGCGCGTTCCTCGCCTCGCTGTCTGTGATGGCGCTTGCGGTTTCCGCATCACCGGCTGCTGCCAAGCCCGCGGAATTGCCTGACCAGCTTGAACTTGGCCGTACCGGTCCCGGCGATCCCTGCGTGGCCACGCCCTTCTGGAAGGAAGATGCGTTCAAGGGTAGCTATACCTTTACCTGCCGTGGTTCGAGCGCGAACCGCTTCCTCGGCATCGTCCGTTCGGTCCGCGAAGCAGCCATCGCACCGGTCGATAGTTTGCTGGATTGTGGGCCGGGCATGGCAGTGACGATCCCTGGTATCGGTGCTGCCACGGCACGGCGCTGCTTTGACAAACTGCTGGGGCAGGAAACGATCGAAACCCGGTTTGCACGCGATGGCCGGATCTATACGTCGAGTGCGGTGCCGTTGGCACAAGGTCCGGCGGAAGAGGCGTTGCGCTTCATTTCCGGCGCGGCTGCGCCCAATCAGGATCGTGCCCGCAAAACGACCGCTGCGGTGGAAGTGGGCGTGCTTGCCCCCTCGCCTGCGGTGCAGAGCACTACGGCTGGCGCGGTGGCCAACGCCGAAGATGCATTGCAGCAGGGCTTGCGGCTTGTGCGGCAGGGCCTTCATCTTGATGCCGCGCGCATCGTCAGTGACGCGCTGGCGCGTTTGCCGGCTGATGCCGCCCCTGCCACGCGGATCGACCTGCTTCTGCTGGCCGGGCTTGCAGATTCCAACTTGCGCTTCTTTGAATCCGCCGATGATTACTTTGGCCGCGCCAATGGGCTTCTGGCCCAGAACGCCGGTATTCCCGGAGCAGACGTATTGCAGATGAAGAGCCGCAACTATGCGGCGCTGCATCTGATCAACAAACGCGAGTTCACGGTTGCGGCATCGGCGCTCGATATTGGCAGCATGACTGCTGCTTCGGAAGACCAGCCTCTGCTCGATACGCGTAAGGTACAGGCGTTGAACGAAGCCCCGGCCACGGGCAGCCCCGGATCGGCATTGGCATCGGCATGGGACAACCGCACACGTACCCAGTTGGTGATCGATGCGCAGGCGGCATGGGCGCGCAGCGTGGCGTTGCTCGGCCAGAACCGGCCTGAAGAAGCGGCGGCAGCGCTTGGTCTGGCCGATGCAAGTTTTGATGCCTTGCGCCGACAGCCGATTCCGCAGCAGCAATTGCTGTGGCTTGCGGCGCGTATCGAACGCCAGCGCGCGCGTATGCAATTGCGCGGGGGTGATCGTACCGGTGCGCTGGCTTCGCTCGACAAGGCCATCGGTTATTTGCGACTAGCCGAGGACGCGGGCGATAACGGTCCTGCCTTGGCCCAAGTCCAGCTTGAACGCGCTGCCGTGCTTTCGGGCGGGGGCGCTTCGAGTGAGGAAGTGCTGGCACAATTCGATGAGGCGGTGACCAGCCTGATTTCGGCAGATGCCGATACGGGCGGCCTGCCCACGCAAACGCGCAGCTATCTGGATGCCCTGGTCAACGATGCGGCACGGCGGCCTGATGGCACTTCGCCCGAACGCTTCTTCCGCGCTTTGCAGGCAGCGGCAACGCCGGCAATCGCCCGGCAGTTCGTGCAATTGCAATCGCTTATTGCGTCCGACCCGGCGCTTGCCGCCAAAGTGCAGGACCGTCAGGAAGTTGAACGCGAAATCAACAAGCTGCGGTTTGAAATCGCTTCGGGCGGGGACTCTGCCAAGATTCAGGCGCTTGAGGCGCGGCGCACCGAACTGGAAAGCCGGTCTTTTGCATTGCAGAACGAACTGGCCGCGAACGGTTCGTTCCGGCAGGTCGTTGATACGCCCGCTTCTGTCGGTGAAATTCGCGCAGTGCTGAAGCCGGGCGAGGGTTACCTCAAGCTAAGCAAGGTCGGTGGTTACATCTTCGGCGCGCTGATCGATGCGGATGGGACGCGCATCTACCGCGTGGCGCGGCCTGCGGTGGAAGTCGATCCGCTGATCAAGTCCGTGCGCACCACCATTACCGGTGGTGATGACAAGGTTCCGATCTTCTCGGTGGCTGGGGCCAACGCGCTCTACAAGCTGCTCATGGGGCCGGCGGCAAGCCGTATCAGCGGCTATTCATCGATGGTGATAGACGGGTCTGGGGTGCTCGACACGCTGCCGGTGGGCGTGCTGGTGACAGATGACGCTTCGACTGCGGCATTTGCCAAATCGCGTCGCAAGGATCCTTACAACTACACCGGCGTTGGCTTCCTTGCCCGCAAGATGTCGTTGTCGACCGCGCTTTCGCCGCGTTCGCTGATCGTTTCGCGCAATCTGGCACCGTCGAAGGCGCCTTATCCGTTCATCGGTTTTGCGCAGCATCAGCCGATGCCGCTTGAGGCCAATGTTGGCGGGACGATGGTCAGCATTGGCACCAATTGCGAGGTCGAGCTGTCAAAGGTGGCCGAACTCAGCCGCATGGTGCAGCCAATCGATGCGATCGAATTGAAAGAAGCCAGCGCGGCGCTGGGCGTGCCCAATGCGCCCGAAGTGATCGGGGCTGAATTCACCGATACCAACGTGCGCAGCCGCACCGATCTTGACCAGTTCCAGGTGCTGCACTTTGCCACGCACGGGCTGACCGAAGGCCAGTGGGCCTGCTCGAAGGCTCCGCCAGCGCTGGTGACCAGCGTGGGCGAGGCCAATTCGGACGGCATCCTGTCGTTTGATGAAGTGGCGCAACTGCGGCTTGATGCCAACCTTGTGGTGCTTTCTGCTTGTGACACATCGGCAGGCGTGACCAGCACGGCGGCGCGTGCGGCAGGACAGGAGCAGGTTGGAGCCTCGCTTGACGGTTTGGTTCGCGCGTTCTTGGCAGCTCGTGCACAGGCCGTGCTTTCCACCTATTGGCCCATTTCGGACGCCGGTGAGAGCGTGCAACTGATCACGGATTTCTATGGAAATGCCCGTGAGGGCACGATTGGCGGAGCGTTGCAGAAGGCGCAGGTTTCGCTGATGTCGAGCCGTGACAGTTCGCACCCGCTTTATTGGGGCGCTTTCGTGCTGATCGGTGATGCGCAGAAGCCCTTGTTGAGCGGCGCTGCAAAGATGGCGGTAGATCAGCAAGCAGTGCCTTCTGTTGCGATGGCCGAAGTCGGCACGGCGAGTTCGCGTTGATGACGGGCAGCGCCGGGTTCGCCCGGCGCTGGGACCGCTTCAAAGTCGCGGCAATCGCTCATCTGCCTGCTATCCTGCTGCCGCAAAGCCCGGTAGGCTGTGGCCGCTCTGCGAATATCGGCGTGTGGATGTGATCTTCCGCACGACAATCGCGGGGGTTGCGGTCAAGGATCGAAGCTATGGGTAAACCTGCTGCGCGCATCACCGATATGCACACGTGTCCGATGGTTTCGGGCACGGTGCCGCATGTGGGTGGGCCAATACTGCCGCCTGCCGCGATAAGGGTGCTGACGGGCAACCTTCCGCAAGCACGCATTGGCGACAAGGCGGTCTGCGTAGGACCACCCGATGTTATCGCGTTGGGAGCATTCACCGTTCTGGTGCAAGGCAGCCCGGCCGCCCGCATGGGCGACATGACCGCGCATGGCGGCGTGATTGTGGTAGGATTGCCCACGGTGCTGATCGGGGACGCAGGCAGCGCCAGCCTTGGTGGATTGACGCAGGCACTGGTCAATCTTCCGATAGGGCTGGAAGGCGATGGCACCGCGCCTGCGGATATGGCCAAGGCCATGATCAACGCTGCCAAGGAAGGTCTGCCGTTCTGCGAACAGTGCAGCAAAGCGCAGATCGGGTAGGCTCAGGCCAATGACTGCTGCCTGGTATGCCGTTATCGATTGCGCGCAAGACCCGCGTCTTGTCGATCTTGTTCGCTCCTGTCGCGATCATCTGTGCCTGTTCAAAGGACGCAATCTCGATCCGCAATTGCTGGGGGCATCGCCCTGGCTGGTGCGCATCGATTCTGCAGAACCTCTGCTTGGCGTGTGGCAGCAGCATGGACACGGGGCGAGCTGGGGGCTGATGATCCTCACCGATATGCCGATGGAACGGCTGCATCGCCACTTGCGCCGTTTCTTGCAGGCCAAGCTGCCCGATGGCATGATCGTGCTGTTCCGATACTACGACCCGCGCGTGTTCAACACCTATATCCGCGCTGCCACGCCGGAAGAGCGTGCGCCGTGGTTCGATGGCGTGCAACAGTTCTCGGTGGAAAGTGCGGGCGGCACGGCGATGCATCATTACCGGCTGGTCGAGGGAGGGCTGTTCGATGGCGCAAACCGGATTGGCTGAAGCAGGAACCCCTGTCTGGCGGGGGTGGCTCGCAATTGGTGTGGGGCTGCTGGCTTCGTGGAGCTGGGTGCTGATCGTTGTCACGTTCGCCCCGGATATCTTCGGGGGCGAAGCAATGCCGGGCGTCTATGCCGCTTATACGCTGACGATTTATGTGCCGCTGCTGCCAATCGCGCTGCTGGCCGGGTGGATCGGCGGCACCAAAGTGCTGGCAACCGGCAAACATCCGCTGCGCTGGGCTTTGGCCGGACTGGTTATCGGAGCGGCGGGTTTGAGCGTCGCGCTGGGAATGAGCTGGCTGAACGGCACGGCCATCACCGGCAGCGCGGCAACTGGGCTGACCGGACTGGTGATGATGGGCGTTGCGCTGACGTTGGTGCAATCGACGATGGAGGAAGTGCTGTTCCGAGGCTGGTTGCAGAACGCCGTGTCGGAACGGTTGGGGCAGATCGCAGGCGTTCTGGGCGGTGCGGTGCTGTTCGCGGGCTTCCATCTGGTAGGCGGCGCGCGTCAGCCATTGACGCTGACGTTCATTACGCTGGCTGGCGTGCTGTTTGGCCTGCTGGCTCTGCGCAGTGGGGGCGTTCTGGCACCGATTGCTGCCCATGCGGCGTGGAACGTTACCGAGGATTCCATCTTTGGTCTGGTGCCTAACCCCGGCAACGAACTGCTAGGATCGATCATGGACTTCGATCTTGTCGGCAATCCGCTGTGGGGCGGTAACGAGGAAGGCTTGAACGCCAGTTTGGGAGCGGTGTTGGTGATAATCGCCGCGATTCTGCCGTTGCTGGTGGGCCGCCGTCCTGCGCCCGCTGGCGTGCCAGCCTGAACAGGGTTTTAGAGCGTGCGCTGGCTTCGCGCCATGTCGATCCGGTCGCGCTCTTTGAGGAAGGCTTGCAGCGCCGTGCCTTCCATGCGCTTTCGGCTCGCCTCGTCCACGGGAATGCTGAGCGGGTCAACCCGTTCGCCATCGATATGGACCTCGTAATGCAGGTGCGGCCCGGTGGAGCGCCCCGTTGTGCCGACATCACCGATGCGCTGGCCCTGCGTTACGCGCACGCCTGCTGCGATGCCGGGGGCAAAGACGTTCTGGTGCAGATAATAGGTTTGCCAGCCGTTGTCGTGGCGCAGGATGGTGAGGTTGCCGTTAGCGCCTTTCATGGCGGCAAATTCGATCGTGCCATCGGCAGCAGCATAGATCGGCGTACCGGTGGGGGCGGCAAAATCAGTCCCGCCGTGCAGCTTGTTGTAGTGCAGCACGGGGTGGAAGCGCATTCCGAACTTGGATGTGATGCGCGCGCCGTCCACAGGGGTGCGCATCAGACCACGCTTTGTGGTCGCACCATTGCCATCGAACCATCCCGCATCTTCGCCGGGTGGTTGGAAACGATAGAGCGCGAGGCTCTTTTTGGGTGTAGTCAACTGCGCGTAGAGCAGCTTGGGCTGGCCCACCGGCTCTCCATCGGCGTTGACTTCCTGATCGTAGGCGACTTCGAATACGTCGCCGGGGCTGACTTCGGAGGCGAGGTTGAAGTCATACGAGAAGGCGTTGATGAAATCGGGGATCAACGTGTCGATCAATCCAGCGGATACCGCCGACGTATAGAAACTCTCGCTGTCGATCTCGCCGCGCAGAACCTCGATCTTGCGGCTGACATCGGCGGCGAGCGGGGTGACGGAGAACGTGCCGTCTGCCGCGCGGGCAAGGATCACGCCCGAACCGTTGATGTGGACGGCGCGCAACTGCTGCAACAATGCGCCACCTTCGCCCGGCAGCAGGACAATGATCGCGTGAATTTCGCCCACGCTGGCCAGATGCGGCGCTGCAGCCGCAGCGGCGGCAGACGCATCGTCCGCACGCACGCCCGCTTCGATCAGCGCGCCGGCAAGTTGGCCCGGTCCGGCGAGATTGATCGCGCGCTCCTGCGCATTGCTGGGCGCGGCGCTTGCGGCAGAGGGGCTGGCCGATGGCGCAATGATCGGGTCTACCGCTGTCAGCCAAGCGCTTATCGCACCTGCACCAAGGACAAGCACCGAACCGGCGATGGCAAATGCAAGGCGGCGGTGCGGCGCAGGGCGCTGAGCGGTGCTTTTGTGCCCGGTATCGGTGTGTGTGGTATGAGAAGGGGCAGCATTCGGGGCAGTGTGCTGCGGCTCGGCAACTTCGCGCCAGAACGCACCGATGCCTTCGCCCGATTCCTGTTTCTGAACAGGAGGGGGGGAATGCCGCCCATTACCGGCGACCCATTGTTTCGGATCGAAAGAATCTTCGTCCATCGCAAATCTCGCCTCAGAAGCGGGAGCAGTCGCCGTGAAATATTCGTGTCTGGCTATAACCACGCTTTTGCGAAGGGTGAAGGTGTGCTTAACAGTAATCTGCTGATTATCGGGGGAGCGGATGTCGTTCGGAAGTCGTGTAGCCTGGCGTGAAGGGCAATTTCTTCGGCCACAGCACTTCCAGCAGGCCGATCGTGCGCTGTTGTGGCAGTTGCGCGCTCGTTCGGATTCGCTGCGCCCTTATCCGTGGGGGTTGACCGAGGTTGAGGTTGACGAGGATCTTGCAGCAATCGGCAAGTTCACGCTGGTGCGTGCCAAAGGCGTCATGCCTGATGGCACGCCGTTCTCCATCCCCGATGACATGGCGCCGCCGCCGCCGCTTGATGTGCCGGTCGATACGCGCGATGCGATTGTCTATCTGACGTTGCCCGCAGCACAGGCTGGCGCGCAGGAGTTTGATGAGGCGGACGGGGCCGGGCCAGACATTCGCTTTCTGGTGGAAGAAAGCGAGATTGCCGACTGCTTTTCGCAGGATCGCAGTCAGGAACCGATTGAGGTGGCGCGGCCCAACCTGCGGCTCGGCGTGACGCGCGATCAGACATATGGCCGTATCCTGTGCGGGCTGGGCCAGATTCGTGAAATGCAGGGCAAGAAGGTCATGTTTGATGACCGATATATTCCGCCGTTGCTCGACATCCGTGGCTCGCGTCCATTGCGGCACGGACTGGTGGATATTCTGGGGCGGTGCGAACAGCGCGCGGACGAACTGGCGCTTCGCGCGGTAGAGGCGACTGACGGCGGGGCCGAAACTTTTGCCAGCTTCCTGCTGTTGCAGGCGCTCAATCGTTGGATTCCGGTGCTGCGCCATCTGGAGGCGCTGCCGATGGTTCACCCTGAACGGATGTATCAGGAACTGGCCAGCCTTGCTGGCGAAATTGCCACGCTGGTCAAGCCGGAGCGGAAGGCTCCACCGCTGCCGGCCTATGAGCATGAGAACCTGCGCGGCACGTTCGAACCGCTGTTCGATCTGTTGCAGTCGATGCTTTCGGCTGTGTTTGATCGGTCGGCGGTGCAATTACCGCTTGAACCTATGGGGCCGGGGGCGTGGACGTCAACGATTACCGACCGCAATCTTTACCAGCATGGCTATTTCTACCTTGCCGTGCGCGCTGCGGCTTCGGTTGACGAAGTGCGGCAGATGTTCCCGGCTGTGGCCAAGATCGGCGCGGTCGAAAAGATGCGCCAGATCGTCGATTCCGCGCTGCCGGGTGTGCCTTTGCGGCACACGCCGACGCCGCCTTCGCAGCTTCGCGTGTTGCCGGGCTTCGTCTATTTTGAACTGGATCGCGGTGTGGGCGACTGGCGCGATTTCGCCACCGCTACTGCGCTCGGCTTGCATGTTGCGGGCGACTGGCCGCAGTTGCGGATGGAACTGTGGTGCGTGAAGAGGGCGGCGCGGTGAGCGTGGCGCGGGCTTGGTCGATGGAGCGTTTGGCATGAGCGGAGATGGTTCTTCCGACAACGGCAATCGCACGGTCTTTCGGCCATCGCCGCTTGCCGGGATGCGCGGCGGCGCACCGGCGCAGCCTTCGCCCACAACGCAACCGCCGGTTGGTGGGGGGGCATGGGGCGCGCCGCCACCGATGGCACAGTCGCCAATGCCGCCGCAAGCACAGCCGTCCGGTTTTGGCGCTCCGCCCGCCGGATTTGGTGAACCGCCGCCGTCTTTCGCCGCACCGCAGCCGACGATGGGCGGAGATCGCCGTCTCAATGACGATGACATTCCCGTCCCTTCACGGCCGCGCGATACGCGCAGTCCACTAGTGATAGAGGCGGGCACCGTGCTGGCGCTGGCCGCTTCGGTGCGATCTGGCCGTGCGCGGATTGCTTTGCCCGATTTTCACCGCGAAGCGATGGAGGCAGTTGCCGCCTATGACCGGGCGATTGCGCCGCTTTATCCCGAAGAAACGCGAATGCGCGCCCGCTATGCCATCTGCGCGACGATTGACGATATTGCCCAAAACCTGCCGGGTGTGGGCGGCGATGGCGCGGAATGGGCGCGGCGCAGCCTTGTCGTCAGCTTCTTCCGCGAGAACATCGGGGGCGATCGTTTCTGGCAACTGGTCGACGATCTGCTCGCCCGGCCCGGCCAGAATGCCGAACTGATAGAGCTCTACGCCGATTGCCTTGCTGCGGGGTTCGAAGGTCGCTTCCGCGTGATGCCTGATGGCAAGGCACGTCTGCAACAGATCCTGACGAGCCTCTATGGCGCGCTGGAACACCCCCGCTCGCTTTCGCAGATGGAAATCGCGCCGATGTGGCGTGGAGCCGATGCGCCACTGCGCAAGATCAGCCCCTGGAGCAAGATCGCGCTCGCTGCGGCTGCTGCACTGGCGGTTTTGCTGGCGATCTACATCGTGCTGCGGCTGCTGCTGATGACGGCGGGATCGGACTCGTTGAAAAGCGCGAAGGCATTGATGCCGCAAGAGAACCTGCGTCTCTCGCGCATGGGGGCGGCTCCCCCGCCCGCTGCGGAAAGCGACCAGTTGATCAGGATGCGCAAGTTCCTTGAACCTGAAGTACGCCAGAACCTCGTTGTGGTCGAAGAAGACGGCAGTACCGTGCGCGTGCGCACGACGGTCGGCCAGTTGTTCGAGTCCGGCTCCGACCAGCTTGAACCGGGCCGCGCCGATCTGTTCGAACGTATTGGCCGCGCGGTAGAGGCCGAACCGGGGCAGGTGACGGTTGAGGGGCATTCGGACTCCGACCAGATCAGTGGTCTGGCCTTCCCCGATAATACCGCGCTTTCGCAGGCGCGCGCGCAGGCCGTGGCCGGCATTCTTGGCTCGGTTCTGACCAATCCGGGGCGCATTTCGGTGCAAGGATTTGGCGACAGCCGTCCGATTGCCGATAATGGCTCCGCCGAAGGCAAGGCGCTTAACCGCCGTGTCGAAGTCATCATTCCGCGTCAGCGCTAATCGAAAGAGGCGACGCCTGTGAAGAAGTTTTTCGGCAACTGGTGGGTCTTGAGTGGCCTGGTCGTGCTATTCCTCGTGCTGGTGTTCTGCATCGGCCTGCCGATTTTCGTGCGTATGTTGTCGCCCTGGTGGGTGCGGCTGTTGCTACTGGCGGTTATTGTGGTTCCGTGGTGCGTGCTGGGCTGGCAGCGCGTGCGCAAGGCGCGCAAGGCCGCAGCGGCGATTGCGGCGGAGCTTTCCGCTCCGGCACCGGGCGATGCCGAAGGGCAGGCCGTTGCGGCGCGCATGGCAGAGGCGCTGGCCTCGCTGCGTTCCGGTTCGGGCAACCGGCGTGATTATCTTTATAACCGCCCGTGGTACGTGATCATCGGCCCGCCGGGAGCGGGTAAGACCACCGCGCTGCTCAATTCCGGCCTGCGCTTCCCGCTGTCCGACCAATCGTTCAAGGGCGTTGGCGGCACGCGCAATCTGGATTTCTGGTTCGCTGATGAAGCCGTGATGGTCGATACGGCGGGCCGCTACACCACGCAGGATTCGGATCAGGCCGCAGATGCCAAGGGCTGGACTAGCTTTCTCAGTTTGATGAAACGGCACCGCCCGCTCTCGCCGGTAAATGGTGTGATTGTGGCGATTGGAGTGGACGAACTGCTGCAGGCAGACCGTGCGGGGCTGGATCGCCACGCCGCGCTGGTGCGCCGCCGTTTGACAGAAGTGCGGTCGACGTTGGAAGTTTCGGTGCCGGTCTATCTGCTGCTGACCAAGGCCGATCTGATCGCGGGTTTCAGCGAATTTTACGATGATCTCGACGTGGAAGGCCGCCGTGCCGTTCTCGGTGCTACTCTTCCGGTCGAGGTGAAAAAACCCACCAGCGACGATGTGGTTGGCGCTTTCGACGCCGTGATTGCGGCGCAGCAGGCCCGGCAGGCCAAGCGCCTGTTCGAGGAAGTGGACCAAGCCCGGCGCAGCCTGATCCTCGGTTTCCCGGCGCAACTGGGTGCGTTGCGCAACCGCATGGCGCGCTTTATCGATGGCGCGTTTCTTTCGGGCGATCAGCCTGCGGGCACGTTGCGCGGGTTCTATTTCACCAGCGGCGTCCAGCAGGGCGCACCACTTGACCGCATTCTGGCAGGCGTTGCCGAAAGCTATCAGAGCGCAACGCGCGCCTCTGGCGGTTCGGGCCGTACCTATTTCCTTAACCGCGTGCTGACCGAAGTTGTGTTTGGAGAAGCAGGGCTGGTCGAGGCTGATCCCGCCGCCCGCCGCCGCCAGCAGGCGCGGACCACGGCAGGCGTGATCGGCGTGGCTGCTGCTGCTGCGGTCGTCGTAGCTCTGTGGGGCGTCAGTTTCTGGCAGAACCGGTCGTTCCAGTCGGCGCTTGGCCAGTCATCGGCACAGGCCGCGACGCTTATCCAGCAGACCGGCGTCGATCTGGTGGAAGTGCGCGATACCGATCCCGATCTTGAACAGGCGTTGATCACGCTGCGCGCGCTGCGCACCCTGCCGCAGGGTTATGCCGAACAGGCCGCTGGCGAACCGGGCCTGTTCAAGCGCTTCGGTCTTTACCAGTCGAGCCATGCCGATGCGGCGGTCGAAGCTTATCGCGCAGGCCTGCGTCGTATTCTTCTGCCCCGCCTGTTGCTGCGTGCAGAGCAATACATGGCGGCCAATTCTGCCGATCCGATGGCGATCTATCAGCCGCTAAAGGTTTACCTGATGCTGGGCGGGCAGGGACCGCTTGATCCCGGCACGGTCAAATCGTGGGTAGAGGGCGATTGGCTGAACGAACAGTTCCCCGGTGCAGACCGGGCACCGGTGCGCAAGGAGCTGAGTGAACACCTCGCCGCGCTGCTGGAAGATCAGGGCATGTCTTCCGATTGGGCCGGGCGCAAGGCTCCGCTCGATGGCACGGCTATCGCTTCGGCCCGCGCGGCTTTGCAGACGCTGAGCTTGGCCGATCGCGCCTATGCCGTGCTGCGCCAAAAGGCGCTGGCCGGGGTCGAGCAACCGTGGCGGGCAAGTGCTGCGATTTCTGCGGGCGATGCGCAGGCTTTTGCCAACGGGGCCGAAGTCATGCTGCTGGAAGTGCCCTATTTCTACACCCGCGAGGGGTACGAAAAGGCCTATCTGCCGGGTTTGGTGACTGTGGCGGGCGATTTGCAGAAAGATCTTTGGGTCTTGGGCGAGGGCGCTGAAACAGCAGGCGTTCAGGCACAGGTCGAACAAATCCGCCCCGGCGTCGCCGCGCTTTATGCCCGCGATTATATCGAGGCATGGGAGCGGGTTGCGACTCTGCCCACGCCCGGCAACCTGTTCGGTGATCCGGCGGTTCTGGGCGCTTTCGCCAAATCGCCATCGCCGCTGAAGGTGCTGCTGATCGAACTGCGCAAGAACACCAGCTTTGCAGGGGGCGCAAAGGCTTTGGGCGACATGGCCAATGCCAAGATCGAATCCTCGCGCTTCGGCAAACTGGCGCAGGCGGCGGCAGCTTCTGCGGCAGGGCCGCAGGTTGATGCGGCAACGGCCATCACCTCGCACTTCAAGCCGGTTCACGACTATGTGGGTGACGGTAAGGCCCCTGCTCCAATCGATGATTTCGTGGGCGCGATCAAGAAAGCGGGCGAGGCGATCAATTCGGCCAAGCTAGCGGGCGGCGGCATGGGGGCTGACGCGGTGCAAAGCCAGATGGCGATGGCACTGGGGGCCGTAGCCACCAGCGCGGGCGGTGCGCCACCGCAATTGCAGAACTTCGTAGCAGCGGCCACCAGCGGCGGTTCAACCGCCACTACGGCGGCGGCGCAAGGTGCGCTTAGCGATGCCTACGCCCAGTCGGTCTTTCCCGATTGCCAGCTTGCCACGCAGGACCGCTACCCTTTTGTCGGAACCGCCGTGGCCGACGCTTCGCTGGCTGATGTCCAGCGGATCTTTGGCCTCGGCGGTACGCTGGACAGCTTCATTCAAGGGCGGATCGTGCCGCTGCTGGATCTGACCGGGCCGGTCTGGCGCTGGAACGCACAAAGTCCGCAGACGGCCACGCTCAATCCTTCCACGCCGGAAGAGTTCGTCAAGGCGCGGCAACTGCGCGATATTCTGGCGGGTGGGTTGAATGTGAAGGTTGAGGCCAAGGCCTTTGGTGCGGGCGTCGATGCCGTGGAAATGGTTGTCGGCAATACACGCTATAATTTCGAACGTGGCTCGTTGGGCACGCAAAAGCCGCTGGCGTGGTCACCGCAGGGCAATTTGCCGGTCGCTTCGGTTGCCCTGATGTCTGGCGGGGCGAAAGTGGGTGGGGTGGAAACCGAAGGCCCTTGGGCGCTGTTTCGCCTTATGGATGCCGCGCGCAAGGAGAACGCCGGTCCGCTGGCTGTGCTGGCAACGTTCGGTTCAGGCGCGCAGACGGCGGTATTCAAGATCAGCCTGCCCAACGATCGTAATCCGTTCGGGCGGGGCGGGCTGTGGAGCTTCCGATGCCCGACGGTGCTGTGATCCGCTACCTTTTTGGAAAGCTTCCGGCGCACGGTGATTTCGTTTCGCGCGGATTGGATACTTCCGTACGTGACGAGCTAGACCGCTGGCTGACCGCAGAGATGGAGAGGGCGCAAGCCGTGTGGGAAGGCGCTTTCGACTGGCGTTATGAGGCGGCGCCGGTCTGGCATTTTGTCGACGAGGATGGCAATGGCGGTTGGAGCGGGGGCATACTTTGCGCTTCGGCAGACCGGGTGGGGCGGCGGTTTCCGCTGATATTTGCTGCATCTGCGCCCGATTGCGCTGCGGCAGTTTCGCTTTCGGCAGGGTGCCTCGTGCTGGTCGGGCAGGGCTTTGCAGAAGGGTGGGACGCTGATTGCATGGTGGAGGCTCCGCTTGCGCCGGAAAGCCTGCCGTGGCAGCCGAAAGGTGCGTCATGGGCGCTGGTCGGAGAGGATGGACCTGTGGTGGAATATCAAGGTAGGACTCCGACAGGGGTGATCGAGCGGATGCTGGAGATGGCCGCATGACCAATACGTTCCGCATCGAGGACAACGCGCTGAGCCATGTGGGCAAAGTGCGCAGCCAGAACGAAGACAGTCACTTCACCGATCCTGAAGCGGGTGTGTGGCTGGTGGCGGATGGCATGGGTGGCCACACCAATGGCAAGTTGGCGTCAGAAGCGCTGGCCGCCGCAGTTGGTGCGGTTCGCGTGCCCGACGCCCTTGATGCCGCTTGCACCGTGGTGGCCAACGCGATCCATTCGGCCAACACCGCGATCTTCGGCCATGCACAGGAAGCCGGGGTGCAGATGGGATCGACAGTCGTAGCGCTGGTGGTGCGCGGCGATGAATTCGCGGTCCTCTGGGCCGGCGACAGCAGGGCCTACCTGCACCGTGATGGCCAGTTGATCCAGCTTACGCGCGATCACACCCAAGTGCAGGAAATGGTCGATCGCGGCCTGCTCGATCCGGCGGATGTCGAAGATCATCCGATGAAGCACGTGCTTTCGCGCGCCGTCGGCGTGCAGGATACGCTGGAGATCGATGCCATCCGCGATCAATTGCAGACCCGCGATCTGTTCCTGCTGTGCAGCGACGGTCTTTACGGCGTTGTCGGAGAAGCGGAAATCGCCCGGATCGTGACCGAACGCGGCATTGCCGCTGGCGAAGATTTGATTGAGGCCAGTCTGGCCGGTGGAGCGCCGGACAATATCACAGTCGCGCTGGTAAGCGTGACCGAACCCACCCTGCTGGTCCTGAACGGAGCGTCATCGTGAGCGAGAACAACGGCCAAGGCAGCGACGACGAACCGCGCACTGTCTTCAATCCGCAGCCAGCGCCGGGGCAGGAACAGGCACCGCCCGCTGGAAATGCCACGGGCAGCGGGTGGGGCAGTCCGCCGCAGGAACCGTCCGCGCCAGAACCGCAGCAGACATCTGCTGCACCGCTTGCAGAAACCGAGTTTCCGGGGATGACGTCGTTCCCCGCAACCGGCGCGGGCGAACCGCGCGAGGTGCGCGAAGGTGACGTGCTCAATCACATGTACCAGGTACGCCGCTTCATCGCGCGGGGCGGCATGGGGCAGGTGTTCGAAGGCGTCAACATCAACAACGAGGACGAACGTGTTGCGATCAAGGTGATCCTGCCACACCTTGCCCGCGATCCCAATGTGCTGGCGATGTTCCGCAAGGAAGCGCGCACGCTCACCCGGCTCAGCCATCCGGCGCTGGTGCAGTACCGCACGCTGGCGATGGAACCGCAGTTGGGCGTGTTCTACATCGTCACCGAATACATCGACGGGCGCAACCTGTCGGACGTGCTTTCGACGACAGAGGCAAGCCCGGCGCAACTGGTGTCGTTGATTCGCACGCTGGCTGAAGGGCTGGCTGTGGCGCATTCGCTGGGCGCGATCCACCGCGACATTTCGCCCGACAACATTATGCTCGAAGGCGGCAGGCTCGAACGGGCCAAGGTTATCGATTTTGGCATTGCGAAGGATCTTGATGGCGGCAGCCAGACCATCGTTGGCGATGGTTTTGCCGGCAAGCTGAACTATGTCGCACCCGAACAGCTTGGCGATTTCGGGCGGCAGGTGGGATCTTGGACCGACGTTTACAGCCTTGGCCTGACCATCCTTGCGCTGATCAACAAGCGCGACGTGAATATGGGCGGGTCTCTGGTCGATGCGGTGGACAAGCGCCGTGCTGGGCCAGACCTTTCGCCGGTCCCCGCGCAAGTGCGCCCCGTTCTGGAAGGGATGCTCAAGCCCAATCCGGCGGACCGCCTGCGCACGATGGAAGACGTGATCGCGGCTCTTGGCGCCGGTGCGGCAACTGCCAGCGTTGCGCCGCCACCACCGCCGCCCAAGGCCGCGAAAGCTCCACCCAAGCCCAAGCCTGCGACAACCGGTGCGAGCGACGAGGGCAAGCAGCGCAAGATGCTGATTGGTGCCGGTGTGGCCGGTGCCGTGGTGCTGCTTGGCGGTCTTGGCTATGCGCTGTCATCCGGCGGTGGAGATGAAACTCCCAATGCTGCTGCGTCGGTTGCAGGTGCGCCGGTGCCGACGGGTGATCCGCTGAAGACCGCGCAGGCTGTGCTTGATGGAGGGCTGGCATCCGTTTCATGCTCGTGGCTCGACGTCAGCGACCTGCAGGTGCAGGGCAGCGACGTTGCGCTGGCGGTGAAGGGCGTCGCTGGGCGTCCGGTCGAAGCACAGAACGAGATCGGCAAGCTGCTGTCAGCCAAGGGCCTGCGCGCGGCGTCCATCGATTTCAGCGATGTGTCGCAGATCAGTCCCAACGATTGTGGCCCGATCGAAGCATTCCGCCAAATCCGGGCGAAGGGCGCGTCGCATCTGTCTGTGCCGCAGGTAAAGTGGGAACTTGCGCCGCTTCCTGCCGATGACCCGGACGCAGGAAAGCTCGGTGCGCCCGTCGTGCTCAACATCGATCTGAATGGCGTTGCAGGCGATATCGCGGTCGTCGGGCTGGAAGATAGCGGGCAGATGACGTTCGAACCCCGTTTGGATCGGGCGGCGCTGGAGCCGGTAAAGGTTTCCCCGGACGTCTATCGCTTTCCGATCACCACCACGCATCCGGGCTGGACCGGTGTATTCCTGCTCTATGGCAAGGGGCCGTTCGACCAGAGCCTGCTGAACGGTTCTACCGGTTCTAGAGGTGGTGATTGGGCGCAGCGCTTCCTTGCCGAGGCGCGGTCGAAAGGCTGGCAGGCCGATACGGTGTGGTACAAGACCGTCAACGACAGACCAGACTGAGCGCCGGAACAGCGTTGAGCGCGGATTTTATCGCCGTGCTCAACGCTGGCGGGCAATTTCCTCGTAGGCGCGGCGGAATTCCTTGGCGAACATTTCCATGAACGCCTCGTCAGACCCTTGCGCAACGCCGCTGAATTCGCGTTCATAGGCGGCCCACAGCGCAGCTTCACGCGCGCCGGGCAGGATGCGTGAAAGGATGCCACCCTGCTCGGCGCGGGCGCGGATGGCGCGGGGACTGAACCGGTCGAGCGTGGACCTTAGCGCGCCCTGCATGGCCTTCAGCGTGGCCATCTGGTGCGCCTGAAGGTCTTTGAAGGCATCCTCAACCGCGCGCTCGCTGTCCATGAAGCCGCGCTGCGGGCTGTTCAGAAGCTGTTCGAGCGCCTGTTCGGGCGTGCGCGCGAACTTGAGCGGATTGTTGCCGTCAAATTCAAGGCTGGTGCCCTGCGCGCCAAGCTGGCTCTTCGCCCGCGCGCGCGCTTCGAGCATCACCACCATGCCCGCCACAAGGCGGCGCAGCAGGTTTCCGGCCATGCCCAACGTCTGTGCCTCACCCGCCTGCAACCTGTCAGCATTGACGCCTGCGGATTGGGCGAGCGTTGCCAGTCCCGCCCCTTGTGGCGCTGCGGGTGGAGGCGCAGCTATCGGCGCTGGCGATGCAGCCGCAACCGGTGCAGGTGCCGGAGCAGCCATCGGAGGGGGAGGTGCCGCAGGAGGCGGTGGCGTGAAAGCAGGCGTAGCGGGTTGTGCTGTGCCGCCAAAGCCGCCCCGCGCCCAATCGACCACATTGGATTGCGCGAACTTGCCCCAGATATCGTCTGCAGCAGGCGGCGGGGGAGCCGCAATCGGGCTTGACCAGTCGGACGCGGGCGTAAGCGGCGCTTGCGCGGGGGCGCCCCATGTGGAAGGCCCGCTGCCGTCTGAAGAAGACGTCGGCGCGCCCCAACCCGAGGCAGGCGGCGGCGCGGCGGCGGATGCGGACGGACCCCAACCTGACGAGGGCGGCTCCGCCTGTGGTGCAACCGGTGAAGGCGCTGCGGGCGGCGGTGGTGGCGCTCCCCAACCGCCCGGCGAGGACGCCGCTGTCGGCGGTGCGGCCCAGCTTTGCGACATTGGACCGGTGCCGGAAATTGCGGAGCCAGCCGGACGCGCGTCCCAGCTTGATGCTTGTGCTGCGGGTGCTGACGCCTCGTTGCCGGAAGTCCAGCCTTTCCAGTTTGTCGGCGCGGGGTCGCTGTTACGTTCGGCAGCAAGGGCGGCGGAAGCATCGTCCAGAGCGGCGACGATTTCGAACGGCCCCACGCGGAACACATCACCTTGCGAAATGGGGTGGGGGCCAGCCAGCCGGGCTTGTTGCCCATCGACGAACGTGCCGTTGGTGCTGTGATCGATCAGTTCGTAACCGCCGCCAGAAAAGCGCACTTCGCAATGGCGCGACGAAACGTGCAGCGATGGATCGGGCAGGCACCAGTCCGATGTTGCGGCTCGCCCGATCAGCGCGCCACGGCGGTCAAGCACCAGCGACAGCGGTGAACCGTTGTCCAGCCGGTCGGCATTGCGGATGGTAAGAGTCAAAGGCACGCGGATGGACTAGCTTCTCAGGTTCGAAATGTCATCATGCACCGCAACGCCGCGAAAAGGGTGTAGCGCGATCAGGCCCCGGCAAGAACGCTTTCCCCGATTTGCAAACTTGCTGCAATCGCGCCTGATGGATCCTTGCCGGTAAAAGCAGCAGTAAGCACGGCGGCGGCCGCCAGCTTGGCACAGACATCGGGTTGTGGCTGGATCGCGGGCAGGTCTTCTTCGGATATGGAACCTCCCGACAGGAAAATCGCTTTGCACAGCAGCGCCTGCGGGGTTTCGTCGTCCAGCGTTTCGCCAAGATCGGCAGCGGCGCGGCGCAGCCCATCCGAAGGATTGTCGATCCAGCGCAGGGCAGCAACCATCGCCGGGTCCGCCCGGTCAAGCCCCTGTTCGATCAATGCGCGCACCGCCCAGACCACGCATTCATAGCGAGGCATGGCATGGGCAAGGAAGTTCACCGCATAGGCGGCCTTGCCAGCTTCGCGTAGGCTGGCGAACCAAACTGACGGAGCCATTCCCCGCGCTTCTTCAGGAACTTCGCGCGGGTTCACGCTGGCCGCAAGCTGCGCAGCATCGGTCCAGGTAGATAGTTTCCAGTCACCCATCAGTTGATCTTCACCAGTCCGCCCTTGGCGGTGAGAATGCCCGAAGCCTCAACCGTGGTCATGGCCGACCCCAGTTTGGCCGTGGCCATGCCTTCCATTTTCAGCGTGGTCGTCGAAATCTTGATCGAGGTCTGGTCAAGCGTGATCGTGCTGCCGCCGACCGACAGCGTAATCTTGTTGGCAGCGCTTATATCGATCGAATCACCCGCCTTGATCGTGATCTTCTTGGTCACATCCAGCGTATCGTTGGACTTGATCTCAACCTTGCGATCCTTGTGGACCGTGATCGTTTCGGTGCCTTTGACCTCTTCCTTGCGGTTGCCCTCGATCAGGATTTCCTCGTTCTTGCCAACCCGCTCCTTGCGGTTTTTGCCGACGCTGATTTCCACATCACGGCCCACCTTGTGCGTCTCGTTGTGGCGCACGCGGGTGTTCATGTCGCGTTCGGCGTGCAGGAACACTTCCTCCTTGCCGGTTGCATCTTCAAAGCGAAGCTCGTTGGCACCCGGCGCTTTGGTATCCAAATCTTCCGCTTCCGGCAGGGCATCGCCGGCAGTGCGTTTATAGGTTTTGGTGCGCCATAGCGCGCGGGTCTTGTTATCAGGCAGCTTGTAGACCGGCATGTGGCTGGCGTTGAACACCCGGCCCACGATGATCGGACGATCCGGGTTGCCATTGATGAAATCAACCAGAACTTCGTGCCCGATGCGCGGAATGATGATGTTGCCAAGGCCACCGGTCTGCGACACGCGGATCCAGCAGCTCGATTTGTCATCGAGCTTGCCTTCGCGGTCCCAGAAGAACTGAACCTTGATCCGCCCGAATTCGTCGACGTGGATTTCTTCGCCTTTTGGCCCGGTCACGACGGCGGTTTCGGGGCCGCGTGCCGTGGGGCGGGGCGTGGTCATTGGTGCGCGAAAGTTCACGTCGTGCGGGATCGTGGTGAATTCCACGAACGTCTGGCTGGCCGCCCCGCCCGACCGGTATTGCTCGTTCGCCAGTGTGGTGCGGCAGCGAACGATAAGGTATTTGCGGTTGAAGCGTTCAATTGCGTGGCCCTTCAACTGAAGGTGATACCCCGTCTCGATACCGGCGAATGTGCTGGTCCCCTCATAGCGCAACCTTTGTGCGCGGCGGCTTTCTAGCACCACCGTGCTAAGAGTTTGTCCCGCCGACTCTTGATAATAACGGCCTGGCCAGTTGTAGACCTCGATCTCGTCCAGCGGATGCGCGCATTTGTCGCTCGCTTCGGCCTGACGGGCACGAGTCGGTTCCTTGAAATCATAGTCGCGCATGGTCACGCGCGCTTCGCCACCGGTCGATGCGCGTTCGTGCCACGATTGCACGAACAGACCTGCGGTGCCGCCGCGACTCGTGGAATCGGCCATTGCCGCTGAATCTGACACGGGATTGTAGGTCATCGGCCCCACCGGCATCGGCACATGGCAGCCTGGTTTATCGCAGATCGTCATCGTATGGGCCGATGCGCTGTGCTGATAGAAGTAGTAGAGGCCCTCTTCTTCCATCAGGCGCGAGACGAAATCGAAATCGCTTTCGCCATATTGCACGCAATAGGCCAGTTGCCGCGTTCCACCCGAAGCCTTGACTTCAAACGCCATGCCGCATTCGCCCAGCACCGACTTGATGATCTCGATAACGGGCTTGCTCTGGAAAATGCGGAAATTGCTGCCTTGATCGTGCAACTGGCCTGCCGGGGCCAGTACCAAACGGTAAACGAATCCCGCGCCGTTGATTTCCTCGACATATTCCGCATCCACCACGATGCCGTGGAAATAGCGCAGCAACTGGCCGTCCAGCTTGCTTTCGATAGAAGCGGGCTTGCCCAGATTAGGCAGGAGTTCGATCTCGTCGAGCGAGAGCACTTCGAGCGTGATCGAGAAATGTTGGCTCAGCGCCTCGAAAGCATCAAGGCGCACGAGTTTCAATTGTTCGGAGCCGTTTCCAAGCCGCAGGGCCAGGGCGGTCTGCCGCGTCGGGCTGTCAGCCAAATCAGTTCCCCTTGCAGGAAGTCCCGGCAATCATGCCGAACCGATGCAACCCGTGTGCTTTTTCTTTGCCATCTCGTCTGTGACTGTCGTCACCGCTACCAGAACGACACCCTGTTATGAAGCACCTATTCCGCCGGATAAGGGGGAAGCTGAAAGTTCGCGATCCGATGCAACGATTGGCGGCCAGATTGTCCCGAAGCGGCACTGATGGCCCAGTTGGCGCAACAGTAGCGAGCAACAAAGCAGGAATCGTTTGCGGCGTTGGTTGATGACCTGTAAGAATATCGGAAAATATTAACCACAGGCGTCGCGAGAACAATGACCGGCAGTGCCGGGGCGGGCATCAGGCCCGCGGAAAGAGGTGCGCTATGGTATTCAAGATGATTGCATCGGGCATTCTGATCACGATCCCGACCATCGCTACGGCTCAGGCCGGCCCTGTCGCAGAAAAGTCGGACGCGCAGATCGTTTGCGAACTGACCAGCGATTGCGACGCCTTCAACCAGGAACTCGCAACCCGCGATCAGGGCGAAAAGCGCGCACTGCGCTTTGATATCCCGCAGGGTGCAAAGAAGAAGGTCGTGCCGCCTGCGCCGGGCTATTCCGCGCCGAAGCCGCGTACCGTTGCAGTTGCTGCGGCCAAGCCGCGTATTGCTGCGCCCGTCGCGCAGTCTCAGGCTGGTCGGTCTACGCTTTCGATCAACTTCGCATCGGGTTCAGCGGCGATTGCTCCGGGCAGCCGCGCTCAGGCCCAGATGCTTGCGACCGCGCTGAAGGCGCCGTCGGCAGCGGCGAAGCGTTTCATCGTTGGCGGCCATACCGATTCGGTCGGCGGACGTGAATACAACCTCGAACTGTCGAAGCGCCGCGCTGAGGCTCTGGTCCAGTTCCTTGTCGACAATGGCGTTGAACGCTCGCGTCTTCAGCCTGAAGGCTATGGCTTCGACAAGCCTGTTGCGGGCATGAGCGCCAAGGCCGCTGCAAATCGTCGCGTAGAGATCGTGAAGATCGACTGACACAGACGGTTGGCGGGGGCTTGACCGAATGACACTTGATATCGCGGCTCTGGTTGCGCCTCTTTCTGATGAGGCGCCATCAGGCCCCGACTTGTCCTACGATGATCTCCGCATGGAGATTGAGAGCGCATTCGAGCGGCCGGTCAGCGAAGACGGCGGTGAATCGGACGTCGATTGGCGCAAGGTCATTGACCAGATCATCGCACAGGGTGCGCAAACGCGCGATATCTGGCTGCCGGTCTATCTGATTCGCGCGGCAACCTTCGCACGTCGGTTCGATCTGCTGGGCGAAGCTGCCGAATGGCTGGCGACGTTGCTTGAGGAACGTTGGGCTGATCTGCATCCGCAGCTCGACGAATATGGCTTTATCGGGCGCAAGGCACCTTGCGAATCGCTTACGCGCATCAGCGATTTTCTCGCGCCTCTGTCGCGCGTGCCGCTGATGGAGCACCCCCGTTTTGGCCGCTTTACTGGCGACGATATCGAACGTTTCGCTGAACAAGGAGCCTCGGCTGACGGCTACGGCCCGTTCCGTGCCACGATAGAGGCGACCGATGCCAATGCGATCACTGCGCTGGTCGATCGGTTCGATGCGCTGCGCAACGCTTTTCGCCGGATCGATGGCGTGCTTACCGTCAATGCCGAAGGTGACACGGCCACCAATTTCAAGCCAACTTATGAAAAGCTTGATCGCTATCGCAATGCGCTGTCGGCTGTGTTGCCCGAACAGGCATCCGTCGAAGCGGTGGATACAGGTAGTGCGGGCGATGCTGACGATTGGGGCAGCAGCAGTTCGTCAGGCACTGCTCCAGCGGCAATTATGCCATCCGGCCCGGCTTTTTCCGGCAGCATCCGCAATCGCGATGATGTGGTGCGGGCGCTCGATGCGATCTGCGCGTATTATACCGCGATGGAGCCGGGCAGCCCCGTCCCGCTATTGCTTCAGCGCGCGCGCGAATGGACAGGCCTTGATTTCATGACCGTGCTGCAAGACCTTGCACCGGGCGGAGTCGATGAGGCGACGCGGGTTCTACATTCGCGACGCACCGCGGCCCCTGCGGCAGAAGCGGCGGTTGAGACCGGATCATGGGGTGGTGAAACGCAGACGTCTTCGGAATGGTGATTTTCGCCACTTACCGGATGGCGTGAGGCAGTGCAGGAATACGGTAGGCAACGTGCCGCAAGGACGACCAGACCGGCAATGGAGGCGTAAATGGCGAAGAGTGGTCAGCGGTTTATCAAGGAAAACAGGGCGCCTCGTGTTCACATCGAGTATGAGGTTGAAACCTTCGGCTCGAAGCAGAAGGTCGAACTGCCTTTCGTCATGGGCGTCATGTCCGATCTTTCTGGCAAGAGTCTGGTCGAGAAGAAGTCGCTCAACGATCGCGATTTCCTTGAATTCGATATGGACAACTTCGATCAGCGCATGGCCGCAATTGCGCCGCGCGCCGCGTTCAACGTGGACAACACGCTGACCGGCGAAGGCAAGCTTGCCGTCGATCTCACGTTCAAGACGATGGAAGACTTCTCGCCCGGTGCCATCGCCAAGTCGGTGCCCGCGCTGGCGCAACTGCTCGAAGCGCGCGAACAGCTCAACGATCTCATGCTCTACATGGACGGCAAGGACGGCGCACAGGATCTGCTCGACCAGTTGCTCAAGGATCCCACGCTGATGAAAGCGATGTCGGCTGCGGGCAAGGGGCCGGCCGCTGATGGTTCGGGCAGCGAAGGCTGATCGCGGGCAACGGACGGTTGATGGAATTTCCGACCGCGGCGATGCCGTGGCAGGCAAACAGGATGGCTTGAGATGGCGACGGAACAGGTACAGGGCGGAGCAGCGGCAACCGAAACGGAGTTCGCTCCCGACGATTTCGCGGCACTGCTTCGCAAGGAGTTCAAGCCCAGCGACGATGCCCGCGCGAACCGCATCGAACAGGCGGTGTCCACGCTGGCACAGCAGGCCTTGGCCGACGTTTCGATCATCGGTGACGATGTGTTCAGCACGATGGACGCGCTGCGCGCCGCGCTGGATCGCAAGCTGACCGAACAGGTCAACGAGATCATTCACCACGCCGATTTCCAGAGCCTGGAAAGCGCCTGGCGTGGCCTGCACTATCAGGTGATGAACACGTCGACCGGCAAGGATCTCAAGATCCGCGTGCTGAATATCGGCAAGGACGAATGCCGCAAGATGTTCCGCCAGTATCGCGATGCTGCGTGGGATCAAAGTCCGCTGTTCAAGAAGGTCTACGAAGCCGAATTCGGCCAGTTGGGTGGCCAGCCCTTCGGTTCGTTCGTTTGCGATTACGCTTTCGATCATTCTGGCCCCGATCTTGAAGTGATGAAGGGGCTGGCCAAGATTGGCGCAGCGGCCCACGCGCCGTTCATTGCCGGTGCCGCGCCCGGTCTCATGGGCATGCAGAGCTGGACCGAACTGTCCAACCCGCGCGATCTTGCCAAGCTGTTCGAAGCGACGGACTATGCTGCCTGGCGTACGTTCCGCGACAGCCCGGACAGCCGCTACATGTGCCTTGCCATGCCGCGGTTCCTTGGCCGTCCGACCTATGGCGCGAAGTCCGACCCGGTTGAGGAGTTCGCATTCGAAGAAGAAACCGGCGGCGATCACGACAAGTACCTGTGGGTTAATGCCGCCTATGCGATGGGCACGCGCATCACCGATGCCTTCAGTACTTGGGGCTGGTGCAGCCGCATCCGCGGTGTGGAAAGCGGGGGTACGATCGAGGGTCTGCCTGTTGCAACTTTCCCGACCGACGATGGTGGCGTGGATATGACCTGCCCGACCGAAATCGCCATTTCCGATCGTCGTGAGGCTGAGCTTTCGAAGGCGGGCCTGATGGCTTTGGTCCATCGCAAGGGCACCGATCAGGCGACCTTTATCGGTGCGCAGACGCTCAACAACCCCGCCGTGTACGATGATCCGGCGGCAACAGCATCGGCAAACCTGTCGGCACGCCTGCCCTACATCTTCTCGAGCTGCCGTTTTGCGCACTATCTCAAGTGCATGGTGCGCGACTGGATTGGAGGAACGCGAACAGAGCGACAGATCGAGCAGGATCTGCAGCGCTGGATTTCCAACTATATTGATGGGCAACCTGACAGTTCGACTGAGGAGACAAAGGCTCGTCTTCCGCTGAAGGATGCCAAGATCGAGGTGGTGCCCGATGAGGCCAATCCCGGTTACTACAAGGGCAAGTTCCTGTTTATTCCGCACTACCAGTTGGAAGGCATGGATGTTTCGTTGAGCATGGTTTCCAAGCTGCCGAATTCGGGCGGTTAGTGCATTTGGTCACATGATGAGTCCGGCGGTGGGTATATCTGATTGGGGGCGACAAGAAGAACAACGCCCAACCCATCGCAGGACACTGGCTTGCATGGCCGACAGTTTTTTGAGTGCCAATCAGTCTTTAGGGCTGAACGTCGTTCGGGTTCGCAACCTGTTGACCGAAATTATAGGAGACGGAACGTGGCAGCTGACATCTTTCTGAAGCTTACCAACATCAAGGGCGAGTCGAAGGACGACAAGCACAAGGGCGAGATCGACATCGAGAACTTCTCGTGGGGTCTTAACAATGGTGGCGATTGGGCAACCGGCGGCGGCGGCGGTGCCGGCAAGGTATCGTTCAATGACATGACCATCATGAAGCGTTGTGACCTTTCGACGCCGTCGCTCATGCAAGCCTGTGCCAAGGGTGACCATATCGCCGAGGGCGTGCTGACGGTGCGCAAGGCGGGCGGTCAGCAGGAAGAGTACTATCGCATCACGCTCAAGAACATTCTCGTGTCGAGCATCGCCAATACCGGTAGCGATGGCACCAATCCGATGGAATCGGTGTCGCTGAACTTTGCTGAAATCAAGTTCGACTACAAGGAACAGACCGAAAAGGGCGGCCTCGGTGGCGTGGCCAAGTTCGGCTGGGATCTCAAGGCCAACAAACCGGTCTGATTTTTCGCCTGACCGTGTGTCGAGCACAAGTTGTACGGACTGGGGGCAGTCGAGATGGCAAATCCGGACACCTTGCTGCGCGAGGGCGATTTAGAGGGAGCACGCGCTGCTCTGGTCGAAATCGTCCGCACACGGCCAGGAGACGACAAGGCCCGAATGTTTCTGTTCCAGTTGCTGTGCGTTACCGGCGAATGGGACAAGGCTCGCAAGCAATTGCAGGCTCTTGCCCAAGTTGCCGATAACGCACAGATGCTCGCCGCAACCTACAATCAGGCAATCGATGCCGAATTGCTCCGGGCCGATGTCTTTGGGGGCAAGGCGGACATGCCGGTGCTGGTCGGCATGGGCGGATGGATCGAAGGCGTTGCGCAGGCCATCTCGCTGGCAACAAAAGGCCACATGGCCGAAGCGGCAGATGCGCGAGACGCGGCTTTTGGCGAAGCGCCCGATACGCCCGGCACGTTCGAAGGCGCAGGTGGCCCTGCGCAAGCGTTCGATTGGATTGCCGATGCCGATATGCGCTTTGGCCCCACGTTTGAGGCTATCGTAGCTGGCCGCTATGGCCTTGTACCTTTCGATGCGGTCGTATCAATTACGTCGGATGGGCCGCAGGATCTGCGTGATACTGTGTGGTACCCGGTCCAGCTTGCGCTCAAATCCGGTCAATCCATCGCGGCGTTCCTCCCCGCGCGCTATCCCGGTACGCAAGCTGCACAGGCCGGGGCGATCCGGCTTGGCCGCCAGACCGATTGGGTGGATGCGGGCGAAGGCGATGCCGCGATCCAGTGTGGCCTTGGCCAGCGTCTGTGGAGCTTCTCGGATGGCGGCGATGCCGCGCTGCTCGACTTGCGCAAACTCGCTTTCGCTTGATGGCGCGCAGTCCTTCCCAGCCGGTTTTGAATCCCACGCTGTTTGACAAGCTCGTGGCCGGAAATGACATCGGCGGGATGCGCGGTGAAGAAATCGAAAATGCCGAAGAGCGCCGTGAAGCTTTGCGTTTCCTGTCGGTGCCTGCGGTAGAACGCTTCAACGAAACCGCGCTCAGGGCCACTGTCCGGCGCGAACTCGCATGGCTGCTCAATACGACGAATCTGGAATCCAGCGTCGATCTCACCAATTATCCGCAGGTTCGCACCAGCGTGCTCAACTATGGCGTGTCCGATCTGGCGGGCAAGTCGCTCAGCAGTCGCGCAATCCTGCGTCGGGCACGCGAAATTCGCGATGCGGTGCAGGCGTTCGAACCGCGCATCGATCCGGTTTCGCTAAACGTCGAACTTTCCGGGAAGGTTGAGCGAGAGAATTCACTGACCTTCCTGATCGAGGCAGATGTGCGTTCGGCCCTGCGCGCCATACCGATAAAGCTGCGCACCGATGTGGAGGCGGATTCGTCTGCGGTAACGGTGCGGGAGTAGCCTGATGGACCCGCGGCTGCTCCGTTTCTACAACGAAGAACTCACCTATCTGCGCGAATCCGCGCGCGAATTTGGCGAAGAGCATGAGACGGTCGCCTCGCGCCTCGGCCTGAAAACGCCCAACGATCCTGACCCGTATGTGGAACGCCTGCTCGAAGGCGTGGCTTATCTTTCGGCGCGCGTGCAACTCAAGATTTCGGACCAGTATCCCGAATTCACGCAGCACCTGCTTTCTGCGGTGCAACCGCACTATCTGGCACCGGTCCCATCGATCTGTATCGCTGGTTTCGATCCGAAAGATGGCGATCCGCTGCTGGCTGAAGGCTACGAAGTGCCGCGCCAGACAGAACTGGTCGCCATGAGCGATGAAGCCGGGGCCAGCCCGGTAACCTTCCGCACCGGCCATGCGGTGAAGCTTTATCCCCTGCGGATTGCCGAAGTCGAATATCTCGGTTCACGCACCGCCGTTGCCAGTTTCGCTGCCAGCGCAGGCATCCGGGCAGAGGCGGGCCTGCGGCTGCGCTTCGAAGGGGTGGGCGCAATCCCGCTCGACAAGCTGAGCATTTCCGATCTGCCCATCTACCTTGATGGGTCAGAAACGATCCCCGGCGAACTCTATCGCCAGATAATTGGGGAAACCGTGGCCGTTCTGGCCAAGCCCGCCAAATCGGCATCGGCAACACCGGTGCAATTGCCGCTGCCAGCGCAGATCGGCTTTGACAAGGACGAGGCGCTGCTTCCGGCTGAAGAGCGATCCTTCCGGGGCTACCGTCTGCTCACAGAATACTTCGCCTGCCCCGAACGCTTCCTTTTTGCCAGCCTTAACGGTCTCGACAAGGGCTTTGCTGCTGCCGATGGCGGCGCGGTGGATGTGGTCTTGCTGTTCAATCGCAATGCCCCCGCGCTGGCGGGTGCGCTCTCGCCCGCAAACTTCCGCCTTTTCGCCACGCCCGCGATCAATCTGTTCGAAAAGCAGCTTGGCCGTGTGCAGGTCGATCCGGCGGGGCATGAATTTCTGCTCATGCCGGATCGCACAAGGCCGCTCGATTTTGAGGTTTGGCGGTTGCTCGATGTGACGGCGCACTTGCGCGAATCCACTGAACCGCGTCCGGTCGCGCCGCTCTATGCGCTCGGTGCGCTGCTCTATGATTGGCGCGATGCGCTGTTCTTCGTTCCCCGGCTCAAGCTGCGCAGGCTCTCCACGCGTGAACAGCGGCGGTTGCGGCGGGATGATTATATCGGCACCGAAACATGGATTTCGCTGACCGCTGCGGGCAATCCTGAACGCATTGCCGATATCAAGGAACTGGCCGTCCGCGCGCTGGTCACCAATCGGGAACTGCCATCGAAGCTGTCGTTCCGCGGGACCGAACATTTCGTCCCGCCTGGTGGCCCGGTGCGCGCGGTCAGCGTTCTGCGCAGTCCCAGCAAGCCGCGCGCGCCGCTTGGGCTGGATGATGCGGCGTGGCGGATCATCGCGCATCTCACGCCCAACTATGCTACGCTCGTGCCTGAAGACGGCAACGATCCATCAATGCTGCGCGATCACCTCGCGCTCTACGGTCCGCGTGACAATGCAGCGCTGCGGCGGCAGATCGACGGGATCGTCACCGTCGGTTCGCGCCCTGTGACGCGCCGTGTGCCGGGGCGCGGTGCTATGGCCGTGGCGCGCGGCAGCCGCGTCACCCTCACGCTTGATGATGC
The DNA here is from genome assembly GCF_012641335.1 of Novosphingobium sp. ERN07. Classification (GTDB taxonomy): domain Bacteria; phylum Pseudomonadota; class Alphaproteobacteria; order Sphingomonadales; family Sphingomonadaceae; genus Novosphingobium. Next base: position 31,722 of record NZ_JABAID010000018.1, read on the forward strand.
GTCGTTTGAAAACGCGCGTCTTTTTCTCTTCTCCGCCGTGGTGGAACGGTTTCTGGCCGATTTCACCTCCGTCAACAGTTTCACCGAAACGATCGTCCGCACGCCGGGCGAAGGGACAATAATGTCATGGCCGCCCCGGATCGGACGCAAGCACACGATCTGATCGACTGGTCGGCGGAGATCGCCGGGCTGCAGCGCAGTGGGCTGTTTGCCGTGTTGCGCCGAGCAGAGGCGAAGGATTCCGGCAAGCCGCGCATCGGTGCTGCGCGTAGGCCGGAGCAGTCCATCGTCGACCTGGCGCAGGAGCCGTCGCTGGCCTTTTCCCCGCGTACGCTTGCCAAGCTGGAGTTCCGCCACGGCAGGCCGCGGCTCTATGGCGAATGGTTGGGGCTGTTAGGGCCGATGGGGCCGCTTCCCATCCATCTCACCGAATTTGCCGCTTATGAACGGCGCTATGCCGAAAAACAGCCGTTCCTCGATTGGCTGAACACCATTTCCGGGCGGATGCTGCAATTGTTCTATCGCGCATGGGCTGAATCGCAGCCCGCCGCGCAGGCAGACCGTCCGGCAGATGATCGTTTTGCCGATTGGCTTGGCGCCTTGTCGGGTGCGGGCGAAGGGGCTGGGCCGAACAATCGCTTCAATGCCCGCGCTCGGCTCCACTATGCCGCTGTTTTCGCCGGGCCGCGTAGCGCTGTGGCGATTGAAGATGCGCTCAGCCATTTGCTGCGCCAGCCTGCGCAGGTGGTGGAGTTCGTGCCGCGATGGCGTGATCTTGAGCGCGAAGATCGCACCCGGCTTGGCCGAAACTATGCCACGTTGGGGCAGGATGCGGTGCTCGGCGGGCGCATCTATAGCGCGTCGGATGCTTTCCGCGTGATCGTGCGCGCGCAAAACCACGCCGATTACCTTTCGCTGATGCCTGGTGGCACGCGCTTTGCCGTGGCCGCCGAAGCGATAGAGGCTTTCAAGCCGACGCATCTCGAATGGGATTTGTGCGTCGAACTGGCTGATGATGATGCGCCGCCTGCCCGGCTCGATGGCAAGACCCGGCTCGGTTGGACGGGTTGGCTCAAACCGCGTGGCTCTGCCATCGCCGCGATTGCCCGCCGTCGCCGCAAACCCGGTTCCGCCACGGGATCGGAACTTGTCGCACATTCGCAATCTACTGGCCCGATCCGGGCCGACGCCCATCTACGCAAGACCAGTTTGAGAAAGAGGAAGCCGTCAGCATGACTGGGATAACATTCGAAGCCCTGTTCGGGCGACTGAATTCGACCGCGCGCAAGGCTATTGCGGAAACAGCTTTTGCGTTCTGCAAGCATCGCGGAAATCCGGAAGTGCAATTGGTGCACTGGATGCACGTTTTGATGCAGAACCCGCAGAACGACTTCGCAGCAATCCGCACGACCTTCGGCCTATCTGAAGAAGTGTTGCAGCGCGACATCGTGGCCGCACTGGATGCTCTTCCGCGCGGGGCCAGCTCAATCTCGGCAATTTCGCCACAGATCGGCGAAGCGATTCAGGAAGGCTGGATCTGCGCTTCACTGCGATTTGGAGCTGGCCGAGTGCGTACTGGGCACCTACTGCTCGGTATGCTGACGGACGACAAGTTGAAGAACGCGCTTTTCGGGATGAGTTCGGAATTCCGCAAGGTTCATGCTGAACGATTGGGCGACCAGTTCGAACAAATTTGCGCAGCGAGCAGCGAATCGACCCAAACAGAGGGTGCCTTGGCCGCAAGCGGTAGTGCTGGTGGTGAAGCTGGCCCCGGCCCGGTTGCCGATGGAGAAGCGCTGGCCAAGTTCTCGGTCGATCTGACGCAGCAGGCGCGCGATGGCAAGATCGACCGCATCGTCGGGCGTGACAGCGAAATCCGCCAGTGCGTCGACATCCTCCTGCGCCGCCGTCAGAACAACCCGATCCTTGTGGGCGAGGCAGGTGTCGGCAAGACCGCCGTGGTCGAAGGCTTTGCCAAGCGGATCGTCGATGGAGATGTTCCCCCCTCGCTACAGGGCGTCACCTTGCGCAGCCTCGACATTGGGTTGATGCAGGCAGGCGCAAGCATGAAAGGCGAATTCGAAAAGCGCCTGCGCCAGGTTATCGACGAAGTAGAGGCCAGCCCCACGCCCATCATTCTGTTCATCGACGAGGCGCACACCTTGATAGGCGCAGGGGGGCAGGCCGGGACGGGGGATGCGGCCAACCTGCTCAAGCCGGCGCTGGCGCGGGGGAATTTGCGGACTATCGCGGCGACGACTTATGCCGAGTATCGCCAGTACTTCGAGAAAGACCCCGCGCTGACCCGGCGGTTCCAGACGGTGGACGTGGCCGAGCCGGAGACGGACAAGGCGGTGGCGATGATCCGCTCGGTCGCGCCGATGATGGAAAAGCATCACAACGTGGTGGTGCTGGACGAGGCGGTGGAGGCTGCGGTCAAGCTTTCGCAGCGCTATGTCCCGGCGCGGCAATTGCCGGACAAGGCGGTGAGCCTGCTGGATACGGCTTGTGCGCGCGTGGCGGTGTCGCAACATTCGACGCCCGCACAAGTCGAGGACCGCAAGCGGCGGCTGGAACTGCTTGAAGTGGAACGCGAAATTGCCCTGCGTGAGGCGGGCGGGCAATATACCAGCGGGGAGCGCGTGCCCAAGCTGGACGAGGCCATTGCCGACGCGGCGGCTGCGGTCGAAGAAGTAAGTGCCAAGTGGGAGCGTGAGAAGGAGGCGCTGACAGGCGTCGTTGCCGCGCGCGATGCGCTGACCGAGGCGCGCAAAGCGGCAGGTGAAGGGCCGGTCGAGCGCGAGGATGAGCTGAAAGAGGCGCTCAAGGCGGCACTTGGCGTGATGGCCGAGGCACATGGCGACGAGCCGATGGTCTTCGGCGTGGTCGATCAGGATGCCATTGCTGCCGTGGTGGGTGACTGGACCGGCATCCCGATGGGCCGCATGGTCAAGAACGAGATCGAAAGCGTTCTGACTATTGCCGATCAGCTTAAAAAGCGGGTGATCGGGCAGGATCACGCGATGGATTCCATCGCCAAGCGCATCCAGACCAGCCGCGCCAAGCTGGACAATCCGAACAAGCCGGTGGGCGTGTTCATGCTTTGCGGCCCATCGGGCGTCGGCAAGACCGAAACGGCTATGGTGCTGTCCGAACTGCTGTTTTCGGGCGATGACAGCCTGATCGTCATCAACATGAGCGAGTTTCAGGAAGCGCACACCGTCTCCACCCTCAAGGGGGCGCCAGCAGGCTATGTCGGTTACGGGCAGGGCGGCGTTCTGACCGAAGCGGTGCGGCGGCGCCCCTATTCAGTTGTGTTGCTCGACGAGGTGGAAAAGGCCCACCCTGATGTCCACGAGATGTTCTTCCAGGTTTTCGACAAGGGCTTCATGAACGATGCCGAGGGCCGCTACATCGACTTCAAGAACACACTGATCTTGCTCACCAGCAACGTCGGCACCGACCTCATTACCACGATGAGCGAGGACGAGGAAATGAAGCCCGAGCCGGAAGCGCTGGCGACCGCGCTGCGCCCCGAACTGCTGAAGGTCTTCCCGCCCGCCCTGCTTGGCCGCCTGATCGTGCTACCCTACTATCCGCTCAGCCCCACGATGCTGCAGGGCATCGTCCGCATTCAGTTGAACCGCATCGTCAAACGCATTGCAGACAGCCACGGCATTGCGTTCAACTATGGTCAGGAAGTGGTCGACCTTATCGTGTCCCGCTGCAACGAAGTGGCCAGCGGTGGCCGTCTGATCGACGCTATCCTGACCAACACCATGCTGCCTGATCTTTCGATCGAACTGCTGAACCGGCAGATGAACGGGGAAGAGGTGAAGGTGATCGATGTCACGGTTGAAGGCGACGGGTTCGGATATCGGTTTGGGTAAATTCACGGGATGGAAAGATCGAGCCTATGTTGAATGGGAGGTGGCGCGCCTCGCTGTTTCTGATCGCCGCCCTGTCGGCGACGGGATGCAGCGCCGGAACGCCTGAGCAGAGCGATGGTGCGTCGGCGCAGGTGTCCGGCGTCCCGTCCGACGCAGTCTCAACAGCGTCGCCTGAGCGACCCGGAACATCTGCCTCCGCAGTGGACGAGGAAGGTGCTGCGACCGCCGCAAAGGTGGACACGTCAGCGCTGCCTGAGGACGTCAGGGCCTTTATCGAGCGGCGCAGCCTGTGCGATCATTTCCGGGGCGAGGAGCCGTACGACGCCGAGCGCAAGGCATTTCTGGAACAGAAGCTGCAGGAAACCTGCAAGGGTACCGATGCGGCGCTCAAAGGCATCCGCCGGAAGTACCATGAAAATCCGGACGTGATCGCCGCGCTTTGGGACTATGACAGCGTAGTGGAGTAGGGGCCATGAAGGGGACCGTGGGTATCGGTGGGCAGAATGCTCTGGATGATGTGCGGGAAGTGCAGGCTGCGCTGAACAAATTCGTCGATCGGATGGGGGTGGCGCCGCTCAAGGTTGACGGTCATATCGGTCGAAAGACGGACACGGCGATTAGGATTTTCCAGAAAGCCGCGGGCATGCCCTTGCCAGACGGAATTGTGACGTCCAATGGGCGGATTGCCGCAGCGCTGGGCCTGAACGCACCGAAGCCCGCGACCGTTGCGGCCTCTGCTCCCTTGAGTGGTAGCGCCTGGTGGCACGCCAATCAGGCGCGCTGGCCGAATGAGAGCCGCGTTGATGCGCTGTCCGAGCCTTTTCGGGGTGATGTGAAGAAGTTTGTCAAAGCGTTGATGGATGCTGGCGCAACCGTGACGGTAAACGCCACCACCCGCAGCATGACGCGCGCGAAGATCATGAGGTACAGCTGGGATATTGCCAAGAGCCTCATTAATGCGGAGGATGCTGCTGCGATCGACGGTGTTGATATAAACTGGGTTCACGAAACACCGCAGAAATCGCGGCAGGCAGCACAGGAAATGGTTTCGCTTTTCGCCATAAAGAAGCAACCGTCACTGAACTCCAATCATCTGCGCGGCACGGCTATCGATATGACGATCTCGTGGGTGGGCGACCTCAAGATCAAGCAGGCCAATGGCACGGAGACTACCATCTCGACTGCACCGCGGAACGGAACCAATGCAAAGCTGCACGATGTCGGCGCGACCTATAAGGTGCTGCACAAGTTGCCGGACGACCCGCCGCACTGGTCGGTAACCGGCCGATAACGCGATGTCTCTAGCCAACGCCAAGGTCCGCGCCATCGCCCTGATTGCAAAGGGTGAGGCGTTCATAAATTGGCTGTATCTGGATTCGGTCAGCAAAGTCACTATTGGTTATGGCACAATGCTGCCCAATGCCGATGCGGCGGTTGAGGTTGACCTGCGCCACCCCAACAAGAAGCCAGCCACTGCAGACGAAAAGCGGGCCGAATGGCGGCGCGTGCAGGCTATCAGCCCGGCAGGGACGGATCGCAATTATTCTGCGCAGTCCTATCGTAAGGACGCCCAACTGTTCATCATGGAATCCGAAGCGGATCATTTGCGCGCGATGAAGCTGGACGCGTTCGTTGCCGAGTTGCGCGGAATCTATCCCGGTTTTTTGTCGTTCCCGGAAGATGCGCAGGTTGGACTGATGGACATGGTCTATAACCTCGGTCCGAACGGGTTGGCCAAGAAGTTCAAGAACTTTGGCCGCGCGATCAACCATCCGAAAGGGCCTGACTGGAAGCGCGCCGCGCTGGAATCGAACCGTCCGCAGCTTTCGGCAGAGCGCAACAAGGAAGTCAAAGACCTGTTCCTGTCCGCCGCCCGCATCGCGGAAGTCGAAGCTCGCAATCAGCCGGGCCGCCCGCCCGCAAGGCCTGTGCGCAAATGAGGGCCATCGCGGCGATCTGCGCGTTGACGATCATGGCGACGGGCTGCAATCGGCCCGCGCCGGATACGTCTGCGACCGAAGCGGTTGCCAAAGCGTCTTCTGCTGCGCCGGACAGGCAGCAGGCCATCGCTCCTGCCCTGTTGGGCGAATGGCAAGCCTATGACAACGATGCGCACAAGGTTCTCGGAACGCTTGAATTAAAGCAGGATCGACTTGTGTTTGCCAAAGGGCTGACGCTCCGCATCGAGCCGGTTTCGTCGACGCTGGCACGTGTCGATCCGGCGGATGGCGCAAAGCCTGTGTGGGGCAAGGATGGCCTGTGCGGCGCAGCGCCGGTTCTGGCCGTATCGTTTGCCTTGCCCGATCCAGCGAAGGCGAAAGAATTGCGTCTTTCAGTTTACGATATCGCCAGCGGTCCTGGTCCTGATCCCGATTTCGATCTGCACCGCTGCCAGACTTTTACCTTTGTGCGGGATTGAAAAAGGACCGATCGCTTGACCACGCCTTATGATCGCGTTGCCTATCCGACTACCGTCTTTGCCCAGACCAATCCTGAACGTCTGGCAGTGTTGGCGCATCTGGCAGGGTTGAACCCGGTGCCGGTGCAGGAGGCGCGCATTCTGGAGATCGGCGGGGGCAACTGTGTCAATCTGATCGCGATGGCGGCGATGTGGCCGGGGTGCGATGCGCATGGCTTTGATCTTTCCGAAACCGCCATTGCGCGCGGGCAGGAGATTGTCGACGCATCGGGCCTGACCAACGTGACGCTGGCGGTGGAGGACATTTGCGAGGCGCACCATCGCTATCCGGCCGGAGCGTTCGATTATGTGATTGCCCACGGTGTTTATGCCTGGGTGCCCGATCATGTCCGCGAGGCGACGATGCGGCTTGCCGCGCATGTCCTGTCGGATCGCGGCGTGGCGTTCATCAGCTATAACGCCATGCCCGGTGGGCACGTGCGCATGATCATGCGCGAGATGCTGCTCGATGCAATCGGGGTCATCGATGATCCTGACGAGCGCATTGCCGCCGTGCGCGATTTTCTGGAAGATTATGCGCGTGCGCGCGATGGCGACGAACCGCTGGCCACCACCTTGCGCCAGCAGGCCGGCAACATGTTGCAGCGTCCAGATGCGGTGCTGTTCCACGATGAACTTGGCCCCTGCTTCAATCCGCAGCGCTTGCTGGACGTGGCGGCAGCGGCCCATGCCAATGGCCTGACGTTCCTGACCGACGCGGGGCGCAATCGCCAGCTTGATGGCTTCCTTGCCGATGGGGCAGATATGCCCGACGATCCTGAAGGCACCGTGTTGCTGGCCGCATCGCGCGATGATTATGCCGCGCTCAGATACTTCCGGCAGAGCCTGTTCGTGAAGCAGGTGCCTGATCGCCGCATCGACGCCACGCGGATTGCCGACCTGTGGCTATCGACGAAGATCAGGCGGCAGGACGATGGCACATTCGTGCTGGGTGACGATGTTATCACGATCAACGACGATGGCCTTGCCGATGCGCTGACGCGCGCCGCAGCCGCATATCCGCAGCGCGTGCCGATCAGCGCAATGACCGGCGATCCCAAGCTGTTGCGCGTGATCTTGCAGCTATACACCGAATGGTACGTGACGCTGCATCCGGGACCAGCACCGTTTCCTGTGGTTCCGGCGGAAAGGCCGTGTTCGGGCGCACTGGTGCGCGGGATGCTGGATCTTGGCGAAACGACGCTGTGCACGCTGGATCATGGCGTGATCAAGATTGAACAGCCCGAACTGCGCGCGCTGCTGATGGCTGCGGATGGCACGCGCACGGTGGGCGAGATTGCCGCCTTGGACACTGGCATCCCGCCCGAAGATACGCTGGCCGCGCTTACCGCCTGTTGCAGCAAGGCGCTGATGCAGGCCTAGTTAGCGGGCGGCGAGCGCCAACCCCGGTCCATCGGGCGTATCTTCCAGCGCGCTTCCGGCAAGGAACCACAGTGCGTGGCGACCCGGCATGAAGAAGTAGCCGCCTCCGCGCACCGTGATGTGCCGTTTGACATCGGGCAGTTCCAGCGGCGCGTTCCGCCCGTGGATCGTGAAGCGGGCCTTTTCCGCGCCCGGAGCATCGCCGTGGTGCATGGCGAAGGGGTCCGGTTCCTGCTCAAGCCCGTGGAAGGTGGGCGATCCCAGCCACGTCTGCTGCACGAATTCGAACTGGCGTTCGAGATCGGCGTTGAAGCACATGAACAGCGTGCCCCGCACCGTTTCGCCCGTGTCATCCAGATAGGGGCGCCCCCTGCGCAGAAGGCGGTGACGGTTGGTGACCGCAAGTTCCACCGGATCGGTTTGCGCCAGACTATCTCGAGGGAAACTGCGGCGAATGTGCGCGCCGAACGGACAACGCAGCCCTTGCGGGTCGGAATCCTTGTAGAGAAAACCGTTGCGGCGCATCGCATCGGCTCCGCTGCGGAACGATGGGGCAAAGGGGTGGTCGATCAGTGCTGACCCATCGCGCCAGCGGCCCAGCATCTTGGCGGCGATCCATTCGCCGGTGCGATGCGGATTGCCGTTGTGCGGGTTGATCACGTCGCTGTGGCGACAGACGTGTGCGGCGGCTTTGCCAAGCTGATCGCGGAAGCCTTCGACATCCTGTTCCAACTGGCGGATCACCAGATAGCTGCCGTTGCGGCCAAAGTCGCGCGGGGGCGCATCGCCTGCTGAAAAGTCGGGGTATTCCATCGGTTGCCCCTGCGGCGGTGCGGCGAGCAAGCGGCGTTGGAGGCCGGGGGCAAGGCTTGTCCGTTCTACCAGCGGCGATGGAGGGAAGTAGCCGCGATTGTCGGTATAGCCGAGGATGAATTCGCCCGGTTCGACGCCGTGAACCGGATCGGGCGCGCCGTGGCGGCCTGGAAAGCCCCGGACCAGTGGTTGCGATACCCCATCGACGAAGCCGAATGGTTCGGCAGAGAGTTCGTCGCTGGTTTCAGCCTGGGCATGAACGAAGGCGCGGGTTGCGGCGGGGGCGGAGAGAGCATCGTCGTTTGCGTCCCATGCGGCGCGAAACGTGTCGACGTCGAACGCGTTGATGCCGGTGCGGATTTTCGCTGTGATCGAAAGGCCATGCTGCTCTGCTTCGGCCATGATGGTGGCAAAGCGCGCCGCGATGGTTTCGTCGCGGGCGTAAAGCAGGAGGACCGCGTGGGTGGCATCATCGGCCCAGTCCAGCGTGGCCGGATCGCCCAGTGCGCGTTTGCGGCTGGCGTGGGTCATGCCCAACGCGAACGCGGCGGGGAAGCCCTGATCGGTGCCGTCGCCTTCAAGCGCTAGCTCATCGTCCAGCCCCAGCAGGCGCAGGCCGGACGCTGAAAAGGCGATGTTGCAGACAAGACTTTCGGGCGGCTTGTCGCCAAAGGCCAGCGTTTCGCCCGCGATCAGTTTGGCGAGCCATGCTTGCACATGGGCATAGGGATGCGCGCCTGTTTCGTTGCGCGGCGCGCCGAAGTTCAGCGCGACGAGCATGGAGTGCGGATGGCGACGCAGGCCACCGAACATCAGCGTCTGGATTTCCTCGTATTGCAAGCCATAGGTCGGGCGCGGGATCGATCCGAACAGGTCGAGCCATGCTTCGGCTTCGGAAGGGCAATTCTCCAGCCGCGCATGATACATCAGCCCGCTGACGATCAGCGCGTGCTTGCGCATGGCCGAGGTCGATAGATCGGGGTGGGCAGAAAACCAGCAGGGCGTGGGCTGCATCGATCCGCGCGCAAAGCGCTTCATCCGGTCGCCATCTTCGGCCCCTTTGAAGAAGAGCAGGCGCGTGGTGGGGAAGCCTTCGGAACTGCTCCAGGCGGCGGTGACGCCTTCGGATGCCTTGGTGATGAAATCTTCGAGGTAGCTTTCCCAACTGCCATCGTAATTGGAAAGGAACACCAATTGCCGGGTGCCCGGCAGCACGATCCAGCGCGCGGCATGGATCGTGCCTATGGTTGCAAGGAAACCGCGCCGCATCACGCCGATGCGCGCCATCGTGGCCACCGCGATGAAGGCCAGCGGCAGGCTGAGTTTGCGTATCCACGCAGCGCGCAGCCGGGTGACGCTGATCATGTGGTTCTGCACCACGCCGGGCGCATTCTCGCGCGCCATCATCGCGCCCAGTGCGGCGGCGGACGGGGTGCGGTCTACGGGCGTGTTGGCCTGCTCATCACGGCGCAGCAGCAGCGCGATCGTGCCGATGGCGATTGCGGCGAAGAGCAGCATGGCGATCAAGGACAGAAGCAGCGCAGGGCCGATCCCCTGACCGGTGCAGAGCAAGGCCGCCAGCGATGCGATGAAAGGCAGCACCAGCAGCGGCAGCCAAAACGCCCGGGCATCCCACAGTCCGCGGCTTATCCAGCCGAGCGACCAGCGGGTTTTGGCGAAATCGAGCCAAGGCGCATCGTTGGTGTCGCAGAAGGCGAGCGCTGCTGGCTTTTTGTCGGGCAGGGCGGCAAGGTCTTGTTCCAGTTCCTTCGCCACGGCTTTCAGCAGCGTCTGCGGCCCGATCATCGAGGAGCTTTCACGCATCCGCCTGATGATGCCGCGCGCCTTTTCGACGATATCGCGGTTGCGCGTGATTGCTTCTACGCTCAGCCCCGGCAGGCCGCCGAAGGGCAGGCCCAGCAACCGGCCCGGCCAGCGCAGGGGCGATTGGCTGATGCGGTGGCTGTGCTGCTTGAGCAGCGGCAGGACGGCGGCTTCATCCTCGATGCCGCTGGTCAGCCGGAGCAGGGGAAGGAGCGCCGTGGCGGCATGGTCTGCCATTACGTCGAGCGCCCGGTCGGCATCGCCGTCAACCGTCGCTTCGATTACCAGATGCGCAGAGTAACCCGGCGCTTCGGGCGCAATCGCGTGGATACTGGCGAAGTGGATGATACCGGTCTTGCGCAGGGCAGCGTCGATTTCCCCGCTTGCCGGATTGCCCAGCTCCGCAATCTTGCGTTCCACGTCACCGACATCGCACCATTCGGACTTGTCGCCAAAGGGGATGGCGATGGTGATGAAGTCCTGCGAAACGCTCATGCGCGGGATCTTTCTGGTTATAGGCTACAGGCTACTGGCGACAGGCGACGAATGGCAGATCGTCGGGCAGTCCGGCGAAAAGGGAAAGGGTTGTGCCATCGGCAGGTGCAATGCGCCCTTTTGTGGCGACGATGGCCTCGCGCATGATGGTCCACGCGATGCCCCGGCCATAGCATACGTGCGGCCCTTGCAGCGGGCCTGACGTGATGTAGGGGCGCGTCGGATCGGCCTGAAAGCGTTCAGGCTGGGCAAAGGCTGCCGGATCGCGCGATGCCGCGTCGATTAGCACGACCACGCGGTCACCCGCTCTCAGATCGATCCCGCGCCATTGGCAATCATGCCGCACCGTGCGGGTCAGGCGGCTGCCTCCCGTCAGGCGCAGCATTTCGTTCACGATCGCATCGTGATCCCTGACGGTTGCGGTGCGATCATCCAGTCGGGCGACAAGGCCATCCCAGTCGATTCCTGCTGCCGCACCTGCCGGAGATGTGGCGAAGCCCGCCATTTCCGAAAGCGATTTGCCGATGATCAGCACCAGTGCGCCGGTCAGTTCGAACAGCACGCTGCGGGCCTGCGCATCGTAGTCGACAACGCCTGCAAACTGCGGCTTCACCGCAACCAGCGCGCTGAGCAGACTGTCTTCGGGCGCGGTTTCGGGCGTTGCCAGCGCTTGATCGATAGCGTCAAGGGCAGGGCCTGCGGTTCTGCGGCTGAGTGCCTGCAGGGCACTGGGGCTGCGCACCACAGTGCCAAAGACATGGCCGAACAGGGGCTGGAGCATGACCAGAAGGGCCACTGAATCGCCCAGTTCGTCCTTCAAGCGCAGCCACGCCCCCGGCCGCAGCGTGTTGCGCCACATCACGATCATGCGGACAAGGCCCGGCGCCTTTTCAGGCGCGGGCACACCGATGATCCGCCGTGCCATACGATAGGCAATCAGGAAGGCATATTCGCGCGCAAAGTTCACTGCCTCGCCCGTCGCAGCGCGGCGTTCCAGCACATCCAGAATGGAATCTGCTTCCTCGCGCGCGATGGCGGCGATCCAGTTGCGAAAGCCGGGAGCCATCTGCGGTGGCTCGCCGAGCGTTTCCGGCGCGCGCCGCGCATCCAACCAGGCTTGTGCTGCATGAAGCTGGCGCAGCCGCACCTGCCGCGCCGAATTATCTTCACCCACCAGATAGCGCGTTCCGGGCAGGACCTGTTCGAGCAGTTCGTCGTAATGGCGGAGCGAGAACACCTGCTCTTCGCACATAACGCCTGTTACCGCATCGTGGCGCGCCGCCACGAATACGCGCACAGGAACATCGGCATCTTCCAATGCTTCCAGTCGCTCAAGCACGGGCGCTGCGGGATCCAGCAGGCGTTGGCCAACCGCTGCCAGTTCCGCCTCGGCGCTCATGCCGGCAGGCTCGCAAGGCGCTGTTGCAGCACGGTAAGGCCGAGTTCTTCGACCCGTGCCTTCACGACAGGAATGTGAATATGCCCTGCGCCGGTGACAGGACGACCGGTCATCGCGCCAACTTCGGCGCACAGCGTCAGCGCGTGAAGTTCGTGCACCACATCCTCGCAATCGCGCGCGTGGTTCAGCGCGAGCGCGGCAAGATTTGCGGCATCTTCTGCTTCGCTTCTTGCCAGCGCCAACCGGGCGCGGGCTTCGTGCAGGTAATAGGTGGCTGATGTGCGCACCTTGCGGAAATGCCCGCGTTCCACTGATTGCGAGAGCACCGTTGCAGCTTCGGCCAGCAGCCCCTGATCGATCATGCACAGCGCCAGCCAACTGACGCAGGCCGGTTCGAATCCCAGAAAATTGCTGCGCAGGCAATCGGCATGTGCGCGACGCAGAATGGGCAGTGCGCGCGCCGTCCGGCCTGCGCGATAATGCAGATAGCCATGTGCCAGATCCGCCAGCAGCCGCGAATAGGCGTGGGCATAGCGGCGGGAGAGGTTGATCGCTTCGGCCACCCATGATCGTGCCTTGGCCGTCTGCCCCAGATCGGTGAGATACCATGCGCCGAAAGCGCGGGCGAGTACGTGCGGGATCACCACCACCGCGCCAAAGGTTTCACCGCGCAGCCCGTCGGCTAAGCGCGCACCTAGCCGTTCGATCCGGTTCACAGCCTCGGTCGGATGGCCGCGCGAGAAGGCAATATAGGCCGCCGTCAGATCGGCATAAGTCCGGCGCGGCAGGCTTTCGCGGGCATCCAGATCGGCTTCTGCCTGTTCCAGCCAGACCATGCCGCGCGCAGGTGCGCCATTGATCCAGTCAAGCAGGGCCATGTTGATGCGCGCCACGGTGCGCAAGGCAGGCCCCAGATCGATGCGCCCTTCGGCAACCGCCTGAACATCCGCACGAACCACCTGTTCCAGCGAGAGTTGCTGAAGCGTGTCGAACACCAGCATGGCAAAGCGGCTGCGCTCCGCCGCTGCCTGTGCGGCGGGAAGGTGCGCGGCAACCGCGCAGGCGCGTTCGTGCAACTGGCGGACGGCATCGATTGCCGCCAGCGAAAGTGCTTGTACGCAGGCTTCCCAGAGATGACCCAACGCTTCGGCATGAAGGCCTGCCTTTTCCGCATGGGTGGCAAGTTCGGCGTGGCTTGCCGTTTCATCGCCGGTACCCACGCGCAGCACGATATCGTTTTTGGTCTTGGCTTCTTTGAGGATGACGAGAGCATTGCCGTGCATCGCGGTGCGCCGCCGTCTTGCCATAGCGCGATAGGCGGCTTCCTGGACAAGCTGGTGGGTAAAGCGCGCCTGCCCGGTCCCGACAAATTCGATCACCCGCGCATCGACCAGACGAGCCACTGCGGTTACGGGATTGCGGCAGACCAGTTCGCCCCCGCGCTGCAGCCGGCTGACCGGAAACACCGGCCCCAACACAGCGCAGATCTGGCAAAGGCGTGTGGCGTCTGCATCCAGTGCGGCTAACCGCGCCGCTAGCAGCGCATCGAGCCGTGCTGGAAGCGGGGTGGCGTTTGACGGATCGTCCGCAACGCCAACATCTGCCGTCGGATCGCCTTGCAGCATGACCGCGAATTCCTGCAATGCCAGTGGCAGGCCTTCGGCGCGGTCGATCACGTTGTCGATCACGCTATCATCTATCGGTGTGATGCGATTTATAAGCGAAACCAGCGTGCGCGCTGCGCTGCGGGACAGCGATGCGAGCCGAAGCTGCCTTGCGCACATGCCGGCGATGCGGGGCACCGCCTCAGGACGTCCGGCCACGATCATAGCGATCCTTGCGCCGCGCCCGATGGCGTCCAGCACCATCAGCGTCTCGCTGTCCAGATACTGCGCATCGTCGACCAGCAGAAGCAGGCGCATGTGCGCGGCGGCCAGTTCCAAGATCCGCACGATCGTGCCTGTTGCAATGCGGCTACGGTCACCGGGCGGCAGGTGCGATAGCCAGCCAGTTTCATTGGCAGTCAACCCGGCAAGGCAGGCCGCTTCGTTGGCCGAAAGCTGTGCCGCTGCCGCCGGATCGGGTGCGAAGGGCTGGATAAGGTCGATCAGATGGCGCAACGTTCCGCCAAGGCACCCGAAAGGCACGGCTTCCAGCAGGGCATTGCCGCGCACCGCTGCAAACGTGGTGCCGTGCCCTGCCGCAAGCCGCGAAGCTTCCAGCAGAAGGCGGCTTTTGCCCATGCCCGCTTCACCGATGATCGCCAGTGCGCCCTGTTTCGCACTGGCCAGACCGCCCACAAGCGCGCGCACCTGCTCGAGTTCAGCTTCGCGACCGATGACCGGGGCGGTGGCATTGCCCTTTACCGGAACCCGATCACTGCTAAGGAAATCGATGGATAAAAGCTCGAACACGGCTTCGCCACGCCCTTCGGCGCTTTCGGTGCCGCCGCTTTCAACGCTGCCGGCAGGACGCAGTTCAGCAGGTTCGGCAATCAGCGATGCGATTGTAGCGGAAATCGCCACGCTGCCCGGCGGGGCCATCTTCTCGATTTGTCCGGCAACGTGCGCGGCGTGGCCCACCACGTCGAGGATCGAACCGAAATCGTTGTCCTGCCGCCGAAGCAGGATTGGCCCGGCGTGAAGGCCGACGCGAACTTGCGGTGCTGGAAGGAAGCCGAGCGCGCCGCTCTTCATCTTTTCGCCGATGCGCAGGCCTGCCAGAGCGCCACGCAGTGCGTGATCTTCAGCGGCGGGCTGCACGCCGAACACGGCCATCACGCCATCGCCCTGTATGCGCACGACAAGCCCGCCGAACTCGTGGATGGCATCCTGGATAAGGGCAATGGAGCTGTCGAGCAGATCGCGCCCGTCTTCGGGATCGAGCGCGCGCAGCAGGCGGGTGGAGCCGACGATATCGGCAAAGAGGATGGTGGCAAAGCGAATGGAATCGAGTTCGCCCGACAGCCTTTCAGGCAGAGTGCCAGACCGGGGCAGGCCACCCGTTGCGTTTTCCGCGTTTTCGGCTCCCAGCACCCGCACGATCTGCTTTTGCGTCCCCAGACCGGGTACGGCGAATCCTGCCCAATGCGCCCCGGCAAGATCACGTATTCAGTTTGGGTGGCTAACTGCAACGAAAATTCTCGTCGTTTCGGGCTTTTAACCGATCTGCAAGAATAGCGCAGACCGGCAAACACAGTCAGATCAACCCGATGATGTCGTGGCCGTGGGCCATGCCTGTCTTTTCAGACATGTTTTGCAGACGGGCGCGGGTGAAGCCATCGCGACTTAAAGCGAGAGGGCGGCCATCGAGATGATAGCCTTGAAGCGCCTGACCATTGCGCGAAACGCGGATCGACCAGCCCCAGCGGCGGCGGTGTGATGCCATTGCCATGAAGGCATCGCATTGCACCATGATGCACGGCGCACGCAGTTCCTCACGCGGGGACAGCAGCCTTGCCACGTCTGCCTGACCAAGGCTGAAGCGCGCAATCTCGCAGGCGTCTTCACGCGGGACGACGGTTGCTCCCACTGGCGTCACGATCGAGACGGACGGACGCAGCACGGCTTCGCCAAGGCGTTTGAATTCGATGTCGATCGGCCCAGGGCCGGCTTTCCAGATCAGGTAGCGGTGCATTGGCTCGGCAATTTGGGGGACGGGCTGAACTCGCGTTATTGCCTGTCTTAGCAATGTTTCGCCGTTGTCCAGCGCACCTGCCGCTTGTGATTCTTGGCACATTCGGTAAGTCCAGCCTTAGAAATCACTCGAAAACGGACCAGCACCGTGTCGAATTCCTATCTTAAAGTGCCTGATAACGTGCGCGAAGTGCTGGCGCGCAACGGTCGGCAATTGCGCGTGCGCAAGGGGCATGTGCTGCTTGCCGTGGGTTTGCCAGCCAACGATGTCTATCTGGTGACCGAAGGCAGCGTCAGCGTTTCTCTGGTTTCTTCGCAAGGGCGCGAAACCGTGCTGCGTCTGATCGAACAGGGCGAGGTGTTCGGTGAACTTGCCGCGATAGACGGGCAGCCGCGCTCGGCCGATGTCGTGGCGGTGGAAAACAGCACGCTTCTGGTCATCCCCGGCTCGACGTTCACCGGCCTGATCGAAAGCGAACCGGTGGTGTCACTATGGCTTGCGCGTTACCTTGCCCATCAGGTGCGCTATCTGACGAACCGGATCTACGAACTGTCGACGATGGGCGTGGGGCCGCGTTTGCAGGCCGAACTGCTGCGGCTTGCGGGCGAGCCTGCTGCCGATGGTTCCGCCTGTATCGTGCGCGTGCCGACGCAGGCCGAACTGGCAGCTCGCATCGGCACCAATCGTGAAACGGTGACGCGCGAATTTGCGCTGCTCGTGCGCGAAGGTCTGCTGGTGAAAGAGGGCCGGCGTATCATGGTGCCCTCGGTGGCCCGGTTGGCCGACCGTTTGCATCGTTTTTCCCAGACAGCCTGATCGCAATTCAAGGTCATTGCCATACCGCCAGCATCGCGGATAGTTTGGCACCCGATGCTCGAAGACCTCAAGAACCCTCGTCAGCCTACATCCTCCATCCCGCGCCCGGCGCGCCGTTTCGGCTGGCTGATCGCGCGGCTTATTGCCGCCTTCCTGTTCATCTCGGTGGCCCAGGTGGTGATCTACAAGGTCGTGCCAGTGCCGATCACGCTGACCATGCTGATGGACGAGAATCCGGTGACGAAGGACTGGACATCGCTGGATGATATCGACCGCGATATGGTCGACGCGGTGATATCGGGCGAAGACGGCAAGTTCTGCCTGCACAACGGTTTCGATCATGAAGCGATGATGCAGGCGTTCAAGCGCAACCAGCAGGGTGGACGCATTCGCGGCGGATCGACGATCAGCCAGCAGACCGCCAAGAACGTGTTCCTGTGGCAGGGCGGCGGCTATCTGCGCAAAGGGCTTGAGGCCTGGTACACCGTCCTGATCGAAACGATCTGGGGCAAGCGCCGGATCATGGAAGTCTATCTCAACGTCGCTGAAACCGGCATCGGAACCTATGGCGTAGAGGCTGGTGCCCAGCGCTATTACGGCAAGAGCGCGCGCAAACTCAGCGCGATTGAGGCTGCCCGCATCGCCGCCGTGCTGCCGCTGCCCAAGGAACGCGAAGTCAACGGCGCAGGCGGCTTTACCCGCCGCCACGGCAATTCCATCGCCCGTCGCGTCGGCGTGGTGAAAACCGACGGGCTGGATGCCTGCGTTTACCGGTGAGGTGACAGCGAAAAAAGCGCGGGAGAGTTTCCCCTCCCGCGCTGATTTGTTTTCAGCAATCAGGCGTTGATCAGAACTTGACCTTCGCGCCGATGCGGATGCCGTAGAGCGACTGGCGCGTCTGCAGCACTTCGTTCGGGGCCTGCACGGTGCCGTACTGGTACTTGGTGCAGTTGGCGCCCGACGTTGCGGCACAGGTCACACGGACGACGGCGGCGTTGTAGGCGAATTCCACCTGCGACAGCGCGCCCCAGTCCTTGTCGATCATGTTCAGCACGTTTTCGACGTCAGCAAACAGTTCGATCTTGCCAGCCGGAACGATCGGCATGGGGATTTCCTGCCCGAAGTGCAGATCGACCTTGAAGAAGTTCGGCGAGGTCTGCGAGTTCTTCGGCACGACCTTGCCGCGATACTTGCCAAGGCCAAGCTGGTCGACCAGCCCGTTGAACGCGGTTTCAGCCGCGGCATTTTCGAACTGGACGAGCGGATCGTTTGCCCCGGTCGGGACATAGAGCAGCACGTTGCCAAGGTTGCCCACCGTGCCGAATACCGCACCGCGACCGTTGGTGTTGTCGAGCATGGTCAGGCTGTAGGGACGGCCCGAACGCAGTTCACCGAACAGCGACACGGTGGTCTTGGCATCGCCAAAGAACGCACGACTGAAGTCCACCCCGAACTTCCACTGGTTGCGGTATTCGTAGATCGAACGGCCATAAGCAGGCATGTTCGGATCGAAGAACGCATTGTTGCCGTAGTTCGACGACGAGGTCGACGAGGTGGACGACGAACGGTCCTTCACGTCGGCACGGGTGTAGCTACCCGAAATGCCAAGGCCGAAATCCCAGTTCTTGGCGAAGCGGAAGGTGCCGAACAGGCTGCGACCGTCGCTGGTGTTGGTGAGCTGGAGATCGCGGTTGGTGGTTGCAGCACCGCCGATCGGGCCATAGCGGGTGCGCCCGTCGGGCAGGGTGCCCACTGCGACAGAGCGCAGATCGCGCCACATATAGCCCTGCAGCGTGTTGTCATAGAGGAACTGCACGCCGAACAGCCAATTGTCGCCCAGCCCGCCGAGATCGGCGTTGTAGTCCGCCTGGAAGGTTGCTTTGAACTTCTGGGCAATTTTCAGGTTGGGATCGATATTGTCGGTCGGGGCAGCCGCCAAGCTGGCAGTGTTGCGTGCAAGAAAATCAACCACGCTGGTGGGGATGGTTCCGGAGGTCAGCCCGTTCAGCGCGGCGCACGTGCCCGAAGCTGCGCAGTTGGCGCGGGTGATGTCCACCGCGTTCGTCAACTGGCCCGTGTTCGAGAACACGTTTGACAGATAGACGTCCGGCGTACCGCCTGCAAACACGCCTGCACCCATCCGGAAAACGAGGCGATCGGTTGCTTCCCAATTTGCCGCAAAGCGCGGTTGGAAAGCGCCGCGGCCCTTGAACGTGGAACGGTTGGAATAGCCATAGCGCGCCAGGAAGTTCGGGTTCAGTGGAGGCGAGACGTTGTTGTCAAACAAGTCGTATCGCGCGCCCAGTGTCACATCAAAGGTTGGCGTAACCTGCCAGTCGACCTGCGTGCCAAAGGTCCAGTTCGTGGTGTTAAAGCGGGCTGCGGCATCAGTGGGGTCAATCGATGGCACGGCATTCGCGTAACGCAGGCGCGCTGCATTGCCGGCGGTAAAGTCAGCCAGCGAGTCGAAGTAGAAGTCGCCCAGCGAACGCTGCAGGAACAGGTTGTAGACGTTGACGCGGGTGTAACCGGCGTTCAGGCGCAGCGTGAAGTCGCCGGTGTCATAACGACCGCTCACGTCGAACGAGAGGTTTTCGGTGTTGAGCGCGTTAGAATGGCGCGAAACGTCCGGGCCAAAGAAGAGGCGCGTGCCGGTGCAGCCCGTTGCCGAACCGTTCGACGTGGCATCGGTGCAGACTTCCATCTGCGGGAAGGCATTGCCACCGAACGGCGTCTGTGCGCGGTTGTAATCGCGATACGATCCGCGCACCGTGGTCGAGAAGCTGTCCGACCAGGTGGAGTTGATTTCGAGCGTGCCCGAATTCACTTCCTCGCGCAGTTCATAGCCGTTCGACAGGTAGCCGAGTGCGAAAGGCGCCGTCAGGAAGGTGTTCTGCTGGAACTGGTTGGTGCCTATGTTGCGGATGTAGGTCAGCGATGCGCGGTGGTCGTCGCTGATGTTCCAGTCCAGCTTGCCGACGATCTTCTCGTCTTCTTCCTGCGTGGTCGAAATCAGGCCCTGCGTGTCGTAACCAAAGCGGCTCTTCGCGGTCGCCGTCACCTGATCGATGACTGCCTGAGTAAGACCCGGAACCTGGTTGGCGAAACCATCACCGAAGCCGGCTTCAAGCGGGCGACCTTCCTTCGTGCGTTCGTAGGCAAGCATGAAGAACAGCTTGTCCTTGACGATCGGGCCAGACAGCCAGCCGCCGAACTGCTTTGAATCGAAATCGAGGTTGACCGTGCGATCCTTGGTCTTGCTGCCGGTCAGGCCATCGTCGGTGTAGGAATAGAAGCCGCCACCGTGGAACTTGTTGCCACCCGATTTCAGCACGACGTTGATGGCGCCGCCCTGCATATCGCCTTCAGCGATGTCATAGGGTGCAACCTTGACGGTGAACTGCTCGATGGCATCGAAAGGCACCGGGCCGCGATTGGTCGGCAGGCCGCCATTGTTAAGGCCGAAGTCGTCCGACATCTGCATACCGTCAACCGAGAAGCGGTTGAAGCGGCCGTTGTTGCCGGCGATTTCGATAGTGCGGCTGTTGGTCAGGTCAAGCGTCACCAGCGGATCGCGGCGAGCGAGGTCGCGCACGTCGCGGTTGATCGAAGCCGACGAGGCGATCTTCGCGGCGTTTAGCGAGGTGGTCGGACCGTCCGACACGCCGGCGACCGACGTGATGGCAGATGCGGTGACGACGATCTGCTGCGTTGCCTGCATCGTGATAGGCAGGCGAGCGGGCGAACCAGCCTGCAGGAACAGGTCATTGACGATGGCGGTTTCGAAGCCATCTGCTTCGATGGTCACTTCGAAGGGACCGCCAACGCGCAGGCCGTTCGACGAGAAATTGCCTCCCGCGTCGGTCGTGGTCGAAGCGGTCGTGCCCGAAGGCGTGTGAACGACAGTAACGGTCGCGCCGGCAACAGGCTGGCCATCGGCCATCACGGTGCCGCGAACGGCAGAAGAGGTTTCCTGCGCGTACGCGGGCGTAGCGATGGCTGTGGCCATCGTCAGGCTGGCAGCGCTTGCGGCCAGGAGGAATCTCAGTTGCATGGTATTGACCCCGTTAATGCGCCCGGAAAGGCGTGGTTGCAGCGCGGGCGCGTTTCAGCACCGTTGCATCTGAAAGGCGGGGAATCACCCTGCCCGGTTCAGTTGCGAACAGCCCTTAGCCGCCCCTGCGGACGCCCCAAAACCGGTCTCATGTGACACCAGAATGACGATGTTGCGACCGAAAGACACGCGCCACACGGCGTTTGAAATGGCGTTGCGCGCATTTCCGCCTCAGAGACATATTGTTTCAGATGAAACGCCGAAATCCTAAGGAAACGGCAGAAGTTGCATTTGTGCAACGCGGGGGTAAAAATTGCTGCAAACGCGAAGGTTTCCCCACCCTTTTCGCGTTCACCCCTCCGTTTGGGGCGTGTCGGGGATGATTGCAGCCGAAACGAACCAGTATTCGCCCGCTTCCACGCCCAAAGCGGTCAACCGGCCCGAAGCGTAGGCACCGGTATCGATGCCAATGCGGTTCGGCAGGGCTTCGGGTTCATCGGTGATTGTATGGCCGTGCACGATCATGTGGCCATGCCACTGCGCATGATCCAGAAATTCGCGGCGTATCCAGCGCAAGTCCGAAGTCGTCTGCTGGTCCACCGGCACTTCGGGGCGGACCCCGGCGTGAACGAACAGGTAATCGCCAATCGCGATGCGATCTTCCATCGCGCGGAAGAAGGCGACGTGTTCTGCCGGAACCAGTGCGTTCATGCGCTCGCGCAGTTCGGGCAGGATAGAGCGGCTGTATTCCTCTGGTGGCAGGCCATAGCTGAACAGCGTTTCCTTGCCGCCGTGGCGCAGGAAGTGGCGCAGCGCTTCATCGCTTTCCATGCTGGTCAGCAGCATTTCTTCGTGATTACCCGCCAGCACGCGAACCTTGCCGGTCTGCGCCAGTTGCATCGCACGATCCACCACACCCCGGCTTTCCGGCCCGCGATCCACCAGATCGCCCAGCAGGATCAGCGTGGTATCGGCGGGACCGCGGCGCGCGTCGTCTTCCTCGATCCGTTGCAGCAACTGTTCAAACAGATCGAGCCGCCCGTGAATGTCGCCTACCGCATACACGCGCTGCCCCTTTGGCACCCGCGCAACCGGCATGGCCGCAGCATCGGCATCATTCACGCCGTTGGAAAATATGGAACGCAACTTGTTGAACATGGACCCTCGTTACCGTGCGATATGGCGGTATGATGTGCGCGTTGCAACATCCACCGCCTTATCGCTCCGGTCAGGATCATCACTCACCGCAGATAGAAGTCTATCGTCGTAACCACGCGGACCTTCTTGTATGGCGTGTCGGAAACGCCCCAGCCGCCACCATCGCCATCGCGCGCGGTGATTTCGAAGTAGCCTTGGCTGGCAGTCTTGATCCCGTCCACCGAAGCGCCGCTGTCCCGCGCGAACTGCTCTGCAGCAGCGCGCGCATCCTTGGTCGCGGCGGCCACCATTTCGGGCTTGATCGTGTTCAGTCGTGTAAAGGTGAAGGCCATGCCCGATCCCTCTTCCAGCATCACCCCACGCCGGACGAGATCGAACTGCCGCTTCACCGCTTTCTGCGCACGGTCCATATCGGTCGTGCGCAAGGTCATGCGCTGGCGCACGGTAAAGCTGACCACGCCGTTGTTGTTGAAGCTCTGCACGTTGACGCCGGTGGGTTGGAGCGCATCGGCTGGAAAGCCCAGTTCGTTGAAGAATGCGCGGATCGACTGGCTATCGCGGTCAACGCTGGCCTGTGCGCTGGAAAGATCGGGCGCGGTGGCGGAATAGGCCAGCGTCCAGGTGGCCAGGTCCGCCGTCACCTCACGCTCGGCAAGGCCGCGCACGGTGACCGAACGGTCCGCCACCTTGGCGCGGCGAAAGCCGTCTCCAATGAACCACCCGCCGATCACAAGCCCAGCGGCAAGGATCGCCACGGGCAACAAGCCTTTTCCACCCTGCGGCACAAAGCGCATCACACCGGCTTTCGCCTCGCTCTGATCGTCCCTATCTTCGCCCTGCATCGTGATCTCCCTGCGCGGTCCAGCGCTTTTCTGGATTACGCCGAGGTGTGCAATTCTGTCGATGAACCGATTTTGAACGGAAAGGCCCATCGTGACCA
Source organism: Novosphingobium sp. ERN07 (assembly GCF_012641335.1). Lineage (GTDB taxonomy): Bacteria > Pseudomonadota > Alphaproteobacteria > Sphingomonadales > Sphingomonadaceae > Novosphingobium. Next base: position 54,588 of record NZ_JABAID010000018.1, read on the forward strand.
AGTTTCTGCATAGCATGATCCGGGTGACTGACCCGGATGCAACCATCGCCTTTTTCGAACTGATCGGCCTGAAAGAGGTCCGCCGCTTCTCCAGCGAGCAGGGCCGCTTCACGCTGATCTTCCTCGCCGCGCCGGGCGATGAAGGCGTGGCCGAAGTTGAACTCACCTATAACTGGCCGCCCGAAGATGGCTCGCCTGCGGAAAGCTATGATGGCGGTCGGAATTTCGGCCACCTCGCCTATCGGGTGGATAACATCTACGAGACGTGCCAGCGCATGATCGATGCGGGTCATATCGTTCACCGCCCACCGCGCGATGGCCACATGGCTTTCGTGAAATCGCCGGATGGTATCTCGGTCGAACTTTTGCAGGACGGACATCTGCCACCGCAGGAACCTTGGGCCAGCATGGCCAACACCGGCACCTGGTAACAGCGGAAACCAGCGCATTGTAAGGCGTCGGGAGCGATCCCGGCGCCGCTTTCGTTTCTGGCGTATCGCAAAAAGGATGTTGCGCCTGCGTAAAAGGGCGTTGACTCCATATTGCTGTGCAGCATTATCAATCCCGGACAGGCGTCATGGAATGGCCAAAAGGTCACGTCTGTTGAAGGGGTATTGCTGACAACCTGAATGCTGCCGCGCTGATGCGGCAGGGCTGGAGACTTTGCTGTCTTTCGGCTGCGGTGAAGTTTTGCCTCTTCCGACCGAGTGCTTCCCGCGGTGCCATCGTGTGCTGCGATGCAGCATAAAGTGGTGTGAGGGATTGGAGAGGGTGCTGTCAGGGGAGGGCGGGAACGCCAAGAACGACTTCTAGGGGGTTAATCGGAATGAGAAAGCAGATCACGGTCCGATCACGCGCCATGAGGGTGCTGGGTGCCACAACCATTCTGGCTACGATGGCCCTGCCGGTTGCGGCGCGTGCTGCCGAAGAACCGCAGGAAGCGATGGCTCCCGCAGCTGAACCGCAGGCGGACGGCAGCGAAGGTGGCCTTGGTGAAATCGTGGTCACCGCAACGCGCACAGCAACTTCGATCCAGCGCGTTCCAATCTCGATGCAGGCTTTGAGCTCCGACGTGCTCGGCCAGCGACAGGTAAAAGGCCTGACAGACTTCGCCGCCTTGCTTCCCTCGGTAACTTTCGCGGGCATTGGGCCGGGCCGCAATACGCCCTATTTCCGTGGCATCGTACCCGCAGGCGGTGCGCGTGAATCGGTTGGCTACTATATCGACGATATTCCGATCACCGGCACCGGGCTGCCCGATATTCAGGCCTATGACCTCGAACGTATCGAGGCGCTGTCTGGCCCGCAGGGCACGCTCTATGGCGCAGGTTCGCTGGCAGGTACGATCCGCTTCATCACGCAGAAGCCCAAGCTCGACAAATTCGAGTTCGGGTGGGATGCCGAAGTCAACAAATACGGCAAGGGCGATTTCGGCGGCCAGTATCAGAGCTTCATAAACGTGCCGATCAGCGATACGCTGGCCGTGCGGGCAATGGGTTTTTACCGCAAGGACGGTGGCTACATCGACAATACGCCGAACAATGGCCTGTTGAACACCGGCGCGCCTGCGGTGCTGACACTTGGCGATAACAACCCCGATACCAATTTCGTGCTCGACAATTCCGACATCGCGAAGGACGATTACAACACGATCGAAGGCTACGGTGGCCGCCTGCAACTGCTTTGGCAGCCGTTCGATGGTTGGGACATCATGCCCCAGATCACCGCGCAACAACAGATCGCGAACGGCTATTTCGGCTATGACCCGCGTGTGGGCGACCTTGAGGTGCACGATTACGACATCACGCAGCAGAACGACAAATTCTATCAGGCGTCCCTCAGCATTCACGGCCATATCGGAGATTTCGATGTCGTGTCGGCCACCGGCTACTACCAGCGCCAGATCAAGCTGCTGAACGACTATACATATTACACCGTCACCTATGACGGCTTCGGGCCGGGCTATGAAAGTTACCTGCAGTTTTTTGACAAGAACGGCTGCACAGGTGCGGGCGCCACGCTGAAATGCAATAGCCTGATCAACCCGACACAGTACTATCGCGGCCTGCGCAACGAGAACAAGTTCACGCAGGAACTGCGCATCTCGACGCCCAAGGACTGGCCGTTCGATGTCACCCTAGGCGGCTTCTACCACTACCAGAAGAACGAGGTTAACAACGACTACGCCATCCACGGTCTGGACCAGATTGTCGGGTACACGGATACGGGCGGCGGGGACACCAACTTCCCGGCAGGCTTCGGGGTTCCGGTCGCAAATGGCGGCACGATGGTGCTCGGGTCGCCAGCCGTGAAGCGCGATGCCTTCTACATGACCGAGCAGAATAACTACTGGAAGGACTACGCGGTCTTCGCAGAAGGGCACTACAACATTACGCCGGAACTGAAGCTGACCGGCGGTATTCGTTATTTCTGGACGAAATACAAGGTGTTGGGCTTTGCCGGCGTTGCCGCATCTGCGCGCAATACGATCACGTCGCTCTACGTCCCGACCGGCACCTATGGTTGCCCGACGCCGCTTCCGGCAGAGCGCTTGCAGTGCATCAACACAAACTTCGCCGCTGCTGACGGCGTGGGCCGCTACAAGGAAGAGGGTGAAACCCACAAGGTCGCGGTCAACTGGCAGTTCGACCCGACGAAGATGGTCTACTTCAACTATTCGACCGGCTTCCGCCCCGGCGGCTTCAACCGACCGCTGCGCATTCGCGGCGTAGGCGTTGCCACGGTGCCTTCCTTCGAATCGGAAGAGCTGACCAACTTCGAACTGGGCTTCAAGGGCACGTGGAACAACATGTTCCGCTTCAACGCTGCCGTCTATTACGAGAACTGGGACAACATCCAGTACGCGGTGGTGGTATCGGGGGCGCAGGGTGCAGGCATGACCGGCAACGCCGGCAAGGCGCGCGTCTACGGCGTGGAATACGATGCCGATCTGAAGCTGGGCAAGGTCACCATCTCGACCAGCGGTGCCTACAACGACGCCAAGCTGAAAGGCAACTTCTGCAACTTTGCGCTTGACCGCACCACGCTTTCGATCACGCAGCTGCCAACCTGCGTGCTTGGGCAGGATGTTCCGGGATCGTCCCCGCCAACCTCGCAGGTTGCTGCTGCTGATGGCACGCGCCTGCCACGCCAGCCCAAGTTCAAGGGTACGACGTCGATCCGTTACGATACCGAATGGGGCGACATGGATGCCTATTTCCAGGGCGCAGCACTCTATCAGACAGGCGCAACGCAAGATCTGAACCTCTCTGACAGCAACCTCTATGTCTGCCCGGAAATCGCTGCGGCAGAAACAGCTGCGGGCCGATCCTGCCAGACACCTGGCTTCGTCAGCTTCGATTTCTCGGCAGGGATCAAGAAGGACAACTGGACGCTCGACATCTTCCTGCAGAATGCATTCGACAAGCGCGGTCCGCTTACCACGAACACGTTCTGCTCGATCGATTTCTGCTCTGACTCGACGCGCACATTCACCATCAAACCGCAGTTCTTCGGCATCCGCTGGGGCCAGCGTTACTGATTGATTTGCCTTTACCCTGCGAAGAAAGACTGCCCCCACGGGAAACCGTGGGGGCATTTTTTGTAGCGATGAATGCCTCCCCAAAAACCTGCGCCCCCCCGCGAAGGCGGGGGCCTCGGTGTTGTTACGGAAGGGTAGTGTAAACCGCCTGACGCCACCGCCTGTGCGGGGGAGCGGTGGGGGATGGGGCGGGAAGTTTCAGCCCAACGGCGCGTTCGGATAACTCTCCAGAACCGGTCCCAGCGCGGACTTCAAAGGCCCCAGCCAAGGCTCATAAGGCTTCCAAGCCCCCAACCCGTCCTTGAAGATCGGCTGGCGCACCTGTTCCGAACTCGCCGTGCGCACCGCGCGGTCGTTCTTGTAAAATTCAAGACAGGCCTGATCGAAAGGCACTCCGATATAATCCAGCAAGCGCCGCACTTCGGCTCCGGTATCGGCCACCATTCCCTCATAGATCACGCGGTGTACTGTGCCCGGCATCTGCGCATCCCAAGCCGCCATCAGTCCCACATAATCGCGGTAATAGCGCCCGATATCCTTCAGATCATAGGTGAACGTCTGCCCCCGCGCGAAGTGCTGTTTCCACCCTGAAAAGCAGCATGAGAGCGGATGCCGCCGCGCGTCCACGATCTTTGCCTTGGGCAGGATCAGGCGGATCAGGCCAACGTGCTGCCAGTTGTTGGGCATCTTGTCGATGAACAGCGGTCGGTCGCTCTGGCGGTGGATGCGCGTCCGCTCGATATATTCCTCGCCCAGCCGCGTGCGATCAGCGGGTGTCAGCGAGGCAATCATCGCACCGAAATCGGCAAATTCACCCTCATCCACCCGCGATTGCAGGCGGCCTGCAATCATCATCATTTCGGGCAGTTCCATTGTGCCTTCTATCATCGGGTGGCTGGCCATGATCTGTTCGACCAGTGTGGAGCCGGAGCGCGGTAGGCCCACCACGAAGATCGGGTCTGGGGCAGGGCAGCCGCCGTCGCCCATCGTGCGGATGAACGCTGCGGTGAACGTCTCCTTCGCGGCCTGCACTTCGGCGGAAAAGGCATCGGCATCGTGCCGGATCATCGTGCGGCGCAGCGCATTGCCCTTGTCGTAGTGCGCGAACGAGGCCGCGTGGTCTTTCGCATCTTCCAGCGCCTTGCCGAGTGAAAAATGCAAATGGAACCGGTCTTCCCTGCGCGCCTCATCCTCTGGGTCGAGGGTGGCCAGCGCCGCTTCCATCGCGGCAATATCGTCCGGCCCCAACTTCACTGTCTTCAGGTTGGCAAGGCTCCACCAAGCCTCGCCCATCGTCGGCTGGCGGGTGACGGCGGCGCGATAGGCTTCGACAGCCTCGGCCTGATCGCCCAGCGTTTTCAGCACATGCCCAAGGTTCTGCCAAACCTGCGGTTGATCGGGCTGGTCGGCCAGCAAGGCGCGATACAGCCCCGCCGCCCGATCCTGATGCCCCAAGCGCACCAGCACCGAGGCCAGGATCAGCCGATGCCCCGGCGAAGGGACCGGCGATTGCACGAGTACTTCGGCGTGTTCCAGCGCTTCGGGCAAGCGGTTGGTCTGCAACAAAAGTCGGATCAGGAAGTCGCGCGCCAGATCAAAGCCGGGGGCCATTGCCACGGCCTTTTCCACCCGCTCCAGCGCAGGCGTCATCTCGCCCCGCCGCCATGCCACTTCGCCCAGCAGGCGTAGCGCTGCGGGATCGTCAACGCGCACGGCAAGAAGCGCCTCGGCTGTATCGAGATCGCCGTCGTTCACCGCCACGGCTGCTTTCAGCAGTTCGGGATCGCGCGATGATGCGTGAATGCCTGAAAGATCGGCACGCCATGCGTCCTGCCCGCGCTTCGCCTTGCGCAATTGCCGCGCCAGCAGGAACCAGCCAGACGCGACAGCGGGCTGCAACTGCACCAGCGCCTGCAATGCCGCAATGGCACGCGGCGTATCGCCAGTCTCGGCGGCGGCCTGCCCCAGTTCCCAGAATACCGCCGGAACCCGTCCATTGGCACGCGCCAGCCCGTCAAGCTTCGCCACGGCCTGTTTGCCCTTGCCCATCCGGCGCAAGGCGCGTGCGGCAAGAAACTCGGCAGGCGGAAATCCGGGCGTGGTGCGCAACATCGCCTCAGCCTTGCCCAGCGCCAGATGCGGCTGCTTTTCCAGAAGGCCTTCCGCTTCGGCAAGCATTTGGGCAGGAGGCGGCGTGCGCAGTTGCTGGATCATGGCCGCAGCCTAGGCCGGTGACCGCGCGATGGGTGTACGCGATTCAGCGCAAAGTTTAGGCCGTGCAGCGTTCCAGCGCCGCCAGCACATCACTCCGCCCGGAAAGCCCGCGTTCCGCAACCCACCCTGTCACCTGCGCCACGGCAAAGCTTACGCCATAGAGATTGCGGCGCTGCTCCACACCGGGGATCGGGCGGGGATAGCCCGATGCGATAACCTTGCTGCGGTCTGCTGCAAGACAAGGCACCCCGCGCGGCAAATCCCAGTCCAGCCCCACGCCCAGCACTCGCGGCAGGCACCCCGGCCAGCACGGCGCGCCCTCTGCCTCGAACGCGGCGACGATCAGCGCGCCTTGCGCTGCTGCCTCTTCGGCCAGCACGGCAAAGACCTCGGCATGGTCGGGATTGGATGTGCCCAGACTGAGGTTGATCAGATCGCACCGCGCCTCCAGCGCCTGCCGGATACCGGTCGCCAGCGCGCGGGCGCTTGCGCGCAAGCCATCGCGAAACACGCGGATCGGCAGGATATCGGCCTGTGGTGCAAGCTCCTGAATCGCCGCCGTCACCGCCGTGCCGTGGCCCAACTTGTCGAGCGTTTCGACAGGATCGGTCAGCACCGTGCCATCGGCCAGAACCGAAAGGCCCGGTAACAGGCGCGTTGCATCGATATGCGGGTGCGAGGGGTGAACCCCGCTGTCGATCACCGCAATTCGCCTAGCCATGCGCGCTTACCTGCGGCTCCATGCGCGTCTGCCCATGCTCCAGCCGGATCACATGATCGGCCATGTCTGCCAGCGCGGGTTTGTGCGTGATGACGAGAAGTGTGGCGTGCGGCAGAGCGCGGCGCAGGCCCAGCGCCACCGTGCGTTCCGTTTCTTCGTCCAGCGCGGCGGTGGGTTCATCAAGGATCAACACATCAGGCTGGCGCAGCAGCGCGCGGGCAATAGCCACGCGGTGCCGCTCGCCCGTTGAGAGCGCAAGGCCCCGTTCGCCGGTGCGCGTGGCAAGGCCTTCGGGCAGGCGCGCGATCAGCGTGTCCAGCCCGGCGGCGCTGGCGGCGGCGGCAATGTCTTCGCCCGACGCATCGCGATGCGCAAAAGCGATGTTTTCAGCGATTGAGGTGTTGAACAGGAACGGTGCCTGATCCACCAGCAGGACACGCGCGCGCAAATCGCTCAAGGAAAGCTCACGCAGGTCAGTGCCGTCGATGGTTACGCGACCCTCCACCGGATCGACGAAGCGCACCAGCATGTCCGCCAGCGTCGATTTTCCCGCGCCTGACTGGCCGATGATCGCGGTGAGCGAGCCTGCCGGAATGACAAGGCTGGCATCGCGTAGCACTGCTTCGCGCCCATGATGCATGGTCACGCCCTCAAGCCGGATTTCGCGCGTTACGCCCGCCAGCGGCCAGGGAGAGGGCGCTTCCACCACTTCGGGTGCGGTGTCGAACAGTTCGAATATCCGGGCCAGCGCCACGCGCGCCGTGGCAAGGCTGGCCGTCAGCCCCATCAGCGCCTGCACCGGGGCCAGCAATCGCCCGTGATAGGTGATGAAGGCCACCAATGCGCCGATCGTCATCGTGCCGTCGATGATCTGCTTGCCGCCATAGAGGATCACCGCCGCGCTTGATGCAGTAACAATCGTGCCGGGCAGAGCGCCTGTCAGGAACGAGGTGGTCTGCATTTTCAGCATGGCAGCCACGAACCCACCGTTGGCGCGGGCGAAACGGTCGGCTTCGTGCGCTTCGGCCCCCAGCGCATTGACCGTGCGCATTCCAAGTATGGTATCGGCCAGAATGCTGCCGATATCCGCCCCGCGCTCGCGCATCTGGCGGGTCAGGTTGGTCATCCGGCGCTGGAAGTGCAGGAAGCTGATCACCGCCAGAGGCACCAGTACCGTGCCGACCAGAAACAGCTTCCAGTCCAGCCACAGCATCATGCCCACGCTGCCCGCAAAGAACAGCAGATTGCTCAGCACCGAAAGGAGCGTATCGCCCGCCACGCGCTGCACATCGGAGACATCGCTGTTCAGCCGTGACATCAGATCGCCCAGCCGGAAGCTGCCGTAAAAGCGCAGAGACAATCGTTGCAAATGTCGTAGCAGCCCCACGCGCATGTCGAACAGCATCTGCGCCGAAAGCGAGACGTAACGGTAGGATACGAGGGCATTGACCGCAAAGCCCCCCACCGTCGCGCCCATCATCAGCGCGGCGATCTTTACCAACATGTCCCAGTCGCGCTTCATCAGCGCTTCGTCGATCATCAGCTTGGAAATCCACGGCTGCGCCAGCGTCAGACCGGTGGCGAGGAGGCTACCCACCAGCACTAGCACCAGACGCGGCGCATAGGGCTTTAGCCAAGGCCACAGCCGCTTGTACGTGCTCCACGGCGCGATTTTTGGCGGCGGCGGGGTCACGCCGCCTGCTCGCGTCGGATCAGGTCGAAGCCGTGCAGGGCAAAGCGCGGTTCGGGCAGCTTGGCCAGCAGTGCGGTGGCGCGATCATAGCCTTCGCGCGCGGCGGCATACTGGTCGTGCCACCAGCGGCCTGTGCCGCCGTTGGCGTAGAACGGCAGCGAAAGTTGCAGGTGCCGCCGCAGCGATGCCAGCAGCAGCGAATGGTAATGCGTGGCAAGGGCTGCCGCATCCTCACCCCGCGCCAGAGCCGATATGACGGCACTGGCCAGTATCCCCTCCCGCGCGGCCTGCGCGGTGCCATCGCCGCAGATCGGGTCGAAAGCGACGGCGCTTGTGCCGCACGCAAGCCAGCCATCACCCGCCAGCCCTGCCAACATGCGCGGGCTGGTGTCAAATTGGACGCCTGATGGTTCCAGCGTTTCGATCAACGGGCCGATCAGCGGTGCGTCCTGAGCCAGCGCTTGTGGATCGCCGCCGACAGCCAGCAACCACGCTTGCCCAGAACCATCGGGGATCAGGAACAGCCAGCCCGCATCGACGGCCTCGATCCAGCAGGTTGCGGGTGGTGCATGGGCGGCAAGGATGACGCGGGCGGTGGCGGAAAGGCGTGCTCCGAAACGCAGCGTTTCCCATTCTGGAAAGGGCAGCATTGCGTGGACCGAAAAGCTGCCGTTGAAATCATTGGATTGTTGGATTTTCTGGTTTAGTTTCAACGTGTTTCCCTGGGGAAACATATCAAGAACATTGACAAGATCATCCTCAGAAACAACCACCGCGCCATGCGGCATCGTTACGGCTTCCGCGTTTCCCCACCGCACCACACGCCGTTCGATCCGGGGCTTATCGGCAAAGAGCGCAGGCTTGCCGAACACATCGCGCAGCAGCGCCAGCGCCGGGTCGCTCAGCATGATCACCGGCACTGGACGGCGAAGGCCGGGCTCGCGCGTAAACGCAAACCCGGCCCGGTCCATAAGGTGCGCGGCCGTAGCCACCGCGACACCTTGCCCTCGCAAGTGGATACCCGGCGTGCTCACTGCGTGATGATCATCCCCGCGCCGGTGGTGTCATTCCCCAGATCGACGGTCTTCACATGCTGCAGCGTCTGCGCATCGTACATCTCGATGTCATAGCTTGCGCCATAGATGTAGAGCAGCTTGGTATCGCCCGAAATGCCGAACTGGAAGCGCGAACGGCAGGGGAACTCGGCCTTGTTCTTGACCAGATTGGTCGTGAGGTCGAGATGCCAGAACTCGCAACGCTTGTTGCCGACCTTCTCCTGCGTGACCACGGTCCAACCTTCCTTCATGTCTTTCGACACTTGCAGGCCGCCCATGCCGCCGCCAACCGGGGCGGGGCCGATGGGGCGGAAATCGAACGCCTTGGTCGCCAGATTGAAGCGGCCCACGCCATAGACCTTGTTGCGGATATAGGGGTCTTGCGCGGTGAACATCGAAACGTATTCGGTGGGGCTGCGCAGCGTTTCCACGCCGCCGCCAAAGCTCACGCCTTCAATGCCGGTGGCCTCGGGTTTGGAAACCTCAAGCCGGTCCTTCACTTTCAGATCGGCGGTATCGACGATCAGCACCTTGTCGCGGATCAGGAACAGGGTCTTGCCATCTTTCGACATCATGTACCCTGTGCGCCAGCCCGCGTTGGGGTTGCGGGTGTCCTCCTCCGGCATTTCTGCGGTGCGGGTCACGGCCTTCTTCGTCAGATCGATCATTGCGAACATTTGCGGGCTGACCAGCCAGCGGTCCTGCAACTTTTCGAACTTCTGAAGCGTGGTGTAGAAGAAGCGCCCCGAAGGATCAGGCACGCCGCCGTTGAAGCGATAGCGCGTGGTCGGCGTGTTCAGGCTGAACGAATTGACCACTTTCTTGGTCGCCGTATCGATCACTTCGATTCCGCTGGTGGTGATCGTGGTGACGTAGATCTTCTTGTTGTCGTTCGAAATGCGCATCGACGTGGGCAGGCCCGAAGCCAGCGTGATGCGGTCCTTCACCGTGCCGGTCGCTTCATCGACGATCAGCATCTTGTCAGGGTAAGAACCCATGAACACGGTTGAAGCGTTCGCGGGGGCGCTTGCGGCGGCGAGCGTGAGGAGGGCAAGTCCGAGTTTCTTCATGGGAATGCTCTTCCGGTGCAGAGAGGGCATGGGGCGGCCAAAGCCTGTCTTACGGGAAGATGATATCGAGGCTGCGCCAGTCCTTGGCCGCCGTCGCGCAATTGCTGGCCCAGTCGGGCGAGTAGTTGACGTGATCGGGCACCTGCACCGGCCAGAAACAGGTTACGTAGCAATCGTAGATGTCGCGCTCTGCCGGCTGACACAGGCCCGCCGTGCCGCCGCCCGCATCGACTTCCCACCCCGGCGAGAATGAGATCGAGCAGCCCATCGGCGTGTGCATCGGCTTCTGCTGAAGCGCGACGACGTCTTCCTCGGTCGAGGCGATCGTTTCCTCGATCCGCAGTGCCTTCTTGTTGAGGGGTTTCAGGTGCTTCATGACAAGCCCTTTCGTGCAGCAAAGCGTTCAAGAAATTCGGGATTGCGCTGGGCGACCGTGCCGTAGATTTTCAGGCAGGCCTCGGTCCATTCGCGGATCCAGTCGCAGTAATGCAGGTTCGCGTGGCCGGTATCGCCATAGCGGACGAAAGCCTCGTGATGGCAGCCACCGGCGCAAAGCGGGCGTGCCCAGCAGGTGGAACAATCGAACTTCGCGCCCACGTGCCCGCGCGTCAGGAAGTCGGTGCGCTTTTCCTTGTCCAGCCCGGTCGTCACATGGCCCAGCACATGCGTATCGGCATCGGTGAAGCGGTGGCAGGGCGAAAGATCGCCCGATGGGCTGACGCCCACCAGCCCAAGCCCCGCGCCGCAGGGGTGCGACTTATTGGTGCCCTGGATCAGCTCGCTGATCGTTTCCGACACGTTTGAGAAGCCGTGCATCTCACCTCGCAGCGCATAGGCCAACCATTCGGCAGCGAGTTCGTGGAACGCGGAAACCACCGTATCCATGCCATCGGCATCAAGCGTGTAGGCCTGTTCGCCAGAGTCCGTCACCGGCGCAAAGCCGACCTCGTGGAAGCCCAGATCGTCTTTCAGATGGCGGTAGATGCGGATCACATCGGTCACACCTTCGGTCAGCGTGACGCGCGCGGTGATCGCGCGGGTCTTGTGCCCGGCGATCAGCTTGCGCAGGCGCGGCTCCATCACCGCGTAGGAGCCTTTACCGTTCTTGTAGACGCGGCGCTTGTCCTGCAAGTCGGGCGGCCCATCCATCGATACGGTCACGCCGATGGCCTGATCGGACAGGAACTGGATGATCTCGTCCGTCAGCAGCGTGGCGTTGGTGGTCAGGCTGTAGGTCATGCGCTTGCCCGCCGTGGCGGCCGCTTCGTTGGCATAGAGCACCACATCGCGCAGCAGCTTGAAGTTCATCAACGTTTCACCGCCAAAGAACGTGATGTGCGGCACCTCGCGGTCGCCCGAACTTTTCAGCAGGAAATCGACCGAGGTTTTCGCCGTTTCCAGCGTCATGTATTTGGGCTTGCCCGCAGGCGTGGCGATCTTGTCCGCGCCGAATTCGTAGCAATAAGTGCAGGCAAGGTTGCACTGGTTGGTGACGTTCAGCACCAGCGCCTGAAGCGGATAGTCTTCCGGCGGGGCTGCCGGGGCGAGGGGAGCTTCGCGGATCTCGTCCGAAACGATGCCCCGCACGGCGCGCAGTTCGCGGATCAGGTCTTCGGCATCTGCGCGCGAATAGCCCTTGTCGACCAGCGCGCCGACCATTTCGCCATAGGCCATCTGCCGTTCGCCCAGCAGCGCCATCACGCTGGCCGCACCTTCATCCAACGCAAAGATCGCGCCAGCAGAGGCAAGGTAGACAAAACCTGCGCCATCGGCCTCAAACAGGTGGATATCGCCCCGGCGATATTTGGGGGAAAGGACCGTCGTCACTTGGCCACCTCCGGCTGATCCCAGCGCTTGTAGGCAGGGACCGAGACGACCATAAACGCCTTGCCGGTCAACGGCTTGCCCCATGCGTCCTTATCCGCCTTGGCCGTGGCGACCACCCAGACCTCACCGTAGTTATTGCGGCCCCATTTGCGTTCGGGGTTCGGTCCATCCATTGCCGGGGTGAACAGCGCGGTCTGGCTCAGTTTGCCGACATAGTTCACGTCATCGTCGTAATAGACGGTCTGCAGTTCCTGCATCGACCACGTGACGTCGACAGGGCCAAGCGCCACGTCGTCGGTGGTGTAGGGCTTGCCATCCAGCCCTGCGTCATAGCCGATGGCATCAAACTGCTGATACCCCGGCGCGTGCTTCTCGCTGCCGCCAAGGCGGGCGATGGCGGTTTCGGGCGTAACCTTGATGTAATCGACCTTCTTGTAAATTGGCAGGCCAGCGGCCAACACCGATCCGCCAAGACCGATATCATGCGCGCCCACCGCAGCATCGGGCGCAACATCGACCGTCAGCATCGCTTCGGTGGGGCTGACGGACGTGACCTTGATGACCGTCACGCCCTTGCCCAAATCGATGTCGGCAGGCTTCAATCCCGCCGGGAATGCATCGCCAATCAGCTTGAGCGTCGCGCCCTTGCTCCCGGCCTTAAGTGCATAGGGCCACACCGCCGATACGGTCGGCTCTGCCGCTGCGCGGGTCAGCTTTACGTTGAAGCCGAATTCCTTGTAATCGCCCCAGAACCAGCGCCCTTCTGCAGACTTGCGATCCGGTGCAAACTGCATCGTTTCGCGCGTTTCATGGGCGGCAGGCGCATCGGGCTGCGCGCCCTCTGGTCCGCTGGAAGACGTGCCGCGCCAGGAATAGCCGGTATAGACCAGCCCCTTCCCGCTGCGGGTGAGGGTCGAACCATCGGCCAGCGATTTCAGCGTGATGGCCGTAGTGTAATCATCATCGCCCGCTGCCGGGGTGACGATCATTTCGCCCACATATAGCCCTTTGCCGGGCAGCATGGCGTTGACCAGCCACTTGCCGCCCAGCTTTGCCGATTGCTGGCGCGCCTGCCACTTCGTCCATTCGGGCGTGGTGAGCGGGGCTGTCTTGTTGAGGTATTCCATCGCCACTTCCACTGGCAGCGGCTTTAGCGCGCCATTGGGCGGAGTCGGCTGCGTCGGGTCTTCCACCGGCTTTCTGAACTGCGCATCGGCTTGCGAATACATGGCGACGTGCAGGTTGCGCAGCAGGCTCCATTCCGCTTTCGACCGTCGCCACGACAGCGGCTGCGCAAAGGCGTGACAGGCCGCGCAAGACTGGCGGATCGTCTCGTTCGGGATGCTGGTTTCGCTGATGATGCGGTGTTCCGCCAGATAGGAAACCGGCTTTGCCTCTTCGGGCGCAAGGCCGTTGCTGGCCGAAAGCGAACGGATCACTGCGCGGGCTTCGGTCGGCGTCAGCGACAGGCCGTTCAGGGAGGACATGCGCCGGATTACCTGAGCCCAACCTTCGGGCGTGGTGCGGACATAAGAGATGCGGGAAAGGTTGCCCTTCGCATCTGCGGTATGGCAGGTGCCGCATTTTTCGACGACCAGAGCATCCTTGATCGGGATACCGGCCTCTGTCTCGACCGTGTTCGAAGGATCGCGCGCCGGTTCCTTTCCAGCCTGTGCCAGAACGATCGAAGCGGGCAGCGCAGTGAGCGTGAGGAACTGCAAAAGATGGCGGCGCAATGGGCGTTTCGGGCATGCGGCAGCGAGGCCGTCAGCAGGGTCACGGGCAACGGTTTCGGCCACGGTCATGGTCGCAATTTCCCCCTTGGCAGGCCGCGACCGAACGAGTCGGACGCAGTGTCAGGGCGAAGACTGGACAGGTGTCAAAAGTTCGTCAACGCCTTTGTTTTTGCAGGTGCGAAAAGGGTTTTGGAGGCTGTTCGGGTAGTTTGCTGACCGTGGGGACAGACGTCCATACGCCGTTCGCGCAATGCAAAAGAGGGCGGGCAACCGCCGCTGCCCGCCCCCTCATTTATGCGCACCGGTTAGATCAGGATTTGGCGGCAATCCAGTCATTCACGCGCCGTTCGAGGATCGATAGCGGTTGCGATCCGGATGCGATCAGCAGATCGTGGAAGCCGCGAATATCGAACTTCGCGCCCAGCGCGTTTTCGGCCTTGTGGCGCAGTTCCATGATCTTGAGCATCCCGATCTTGTAGCCGGTGGCCTGCCCCGGCAGCGTGATATAGCGGCGCACTTCGGACCGCGCGGATTCAAGCGGCTGGCGACCCGTCTCGTTCATATAGACAACTGCCTCGTCCTCGCTCCAGCCCATCGCGTGAATGCCGGTATCGACGACCAGACGCGCGGCGCGAAACAGTTCGGCGTCAAGGCGCATGAAATCGGCGGCAATATCGGGGAACGCGCCCATTTCCTTGCACATTGCCTCGGCATAAAGGCCCCAGCCTTCGCCAAATGCGACATAGCCGGTGACCGCGCGGAACTTCGGCCCGCCTTTCTGCCGCACCTGAATATCGCCCTGCATGTTGTGGCCGGGCACGGCCTCATGGCACATCAGCGTATACATCGCCGCCGGGTCTTCGGTATCGCCAACGAGGTGGACATAAGTGCGGGCAGGGCGCGTGCCATCGGGGCTGGGGGCAGAGGCATGGGCCGCGCCGCCGGGCACTTCGGAAAAGGCCGGTTCGCGCACCACTTCGATGCGGTATTCGGGCAGGGTGCCAAAGTATTTGGGCAGCAGTGTGCGCGTGTGCGCAACAAAGGCGTTGGCCTTGGCCAGATAATCGGCGCGGGCAGCATCGTCCCACGGCTTGGGCGGATTGAGCCGGGCGCGCTCGGCATAGAAGGCAGCGCGGTCCTTCAGGCCAGCTTGCCGGGCGAGGGCATCCTGCTCCGCTTCGATCCGGGCCACTTCGGCGCGGCCAATCTTGTGGATTTGATCGGCGGTCAGGTCAGTCGTGGTGTTGAGCTTCAAGGCGTTGGCATAGAACGCTTCGCCGCCGGGCAGCGAAACTGCGCCGACCTTGCCGCTGGGGGCCATCGGTAGCGCCGCCTTGCCCCATGCGATCACGCGCTCGTAGGCGGGTTTCAGATCGATGATGGCCGCGCGGGCTTCGGCCAGCAGGGCGTCAGCTTCGGCCTGAGGGAGCTTGCCCGCCTTGACCAGCGCGGCAGTCTTCGCCTTGACATCGGCCCAGAGCGCGGCGTCTGGCCCCGTGCCGAATGGCGAGCCGCTGATCAGCTTTCCGCTGCCGGTCATCACGGTTTCCACTTGGAACTTGGGCGCGCGGATACCGGCGGCCTCGCTCGCCTTGGTGCGGGCAATCGCCACGTCGAGCACGGCGGGAATGCCGCGCAGGCGCGCGATGTAGTTCTTCAGGTCCGTCACATCAGCCACGGTGTGCGTGTTGACGAGGAAATCGGGCAACTGGCTGTGGACCGAATAGAGCCGCGAATAAAGCGGCGGGCGGAACTGGCGATCGGCGTTCGAAAGTGCGGCACGATCAGCTTCAAGCGCCCATATATCGAGGTTGACCTGCGCCTGCGGCGAAAGCTTCGCCCGGTCAAACTGCCCCTGCATCCGCTTTACGCTGTTCTGCCGCCAAGCGACTTCGGCATCGGCGGCGGCATCGGAAATGTCGTTCCACTTGTCGCCACCGTCCTTTAGCCCGAGCCGCGTGGCAAGCTGTGGCTGCTGCTTCACCCATGCGGCAAACTCGGCGTCGAGAAAGGCCGTCAGGCGCGCGTCCTCGCTGGCACTGGTGGCAGAGGCAGGCGCTGTGGACTGGGCCGACAAAGTGGCGGGCGCGAGCAGGCTTGCGGCCAGCGCCAGCAGGCTTGCGGTAATGGTGGGCTTCATGAATTGTCCTTCCGCCTTGTTGCGCGATGCCGCTGAATTGAGCGTGACCGGCGATGCAATGGGGCACGTTCTGGCGCAATTGCAACTAGATGCGCAACCCGCGCGCACAGGAAAATCGTCACATCTGAAACCGCTGGGATGCAAAAGCCACAACCAGCGCCGCCACATGGTTGACGACCCGCTCTCAATCATGGCAGAGGGCCGCCCTGTCTGGAAAACCGGACACTGCGCGGCCTACGCCGGTGCGTGCGGGTGTAGCTCAATGGTAGAGCAGCAGCTTCCCAAGCTGAATACGAGGGTTCGATTCCCTTCACCCGCTCCAATTCTCAGTCTCAGGACATCCCCGACAGCTTTACAAACCCCTGAAATCCGGGGTATTTTTCGGGTCATCCGGCTCGTGAGATCTCGCTTCATGCCATCAAAGCCCAGGCAGGAGTGGGGCCTTTTCCAAAAATAGCCGGTCCAAAAATGCACGAGGCCCCCAAGGGTGGGGGCCTCGCCATGGAAGGCCTGATCTATGTCATTGACTGATATAGCGATTCGTCGA
>NZ_JABAID010000019.1 GCF_012641335.1 Novosphingobium sp. ERN07
CGGGATTATCATAGGAGTAGCGCCTCGGCCCAAATCAGGCCCGGCAAGCTCAACGCTGGGCATCACCCGCGCAAGGTGGGGGCCGCACAGCGCTTACGCTGTACCGACAGGCGCAGATCTATGCCCGTCAGGGTATTCAGCTGGATCGCTCAACCCTTGCCGATTGGGTCGGCAGAGCGGCTTGGTATCTGCGCCCCTTGCGCGATCAGTCGCGCGGCGATCAGAATGAGGTCCGCGGGCTTGCCGCTGACGAGCGTCGCGACGCCCGCGACCAGCGCAGCCGTCCGATCTTCGACGACCTCTACAGGTTCCTCGAAGCACGCGGCCGGCAGGTCAGCGCCAAGGCCAAGCTATGCGAAGCGATCAGCTACGCCCTCAAACGCTAGGGTGGGCTGACACGCTTCCTCGACGATGGCCGCATCGATCTCGACAGCAATGCCGTCGAACGCGCCATCCGCCCGCTGGCTCTCAACCGCAAGAACGCCCTGTTCGCAGGTTCCGACGAAGGCGGCGATAACTGGGCGTTGATCGCCACACTCATCGAGAACTGGAAGCTCACCGGCATCAACCCGCACGCATGGCTGACCGCGACGCTCACCAGCCTCGCCAATGGTCACTCAGCTTCGCGCATCGATCAGCTCTGCCCCACGCGCACGTGGGCTGAAAACACCGCTCACGGTGCTAACCTGGGTCAGAACCAAAGAACTTCGATTTGCGACCAAGACCGAAATTGAAGGTCTCGACGGTCCCGAGCCACTATGGTGCAATCCAGCAAGCTGAATGAAAAGGGGCCGTGAGCATCTCGTGCCTTTGTCCGCTCATCCTGTCCTATAGCATGTCGAGCACAAGGTGAGGCCGTGCGGCTTCGATACGCGGTCTTGAACAGCAAGCAAGACTGATCGCAAACAAGCAAAAGCATTCTGAGAGCGAAAATCACCCCTTAAGAATGCGAACATTGCCCATTGCTTGGGGGGAACTGCCATGGTGGTATGGTCAAAGATAAAGCCTCCTGGCGAAGTATAAGGAAGGAGTGGATTGTCTGATGGCTAGCAAAGCGCTTTTCATGCCCGATGCGCCTGACGCCGATGTGCTGGCAGTGAGAGCGACACGGGAACTGCAGTCCTGCAACCACCTGCTTGAAGATCACGCTGCGCTGATGCGCTTTCATGACGAGGAGGGATATATCCTACTGCGTGGGGTGCTCGATCCTGTCTCGGTGCTGGAGGCGCGTGATGCGATGCTGGCGGTCGCAGCGCGGCACGGTCTGGTTGCAAGTGGCGATGCGAGCGCAATCTGGACAGGAATGGCCGCACCCGCAGGGATGGAGGAAAGTCCTGAATTTTCCGGCATTGCCCGCAAGCTGGTCGCAAATCCTGCCAATTCGGCGTTGTTCCATAAGGTTCTGGGCGAACCCGCAGCATTGCTCCCGATCGTGCAGTACCGGGTCTATCCTCCGGGCGGCTCGATCACGGGAATCCATCAGGATGGGTTCTTCAGCCCGGGAATTGTCAACTACAGGCCGGTATGGACACCGCTTACGCCGTGCGAGCGCGAGGTAGGCGGGCTGATGGTAGCGGTACGGCAATGCAACCGCGGATTTCTCCACAACGTGGCCAAGACCCCGAGCCCTGTCCCCGCCGGGGTCATCCCCGATGATGCCTGGGCCACAACCGACTACTTTCCAGGCGATGTGCTGATGATCAACCCTTACACGCCGCACGCGTCGATGCCGAATACGTCCAAGCGTTGCCGGGTGACCCTCGACACCCGCGTGCAATCCGCGACTGACCCTCGCGTTCTGCTGGCGGAGATCATCAAGGCACGCGAAGACGAGATCCGAGTGCGCACGAGCGACGGGGGCGAGCGCTGCTTCCGCGTGGATGACGATACATTCATCCGTGTGGATCACCCCGGCGTGCGGCAGAAGCGCAACGAGTATGTGCCAACAGCACCGGCGGGCAAGCGCATTGTCGTGGTGTTCGACGGCGACCATGCCGTTACCCTGCGCCGCAGCAGCGAAAACTGAAGCGCATCATCCCTCAAGCGGAAGTCGAGGTTCCAACCGCTTCCTGTCCCGTCCCCTTCCTGCTCCGGAGAATCTGATCGTATGAACCGTATTCCGCCAATGCGCGTCGAGGATCTGACGGAAGAAGAGCAGGAGCGCTATCACAGCACGCCGAGTGGCAGGTCCAATCTCGCAATGCTGCTCGCACACGCGCGTTCGATGCGCATTGGTATCGGCAGCGCGGTGAGCGCGATGATGAGCGATATCGAAGTGCCGCCCCTCGAGCGCCAGATTTGCGTGCTGGCAGTCCTTCATCTCGATCGCGGCGCATACGAATGGGCCCAGCATCTCGAAGTTTCCAAAGCGATGGGCATTCCCGACGAAAAGGTTGCAGCGATCGCCGACGACCGGTTTGGGGATCCTGCGTTCAATCATCGCGAGAAGGCGCTGCTCGCGTTCACCCGGCAGGTGGTCAAGACCGTGCGGGTCGATGACTTCGTGTTTGACGCCGTCAAGGCGTTCTACTCCCTGCGCCAGATCGTGGAGTTGATCCATGTGATCGGGCTCTACATGCTGTTCGCGCGGGTTTCCGAGGTAGCGGAACTCGAACTTGACATGGTCATGGGCGGTGACTTCTGGAAGAGCGCAAATGCGGCTGCAGGCGTCGTGCACGAGGAGTAAGCTTCACTCTGGCCACTTTGGGCTAAACGGCTGAGTTCGGCCTCGTGGGCAGCCAGTGGCCCGATGCGTGTAACTCCGTCCCCAAGCGAGCCTGCGCCGTTGAAAACGGTTCTCATACCCTTGAGGCGGTCAGGGAAGCGCGTCGGTCTGGGCGCGCACGAGGCCTTGCAAAGGAGGGGAGTGGTGCAATCGGGTGCGGCGCCAGGTTGACGGCGACATGCCGGCATGCGCGGCGAATACATCGCGAAACGAGGCGACATCTCGGTATCCGACGAGTTGGGCGATCTCTGAGACCGTGCGGCGTGTCTCGACCAGCATGCTCGCAGCGGTCTCGCAGCGCAGCCGTTGGACGTAGCTGCGAGGCGTGTCTCCTCCCGTTGCGCGGAACCGGCGGATCAGGCCCTGATGCGAAACGCCAAGTTCACGCGCGAGATCGGCGATGCGGAAGTCCCGCGCAAAACGGTCCCGGATCCAAGTCCGCGCACGAGCGACAACGGGATCGGGCTCATTGGCGACGAAGCCGACATCGCCCTCAGGCGGTTCGCGCAGAGCCAGGCTCTCGGCAATTGCCGTCGAGAAGCCAGCCGCCAGCAGACGAATTGCCAGTGCGCCGTTTTGCCAGTCACGACTGCAGGTGATCCTGGGAGCAGGTCCGTCCGATACACATAGCGTGCGTGTCTTCGCGATGCTCACTCTGGGAAAGAGGTCCTGGAAGGCGGCTGTGAGGCGAGGCGGTACGGCACATTCGCCTCCATCGAGCAATCCAGCGGCTGCGAGGTGAAAGACTGATGCACCGGCTGCTCCAGCAGGCGTGCCAGCGGCTGCGCGCGCCAGCCACACATGGAATGCCTCGGCCGCCTTGAGTATGGCCTGGAGATGCTCGATCGTTCCGATCTGGAAGGCGGGCAGATAGATCAGCCGGGCATCTTCGATTGCCGTGAAAGTGGTGCTGCACGGCAGGGGCATTCCCCCTGCGAAGTGAACGGGCGCGCCCGTCGAGGCCGCAATCGTGAGGCGGGTTGCCACTCCTGCGTAATTGCCAAGTGCTTCGTTGCTCTCGAACACTTCGCCCAGGCGCGCATGAATGTCTGTCATTGCGCCAAGGCTGACTGCCAACGTGCGAGGAGAGACGAAAACGGCAATGTTGGCCATGGTCCGGGACTCGCTCCTTGCCTGCGGAATTGCTGCGCGAAGCGCTGCTGAGCGCCGTGCAACAGGTTTCGGGCCCGATCGACGTACTGGTTCGCGATCTAGGGTTCTAGAGCGCTTTTCGCCAAGACTGGTTCGCCAGGTTGCGGACCGGTTCCGGACCGATCGCAGTGCCGATTGCCAACCACACCCCGCCGCTAGAGGTACCCGATGATGGTACCTTCTCGGCGGAGTGTGCTCACGGTCACTGCGGATCGAGGAAATTGAACCGCACGCTTGATCCATCGATCGCATCGGTCATCTGCATGTCCTTGCTGGCGCCCATGAGTGCCTGCATCAACACGGCCGGAGGTTCGTCGGAAACTTCGTAGATTGCGGTAAATTCACCGGTCGGTTGCCCGTCCGGACCGATACAGGCATTGAAGGTACCCGAAAGGAAGCCTGGAACCTGTGTCACCTCGCCGATATGGGTGCCGGTGTACCAGGCCTTGTATTCATCTTCGCGCCCTTCATTGGCGCGTGAATTGACGAGTAGCAGACGGGGCATGATCGCATTCCTTTCGCAATGACCGGGATTGATTCAGGCGGTGATGCGGCGCCGGTACGCTGCAACACGGTTTTCGAGACGAGACTTGCGCTCGGCAGTTTCGACCCACAAGGTGCCGACGGGCAATTCGTGGCGCAACCTGTCGATCGTCGTCAGTGTCAGCCTGGCCTTGATCGGACGACCGTCGGGCTTCATTCGTTGCCAGCGCAGGATCGAGTGCACGCGGCTCTGCCCCCCGGTATCGAGCCAGTTGGCAATGCCGGGATCGCGACGCGCGATTACGACACGGACCAGCCCGTCAGCATCGACGTGGCTTTGCGCCGCAGTCAGGCTCGATTGGATGCGATGATAATCAAGGCTGCGATAGAGCCATTCGGTGAGCTGTACCGCAGCATAGCCCGCGTCGACCGGATCATAGGTGATCACTGCGGCATCGTCGGGGCCGAGGTCGAAGGTTCCGTTGCATATTCCCTGAGTAACGAGCCCACCGCCCGAGCCACGCATGGCCTCGGCCTGCGTGATCGAGTTGAGCGCCATTCCGCTCCAGATGTTCTGGAACCAGAAGTACAGATAGAGATCGTTCAGTGCGTGTTCGATTGCCCGGGTTGCCATGTCCTGCGTGGTGAGGGGGGCGGTGCGTGCTTCGCCGATGCGCTCGATCTGGAGATCGAGCGGCGTTTCGCGTGCCCAATCCATCATTGAATCCCGAACGAACAGGAAGCGCGTGCCGGGCGAGGTGGTCAAGTGATTGGCTCGCCCGTTCGCGGGCTTGTCGTCTATCGTCAGGTCAAACCAGCCATCGGGTGCAATTGCCAGTTCGTGGTCTTCAACTGTCTGGACCGTCTGGCTCGTGCCGTAGTTCGCGGTCAGCGTAAACGAGATGTTGGCCGCCTTGGCATCAGGCTGGGCGGGCAGGCGTCCGATGATCCGGTAGGCAGTGCCATGCTCGATCCCGGCCAGGCGGTAGCAGTTGTCCGGATTGTCTCCTCCGGTTCGCGAGCCAACGACTTCATGGTCTGCCACCTGGCCGGGCCAGCGGTAAGCGGGCATGAAGTCACGGACAAACTTGGGGTGCTGCGCGTCCGAGGCTGCTGCCTTGAACAGCCAGTTATTCAAGAACTCGTCGGCAAAGGCCGACAACAGCGGCTTTGCTTGGACTGGCATACGATCGCTGTATCCCCGCGCAAACAGCATCTCGATGATGGCGCGGGTCGATGAAACCCTAGGATCGGCGCGCATCGCGAGCACATCGCTCTCGGCCAGAAACTGGCCACGATTGGCGATGGGATTGGTCATGGCATGCTCTCCCGTGTGTCTTGCGATGCTGGATCGGCCCGATAATCCCGGCCTACGATGTCAGTTCCTTCAGACATGAGGGAGACTGTCGTTTGCGAAATTGCAAATGATTCAAAGTGTTCAGGGATACATGAAGAGCCCGCCATCGACCTGAAAGGTCATGCCAGTGAGAAAGGCGGCATCATCGCTGGCAAGGAATACTGCGATCCGGCCGCCGTCGGCAAAAATGTCGCCGAAGCGGCGCAACGGGATGCCAGCCGCAGCGGCCGCTGTTGCAGCCGGGTCTCCGCCCGTATGGTTGCGCAGAGCGTCGGTCTCGATGGCCGGATTGATGACGTTGCAAGTGATTGCATGCTTGCCCCACTCGCGCGCGGCGGTTCGGGACAGGCCGCGGATCGCTTCCTTCGCGGCATTATAGGCAACCGAGCCTTCATTGCCTGCCTGGCCCCAGTAAGAGCCGAAGTTGATGATCCGTCCTCGGCCCGAGGCGACGAGGTGGGGAAACGCAGCCTTCATGAAGAGATAGCTTGCCGTCGGTCCGGTCTGGAAGGTCAGATCCCACTCCGCGTCGCGGAATTTCTCTATGCCTGTCAGCACCGGCGAGGAATCTGGGGCATCCTTGGTCCCAAAGGCTTGGGCATTGTTGACGAGTATGTCGAGACCGCCGAAGGCCGATACCGCCCGCTCGACCGTGGCCACGATGTCAGCGTGCTCGCCGACGTCACAGATCTGGCCAACCGCTGTGCCGCCAGCTTGGGCAACGATAGAAAGTGTGTCGTCGATCGAACCCTGGCTGCGCGACGCGACAACAACCTTGGCGCCTTCACGCGCCAGTTCGACTGCAATGCCGCGCCCGATACCTCGGCCCGACCCTGTAACAATGGCGACCCGTCCTTCGAGAATGCCGGTCATGTCGTTCTTCCTTTCCTTCTGGAGCGTCACTTGGCCGCCCAGCCGCCATCGACCGGAATGACCAGTCCTGTGACACCCGAACTCGCAGGGGAAGCTGCCCACAGGATCGCCTCGGCAATCTCCTGCGTCGTCATCATGCGATTCATCGGCTGAAACTCCGCCGCGATCGCCGCACGGGTTGCCGGCGGCATGCTGCTCTCGATATTTGGCGTTAAAGTCAGCCCTGGGGCGACGACGTTGACGCGGACGTTCTCGGGCGCAAGCGTCACTGCGGCATGTTGGCTGAGGTGAACCACGCCGGCCTTTGCTGCGGCATAGGCCGGAGAGGCAAATCGGGTCACACGGATGCCGGCCAGTGAGGCGATGTTGACGATCGCGCCGCCACCACTGCGACGAAGCGCGGGAATTGCGTACTTCATGCCGAGCATGCAACTGGTCAGGCACTGGCACACGGTCGCATTCCAAGCTTCCAGCGCAGTGTCTTCAAGAGGAGCGTCCCAGCGGTCCCCCGCGCCAAAATTGCCGACATTGTGTACGGCGATGTCTAGCCGTCCGAAAGTCGACAGGGTTTCCTCAACCGTGCGAGCAGCGTCGGGTTCAAGCGTGGCGTCGGCGCGGATCGCGAACTGACCGCTATCTCCCGGCGGTGCGGAATCGAGGATATCGGTCCAGGCCACTTTTGCCCCGTGATTGCGCAGGGCCATAACTGTTGCGCGGCCGATGCCGTTGCCGCCACCCGTAACGAGAGCCACTTTGCCTGCAAGCGGACCAGATTTCTGCACAGTCACACCCGCTTCTCCCGCGCGACCTTGAACTGGTCCATGTAGTGGCCGAAGTGTGCTTCGATCTGCGCTTCATCCAGCCCGAACTCAGCCAGCGTATAGTGCCGCGCCGGTCCCTTTCCGTGTTGATCGCGGTCCAGATGACGCAGCAGCGCTTCACGGTAGGAGGCTGTGAACGGGATCGCGAAGCGGTCATAGAGAGCCGCGACGGTCTCGAGTGGGTGTGCGGTCAAATCCGCGAAGTGTACGTCGAATACGTTGGCGTCCGAACCTGGACCCTTCCGCCACGTGGTATAGGCGTTCATCGCCTCCGACCAGCCCACGAGTTGTCCTGCACCAACTTCGGCGGGATCGCTCGCCAGGTCAGAGAACAACCGACGCAGCCCCATGAATAGACTGGCGATTGACGGGATGACTTTGGCAGG
The DNA here is from genome assembly GCF_012641335.1 of Novosphingobium sp. ERN07. GTDB lineage: Bacteria > Pseudomonadota > Alphaproteobacteria > Sphingomonadales > Sphingomonadaceae > Novosphingobium. The sequence continues at coordinate 7,798 of NZ_JABAID010000019.1, forward strand.
GTCGCGATGATTTACGTAGATTGCAGCATCGGGAAACGCGAGCCGCATTTCCTCCCACGCGAACATGTGCCCCGGTGCCTTGAGTGCCCAGCGTCCGCCGGGCTTTGCCGCCTGAAGCGCTTGCATAACCCCGATCTGCCAACGCAACCCGCTGGCGGCCTTGTCGGCCATGATTGCGGCAAATGTCGGCGCGTTCCAGTAAACCGAATAAAGCGAGCCGATATCGCCTTCCTGAAGGAATATGCATTCTTCGGGCAGTTCTGCACCAAAAGGGTGGATGCGGGTGAGCGCATCTTCTGTCATCCCCTGAAAGGCGAGGATATCGCGGTAGAGCAATTCGCGCGGGTCGTCTCCCGGCAGCGCCGCAGGAATCGCGGCTTCAAATGCGCGGGCAACGCGATTGGCAGGGTCCTGAGTGAGACAGCCGTGGAGGAAAGTGGTGCCTGCACGCGGAAGTCCGCTGCCAATCAGAGGTGAGACTAGAGGCTGCGCATCGATCCCCGGAAGCGTCTTGCGCATCGCTAAATAGCGCAGCCGTGAGACCAGCATCGTGTGAAACCGCGAATGGGTGCGACTGCGACCGAGCGGAGTAAGCTGTGCATCCTCTTCAATCGCATGGCAAAGCAACGAAAAATCGTGGCGAAAGCGCTCTTCATCCCAACGCTTTCCGCCCCAGTCGGACAGCCCGGTGGCCGCTTCTGCCGCGGTGATGAGTGCCGCCGGATCGAGAGTTGCTGCGAAGGGCATGAGGGCAGCGGCGTAAGGCCCGCAAAGATCAGCCGACACCGAAGCCTCCATCGATCACGAACGTCTGCCCCGTGATGTAGTCCGCGGATGGGCCGGCAAGATAAACCACAAGCCAACCGACGTCTGCTGGCTTGCCGAAGCCTGACAGGTGGCGGGACGGATCTGCCCCCGGTCCACCAACGAAGGTGGCACCTACCATCTTGGGCGCATTGCCGGGAACGGCGCCGGGCAGAACCGCATTGACGCGGATGCCGTCGGCGGCGTGTTCGAAGGCAAGCTGGCGGCACAATTGGTTGAGCGCGGCCTTTGACGAGCCATACGCTGCATTGCCGACGAGAACCGGATGCTCCGAACCCATCGTCGAAAGGGCGATGATTCTGCCGGGCATCGATACCCGCTTGAGCTGGCGGATGGCTTCACGTGCAGTCAGGAAAGCGCCGCGGGCATTGATCTCGTACATCGCGTCCCATTGCGAGGCACTCATGTCGATCGCGGGGACCCCACCCTGCATCATCGCGCCCATTACGATGATGTCAGGAATTTCGCCGCGCGCCGCGCAGTCTTCGAAAAGCGCTATGACGTCTGCTTCGACCTTGACATCGCAAGCAACAGCCCGCGCCGTGCCTCCGCTTTCGCATATCGTTGAAGCTACGCGGCCAGCCTCGCTGAGAACATCGTGCGCAACGATCACACTGGCACCGGCCAGAGCAAGTATCTGAGCAATGGTTTCCGCCAGTCCAGACCCGGCGCCAGTCACAAGCGCAGTCCGGTTCGAAAGGCCGAAAGCGTGGATGAGAGGAGCGTTCTTCTCCGTCATTGCACATTCCTTTGGTTGAACTGGTAAGGCACCAGCGCTCGTGGCGAAGCCAATATGCTGCTGTGACAACACCCCTCTGGCCCAGCTCGTTCGCGCGTGGACGAGCTGGCATGATGAGGCACGCATTCGTGGAGATCGACGCCGATCTGCCTTGTCATCCACTCACCTTCCCATACTGCAGTGCATCTTCTGGAGTCGGGTAATTATCTAACTTGATAATATCTATTTTCGTTAGCAACACAAGCGCCTCCGGGCTCACACACACGGCGGAGGCTGGCGCTTCTCCCGAGATCGAGTGATGCGACCGCGCCAGATAATCGTATAACTAATATTGACAAGAGGAAGGCTCGTGCTAGCCAATGGGTCCGGAGCGGGTCCTCCAACTGGCCCGCCGCGAGTCACGTGATTTAAGAAGCGGACCGCGCAATCCGGAAGAAACACCACCCTTCGTCGGGTGTACCTTGGGAGGTACGGATGAAAACTTGGAAAATCGCCCTTTTTGCCAGCACTGCGCTTTGTGCGAGCGCGCCAGCATTTGCAGCAAGTTCTGCGGCCGAAGCAGCAAACGCGCCCATGACCGCAGAGGCAGAGCAATCGGCCGTTCAGAGCGCTCCGCCAATGACAGACATCGTGGTTACTGCCCGGCGCACTTCAGAGCGCCTGCAGGACGTTCCCGTGGCGGTTTCGATCATCACCCCGGCGAGGATCGAGGCCAAGGGCTCATTCAATCCGGTCGACTTGGTGCAAAGCACTCCGGGCCTAAGCGTGACCGCTTCGGTATCCAATCGTAACAACCTTACCTACACCATCCGCGGGCAAGGCTATTCGTTCGGGACCGTGTTCCCGGCAGTTATTACCTATTTCAACGAAGTGCCGATCGCTCGGCTGACCCAAGGTCAGTTCTTCGATGTTCAGAACATCCAGGTTTTGCGCGGTCCACAAGGGGTCACCTTCGGCCGTGTTACCGATGGCGGCAACGTCATGGTCGCCGCACAGACTCCGAAGGAAGACTTTGGGGGATACTTCGGCGTCAAGGTAGGCAACTACGGACTGCGCACGGTCAATGGCGCCGTCAATGTTCCACTGGTTGCGGACAAGGTTCTTTTCCGCGCCGCCTTCGAGACGGCCCGCCGCGATGGTTTCACGACAAACGTCGCCAATGGCCAGAAACTGGATAACGTTGCTTACGAGGGCTACCGTTTCGGCCTGACCCTCCGCCCGGTCGAAGGGCTGGAGAACACGACTATCGTGTCCTACCAGAACACGCACGACAACGGCACATCCGTTGTCTTTGCGGGGATCAACGATGCCGCCCTCGGCGCGAGTGTAGGCGGGCTTGCCCCGCTGTTCCCCGGGTCCTATGGCATCGACGCCAATGGGTCGGTGCGGGCTTTCAAGCCTGGGGACACACCGTTCACCACCGCCAACTATCTCGCATCGCTTAATGCGCAACTCTCTGCCCAGCAGGCCCGCGGCAACCGCGCCGTTTCGTTGGTGGATCCCCTCTATAGCAGGCGCAAGAACCTCTATGTGGTCAACAAGACCACAGCCGAACTGACCGACTCGATCACGCTGACAAACATATTCGGCTATGTTCGCGAACGTGAGGACGAGGCTTCCAATTACGCTGCATCCAACGGCGCAGCGGTCCTCACTTGCCACTCGGCTTGCGGTGGCCTGTTGTTCACGAACCAAGAGCAGTTCAGCGAGGAACTCCGCCTGTCGGGCAAGGCGTTTGACAATCGCCTGACCTGGGCTCTGGGCGGTTACATGGATGAGCAGCGTCCGGCCGGGCCGAGCGAGAACGCCACGGTCAACGTGGCGATCCTCCAGCGCGTCGGTGTCAACTATCTGACGACGAAGTCGCGTGCAGTCTATGGTTCGTTCGAATATGCCGTGACCGACAACTTCAAGGTCAACGGCGGCCTGCGCTATACACGTGATACGGTTCTTTCTCGCCAGGCCACGTACCTGAGCCCGTTGCCTGGCGGTGAGGCAGGGCTGAAGGACTTCCTCACGGCTATCGGCACCCCCGCGCCGTTTGCAGATATCATCGTGGCAAATACATTTGCACCGATCCCGCATGGCCAATGCACGAATTACGGCGCGGGCTCGATTGACCTTGGCCCGCCGAACGGCGTTATTCCGCTCAATAATCTCTTCGGAGCGGTTGGCTGCACCGAGACGCGCGGTTCGTTCAACTCCACCACTTGGCAGGCAGGTGCCTCCTACAAGACCGATGGTGGCCAGTTGTTCTATGCAAAGGTCAGCAAGGGCTATCGTCCTGGCGGTGTGAACGGTACTTCGCCTCCGGGCGTCGATCCTGCCTACCGGCAGGAAACCGACCTCTCGGCAGAAGCCGGCGTCAAGGCCGACTTCAACTTCGACGGAGTATTCCTGCGCACCAACTTGGCCGCATACACGGACCGCTACAAGGGCATCCAGAAGAACGTCGTGCTTCCGGGCGCTGTGCCGGTCTCGCAGGTCCAGAATGTCGGTAATGGACGCATCAAGGGCATTGAGGCGGAAGTTACCCTGATCCCGGTGAAGGGGCTCACCTTCGGCGGAACCTTCGCCTACACGGACGCCAAGTTTGACAAGCTGACCCCGAATCCATTGAAGAATCCATGCGATCCCAACGCGGCGAACATTGAAGGGTTCTGTTCCGACAACCTGTACAACTCAGTGCCCAAGACACAGTACACGCTGTCGATGGACTACACGCTTCCGCTCACGGAGGACATCGGCCAGATCAGCTTTGGCGGCCTGCTCTATCATCAGTCGAGCGTAGCATTGACCGATACCAGCAAACTGAATCCGCAGTCTATCGAGAAGCCTTATACAACGCTCGATTTGACGGCGAACTGGAGGAACGTGATGGGTCAGCCGGTCGATCTCGGGGTGTTCGTGACCAACGTCACGGACAAGACCTATCGCATCGGCGCGAACAACCTGCTGCAGCGTTCTTCGCTTGGCGTGCTGGGCAATATCTATGCCGCTCCGCGGATGTGGGGTGTCAGCCTGAAGTACCGCTTCGGTGACGATGCAAAGTAAGCCTTGAAACACGCAAGGCGGCGCGGCTCCCGTATCAGGGGTCGTGCCGCTTTCGTTTGCTGATCCCGATCCAAGGACTCAGATCAATGACAAACACGATTCCGCAGCTGACCCCGAAACCGGATCACGTTCCTGCACATCTCGTGGTCGATTTCGACTACGTGCGGCCCGAGAATTTGAAGGAGCTAGGTGTCTATCGCGCGGTCAAGCGGCAGCTCCACTCAGGCCCAGATATAATCTGGACGCCGCGTCACGGTGGTCACTGGATGGTCACCCGCGCTGAGGACGTGCGCTTCGTACAGGAAAACTATGCGATCTTCAGCCACGAGGAATTCATGATTCCGCGCCAGCTGATGGTCAGGAAGCCGATCCCGCTTGCGGTTGATCCGCCAATCCACGCACGGTATCGCGCGGTCATCAATCCAGCCTTCACGCCAAAGGCAGTGGCGCGGATGCGCGAAGATGCCCGTGCACTGACGATTGAACTTGCCGAGAAGATGCTCCCGAACGGCCAGTGCGAGTTTCTTGCCGAATTTGGCCGGGTTATGCCGGTGACGATGTTTCTACGAATGGTCGATCTCCCGCTCGATCGGCGTGAGGAATTCGTCGAATGGGGCATTGCAATTATTTCTTCGTACGATCTCCAGTCGCGCATTGAGGCCAATCAGAGGATAAACGACTACCTCCAGACCGTGCTTGACGAGCGGGAGGGCGGCGAGGGCGATGATCTGCTGACGCGTGTCGCCAATTGGCGGCGCAACCCGCGCTTCGAGTCCGACGAGGAGACGCTGTCCATGGCCTCTCTGCTGTTCGTCGGCGGGCTGGATACGGTAGCTGCCTCGCTCTCCTACATCACGCATTACCTCGCCACGCACCCCGAAAAGCAGCAGCGCCTGCGCGATGAGCCAGAGATCATCGGCCGCGTCAGTGAAGAGTTCATCCGCCGCTTCGGTTTGTCCAACACCGGGCGGATTCTCACGCAGGACTTCGAGTACAAAGGGGTCCTTTTCAAGAAGGACGAGATGATCATGGTCCCCAACAACCTTTCGGGGATCGATGAACGCGTGTGGGATGATCCACTAGAGGTGGATTTTGACCGCGAAGTAAAGCCGGGTGATCACAACACATTCGGCAATGGTCCGCACAAGTGTGTAGGTGCACCGTTGGCGCGCGCGGAAATCCAGGTGTTTCTGGAGGAGTTCGTGGGCCGGATGCCGATGTTTCGGCTCGATCCCGATCGCACCCATGTCGAGCATTGCGGCTCTGTACCCGGCTTTGACGAGCTGTATCTACGTTGGGATTGACCGGCGCGCTGCAACGATTTTCAGGAGAAGGCTTTGGCTAACGAAATTGCGGCGCTCGCGCCATTCACATTGCCTGGCAAAGTGGCATTGATCACCGGGGCCGCGCAGGGTCTGGGCCGCGAAATTGCGGCACTGTTCCTCGATGTCGGCGCGTCTGTCGTGATCGCCGATCTCGATGGTGCTCATGCCGAGGAAACAGCGGTCGAACTCGCCTCGCGTGGGCCGGTGATAGCGGTGGAGATGGATGTGGCCGATGAAGGCGCGGTTCAGGCCGGATTCAGCGCGGCTGCCAAGCAGTTCGGCGGGGTGGACATCCTCGTCAACAATGCCGCGTACCGAAAGAAGGCCAATACAATGGACATGCCGGTGTCCGAATGGGACACGATGCAGGCAGTGACCACTCGCGGCACGTTTCTTTGTCTGCGCGAGGCGGTCAAGCAGATGAGAGGGCGTGGCGGTGGATCAATCGTCAACATCTCGTCGGCTTGCTCACATCACCCGATGATCTTTCCCAATATGCACTACGATGCGGCTAAGGCAGGTGTCGACGCAATTACGCGGTTGGCGTGCCTCGAATTTGCTGCCGACAAGATCCGGGTAAACTCGGTGCTGCCAGGCGGAATGAACACGCCAGGGCCCAAGACGATGAAGGCTGCGGAAGCCAGTGGAGGCGCGGTGATAGCCGGACCTGCAATGATCCCGGGCCGCAATCCGATCGGCCGGGCGGCGGAACCGATCGAAATGGCCCGCGCAGTGCTGTTTCTTGCGAGCGATGCGGCAAGCTACATTACGGGCGTGGAACTGCTGGTTGACGGCGGCTGGACCAAGGGCTGAAGGCGCGCGGCTCGGATACCAGGCGACGGATGCGCCATAGCCCTCGGCACCGCACCCGACGCGATTTCCAAGCGAGACGATCCTATGTCACCGGCTCCAGCCGAACCTGGTGGCAAGCAAGGTTGCCAGTACGGTCTTGCGGATATTGCCCGCCCCAGTCATCGGCATATCCGTTTCAGCAAGAGCCAAAATCCGTTTGGGCACTTTGAACGAGGACAGGCGCCTGCCTAGCTCAGTTCCAGCGCTGGCCAACTCTTCGGAATCACGCAGGACCTCAAACCAGCCGACGTCGCCGGAAAGACCTGTCGCGCCCCCCGCCTTGATCAGCCGCACGACATTGGCGGCAGAGCCGTCGCTGGTGAGTAGGAGGCAGGTGCCATTTGCCAACGCGTTGAACAACGTCGCGACGTACCCAGCGACCCAGAACATCGCGCACGTCGTGATCGTGCGATCGCCATGCCCGAACGCCGTCGCTGTCGTACCCATTTGCCACGCATGCCGTACGAAGGGTCCATGGCCATGGACAACGCCCTTGGGTTCGGCCGTGCTGCCAGACGTATAAATGATGCAGACCGGGTCGACCGGTGTGACCCGCTCGTCAAAGGATGCCAGAATGGTGTCATCAATCCGTGGATCGCCCTCTAGCAGCCGCGAGAAAGGACGCGCCCACGGGCAGTCGACCGAGCCGATCACGTGTATCGCACTCAGGGCAGGTGCGGCTTCTATAAACGGCGGCCCTTATTCGGCCTGTGCAAGATCAGGGAGTGCTTCTTCGAGGCGGGACAAGTAATCATGGTTCAAAAAGCTGTCGGCCACGATTAGGTGTGCGAATTCGCCGCGGGCCAGAACCTAGGCGAGTTCACGAGCTTGGTAGAGCGTGCTGATTGGGCCGATAACTGCACCGATCCCGTCCGCGGCGAGTACCGTCACGATGAAATCGGGCCCAAGAGGTGCCAACACCGCAATTCGCATGCCGCGGTTCACGCCAAGGCCAACCAGTGCTTCGGCGACGGCAGCAGATTGGCTGGCACGTCCGTTGAAGCTGATGCACTGTCCCTCACGCACCAAGGCGTCACCATAGCCGAAGCGTTCGGCAAAGCTTCGGATCAGGCCCCGGACGGTCGCGGGGAAGGGCGGCTGTGGTATCATCTATGGCGCATGGCCACGCTCATGCAGCTTCGAACAGCTTCTTGAGCTCGGGCTGGCTGGGCTTCATCGAAGGCGTGCGAACGAAATCATCGACTTTGACCAGTTGCGTTGGCACCTGATAGGCCGACAGTCTCTCGCGGAGGAAAGCACGCAACTCATCTTCGCTCACCGAGGCGCCGTTCTTCACGCGATAGCCGGCGGCGGGTACCTGTCCCAGCCGGGAATCCGGTAGAGCGACGACGCACGCTTCGAGCACCGCAGGATGCGCCTCGATCGCCTTGACCACGTCGTCAGGCATGATCTTAAAGCCTCCTCGGATGATGGCATTGTCGGCGCGTCCAAGGATCCAGAGGAATTGCTTTTCGTCCATCTTCGCAAGATCGGTGGTGCGCACCCAGCTCTTGCCATCGCCCAAGTGCTTCGCGCGGATCTCGAGAAGACCTGTTTCACCAAAGGACAACGGCTCGCCGGTCTCCGGATGCACGATGCGTCCGTCGATACCCGGGTTCATGCGCCCCACACTGCCGCGACGCTTTTCGCCGTACTTGCGGAAATCCGGAAGCGTCCATCCGGCAACACCCCCGGCGAACTCCGTAGCGCCGTAATTCTGCAGCACTGGTATGCCGAAGCGTTCCTGGAACTGGTCGGCCAGATCGGGGTCGAGTGGCGCGGTTGATGTCCGAAAGGCGACAAGACTCGACAGAGCCTCCCGCGGCACATCGGCATCGAGGATCATGCGAAGGGCCGAGGGCGGTGCGCCGGCAACCTTGGGCTTGTGGCGTTGGACTGCGCCAACGAACTCTTCGACGCGGAACCGGTCGAGCATGCAGATCTTCCGGCCAGCCGAAAGCGTCACGAACAGGCTGAATATCCCGCCGATGTGCGAAAACGGCGTGTTGGTAATCGCCACAGCGCGGGATAACCGGGGAGGCGTATCAATGTCACGGTTCTCGAACACGGCGGCGTCGAGCACCATTCGCGAAAAGTTCGCGGCCTTGAGCGGAATGCGCTTGGGCGTGCCGGTTGTTCCGCTGGTGAGCATTTCGATCCCGACCCCGGCTGCATCGTTGCGGAACCCGCTGCCGGTGCGTGGCAGGACGACGCGCACAGGCTCTGCGCGATCACCGGTTATCGCAATCCCGAGTGCTCCGGATTGCTTGACCGCAGCCATCACTGCCGGTCGCTCCCAGTCAACCATTTCGGCGATGACCACCGGGATCTCCAGCGTGTTGATATCCGCAACCAGCTTGTCGTCCGGCAATGCCGGATTGAGCGTTACCACGCAGCGGTCGTTGATGATTGTTGCGATGATGACTGCGGCAATTTGCGGCGTGTTGCGAAGGATTCCGCCGATGCGCGTACCTGCACCGATGCCTTCTCGCGTCAGGATTGCTTCGACCGAGTCGATGATCTCGCTCAGCTCACCCCATGTGTACCACTGGCAGTTGTGCTCTATCGCCGGCGCCGACGGATCTATTGCCAGGACCGCGCGGACGATCGAATTGAGCGTGGCCATCGATATTGGAACCTTACCTGAGAATAAACGTATATCTGATTTATACGAAAATGATGAAGAGATGCAAGTCGTTCAATCACGAACGAGCACCCGCGTGCCGGTCATTCCGGCCGGTACTCGGGCGGAAGGATGTCGAGATTGATGCCGACGCGTTCAGGCTTCACAGCCAACGGTCGTTCATAGGATGAATCGCTGCGGTCGCGCGCTACCGTGCCGCTCTCGCGAAGCATTGCCATGAATTCCAACGGGACCTTCGATGGCGCTGGTTCCCCGCCCCACTCGGCTACGCACTTGCGCGCAGCGATCCGCCACTCCCCCTCCCGCTTTTCCATGCGATCGATATAGCGCCCGCCGCCGAGTGTCAGAGTCATGTCCTTTGCGTCCATGCCGGCCATCATCCAGTACGTCTCGGCGTGGGCCGTATCACCATCAAGTTCGCAACTGTGGTTGGTGATGACGTGCTGGTGCGAGATCTGCGCGTTGGTGTGGTAGCGGTTCACCCAGTCCCAGAAATCTTCGCGATTTCCCACGAAGAAGCCATGGTCGTCGATCGCATCGGGGTGATAGACGCTCATCAGCAGATCACGGTCCATCCGGTCGACACCACGGCAGTAGTTGGTGACAACTTCACGAATCTTCATCTTGTCGTAGAGCTCGTTGAGCATCTGCTCCGATCCGGATCCCATTTTTGGCTCCTCAGGCGAAATTCTGGCGTGCGGCGTGGCGTGCAGCCACCCAGCCGAAGATGAATGCAGGCGATATCGAGGCACCGGCCCCCGGATATGTCCGACCCATGACCGAGGCGGTCGAATTGCCGGTGGCATAAAGGCCGGGGATAACCGAGCCGTCTTCGCGCAGCGCACGGGCATATTCATCAGTCACGATGCCACCGAACGTTCCCACATCGCCGGGGTAGATCGCTACCGCATAGAAGGGTGGCTGCTCGATCGGGCCTAGGCCTGGGTTGGGATACGCGTTGGTCGGGTCTGCGAATACAAGATCATAGGCCTTGGAGCCGCGGCCGAAGTCCTCATCCTTGCCCTTGCGCGACATCACGTTCCAGCGCTCGACCGTAGCCTTGAGGTTTTCTGCCGGGACCTCGATCTGGCGTGCCAGATCCTCGAGCGAAGCAGCCTTCTTCATGTAGCCGCTGTCGAACCACTCCTGCGGAGTAGCTCCGGCGTGAAAGCTCCAGGGGTATCGGTCGCGGTGGCGACTTTCGATTATTGCCCAGACCGGCACATCCCCGTGCGCGTAGACCGCCTGACCGTTGGCCATATAGCTCTGCGCCTCGTTCGTGAAACGCCTGCCTTGTTGGTCAACGAGGATCACGTGCGGCTTCGGCAGGTCGAGCACGTGCATGTACCGGTCGCCAGATGGCGGCGTAGAGGTCAGTATCCAGACCGCGCCGTCTGTGCAATCGAGCGCGGCACCAAGTCCCTTGGCCAATTCGATCATCTCGCCGGTGTCGCCGGGATTTGCGTTGGTCCAGTCGGTGGAAGAGGGCTGGGGACCGTATGTCTGGCGAAGCTGCGCGTTGCGAGAAAAGCCACCTGCGTTGATAAGCACCCCGTCGCGCGCCCGGATCCGCCAGGGTTTTCCGTTCCTGTTCGACACGACACCGACTACCCGGCCGTTCTCTTCGACCAGATCGGCGACGCCAGCCTCGGTGCGGATATCGACCTTGTGATCGAGTGCCATCTTGAGCATCCGCCCCTGGATCGCGGTTCCGGCACCAACGAGGTCCTGACCCAGGATCTTGCTCTTGGCCATGCGCAGACCGACTTTGAGCGCGGCGAGCTTGCCGACGCCCATTCGTTTCATCAGCATAAGCTGGCGACCTTCGATGCCCCGGATAACGACGTTCGTCAGTCCACGTCTGAGCTTGCCTTGCCATTCCTTGCCGAGGCTGGCGGCCGCAAACGGCTCGACCGCGAGGCTGCGGCTTTCAGGGCAGCCGCCAGGCAAATCGTCATGATAGTCCGACCAGCCGTCGCAGCGCACGAAGGGCATGCCCTTCTGCTCAAGATAGAGCACCATCTTGGGGCCCTCTTCGAGAAACATGTCCTTGCGTGCCCGACTGGTTCCGGGGCCAACGTCCCCTACAGCGGCATCGAGGTACGTCCGCGCTTTCTCTGCGTTGTCGTCGATCCCGTCGCGGGCCTGAAGCGGATGGTTCGGTATCCAGAACACACCGCCTGACATTGCTGTCGAGCCACCAATCTTGTCCGTCTTTTCAAGGACGAGCGGGTCCTTGCCGGCGTCCTTCATCGCAATCGCGGCAATCATCGAGCCACCGCCGCTCCCGACAATGACAAAGTCTCGGGTCTCGTCCCACTGGCTCATGCCGGATTGCCTTCGCCCGCGTAACCGTTCTCGACGAAATCCTCGAGCGCGCGGTGGAAGTTTGAGATCGCGATCTCCTGTCGCGGGTTGGGGCGCGCGCCCTTGAAGCCCTTCGACTTCATTCCCTTCTGCACTTCCGCAACATTGGCGAAGTCCTGCGTCAGGATCAGTCCCCAGAAGTCGGTGTCAGCATGATCCTGGCTCCATTCGAGCTCGACCTTGGGGGGTGCCTCGCCTTCGGGATAGCGCTGAAGGGAATAGACGTCGAATATGCACTTGTCGGGATTGCTGCCGACCGGACGCGCACGGTAATTGAGAGAACCGGTCGGTCCCATCAGCATGATCTGGTTGGGGAACAGATGCCAGTCGATCCCGGCGGCCTGCATCTGCTCGGCCGTGATATCGGGCCATTTGAGACCAAGCGACAGCGCGTGCTCGTAGATGAATTGGCCGAACTTCATGAGCACCTCCATCGCTGGTGTGCCCGGCTCGACCTCCTGTTCGACACGCCGTGCCGCGTGCACGGTTTGAACAGCCGATCCGGCATTCAGGGTTGCCGCCATGTCCTCCATGTAGTCGCGGATTCCCGGGCGGATGTCCTCGGTGGGGGCGCCGCCGGTCAAGCGCGGTGAGCGCGACCCCATCGGCATCGATTCCCAGTAGCCGAAGTGCGCATGACGGCCGTGGGCATAGCTCTGGGTCCAGTCGTCGAAATAGCGCAGCATCTGATTATGCGTGGTCTGGACATGATAACCCTCGTCAAACGCCTCGAGCGCGACTTTCCAGTTGCAGTCGAGCACGGTGGACTTTCGCCAGTGGTAGCGCAGCCCACCGAGATCGAACGGATCTAGAAAGTCCTTGGCGGGAGAAAGATGCTCCTCGAGGCTTACGCAATCAGGGTCCATGTTGACGTAGACCCAGCCGCTCCAACGGCCGACGTTCACCGGTGCAAGGTTCAGTGCATCATCGGTCAGTTCATCGGCAGGCCACTCGTGCCGGTCGACCACTTTCGCGCCCGTCCCATCGATTTTCCAGTTCCAGCCATGATACTTGCAGAACAGGCGATTCGCGTGGCCACAGCCCTCAGTGATCGTGCGGCCACGGTGCGGACACACGTTGTGGAACGCCTTGATCTCATCTGCGGCGGTGCGGATTACGATGATCGATTGGTCGACGATGTCATAGGTGTAGTAGTCGCCAATCTTGGGGATTTCCTCCTCGCGGCATGCCATCTGCCAGACGCGGCTCCAAAGGCCTTCCGCTTCCTTCCGGGCGAACTCGGGCGAAATGTAATTGCGCGCCGGTACGATACCCGCGCTGACCGGGTTGCGCTCGGGCGCAGGGAGGGCGCTGGTCAGGTCGTTCATTGTCTTCGTCATCCTCTTATGCGGCCGCCAGACGCCATATGTGGCCACGTCCGACTCTCGCCCCTTTGTCGTTTATCATCTAACTAGGTAAAACGACATTTGGCAAGAATTTGCAAGTCGATCGCCTGTCATCTGCCACTTTGCAGTTGAGCCACGCGGTGCTTGATCCGCCATCCGGCGGCGCTCTTCACCAATGTGTCGCGGTAGGTGACGCTGCCGACCCGCCCCTTGCGGCCGACTCCGATGCCCTTGGAGAGGACCTCGGCCCTGTCCAGCTCGAGCGTCCTGATCACGATGTTCGTGGCGTGGTGTGCTACCGGGTGGGGCCAGCCGGGCGTCGCCCAGTCGGCAGCAAGTCGTGCGAGACCCTCGGTGATTTCGCCGTGCTCGAATGCGCTGGTATCGAACACAATGTCGTCGGTAAACAATTCACCAAGGCGGTGCCATTCACCTTCGTCGATCAGGTGGCCGTAGAGTGCGATCAGCTCATGGATCGCAAATCGGTCTTCCATCTCGTCAATGGTCAATGGATTTCTCGCGCTGCGGCATGGCCTTCCCAGATGGCCCTGAGCAGATCGCGTGGCTCACGTGCGTCGCCGACGATCCGGATGTTTGGATTTCCAGGTGCCAGGGCTTCGTGGATTTCGCGCAATGGCTTGTTGGGGGTGATAAGCACGACAGTATCCGCAGGTACGGCTGTGACCTGTTGCATTGCCGCAAGATAAGGCCGGACCATCACGTCGTTCTCACGGATTTCAACGAGGTGGTGGCGTACGAGCAACGTGAACCGACCGAGCGCCTGAAAGCGCTCCCATGCAGCCAGGCTGCGCTCGTTCTTCCAGGCCAGCGCCGCTTGAGCGGTGACATAGGTGACAGATAGCCCCTGCGCGAGCAGATGCTCGGTTGCAGCCAACCCTTCATAGTCCCCAACGGTATCAAGCACGAGCGCAGTACGCCCGCGTGGCTTCTTCTCTCGCAAAAGTTCTGCCGTCGAGACAACGTGCGGCATGTCTGCACCAGGCACGAGCTGGCTTGGCAATGTGTGTTGCTGTGCGTCCATCCGCGGAACCGAACCGGTTGCCACGATCACATGGTCTGCCATTTCGGCGATGACTTCGTCTTCTTCCATGAAGGTGTTCAGGCGAACTTCAACTCCGAGCCTGTAGACCTCGGCCTCAAGCCACAAAGCAATATCGCCAAAGCCGGCACTGTGGGGTGCTAGGCGTGCGATGTCGAGCTGCCCCCCGAGCCTTGGGCTTGCCTCGCATAGCGTCACCTTGTGGCCTCTCATCGCGGCGACACGCGCTGCCTCCATGCCGGCCGGACCGCCGCCAACCACCAGCACCTTGAGAGGTGTTTCGGTCAGAGAGATCAGTGACTCGTCGTAGCGCGATTCGATTCCGGCCGCTGCGTTTACTGCGCACCCCCAGCGACCTCCGCGAAAATGCTGGTTGCACCCGATACATGGTCGCACTTCCAGCGCCCGACCCTCGCGCGTCTTGTTGACCAGATCGGGGTCTGCAATCTGGGCTCGCACCATTGAGACGAGATCTGCGGTGCCGTCGCGCAGCAACTGTTCGGCATCGTCCAATGTGCGGTATCGCCCGGCAAGAAGGCGGGGCACAGTCGCCGCAGCGACAATCGTGCCAGAGGATGGAAGCTCGTAGCCTGTCGGGTTTTGCATCGCACCGACCATCGTATCCATGCGGTAATAGTCGCCACGTGAAATATTGACGTAATCAATGAGGTTCTCGGCTTGGAGTCGCTCGAGGACTTTTATATTAATGCCCTCGTCGACGCCGCCGGGCATGTCGCTAGCTGCCAGACGCACGCCCACCGCCATCGTTCCGCCCACTGCCGATCGCACCTGTCGCACTAACTCGAGCAGAAACCGCATTCGGTTCTCGAAACTGCCTCCCCACCCATCTGCACGGTCGTTGTATATCTCCGACAGAAACTGCTGGGGCAAGTAGCCGTGTGCGGCGTGGATCTCGATGCCGTGTAATCCGCCATCGCGTGCATGCCTTGCGCACTGGACGTATGCACCGATCACTTCCTCGATCATGGCCTCATTCATCCGCTGGCCGACTAGTCCCGTCATGCCAGGCACGTCTGAAACCGCCCATGGCGGGCCGCCGTCCTGCGCGGGATATAGATTGCCCCCGTGCCACAACTGAGCAAAGACTTTCATCGGCGAGGGCTCCACTGCGGTCATCAGCCTGCGGTAATCATCGACGATGCCGTCGTAGAACAAACCATACGGGTAGAGCATGCTGGAAGGGTGGACGCTTGCCGCGCCCAGAATGGTCAGCCCGCAGCCACCGCTGCCGCGCCTGGCGTGATAAGCAATGTAGTCGTCAGTCATCCGGGGAGACATTTCGAGCCCGCCGTGGGCGGTGCGCGTGACACGGTTTTGAACCGTTATGGGGCCGATCTTAAGTGGCTGGAAAATCTTCTCGAGCGCCATTCCCGGTTCTCCCCATTGCCCTTGGATGGGCTTGACCCCTCTCTATTTATCATATAGCGAATTTATCTGTATTTGCAAACGGCGAGGGAGAGAGCCGATGTCATCGAACGCCATCGACAACGCGACATTGCTGTCGATCTACAAGCGCGCAGCGCTAATCAAGGCGAACGACGAGCGCGCGCGCAAGGTGATCCTGTCGGGCCAGATTGCAATGGTCTACTACTCCTATCGCGGGCAGGAGATCATTCCGTCGGTGATGGGCGAGATCTTGCGTGACGATGACACTCTCTGCACGATCTATCGCGGCATTCATGACATGATCGGCAAAGGCTTTCCGCTGCGCGAACTCTGGGCGGAACTGGCCGGGCGCAGGACGGGATCGTGCAAGGGCAAGGGTGGCCCCATGCACCTGACCTATCCGCCGCGCGGAATCATGGTCACGACCGGCATCGTCGGATCATCCGCGCCGATCGCCAACGGCCTGGCCTGGGCGGCAAGGCTCGACCAGTCAGACCGTGTCTCGATCTGCACTTTTGGTGACGGCGCATCGAACATTGGCGCGATCCATGAAGCCATGAACCTCGCCTCGGTGTGGAAGCTGCCGACCATCTTCGTCTGCCAGAACAACCTTTTCGCCGAGCACACGACGTTCGAGAAGATGACCGCGGGCGGCAACATTGCCAGCCGGGCTGCCGGCTATGCGATGCCGGGCGTGCGGGTGAACGGCAACGATCCTGCGGAAATGTACCTGGCTTTCAGCGAGGCGGTGGCGCGCGCGCGCGCGGGCGAGGGGCCGACATTGCTCGAATGCATGACTTTCCGCTTCTTCGGGCACACCTTCGGGGATGACGATTCCTATATGCCAAAGGAACAGAAGTCGGCCGCGATGGCTGCGGATCCGGTTCCGGCACTGCGCGCACGCTTGATTGCCGATCGGATCGCCACCGAGGATGAGCTCGCCTCGTTTGAGGCCGAAATCGAGGCGCAGATCGACGATGCGGTCGCGTTCGCGCTCGAATCACCATGGCCCGAGCCGGACGACCTGCGCTTCGACGTGTTCGAGAAGGAGATCGCGGCATGAGCGCGCCTGCAACCGTCCCAGTGGCCAAGAAGCCTACCGTCACGATCCTGGCCGCTCTCGCAAAGGCCTATCAGGACATCTTTGCCGAGGACCCAAAGGCAATCACTCTGGGTGAGGACCTTGCTGATCCAGAGGGCGGCGGCATCACCAAGATGACCAAAGGACTGTCGACGAAGTTCGGCGACGAGCGCGTCCGGTCAACGCCGATTTCAGAGCAGGCAATCATGGGAGCGGCCATCGGGGCGAGCCTTGCCGGGTACCGGCCGATTGCCGAGATCATGCTGATGAACTTCACCACCGTGGCGATGGACATGATCGTCAACCACGCGGCAAAGTTGCGTTTCATGTCTGGCGGGCAGACCAGTGTGCCGATCGTGATCCGTACGATGACCGGGCTTGGCTTTGGCTCGGGTGGACAGCACTGCGATTATCTCGAGGCATGGTTCGCGCACACGCCCGGAATCAAGGTCTGCGCCGCATCGACTCCGGAGGATGCGTATGGCCTTTTGCGCGCCGCATACGAAGATCCTGACCCGGTCATCCTGATCGAGAATCTGCCGACATATTTCGCACCGATGAGCTTCGAATTGCCCGATGCCGGCCACCGTGTACCGCTTGGCAAAGCTGCAATCCAGCGCGAAGGTACGGACGTGACCGTGGTTACCTATGCCCGCATGGCCGTAAACGCCCGTGCCGCTGCCGATGTATTGGCGGGCGAGGGAATCTCGGTCGAAGTGGTGGATCTTCGCACGATCGCTCCGTGGGATCGCGAAACAGTTCTCGCCTCGGCGCGAAAGACCGGCCGTGTGCTGGTGGCGCACGAAGCGGTCAAGCAACACGGCGTCGGAGCTGAAATTGCGGCCGTGATTAACGAGGAACTGTTTGGCCAGCTCAAGAAACCGGTGAAGCGGGTTGGCGGTGCCTTTAGTGCGGTTCCGTATTCAAAGCCGCTCGAGAATGCCTATGCACCGGACGCAGACGTGCTGGCATCCGCAATTCGCGATCTTCTACGCTGACACTATCGGAAGGAAGCTATGTCTACCGAAATTCTTTTGCCCAAGATCGGCTTTTCGATGAATGAGGGTGTTCTGGCCGAATGGATGGTCGCCGATGGAGATCAGGTCACCGAAGGCCAGCCGATTTATGCGCTGGAGAGTGACAAATCGACCAACGAGGTCGAATCTCCAGCAAGCGGCACGATCCGTATCGTTGCGCAGGTTGGCGAGACATATGAAGTCGGCGCGATCCTGGGGACAATCGAATAACCTCTCGCCCGACGGAAGTCTGGGCTCAACTCCAGATGTCGTCGCCGCGCCGGATCACGTCCTTGCCGCCATCCGCGAACAGAACCTGACCGACGAGGTAACGACACTGCGGGCTGGCAAGGAATGCCAGCAGCGGTGCAATATCCTCAGGACTCGCGTAGTCTGCAGTCCCAATCGGCGTAGCCTCGGCCAGCAGCGCCCGACCTTCTGCAGAGGACAGCAACCGTGCAGTCATCGCGGTGCGCACCGTGCCTGGTGCGACGCCGTTGAGCAACACGCCCGCACCGGCCCACTCGTGGTGGGCCGATGTGCGGCGTACCCACCGGCTAAGTGCACGCTTGGTTGACGCGTAGACGAGACCGGGCTCCATGGAGGCCAGCTCTTGAGCCTGCGTTTCATCGCCCGCCAGGCAGGCCGCAACCAGCGGCGGACTGATCGGCAGGATCGTGGCCGATGATGTGACAACGACCGCACGCGGTGCGTTCGAGGAGGCAAGGATGGGTCTGAGGACATCGAGCAAGGCTACCGTGCCGAAATAGTTGACTGCTACCATCGCGCTGGTGTCTGCGCTGGCGACCCCGGCACACGCAACGACTGCGTCCAGGCTCCCTCCGCTTGCAACCAGTATACGATCTACCAGACCATCGCGTTCGGCAGGATCTGCAAGGTTGGCAGTGACTTCGGCTTCGCGCAGATCAAGCCCCACGACGTGCAGACCGTCCGCGCGAAGCTGCGCCGCTGCCGCTCCGCCGATCCCACCGGCCGATCCGGTCACAAGAATTGTTCGCTTCACCTGTCGTTCCTTGCCTTACACGCCGAGAATTCCGAACGTGTCGAGATCGATCATCGCCATCGCAAAGCGCGAGGCGGCCGCAGTGTTGTTTGCTTCAGTCTGGAAATTCGAGCCGTTGAGCAGCCAGATCAGCAATCCCCAGATGACGCTGCGGCGATAAGCCGACCACGCATCGTCGAACAAAGGCGCAGCAACGCCCCGAACGGCAAGGGCTTCGAGGTAGTGTTGAAGCAAGGCTGCCTGCCACCGCCGACGGTCCTCCAGATCAAGCCCCGCGATCAGGAAATAGCTGACGTCTATTGACCACGAGCCAAGCCGAGGCTGGGCGTCGAGAAAGCCGGGATTGCCTTGTGCGTCGACGTATAGGTTGCCGAGGTGCATGTCGCCATGGTTGATGACCAGTGCCTCGTGTTTCGCCTGGGCGATGCGCATTGCGGCGTGTGCTGCCCTGATCCGTGCCGGGTCAAGGATTACTCGTGGCATTGCGGCGCCTCTAGGGGCAGTGGCAAAAGTCTGAAAGTGTTCGGGCGTGAGCAGCAGTTCGAAGTAGTGTGCAAGAGACGCTTCGCTTGCATCGGGCACCCAGGCGAAACTGCCGTCCCGCAAACGTGGTGAGTTCCACCAGCGTGCATGAAGCGCGGCCAAGCCGTCAAGAAATCGCGCGGCGAGGTTGAAATTGATCGGTTTCTGCGGTTCGAGGAAACGGACATTGCGCAAGCACAAGTCCTCAAGGATGACGAGTGCCCGTCCGGTATCGTCGGCGAGTGCGGCGAAGCAATGCGGCGACTCTATTTCAACAGTGGGAAGCAGATCGCGGTAAGCGTGGACTTCGTTGACATGCATCCCGCGCATGTGCGGACTGTGCGGCTCGAACCCGGCCTTCATCAGGACGGTAGCCGGAAAATCGCTGCGATTTGTGCGCAATGCCAGCCTCAGCTTGGTACAGGCACCTTTCACCACGTCAACGATCTCGACTGAGTGCACCTGTATGCCAGGCTGGTTTTCGGCGAGCGCACTGGTCAACCATCGTGGCGAAATGTCGTTCGCCTGATCGGGCACGCGTAGCGGGTCCGCCATTCTCACTACCCCTCCAACTCGGTCCGCACAGGAGCACATTATCAGATAATTGAATTATATGATAATGTGGATCACGTTGCACTGACGATTGCAGCATGTTTCGCCATCGAGTTGCATCTTCTAAGAACACTGCGGCAGCTCATCTCCGCATGCCGAGGGCCAGTCACGTCGTGATTAAGATGCACTGCAGCAAGCCGGCGTTACCGACGTTTCGCCCTTAAGCCATTGCGATGCTAGTCCGGTACAATGATCGCGGGCCACTGGGTAAGCCATGGGCTGCCAGGGCTACGACAGCGCGGGCCTGACTAGCGGGCCAGGATTAGTTCTGCTGCGCGCGAGGCGAGCGCCATCGTTGGTGCGTTTGTGTTGCCGGCGATCATCTCGGGAAAGACCGAACAGTCAACCACGCGCAGCGCTTCGATACCGCGCAGGCGTAATTCACCGTCGAGGGGAGAGGAGTTGTCACGTCCCATGCGTACGGTCGCGGTGGCGTGCAGGCCCGAAGCGCCCCAAAGGCGATAGGCATCCAGGATCTCGTCATCGCTCTGCATGCTTGCGGTCGCTTCGGTTTCGCCCACTACAAAGGGCTCCAAAGCGGGCTGCGCTATAATCTTGCGAAGGAACCTGACAGCACCGATAACCGCGCGGCGATCGCTTTCGGCGGAGAGGTAGTTCGGATCGATTGTGGCGGGGCCGTCGGGGTCAGGTGAGGTGACGGTTATCGAACCTTCGCTCTCAGGGCGCAGCCGGAATGAATAGAGGCTCATGCCTGGCGCATCCTCGAACTTGAAGCCGCCCGTGCTGCGCTCGGTCGAATAGGGCTGGAACATGATCTGCGTGTCGGGCCGCGTGGATTCGGGCAGCACGCGCGCGAACGCCGCCGCCTCGGACGATCCGTAAGAAAGCGTCCCGCTACCAAGCAATACGTGCCGCGCAACATTTCCGAGAAGCCTGGCTCCGGAGAATTCTCGGTTCGAACTGTCGCGCCAGTGCCGCAAACGGAAATTGAGCGAAAGGAGAATGTGCTCGCGCATGTGGCGCCCGACGCTCGGGCTATCGAGGATGACCGGTATGCCAGCTGCACGCAGAGCCTCCGCAGGTCCGATCCCCGAGAGTTGGAGTATGCGCGGCGACATCAATGCACCGGCGGCGAGGATCACTTCGCCGCGCGTTACAAAGCGCACCGCTTCGCCGCCACGGCGCCCTTCGACCCCAGTGGCGCGCCCACTGTCGAGCGTCACCCGGTCAACGCGAACGCCCGTCGCGACGTGAAGATTGGGCCGACGGCGCGCGCGGTCGAGAAAAGCGCGCGCGCTGCTGACGCGGCGTCCGCGCGCGTCGATGTTCCATTGCAGTGGACCGATGCCTTCCTGAGCAAGTCCACTATGGTCCTCCTTCGCTGGAAGCCCGAGTTCCGTACCTGCCGATATCCATGCCTTGGCAAGAGGGGTGGGCGCTGGGTGTGTTTTCACTGCTACCGGGCCGCCCGTACCGCGTGTGGCGCTTGCACCCATCGCGTGATCCTCGAGCCCACGCAGATGTGGCAGCATCGCATCCCATGACCATTGTGGCCCTGCGAGTTCAGCCAGCCGGTCGTAGTCCTCCTGCTGGCCACGGTTCCAAACCATGCCATTTACCGCGCTCGACCCGCCCAGCATCTTGCCGCGAACCCAGATTTCCGGGCCTCCGCCCCCTTCGCGCTGATTGGTGGTTGCATAGTAGTGCGCGCGATCGGGCATCGTGAGAAGCTTGCCGAAGCCTTTGGGCATGGTAACGAGCATATCGGAGTGATCACCGCCCTCCTCAAGCAGGAGTACGCGATTGGCGGGGTCGGCCGATAGCCGCTCGGCCAGCACGCAACCAGCCGATCCTGCGCCCACAATGACGTAGTCGAACGCGGCTTGTGCTTCGGCCAAGTTCAAATCTCCTCCATGTCGAAATCAGCCTTCTCGGCGCCGCAGTCCGGGCATTTCCAGTCGTCGGGTACATCTTCCCAGGCTGTGCCGGGGGCTATTCCGCTCATCGGGTCGCCGGTCGCCTGATCGTAGACCCAACCGCAGTTCATGCACATCCAGGCTCTCATTGATCCCCTCCGCTGTCCGCTCTCAGCTTACGTCGAACTTCACCCAAAGATGCTCTGGAACGCGGAGCAAGTGGCCGATGATAGCAGGCGCCGGCTTGTCGGGATCGAGCCTCAGGTTCGGCATCCGGTCGAGGATCGCATTCAGGGCTCGGGTCATTTCCACACGAGCAAGATGCTGGCCGATGCACAGGTGCGGGCCGCTGGCGAAGGCAAGGTTGCGCACCGTGTTCTTGCGGAAAATATCGAACTTGTCGGGTTCGGGGAACTTCTCCGGATCGCGGTTGGCCGACGCAAGCACGGTATTGATGTAGGTACCCGCCTTGATCGGATGCCCCATGATTTCGGTATCCACCGAGCAGTAGCGGAATGTGGAACTGACCGGGCCTTCCCAGCGCAATGCCTCTTCGATCGCTGCAGGGATGAGGCTGCGGTCCGCGATGACTGCGGCAAGCTGGTCGGGATGAGTCAGCAGCGCGGTGAGCAGCACGCTCGTGCCGCGGTAGGTTGTGTCGCCGCCGGCATTCATCAGCTGGCGAAGGAATGATACTAGTACGTCGTCGGGCAGCTTCTCGCCATCGGCCTCCACGTTGGCGAGGTGACTGATGAGGTCGGGCCCCGGGTTAGCGCGCTTCTGGCGCAGGAGCTCCGTGAAGAACGCGCCTAGTTTGCCACTCGCCTCGGGGCCTTGCGGCAATCCGATCGACGAGAGCAACTGCGCGATTGCGAGCTTGTGAAACGTTGGGCCCTGCGCGGGATCGAGTTCGACCTGCGCGTAGATAACCTGGAACGGGTAGTGGTGGGTGAACTCCTCGATGAGGTCCGCTTCACCTCGGTGGATGAAATTTTCCATGAGCCGGCTAACCACCGGATCAACCACGCTCTCGCCCCATTTCGCCACGACCTGCGGCAGGAACGCCTTCTGGAAAATCTTGCGAAAGCGGGTGTGCTCGGGCGCGTCCATCACCGTCACGGTGTTGCCGAATGATTTGCCGAGGTTCGGGGCGAAAGCCTCCTTGTTGCGGAAAATCTCGGGGTTGGTCAGCACGTGGAGCACTGCGTCGTAGCCAAGAACCATGACCTGCGGCAGGTGTCCCATCTGCGCATCGGGAACGTCGGTGAACTGCATGCGGTAGCTGCCTTCGATCACCGGGCTACGTGCAGCCAGTTCGTGGATGCGAGGGTAGGGATCGGGACAATCGCCGGTAGACAGTTTTTCGACCACAAACGGATCGAACGACTGATCGACGAGGTCTTCCAGCTTGGGCATCACGGTCATGCTTTCCACTCCAGGTCCAGGGCGGCAACAACCGCTCGGGTAATAGGCAGGATCGGGTCGTCTTCCGGTCGCTGGGCGTTGAACATGCGGTTATGGCAGACAGCTACTGCGAGCCGCTGTTCGGTATCAGCCCAGCCGAGCGAGCCACCCGCGCCCGGGTGCCAAAGTACCTTCGGGCCCGGTACACGATGGCCACCCAGCCAGTAGCCGCCAGTGCTCAGCGGGATGGGGATGCCAAACATGACAGGATCGGGCTCGTCGCCGTTGTCGCGCATCGCGGTGAAGCTGCGCACGCGCTCCTCGGATAGCAGCCGAACCCCGTCGAGCGCGCCGCCCTCGGCAAGCATTGCCCAGAAGCGCGCCTCGTCGCGTGCGTTGAAGATGCCGCCCACCCCGGCAATGCAGGCGCGCTGCACATCTGGACGGCCGAAGACCCGCGGTACGAGATCGACCGCGTACGGCATCGATTTCGCATAGAGCGTGGCAGCGGGCGGGGGGGGATCATTCTCATTGCGGTTGGACATCACCGCGACACGGTCCGCGACAGCATCGGGCATGCCGATACAGAGATCCGTGAGGCCCAGCGGCTTTGCGATCTCGTCCTGCACGAAGGTTCCAAGATCGCGGCCGGAGGGATCGGAGCGGCGCACGATCTCGCCGATGATCCAGCCGAAGGTCATCGACTGGTATAGCGTCTTTTCTCCCGGCGGGGCGAGCGGCTCCATCGCAGCGATCTGCGAGGTCATCCAGCCGGTGTCGCACATCAATTCGGGAGTGACGCCTTCGGGCATCAGCGGCACTCCGGCACGGTGCGTGAGGGCATGGCGCACGGTCGCAGCGGCCTTGCCGTTTTGCGCAAATTCAGGCCAGTAAGCTGCAATTGGCGCGTCGTAGTCGATCAGGCCCTTTTCGGCCTGGATGTGAAGCGCCGTGGCAGCGACGGCCTTCGTTACCGAGTAGACGTTGTAGAGCGTATCTTCGCTCGCGGCCTTGTTGCGGACAGGATCGGCCAAGCCATCCCACACGTTCAGGACCTGCCGTCCTTCATGGTAAGCCACGACATGGACTGCTTCCTCGAGCCCCGCGTCTATTGCCTGCCGAATGGCAGCGCGGATCGCGCTGTCGTCGATCTTTGTAGAGGCCGTCATGATCAGGTGCGCCACTTGAGATAAAGCTTGTCCACGCCGTTCACGCTACCTGCCGCGAACACCGGCGGGCGCTCGGGATCGATTGTAAAGTCGGGGATCGCAGGCAGCCATTCCTCAAGGAATACGATCAGCTCACGCCGAGCGAGCACATTGCCTGGACAGATGTGTGGGCCGGCTCCGAACGCGGCATGCTTGATGCTTGAAGGCTTTCGATGGAAATCAACCTCGAACGGCCGCTCATTGACCCTGTCGTCCAGCCCGTAGAGGCATTTGGGAGCTTGGATCATGTCGCCCTTCTTGAACTTCAGCCCCTTGTACTCGAAGTCCATCGTAATTTCGCGTGCGGTGTTGGGCAGGCCGAAGCGGCGGAGGAATTCCTCGCAGGCGACCGGGATCAACTTGGGATTGTCGATCAGTTCGTGCCGCTGCTCGGGGTGTCGGGCCAGATAGTGCGCCACGAACCCTAGCTGCGAGGCGACCGTGTCCAGCCCGCCGACGAGGACCAGCATGCTCATCGCCATGATCTCCATAGGGTTGAGCGCCCGGCCCTCGACTTCGCCGTGGACGATCATGGAGAGCAGGTCCTCGCCCGGCTTTTCCTGCCGTGCGGCAATATGTTGCATCAGGTAGCCGACCAACTCGCCCTGATTCTTCGTCTTGGCCTCGATATCGGCACTGCGCACTGCGATCTCTACTCGCGGCAGCAGCCACTCGCGATCCTCGAAGGGGAGGTCCATCATCGAGAGGAATACCTGGATCGGCAGCACTTTGGCAAACTCGTCGATGAATTCGCATTCACCGCGGGGCTTGAGCTTCGCGACCAGCGCCTGAGCCGTGTCGCGAGCGATCTGGGAGAAAGCGCGAACCTTCTGAGGTGTGAAGGCCGTCATCAGAAGCTTGCGGTACGGGGTATGCTCGGGCGGATCGAGCGAGAGCGGGATCGACTTCACCCTTCCAGGAACGAGCGGAATGTCGAATTCGTTGTGACTGAAGTGCTCGTGATCGATCTGGATCACATCAATGTCTGCCGCGCGGGTTGCGATCCAATAGCCACCGTAGCGGGGAGTCCACACGATATCCGGACCCTTGTGAAGCACGGCCCACGCGCTCTGGATATCCTCTGCCTCACCACGCTCAATCGCGTCGACCAGACTGAAGAAATCGAAGTCGACCACCAGTTCAGGCGGCACACTGTCTGGAATTGCTGCCAGAGTATCCGATGTCACTGCCAATCTCCCAATTGTGGCGACCGTTATTGGCGCCATCGATTCTCAGATCCGGCACTTTTCTGACATAACGACAAAAAATGTCAATGTGTCAAAAGCGCCAAACATCAAACCTTATAATCCAATAACGTCGTTATCTGATTTTGGCTTGACGGGCAACGTTCTGTCTGGTGAACCGAAGGTATCGATAATCGTAGAGAGGATTAGGTGTGGACCTCGGTTTTGGACCCGAATATGACGCCTTCCGCGCCGAGGTGCGCGCCTTCATCGCGTCTCATTGGCCGCCCGAAGACGGCGATCTCAAAAGCCATGCAAATGAACGTGCCTTCGTTGTTGCCGCCATTGAGCAGGGCTACATGCACCGCTCGATCCCTCGCGCATACGGCGGATCGGAGCAACCGTACGACATTGCGCGCGCCGAGATCATTCGTGAAGAACTGACTCGTGCCCGAGCCCCTTCGGGCCGGATTCCAGGCAATGGGCTTGTCGTGCCGACGTTGCTCGAATGGGGCACCGAAGAACAGAAGCAGCGGTTCATTTCGCCCACGCTGACTGGCGACATCGTATGGTGCCAGGGCTTTTCCGAACCCGGCGCAGGCTCGGACCTTGCTTCGCTCCGCACACGTGCCGAGCTCTCGTCAGACGGGACCAAGTGGATCATCAACGGCAGCAAGATCTGGACAAGTCACGCGCACAAGTCGACTCACATCTTCTGTCTTGTGCGCACTGAGCCTGGCGCTCCGAAGCACGCAGGCATCTCTTACCTCCTGATCGACTTGCGCCAGCCAGGCGTTACCATTCGACCGCTCGTCCAGATGACCCGGCAGAAGGAGTTCAACGAAGTCTTCTTCGACAATGCCGAGACACCGGTCGACATGCTCGTGGGTGAACGCGGGAAGGGCTGGAACGTCACCCGATCGACGCTCAAGCACGAACGTTCCGGCATCTCTGCGATGACCTGGCCGCTTTCGATGTTTCGCGATCTCGTCAAGTTGCTGAAGGAGGTCGAACGCGACGGGCAACCGGCAATCAAGGACCTGCGCATCCGCGAGGAACTCGCCGCGATCGAGGGGGAGTTGATGAGCCTCGTCTACTCGACCTACCGCTCGACCTCGCTCGACATACACAACCAGCCTGGTGATACTTTCTCGACCATGCGCAAGCTCTATATGACCGACCTTGCTGGTCGCATGGCCAAGCTGGCCCGCGACGCTGTGGAGGACGACTTTGCCGACATGGGAGGCGCGCGCCTCAAGTGGATCGAACGCTTTATGATTTCGCTGTCGATGTCGATCGCCGGGGGCACCAGCAACATCCAGCGCAACATCATCGCCGAAAGGGTGCTCGGCCTGCCACGCGAGCGGACAAGCGAACGCGCTGCCAATAGCCAGGGAGCCGCAGCATGAATTTTCTTCTTTCTCCCGAACAGCACGCACTCGTCGACAGCGTCAGCGGACTCCTGCGCGACCGGTGTGATGCACTGCACGTTCATCAGGTGTTCGACACCCCCGGCGAGGCAGCGTTCGATGCAGCGCTCTGGTCTGCGCTGTCCGAACTGGGTGTGCCGGCGATCATGGTGCCTGAGGCGCACGGCGGGCTCGGGCTCGAGCTGATCGACCTCGCGATCGTTTCCGAGGCGCTCGGCCGCGCAGCAGCGCCAGTGCCGTTTCTCGGCCACGCGCTCGCTGCGCTGGCGATCTCGCTCGGCGGTTCGGAAGAGCAGAAGGAACGATGGTTGCCGGCGCTGGCCAGCGGCGAGAAGATTGCGACCGTCGCCTTCGGCGAAAGCCCGGGCCGTTGGGCACCGGATGAATGGACGCTTCTGGGTGAAACCCTGACTGGTACCAAGACAATGGTGCCCAACGCAAAAGAGGCCGACCTTATCGTCGTCGGGCTTGGCACTGGCGCATTGGCGGTAGTCGAGAAAGACGCGAGCTTTACCGTGGCCCGGCTCGATGTTGCCGACCGTACCCGTCCGCTCGATACCGTGACGTTCACCGATGCATCGGCCGAACTGCTGGCGAACGGCACCGTCGCTGCACCGCGAGTGTTCGATGCCGCTGCCGTGCTGCTCGCTGCCGACGCCTTTGGTGGAGCCGACCATTGCGTGAACATGTCGGTCGAGTACGCGAAAATCCGCGAGCAGTACGGCCAGCCGATCGCGGCTTTCCAAGGGCTACGCTATCAGCTCGTCGCCATGGCTCTGGCCACCGAACCGGCGCGCGGGCTGTACTGGTTTGCAGCGCATGCCTGGGATGCGTTGCCAGAAAAGGCTCGCCACGCCGCTGGGCAGGCCAAGGCGCATCTTGCCGAGACGTATCTCCAGGTTACCCGCGATACAGTCGAGGCGCACGGCGGTATCGGCTTCACCTGGGAACACGACACGCACATCTACATGAAGCGCGCAATGCTTGATTGGGCATGGCTCGGCACGCCCAGCCGACACAGGCAGCGTGCTGCTGACTTGGCTGGCTGGTGAGCACGCAGGCCCAAGAGGCAGTGTTGTACAGCGCTGCGGGAGGCGTTGCACAAATCACGCTCAATCGGCCGGACCGCCTCAATGCCTCAAACCGCGCGCTAAGCCAGGGTCTGACGGCCGCGTTCACTCGCGCAGCAGTGGACCCGGAAGTTCGCGTGGTGTTGCTGGCCGGTGCGGGGCGAGCCTTTTGCGCCGGTGCGGACCTGCATGTCCTGGACGAGATATCGGCCGGACCTGATGCAGCCCATTCGGGCTCGAACGGGCTTCGCTACGATGGCATCATGCGGCTTGAAAAGCCAGTGGTTGCAGCGATCAGGGGCGCTTGCGCTGGCATCGGCCTTGCACTTGCCTGCGCGGCCGATATCCGTATCGCGGCCGAGGACGCCGTATTCGTTGCGCCATTTGTGAAGCTTGGGCTGCCGGCCGAAGGCGGGCTCGCCTGGCTGCTGTCACACGCGATTGGGCCGGGCAATGCGGCCGAATTGCTTTTGTCGGCGCGACGGATGGGCGCAGGCGAAGCACTTGCCAAGGGTCTTGTCGCGCATGTGCTGCCGGTCGAAGGTTTTGGATCAGCCATGCTGGCCTACGCGCAGGACCTCGCAAGTGGGGCGCCGGCAAGCTTCGCAGCAATTAAGAAGCAGATCTTCCAGGCGGCCACGCACGATTTTGCAACCGCGCAGGACCACGCTGCGACGCTTGCCCTCACAATGCTGCAGGGGCACGATTTTCGTGAAGCTGTTGCTGCACGGCGCGAAGGCCGTGTGCCAGCTTTCGCGCCCATAGCTGGTCGGTTCGATCCTCCGGTAAGCGAGGGCTGACCGTGCGTCATGCCAGGCTCAGCCGGACTTCCGTGCGATAGACCTTCAGAGTTGCGATGTCTTCCGAGGCACAGAGACGGTTCACAAGGTCCGGGTTGCTGGTCAACATCCAGCCGGCGCCGCGCTCACCAGCTTCCATCCGCCCCGCCGCGTCATCAAGCATATGCAGCGCACCGGTGATGGTCGGTACGGTGTTGCATGCCTCTGTCGCTACCCCAGCAGACTTGCGCCGTATGGCGTCCATAGCATCCCTCGACATCGCCATGTCCTCATCTCTTGATTTTCATATAAACAAGTGCACTGATTTGGTAGTCAGCCAAGGGAGAGAACGATGATCCGGACAATTGAGGAGCGGTTGGCTGCGGTCGAAGCGCAGCTCGCAATCAGGCAACTTGCCAGCAGCTATGCTCGTGCAGTGGACAGCCGCGATATCCACTCACTGGGCGAACTGTTCGCGCCGCAGACACGCTTTGGCGAGCATGGCACCGGTGCCGCAGGCGCGCGCGCCTTCTATGGACCCGTGCTGGCTCGCTTCTACCGCAGTTTCCATCAGGTCGTCGGCCATGTGATAACAGACCTTGGCAGCGAGACCGCACGGGGCACCGTCTATTGCCGAGCTGAACATGAGGATGGAGATCAATGGATCGTCAACCTCATGGTCTATTTTGACCGCTATGTCGCGATCGAAGGCCGCTGGCTCTTCCTGGGCCGCCGCCCACGCTTCCTTTTCGTGGGCGATGCGCGTGAAGCTCCGCGCAGCCTCGACTTCAACAAGTGGCCGGGGCGTGAGGAGGACTTCGCCTGCGAGTTGCCCCAAAGCGATGCAAGCTGGAACAGCTATTGGAACGAGCGAGAGGCCGAGCGGGCCGAGGTGACGACCTTGCCCTGATCTGCACCTTGCACAAGCCTCAGGTCAGGACGAAGCGCGAGGCCTCGGCAAAGGGCAGCAACTCCTCGCCTCTCTGTACGCGGCCGACCCAGGCCGGGTCGTGCATGATTGCGCGGCCCACCCCGACGAGATCGAACTCACTGCGCGCAAGCCGCTGGGCTACATTGGCGATGTTCTCGCGCGCTGCGTCCGATCCACCTGTGCGTTTGGAATCGTACACGCCCGAACTCAGGCCAACGCCGCCTACCGTCTGCGCAGCCTTGCCGGTCAACTTCTTGGCCCAGCCTGCCAGATTGAGGGACGACCCCTCGAACTCGGCCTTGTCGAAATAGCGCTGGCTACCGTCAAAGATGTCGACGCCTGCATCAGCTATCGGGCCCAGGATTTCACCGAGCTGGTCCGGTGTCTCTGCCAACCGCGCGCGTACATCTTGTTGTTTCCATTGCGAGAAGCGGAAGTTGATGACTGGCTCCAGCCCGATTTCGCGCCGGATCGCCTTGACGAGTTCGACTGCAAACGCGGCGCGACCGATGTGGTCGCCGCCCCAGCGATCGGTACGGCTGTTGGTACCATCCCACAGGAAATCATCGACCATGTAGCCATGAGCGCCATGAATGGCGATACCGTCGAAACCGACGTCCATTGCATATCGTGCGCTGCGGGCGAAACCTTCGATCACGTCGACGACTTCTTCGTCGGTCATGGCGCGTCCGGGCTTTGCTGCGACATTGCTAAGATATTCAGGCGTCACCATCGCAGTGCGGTCCAGCGGACCCCAGACACCTGAAGGCCGCAGGGTTTCGACTTCGGGGTGCGGTCCGGTTCCCATCTCGCGCATCACGCCCTGATGCCAGAGTTGTGGCATGATCTTGCCACCTGCCGCGTGGACCGTGTCAACGACGGCGCGCCAGCCTTCGAGCGCGCCACGCCCGTACATGTGCGGAGCGTTGTCACCATCGACGCCGCTGCCACCGAGCGCGGCAGGGTGATCGACGCCGACACCTTCGGTGATGATCAGCCCGCAATCGGCCCGGCGGGCATAATACCCGGCGACGTCCTTTCCCGGCACTCCACTTGGCGAGAACCCGCGCGTCATCGGCGCCATGACAACGCGATTTGCGAGCGAAAGGCTGCGCAGCGCGAAGGGTTCGAAAAGCGGGGCAATCTCTGCCTGAAATTCAAGGGACATCGGGGGCCTTTTCGATCTGAAGGCGGGAAGGAAGCCGCAAAGCGACGATCGCGACTGCAAGGGCGGTGATGGCGCCCCAGGCAAAGACTATGCGCCAGGTGCCTTCGCTGGCATGAGTTCCAGCGCCGGGCGTTGAGAGCAGCGTGGCGACCACTTGCGCGCCGATCGCCATCGCGGTTGATCTGATGACAACGATCATTCCGGTTGCCTCGCTCACCCGCTCAGGGGGGCATGCGGACACAACCACGACCGGAACGGTAACGAAGACCATGCCAAGCCCGACCATCTGGATTGCCAGCCAGACCTCAACCACGACGACCGAGCCGTGCACCAGGACGAGGCCGGTGAAGCTCGCGGCCATCAGCAAGCCACCAAGCAATGCCATCGTGCGCGGCCCATGGCGAGCGACGAGGCCGGCAAAGCGCGCGTAGATGAAGCCGGCTGCTATGTTGATCGGCGTGAGCAGCATGGCTGCGCCTGTGGCTGAGAGGCCGAGGCCGGCTCCGCTTGAGGGCGGCTGCTGACCGAACTGCGCCATCATCTGGCCCGACTGGAACGCACCCAGAGCGGCGAACACCAAAGCAAGATTGGCAAGAGCGATCTGCGGCACGAGCAGGAGCCGAACTGAGATCAGCGGCTGCGCGACGGTCAGTTCGCGCCAGACCCAGATCGCCAACAGCGCAAGGGACACCACGATCCACAGCCAGTTGCGCGGGTCCGCCATGCCACTGTGCCCGATCTCCTCGATGCCCAGCAGCAGGCCCACTATTCCGGGCGCGAACAGCAGCCCACCCACAACATCTTCGATCCGGGTGGAGCCGCGGGGTGGATCAGCCGCAACGAGGCGCCACACGCCTAGAAGTGCGAGCACCGAGAGAATGGCAAGCACGGTGAACACCGCCTGCCAGTCGAACAGGTCTACGATAACCCCGCCGACGAGCAGTCCGAGTCCAGCGGAAATGCTGGCAGTTGCAGAAATCAACCCGATGCCGCGTGGCACGAGCGCAGGAGGTGCACGCTCGCGGACAAGGCCGATGCACAGCGGCATCGATGCCCCGGCAAGGCCCTGCAGCGTGCGCGCGAGTATCAGGGGGCCGGCGCTGCGCGTGAAGCAACCGATCAGCGAGCCGATCACGGCCGCAGCCAGAACCGCCAGCAGCACACGGCGCCGACCGACAACGTCTCCCACCCTGCCGAGCAGTGCGCCGCCGACTGCGGAGGAAAGGATGAACGCCGTGACCAGCCAACCTGCAGCTGCGGCTGAGCCGAGATCGACCGCGAGCTGGCGCAGCGCTGCGAAGAGCATGACCAGGCCGAGCGTGGCAACAACTTCAGTCATCATCAACGGTACGATCATCGCCACGAAACGCGCGTTCTCCGCTGGGCAAGGGCTCTCGTTCATCCGCTTTTCCCTTGCTCCCTTCGCGTCACCCGCGCGGCATGCCCAGGATACGTTCGGCGACGATATTGCGCATGATCTCGTTCGAGCCGCCTGCGATGGTCCAGCCGTAGCTCTTGAGGAAATCCTGGAAGCGCAGGCGACTGGAATGTCCGGTGCCGGGGATCGCCGGCTCCCACTTCATCGCTTCCATCCCCTCGGCACGAAGCAGGAACTCGCTGTAGCGCTGCAGGAACGGACCGAAGGTCAGTTTGATGAAAGTGGGTAGCGTCGGGGAGGCCTTGTCCGGATTGGCTTCAAGCTCGATCAGTAGCTTGCGGATCATGAGGCGAATGGTCTGGAGTTCGGCCCAGTACTGCGCGTACTCGCGACGGAACTGTGCGTCCTGCATCCAGCTTCCGGCGGCGTCACGTCCGTCGAGTGCGAAGCTCCGAGCCAGCCGCTCTACTGCGCCAAATATCAGAAGACCGCGCTCGGTCGACAACGTCGACTGCGCGATCATCCAGCCGTTGCCCTCAGCTCCGATCAGGTTTTCGACCGGGATCTTGACGTCGTCCATGAAGATTTCGCAGAACTCGGCTTCGCCCGTGATCTGCCGGATGGGGCGGACCTCGACGCCGGGGGACTGCATGTCCATGATGAAATAGGAGATGCCGTCATGCTTGCGCTTGCCGTTCGGGTCGGTACGCGCGAGCAGCAGGCAATAACGGGCGTTCATCCCGCCCGACGACCAGATCTTCTGGCCGTTGACCACGTAGTGGTCGCCCTGCCGGACCGCGCTGGTACGCAGACTTGCAAGGTCCGAACCTGCGCCGGGTTCGGAGAAGCCCTGCACCCACATATCGGTCCCGTTGACGATTCCGTCGAGGTACTTGTCCTTTTGCGCTTGCGAACCGTGCTCGAACAGCGTCGCCGGGGTGTGGAACAACGAAATGGTGAACATATCGAGTTCGGGAGCGTCAGCGCGGCAAAGCTCCTCGTATACCATGATCTGGTATGCAAAGGGCAGACCGGGGCCACCCCATTCCTTTGGCCAGTGCGGCGCGGCCAGACCGACCTTGCGCCGCTCCTCCAGCCACGTGATGATCAATGCCCGAAGGTCGCTCTCGCGCGCCGACTGCCACTTGCCGCGCCACGCCGGATCAAGCGTGGCAGCAAGCCAGTCGCGGATCTCCCGACGGAATGCAGGTTCGTCGCCGACTTTGCCAAGAATGTCGAAGGCACGGGGCGTGCCTTCCGCACTCACGGTCTCCAGGCCGATGCACTCGAGCAGTTCGGCCACGCTGTCGAGCGTTGCGGAGCGGGTGCCCCACAGGCACTCGTTGACCTTGGCGCGCTTCAGATAAATGTGCGGCACGTACTCGGCCGTAAAGCCGACCCCACCGTGAAGTTGGATGCAGTCGCGTGCCACCTCGGCGGTCAGCCGTGTGGCATGCTGC
The DNA here is from genome assembly GCF_012641335.1 of Novosphingobium sp. ERN07. Lineage (GTDB taxonomy): Bacteria > Pseudomonadota > Alphaproteobacteria > Sphingomonadales > Sphingomonadaceae > Novosphingobium. The sequence goes on from NZ_JABAID010000019.1 coordinate 41,561, forward strand.
TTGGCCGAAATGGCGTAGAGCAGCGCTTCAGGATCGGCGGCGGGTAGCGCTGCAGCCTTTTCGAGCAGCTCTCGCGAGGCAGCGAGCGCGGTGTGGTGATCGGCAACGCGATGCTTGAGCGCCTGAAACGAGGCGATCGATACACCGAACTGTTCGCGTCCCAACATGTATTCTATCGTCGCTGCCAGAACGGCCTCGCCGCCGCCCTGCGCGTCGCCAGCGATCGCCAGCATTGCAGCCCGCGTTACCGCGGCTTCGGCAGCGGCGTCAGCAGCAACAAACGCGGCATCGTCGATCGCCACACCATCGAGCGTGACATTCCCCATCGAGCGGGAAGTATCGACAAGAGCGAACCGTTCAATGGCAATGCCAGCGGCATTGGCAGGTACGACCAGCCAGCCGGTGGCTCCACCACGGGTCGCGCGCAGGAACAGGTGAGTCGCGCATGGAGCGTCGAGCAGGTCGTTCACCTTGCCGCTTGCAGCCTCGCCATCGGCTGCGAGCGGCACGCTTGTCGTGGCGGCGAAGGCTGCACGCACCGATCCCTCCGCAAGCCCGCCAAGCAGCGCGCCTCCTTGCGGATGATCAGGTGCGCTTGTCAGCAACGCAGCGGCCAGCGTGGTACCCAGCATAGGCACCGGTGCGACAGAGGAACCGAATGCCATGTGAAGTCGCAAGGCAGCGTCTGGGCCAAGGCCAAGCCCGCCATGGGCCTCCGGCACCGTCAGCGCGGCCCAGCCAAGATCTGCCATCGTCTGCCAAAGACCCTCTTCGAAGGGCGCATCCGTCCCGAATGAGTGCGCAATGGCCTTCTCGCGCGGCCATTCCGCGCCCAGCATCTCGGCAAAGCTTTCGGCGAGAACGCCCAGTTCAATCGTTTCGTCCATGGTTCTCATTCGTCGATAAAGTTGGGGTTACGCTTTTCGGCGATTGCAGTTGCAGCCTCGCGATGGTTGACCGAGCTCCACGATTGGGTCTCGAGACGCAGCATCTCGCCCATGTAGGCTTTTGCCTGATCGATGATCGCGAGATTGAGCGCCCGCTTCGTAGTCTGTACCGCACTGGGTGATAGTGCGAGCAGCGCATCCACCCAACGCTGCACGGCAGCATCGAGTTCGGTGCGCGGCACCGCCTCGGTGACAAGGCCCTTTGCTGCGGCCTGTGCGCCGGAAAGCGGGATACCGGTGAGCAGGTGTCGCCGCGCCTCGACGATGCCGACCAGATTGGGCCACAGCAGCGCGCCGCCGTCACCGGTTGCCAAGCCCACCTTGACGTGCGGGTCGCCGATCTTCGCATCGTCGACCATGACCGTAATGTCCGCGGTGAGTGCCACGCTCGCGCCGAGCCCCATCGCATGGCCGTTGATGCGCGAGATGACCGGCTTGGTGCATTCCAGCGCACCGACGATTAGGGCGCGTGCTTCCGCCATGCCGACCTGCCAGTGGCCGCGGTCGCCCCACAATTCGACCATGCGATTGATGTTTCCCCCGGCCGAAAACGCCTTATCGCCCGCGCCGGTCAATACGATCACCCTGACCTGCGGATCAGCCGAGGCATCGGCCCAGATGCGGCCGAGTTCGTCATGCGCCTCGGGCGATGGAGAGTTCATCGGCGGGTCATTGAGCATCACCGTCAGCACGGGCCCATCAAGCGTTATGTCGAGACCGACGTATTTCGAATACCGACCGCTCACCCGATAATCCTCCTAACTGGTATACTATATGTCATGCATCGAACTCGTGACTCGGGCAAGCCCTGATTCATCGATGCTGGCGAAGACACCGATAACGCGATCGCGGTCGGGACCTTGATTGATCAGGACAGGTCAGGAAGACCGCTTGGCCTTCAGCTCTGCCGAGACCTCGGCCATGATCCTTGGGACGCTGTAGCGCTCGGCTTCACCGGAATAGGGTGCCTGTGCGGCAAAGGCCGCCGCGACCTCGGCATGGCGTCGCTCCGCCGCTTTTACTGCGTGGGGATGGGTGACGATCAGGAATTCGCCCTTGATCGTACCCTCAACTGTTGCCCGCGCAACCGGTCCGGCCGACATTGCGCGGGCCTGCATCGCCGCGACAAATTCGGGATTACCGCCCGGCAGCGGGATGCCTTCGGGTCGCCGGCCTTGCCCCAGTCCGCTTGCCACAAGACCCGGGCACAGCACGCTTATGCTCACATTCGTCGGCAGTTCAGCGCGCAGCACGTCGGCAAGCCCAAGCACTGCATGCTTGCTTGCGGTGTAGATACCCGCGCCGGCATGCTGCAGCCCGAACGAATGCTCAGAACCTGTGACACACAGCCGACCGCCCTCGATCTGCTCCGCCAGCACTGTACCGAAGACGGCAAGGGTGCTCCACGCTCCACGCAGGTTTACTCCCAGTATCCAGTCGACCTCGGCCGGCTTCATCTTCAGCAACGGCCCACTCGCGATGACACCTGCATTGGCAAACACCAGATCTGCACCGCCCATTTCGCCCCGCGCGCGCTCGGCCAGCGCTTCCACCGCCGCATGGTCCGAAACGTCGCAGACTTGCCACAGCACGCCACGGTCGATCTGCGCAGCGGTTTCGCCAAGCAACGGTTGATTGACGTCAGCCAGCAGCACCTGCGCACCTCGGCCAGCGAGTTCTGCGGCAATTGCCCGCCCGATACCCGATGCGGCCCCGGTCACCACCGCGCGCTTGCCGGAAAGGTCCGTCACATCGTTCTCCCGTCAATCGTTGCCGCCGTTTTCGTGCGAAGGTTGCCAGACGCAGACGATCAGATCGTGCGGGCGGAGGAAGCGGAGACACTCCACCTGCATTGCATATAATCATCTAAAGGATATGGGCTGGCAAGCTTGCATTCGCAGACCCGGCGCAGGCCGGACTTCAGGCAACCGCGGCAATGCTCGCCTGGATCTGGCGGATCAGGTCGACCTGACGTGAAAGTCCGGTCTTCTGGAACACCTGGCGCAGGTATGCCCGGGCGGTCATCACCGAAATTCCGAGATTCTGTGCGGCCTGCGACAACGTGAGCCCTCTGCTGAGCAAAAGCGCCAGTGCCGCTTCGCGGCGCGTCAGGCCAAACAGAGTGGTGATGCGCTGCGGTGAGGGCAGGGATTCCCGGCCTTCGGCCCGGAGGTACAGGATTGCGCGGGTAGCGTTGGCCCAGGCGGGCTCTGTGGCCTCGCTCACGCGGTAGAACAGCAGTTCGATGCGGCGGCCATCGTTCGTCTCGAGGCCGAGCAGTTCCTCCTCGCTCTCACCAGACAAGATTCTGGCGAGCGCCTTGTTGAGCCGCTGCTGATCGGACCCCGCACTTGCACTCAAGCGCCCATCCTCAAGCGTGATCGACGCTTCCGCAGCAAGCCAGTCAAACGTCGAAGATTCTGACGCGAGCACGCGGCCGGTCTGGTCGATACGCAACAGCCCGGTAGCGCGTGCTCGCAGCACTCTGGCATAGGCGTCGCGCTGGTCGTTCGCCTCGCGCCATGCGCCGAACAGGGACAGCGCCGGAGAAAACAGTCTTGCGATTCGCTCCAGTTCGCCGCGCTCGACCGAACCGAACGCTTCGGCACTGTTTCGCGTTACCGACAGCCATGCCTGAAGTCCGTTGTCTGCTGCAACCCGCACGATCATCAGTGCGCGCATGGCGAGCGGTGCGAGGAATTGGGCGAGAAACGGATGGCCTTGGCCATCGATGAATTCCTCGATGCCGTAGACCCGCAGCGGTGTCATGCGAAAGTAGGGGATCGGATCGTCAGCCGGCCGGTAGAAGGCATGGGGATCTCCGGCGGTTAACACTTCGGCGGCAAAGTCCGCAGTCATGAATGGCTGCTCGTGATCGGCCCTGCGGAAAATCAGGTTTGCGTGTGTACCTTCGAAATAGGCACGCATCAGAGCGACAAAGGCTTCCCACGGCGGGTCCGTGGTCACCCCGCGCATTGCGGCCACAGCCATCTCGTCCAGTTCCGGAATTGCCTTCCTCCCGATTACCCTCAACCGAGGGTATTGCCCCAACTATACCCGACATAACCTCATTTCAAACGGGCGGATGACGTGTCCGGAGGAGAGTGTGATGCGCGGATTGGTGTTCAACGCCGTGGGAAAACCGCTGGAGGTCGCAAGCTTGCCTGATCCGGAACCAGCCGAAGGGGAACTGGTTATCCGGGTTTCGCGCTGCGGGGTCTGTGGCACGGATCTGCATGCGACGAGCGGGCATGGCATGACCTTGCCCGCCGGCAGCCAGCTCGGTCACGAATACGGTGGCGAAGTCGTTGCGATAGGCAAGGGAGTCGAAGGGTGGCGCATCGGCGACCACCTGTCAGCATTGCCGGTCGTCGGGTGCGGTCATTGCGAAGGGTGCAGGACCGGGATCGACATTCTCTGCAACAACCAGTGGCAAGGTTATGGCGGCGGTCTGGCTGAATATGCCAAGGTCAGCGCGCGCGGAGCAACTCGGCTGCCGCAGACGGTCAGCCTCGTCGATAGCGCACTGGTTGAACCGCTCGCGGTCGGCTGCCGCGCAGTGCGGCTGGCGAATCCGGAAAAGGATGCAAGGGTACTGATCATCGGGCCTGGCCCGATTGGATTGTCAGTATTGTTCTGGCTGCGCCGCCGCGGAGTCGAGAACGTAGTGCTCCTCGCTTCCAGTGGGCGTCGGCGCGACCTTGCAGCAGGAATGGGCGGCACCCGGTTCGTGGTCGAAAGCGACGGCGCGAAGGAGGATATCCAGACGATCCTCGGTGGTGCACCCGACGTGGTGTTCGAGGCGGCCGGCGTGCCGGGCGTGTTTGGTCGCGCGGTCGATCTGGTCAAACCGCAGGGGCTGATAATGGGGCTGGGCTTCTGCATGCAGCCCGATCCCATCGTACCGGCAATGAACTTGATGAAGGACGTCACCATGCGCTGGTCGATCATCTATACCCGCGAGGACTATGCAGCCTGCGCCGACGCACTCGCTGCGGAGGGTTATCTTGCTCGCGCGATGGTGACCGAGACAGTCGGTCTCGACGCCGCACCTGCAGCCTTCGAGCAATTCCGCAAGGGCATCGGCGGCGGCGGCAAGTTGCTGGTCGATCCATGGAGCTGATGAACATGCGCTGGATTGATCGCTTCGACGAGTTGCATGAAAAGGCACGCGCGCAGGCTGGCGGGATCGCCGATTTCGGTGGCAATGACTATCACGAAGGCTTGCGCGTGCTGCTCGAGGCTCTCGATGCCGATCCGCCGCCTTCGCCGATGAAGGCCCGAGCGGCAGAGGGTCTGATCGTCAGTGCCCTCGCCAGCCGCATACAGACCGAAGCGAATTTCCGCGCAAACCCGGGCTATGCGTCGCGCGAGATTCCCCGTCCGATCGTGGTGATAGGCGCCCCCAGGACCGGCACCACCGCACTGCACAATCTGCTCAGCCATGACCCGCAACTCCAGGGCATCGAGAAGTGGATTTGCCCGGCACCGCTGCCGCGCCCGCCCCGCGAGGAATGGGACGCACATCCGCAATACCGCGCCGTGACCGAACAGACCGCGTTGATGGCCCAAGTCGCGCCCGAAGTCATGATTGCGCATGGCGTGCAGGCGGATGATGTGGACGAATGTCTGCTGCCGATGGCGCAGTCCTTTTGCTGCAACCACATCCCGTCGCAGATCGATGTGCCTGTCTATGATGCATGGTTCGCTGCGGCCGATGAACGTGCTTCGTTTGCTCGGTACAAGGACATGTTGCGACTGGTCGGCCTCCACGATGACCGGCCTTGGCTATTGAAGAACCCGAGTCACGTCTTCGGGATCGATGCATTGCTTGCCGTCTTTCCGGATGCCTGCGTGGTACAGACTCACCGCAACCCGGTCTCGAGCCTGGCCAGCCTCGTGAGCCTGCTGGGCAACGTCATGTTGGCCTATACCGGCGAAGACATTGACCGGCCGCGCCGCCTCGCGCGCGAAACCTGGTTCTGGGCGGAGGCATTGAAACGCACAATGGCCGCGCAGGACCGTGTACCTGATCGTTTCGTCAACGTGATGCAGCCAGACATTCGCCGTGATCCGCTGGGCGTAGTGCACACGATCTACGATCACTTCGGCATCACGCTGTCGCCCGAAGCCGAGGCGCGGATGCGCACCTGGGCCACCGCCAATTCCGATCGGTCGGATGGAGGACACAGCTACCCGCCCACCGAGGATGCGGGACCGATCCGCGCTGCCTTTGCAGATTACATGGTCCGCTTCGGCTTCGAGTGAGGATTTGGCCATGACCGTGCTTTTCAAACGTCACTTCCAGATCGCATATCTCGTCGACGATATCCGCGCCGGGATGGACGAATTCGCCGCGAAGCACGGCGTGTCGAACTGGCACCTCATGGACATGGCGGCGTTGTACGGCGAAGGCTCGCCCACGAATGCCATCGCGTTGGCATGGACCGATGCAGACCTGATGGTCGAACTGATTGAGCCCAACCCGGCAGTCGAATCGATCTACAGCAACTGGCGCCCCGACTTGGGCGCAGGTGCGCGCCTGCACCATCTCGGATTCAAGCCAGAGACCGACGCGGAATTTGACGCGATAATTGCGCAACTTGGCGCGGGCGGTTGCCCGGTTTCGACCGAAGGGACTGCGGGCGATGCGCTGCGATACGCCTACATCGACACGACCAGGGCGCTTGGCCACTACTACGAACTGATCCTGCTCAAGGGCGAAGGGGGCAAGGCGTACTTCGCGCCTGTGCCGCAGAACTGAAACTCGATGCCCTCGACACCCTTCGCCACAACGCGCCGGGCGTTCACCACCACCACACTTGCCCTGCCGCTGCTGTTTCCGCGTGCGGCAGGAGCTACGATCGCCAAGGAGATTGCGATGAGCCAGAGTCCTGCAGTGCCGATGGATTGGCCACGCTTCATCGAGTTGATCAAAGGTGTCGACAAGACGCTGGAATACGTGATCGACCCTCAGGATGCCTGGCTCAAGCAGGAGGCGATCCAGCAGATGGCGATGAGCCTGGCGCAGGGCTACATGGCAATCTTTCACTCGGATCCCCAGCATCCGGTATTCTACACCTTCCTAAACCCGATCATCAAATCCGCAGCGCCGAACCCCGATTACATGTACCGCTCGAGTTTCATCGAAGGCCATGGAACCTATCGGATTTCAGGCAAGCGCGGAACGACGCTATTTGTCCACATCGGCATTGGCTCGGGCTATATCGGGGTGGACGATGTGCCGGGTCCAAGTGTGGGGGACATTGACCTCGACACGCTGACGATCGGAAAGGACGGAAGCTTCAGCCTCATTCTCGCGCCCGAACGGCCTGAAGGCTATACCGGGGACTTCTACCAGCTTGACCCCAACGCCCGCACCGTCGGTATACGCGAAGCCAGCTACGACTGGATCAACGAAGTTGACAGCACGATGGCGATCGAACGGCTCGACGGACCGGCCACCTACCACCGCTGGCCGATCGATGAGATTGCCTATCGCCTGGAACGTCTTGCCGGGTTTCCCGAGCGTTATGCCAAGTTGTTCGTTCACTTTGTACAGACGCTCAGGCAGAATCCGGTCAACACGGTGACGTTGAACGACTGGGCGAGCATCGGCGGGCTCAAGGACCAGACCTATTACGAAGGCCTGTTCGAGTTTGCCGAAGGTGAGTGCCTGTTGCTCGAAACCGACGTCCCCGAGCGCGTGCGGTATTGGCAGGTGCTGCTTGCGGACCAGCTCTTCAACTCTATCGAGTGGGACAAGTGCCAGTCGAGCCTCAACGGCTTCCAGGCGCAGCGCGACCGAGATGGAAGGTTCCGGGCGGTGATCTGCAATGTCGACCCCGGCGTGCCCAACTGGCTGGACACGGCGGGGCGGTTCAAGGGCGTTGTCCAGGGTCGCTGGTATCAGGCCAGTTCTGCTCCGCACCCCACCATCAAACGGATCAAGCTCTCGGAACTGCGCGCCCATCTTCCCACCGGAACGCCCGTTGTCGACGAGGCTACCCGCAAGGAGCGCCTGCTCGAACGCTTCCGTGGCGCCCAGTTCCGCAAGAAGTGGTGAGTTGCAAGCGTTCTGGAACAGCAGGTCTGCAAGTCTAGTGGTTCGGATATGCGAAAGGGTTTCTGTCTTGAGCGCAACCGTTGAACTGCTTGTCTTCGAAAAGCCTGCGCAGCGCGTCGACTCGCCATGCGCCATGGGTTCACGCGGACGGCCATGGGCCAGATCGCGCAAGCGGCCGATATCTCTCGACCGGCGTTCAATTTTTTGTTCCCCGGAAAAGAACAAGTGTTTTAGGCCAGCGTTGGCGATCTCAATCGCATCAGGATGGCAGAGATCGAAGTCGCGCTCAGGGCCTGCACGTCGCTGCGGGACCAACTGTTGACTGCGTGCCGCCTGTGGCTGGTCCAAGTATTCGAACTCAAGTGCAACACGCCCGACGCGCGTGACATGGATAATCGTGCCCTTCCCGTCGTGGTCGAAGTCTATCGTACGCTGCAGGAGCGGATTGCGAAGATTATCGAGGAGGGCGCAAAGCACATGCCCGCATCGCCGCAAAATATGGGCCGAGGATTGGTCTTTGCGGTGCGCGAGCTTGGTACGGCAGCGCGCGATCCCGCAGAAATGCTCGCGATGACCGAACTCGAGGTCGAGTAATTCTGCCGAGCAGTTGGCTGCTGACGCTCAGCCTTCGAGCATTCGCGCTCGCAGTCCCCGTAGCGCGACCTCGTCGAGATCGTGCCGTTCGAGCAGGTAGCCCTCCATCGAGCCGTGACGTGTGACCAGTTCGTGGCGCATGGCCGCGATGTTTTCAGGATGCGAACCCATCATCGCTCGCATCACTTCGGGGTCGACATCGAGCAGGTATGCGAACGGTCCATCGCGATCATAGTGGAACAGCGCCTGGCCCGGATCCTGCACGACTTCGGTATAGGCATAGTCATGACTTATGACTTCGGTCGAAACGCCAAGCGCGGCCAGGACGATTGCAGCCACTACCCCCGTTCGATCCTTGCCTGCGGTGCAGTTGATCAGCACCGGAGTCATGCCTTCAAGCAGGAATTGGAGCGTTGCGTTGATAGCCGCGTGTTGCTCATCGGGTAGCTGGCGATAATTGCTCCGCATGCGCTCACGCATATCATCGGCCGTAGTTGCGCAGTCCTTGAGCATCGCGACAATGTCGCCGCGACTGAGTGCATAGTCACATGCCCAGTAGTGCGCATTTCCCAAGGCTCGTGCGGGGTAGGGGAGGTGTTCACGCTCTTCGGTGGTGCGCAAATCGACGATGGCACCGATGCCGAGCGCCGCGAATTCAGCGATGCCGGTTTCACACAGATCGCCGGGGTGGCCGGCGCGATAGGCAACGCCGTATCGCACCGTCCGACCGTCCTCAGTCGGATAACCGCCCAGATCGCGGAAGTTGCGGGCACCGCGGACCGCAATCATCCGTGGTTGCGAATAGCTGATCACGTCAGACACCCAGTGCCCCGAAGGTATCAAGATCCATGACCGCCGCGCCAAAACAGTCGCCCTCCGCTGTCACGATGTCGAGCGGTTGCATTTCTTCTGGCGTGAACGGCCACATGAACCCATGCATCGCGTGGCGACGATAAGCGGCCCACGCGTCCTCAAACGAGGGTGGGTTGGCAACGCCGTAGGCAGACAGCGCTGCAAGATAGCCAGCGACCAGATCCTTTTCGGCGTGGCGCCGGTCTTCCACCTTGAGATTGCCGATTGTCGAATAGGCGACATCGTGCATGTAAGGACCTTCCTGCCACGATTGCCAATCGAGATAGCCGGGCGTGCCGTCAGGTTCGAAGAACATGTTACCGAGATGTGCGTCGGCGTGGCTGAACACCTGCGGCACTTCGCATCCTCGCGCCCACTGCGTGCGCAGCCCTGCCATGACCCGCTCACGGTCGCGGTACGGGCCAACATAGGCGGCGCAGCGGCGATCGTTGATACAGGCGTCGAAATAGTCCGGACGCAGCATCTGCATGACGATGTCGCCGTCTGCCTCCCAAGCTTTCGAGAAGTTCTTGAGAGACTTCAGTTCGGGCGATTCCCACCATTTGGCATGCATCTTGGCCAGAAGGTCGAGCGCCTGTGCCTGTTGGTCAATCGAGATCAGGCTTGTGGCCCTGCCGAATGTTGCATTGCGGGCGGCGAGGTCCTCGAGCAGGACCAGCCCTTGCACACCATCTTCCCAGCCTGACCAGTAGGCCCTGGGAATATTGATCTCAAGTTCGCGCGCCCAGGTGCCGAAGAAACGGGCTTCGTTCACGAACGAGTTGTCGTACGAGTAGTCGTGCCGGATGAAGCCTCCCTTGATCCACATCGTAGGCGGCAGACGGTGACTGTGGCCAGCGGCGTTGTAGGTGAGCAGCAGCCGGACCTTCGTCGCAGTGCCCGAAATCACCGTGCCGACATGGGCTTGTGTCACTACGGTCCCCGGATAATCGCGGGACAGGACCTCTGTCAGCCAATCTGCAGTCAGTTCCTCGACAAGCTGCGGCAGCCTTGATTTTACCTGCATCGTTATCGTTCCTCTTCCCGTCAGATTGTCGGCGCAACCAGTTCGCGCAATTTTGGCTTCACCACTTTGCCCATCGCATTGCGCGGGAATTCCTCGAAGAACCGCCATTCGTCGGGGATCTTGTACCGTGTGAGATGTTCGGCGCAGAGTGCGCGCAGTTCGTCTCGCAAGGCGTCGGCGTCGATGCCGGGCCGTGCAGGCAGTACGCAGGCTACGGTCAACATGCCCATCCTGAGGTCAGGCCGACCGACCACGGCGCAGTCGGCCACGTCATCGTGCCGATGGAGAATACGCTCGATCTCGGCAGGATATACGTTCGAGCCGCCACGCAGGATCAGTTCGGAGCTGCGGTCTGCGATCGTCAGCCATCCTTCTTCATTGAGCCGGCCATGGTCTCCCGAGTGGACCACCCCGCCGCGAAGCAGCGCTGCAGTGCGCTCGGGCTCGCGCCAGTATCCCAGCGGAGGTGTATAGACTCCAGCCCATGGACCTTCGGAGACGGGACCAAAGCAGACCTCGCCGGTCTCACCGATCGGAAGGACCCGGCCATCTTCGCTACGGATTGTTACGTCCATGTGCGGCACAGCCAACCCGCTGGCGCCGTCTGGCGTGATCTGATCGCCCGATATCGCCACGACCGTGGGTGCTTCGGTAAGCCCGTAGCTGGTGCCGATGTGAAATCCGTAACGGTTGAAGAAGGCCTCGCGGATGACCTGCGGCAATGGTGCGCCGCCTGCCCCGAGCGACAGCCCCGGTGGCAGGTCGAGCCCGGCCTGGAGAAGATCGTAGACCATCGTCGGCACGAATGCGATCTGGCCGATCTGCTCTGCGTGAAGCCATTCGACCAATGGCGCGACTTTCGTGGATGGACCGAACTTGAAGGGTCGGATCGCGAAGAAGGCCGATATCGGGCCGAGGATCATGACGTTGGTGATGGTCAGAGGCAGAGCCGCGCCGCGTGAAGCATCGGGCGAAAGGATGCCGTGGGCGAACGTGGCGGCCGGAACGACCACCATGTTGTGCTGGCTGTGGACCACCCCTTTCGGGACTCCGGTGGTCCCGCTCGTGTACATGATGGCGGCAGGGGCATATGGATCGACCGGCGGTCGTGACGCGCGGGCTTGCGATTCCATGGTCCTTGCCGCGTGCCAGCCGCCGTCCCGAGCAGGCTCGTCGATCACCCAGACATGCGCCAGGGCGGACAGCTCGCCGCGCAGGCTGTCGATCTGTCCGGCGATGCTCGCATCGGCCAGCAGCAGTTTCGCACCACTGTGATCGAGAATGTAGCGCTTGTCGCCCGCAGGGAGGATCTTGTTGATCCCCACCCACACCGCTCCCAGGCGCATCGCCGCGAAGAAGGCGATCACGAGATCGCAGGTGTTGCCGAGCGAGGCTGCGATTCGGTCTCCGGGCTTGAGGCCGGCTTGCTCGAACAGCGTGGTCACAGACTCGACCGCAGACCCGACCTGGGCAAAGGTCATTCGCTGCGAGGCCTCGACCAGCGCTTCTGCATCTGGTGCGCTGGCAATCGACCGATCAAGGATTTCCGCCACGTCTCGAGGGCTGTTGGGTGGATCGATCCGCGCTGGCGGCGGCTGGAGCCCATACGTGGCGAAGTCCTCGTCCTTCATGCTCGCGCCGCCTCATCCTCTACCTGGCCCCGGACAATTCCGGCTGACATTTAAGCTTTATATGATTATGATGTTATTCGGCAAGTGCCTCGTGCCAAGGGTCACTGCAACAGGGAGGGATGGAGTGAGCGATCTGGTGTTGCGCAATGACGCGGGCGGCGTTGCCACCCTCGTGCTCAATCGTCCCGAAAAACGCAATGCAATCAATCGCGAGCTCTTTCGGGCCCTGCGAGGCCATCTTGTCGCGCTGCAATCTGATTCATCGGTCCGGCTGGTCGTCGTCAGGGGAGCGGGCGATCATTTCTGCGCGGGCCACGATCTTGGCGAAAAGCCCCATACCGATGCACTGGGCTGGTTGCGCAAGGAAGTCCACACGCTGGAACTGCTCTCGAAGCTGAGGCAGCCGGTGATCGCTGCGGTGCGCGGAACCTGCTTCACCGGCGGACTGGAACTGGCTCTGGCGGCGGATTTCATCATCTGCGATGAGACCGCCCGCTTTGCCGATACCCATGGCAAATGGGGTCTCGTGCCGGGTTGGGGCATGTCGCAGCGCCTGCCGCGCCGCGTCGGCTCGGCGCGCGCGATCGAGATGATGGTTACGTGTCGTCCGGTCACCGGGGTCGATGCCGAGTGTGCCGGCCTCGCGAACCTGTGTGTTGTCGACGGGGCGCTCGATGCTGCGCTGGCCGACTACGCAGAAGCGATCCTGGCGATCAGTCCGCATTCGAACGCCGAAAACAAGCGGCTGGTGTACGACACGGACGGGATGCGGCTGGCGCAGGGCATCGATCATGAGGTTATGCGCAACGCCGGGTTCGACCGCGATGCAGCGACTCGCCGCGCATCGTTTCCGGGGGCGGCGGTGAGGGGCGGACAGGAGGCAGGCTGACATGCACGGCCGACCACAGACTGTGCGGAGCGCTCGTACGGACCTTGTCCGATCTGCAGGCGCGAAGACGGCGGTATCTGGCACAGAGCCCGGTCCATTCCATTTCGGATTACAGGAGTAGGCATGCAAACTCGGTTTCTTGGGCGAAGTGGTCTGGAGGTATCTGTTCTCGGCTTCGGCGCGATGACATTCGGTGACGGTCAAGGCAGTTTTGCCACCATGGGAGGCACACACGGAGAGGATGCGCGGCATCAGGTGGACATGTGCCTCGATGCCGGTGTCACGCTGTTCGACACCGCCGACGTCTACAGCGAGGGCCTCTCGGAGGAGATTCTGGGCGAGGCCTTGGGGACGCGACGCAAGTATGTGGTCTTGGCAACCAAGGCCTTCGGCCGAATGGGCCGCAACGCGCATGACATGGGTCTTTCGCGGCGACACCTAATCGAGGCATGCGAAGCCAGTCTCAAGCGGTTGGGGACCGACTGGATCGACCTCTACCAGATCCACAACTGGGATGGCCGCGTGCCGATCGAGGAAACGATGCGCGCCCTCGACGATCTCGTCACCGCAGGCAAGGTGCGATATGTCGGATGCTCGAATTATGGCGGCTGGCACCTGATGAAGGCGCTTGCCGCAGCCGACAAGATGCATCAGGCCCGCTTCATTGGCCAGCAGATACAGTATTCGCTGATGGCCCGCGAGGCCGAGGACGAGCTTCTCCCCTGTGGAATCGATCAGGGCGTGGGGGCGCTGATCTGGAGCCCGCTCGCGCAAGGATTCCTGACCGGCAAGTTCCGCAAAGAGCGAAGCGAGCCTACCCGGCTTGAGCAAGGCGGAGGCATACGTGCATACCAGACTCCGCGCGGGGAAGCTGTCCTTGCCGCGATGGACACGATCGTCGCGGCGCGCTCCGGAGTGACCCATGGGCAAGTTGCGATCAACTGGCTGCTTCGTCGCACCGGCGTCAGTTCGGTACTCATAGGAGCGCGCGGCGCAGCGCAACTCGCCGAAAACCTCGCCGCGCAGCAATGGCAACTCAGTGACGCCGAGATGGAATTGCTTGACCGCGCGAGCCAGACGAGGCCGCGCTATCCTTATTCGCATCACCGGATCTACGGCGGCGAGCGCAACGAAACCCCGTTCCCGTATTACGCTCGTCGTTGATAACGAACCTAAATGTCGGTTTGCATGATTGGGCTCAGCCACGAGCAATAGCAAGCGAGCGCTGGACAATCATATAAATTGATAATACCAAAAATTTTCAGAATTCAGGAGGTGGAGATGGGTGTGTTTGAAGGCCAGGTCGTCGCGATCACCGGAGCGGGACGCGGAATCGGCCGTGAAGCAGCGTTGCTCATGGCGCGTGAAGGCGCCAAAGTCGTCGTCAACGATCTTGGGGGTGGCCCGCAAGGCGGCGGCGGCGACACCAGCTTTGCCCAAGCCGTGGTCAACGAGATAAAAGCCGCTGGCGGAGAAGCCGTGGCCGAAACCTCGAGCATCGCGTCGATGGCAGGCGGGAAGGCGCTCATCGAATGCACGATGGACACCTATGGTCGAATTGATTTCCTGATCAACAATGCCGGGATCATCCGACCGCGCAAGATCACCGAAATGAGCGAAGAAGACTTCGATCTTGTGCTGAACGTCAGCCTCAAGGGCTACTTTGCCACGATCCGTGCCGGCGCCGAGCATCTGGCAAAGCAAGGTGGAGCTATCGTCAATATGGGATCGCCGTCCGGCTTCGGGCACTGGGGCATGGCGAACTACTGTGCCTCCAAGGAGGGTGTTGTCGGCATGACGCGGGCCGTGGCGCGCGAGCTTGGCGAGTTCGGCGTGCGCGCAAACGTGGTTCGGCCTATGTCCGGCGGCACCAATCTGGGTATCCCCGAAGTGATGGAAACCATCACATACCAGACACAAACGCTGCACATCCCGCCCATATCGAACAACTGGCTCCTCTCGCACGGCGTCGATTCCCAGCCTCAGCATGTTGCTTCCGTGATTGCCTGGCTCTGCGCGCCGCATTCGGCAAACCTAAGCGGCCGGGAGGTGTATATCGTGGGTGGTCATGTTGCCCTGGTACAGGAGCCTGAACTGATCCGTAGTCAATTCGCCCCGGAGGGCTGGACGTTCGAAGGCCTGTGCGATCCCATGGTCACGGCGGCGCTGACATACGATGTGCGGAACCGATACACGGGCAAATAGCCGCAATAAGGCGAGCACAATGAGTTCGGCATCGAGAGCCAAAGCTTGTAATATCGGCCCCGGTTGATAATAAGGGTACGCTATTGCAAGGAATATAAATTGTCTAAAGGCTTCGCCGACATTCCAACCGGGACGCGCAGGAACGCCGAGGCGGTGCGCGTCCCCAAAACCGCAGAGCTTGTCGCGCGGCAGATCCGCAACGGGATCATTCGCGGGGAGTTGAGGGACGGCGACACGCTCCCAGCAGAAGTGCACCTCATAGCCGAGTTCGAGGTCTCGCGTCCGACGATCCGGGAGGCTGTGCGCATTCTCGAGTCCGAAGGCCTTGTGACTGTGTCGCGCGGGGCAAGAGGTGGGGCACGGATTTCCTCACCAAACTACGAAATGATCGCACGCGCGGCCGGCATTACGCTTCAAGCCAAGGGTGTCACAATTGGCGATCTTTACGAGATGCGCACTCTGATAGAGCCACCGGCTGCGCGCATGGTGGCGGAGCGCAACAGCAAGGCGGCCGTGCCGGTCCTGCGTGGGCTGATCGACATCGAACTGGCGCTGATCAGCGATCGAATGGCGGTATCGCGGCGGATTGCCGAGTTTCACCAGACCATGATCGAGCTCGCTGGGAACCAGACCCTTATCATGGTTGCTCAAGCGCTTCGCGGGTTAGTGGACGAGCATCTGCTACTAGCGCAGCGTCGGCAGGCTGACATCGATCCTGAGTTCTCAAAGCGCCGCCTTCGGTTCGGTCTCAAGTCTCACACCAAGCTCGTCGATCTGATCGAGGCCGAGGACGGGCCTGGCGCAGAAGCACACTGGAAGGAGCACATGATCGCTGCGGGCAAAGTCTGGCTGGCCCAGATCGGTCCGGACTCGGTTGTCGAACTTCTCGGTTAAAGCGTCAAAAGACCTGCCTGGTCGCTTCCAGCAGAGCTTGCGACGAACCATCGTTTCACATGTCTGCCGGATGAGGGTGTGTCGCCTGTCATCGTCGTCCTTGCCTGCGCTCGATACCTTCGAGCCAGCGACGAGCATGCTGAAAAAGTTCGTGGAACGTGGCTGTCGCCGTTTCCGGGCGCCCACCCTTGATCTCTGCCAACAGGAGCGCGTGCGCGTTCTTGATCCGTGGTAGAAACGCGGGGTCCGGCTGCGGCACCACCTCGGGCCCAAATTTCAGCAGGATCCGGACGAACAGCGCAATCGCACTATTGCCGCATCGCTCCGCGATGATTTCGTGGAACGCGTTGGCGGCAACAAGGTAATGGCTGGCCGAGGCATCGACGAGGCGCGTGAAGGCGCGTTCCAGATCGGCGATGTCGGCATGTGACGCATGGGAGGCAAACCGGTTGAACGCCGCCTCCGCGAGGCACGAATGGGCCTGCCACAGATGGGTAACGGGAAGTCTTGCATAGTGCAGCCAGGTACTTGCGATCTCGATGGTGTAACCGGGATCAATCACATGAACGAAGACGCCGCCCCGAGCACCCGTCTTTACCCTGACGAGGTCATGGAGTTCGAGGCTGCGAAGCGCCTCGCGCAGCACGGCGCGGCTGACACTATATTTGATCCGCAACTCGTCTTCACTGCCTAGATTTATGCCCGGTGCGGCACCTGCAGTCTGGATGTCATTGATGATCCGCTGGGCAACGCACTCGCTGAGCTTCCTTGCCGGCTCCTGCTTTTTCCCTTCGGCCGGTTCGACAGCAGCGAGAAACAGCGCGATCGCCTGATTCGGGGCTGCGTGTAAATCGACCCGCTGCGCGCGCCGGAGCACCTCGGCGACATCAACCAGCGCATTTGAAGAAACCTGCGCCATACTGAGCCAAGTGCGTAAGGATGCAGCGATCCCGTCCCTTGGCGGTGCCTTTACAATAAGTCCGCCGCCAGCACCGCGCCGCATTGCGGCAGCACCCAGGCCTTCGATCTGCCGCATGGCTTCGCGGAAGGTCGCGCGGGAAACGCGATAACGGTCCATGAAGTCCGCTTCGGTTCCAAGCATTTCTCCTTCCGGCCAGCCACGTCGGACAATGTCAGCGACGATCCGTTCAGCCACGATTTCGCCCAGCTTGCGCCGTCGTCGCTTTGCACCGGCAAGTGGGAGGGAAACCGCAGCCATCGACAGCCCTTGTCGCGTCAAAAGCGCGGTTTGCCAAGCGGCACCGTATGTGAAGGAGGTTTGAATTGATGGGATATCAGTTTAATAAGTATACGAAATAGCAGGATTCACAAGAGATTTCGCGTGGAACGAAACCGACGAAGCCTATCGCGCAGAGTTGCGCGAGGTGATCGCTGACCTGCCTCGGGGCTGATGGGAAACTACGCGCCACACGGGCCTGCGATCCCGCGGGTCATGGACAATGCGCGTGGCTTCAACGCTGAACTGGCATGCCGTGACATGGTGGTACGGCACTGGCCGAGCGCCTATGGCGTTCAAGACGCCGATGCTTGGAAATAGATCGTAATCAGCGAGGAAATGTGGTCGCTCGGTGAGCCGCGCTCATCGCTCTACCTGGGTGCCAACTGGGCTGGACCGGGGATCATGAAATTTGGCACAGAGGCACAAAAAAGCAGAAGTACCTCCGTGCAATTGCTGAGGCAAAGCTTCTGTGGTGCCAGGGTTTTTCCGAACCCGAGGCCGGTACTGACCTCGGCAATATGAAGGCCAGCGCAGACCCGGTGCCCGGTGGCTACGTGCTCAACGGCTCGAAAGTCTGGACATCCTATGCCGCGCGCGTAGACATCATGTTCCAGCTTGCCCGGATTGGCGGGAAGGGCAAGGGCGGGGTCTGTTGCTTTCTCATCCGAACCGACACGCCGCGCATCGAAATCCGCCCGATCCGCGGTGTCCATTCGGATTGGGATTTCAACGAGGTGTTCTTCAGCAACGCCTTTGTTCCATCCGACGCCCTGCTTGGCGAGGAAGGCAACGGTTGAGCAATCGTCCACACGATCATTCATTACGAACACATCGGCGCGGCACGCTACGAAAAGTCGGCGCGTGCCTATGCCGCATCGAAGGCCGGAATGACCGGGCTTTGGAAAAGCCTCGCAGTCGATGGAGGACATCACCTGCCCGACATGTCGGCTTATGCGATGGGCTCGCACCTGTGAGCTGGAGCAACGGCGCGGCTACCGGCTCGTTCGGCTGACGTAGCCGATCAGCCCGGCAACGCCGTAAAGCGACTTCCCATAATCATCTATATCATATAGCGCACAGGTTCGAAATCTACCGAGAGGATTTGCCGATGGCACTTGACCCTTCGCTTCGTGACCGTTTCGTCCTTCCGGCGGTCTGCGCGCCGATGTTCCTTGTCAGCAACACTGCGATGGTCAAGGCAGCTTGCAAGGCGGGAATCATGGGGGCGCTGCCACGCCAGAATGCGCGCAGCTTCGAGATCTTCGAAGATTGGCTGAAGGACATCCGCGCCGACCTTGACGCTTTCCACGAAGCGAACCCGGATGCCCGCCTAGGGCCACTTGCGGTCAACCTTGCGACCAAACTGCCGGGGGCCGAAATGGACAAGCATATCAAGCTGTGCCGGCAGTACGGCGTGGATGTGATCATCAGTGCTACGGGCAATCCGGCCGAACTGGCCCGGTGCGTGCACGACAACGGACTGAAGATATTCCACGATGTCGTCTCGTTCCGCTTCGCTGAAAAGGCGATCGAAGCCGGCTGCGACGGCCTGACCTGCGTCGGCTCGGGCGGCGGCGGTCATTCTGGCAACATCGGCCATCTGGTGCTGGTCCCGCGTATCCGCCGAATCTTTGACGGCACCTTGCTCATGGCTGGTTCGATTTCCACAGGTGCAGCCATTCGGGCAGCCGAAATCCTCGGAGCAGACCTTGCCTACATGGGCACGCGATTCATCGCCACGCAGGAGGCCGGGGTCGATCCTGCCTATGCGGCTATGCTCGTCGAGGGCAAATCCGAGGACTTGCTGTTCACGCCCAAGATTGCTGGCGTCGCGGCAAACTGGCTGGTGCCTTCGATCGAGCGGGTCGGGCTCGATCCGAAGAATCTCCCGGTTCCGCAGACCCGCAGCATGTCGCACGATCACCTGCCAGAAGGCGTAAAGCCATGGAAGAACCTGTGGTCGGCCGGGCAGGGCATCGACATGATCGACGACTTGCCAACGATCAATGAGCTCGTGCTGCGGTTGCGGCGCGAGTATGTTGCCGCGTGCGAGACACCGAGCTTTGCGAGCGTTGCGCGGCTGGTCGATCAGGCACTCGATGCGGCGGAATAGGCTGCAACTGGGGGCGGCTGTGATCGCGTTGCCTGCTCGGCGCAAGGCAGGTGCTGCCAGCGACACGCGGTCGAGGCGTGCCGCGATGATACCTGATTCGCCTGCGGTTGACGAGATTGACTGGCGCATGGCGTAATATACATATAACTACGTTATTTGATAAGTTTGCAATTCTGCTGCGATAGCAGCGTGCAGTTGGCCAGGAGATTGAGGATGACCGGCAGCGAATCGAACCCGGACGACGGAGCCATCGAACGCATCGACTATTCGGGAGTGCGACTGGAGTTCGACGGTCCGCTGGCGATCATCACGCTGAACGACCCGGAGAAGCTGAATGCCATGGGCGAGGACATGGCAAACGCACTGGTGGTCGCGCTCACCGAGATCGCAAAGCCTCGCCGGCGTTGTCGCGCAGTTCTGCTTACCGGAGAGGGACGCGCCTTTTGCGCTGGTGCCAACCTGATGGGCAGCCGCAAGGCCCTGTCCGAGGGTGGCAAAAAGCTTGCGAACATCGGTGCTGTCGAAACGCTGTACCATCCGCTGCTGCGCCGCATCCACTCCTTGCAGATTCCGCTGATCGTGGGTGTCAACGGATTGGCGATCGGCATCGGACTGGGCATGACGCTGGCCGCCGACTATGTCGTGGCGGCGGAGGGTGCGTGGTTTCAGGCGCCTTTCAAGAACCTCGCTTCGGCTTCTGATTCGGCGCTTGCCTGGCTGCTGCCTCGCATCATCGGGCCAATCAGGACGAAGCGGATCCTGATGCGGGCCGAGCGCATCGACGCAGCGACTGCGCTTGATTGGGGCATTCTGTCCGAGGTCGTTCCGACCGCAGAGCTGGCCGGGCGGGCGAGGGCCGTTGCGACCGAATTCGCCAACGATGCGACGATCGCCCTGGGTGAGATCAAGAAACTGATCAACGACAGTCCGCGTTGCGACATCCATACGGCATTCGAAGCGGAAGCGGCAGCCGTAGCGCGCACCTCACGGACGAAGGACAATGTCGCGGCGATCAAGGTGTTCGGCACCAAGGCCAAGCCAGCGTTCACGGGAGAGTAGGGCTGCTGTTGCCGCACGATCATCGACTGCCTGGCGACGACTGATCGTGAAGCGGGTGAGCAGATGGTCAGTGACGGCAATTTCAGAAATCTGCAGATTGGCGCCTGGAATACCGACGGAAGTACGTCGATGGGGTTGCGCCACCCCGCTAATATATCTATTACCTAGTTATACGATTGGTATGGGGATAGGATGATGGCGAGCAAAGCTGGCGATATCACGCAGAGCGAAGAGTGGCAGAAGGCAACGGCTTACGAGATCACGGATGAGGACATCGAACGGCAGCGCCAGCTGGTTGGATTCGACGAGGTCTCGAAAATGGCCGAATACGTCCAGACGGCGTCCGAAGACTCCATTCGCAACTGGTCTTACGGTTGCGGCGACGACAATCCGCTGTTCTGCGATCCGAACTATGCAAGGAAGACCCGCTGGGGCAGCGTGATCGCGCCGGGCATGATGGTCGGCCAGATCAACAAGCCGCTGAAGGGTGATCCGATCCCCGATGAGATAAAGGCGCTCAAGAAAAGTCTGTTCCGTGGAATTCACGTGTTCGTGTCGGGTTCGGACTGGGAGTTCTATCGGCCGGTGTTTCCGGGCGACACGATCTACAGCTTCAACGGCGAGGAAAGCTGCGAGGTCAAGCAGTCCGAATTCGCCGGCCGTTCTGTGATCAACGTGCGCCGTGATGTGAAGATCAACCAGCGCGGCGAGGTCGTCGCAGTCTACAAGATCCTGCGCGTGCTCACCGAGCGCAAGACCGCGGTCAAGAAGGGCAAGTATTCGGGAATCGAACCTGCCACCTACACCGACGAGGAATTTGCCGCGATCGAGGAGATCTATGCGGCTGAATCCGTGCGCGGTGCGGAAAAGCGCTGGGCTGAAAGCGTCGATCTGGGTGAAAGTCTCGGAACTCAGGTCAAGGGGCCGCTGACGGTAACCGACGTGGTCTGCTTCCACGCCGGAGGCTATGGCTTCTCGCCTTATGCACCGACCGTGGGCCGCCGTGCGCACAAGAACCGCAAGCGTATCGCTCCATTCTACGTCAAGAACGAGCAAGGCGTGCCCGATGTTGCCCAGCGGCTTCATTGGGACCCCAAGTGGGCGCAGGCGATCGGCAACCCGATGGCCTACGACTACGGGGTGATGCGCGAGAACTACCTTTGGGGCTACCTCAACGACTGGGCCGGGGACGATGCGATCATCACCAATGTCCATGACGAGATCCGCAAGTTCAATTACATGGGCGACGTCCAGCGGGTGAGCGGAGAAGTGCTGGCCAAGCGTGAAGAGCACGGCAACGCGGTGGTCGATGTGGCGGTCAAGTTCGTCAACCAGCGCGGCGAGGAAACCGTGCGTTCGACCGCGACGATTGCGCTGCCCAGCCAGAACCGCCCGTTGCCGCTCTATCCGCCGGTCCCCGAAGTCCTGGCAGAAAAGGCGGTCCGTATTCTTGCCCGCCACCGCGAACTCGGCGGCGACTGAGTTGGTGCGGCGGTGTTTGACCGCCTGACCCTGCCCGTGATGTGTGCACCGATGAGCTTCGCATCGTCGGTGCCACTTACGCTGGCCTGCGCGCGAGCGGGGATACTCGCCGGTTGGCAAGGTGGCCCTGCAACCTCGCTCGCCGAGTTCGAACGATACCTCGTCGATCTCGGACGGATCGAAGATGCGCCCGCGATTGTCAATCTGCCAGCGCGGAGCGCGGCGGACGACTGGGGCGTGCCCCGGTTGGCAATGCTGGAAAGGCATCGTGCACCGCTTGTGCTATCAAGCGTTGGTGATCCTTCGCGAATGGTCGAGCGGGTCCACGGTTGGGGTGGCCGGGTCATCCAGGACGTAACCACGATGCGGCATGCTGAAAAGGCGATCGATGCTGGCGTGGACGGACTGATGCTCACCTGCGCAGGTGCGGGCGGACACAGCGGATTTCTGACGCCGTTCGCCTTCGTACCGGCGGTCAGGCGGATCTGGGATGGACTGCTGATTGTGGGTGGCGGCATTGCCGATGCGCACGGCATTGCCGCGGCTCTCGCTCTGGGAGGTGATCTGGCCTGCATGGGCACGCGCTTCATCGCCACACCTGAAAGCGGCGTGACTGGGGCGCACCGCGACATGATCGCGCGCGTCGGCATGGACCGGATCGTGGTTTCGGCGGCGATGAACGGCGTTCCGGCCAACTGGATCCGCGACTCGATCGAAGACGCCGGGCTCGATCCCGCGACCTTGCCTGCCACGCGCACCACCATGCCTGAGGGCGTCAGGCCGTGGCGAGACATCTTCAGCGCCGGGCACAGCGTGGGACTGATCGACGACATTGTCCCGGTGGAGGATGTCGCCGAAAGTCTGATCGCAACGCTCGCGTCACTGTTGCCAGAAGCGCAATGGCGCCAGCGCCTTTGCGAGCTTGACGAACAATGGATGCGATAGACTGCAAGTGTTGGTGGCAAAAATATCCTGAAGCGCTTTGCAGGCGCTTTGTTGTGCTGGCGACCTGCAGCTGTGGCAGCGGGATCGTAGGCTGGAAATCAGGCTTGTGCCGGGGGAATGACACGGTGATCGATCACCATCGAACTGAAGGTTGCTGACATGAATGTACTGCTGGAAAACAGTCGCCCGGTCATCGGCACGGCCCGGCCTAGCGAAACCAGCCTGGGCGCGCGCGATCACGTGAACCCGGCCACTGGCTGCGCGCAGGCGAAGGTTCTGGTCTGCGGGGCTGACGAGATCGAGGCCGCGGCAATTGCAGCCATCGCAGGCCAGCGCGCCTGGATAGGACTTGGCGCAGAAGCGCGCAGGGCTGCACTGATGAAGCTCGCCGATCTGGTCGAGGCAGAGGGAGACACTTTTGCCACGCTGGCTGCTCTTGAGTGCGGCAACCCGGTCTCGACGCCCGCCAACAGTCTCGCACTGTCATGGATCCGTTATTACGCGGGTTGGGCGGACAAGATCGAGGGTGGCTACAGCGAGCCGATCGGTATGGCCGGCTTCGCCTACAACCGGCACGAGCCCTACGGCGTGGTGGGTGCGATCATTCCCTGGAATTCGCCGATTGTCGCGATCGCGATGAAAGTCGTGCCCGCGCTGGCTGCAGGCAATGCCGTGATCCTGAAGCCGCCGACGATCACGCCTTTCGTTGCGATACGCATCGGCGAGCTGGCGCTTGAGGCAGGTGTTCCCCCGGGTGCCCTATGCGTGGTACCGGGCGATGCTGAAGCGGGTGAAGCGCTGATCGACCATCCAGCGGTTGGCAAGGTCAGCTTCACTGGCGGCGGTGTTGTGGCAAAGTCTGTCATGCATCGCTGCGCCGACCAGTTGAAGCCACTCGCGCTGGAACTCGGTGGCAAATCGGCGAACATCATCTGCGCAGATGCGGATCTGGAGAAGGCTGCCATGATGGCGGCGGCATGGAGCCTCGTACCACTTGCCGGTCAGGGCTGCGTCTTGCCGACGCGGGTCTATGCGCAAGCAGCGATCTACGACGAACTGGTCGATCGCGTGCGAACGATCGGCGCAAGCTTCCGGCAGGGTGATCCACTCGATCCCGAGACGCTGATCGGCCCCGTGATCAATGAGGCAGCGGCGCAGCGGATAATCGGTGTGATCGAGCGTGCAAAGGCGGAGAGCGGCGGCAGCGTGGTACTTGGCGGGCGTCGCGGACAAGGCGATCTGGCAGCCGGAGCCTATGTCGAGCCCACGATCTTCGCAGGTGTCGCGCATGACAGTCACCTCGCGCGCGAGGAAGTCTTCGGACCGGTTCTGGCGATCGTGCGCTTCGGTGAAGACAAGGATGCCGTGGCGATGGCAAATGACAGCCGCTTCGGACTTGGCGCCTATGTCCACACGCGGGACCTGTCGCGGGCTCACCGGATGGCGTCGGAGCTTGAGGCGGGCGGCGTCGGAGTCAACGGGATGCTGCCAATGGCGCCCAATCAGCCGTTCGGCGGATACAAGACCAGCGGCTTCGGGCGCGAAGGTGGGCGGCAAGGCCTGGAGGAGTTTCTCCAGATCAAGCAGGTGGTAGTGCACCTGTGAGCGCGGGCCAGGACTTGGGGAGCTTCGATTACATCGTAGTCGGCGGCGGCAGCGCCGGCTGCGTTCTGGCGGCAAGGCTGAGCGAGGACGCAGACAAGACCGTTCTCCTGCTCGAAGCTGGTGGAGAGGGACGGGACTTTCTCATCAAGATGCCTGCTGGCACGGCCAAATTGATGGGTAACAAGGCCTTTGACTGGTGCCTGCCGACCGAGAGCGATCCGTCCATCGGCGGGCGCACGATGCAGTGGTCTGTCGGAAAGGCGCTCGGCGGGAGCTCTGCCATCAATGGACAGGTCTACATGCGTGGCGAACGTTCCGACTATGACGCCTGGGCGCAGATGGGCTGCGAGGGTTGGGCGTTTGCCGACATACTTCCCTATTTTCTCAAGGCCGAGCGCTTTCATGGCGCCCCTTCGCAAAGCCACGGCAGCCATGGCCCGCTGAGCGTTTCTCCGATCCGCGACCCGCAGCCGATAGGCCAGCACGTGATCGACGCGTTTACCCAGATCGGTATCCCGCTCAACGAGGATTATTGCGACGGCAGCCAATCGGGCGTGTACCGCATCTTCGCGACGCAGGAGAACGGCCAGCGCTGCTCGGCGGCGCGGGCATACCTCGAACCAGCTCGCGGACGAGCCAACCTCACGGTCATGACCTGTGCCCATGCCGACCGCATCGTGATCCGGAACGGCGTCGCGACAGGCGTGCAATTCCGATGCAACGGGCAGGCGATGCAGGCGCATGCAGACAGCGAAGTGATCCTTTCGACCGGAACGCTGCTATCGCCTGCCGTGCTCATGCGTTCAGGCATCGGACCGGCGGCGCATCTGAAGTCGCTGGGGATCGAGGTGCACGCCGATTTGCCCGGAGTTGGCGAGAACTTGCGCGAGCACAATTCGGTGGCACTCGCAAAGCTGGTCAATATCCCGACGCTGAGCGCGCAACTGGGCCCACTCGGGATCGCAAGGGGCCTCATCCAGTATCTCGTAGCCGGGAAAGGCATCATGACCACGCCGGCAGTGCAGGTGATGGCCGCCTTCCGTACCGATCCCGATCTTGCCGACCCGGACATTATCCTCTCGATGCTGCCGGTAGCGGTCAATTTCAACGACCGCGGGGATGCCATCCTCGAAAAGCGGCCTTCGTTCTCATTTGGCTTTCATGTCGCTCGCCCGGAAAGCCGCGGCCAGATCCGCCTGCGCAGTTCCGATCCCGACGACAAGCCGGTGATCGATCATCGGCTTCAGGGCGCCCACAGCGATGTCGCGAAGCTCGTCAAGGCACTGAAGATCGTGGAGAGCGCCTGCCGTGCTCCGGCGCTCGCCAGCGTGATCACCGGCACGCTGCGGCCCGACCCAATGCCCGAAACTGACGAACAGTGGGAGGCCTATGTACGAAGCGCTGGCGGAATCGGCTACCATTCGGTGGGAACCTGCCGGATGGGGCCCGATGGTGATCCGATGGCAGTGCTGGATACCCAGCTTCGCGTGCGCGGCGTGGAGGGATTGCGGGTGATCGATGCCTCGGTGATGCCCGAACCGGTCTCGGCCAATACCAACGCGCCGACGATCATGATCGCAGAACGCGGCGCGGACCTTATCCGAAGGCGACTTTAAAGCGCCCTGCGGGCGTTCCTGGTGCGGCTTGCGCATGTCGGTGCCACCGCACGGCGCGACGGCACCTGATCAGCGCAGGCAACGGTCAATTTCCAATCCTGGCCCGAACCGCTTCGGCCTGTCGCATGATGTTTGCGACGAGTTCCGCGCAGGTCGGAATATCATGGATCAGCGCCTGACTTTGGCCGCTTGTCCAGATACCACCATCGAGATCGCCGTCGCGTAGCACGTTGATACGGCCGCGGGCGCCAGCCATGAGGTCCTTGACGTCTTCGAACGGACGTGTGGGATCGCGCTGGATCTCAGCGACCTGTTCGGACACTGCGTTGCGGGCGACGCGTGCGGTGTTGCGCAGGGATCGACCGACGAGCACCGTGTCGAGTTCGGTGTTGTCGACGATCTTCTGCTTCACGTTCGGATGGATTTGCGCTTCCTGCGTCGCACAGAAGCGCGTGCCCATGTTGACAGCCTCGGCACCGAGCGCCAGCGCCGCGATCAGGCTGCGGCCGTCAGCCATCCCGCCAGAAGCTATGATCGGCACGTCGGGCAGTGCATCGACTGTCGCTGGCAACAAGACCACGAGGCCGACGTCGTCCTCCCCTGGATGGCCGGCACATTCGAAACCGTCGATGCTGATGATATCCACGCCCTTTTTCACGGCGGATACGGCGTGACGCACACTGGTGCACTTGTGGATGACCTTGACCCCGGCTTCCTTGAATCGCGGGAGATGATCGGTCGGTGCGCGGCCTGCAGTCTCCACGATCTTGACCCCGCTCGCGATGATGGCCTCGCGATAGTCGTCGTAGGGGATCGGCGTGATCGAGGGCATCAGGGTGAGATTGACACCGAACGGCTTGTCAGTCAGCGCGCGGGTCTTCTCGATCTCCGCAAGCAGGTCGTCGCCCGTGGGAAACATGTGGGCCGTGATGAAGCCAAGGGCACCAGCGTTCGCGACAGCCGCGACGAGTTGGCCATAGCCGACGCCGGTCATCCCGCCCATGATGATCGGCGTATTGATGCCAAACATTTCGGTGATTTTGGTCTTGATCATGTTGCTCTCCCACCATTCCCTGCGGAGCACGTCTGCCTCGCCACGTTTGCCGTGGCGGCTGCGGCTCCTCTGATGCCATCAGTGTGATTTGCATCAACCGTACAATCCATTCAAGATAAATCCGGTATATAAATAATATGATTATGGGCGCATTGTTCGGAGCATCCTGCAAACTCTTGATGCGGCAAGCTCAAAAGTTAAAGTCTTGCCGAGTGATATGGCCTTCCATCATTTCATACACGCCAGCGACATGGGCCAAGTCCTTTATCATCAGGAAGCAGACGATCGCGCCCGCATCCTTCATCTGGTCGCCGCTCCACCCGGCAACGCGCTTCCAAAAGGCGGCAATCGCCCTGCGGATATGCTCGGTCGGGCCCTCGAAGTTCACCGCCAGGTCCTTGGCGGACCTCATGCCGACAGGCGTAACCGATGTTCTCAGGCCACGGCGATCCAAGGCATGAGTTCGCCGACGCTGTTGGCGGGATGACCGTTGGCGAGCTTGGTGAGCGTGTCGGTCATC
>NZ_JABAID010000002.1 GCF_012641335.1 Novosphingobium sp. ERN07
GCCTACCTGAGCGCACGCCGGACGCTCTACTTGCCGACAAAGGCTACGATGCCGACACCACCGCGCCGACCTTTCCGAGCGGAAAATCGAAGCCGTCATCCTGGTCGATCAAACAGCCGCGTGAAGATCGAGCATAACCGGGTGCTCTACAAGCAGCGCAACCGGATCGAGCGCATGTTTGGCCACCTCAAGGTCAACCGCGCCATCGCCACCCGATACGACCAACTGGCCAATAGCTTCCTCGGCATGGTTCATATCGCTACCGCCAGATACTGGCTCAAATTTGTCCACGCGGCCTAGCTTGGCTAACGCAGCAGTCCTTGAAGCAACGTGCGGATCTGCGCGGGTGTCTGGTTGCTGGTGACTTCGAGGTAACCAATGCCTGCGCGCCGCAGCGCTTCTTTCTTGATGGCATCACGCGCAGCGGTTTCAGTGCTGAGGTGGTGGCCGCTGCCTTGGAATTCTATGGCGTGGATTGGACGAAATTCCTGATCAACAATAAGCAAATCAACCCGTTTTGCATTGATGGCCCAGAACGCCTCCTTGTCCTCGCTCGCAAGAATCTCGCCAAGTGACACTTGGCCCATCGCACGCCAATCAGGTCTGGCGTCGGCAACGGCTCTGTCGACGACGGCTAGCAGGCGCTTCTCGGACTGGTTGAGCAGTGGACGCGCTTTGAAGTTTGCTTCCATGACACGGCGTAGTTGATCGCTAGCAGTTTCTGTCTGTGTCCTCGCTTTTGGGGCAGTGTCAGGGCTTTGCTGGCGACCTTTCCGTCCTGTGCTGTTCCGACTGCGCCAGAATGCACGTCGTTCTGCGCGCTTGAGATTCTCTGAAAAGCGCTCGACCGCAATTCCTATTACCGCACCGATAGCCAACAGGATTGCGAGAAGGTGGGGTTTTCCAATCAGATCGACGATTTCTTGAGGCATGTGGGGTGGAGTATAGTAGATATCTCAACGAATTCTTATGTCGCGACGCCTTCGTTTCAAAAAGGGGAACCTTTGCTGTCCTCTGTCCATTGCTCTGGCAATCGGGTGCCATTTTCGTGCCCGCCATCCAACGCATTGGAGAAAGTGCGATGAACAAGGTTCTGATGATTTCAGCGCTGGCTGCCGCTACGATGACGGCTGCCTGCACCAGCAACGGATATTATGATCGCCCGGGCTATGCCGATGGTTCCGGTGACTGGGGTTATTACGACCGCGGCTATTATGATCGTTATGGACGTTACGATTACAACAACCCTGACCCGCGCTACGGCGGCTACTATGCTGACCGATATTATCGCAACAACGCACGATATCGGGAGCGGCAGCTTTCGAACGATGACCGCGTGTATCGTGGACGCGATGGCCGTTACTATTGCCGCCGCTCCGATGGATCGACCGGGTTGATCATCGGGGGCTTGGGTGGTGCGGCAGCAGGTGCTGTCATAGCGCAGGGTGACAGCAAGCCGCTGGGTGCGATCATCGGCGCCATCGGCGGCGCTGCCGTGGGCGCTGCCATAGACAGCGGCAATCGCAACAATCGAAATGGGGTTCGGTGCCGCTAAGGAACCTCAAACGCGGTGGCGGGGTGGGCCAAAGTCGGCCCACCCACCCGTCAGGTGTTTCTGATATTATCCAGCCCCGCAACTACGCCGGGCTTTACTGAAGGATTGGAAGCATTCAGCTTCTTGGGCTTTTCGGCCTTGGGTTTGCGAACCTCCCGGCTCGACTTCTTTTGGCTCTTCGCCATTATCGTTCTCCTTGGGGCTGATGCCCTGACACAGCCTAGGCCGTTTGCCGCAAATAGCGAACATTAACGCAGCAGGCGTGTCAGCACTTCATCCAGTGCCGAAAGAAAACGAGAACGATCAGCCTTGGAGAACGGCGCCGACCCCCCAACGATATCTCCACCTGCGCGCAAATCGACCATGATTGCGCGAGTGGCGATCTGTGCTCCGATGGAGCTTGTGGTGAATGGCCTGCCGGCCGAAGAGAGCACGCTGGCACCTGCTTTCAGGCAACGGTCGGCCAGTAGAATGTCAGCGGTGATCACAACGGATTTCGCGTTGGCTGCTTCTGCGATCCAGTCATCGGCGGCGTCGAATCCGTCGTTCACCACCACCCGCCGAACCAATGGATGCACAGGCACACGAAATGGCGAATTGCTGACTATGGTCACCGGCACGTTTCGACGGAAGGCGACCTTGTAGATTTCCTCTTTCACCGGGCAGGCATCGCCGTCGACAAGAATGACGGGATTGGCGGCTGCGGTGGTGTCGGTCATGCCGCGCCATAGCGCCTGATCGCGTTCCGCGCCACTGGATGCCGAATACGTTCGCCAAAACCCGTCTGACCTGCTACCCGGCCGTTGCTGACGTCGAATTTTGCGACGGACTTCGGCATTGACTTCCGCCTTGGCGTTTCGGCGCTCTCGCGGCTTTTGACGACGATTTCCTTTCAATTGACGATTTTGACGCACGACCCGTCTGCATTTCTGCGGGCGGCAACCATCGTTCTTGAAAGGAACTCTCATGCCCGTAGGCACCGTAAAATTCTTCAACACCGAAAAAGGCTATGGCTTCATTCAGCCTGACAATGGCGGCGCTGACAGCTTTGTCCATATCTCGGCCGTGCAGGCCGCCGGTATGGCGTCGCTCGATAAGGACCAGCGCCTTAGCTACGAAGTTGAAACCGGCCGTAACGGCAAGGCTTCGGCGGTCAATCTCGCTTCGGCCTGATTGCAGGGCCCTGAGGCGCAGCGGCCCTTTGCAAAGGGCCGCCATCCTGCCATTGCGCGGTGATGGTATCCGCCTCTGAAGCTGAATTGCAGGTCCGCTTTCGCCGTGCTGCGTACAATCGCGCACTGGCAGAAGCGGACCTTGCTGCGATTGCGCCACTGCTTTCCCCTGATGTCGTGCTTGTAACCGGGACCGATAGCGCGTTGATCGCCGGGCGCAAGGCGCAACTCGCTGCATGGAAGCGCGAGTTTTCCGCTTTGCCGCGCACGATCTATGTGCGCACGACGCAGAGCGTCATCGCGTCTCCGGTCGAGCCGATCGTGATGGAGCACGGCAATTGGCAGGGGGCGGTTCAGGGATCAGGTAGCGTAATCGCTTCCGGCACGTATGCCGCAAAGTGGCGGCATTTCTCGCCGGGGTGGATGCTGGTTGCCGAGATTTTCGTCACCTTGGGGTAGGTGATTCTCCGGACGGCTCGGTTTCATCGGTATTGACCATGACGGGCGAGGATCGGCTCATGCTTATCCGGCCCCAGACATCGCAAACGCTGACGCAATGCTGGTACACGCGCGTTCATCATCCTGGTCCGAGGAAGACGCGGGGCGAGGGCGGAGTTCTACTTTCGGTCTGTCGCCATTGTCATCGCGCGATCAGATCGCACGGGGGCAAGGCTTGGACATTGGCCGATGGCGTCGACCTAGACGAACTCGCAAATAACTCCGGTA
The DNA here is from genome assembly GCF_012641335.1 of Novosphingobium sp. ERN07. Taxonomy (GTDB): domain Bacteria; phylum Pseudomonadota; class Alphaproteobacteria; order Sphingomonadales; family Sphingomonadaceae; genus Novosphingobium. Next base: position 3,454 of record NZ_JABAID010000002.1, read on the forward strand.
TTCGCTATATCTGCGTGACAAGCGTTGCCGATGGCATGGTCATCGCGCGCTATATGATCGACCGAAATGCCAGCGATGCAGCGGTGAAAGCCCGCCTTGAAGACGTTATGGCAACGCATGATGCCAAGACGCCGGGTTCTGGGTTGGATGTGAGGTTGATGGGCGGACCGAAAGGTTGAATCAAAAAAGGGCGCAACCGCATCCGGTAGCGCCCTTTTTTTGTTACCGGCTCAGCCTTTTTTTGTTACCGGCTCAGCAATGTGCTGGCGCGGCTGACGGGTTTGGCGAGGCTCGCCAAGCGGCGAGGCATTCCCGTGTTGCCCGGCAGTCAATCGTTGGCAGCAGCCTTGCTGGCGATGGGCTTTACGTCCTTCACGTCGAAGGTGACCGGACGACCGTTGAAGCGACCAGTAACAGTGCGCTTGGTAACCTTCAGTTCGAAGGGCACCTTTCCGGCATAGGCCGAACCCTTGAGAACCTTGACGTCACCCTGCTGTTCGGCGGTGTAGTCGTACTTCACGCCCTGATAGGTGAACGAACCAGCTTCCGGCTCTGCAGCAAGGGCAGGAGCGGCAACGAGGACGGCAGCGGCGAGAGCGATCGAAGTCTTCAACATGGTAATGTCTCCTGAAAGATAAGGAAAGATTACCTTCAGCACCCTTATCTTGTTGCGTTGCAGCATACGTTTTGTGTGCGGCGCCGCAATTGTATTTCCCAGAACAATAGTTGCACAATATGCAATTTATATGAAAATCACTTAAAATCAGTGTCTTGATTAAATATAGCGCTAGACCAAATGCGCGAACTTACGTATGCGGGGCAGCCAGTGGCGACATTCGGCTGCCTGCCCGATCCGCATATTTCAGCGCTTGCGCACAAATTCTGCTCGTAAGACCAAGCCCTTGATGCCGGGGTACTTGCAGTCGATCTCTTGTGAATCGCCGGTAAGCCGGATCGATTTGATCAGCGTGCCCTGCTTCAGCGTCTGGCCAGCGCCTTTGACCTCAAGATCCTTGATGAGTGTCACCTGATCGCCATCGGCCAGAAGATTGCCCACTGCATCCCGTACTTCGACCGTGTTGGCCGCAGCCTGCTTTGCCGCCAGTTCGGACGCGGGCATCCATTCGCCGCTGTCCTCGTCATAGACATAGTCTTCGTTGTCACTCATGATTTCCTCCTCTGTCTGACGGCGCGGTGGCACGTCGGACGCCGGAAAGCCAGCAAAACGGGAAGGGCGTGCATGGATCGGACGGTTATCAGGCTGGGAAGCACCGACGCAGCGCTCGCGACCATCACGCTGGCGGCGGCATTCAGCAATGACCCGGCGATGGCGTGGATGTTTCCCGACCAGCGCGTGCGCGAAAAGCGGTTGCCGGGACTGATGCGGTGGATGTTCGAGGATCATCTGCGGCATGGCATGGTGTTGGGCACGCCGGGTTGCGAGGCGGTCACACTGTGGCGTCCGCCGGGGGCGGTGCATGATCACGCAGCGCTTACGCCTCCTGCGCTTGTCCGCTTCGTTGGCCTGCTGGGCACGGCTGTCTTGCGGGCCGAGAAGCTGGATCGCACGATCGGCAGGCATTTGCCCAAAGGAGAGCAGCAGTTCTATCTGCGCATGGCGGCGGTCAGGCCGGATTGCCAAGGGCAGGGCTTGGGCGGGGCACTGATCCGTGCGGGGCTGGCTGAGTCCGATCAGGCCGGGCTTCCATCAGTGCTGGAAACCGCGACGGAGAGCAATGTCGGCCTCTATCGTGCGCTTGGCTTCGAACTGATCGAGGACTGGCGGGTGGGGCAGAGCGGGCCGCGTTTCTGGACGATGACGCGGCCAGTTGCGGTCAAATGAAAGCGGCGTAGATCAGCCGCGCGCCCAGCATGACCATCAGCAGGTATATGATGGTGTAGAACCGCTCAGGTTTCAGCACTTTGACCACGCGCACCGAAAGGATCGTCGTGCCGATGGCCAGCGGCACGAGCAGGGCGGCGGCAGCCATCACATCGTGCGTGAAGGCTCCCAGCGCCAGATAGCTGGGCACTTTGAGCCAGTTGATCGCGGCAAAGAGGATGGAATTCGTGCCGGCATAGCTCAGATGCGGCAATTTGCGCGGGGTGACCCACATCTGGAACGGTGGGCCGCCCGCGTGCGCGACTTGGCTGGTGAAGCCGGTCGCCATGCCGAACAGAGCGCCGACCCAGCCCGGCGATGTCGATGCGGCAGCAACGCACCCGCCACGCTCAATCCACAGGCGATAGAAACCGAACGCCAGCGTGATCGCGCCAAGCACGCCCATCAGCGTCTTTTCATCGATGCTGGCTGCCATAGCCCAACCGATGCCGATGCCGACAATGGCACCTGGCAACATCCAGCCGACGATCCATTTGTCCCACGTGTGGCGGAAGGACCATACGCTCACCACATCCTGCACGATCAGGATCGGCAGAAGGATTGCCGCGGCTGTGGATGGGGGCAGGGCAAGGGCCACCACCGGCGTCCCCAACGCGCCAAGGCCGGAAAAACCGCCTTTGGCCATGCCGACAAGAACGACGCCAGCCACGCAGGTCAGTAGGGTCATGGGATCGGACAGCAGCACTGTGCCTAGCCCGCCTTCTGGCGCATCGGCCAATCTGTCACACAGCCACACCACAGCGCCAGCCACACCAGCAATGGCTGCAAGAACATGCGCGGCACATGATAGGCAAGGCCAAGGCCGCCGTCAGGCCGCGTCATGTCTATGATGAAATGGTTGATGTTGGCCGGGAAGACGCAGACCGCATATAGCGCCAGCCCAATCGCCGCCGCACGGCGCAGTGGCATCGAAAGAGACTGTAAAAGCCCCACAGCGCCAAGAATTTCGGCAATGCCGGTCCAGAACACCACGCTTTCAGGGAAGGGAACCCATGCGGGCATGATGGTTAGAAACGGGGCGGGTTTGGCCAGATGGATCAGGCCTGCGGCAAGATAAAACAGCGCCAGAATTGCGCGCGCTATCTGGCGGATCATGCGCCGGGACTCCATCCGGGCGGTGCGAGGGTGAATCCTGCAAAATCGAAGCCGGGCGCCACGATACAGGACACCAGCGCATAGCCATGCTGCTCGTTCAATACCGAAGCAGCTTGCCATTGGCCGGTGGGAACAACGCCTTGAAGCTGATGGCGGGCGGTATGGTCGGGGCCAAGAGTGCACGAAACCGGTGATGCGGCATCATCCGCGGCGATTTCCAGCAAGAGCGGATCACCGCCCTGCCATATCCAGATCTCGTCCGCGTCAACAGTGTGCCAGTGTGAGCGATCTTGCGCGCGCAACAGGAAGACTATTGCCGTGCTGGCTGAGCGTTCGCCATCTTGCGCGGGTGCGCGCCACGTTTCGCGAAAAAAACCGCCCTCTGGATGCGGCAAAAGGCCAAGCTGGTCGATGAGATCCTGTGCGGTGGGCATGATCGTGGTGTTGCCGGGGCAGGAAAGCCTGTCAATCACCAGATCGCCGGTTCAAGGCATAAGGTGTGGTATGGCACCTTGGTCCAGCCAAGTTGCGCGATAACATCATTGCTTTCTCGCGCGGTGCGATTGTCTGCGAGCGACCATGTGACGTGCCACACCTTGCCATCGGGCCGCGCGGTTGAACCATCAATCGCCACAATCATCGCTTCTACGCCCAGCCCGTCATCGGCGCGCCCGACAATCTTTGCATCGGCAACACGTTCAGGCGAAACCGTGCCGCTGATCGATAGCGTGACGTGATCAGCGATCGTGCGCGCATACTTGGGTGGCATGGTAGCAATGAGGGCGTCGCGGCATTCGCGCGTGAGTTTCCAACCGACCGTCATGCCCTGATGCCCCTGCTTTCCGAGGCATCAGGGCGCGGTTGTGAGTGCCCCCGTAACCCAGATGATTGTGAGGGCACCGATTGCCAGAAACAGGCCAATCGCCAGAACCCAGCGCGCGATGTTGTAAGTGTCTGCACCGCGTGCCTCATTCGTGGTCACGTGCGTTTCGTCGCCTTGCTTTTCCATGAAGCGTCTCCTTCAGCAATTTCAGAACTTCCCGAGTCTACGCTTGGAATGGCCCCCCGTTCCGGCAGGCATCTATACAGGCGGTGCCGGAACGGGGGAGATGGCCCCGAAAATCAGTCGCGCAGAAGTTCGTTGATGCCGGTCTTGCTGCGGGTCTGCGCGTCAACGGTCTTGACGATAACGGCACAGTAGAGCGACGGGCCGGGGGTGCCATCCGGCAGCGGCTTGCCGGGCATCGCGCCGGGCACGACCACGGCATAGGGCGGAACCTTGCCGATGTGGACTTCGCCCGTGGCGCGATCAACGATCTTGGTCGACGCGCCAAGGTAGACGCCCATCGAAAGCACCGCACCTTCGCCCACGATAACGCCTTCGGCCACTTCCGAACGTGCACCGATGAATGCGCCGTCTTCGATGATCACGGGGCCTGCCTGAAGCGGTTCCAGCACGCCGCCAATGCCTGCGCCGCCCGAAATGTGGACGTTCTTGCCGATCTGCGCGCACGATCCAACCGTGGCCCAGGTATCGATCATCGTGCCTTCATCGACAAAGGCCCCGATGTTGACGAAGCTTGGCATCAGCACCACGCCCTTGGCGATGTGGGCGCCCTTGCGCGCCACGGCACCTGGCACCACGCGGAAACCGGCGTCACGGAAACGGTTCTCACCCCAGCCAGCGAACTTCGAAGGCACCTTGTCGAACGCTGGAGCGCCGCCAGCACCGTGTTCGATCATGGCATTGTCGTTCAGGCGGAAAGAGAGCAGGACGGCCTTCTTCAGCCACTGGTTGACCTGCCATTCGCCGTTTACCTTTTCGGCTACGCGGGCCTTGCCGCTGTCCAGCAGTTCGAGCGCGGCTTCTACGACTTCGCGCACGGCATCGCTGGCAGGCGTCACATTGGCGCGGTCTTCCCAGGCGGCTTCGATGGCAGTTTCGAGCTGGGTCATGGTATTTCTCCGTCCGGGATCAGTCTGGAACAAAATTGCGCGGCCACTAACCCAGCGAGGCCGGATCGGCAAGGCTCGCCAGCGTGTGATCAAGCCATTTGCCAATGTCGTCTGCGATCACGTCGATGGCCGCATCGTCCTTCGCGCGATCACCCCAGTCGGTGGCGAGGTCGAGCCACACCGTCTGCATCCCCAAGGCCTTTGCGGGCGAAAGGTTGCGGGCCATGTCTTCAACGAAGACTGCCGTTTCGGGCGTGATGCCGAATGCGTCGATCATGCCGGTATAGGCTGAGCGTTCCGGCTTTGGTCGGTATTGCATTGCGTGAATGTCCCATATGCCCTCGAAACTGCTTTCCAGATCAAGCGCGGCAAGGACGCGCCGGGCATAGGCATCGTCGCCATTGGTGAACAGCAGCTTGCGACCGGGCAGGGCGGCGAGGCGATCGGCGAGCCGCGGTGCTACCGCAAGCGGGCGCATATCGATATCGTGGACAAAGCCCAGAAAATCATATGGTTCGGTGGCGTGAAAGTGCATCAGGCCGGACAGCGTGGTGCCGTGATCGTGGAAATAGAGCTTCTGCACGCGACGCGCCTCAATCTCGTCGCATCCTAGAAGGTTCTGGATGAACAAGCCCATTCGCATGTCGATCTGATCGAACAGGCGTGTCGATGGCGGGTAGAGCGTGTTGTCCAGATCGAAGATCCAGCAATCGACGCATGTCGGATCGAAAGGCATTGCATATTCCCGTCCAAAGCCGTGACATATGGCGTTTACGTTCCGGGGCCTATCAGCAAGAAGCGCGAGTGACCACAAGGGCTTGGGAGCAAAGATGAAAGCGGCGGAGATGCTTGGGCGCACAGGAGCGCTGGCTTTGCTTGCAGGCCTTGCCGGATGTGGCGGCGGGGGCGTTGCCAGCACGCCTGCGCCCGTTGTGCCGATCACGCCTGCCTCCACGCCGACACCAACTCCAACTCCGACGCCCACCGCAACCAATTACGATACGTCCGAATATCGGCGTTCCGATGGGCCATCGTTGCATGGTGCGATCACCGCATGGCAATCCGGGGCCAGCGGTGTGGGCGCCACGATTGCCATCGTCGATTCCGGCATCGACACGGCGAATACCGAATTTGCAGGGCGCATTGCGGCCACATCTCGCGATGTCGTGGGATTCCGATCACTGAGCAATGCCGAAGATGATCACGGCACGCAGGTCGCCTTGGTGGCAGCGGCGGCGCGCAATGATTCAGGCATTGTCGGGATGGCGTGGAACGCCACTGTTCAGATGCTGCGTGCCGATACGCCGGGCACGTGCAACGCCTCTGATGGCTGCACCTTTGCGGATGCCAATATCGCAGCAGGCATTGATGCTGCGGTCAGCGCTGGGGCGCGAGTCATTAATCTCTCGCTGGGCGGCGATCCGGCCAACGCAGCTTTGCGCACGTCAATCGCGCGGGCGGCCAGCAGCGGCGCGGTGATCGTGGTTTCGGCCGGAAACGATGGCGACAGCACAAGCGCTGGCGTGGACCCCACCAACCCTGATCCCTTCGCCGCATCGGTCTTGCAGGCAGGCGGCGCGAACGTGATCATCGTCGGGTCGGTAGACGATGCCGGAGTCATCTCCGATTTCAGCAACAGGCCGGGCACATCCGCAGCATCGACGCTAATGGCCTTGGGCGAGCGCGTTTGCTGCGTCTACGAAGGCAGCGTGCCCAAGACGACCACCGGTGCGGACGGAACTTTCGTGACCGTGGTCAGCGGCACCAGCTTTGCCGCGCCGCAAGTGTCGGGCGCTGTTGCCCTGCTCGCAGAGGCGTTCCCCAATCTCACTGGAGCGCAGATCGTCGATCTGTTGCTGAGCAGCGCACGCGATGCTGGATCGACTGGCACAGATGCCGTTTACGGGCGTGGCCTTCTCGACATTGCGCGCGCTTTTTCGCCGCAGGGCAGCACCAGTCTTGCAGGCACGCAAGTTGCCGTTTCGCTGGCCGCGCTTTCCGGCACGACCAGCGCGGCAATGGGCGATGCGATAAGCGGAACATCGCTCGGCACGGTTATGCTGGATGGGTATGGCAGGGCCTATCGCATGGATTTGGCGTCTGGCTTGCGTGCATCGTCGGTTCGGCAACCTTTGTTTGAGGCGCTGGCAAGTAGAGGCCGACCGGTTGCGCTTGATGCTGCCGATTTCTCGCTGGCTTTCACCGTCGACCATCGGTTCGGCACGGTTCCGTTGCGCCTTGCGCCGGGCGAGCGCCAACAGGCGCGGGTATTGGCGTCTTCGGTGGTGACGCGAATTGACCGGTCGCTCGACATGGCGCTGGGCTGGAAGGTGAGTGCCGAGAGCCTGACTGCGCGGCTGCAACAGCGACGGGCGTCGGATTTCCTTGTCGCGGGGATGTCTAGCGGTGTTTTGGCCCGACCTGAGACGGGTGTAGCTGCACGCTATCGTTTGGGGCGTCTGGGATTGACGGCGTCGGTGGAGCGCAGCGTGCTGGTGCGATCCGATCCTTTGCGCGAACGGCGGGGTTACCGAATGACGCAATTCGGTATGGCGCTGGACGGCGGGCAAGATGGGACGTTTGATTGGCGCTTGGGCCTTGGCCTGATGCGCGAAGAGCGGACGGTGCTGGGCACGCGCTTTGCCGATGCGCTGGGCGGCGGCGGGGCGACGACGGCGACGCTTTCGCCCGGCTTTGGCTGGCGCTTCGGGAGGGGGTGGGCGCTGGGGGCGACCGGGGGCCTCGGCTTTACGCGGATCGACAGCGGGGCGGTGGTAAGCAGCGGTTCGCGGTTGGTGTCGTCATCATGGAGTGTCGATCTTTCACGCGAGGGCGTGCTGACAGGGGGTGACCGGTTGGCCTTCCGCCTCTCGCAACCCTTGCGGGTGGAGCGTGGCGGGCTGGATCTGAACCTGCCGGTAGCGTGGGACTACGCGACGGAGAGCGCGACCTTCGCCCGCGTGCCGCTGTCGCTGGCACCGAAGGGGCGGGAACTCGATGCGGAACTGGCGTGGGCTACAGTGCTATGGGGCGGCGATGCTTCAGCCAGCGTGTTCTTCCGTAAGGAGCCGGGGCATTTTGCCGGCGCGGCGGATAATGGTGGGTTTGCGCTGCGGTGGTCGCGGGGGTTTTGAGGCTTTTTATCGTGTTTGATAAGCTATAAATTCACAAAAAATAAAGCTGTTAATTTACCTCAAATACTCTTTCTCCATTCACTGGACAGCGTATGCACTTTGGGGATGTATTTCCTTCGAAAAATATCTTCACAATTGAAGTACCTTAACTTCATGGATATATATTTAATATTTTTTGTGTTGTCAGTTAATCTTTCTAATTCAATTAACTCTCCCTTTTTTGTTTTCGGACCCACAATGGTGATCCCGTCGCCAAGATATACCCCATCCTTTTCTAGGACGTACGATGGATATCCCACGTGGGGAACAATGAAGTTATCAACGATAACATTTCCTCCTCGTCCATTTATTTCGGTATTTTCCAAGCAAATGTAATCTTCACCATCGTTCGTCAATTCTATTTGGACGAAATCGCGTAAGCTTTCATTTTCGTATGCAACCCTAGCAGAAAATCTCAAAGGTTTGCCTTCGTTCTTATCGCAGGCAGACGTCAGCAGGAGCATTGTTAGAATCAGTAGTTTTTTCAATTCACTCACCTCAAGCATCGAACAAAATGCCACATACTTGCTCAACAGATCCGGATATTAGCAACGGGATAGCGGCATGTCAGCTCGGCGAGTTGCTTGATTAATCCAATTTGCAATCTTTTGGATTCCTAAGTCGGGCAAAGTCTGAGTTTGTCAGAGACACTTAGCCGTTCGGCACCACATGCCGCAGCTTCGCCCCCTCGCCATCCTCCAGCACATAGAGCGTCCCATCCGGCGCCTGCTCGATTTCGCGGATGCGGTTGCCGAGGTCTATGCGTTCGAGTTCGATAGCCTTCTCGCCGTCGATCTTCACGCGGACGATGCCGCCTGAACCTAAGCCCGCAATCAAGGCCTGCCCCTGCCACTGCGGAAAGGCTTTGCCGCTGTAGAAGATCATGTCCCCCGGCGCGATCACAGGGTTCCAGCTTATAGCGGGCTGGGCCAGATCGGGGCGCGTCCTGTTGCGCGGGATTGGTTTGCCATCGTAGTGATCGCCATCGGACACCAGCGGCCAGCCATAGTTCTTGCCCGGCTCCACCAGATTGATTTCATCGCCCCCCGCCGGGCCATGTTCGATATCCCACAGCCTCCCATCGGGCGAGAACGCGATGCCGAGCAGATTACGGTGGCCGAACGACCATATCTGTGCGGTGACGCCAACCTTGTCGGCCATCGGATTGCCGGGCGCGGCCGTGCCATCGGGCATTAGTCGTAGCACTTTGCCAAGGTTGGCGTTCAGGTCTTGCGCGGGCGTGAACTTTTGCCGGTCGCCCGACGTCACATAGAGATATTTGCCATCGGGCGAGAATGTCATGCGGTGGGAATAGTGACCTTTGCCCGTCACTTTGGGGAATTGCCGCCAGATGACGCTCAAGCCTTCGAGGCGTGGCTGGCCATCGATCACCAGCTTTGCCCGGCCTACCACCGCGCCGCGCGTATCGCCTTCGCCCTCTTCGGCCCAACTGAGGTAAACTGTGCCGGTCGTCGCGAAATCGGGGGCAGCGATCACATCGCCAAAGCCGCCCTGGCCGCCGTAGGCAACCTTTGGCGTGCCGCTCACGTCCATCGCCTCTGCCGCGCCTTCTCGCCACAGCTTCAGTTTGCCCCTCTTCTCGGTAATCAGCGCCATGTTGGTGCCGGGGAGAAATGCCATCGCCCACGGTTCATCGAACGTGGCAACATCGGTGACGGCAATGCCCGCCGTGGCAGGATCGCTGCCTTGTGCGGAAATCGATGAGCCGCAGCTTGCGAGGAGCAGGGCGAGAGGCGATAGCGAGCGCAGGATCGGATTCGTCATGCCTGCTACAATGCCCTCAACTGCTTCTGGTGCCACCACCTTTTCGTCCATGCTGACAATCGGCGTGGACGAGGCGGGCAGAGGGCCGCTGGCAGGGCCGGTCGTGGCAGCCGCCGTGGTGCTGTGCAAGCCGCGCCCATCGGGGCTGGATGATTCCAAGAAGCTTTCGGGCAAACGCCGGGCGGAACTCGAAGCGGTGATCAAACGCAGGTGCCGCTGGGCGGTGGGCGTGGTCGAACCGGAAGAGATTGACCGCCTCAACATCTTCGGTGCCACGATGCTGGCGATGACGCTGGCGGTTCAAGCCTTGTGCGAACAACTGGCGGCGGACGAAGGCGTGGGCGAGGTACTGATCGACGGCAACTTGACCCCGCACGGTCGCCGCGCCGAATGGTGCTGGCCAGCCCGCGCCATCGTTGGCGGTGACGCCATCGAGCCGTGCATTTCCGCTGCATCGATCATCGCCAAGGAACACCGCGACAAGATCATGCGCGAGGCAGCACTGGCCCATCCGCATTATGGCTGGGAACGTAATGCCGGTTACGGCACACCCGAACACCTGACTGCGCTGCGCACGCATGGCCCGACCCCGCTGCATCGCCGCAGTTTCGCTCCGGTCGCGCAGTTGACACTGCTCTGAAAAAATTTCCGAAAGGTGCAAGCCACTACATCTTGAGTCTGTCGGAACTGCACAGACTCCATATATCGATCTGGCCTCGTTCCGTTCTTGCCTTACGTGTTGCGCGACTCGCCTGAATCTGGCGAGTCGCGGCTTGACGCGGGACTTGCGATGACTCAAACGGTGGCCTTGTCCACAGGGTTCAGGGTCTAGATATGGCAGTCGCAGTGAAGGAACGTGCGCTTAAGGCGCGTCCAAAAAACGTTCAGGCAAAAGCGCTTCGTGCCGCTCCGGCAAAAGTGCTCAAGGCTGACGTTGCGCTGCCGCGCAACCAGATCCTGCGCGGAGACTGCATTTCGGAAATGCGCAAGCTGCCCGATGCGTCGATAGACATGATCTTTGCCGATCCGCCGTATAATCTTCAACTTGGCGGCGATCTGGCCCGGCCCGATGGCAGCCACGTCGATGCCGTGACCAACGATTGGGACAAGTTCTCCAGCTTTGCGTCCTATGACACTTTCACGCGCGAATGGTTGGCCGAAGCGCGCCGCCTGCTCAAACCCGATGGCTCGATCTGGGTGATCGGCAGCTATCACAATATCTTCCGTGTCGGCGCGATCCTGCAGGATCTGGGCTTCTGGATTCTCAACGACATCATCTGGCGCAAGGCCAATCCCATGCCCAACTTCAAGGGCACGCGCTTCACCAACGCGCACGAAACGCTGATCTGGGCATCGAAGAGCGAGAAGTCGAAGTACACCTTCAACTATCGCGCGATGAAGACACTCAACGATGAATTGCAGATGCGCTCTGACTGGGTGCTGCCGATCTGCTCCGGCCCGGAACGCCTGCGCCGCAACGGCACCAAGGCGCACCCCACGCAAAAGCCCGAAGCGCTGCTCTATCGCGTGATGTTGGCCACCACCAACAAGGGCGACGTAGTGCTCGATCCGTTCTTCGGCACCGGCACCACGGGGGCCGTGGCAAAACGCCTTGGCCGTGACTGGATCGGGTGCGAACGCGAAGACGATTACATCGAAGTCGCGCGGGAGCGCATTGAACTCGCCCTGCCGCTCGACGAATCCTCGCTGGTCACCATGCAGTCCAAACGTTCTGCACCCAAGGTCGCGTTCGGCGCGCTGGTTGAAAGCGGCTATCTTGCCCCCGGCACGCGCCTTACGGCCAAGAAGGGGCGCTTCAACGCAGTGGTCCGCGCCGATGGCTCGCTCCAGTCGGACGCCGAAATCGGCTCGATCCACGGGCTTGGTGCCAAGCTGCAAGGTGCGCCGTCGTGCAATGGCTGGACGTTCTGGCACGTCGAACACGAAGGCGAGGTCAAGCCAATCGATGCGCTGCGTCAGCTTTATCTGCTGGCGGTTGAAGATTGAGAGCTTGAACTGCCTGTGCGCCCCCGCGTAGGCGGGCCTCAGGCCATTTGGCGGAATCCTCGCGCCCGGCTGCACGAGGTTCCCGCCTTCGCGGGAACGCAGCACATGCCATCAGTCTACATTCGCCCCATCGCTCTTGCCGAAAGCCCGCAGTCCGAAGAAGGCGCGGCGGTGCGGCTTGGTGGCGGATTGGTTTATGCCAGCCGCTTTGCCCTGATCGTGCGCGATGGCGGAAAGATCACGACACGCCAGCGCCTTGGCACTGCGGAAATGCCATCGGCCATCGCCGCACTGCCTGATGATCTTGGCGCAGAAGCAGCGGTACAGTGGGAAAATCTGCGCAAGAGCCATGCCCCGCTGGTGTGCGGCCAGCGCATGTTGCGGCTCGATCAGCCGCAGATCATGGGCATTCTCAACGTAACGCCCGACAGTTTTTCTGATGGTGGCCAGTTCCTCGACAAGCCCGATGCGGCGCTTGACCATGCCCACGCCATGCTTTCGGCAGGCGCTGGGCTGATCGACATTGGCGGTGAATCCACGCGGCCCGGTGCGGCAGCCGTGTGGGAAGGGGATGAGGTCAAACGCGTCGTCCCGGTGATCGAGAAACTGGCGGCAGCGGGCGCGGCCATTTCCATCGACAGCCGCCGCTCTTCGGTGATCGAAGCCGCGCTGGCCGCTGGCGCGCACATCGTCAACGATGTGTCGGCCATGCGCCATGATCAGCGCACCGTTGAAATCGTAGCCAAAGCAGGCGTGCCGGTGGTTCTCATGCACGCACCGGGCACTGACGGCGATCTCCATGCCGATGGCGAATATGCCGATGTCGTGCTCGATGTGTTTGATGCCTTGCGCGAACGACGCGATGCCGCTCTGGCCGCAGGCATCGCGCGCGAGAAAATTCTGCTCGATCCCGGTATCGGCTTCGGCAAATCGCTGGCGCAGAACCTCGCTTTGATCAACGCGCTGCCGATGTTTCATGCGCTCGGCCAGCCGATACTGTTCGGCGCCAGCCGCAAACGCATGATCGGAGCGCTTTCGAATGAAGTGCCCGCGTATCAGCGAATGGCCGGTTCGGTCATGCTGGCGTTAAAGGCGATGGATGCCGGATGCCAGATGGTGCGCGTTCATGACGTGGCCGAAACCGTGCAGGCTTTCCACGTCTGGCGCGGTTTGCGCGATGCGGCGCTGACCGATTTCAGCCAACTCGTCTAAAGCGAAACGCCGCCATCACTGACAAGACAGGTTCCGGTTATCGTTGCTGCTGCGTCTGACAGCAGAAAGCCGATTTGTGCCGCCACTTCATCTGCACTGGCAAAGCGGCCCAGCGGTGTTGCGTCCTTTGCCATCGCGGCCAGAGCCTCGGCCCGGCTGCCATGCTGTTCGACAAGTCCGGCAAACCATTCCGCCTTGTCCCAGATCCCGGTATCGACCCCGCCCGGCGCAATGGCGTTGACTCGCACGCCGTACTTCGCCGCTTCCGTCGCGGCCACTTTGGCAAGCTGGATCGTCGCTGCTTTCGATGCGGAATAGGCTGCCGTTCCTGCTGCGGCCTTAACGCCGGAAACCGAGGCCGTCATCACTATCGATCCGCTGCCTTGCTTCTTCATTGCCCGCAGCGCTGACCGTAGCGAAAGAAACATGCCGTCAAGGTTGACGGCCATCGTCTTGCGCCATGTTGCAATATCGAGATCGACGATATCGCCGTTGCTGGCGATGCCCGCGTTCAGGACGGCATAATCCAGTCGGGGAAGTTCGCGCTCGAACAGTTTCCACAGCGATGGATCGGCCACATCGCCGCCAATCGGCTGAACCTTGCAGCCAAGGCCCAGCGCGTCCAGCCCCGGCCTGTCCATATCGATCAGGATCAGTTCACCGATGCCTTGGCGGTCAAGCCAGCGGGCCGCCGCAGCGCCGATGCCCGATGCTGCCCCGGTAACGAGCGCCACGCGCCCTGCGAATTCGGATTCCCCAGCCATGAGCCAAGGCTAGCGCCAATCAGGCGGCGTTGTCGATTCCCAGTTCGGAAAGCTTGCGATAAAGGGTTGATCGTCCGATCCCTAGCCTCCGCGCGACTTCCGTCATGCGGCCGCGATAGTGGCCGATGGCCAAGCGGATCACGTCGGCTTCGATCTCTTCCAGTGGCCGCAGATTGCCATCGGGCGCGAACAGGGTGATCCCCGCGCCATCGGTTACGCTTGGCGCCCGGCGATTGCCTTCTCCGATCAGGTTGGAAAGGTTCGGGAAATCCTGCGGCGTTAGCGCTTCGCCATCGCAAAACACGGCTGCGCGGAAGAGCGTGGCCTGCAATTGCCGAACGTTGCCCGGCCAGTCATAGGCCCCCAGCAACGCCAGCGCGCCATCGGTTATCCCGAGTGGGCGCAGGCCGGGTTGCTCGCCGATGCGCGAAAGGAAATGGCGTGCAAGCGCTGGAACATCGGCGGGCCGTTCGCGCAGCGCGGGCAGAATCACCTGCGTCTGCGTCAGCAAGGCGTGAAGATCGGCGCGGAAATCACCGGTTTCCACCAGATCGCGAATCCCGGCGTTGGCACAGGCAATCACCCGCACATCCACGCGGAAGGAATGGCGCGCGCCGATGGGCTGCACGTCGCCGCGTTCAAGAAAGCGGACGAGCCGTTCTTGCACGTTGTCCGGCAGCCTGTCGATTTCGTCGACCACCAGCGTGCCGCCATCGGCGTGTTGCAACAGGCCTACGTGCCGTTCGAAAGCGCCCGGAAACGCGCCTTTTTCATGCCCGAACAGCGCCGATTCGATCTGGTTGGCCGGAACGCCACCGGCATTGATCGTGCGCAGTGCTGTCTTGGCGCGGGGGCTTGCGGCGTGCATCGCGCGCACCAGCATTTCCTTGCCCGTGCCACTTTCGCCCTCGATCATCACATTCGAATGGGTGCGTGCGGTTTTTGCCGCCACGGCCAGCGCTGCGCGAAAGGCAGGGGCCGCACCGATCATCGATTCGAAATCGAGCGGCGCGCCGAGTTTTTCGGTCAGCGGTTGAAGCTCGCTGGCGTCCGTTTCGCGCGATGTGGCGCTGCGCAGGGCCTGCAACAGCCGTTCGGGCGCAACGGGCTTGATCAGATAGTCGGTCGCGCCGGCACGCATTGCTTCCACCGCCAGCAGCGGCGAGCTGCTCGTCGTCAGCATCAGGATCGGCAGGGCGGGGCGGCGGGCTTTCAGTTCGGCGATCAGCGCGCAGGCATCGTCACCCGGCACCCATTGGTCCAGAATGATTGCGCCAAGCTGCATTCCTTGCCGCGTGCCAAGCGTTGCGATTGCGCTTTCCGAATCGCGGGCGATGATCGTGCGCCAACCCTCGCGCGATGCCAGTGCCGAAATCAGCCTGCATTGCGCGGGTTCGTCGTCGATCAGCATGAGAAGGCGCTGTTCGGACTCCTGCATGACCTGTACTTTTGGTTACCCCCGCATTTGCGTCAGGAGCGCAGCACTAACCGGATTGGGTAAAGACCCGATTAAGCGCGAGAGGACGCTGCACACTTGAGTGCCAGCCAAGCCACCGCTAGAGCATTGCCGCTGCGCCAGACCGGCGCGTGATTTTTGGGGAAGAACATGGCTCCTGCAAACGATATCAAGGCCGCCAAGGCCACTTACGAAGGCTTCGTCAATCTGGTGAAGTGGTCCACGCCCGCTATTTGCGTGCTGGTCGCTATCGTTATTCTGGTGATCCAGTAAGAACGCCGTGGCGGGGGCAATAAAGATCGCCGTCCTTCGGGAACGCGCGACAGGGGAGAGCCGGGTTTCGGCAACGCCGGAAACCGTGAAAAAATTCATTGCCCTTGGGGCGACGGTCTCGGTCGAGAGCGGGGCGGGCATTACCGCCTCGATCTCGGACGAGGACTATCGTGCTGCAGGAGCCGACGTAACGGACGATGCCGTACAGGGCGCGGATATCGTGCTGGGCGTGCAGGGGCCGGAAGTCGATCAGCTTTCCGGTGCCAATTCCGGCGCATGGATCGCTGCCGGGCTTGATCCATTTGGCAAGCGCGCACGGGTGGATGCCTATGCCGCTGCGGGCTTCGAAGCACTGGCGATGGAATTCATGCCGCGCATTACCCGCGCCCAAAGCATGGATATCCTTTCATCGCAGTCGAACCTTGCAGGCTACAAGGCGGTGCTGGTCGCTGCGAACCTCTATGGCCGCGCCTTCCCGATGATGATGACGGCGGCAGGCACAGTTTCGGCCGCCAAGGCTTTCGTCATGGGCGTCGGCGTTGCCGGCCTGCAGGCCATCGCCACGGCCCGCCGTCTTGGCGCGCAGGTTTCTGCAACCGACGTGCGCTCCGCCACCAAGGAACAGATCCAGTCGCTCGGCGCCAAGCCGATCTTCGTCGAAAATGTCGCCGGGATCGAGGGTGAGGGCGCGGGTGGCTATGCCACCGAAATGTCCGAGGAATATCAGAAGGCGCAGGCCGAATTGGTTTCCAGCCATATCGCCAAGCAGGACATCGTGATCACCACCGCGCTTATTCCGGGCCGCGCTGCACCGCGCCTGATCTCTGACGCGCAGATCGCCACGATGAAGCCCGGCTCGGTGATCTTCGACCTTGCCGTGGCGCAGGGCGGCAACGTCGAAGGTTCAGTGGCCGATCAGGTGGTCGAGAAGCACGGCGTCAAGATCGTCGGCTATTCGAACACGCCTGCGCACCTGCCGGCGGATGCTTCGGCCCTGTTCAGCCGCAATCTCTACAACTTCCTCTCGGCCTTCTGGGACAAGGAGCAGGGCAAGCCTGTTCTGGACGAGGAAATCGGCAACGCCATCCGCCTGACGCAAGGCGGCAAGGTCGTGAACGAACGACTGCTCGGCTGAGGGGGAAAGCCATGGACTTCATATCGATCCTGAGCATTTTCGTGCTCGCTTGCTTTGTCGGGTACTACGTCGTCTGGTCGGTTACGCCGGCCCTGCACACACCGCTGATGGCGGTGACCAATGCGATTTCGTCGGTCATCGTGGTCGGTGCGCTCGTCGCGTCTGCCGCAGCCGGTAGCCCTTCGGCCAAGTGGCTGGGGCTGGGCGCGGTGGTGCTGGCTTCGGTCAACATCTTCGGCGGGTTCGCGGTGACCGCGCGCATGCTCGCGATGTACAAGAAGAAGGAGAAGAAGTGATGGAACACGTCGCTGTCTCTCCCTGGGTCGCGCTGGCCTATCTGGTCTCCGGCGTTCTCTTCATCCTTGCGCTGCGCGGGCTGTCCAGCCCGGCGACGAGCCGTGCGGGCAACCGCTATGGCATGATCGGCATGACCATCGCGGTCGCCACCACGCTGCTCACGCATGAAATCGCCAGCCTGCCCGAAATCCTGGTGGCGCTGGCCATTGGCGGCGGTATCGGCTTCATCATCGCGCGCAAGATCGCGATGACCGACATGCCGCAGCTGGTCGCCGCGTTCCACTCGCTGGTCGGCCTTGCCGCCGTGCTGGTAGGCCTTGCCGCCTATCTCAATCCCGATGCCTTCGGGATCATGCTGCCGGACGGCCAGATCAACCCGGTCAGCCGCATTGAACTCGGCCTTGGCATCGCCATTGGTGCGATCACGTTCTCGGGTTCGGTCATCGCGTTCCTCAAGCTGGCCGGCAAGATGAGCGGATCGCCGATCCTGCTGCCGGGGCGCCACGTGCTCAACCTCGGCACGCTGATCGCGATCATCGGCCTTGTCGCCTGGTTCACGCAGGACCAGTCGGCCTGGGTGATCGCCACGATCACGGTGCTGTCGTTCATCATCGGCTTCCTGCTGATCATCCCGATCGGCGGCGCGGACATGCCGGTGGTCGTCTCGATGCTCAACTCGTATTCGGGCTGGGCAGCGGCGGCGATGGGCTTCACGCTGCACAACACCGCGATGATCGTGACCGGCGCGCTGGTCGGCTCGTCGGGCGCGATCCTGTCCTACATCATGTGCAAGGCGATGAATCGCGGGTTCCTTGCCGTCATCGCAGGCGGCTTCGGCGCCGAGGCCTCTGCCGCTGGCGGCGCGGCCAAGGAACAGCGTCCGTGGAAGCGCGGCTCGGCCGAGGACGCGGCCTACATGATGAAGGAAGCCGAGAACGTCATCATCATTCCGGGCTACGGCATGGCCGTGTCCCAGGCGCAGCACGCGCTGCGCGAGATGGGCGACGTGCTCAAGAAGGAAGGCGTCAACGTTAAGTACGCCATCCACCCGGTGGCGGGCCGCATGCCCGGGCACATGAACGTGCTGCTGGCCGAAGCCAACGTGCCGTACGATGAAGTGTTCGAGCTGGAGGACATCAACTCCGAGTTCGCGCAGGCCGACGTGGCCTTCATCATCGGCGCGAACGACGTGGTGAACCCGGTGGCCAAGACCGACAAGTCCTCGCCGATCTACGGGATGCCCGTGTTCGATGTGGACAAGGCCAAGACGATCTTCTTCGTCAAGCGTAGCATGGGCGGTGTGGGCTATGCCGGCGTCGATAACGACGTGTTCTACATGGATCAGACCATGATGCTGCTGGCCGATGCCAAGAAGATGGTCGAAGATATCGTCAAGGCGTTGCAACACTGATGAAGCGTTTGGCCCCTGCCGTGCTGGCTCTCGCCGTTGCGGCAGGGGCCTGCGCGCCATCGAAACTGGCCTATGGAAAGGTCCGCTCGGCTCTGGTCGATGCGGGCCTTTCCGATTCAAACGCTTCGTGCATGGCGGAGCGTATGACCGACCGTTTGACGCTCGGCCAGCTTTCACGTCTGCAATCCTTGCAAGCGCCCAAGCGCAGCCTTGCCGATTATCTCGCCACCGTCCGCCGTCTTGGCGATGCCGAACTGCTCGGTGTCACCACCAGCGCCGCAGCGCTCTGCGCCACAGGCTTTGCCCCAGAGAAGAAGTAGCGCACTGGACCTCGCACGCCACCTTTCGTAAGGCCGATAGCAACAGGGATGTTTTCAGCCCGCAGGAGTTATCGCTTTGCGCAAGATCGGCCTTATCGGCGGCATGAGCTGGTTTTCCACTCGCACCTATTACGAAGACATCAACCAACTGGTGCAGGCCCGCACCTCAACGCTTTCCAGCGCGCCGCTCCTGATCGAAAGCCTTGATTTCGAAGGCCTTGCTCGCCTTGCCACGCCCGAACAGTGGGCCAGTGCGGCCACGATTCTTTCGGAAAGCGCCCGTCGCCTCGAACAGGCTGGAGCCACCGCGCTGCTGATCGGCGCGAATTCGATGCACAAGGTCTATGACGATGTGGCGCAGGCTGTGTCGATCCCGGTTATCCACATTGCCGATGCGGTCGCTGCAAAGATGAAGGCAGACGGGATTGAAAACGCCGCTCTGCTGGGCACGCGCTACGTCGTGATGGAAAGCTTCTACCGCAAGCGCCTGATCGCACAGGGCATAAGTCTGCTGCCGCCGGTCGTCGAAGAAGTCGATGCGACGGATGCGATCATCTACGATGAACTGATGCAGGGCAAGGCAACCCGGTCTGCCGAACGCACGTTCAAGACGATGCTCACCAACATGGAACAGCGCGGCGCACAAGCGGCGGTGCTGGCCTGTACCGAACTCGACATGGTGATCGATGTCGATGCAAACCTGATGCCGATCTACGATGGCACCCGCATCCACGCGCAGGCGGCTGTTGATTGGATTCTCGGCAGTTAAGGCACGATTTTGCCCAACTCACAGCGTCACCCTGAACTTGTTTCAGGGTCCATCTCTCATCAGGAGATGACCATGTTTGGTCAAAAATGGATGCTGAAACAAGTTCAGCATGACGGTAAAGGGGCGTGACTTTGGCCCCCTACGCCAGCAACCCGGCGCAAACGCGCGGACGCGAATTTGGCCTTGACGACAAGGCCTCACGCGGCCCGCGCAGCGCATTTCAGCGCGACCGGGACCGTATCATTCACTCCATCGCTTTCCGCCGGTTGCGCCACAAGACGCAGGTCTTCATTGCGCCCGATGGCGATCACTATCGCGTCCGCCTGACCCACAGCCTCGAAGTCGCACAGATCGGGCGGGTCATCGCCCGCGCGCTGGGGCTGAACGAGGATCTGACCGAAGCTTTGTGCCTTGCCCACGATATCGGCCATCCCCCGTTCGGCCACGCCGGGGAAGACGCGCTGGAAGAGGCGATGGCTGGGGCAGGGGGCTTTGACCACAATGCCAATACCCTGCGCGTGTTGATGCGCCTTGAAAGCCCCTATTGCGGGCACGAAGGCCTGAACCTGTCGTGGGAAGCGCTTGAAGGTCTTGCCAAGCACAATGGCCCGATCCTCAAACCCACATGGGCGCTTGAGGAGTTGAACGCCGCATTTCCGCTTGATCTCGGCACTTTTGCTTCGCTCGAAGCGCAAGTCGCTGCGATTTCCGACGATATCGCCTACGATAACCACGACATCGACGATGGCCTGCGCGCAGGGTTTCTCTGTCTTGATCAATTGCTCGAACTGCCGAGCGTGGCCGACCAGTGGCGCGCCATCGAACGCCGCTTCCCGGGCGCGCCGCAGGAGCGCCTGTTACGAGAACTGGTGCGCGGCCAGATCGGGCGCATGGTCAACGATGTTATCGCCACGGCTGAGGCAAATATTGCCGCAACGGGCGTGATCAGTGCAGACGATGTGCGCGCCGCAGGGCGTCCGCTTGCCACGTTCTCCACCGCGATGGCTGAGGAAGAGCGCGCGCTCAAACAGTTCATGTATCAGCGGCTTTATCTGCATGAAGAGCAGCGCCAGACCGCAGATCGCGCGCGTGAAGTGATCGCCGCGCTCTTTGCCGCCTATGCACAAAACCCTGCGGAAATGCCGGAATCGTGGCGCTTGACGCTTCCCGAAGCCGAGCCTTTGCGCACCCGCCACATAGCCGATTTCATCTCCGGCATGACCGACCGTTACGCCATCGATGCCTACGCCAAACTGTTCGGCCAAACCCCTGAAGGCCTGCGAAATGTCTGACCCCACCCGCATCGTCCTTGTCGGTGCCACCGGCTTGATCGGCCGGGCTGTGATGGCTGAGGCCGTGAACTGCCCGGACATTCACCTCGTCGCCGTCGCCCGCCGCGAAGTGCCGCTGCCCAAAGGCGCGCGCATGGAAATGCTGCTGTCCGATACCGAACACTGGCCAGATGCCATTGCCGCCGGACGCCCGCACACGGTCATCATCGCCCTTGGCACCACGATCAAGGCTGTCGGAGGTGACAAGGCCGCATTCCGCGCCGTCGATCATGATCTGGTGCTGGAATGCGCTGCCGCTGCCAAAGCTGCTGGCGCGCGCCAACTTATCGTCGTCTCCTCCGTTGGGGCAGAATTTGCCGCCAAAAACTTCTATCTCTCAGTCAAGGGAGAGGTTGAGGACAAGCTGGCCAAGCTGCACTTCGAACGACTCGATCTGCTGCGCCCCGGTCTGTTGCGCGGCCACCGCGAAGGCCCGGCGCGTCCTGCCGAACGGCTCGGCATGATCCTCAGCCCGCTCGTTGATCTGCTGATGCTGGGCAAATTGCGGCGTTATCGTTCGGCCCGTGACAAGGATATAGCCCGTGTGATCCTGTCGCTGGCGGGCGCAAAGCAGCGTGGCCGTTTCATCCATCATCACGACGAATTTCGCCGCATTCTGCACCGTCGATAAGGACTGGCCACTCGTGTTGACTTCACGCTGCAGTGCAGCGATGAAGAACCGTCGCTGATCGCGCGGGAGAGTTCTCTCGATTCGTTCAGGATCGAGAGACGCCGAAGGAGCAACCGCCCCGGAATCTCTCAGGCAAATGGACCGCGTTGGTCGATAGCGACACTCTGGAAAGAGTCGCTTCCCCTAAAGGGAAGGGCCGCCGAAGGGGTAACCCCAACCAAACCCGTCTGGAGAGGCGGGCGGGGGAAAGCTCTCAGGTTTCCGTGACAGAGGGGGCGCCGAATGGCGTCTGAACTGTACGGGAACGATATTTGTGAGCGACACATACGAAATTCACGGTTGTGAAGAAGTGGATACGGCACCTGCCGGTCCGCTGACCTTGCCGCTCGACCAATGGCACCGCGCACGCGGTGGCCGCATGGTCGATTTCGCCGGATACTGGATGCCGGTGCAGTTCGAAGGCATCATTGCGGAACACCTCTGGACCCGCGAATCTGCCGGGTTCTTCGACGTTTCCCACATGGGCCAGCTTTACGTATCGGGTGAAGGCGCAGAGGCCGCACTCGAAGCCGCGCTGCCCATCGACCTGTCCACGCTTACACTTGGCGGCCCACGCTATTCGCTGCTGCTGAACGAAGATGGCGGCATCCTCGATGACCTGATGGTCACGCGCTGGAGCACCGGCTTCTACCTCGTCATCAACGGCGCGACCAAATGGGACGATATCGCCACCCTGCGCGAACGTCTGCCCGATGCGATCACGCTAAACCATCTTGAAGACAGCGCGCTTTTCGCGCTGCAAGGCCCCAAGGCGTGCGAAGCGCTCGAACCGTTGGTGACCGGCGAACAGCCCCTTTCCGCGCTTACGTTCATGCGCGGCGCGGCGTTCAAGCTTGGCGACATTGACGCTTGGATCAGCCGTTCCGGCTATACCGGAGAAGACGGCTTCGAAATCTCCGTGCCCGCAGAAAACGCCGCCGAACTGGCCGATCTGATCTGCGCGCAGCCGCAGGTAAAGCCCATCGGCCTCGGCGCGCGTGACAGTCTGCGCCTTGAAGCGGGTCTTCCGCTCTACGGCCATGACATGACCGACACCGTTGATCCGGTCAGCGCCGATCTGCTGTTCGGCATCAACAAGCGCCGCCGCAGCGAAGGCGGTTTCCCCGGTGCGGACGTGATCAAGCAGCTGATTGCCAACGGTGCCGCAACGCGCCGCGTCGGCCTCGCCATCGAAGGCCGCATGGCCGCGCGCGAAGGGGCAAAGGTGCTTTCGCGTGATACCGAAGTCGGCACCGTCACGTCCGGCGGCTTCTCGCCCAGCCTCGAACGCCCCATCGCGATGGCCTACGTCCCCGTCGCGCTCGCTGGCCCGGGCACTCCACTCACCATCGACGTGCGCGGCCGCAAGCTTGCCGCCAGCGTCGTGCCCATGCCTTTCGTTCCCCATCGCTATCACCGCAAAGGAGCCGCCTGATGACCCGCTATTTCACCAAGGACCACGAATGGATTGCGGTCGAAGGCAGCGAAGCCACCGTTGGCATTTCCGACTACGCACAGAGCCAGTTGGGCGACATCACTTTTGTTGAACTGCCCGGCGAAGGCAGTGAAGTCTCCAAGGGTGACAGCGCTTCGGTGGTCGATAGCGTCAAGGCGGCGTCCGATGTCTACGCCCCCGTTTCGGGCAAGGTGACCGTCGCCAATGCCGCGCTCGAAGACCAGCCCGAACTGGTCAACTCCGATCCCGAAGGCGAAGGCTGGCTGTGGAAGATGACCCTGTCCGACACCGCCGAACTCGATGGCCTGATGGACGAGGCCGCTTATCAGGCCTTCGTCGCGGAGCTTTGATCCCATGCGCTATCTTCCCCTGACCGACGCTGACCGGAGCGCCATGCTCTCGGTCATCGGCGCGGGTTCGATCGACGATCTGTTCGCTGATGTTCCCGCCGAAGCCCGCCTGTCCGCCCCCATTGCTGGCCTGCCCAATCACGCCAGCGAAATGGCGGTCGAACGCCACATGGCCCGCCTGTCCGCCAACAACGTTACTGCAGGATCGGTGCCGTTCTTCCTAGGCGCAGGTGCCTATCGCCACCACGTTCCCGCCAGCGTCGATCACCTGATCCAGCGTGGCGAATTCCTGACGGCTTACACCCCCTACCAGCCCGAAATCGCGCAGGGCACGCTGCAGGTGCTGTTCGAATTCCAGACGCAGGTCGCGCGCCTCTTCGGCACAGACGTCGCCAACGCCTCGCTCTACGATGGCTCGACTGCGTGCTGGGAAGCCATTGCGATGGCGGGCCGCATCACCAAGCGTGGCAAGGCCGTGCTTTCGGGTGGCCTTCACCCGCACTACGTGGAAACCGCGCGCACGATGGCCAAGTTCACCGGCGACGTGCTCGATACGATCGCGCCCGAACTCGCCGCCGCCCCCGATGACGCGGCGTTGATCGCCCGCATCGATGGCGAAACCTCCTGCGTCGTTGTCCAATACCCGGACATCCTTGGCCGCATTCCCGATCTCGCCGCAATTGCCGAAGCAACTCAGGCAAAAGGCGCTCTGCTGATCGCCGTCGTCACCGAACCCGTCGCGCTGGGCGTGTTGCAAAGCCCCGGCAGCCTCGGTGCGGATATCGTGGTGGGTGAGGGCCAGTCCATCGGCGTCGGCCTCCAGTTCGGCGGACCATACCTTGGTCTTTTCGGTTGCCGCGAAAAGTATCTGCGCCAGATCCCCGGTCGCCTCTGCGGCGAAACGGTGGACGCCGATGGCAAGCGCGGCTTCGTGCTCACGCTCTCCACGCGCGAACAGCACATCCGGCGTGAGAAAGCCACGAGCAACATCTGCACCAACTCCGGCCTCTGCGCGCTGGCGTTCTCGATCCACATGACGCTGCTCGGCGGATCGGGCCTGTCCGACATGGCCAAGCTCAGCCACGCCGCCGCGCGGAAGACCGCTGCTGCCCTAACGCAAATCCCCGGCGTCACCGTGGTCAACACACACTACTTCAACGAATTCGCAATCACCCTGCCAACCGATGCCCGACAGGTCGTCCGCGCTCTGGCCGACAGGCAAGTGCTTGGCGGCGTCTCGCTAGGCCGCCTCTACCCGCAGGAATCTGCACTGGCGAACGGCATGGTCGTCGCTGCGACAGAATGCACGACGGACGAAGACATTGCGACGCTGGCCGCCGCGCTCAAGGAGGTGCTGGCATGAACGCGATCAATCCCACCGGATGGCGCCCCTCAATGGGCGAAAACGTCCCAGGCGCGCCTGTTCAGACCTTCACCGGCAATCGCGGGTTGCAGCTTGAAGAAGCACTGCTGTTCGAACTCGGCAATGCCGACCGGTCGGGCGTCGATTTCCCGGAAACCGGCAGCATCGATCTCTCAGCCCTTGGCCCGATGGCCCGCACCGAACGCCCGAACCTGCCCGGCCTGTCCGAACCGGAAACCGTGCGCCACTACACCCGCCTGTCGCGCCAGAACTACGCCATCGACCTCGGCCTGTTCCCGCTCGGCTCCTGCACCATGAAGCACAACCCGCGCCTTGACGAAAAGGTCGCGCGGATGCCCGGTTTTGCCGATGTCCACCCGCTCCAGCCCGTTCACACGGTGCAGGGCGCGCTTTCGGTGATCAACGAACTGGCGTTCTGGCTGATCGAACTCACCGGGATGCACGGCGTCGCGATGACGCCAAAGGCCGGTGCGCACGGCGAACTCTGCGGCCTGCTCTGCATCCGCGCCGCGCTTGAGGCCAAGGGCGATCCGCGCACCGTGATCCTCGTTCCCGAAAGCGCGCACGGCACCAATCCCGCCACCGCCGCTTTCGCCGGGTTCAAGGTTGAAAACATCCCCGCCACGCCCGATGGCCGCGTCGATACCGCCGCTCTCATCGCGCGCCTTGGCCCTGATGTTGCGGGCGTGATGATCACCAATCCCAACACTTGCGGGCTGTTCGAACGCGATCTGAAGATCATTGCCGATGCCGTCCACGCGGCGGGCGGATACGTCTATTGCGATGGCGCGAACTTCAACGCCATCGTCGGGCGCGTGCGTCCGGGTGACCTTGGCGTCGATGCCATGCATATCAATCTGCACAAGACCTTCTCCACGCCCCACGGCGGCGGCGGCCCCGGTTCCGGCCCCGTCGTCCTGTCCGAAGCGCTCAGCCCCTTCGGCCCGCTGCCGTTCACCGCACGGCAGAAGGACGGCTCGGTCCTGCTGATCGAAGAAGAGCAGGCGCACGAGGAACAACCGCAGACCTTTGGCCGCATGTGCGCCTTCCACGGCCAGATGGGCATGTATACGCGCGCGCTCGCCTACATCCTCAGCCACGGCGCTGATGGGTTGCGGCAGGTTTCGGGCGATGCGGTGCTCAACGCCAACTACGTCCTGCGCAGCCTTGATGACGTTCTCGATGCCCCGTTCGGCGCGTCAGGCCCTTGCATGCACGAAGCGCTGTTCTCGGACGATGGCTTTGCCGAAGGCTTTTCGACCAACGATCTCGCCAAAGGCCTGATCGACGAAGGCTATCACCCGATGACGGTCTATTTCCCGCTCGTTGTCCACGGTGCGATGCTGGTGGAGCCGACCGAGACGGAGAGCAAGGCCGGCATCGACCAGTTCGTTGGCGCGATGCGCTCATTGGCCGAACGCGCTCGGGCAGGGGACGAACTGCTCAAGTCTGCCCCTCACTTCGCGCCCCGCCGCCGCCTTGACGAAACTCTGGCCGCGCGCAAACCCAAGCTGGTGTGGAAAGAAGACTGATACGAAAAGGGCCGCCCCGCATGCGCGGAGCGGCCCATTCCCGTCAGGAAACAGCAATCAGTTGATCGCTTCCTCGGTCGTATTGGCGGCAGACTTCAGGTCGTCGCCCGCACCGCGTACGGTGTTGCAGGCGGTCGCGCCCAGCAGCAGCCCACCCATCATCGTGGCAAAAACGAACTTGCGGATCATGGCTTTCACCTTTCCAACTTGGGCGGGCGGAGCCTATCCGCCACATGCCCGATCTGGATGGTAGAACGCCGAACCGTCAGACCGGTTCCGCTGCGGCCCGCCGTTTTCCCAACACATGTTCGCGCCATGCGATCAGCAGGCTTGCGCCGATGATCACCGGCGCACCGATCCATGTGCTCGCCGGTGGAAGGTGGCTGAACACCAGCCAGCCCCAGAATGTCGCCCAAGCCAGTTGGATGTAATCCACCACGATCACGCTGGCGACCGAACCATAGCGCAACGATGCTGTCATCGCGATCTGCGCAAACAGCCCGGTCAGGCCTATCCCGCCCAGCATCAGCCACCCGATAACGTCATGGCTCGCGCCCGTCTGAAACAGGAACAGCCCCAGCACCGGCGCGCTGAAAGCCGAGAAATAGAACACCACCGTCAGTGGTTCTTCGGTGCGGCCAAGGTCGCGCACCTGCACCGTCACCAGCGCCACCATGAACGCCGCGCCTATGCCCACCGCCACGCCAAACAGCGGAAGATTCCCGGTATCCGGCCCGGCGATGATCAACACGCCCAACAGCCCCATCACAACCGCCGTCCAGCGCCACGGCCCGACCTTTTCCTTCAGCATCAGGGCCGAAAGGATCACGGCGAACATCGGCGCGGTGAACCCCAGCACGGTCGCTTCGGCCAGCGGCAGAATCCGCACCACCCCCAGCGTCAGGAACATGCCGGTCCCGCCGATCAGCGCGCGCCGCGCGTGAATCCACGGTCGCTTCGTGCGCAGCCGGTGAAGTTCGCCCCGTGAAACCAGCCACCCGAAGATGGCCAGCGCGGGCAATGCCTGCCGCCAGAACAGCGTTTCGGGAAGAGCGATGCCTCGTTCCCCGGTCAATTTGACCAGAAGCAGCATGATCGAGAACAACACCGTGGCAAGAAGGCGCAGCGCCAGCGCCAGCATTGGACGATCATGCGTGTTCATGCGAAGGCCTTAGGCCAAAGCCCCTTGCGATCAACCCCTTCGTTGCCCATCTGGCGGACAATGGAAGACTGGTTCCCCCATCTCTGGCAATTTCACGTCGCGGCAGGCGTAGTCGCGCTAACCGTAGCGATAACGTCCGTTCTGGCCGAACGCCGTCGCTTCCGCCGCGCCAATCTCGATGCGGTCGGCTTCATGCCGTGGACCGTGATCTATCTGACCACGTTCCTTACGGCCTGCGTCCTTTTTGGATTGGCAGCAAGGGAATGGTTCGCGGCATGAAAATCCTCCCTGCCTTTGCGAAGCACAGGCGGGGAGGGGGACCGCCCGCGCAGCGGGTGGTGGAGGGGAAAGAAAGCCCCCTCCGTCATCGACTACGCCGACGACATCTCCCCATTTGTCCTGCGTATAAATGGAAAGGAACAATGCTCAGAGGCAAGCCTCAAGATAGGCCTGATCGAACCCGAACTGTCGCGCCTTTTCCAGCGTATAGGGCCGCAGGCCGGAGGGGCGGAACTCACCGATGATCTTGCCGTCCTCGGTTTCGTCCAGATACTCGAACTTGAACAGTTCCTGGGTCACAATCACGTCGCCTTCCATCCCGATCACTTCGGTGATGTTGGTCGTGCGGCGCGAACCGTCGCGCAGGCGCTTTACCTGAACGATGATGTCTACCGATTCCGCGATCTGACGGCTGATGGCTTCTTTGGGGATCTTGATGTCGCCCATCAGGATCATGTTTTCCATACGGCCAAGGCATTCGCGCGGGGAGTTGGCGTGAAGCGTACACATCGAACCATCGTGGCCGGTGTTCATCGCGGCAAGAAGGTCGAAACATTCCGCGCCACGAATTTCGCCCAGGATGATCCGGTCGGGGCGCATACGCAGGGCGTTCTTCACAAGGTCACCAATGGTGATCGCGCCCTGGCCTTCAAGGTTCGGGGGGCGCGTTTCCAGCGGCAGCCAGTGCGGCTGCTGCAGTCGAAGTTCGGCGGCGTCTTCGATGGTCAGCACGCGCTCGCCCGGATCGATCATCTTCGACAGCGCGTTGAGCATGGTCGTCTTGCCCGAACCCGTGCCGCCCGAAATCACGATGTTCATGCGGCAGGCGCCGGCGATTTTCAGCGCGGTTGCCATCTTGTCACTCATCGATCCGAAATCGCGCAGCATGTCGATCGTGATCGGCTTTTCGGAAAACTTACGAATGGAAATCGCGGTGCCGCGCAGCGAAAGCGGCGGCACGATCACGTTGACGCGGCTACCATCCTTCAGGCGGGCGTCGGCCAGCGGCGTGGTCTGATCAACACGGCGGCCGACCTGGTTCACGATGCGTTGCGCGATCTGGAACAGGTGGCTTTCGTCGCGGAAGCGGATCGGGGCCAGCACGAGCCGGCCCTTCTTTTCGATGTAGGTCTGCTCCGGCCCGTTGACCATGATGTCCGAAATGTCGGGATCGTTCAGCAGTTCTTCCAGCGGACCGAAGCCCAGCAGTTCGTCTATCAGCACCTTTTCCAGCGCGAACTGTTCGCGCCGGTTCAGCGTGACCTTCAGTTCGGCCAGCACTTCAAGGATGATCGGGCGGAATTCTTCGGAAAGCTCGTCCTTGGTCAGCGTTGCCGCAGCTTCGGGATCGACGCGCTCCAGCAGGCGCGGCAGCACCTGTTCCTTGATCTTGTGGACCGATGCCTCGAAGCCCTCGGCCTGATAGTTACCTTCGTTGACGCCATTGGCCCGGTCAGCCAGGCGCGTCATGGCGTCAGCCTTTAGTGCGGCACCATTGACCGGCGAATCGTCGGCGTCCATTGCGGGCAGCGGCGGGAACTGGTCTCCGCCCATCGGCATGGGCACCGGCACCGGCGCGGCAGAGGGCGTCGCGGCCTGTTCGCCCGACTTCATGGGCCGCGCCACGCCGAAGGATGGCCGTCCGCCACCGCTCGTCACACCCGCCAGCCCCGTCTTTCGCCCGAAAGCGCTCATCAACAGACCCCAATCCAGTTCAGGCAGGTTCCGCCCGGTTCAACCGGGGCCAAAGCTGCCATTGACCTCGTTTAGGTAACCGGAAAACCTTCAAGGAATCCTAACGCAGCTTTTCACCCGCATAAGGATCAACCACCTGTAAAGCATACTGATCCTCATCACCGGGCCAATTGCGATGGTGCGGCAACCTTTTGCGCATGGGTCATTTCGCTGCGCCTGCACATGGTGTAGCGCGCGATCATGGCGGCATATTTTGAGCACGCCGTTTGAAACGAATGCAGGTTCATCTCACTTGGCACATTCCGAAAGGTCCGGTCTGATCTTCGCCCTTGCAGGCTTTGCGCTGCTGTCGATGGGCGATGTCATGGTCAAAAGCATGGCAGGTCAGTGGCCCGGCACGGCCATCGGCGCGTTGCGCTATGTCATTGGCGCAATTGGGCTTGGCGTAGTTCTGCTGGTGCGTGAAGGCCGCGTCGGCTTTGCCTTTCCCCGTCTGCGCTGGCAGATTCTGCGCGGGTTCAGCGTGGCCATGTCTGCCGTCACCGGCTTCACCGCGATCCACCTGATGCCGATCAGTGAAGCGACCGCGATTTCCTTTACAAGTCCGATGATTACGGCGCTCCTCGCAGCGTTTCTACTGGGTGAGCCTCTGCGCAAAGAGACGCTGATCGCCAGCGTTGTTGCCTTTGGCGGCGTCCTGCTGATCCTGCGTCCCAACTTCGCCCTGCTTGGCCCCGTGGCGCTGCTGCCGGTGATCGCGGCGACGGGGATGGCCTTGCTGATCATCGCGAACCGCAAGGTTGCCGGGCTGGGCAGCGCGCTTTCGATGCAATTCAATGTTGCGGCGATTGGCGCGGCGTTTCTGGTCGTCTTCGCAAGCGCCGGACATTTCAGTGGCTTGGCGCTGTTCTCGGTTCCCGATCTGCCGATGCCGGTCCTGCTGAAATCGGCGGTGATCGCAGTAAGCGCCACTTTGGCGCACGCCTGCATCTATCTTGCCACAACGCGGGCGGGGGCTGCGGCGATTGCGCCGATGACTTATGTGCAGCTTTTGCTGGCGGGGTGCTTTGGATGGATTTTCTTTGATGAACATCCCGATCTGATGGCGGCCATCGGCGCGGTGATCATCGTGGGGGCAGGGTTGTATCTGTGGCGCGCGGGACGTCCGGTAAAAGGCGGAAAATCTGAATAATATTCAAAAGGATACGATGAAATTCAGGTGAAATCCTGAAGTGCACCTAGATGCACCTACGCGCACCTAGAGTACATCAAGCAGCGGTTCGAGGGTCTTGAACAGCACCGTGGGCCGGTCTTTTTCGGGCAGGGAAACGTCACTCCCCATGATGCCCGTCGCAAGGCCGATCGAGGTGGCTCCAACAGCGTTCGCCATGCGCATTTCAAGCGCGGGATCGTCACCCACCACCACAACATCCTTCGCGGCGGAGCGGGGTAGGCCCATGACCTTCATCGCGGTGTCGAAAGCGACCTTTGAAGGCTTGCCAAGAATGCGTGGGCGCTTGCGCGTCATCGCGGTGAGCATGGCGTTGATGGGAAAACTCGCCCCGATGGCGCGGCCATTTTCGGTGGCGAAGAAGGGCACGTTGCTGGCGGTGACCAATCGCGCACCGTTCCACAGCGAGTGACAGGCTGCCTCCAAGCTATTGAAATCAAACTCGCGGAACCATCCGGTATAGACCGCTTCGACCCCCTCGGCTTCCTCGGCGGGGCCGACCACTTCCAGCCCGGCATTGATCAGCGGCGCGGCGCAGCCGGGGTTGCCGAGGACGCGGACTTTGCCGGTGCCGGTTTGCCCCAGCCACACGGCGGCGGAGGAAGAGGGCGTGAGCATCTGCGCGTCCCCGACCGGAAAACCTGCGTTTCGCAAGGAGTTGGCATAGGCAGCGGGCGGCTTTGCCGTGCCGTTGGTGAAGACGACATAGGGGGTACCGCTGGCCTTCAGCACTTCCAGGACGGCGATGGCATGGGGCAGGGCGCGGTGGCCACCGCTTTTGGCATCGCCCAATGCGATAGTGCCGTCCATATCGAAGATATAGCCCGCCGCGCCGCGCAGGCGTGCGGCGATTTCCGCGTTCAGTTTCAAAGCGATGCTCCTGCATGAAGGGCGAGGCGGAAGCCGTCGCGTTCGACCACGATGTCACGCGCGTGGGGTCTTGCTGCGAGTTGGCGCAGCAGTGACAGGATCGGCGCGGCGTGGGGCGAATAGGTTGCTCGCGAACGCCCCGCAGCGAGCATGGCATCGACCTGCTCGGCAGGCATGACCGCGCGAAGCAGGAATTCCTCGTCCGGCAGATCGGTGCCGAACTGGCGCTGCAGATCGGCAAGTGCCGGAAACATCGGTTCATTTTCCAGTTCCCGCGCACGCGGGCGGTCCATGATCGTGGCCAGAACCTTGGGATCGACGGGCGATGTCGGCTTGCCAAACTTGCCCATGCAATAGCGGATCACCTGATCGGAAACCTGCGCATAGCGGCGGTCTCCGATCACGTTGAACAGCGCCTGCGTCATGACCATCTGCGGAAACGGCGTGACCATGATGGGAAAGCCGAGATCGGCGCGAACCTGCCCGGTTTCGGCAATAACCGCGTCCATCCGGTCGGACAGGCCCAGTTCTTCCAACTGGCGCGCGATAGTCGTCATGACGCCACCTGCGATCTGGTGGCGCAGGAAGCTGGCGTCGAAGTTCTGAGGGGTGCCGGGCCGGAGGCCTTCTGCCAGCGCGACCTGTTGCCAATACGTTGTGAGGCGTTTCAGCGCGGCCTTGTCTATGCCGACTTCGAAGCCTGCTTCTTCAAGGTTGGCGACCATGCGGTTCGCTTCGGGCAGCGAGGAGCCATCGCCGCCGGGGCCGACGCCGACGTGGATGGCCGAAATGCCCAGCTTTGCGGCTTCCAGACTGGTCATCATGCCGAGACCGACCGTGGTGTGGGCATGGATTTCCAGTGGGCGGTTGCCGATAGCGGCCTTTACCGCAGGGACCAGCGTGCGGGCGCGGTCCACCGAAAGGAGGCCTGCCGGGTCCTTGATATAGAAAAGGTCGATATTCGGGCTTTGCCCCACTGCGTGGGCGAAATCGGCGTAGAACTGGTCGGTGTGGATTTCCGACAAGGTGAAAGTGAGCGCGGCCATGACTTCGGCATCGCCCTCTTCCTTCACCAGCTTGGCCGCTTCGATCACGGCGGGCACTTCGTGCATCGGATCGAGCAGGACGAAGCGGCCAACGCCGTTCACTTGCAGCGCGCGGTAGACGAGGCGCATGAATTCGGGGTCTGCCTGCTGCCACGCGATGAAGCGCAGGCCGGTGGTGATAAATTGCAGCGGCGTGGTGGGCATGGCGGCGGCCATGCGGCGCAAGCGCTCCCACGGGTTGTTGCGGAAATAGCGGACGGCGACGGCCATGTGGCTGGACGAGGTGAAGTCTATCGCACGGAAACCGCAAGCTTCGGTAAGCGCGGCAGCTTGCAGCATGTGCGCGGTGTTCAGGCCAGTGGCGCCCCACAGGCTCTGGTTGCCATCGCGCATCGTAACGTCAACGAGACGGATCTCGGTCATCAGGCAAGTCCCGTAAGGAAGCCGGTATCGACGCCGCCCGCAATGAAGCGCGGGTCTGCGACGATGCGGCGATGGAGCGGGGTAGTGGTCGGCAGGCCTTCGATGTGCAGCGATTCCAGCGCCTTGCCGAGGCGTTCGACGGCCTCTTCGCGCGTGTCACCGTGGACGATGAGCTTGCCCATGAGCGAATCGTAGTGCGGTGGTACTTCGCCGCCGAGGCCGATGTGCGTATCGACGCGCACGCCGCTGCCCGCAGGCCATTCCGCGCGGGTTGCGCGGCCGGGTGAGGGGCGGAAATCGGCATCGGGGTCTTCGGCGTTGATGCGCACTTCGATGGCGTGGCCAACGGGGCGGATCATGGCTTGCGTCAGGGTGAGTTGCTTGCCCATCGCGACGAGCAATTGCTGCTCGACCAGATCGACGCCGGTGATTGCCTCGGTAACCGGATGCTCCACCTGAATGCGCGCGTTCAGTTCGAGGAAATAGAACGAGAAATCAGTCGCATCGACGAGAAATTCTGCCGTTCCTGCGCCGCGATAATTGAGGTGCCGAGCGAGACGCACGGCGGCCTGTTCGATCCCTTCGCGCGCTGCCAATGGCATGGCGGGCGCGGGCGCTTCTTCGACCAGTTTCTGGAAGCGACGCTGGATGGAGCAATCGCGGGTGCCGAGGTGGATGGCGCTGGTGCCATCGCCCAGCAATTGCACTTCGACGTGACGCCCACGCGCAACGAAGCGTTCGACATAGACTGCCGCGTTGCCGAATGCGGCCTGCGCTTCTGCCTGTGCCATATCGAGCGCGGTATCGAGGTCTTCGGCGCGGTCCACGCGGCGCATTCCCTTGCCGCCGCCGCCGGATACGGCCTTTAGCAGCAGCGGGTAGCCGGTCTGCGCGGCGCGGGCGTGAACATCGGCGCGGGTCGCCGCTTCTCCGCCGGGCAGGACCGGAAGGCCCGCTTCAACTGCCAGCGCGCGAGCGGCCAGTTTATCGCCCATGCCTTCGAGCGTGGCGATATCGGGGCCGACGAAACGGATGCCTGCGGCTGCGATGGCGCGGGCAAATGTGGCGTTTTCCGAAAGGAAGCCATAGCCGGGGTGGACTGCATCGGCACCCGAACGGACGGCGGCGGCGACCACCTTATCAATCGACAGATAGCTTTGCGATGAGGGCGCGGGGCCCACCATTTCTACTTGATCGGCCATCTTTGCAGGCAGTGAGGTGGCATCGGCCTCGGATGCGCCGAGCACGGTTTGGATCCCCATGCGGCGCGCGGTTCGGATAACGCGGAGAGCAATTTCTCCGCGATTGGCGATGAACAGTTTTTTGATCATGGGTCAGGTCAGCTTGATCAGCGCCGCGCCCTTGGCGACGAGCGTGCCATCGGGGACGAGGAGTTCAGCCACAGTGCCACTGCGCCCTGCGTGGACCGGGTTCATCAGTTTCATCGTTTCGACGATGCCGACCACGGTTTCGGGGCCAACGGCATCGCCGGGTTTTACGAAGGGTGGCGCGCCGGGCTGGGGCGCGTGATAGAACGTGCCGGGCAGCGGCGAACAGATCGCCTGGGGATCGGCCTGAATGGTGGCAGCTTCGGCGGCGGCTTCTCCCGCAGCGCCTGCCCATTGCCATTCCTGTGTCATGCCACCGTCGGCCCCTTCGCCCTGTGCCACGCGCAGACGGAAGCGGCGCGTGGCCAGATCGAGTTCCCGGTAGCCCGATTGTTCGAGAATCGCGGCGATTTCCGCGATGTCTTCATGCGTGAGGGGAAGGTCATCGGTCATGGTCGGATCAGTTCTTTGCGGCCAGCATTTCGCGCGCGGCGGTGATCACCGCGTCGGAAAAAGCCTCATCGTTGAAGTGGGAATCGATGGCGGTCACGGGCACGTTTTCGGGCATGACCTGCGCCAGATAGGCGGCGAAGGGGGCAGGGACCGAAAGATCCTGCAAGTGGCCTTGCGCGCTGTCATGGCTTGAGAAACCGCCGAGCGGGGTGAATACGCGGACCGGGCCTTTCGCTTCGCGCACATTGGCGGCGAGGTGATCGGCGAGGCGTTTCAGATCGTCCACATTGGTGCGCACGGCGGTGAGCTGCGGGTTGTGCATGTGATAGCGGCGACCGGGGAACTGCGCCTCTGCGGCATCGAGCGGGCCGCCGATGATGAAATCGGCATTGCCGGGCGCGATGATCGTGGGGATGCCCTTGGCCAGCGCCGCCTTGCCGCGATCCGGGCCTGAATCTGCCAGCCCGCCGACCAGGTGATCGAGAATTTCGGTCTGCGACAGGTCGAGCACGAGCGCCACGTCCTTGTCCTGCGCAAGGCCATCGAGCGTGGGGCCGCCCGCACCGGAGGAGTGGAAAACCATGACCTCGCAACCATCGGCTTCGAGCGCCTGACGGATGCGTTTGACGCTGACTTCGGTGGTGCCGAGCGTGGTAATCAGGACCAGCGGCTTGTCCGCGCCTTTATCGCGGTCATAGCCCTTGGCCATGCCCGCCACGGCATTGGCGGCGTTGCGGAAAACATCGCGGCTGATGGTGTTGATGCCGGAGATATCGGTCACCGCGTTCATCATCGCGATGTCCTTGATGCCCATGTACGGCTTGGTGAAGCCCGATGCCATCGTGGATACGATCAGCTTGGGCAAGCCATAGGGAAAGCTCTGCA
The DNA here is from genome assembly GCF_012641335.1 of Novosphingobium sp. ERN07. Lineage (GTDB taxonomy): Bacteria > Pseudomonadota > Alphaproteobacteria > Sphingomonadales > Sphingomonadaceae > Novosphingobium. Next base: position 39,105 of record NZ_JABAID010000002.1, read on the forward strand.
TCAGCGCGCCTGCGAGGGCTGAACCCATTGATCCGCCGACTGCGAGAATGCCGGAAACGGGGGCCTTGTCGTCCCACTGGTGGGCGGCGGCGATGGCTCCGCGAATCATTGCTTCCTGGCACTTACCTTCATGGCCGAGAGCGCGGACCTGCTCGATGGTCATGCCGCCAGCTTCGGCCACCATTTCGGGCGAGATTTCCGCGTTGCCGAGCGTGCGGCGCACGCTGGGATCGAGATGGACCACATCGACGCCCGCCGATTCGAGCACGGCGCGGGTGAAGCGGGCCTCTTCTTCCTTGGTATCCTGCGTGCAGATGAACAGGACGCTTGGCCTGCCTTCTTTGGGTTCGGTCATTTGTGGTTATCCTCTCCGTTCCCCTTTGGTGCGATAGTCCGGTTGACTTTGCACGGGGGTTTCGGGATTTTGCGTTCCACAAGGTGAAACACGGATTTCGCCGGGGCCAAGAGCCGGGAGATTTTTGGGATGCTGGAACGCCGGGTGAAAACCGTGCGCGCGCTGGAGCGTGGGCTGGATGTGCTGATCGAAGTGCAGACGCGCAAGGCAGCAAGCCTGCACGAACTGCATCAGGCGACAGGCCTGCCCAAGGCCACGCTGCTGCGGATGCTGGTGACATTGGGGCAGAAGGGGCTGGTGTGGCAAAGGCTGGCCGATGGGGCCTATTTGCCGCACGTGGACCGGGTGGAGCGGGCCTCGGTCACTTCTGCTGCACACATTGCCGAAATCGCCTCGCCGCACATGAAGGCGCTTTCCACGCGGGTGGCGTGGCCATCGGTGCTGGCTGCGCCGCGATTGGACCATATGGAGATTCTGGAAACGAACAGTCCGCTGTTCCGGCTCGATTCGGCCATTTTGGGTCCGGTGGGCGTGAAGCTTTCCTATATCCATACGGCCACAGGCCGCGCCTATCTGGCGGCTTGCGGGGATGCGGAGCGGGATTCGATCATCAATCGCCTGCGTCCGGCCAATCCCGCCGAAGGGAGCGAGGCCGAATTGCGGCAGATGCTCCAGACGGTGCGCCAGCGCGGCTATGCCACGCGCGATCCGCTGCTGCCGTGGCCCGACCGGTCAAAGCAGATGATCCTGCGCGATGGGCGGCGGTCTATGGCGGTGCCGATCATCGTCGGCGGATCGCCTATCGCCACGATCAATGTCACATGGCCGGGGCGCCGTGGGGCCGATGAGGCGGTGGTGCAGCGGCACCTTGAGGCGTTGAAGGCGACCGCGCGCGCGATTGGGACGGCGCTCGAACAGAACCCCAATTAAGTTTCATCTGGTGAAAACTGTTTGCCCTGCTGATTATCTCTTGGCGCTGAATGGGTGATGTTCAGCGCCACAGGGAGAGAACGATAATGCGCCAGTGGCTGATTTCCGCAGGGTCCACCTCGCTTGACGACCTGAAGCTGGTCGAGACGGCAGAGCCGCGTCCCGGTGCTGGCGAAGTGGCTGTGCGGGTGCGGGCCTGTTCGCTGAACTATCGCGACCAGATCATCCCGCTGGGTTTCTACATGGGCGGTGTGGTGCAGCAGGACACGGTGCCGCTGTCTGACGGCGCCGGTGAGGTTGTGGCGGTGGGTGAGGGCGTTTCATCGCTTGCCGTGGGCGACCGGGTGGCCGGGACATTTTTTCAGGACTGGATGGACGGCCCGCCAAACGCCGGCATGGGCGTGGCGCTGGGGGCTCCGCCGGCGCCGGGCATGTTGCAGGACGTGGTGGTTCTGCCCGAACGCGGCGTTGTGAAGCTGGCCGAGACGCTGGACTTTGCGCAGGCGGCATGCCTGCCTTGTGCAGGCGTGACGGCATGGAACGCGCTGATGGAAGGGCCGCGTCCGGTGAAGGCCGGGGACACCGTGCTGGTGCTGGGCACCGGGGGGGTATCGCTGATCGCACTGCAGATTGCCAAGGCGGCGGGCGCAACGGTGATCGCCACGTCATCTTCTGATGAAAAGCTGGAGCGCGTGAAGGCGATGGGGGCGGATCATGTGATCAACTATCGCACTACGCCCGAATGGGGCGCCGAGGCAGCGCGCCTTGCAGGGGGCGGCGTGGACAAGGTGGTCGAGGTTGGCGGGGCGGGAACGCTCAAGCAATCAATTGCCGCTGTCGGCTTTGCCGGCGAGATCGCGCTGATCGGCGTGCTGACGCGCGAGGGCGATACCAATCCGCATGGGCTGATGTTCAAAGGCGCATCTATCCGGGGCATCTTCGTGGGGTCCAAGGGTATGGCGCAGCGGCTCAATGCCTTCATCGATGCTCACGACATCAAGCCGGTGGTCGACCGCAGCTTTGCAATGGAGGCGGCGCGCGATGCCTATGCCTACCAATCGTCCGCCGGGCTGTTCGGCAAGGTGGCGATAACGCTTTAGAATGCAAAGGTTTTGCGTTGCCGCACGATAGAGGCGGGGCGCGAGGAGAGGATGGGAATGGCGAACTTGCTGGGCTTCGGCCAGCCTTTTGGTGGCGTGATGCAGACCGCCTTTGTGGTGGAGGACATGCGCGCTTCGATTGCGCATTTCCAGCGTGATTGTGCCGCAGGGCCGTTCTTCCTGCTCGATCACTTTCTGGGACCGGATCAGATCTATCGTGGCGAGGCGTCTACTGCCGATGTGACGATTGCGATGGGCTTTGTCGGGCACATGCAGATCGAACTGATCCAGCCGTTGGATGGCAATCCTTCGGTCTATCGCGAGACGATTGAGCAACGCGGCTATGGCTTTCACCACTTCGGGATTGCCTGTGCGGACGTGGATGCGGCGCTGCCCGATTATCTGGCGCGGGGGTACGCGCTTGTCTTCAAGGCGGCGGTGCCGACCGGAGGAAGCGTGGCCTATCTCGAAGGCGGCGACGCGGCGGCTCCCGGATTTCTGGAGCTGATCCCCGCAACGCCGGGCATGGACGCGCATTTCACCGCGATGTGGCGGGCTTCGCAGGGCTGGGACGGTGCCGATCCGGTGCGGCCCTTCATCTGATCCGTTGCGCGCTGGTCCCGGTCGGGATGCGCGCCAATGCAAGAGAGGAGAGCAAAGGCGACCTAGAGTGAGGGCAAGACCGGCAGTGACCGGCGACGAGGATATCGGGAGAACGTGATGTTGGCAGGTGCGGACACAAAAGCCGGAACGGCGCGCGGGAGCGGATACCAGATCTGGGTAACCGCGCTGCTCAGCCTGAATTTCGGCATCCTGTTCTTTGACCGCAACGCGCTGAATTTCCTGATGCCGTTCGTGCAGCCGGATTTGCAACTCAGCAACACGCAAGTCGGCATGTTCAGCTCTGCGCTGTCGCTCACCTGGGCGCTTTCGGGACTGGCCGTGGGGCGGATTTCGGACAAGCTGGGCTCGCGCAAGCCGGTGATCGTGGTGGCGACGGTGGCCTTCTGCCTGTGTTCATTCATTTCGGGCGCGGCGTCATCGTTCCTGATGTTGCTGGGCGCGCGGCTGCTGATGGGCGCGGCGGAAGGCGGCGTTATGCCGGTCAGCCATTCGATGATCGTGGCCGAAGTGGCACCGGAACGGCGCGGGCTGGCGATGGGCGTGGCGCAGAATTTGGGATCGAACCTGCTGGGGTCCGGGCTTGCGCCGATCCTGCTGGTGCCGGTGGCGGTTGCCGTGGGCTGGCGCACGGGTTTCTACCTTGCGGCATTGCCGGGGTTGGTAACGGCAGCGCTGATCTGGTTCACCCTGCGCGAGCCGCCTGCCGATGTTCATGATGAAACCGCGCCGAAAGTGACGCTGCGTGAGGCGTTTGCGCACCGCAATGTCATCTTGTGTGCGCTGATTTCGATCCTGCTCGTGTCTTATCTGGTGGTCTGCTGGGCGTTCATGCCGCTGTTCCTGACCAAGGTGCGCGGGTTCGATCCTGAAACGATGGGCTGGCTCATGGCCACGCTGGGCATTTCGGCAGGGCTGGGCAGCTTTGTGGTGCCTGCCATCTCCGACGCAATCGGGCGGCGGCCTGTGATGATCTTCTTTTCGTTCCTTGGCGTGATCCTGCCGCTGGCAGGGCTGTATTACCACGGCTCAACGCTGGTGCTGGCGGGCATCTTCTTCTTCGGGTGGGGGCTGAATGGCCTGTTCCCGATGTTCATGGCAACGATCCCGGCAGAATCGGTCGATCCGCGCCTGACCGCGACGCTGACCGGCGTGGTGATGGGCACGGGCGAAGTGCTGGGTGGGGTGCTGGCACCGTTCATCGCCGGGGCATTGGCAGATTTTTATGGTCTTTCAGCCGCGCTCTGGCTGATGCTGGTCTGCGCCGTGCTGGCGGGGGTCTGCACGCTGGGACTGATTGAATCCGCACCGCGCGTTTTAGCGCGGCGTGCTGCTCCGGCATTTGCTTGAGAAAAAACTTCGGGAGAAGATCGATGGCTGCGCTTCTCAAATTCCATACCGGCGACGTCGCTCCGGCAGACCGGGCACGTTATTGGAACGAGATTGCGGACAGGGTTTTCACCGGGACGTTCATCAATGTGCCTGGTGAGGATTTTGCAGGGCGGATGCTTACGTGGCGGGTGGGGCAACTGGACATGATCCGGACCGATTCCACACACTCTGGTGTAGGTCGGACCCCGCTGCCGCAAAACGAGGAACGGCTGATTTTGCATCTGCAATGCCGTGGCAGCAGCGAACATCAGCAGAAGCAGGCGGAATGCGCGCTGGAGCCGGGCGATTTTGTGCTGGCCAGCCCCCACGAACCCTATTCGATCAAGCTGACCGGCCACGAAATGCTGGTGGTGGAATTCCCGCGCGAGCCGCTGGCGGAGCGTTTTCCCGGGATCGACGACGCGCTGATGCAGCGTATGTGCGGCGCTACGCCGGGCGGCCGGGTGTTCCACGATTTCCTGCTTTCGCTGTGGCAGCATGGCGAACGAGCGGGCGAAGACCCGGAATGGGAATGCGGCATGAACGCCGTGTTCTATGACCTTGCAGCGATGGCAATGCGCGGGGCACAACGTCCGCTGTCAGTTCAGCCGGAAATTGACCTGCGCAAGAAGGTGACTGCGATGGTTGCGGCCCACCTTGAAGATCCTTCGCTGCGCACGGCATCGATCGCGGACACCTGCCGGATTTCCATGCGGACAGTGCAGAACGTGTTTGCCGCAATGGGCACGACACCGACCGCCTATATTCTTGAGCAGCGGTTGCGGCGGGCGGCAGACCGGCTTGTGGCGCGCCCCGATGCGAGCATTACCAAAATCGCGTTTGAACTGGGTTTCAACGACAGTGCCTATTTCACGCGGTGCTTCCGCCAGCAGTTTGGCGTGGCCCCGCGGGACTGGCGGATGGGCAGACAGCCTCATTCATGAAGGCCCATCCGTGAATCAAAGGCTGCCGCCCAAGACGGGATTTGCGCGGCAGTCCTGATCGGCTTGCGCGTGAGTGCAAGCAAGCGGTCGAACCAGCGTCTATCACGCTGGTGAGATCTTGGGAGCAGGGCCGATGGCCACGTTCCACCATCAAGACCAACAGGGAGAGAAAAGCATGAGATTGGCATCGGTATCCATTGCCGCAATGGCGGCGGTCATCGCCGCACCGGCATTCGCGCAGGACAATGCGCAAGCCGAAGAAAGCACCGGCGGCATCGCGCAGATCGTGGTGACCGCACAGAAGCGCGCGGAAAACGTGCAGGATGTGCCGATTGCGATTTCGGCATTCAGTGCCGATGCGTTGCAGGAACGTGCGGTTGGCAGCGTGGCTTCGCTTTCCAACATTTCGCCCAACGTCACGCTTGACGCAGGTACGCCGTTCTCCGGTTCGTCTGCCGTGCTGTCGGCCTTCATTCGCGGCATTGGTGCAAACGACTTTGCGTTCAACATCGATCCGGGCGTGGGCGTTTACCTTGATGGCGTCTATCTTGCCCGTTCGGTCGGCGCGAACCAGGATCTGCCCGACGTTGAACGCATCGAAGTGCTGAAAGGTCCGCAGGGCACGCTGTTTGGCCGCAACACCATCGGTGGTGCGATCTCCATCGTGACGCACGATCCGGGTGACGAGTTCCGCTTTAAGGGCGATGTCACCACCGGTCGCTTCGGCCTGTTGCAGACGCGGGGCATGGCAGACTTGCCGCTGACGGACGGGCTTGCTGCGTCGGTCAGCTTTTCGACAAAGAACCGCGATGGGTACGTGAAGCGCGTTGCCTTCCCCGGTGCGGAGCGTTTCGCGTCGACATCGATCACGCGATACAAGGCCGCTGGCTACAACAACATCGGGTATGGCACCGAAGGCGGCGACAACAGTTGGAACCTGCGCGGCAAGCTGCGCTATGACAACAAGACCAATCTGCGCATCACGCTTTCGGGCGACTACAGCAATATCGACCAGTCGCAGCTTCCCAACACCGTTATCGCAACGACGCCGGCGGTGTTCGCAGGTACCTATAACTGCGCTATTCAAGGCGTGGTCGCTGGTGATTGCGGTGGTGGTCCGCCCTCGTTCGCCTATATCGGTGGCATCGGCGGCTTGAACAGCATCTTCGACAACCCGACCGTGTTCGGCGTGAACGTGGATGCCGATCCGAACAACAACCGCCTGCCTTACGACAACCGTTTCGTGTCGAATGACATCGACGTGTCCTATGCCAACGGCAACAACTACTCCAAGCTCAAGACCTATGGCGGTTCGGGCACGATCGAGTTTGATCTTTCCGACACGATGATGCTCAAATCGATCACCGCCTATCGTGAACTGCACTGGAATGCGGGCATGGACCTTGATGGTTCGCCGCTGAACTTCCTGCACACCAGCTTCACCATGAACCAGTACCAGTTCAGCCAGGAACTGCAGCTCAACGGTTCGGCAATGGACAAGACGCTGAACTATGTGCTGGGCGCATACTTCTTCAAGGAAGCGGGCGATCTGCATGACTATGTGACCTTTGCCGAAGGTCTGCTGCAGGTGGATGGTCCGAATGATCTTTCGACCAAGAACTATGCGTTCTTCGGCCAGATCGATTACCGCCCGACCGAGCAGTTCGGCATTACCGTCGGGGGCCGCTACACCAAGGAAAACAAGAGCTTTGAAGGCTTCCAGTCAGACGCCAACGGGCTGACTTACAAGATCCTCAATCAGGTTGGCGTGCCGCCTTGCGCATCGATCAATCCGATCACGGACGCTTGCCGCATCGCGGCCGGTTTCCCCAATCAGGGTGAACCGCTGCGCTATTACATTGCCGGAACGCAGCGCAAATCGTTCAGCAACTTCGCGCCAAAGGTGGGCCTGCAGTACCACCCCAGCGACGATGCAATGCTCTATGCAAGCTGGTCGAAGGGCTACAAGACCGGTGGCTGGACCACGCGCCTGTCAAACCCGCTGCCCACCGCGCCTGACTTCAACGAAGAAAAGGCAACCACGTGGGAAGTGGGCGTGAAATCGATGTTCCTCGACCGCCGCTTGCAGGTGAATGCCGCGGCGTTCCTGACCAACTACAAGGGCATCCAGCTCAACTTCCAGCAGGGCGTTTCGCCAACCATCCAGAACGCAGGTGATGCGCGGATCAAGGGCTTCGAGGTTGAGGTCGTTGCGGCCCCGACCGACGGGTTCCTGATCAACGCTTCGGTCGGTTATACCGATGCCTATTACACGGCGGTTCTGGCTGGCGCGCAGGTTGCGGCCAATCCGTTCCAGGCAGGCGTGTTCCCGAATGCCGATCTGCCCAAGACGCCGAAGTGGAAGTTCAACGTCAGCCCGCGTTACGAGCTGTCGGTGGGCGGCGATGCCAAGCTGGTGATCCTCGGTGACTGGACCCACACCACGTCGCTGTGGAACGATACCGAGCGTGCCTATCTGCTGCAGCGCGGGCCGACCGATATCGTCAATGGCAACGTCACCTACAAGTCGGGCAACCACTGGGATCTGACCGCAGGCGTGACCAACATCACCGACGAACGGTATCTGGTGACGGGTCAGGCGCAGATCGCCGGGGGCCAGTTCTATGGCACCTACAGCCGTCCGCGTGAATGGTTCGTGCGGCTTGGCGTGGAGTTCTGAGTGATCTGAACGCGGGCGGGCCCGGACCCGTTCGGCCCAGCCTGCGTTCGCCTTTTTGTGGAGAGAGCAGATGCCTGAGGCACCGCACGCGGAATTCTGGAAGGATATCAAGCCGGTCACCAAGGTGTTCCGCGAAGGCGGGCTGCCCGAAGTCTATCTGCCCAAGATTGCCGAGGGCGATGAACGGTACTGGGTGCCGATATCGGAGACGGTGTTTTCCAAGCCCGTCTGGATCAGCCCGGCCAAGAACATGTGGGCCGATGTGCTGATGAGCAAATCGGCGGGACTGGTGAACCGCCATTACCACCCGCACCCGATCTGGGCCTACACCATCAGCGGCAAGTGGGCCTATCTGGAGCATGAATGGACCGCGACCGCAGGCGATTTCGTCTACGAAACGCCGGGCGAGAGCCACACTCTCGTCTGCTATGAACACGAAGACCCGATGAAGGTGTTCTTCGTCGTTTCCGGCCCGCTGATGTGGCTGGACGAAGATGGCAACACCACCGGCCATTACGATGTGTTCGATTACATGCAGGCCGCACGCGACCATTACGAAAAGGTCGGCATCGGGGCCGACTATGTTGATACCCTGATCCGCTGAGAGGATTTTCGACCATGAGCACTGCAACCGTGATGACCGCGCCACCATCGGACAAGGCCGAGATCGTCGACGTGCCCTTTGCGCACAAGGAACTGGTGGCACGGCTCAGCCCCGGTGGGCGCTATGTCGATGCGCAAACCGATGTTGACAGCCCGTGGGTGCCCTTTGGCGAAAATGCCGCGATCAAGCATCTGGCGTTCGACGTGCGGCAGAACCTGTTTTCGAACATCCTGTGGGTGAAGGGGCCGGGGGTGATCGGCACGCACTTCCACCGTGGCACGATCACGATGGTCTGCCTTGAAGGCAGCGTGCGCTATCTGGAGTATGATTGGGTGGCGACGCCGGGCGGACTGATCCTGGAAACGCCGGGCGAAAGCCACACGCTTGTCACTGACCATCCCCAGGGCTGCAAGCTGTTCGGGTGGATGCAGGGACCGATCGAGTTCTACGACGAAAACGCCGTGCTGATCGATACGACCGACGTGTGGTGGTTCATCAACCACTACGAAACGTACTGCCGCGAGAACGGCATTGCGATCAACCCCAAGCTTTATCTCTGAGGACATCATGGGCACGATGACCGCACCGCCTTCGGGCGCATACAAGATCGTCAATGTTCCCGAACTCTATGGCGATCTGATCCGCGCCAAGGGCGTGGAGGGGACTTACGTCGGCTCATCCGAGGTGGAAAGCCCGTGGGTGCCTTTTGGCGAGAACGCTGCGATCCGGCATCTGGCATTCGACGTGCGCGAGAACGTTTACGTCAACATCCTGTGGATCAAAGGGCCGGGCGTGATCGGCACGCACAAGCACCGTGGCAAGGTGTGGGCGGTGGGCATGGAAGGGTCTTTCCGCTACCTTGAATACGATTGGGTATGCCGCGCGGGCGATTTCATCACCGAAACACCGGGCACCGCACATACGCTGGTAACCGACGATCCCAATGGGATGAAGGCGCTGTTCCACATGCAGGGCGCGAACGAATTCTTCGACGAGCACGGCAACCATGTGGAAACGCTCGACGTGTGGTGGTTCATGAACCACTACGAAAGCTATTGCCGGGAGCATGGCATCGCGATCAACCCCGCGCTCTATCTCTGATCGGAGGCGGGTGTGAGCGGACGGCGTATCCCGGTTCCCAAACTCGACGCTGAACCGCGCGGGACATATCTGCGCAACACGTGGTATGTTGCCGGTTGGGCGGACGATCTGGCAGGCGAACCCCAGCAGCGCACCTTTCTTGAGGAACCGGTTGCACTGTTCCGCGATGCCGATGGCGCGGCGCAGGCGATAAGCGGGCGCTGTCCGCACCGTTTTGCGCCACTGGGCCACGGGAGCGTGGTAGAAGGCGCGCTGCTGTGCCCGTATCACGGATTGCGCTTTGATGGGGCAGGGCGCTGCGTCCACAATCCGCACCCCGGCGGCCAGCTTCCTGACGTGCGGCTGCAAGTCTATCCGCTGGTCGAGCGGCACAGGCTGCTATGGATATGGATGGGCGAGGCCGAGAAGGCCGATCCTGCGTTGATACCTGACTTTGCATGGCTTTCCGACCCGAAGTGGGAGGCGGTGCGTGGGGCGACGGTGGCCGAAGGGCATTACGAACTCTACAGCGACAACATCCTTGACCTGAGCCACGCGAATTTCGTCCATCCTGCGCTTGTCGCCAGCGCCTTTACTGAAGGCGAGCGCAGGTTCTGGCAGGATGGCGAGAATGTTTATGCCGAATATGTGCAGGCGAATGATCTGCTTTCTGTTGGCATATCAGCGGTGATGGGCACCGAAGGGCGGCCGCAGGACTTTTACGGCATGGTCAAGTGGCACGCGCCCGCCGTGCTCTATTTCGATTTCCGCGCAGGTGAGCCGGGCACGCCGCGCGAGGATTGCGTGGCGCTGCCTTCGCTTCATGCTTTCACGCCGGAAACGCCTGATACGACGCACTATTTCTGGGCGACTGCGCGTGATTACAAGCTCGGTGACGCTGAATTTACCGCCGCCATGCGCGGTGCGCTGGAGTTTGCGTTCGAGCAGGAGGACATGCCGCTCATCCGCGACAGCCACCGGCTGATGCGTGGGGGCGATTTCTGGGAACTGCGCCCGCTGATCCTGGGTGGCGATGGCGGCGGGGTGCGCGCAAGGCGCATGTTGCAGCGATTGATCGAGCGGGAAAAACAGGCCGTCGCTGCCTGACCAAGACAACGAACAGAGGATGCATATGGGAACGCTGGACAGGTTCGATATCAAGGGGCGCACTGCGCTTGTCACAGGCGCGGCTTCGGGCATCGGCCTTGCCTATGCCGAAGCGATGGCGGAAGCGGGTGCTGCGGTGACGCTGACCGATATCGACGCCGAAGGTGCCGAGCGCGAAGCAGCGCGGCTGCGCGGTCAAGGCTGTGAAGTGCGGGCGGACCGGCTTGACGTTTCTGACTGGGATCAGGTGGTTGCGGCGTTCGATGCCCACGCAAAGGCTTATGGTGGGCTGGATATTTGCTTTGCCAATGCGGGTATCGATACCGGCGCGGGCTTCTGGAATCCGGCGGGCCATCGCAATCCCGATGGTCAGGTCGATACTTATGACCCCAAGCGCTGGGAACGCTCGATCCAGATCAACCTGAATGGCGTGTTCCATACCGTGAGCAACGCGGTGCGGATCATGAAGCAGGAGGGCCGCGCCAATGGTCGCACCGGCGGATCGATCATCACCACGGCTTCGAACGCCGGGCTGGTGACGGAGCCGATTGTCGGCCTGCCCTATATGCCCGCGAAAGCTGGCGTGCTGCACATGGTGCGCGCGCTGGGGCTGGAATTGGCCGAGTTTGGCATCCGCATCAATGCGATTGCGCCGGGGCCGTTTGTCACCAACATTGGCGGGGGCTGGCTCAAGAAAGATCCTGTGGCGCGCGCGGCCTGGGATGCCATCGTGCCGCTGGGGCAGGTGGCTGAGACGGACCAGTTGAAGCCTCTGGCGCTGCTGCTGGCATCGGATGCTTCCGATTACATGACGGGCAGCCATGTCGTGATCGATGGCGGCATGATGCTGGGCAAGTACAAGTAAGGGATCCGGAACGATGCGCGCCGCCGTGATGCAAGGCTTGCACAAGCCGCTTGCCATCCAAACCGTTGACGATCCAACGCCGGGCGAGGGCGATGTGGTGGTCAAGGTGGGGCGGTGCGGCATCTGCGGGTCTGACCTGCACATGACCGAAGATCCGGCCTATGGTCAGGGTGCCGGATCGATCCTCGGCCATGAGTTCGCCGGCGAGGTCGTAGCGCTGGGCAAGGGCGTGGAAGGGCTGCGGACAGGTGATCTTGTCTCGGTCATCCCGCTCAAAAGCTGCGGGCAGTGCCATGCCTGCCAGACAGGTGTGGTGCAGTGGTGCGAAGCGTTCGGGCTGCAAGGCGGTGGCTATGCCGAGTATGCCCTGACCCGGCCCAACCAGTGCGTGCGCCTGCCCAAGAGCGCGAGCCTTGCCGATGGCGCGATTGTCGAGCCGCTGGCGGTGGCGCTGCATGGTGTGGCATTGAGCCGTATGACCATTGGCGACAGGGTGCTGGTGCTGGGGGCAGGGCCGATTGGCCTTGCCGTGGCCTTTTGGGCGCGGCGCTTTGGTGCAGGGCGCGTGGTGGTGCAGGATCTGGCCGAATGGCAGCGCGACCGTGCAATGCAGATGGGCGCACATGATTTTGTGGTCGATGCAGCCGATCCGGTAGGCAGCGCGGAGCGTGCGCTGGGCGGCAAGGCCGACGTGGTATTCGAATGCGTGGGCGTGCCTGGATTGATCGCGCAAGCTGTGGATCAAGTGCGCAACGATGGCGCCATTGTGCTGCTGGGCCTTTGCACGCGGCCCGACACGTTCAACAGTTTTGCTATGCTTTCGAAGCAGGTGAAACTGGTGACATCGGCCTTCTTCACGCGGCAGGAATACGAAGCCGCGCTTGATGCGCTGGATCGCGGAGCTGTGGAGCCGCGCCTGCTGGTGACCGACACCATTGCACTGGATGCGACTCCCGATGTTTTCGAAAGCCTGCGCAAGCGCACGCACCAGTGCAAGGTGTTGATCGATCCGGCGGGCTGACGATCAGGTTGCGATGCCGATGGTGCTTGCGGCGGTGTAGCCCGCAGACGTCGAACCGCTCATGGTCAGGGTCATAACCGCCATCTGGGCGGTCGTGTTGTTTCCGAACACATTATCGCCTGATATCGACGCGCTCGCGAAGTTGCTCTTGCTCGAACTGTACGCCGACAAGGCATAGACTTCGTTGCAGGCTGCAGCAGGCATGGCGAATTGCGAGATCAGCCGCGCATAATTGGCGTTGGTAGCATTGGCGAGGCTGGAAAAGACCTCGAAGTGGATGTGCGGATAGCGGCCGTCGTAGCATCCGGGGAAAATGGTCGTAAACGTCACCTGCCCGTTTGAATCCGTGACTTGCACGCCGCGCAGGTAGCTTTCGTTTGGCAACGTGTAGAGCGAATAGAGCCCGCTTACCGTGCAGTGCCAGATGTAAACGGCATAGCCCGAAAGCGGAGTGCAGCCGTTGTTGACGTCTACTACGGTGATGGTGATCGTCGTGGTCACACCCGCAGCCGTGGCGGTGGAAGTGCCGATGAAGCTTGACCGGATATCACTGCGGACGATGCCGCTTGCGGTAAGCGCGTTGGAGGTCAAACCCGAAGAAGTATTGGTGCCGTCTGCAGGATAGGGACCATTAGTTTCGCTGGCGGGAACCGTGCAGGTTCCAGCGGTTGCCGTGGCCGTAGCAGTGGCTGTCGCCGTTGCAGTAGCCGTTGCGCTGCTGGTGGTTACGGTGGTGGCCGTCGTCGAAGCCGCGCCGTCGCTGCCGCCGCAGCCGAATAGCAGCGCGCTGCCACCTGCGGAGCCAAATAGGGCCATCGCGCGACGGCGACCGACGCGCAGTTGCTCGATCCGGGCGAGGTCAGCGGCGAGGCCTTCGTCGGCGTGATCGTGCGCGGTGTCTGCAGATTGTTTGTCCATATCCTGTCGTTCCCATCCCGATGCTCTCCATTCAAACGGAGCAAAAGCGAAAACCCTTCGGCAGTTTGTGTATATGGCCGGGGCGGCAGGGCGAACACCGTTGAATTTGCAGTGTAAAAAATCGCCTTTAGAGCCTCATCTCCAATATTTGCAATCGATTGTTGTCATGAAGCGCGCACTGTGGCATGACGTTTCCGAGGCCGTGCAAGCCGGAAAGGCAAAGGCCCGGTGGGAGAGTGCGATCGTGACCTTCAAAAGTAGTCATGACGGTAGCGGACATGCCGCAGCGCCAGCGATACGGCCGCATCTGCCTTTGTCGCGTATACTGGAAATGAATCTCGGTTTCCTCGGCCTGCAATTCAGCTTTGGGTTGCAGCAGGGCAACATGGGGCCGATCTACAGCTTTCTGGGCGCGGATGAATCGCAGCTTCCGATGCTGCAACTGGCCGGGCCGATCACGGGCCTGCTGGTGCAACCGATCATCGGCGCGATGAGCGACCGCACGTTGAGCCGGTGGGGCCGGCGCACGCCTTACTTTCTGATCGGCGCTGTGCTGTGCTGCCTTGGCCTGTTCTTCATGCCGCTTTCCAGTTCGATCCTGATGGCTATGTCGCTGTTGTGGATACTTGATGCGGGCAACAACATCACGATGGAGCCATATCGCGCCTATGTTTCGGACCGGCTCAACCCGGACCAGCGGCAGGCGGGGTTCCTTTCGCAAAGTGCGTTTACCGGCCTTGCGCAGATGCTGGCCTTCCTTACGCCGTCGCTGCTGGTGGGTTTCGGGATGAGCCGGGACTGGGTGGATGATCACGGCATTCCCTATACCGTGCGCGTAGTGTTCATGATTGGTGCCGTGCTTTCGCTGGCGACAATCGTGTGGTCGGTTCTGCGCGTGCCGGAGCTGCCGCTGACGCCGCAGGAAAAGGATCACATCGCTGCACAGCCAAAGGGCGCATGGGCCACCTTGCGCGAAATTGGTGATGCCATTGTGGAAATGCCGGTGGCCATGCGCAAGCTGGGGCTGATGAGCCTGTTCCAGTGGGTCGGCATGTCGGGCTACTGGACTTATGCGGTCTATTCGATGAGCCGCACCGTCTATTCCACGTCAGACGTGCATAGCGGCGGGTTCCGCGAAGCCGTGCTTACCAACGGCGAAGTGGCGGCGTTCTACAACGCGGTGTCGTTTGTCACCGCCTTTGCGATGGTGCCGCTGGTGCGCCGCATCGGGCCGGGGCCGCTTCATGCGCTGTGCCTGTTTGCGGGCGGGGCGGGCATGTTCGTGCTGCCGGGGATCACAGACAAGGTGCTGCTGTTCCTGCCCGCCGTAGGCATCGGCCTCGCTTGGGGGAGCATCATGGGCAATCCCTATGCGATCCTCAGCAATTCGATCCCGCCGCAGCGGACGGGCGTTTACATGGGCATCTTCAACATGATGATCGTGATCCCCATGCTGATCTTTGCGGTGGTGATGAGCCGTCTCGACCTTGGCTTCGCGTCAATCGGGTTCGATGCCTACAAGCTGGCGCTGGGTAACGATCCGCGCAACATGCTGATGTTCTGCGGTATATGCCTGGTGCTGGCGGGCCTTTCGGTGCTGTGGGTGCGCGAAGGCCGCGTGAGCGCCATGCCGCAGGCGGTTGCAGCCTGATGGCAAAGGCGATCGCCTTGCACGCTGGAACCGGATCGCTGGTGTGGGAGGAACGCGAAGGCGCCCCCCCGCTTTGGCGGCATTGTGGCCCGCGCGTTTCGGGTGATATGGTGGAAGCGTTGGGGGCGCAGCGCACGGCGGCGTCCTATTCGATGGACGCGGACGTGCCGCTGGATGTTGCGCCCGTAGGCGCGCAGGGTTGGTTCGGGCCGGAAATGCTGCGGGCGCGCTCTGCTGATGGTTTTGCGCTGGTGGTGTGCTTTGATCATGCCGAGGTGGTGGTTGACGCTGCGCGCGTGCGCTTTGTGTTGCGCGATGATCTGGCGGGCGTTGCGCTTGAACTGGAATACGAGGCTGTTGGTGCGGCATTCATATGCCGTTCGGTTGTGCGCAACATCGGCACGGCGAATTTCGATGTAGATTGGTTGGCCAGCGTTATGCTGCCGATCCCCGCGAGCGCCCGTGAAATCCTGTCTTGGCGCGGGCGGCACAACGCCGAACTGGTGGAATGCCGCGAGGCCATGCCGCAGCAGGCATGGCTACGCGAAGGGCGGCGAGGCATTTCCGGCCACGGCGGGCCGGGCGGGGTGTTCCTGCTGGACGAGGGCGCGACGTTCGACGCGGGCACGGTCCGTGCGCTGCAACTGGCGTGGTCGGGCGACAGCCGCATTGCGGTGGAGCGTGATGACGAGGGGTTCTGGCTACTATCGGCAGGCGCCGTGTTGCATCCCGGTGAAGTGCGGCTTGCCCCCGGCGAGGCGTGGGCCGCGCCCGATGCGATCATCGCCATCTCAACCGCCGGGCGCAATGGCGCGGCGGCGGCATTCCATGATGCGGTGCGGGCGCGGCTGCGCTGGCCCGGCGGCGCGATGCGGCCAAGGCCGGTGCATCTCAATTCGTGGGAAGCATGCTACTTCGATCATGACGAGGAGCGCATCGTCGCGCTGGCCGAAGCGGGGGCGTCGGTCGGCGTCGAACGCTTCATTCTGGACGATGGCTGGTTTCGCGGGCGCAACGATGACACGGCGGGGCTGGGTGACTGGACCACCGATCCGTTGAAATATCCGCGCGGGTTGCGTCCCTTGGCAGAACGGGTCAACGCGCTGGGCATGGAATTCGGCCTTTGGGTAGAGCCGGAGATGATCAATCCTGACAGTGCCCTCTATCGCGCGCACCCGGATTGGGCGCTGGCGAGCGAAGGGCGAGCAAGGCCAACTGCGCGGAACCAACTGGTGCTCGACATGCGGCGGGCCGATGTGCGCGACTATCTGTTCGGCTGCATTGATGCGCTGCTGCGCGATCTGCCGATCACTTACCTGAAATGGGATCACAACCGCGATCTGGCTCCGGCAGGCGGCGCGGCGCAAGTGCGGAGTTTCTATGACCTGCTGGCGCGGGTGCGGGCGGCGCATCCGCATGTGGAGATCGAGGCCTGCGCGGGCGGCGGTGGACGGAACGATGCGGGCATGGCGGATTACTGCCACCGCTATTGGACCAGCGACAACATTGACGCCGCAAGCCGCATCGGCATCCAGCGCGGGTTTCTGGCATTCCTGCCGCCCGAATTGATGGGATCGCACATTGCGGCCAGCCCGGCCCACGCCACCGGGCGGCGGCACAGTCTGGGCTTTCGCGCCGCGATAGCGATGACCGGGCATCTGGGCGTGGAGATGGACCCGCGCACGCTTGGCGAGGCGGAACGCGCCGAACTGGCCAACTGGATTGCCTTCCACAAGCAATGGCGCGACCTGCTGCATGGCGGGCAGGTGTGGCTGGGCGAAGGGGCCGACGGGCTGGTCTGGCAGGCGCAGGGGCGCAGCGACGAAGTGCTGCTGTTCGTGATCCGCGACCAGCCGCCGCAGGACCGCCGCCCCCAACCTCTGCCGCTGCCTTTTGCCCGGCGCGAAGGTGCGTGGGAGGTGCAACTGCTGCACATCGCCGGGGGCGAGGGCGGCCACGCTGCGCATATCGCTCCGCTGCACCATGAGATGCGCACAACGCCGCAGGTCTTCGCGTCCTCCTGGCTTTGTGCCAACGGCTTGCCGCTGCCGCCGGGCAAGGCCGAAACCGTCACCCTGTTCCACTTGCGCAAGCGCGCCTGATAGCCGCTCTGGAAAGTTTGTCATGACCTCTGCTCCGACCGAACTTCAATCGATTGCCGCATATGGAGCGAGCCGTTGGGAGCCGACCGGCTATGGCGATCTGCCGCGCATCCCGTTGATCGGCCAAGATGATGTCGTCCGGCTGTTCGATGATCTGGACTTATGGGACTGCTGGCCACTGGCGCATGAAGATGGGCGCACGGTGCGCCATCTCGACCGCCAGTGGTGGTTCTTCCTGTCCGCACCGGTGTTCCCTGATCCGGTGCAGCGGCATGGCCATGCGCGAATCCGCCTGCTGTCATTCGGCAGCGATGGCTGGCGCGATCACGGTAACGCTTTTCCCGATGGCTTCACGCCCGGAAGCCGCGAATGGGCCGGTTGCTGCGTGCTGATGGACGATGGCGAAACAGTGCAGCATTTTTTTACCGCTGCGGGCCGTCATGGCGAAGCGCAGGAGACTTTCGAGCAGCGTATGTTCCTGAGCGTGGGCCGGTTGACCACAAATGGTCCCGGCGAATGGTGGGCACCACAAGAGATATTCGTCGCGGATGGCACACGCTATGTGTGTGACCGGCAGGATAGGGGGGCGCCGGGGCTGATCAAGGGGTTCCGCGATCCGGCGTGGTTGCGCGATCCGGCAACGGGCAAGGCCCATCTGCTGTTTACGGGCAGCGCTGCATGGTCTGACCATGCGTTCAATGGCAATATCGGCATTGCCACGTTCGATGGCGGCAATTGGATACTGGGCGATCCTTTGATCGAGGCGATTGGTGTCAACAACGAACTCGAACGCCCGCATGTGATCGTGCGGGGCGGGCGCTATTACTTGTTCTGGTCAACTCAGACACACACCTTCGCGCCAGAGTCTGTAGCCGGGCCTAATGGGCTTTACGGCGCGGTGGCCGATAGCCTTGCCGGGCCGTGGGTTCCGGTCAACCACGGGGGACTGGTAGCGGCCAACCCCGATGCCGAACCGAAGCAGTCCTATAGCTGGTGGGTAACTGGTGAAGGCGAGGTGTGGAGCTTCGTTGATTACTGGGGAATGGAAGGCCGCAATACAGCGGACCATCCCGAATTGCTGCGCAGCAATTTTGGCGGAACCCCCGCGCCGCGCTTCACGCTGCACTTCGAAGGAAACAGCGTATCGATTGTCTGAGCGAACGGATCAGGCGCTTTCACGCAGGATCAGTTCGGGTTGCATCACGGTCGACGGTGCGTCTTCACCGGCGATGCGGCGGCGCAGCGCTTCGACCATTGCCCGCGCACCGGCGGCGATGTCCTGCCGCACGGTGGTAAGTTGCGGCACCATGCGCTGCGACAGGGGAAGATCGTCAAAACCTGTTACTGCCACGCGATCAGGCACGGCGATGCCGCGTTCATGGAGAATGCGGATCGTGGTCATCGCGATGATATCGGATGCGCAGACGATGCCGTCCACTTCGGCACCCAGGTCATCCAGATGTGCTGCGATCTGGCTCGCCATCTCGTCGCTGGCCAGATGCGTGGGGAAAGCGCGAAGCGTTGTTTGCGGCGAACCTGCCAGCGCCTGCTGCGCGCCAGCCAGACGGTCTGCGATTTCGGGGCCTTTGGTATCGCCGAAAAAGGCCAGGCGTTTCGCACCGCGATCCAGCAGCCGCTGTGCGGCAAGGCGGCCCCCGGCGGCATTGTCTACGCCGACGGTGCATTGCACTTGTCCTTCAGAATGGCTGCCCCACACAACAAGCGGCTTGTAGTACTGCGCAACCCGCTCGATTGCTTCGGTCTGGTTCGACTGGCCAATCACCAGTGCGCCATCCAGCATTCCTGAATCCACGATCCGGTCCAGCCATTCGTCATCGCCGGGAATCACGCGCGACAGCATTAGATCCTGCCCGCTTTCGGTCAGTTCATCGGCCAGATAGCCGAACAGAGTCATGAAGAACGGGTCGGATATGTGCTGCCGCCGTTCGTGGCCAAGCGGAATGACCACGCCGATCACGCCCGTTTGTTGGGTCCGCAGGCGGCGCGCCATCTGATTGGGGCGAAAGCCATATTCGCGCGCAAGCGCCTGAATGCGTTCGCGCGTCTCCTTGTTCACCAATGACTTGTCGGCGAGCGCGCGCGACACCGTGCCGGCAGAGACACCCGCGAGGCGGGCTAACTCAGCGATGTTCCTGATCTTGCCGGGCTTCTTGCCGTCTTCCATGTGCAATCGACTATCCCGTCCGGTGGTGATCCACGCCTTGCCGCGCTGCCATCTGTAAGCCGCGCCGCTGTTTTCGGTGGGTGTGATGCGTTGCAACCGGCGTGTCTGTCAACCGCATTGGGCGCGCCAGTCACCGGACGGATGACCGCCATGTTGCAAAGCGATCACTCTGTCGAAGTTCTTTTGCAATCGATTGCTATTTTTGTTGCAAACGATTGTTGGTGGGGGTAACGGGACAGTGACTGATTCCTGCAACCTATGCAGGAGCTTCTTGGTGGGAGGATTTATGAAGCTGTCTCCATTCGATGCTTGTGCCTCTTTCATTGCGCTGTCTGCTGCAATGCTCGCTGCACCCGCAGCCGCGCAGAATGCTGCGCAGGCCGATACGGCTGAGGCTGTACCTGAAGGCGTAGGGCTTGATGCGATCGTCGTTACCGCATCCGGTCGTGACAAGACCCAGCTAAACAGCGCCATTTCGGTCAGTTCGATCTCTTCCGACACCATTCAGGCGATCCGCCCCACATCGGAAGCCGAAGTCTTTCGCGCCATTCCCGGCATTCAGGTTGCCGGTACAGCCGGCCCCGGCGGCAACTCGAACATCGCTGTTCGCGGCCTTCCGGTGGCCACTGGCGGTTCACCATTCGTGCAAATTCAGGAAGATGGTCTGCCGACCGTGCTGTTCGGCGACATCCAGTTCGGCAACAATGACTACTGGACCCGTTTTGATGCTTCGGTGCAGAACATCGAAGGCGTTCGCGGTGGTTCTGCTGGAACCTTCGCGTCGCAAGCTCCTGGCGCTGTGATCAACTACATCAGCCACACTGGCAAGCAGGAAGGCGGCTACATCTCGATCAATCGTGGTCTCGGTTATGACGAGACCCGCGCCGATTTCCGTTACGGTGGCCCGATCAACGACACGATGTACTTCCACATCGGCGGCTACGTGAAGAACGGCCGCGGTCCGCTCAAGGCCGACTATACCGTGTCGGACTCGTTCCAGATCAAGGGCAACCTGACCAAGGAATTCAACGAAGGCCGCGGCTATTTCCGCCTCAACTTCAAGGTAGCCGATACGCAGGAGCCGAACTACACAGGTGCTCCCGCGCTCGCCACGATCACCGGCAAGAAGGTCACCAACATCCGCCCCTATCCGGGCTTCGACGGTCGTGATGCTTCAAACTACTCGATCTACAACCAGGACTTCCTGATCTACAACCGCGAGGGCAACCTCGAGCGCGTCAAGATGGACGGCATCACGACCCAGGCACAATCCTTTGGTGGTCAGTTCCACTATGATTTCGACGGTGGAATAACCGTCGACAACAACATGCGCTATACCAGCATGAGCGGTGCCTTCGCCTCGCCGTTTCTAAACACCGCACGGACGTCCAGCGTTCTGGGATCGACCGTCAACGGCAGCACGGTTGCAGCGATCCGCTATGCCAGCGGGCCGAAGGCCGGGCAGTTGTTTACTGACACCTACCTCGACAACAACGTCAACGTGCGCACCAACATCAGTGATATCGGCAGCTTTGCCAACGACCTGACGCTGGCAGGCAAGTTCGATGTGGCTTCGGGCAAGCTGACCACGCGCGCCGGTTTGTTCTACATGAACCAGAAGATCGCGATGGACTGGCACGTCAACAAGTCGCTGCGCGAACTCAATGGCGACAATCCCTCGCAGCTCGATCTGTTCGACAGCGCGGGCAACAAACTGACGCAGGCGGGTACTTCGGGGTACAACAACAACTGGGGTGAATGCTGCGCTCGCGATTACGATCTGTCGTACGCCAACACGGCCCCGTATGTTGCACTCGATTTCGATCATGATCAATTCGGACTTGATGGTTCGGTGCGGTTCGAGCGGGTGAAGGCCAGCGGCTATGCCATTGGTGGCGGCAGTGAGTTCAATATCAACAGCGGTGGGGTGACCATCCCGGCAATCACCGCAAACGGTGTCCGCGAAAACCTCAACTACACCCGCAGCTACACCTCGTGGACCGTGGGCGCGCTGTTCAAGGCGACGCCCAACATCACGATCTTTGCCCGCACGTCACGCGGTGGCCGCTTCAACAGCGACCGCCAGACGCTGGGCGGCAAGATCCGCAACGATGGCGCGCTTTGCACGTCCTCCGATATCGGCCGCAACGGCTGCACGGCCGATGGCGTGACGCCTTCGGTGGACTTCGTGACGCAGCACGAACTGGGCGTGAAGAGCCGCGGCGACCTGCTGGGTGGCCGTTTTACGATGGAACTGACGCTGCTGAAGGGCAACTTCAAGCAGTCCACCTTTGAACTTTCTGCCACGCGCTGCCCCGGTGGAGCAGGGGGTTGCGTGATCGACGCAAAGTTCAAGTCCACGGGCGCAGAGTTCTTTGCGACCTATCGGAACGGCGGCTTCAGCTTTACCGGCAACGCAACTTATTCTAAGGCCAAGCGCCAATCGGCAGGGGCAACTTCGTTCACGCGCTCGCCCAATCTGCCGGACCTGATCTACACCGCGTCGGCCAACTATGACTTCGGCGATATCGCAACGTTGGGTCTTGCCGTGACGGGTCAGACCAGCGCGATTGACGATGGCGGGTTCGAATATCCGGGCAAGGCGATTTTCAACCCCTCGCTACGGGTCTATCCGATGCAGAACCTCGAACTGGGCTTGCAGGTCTACAACGTGTTCGACACCTTCGATCTGCGCGGTAACGGCGGCATTGCCGATGCTTCGGTGACGCCGACGGTTATTGGCGGTGCGCCGGCGCTGGGCCGCACGGTTTCGGCCTCGGTCCGCTACAACTTCTGATGATGGTGGGAGCGATCGCAAACGCGGTTTACTCCCATCAATTCGGGTCGCAAGAGGAAGGGCGGAGCGCGGCTGTGCTTCGCCCTTCCATTTCAATATCGCCGCAAGCGCGATAGGGTGACTTGCCGCCACGGAGAGGCATGAACGCATGAACAATCCCGACCTGATGATCCGCTCTGTTGCCATCATCGGTGGCGGTACGGCAGGCTGGATGACAGCGGCGGCGCTGGCGCAGGCCCTACGTCACAATTGCAGCATCACGCTGGTCGAATCCGACGAGATTGGGACCGTCGGCGTGGGCGAGGCGACGATCCCGCCGATCCGCACGTTCAACGAAACGCTTGAGATCGACGAGCGCGAATTCGTGCGCAAGACGCAAGGATCGTTCAAGCTGGGCATCGAATTCGTGGATTGGGGAAGCCTCGGCAACCGCTATTTCCACCCGTTCGGCCCGCATGGCCGGGCGTTCGATATCGTCAACCTTCACCACTACTGGCTGCGCGCGCGCGAAGCGGGAGAGACCGCGCCGCTCGATGATCATTCGATGGCCTGGGCACTGGCCAAGGAAAACCGCTTTGCTCCGCCGATGCCGGACCAGCGCAACGTGCTTTCAACATTCGATTATGCCTACCATTTCGATGCGGGCCTCTATGCCCGGTTTCTGCGCGAGTATTCCGAAGCGAAAGGGGTGACGCGGATCGAAGGCAAGGTCGCCAGCGTGCAGCAGGATGCGCAGACCGGGTTCGTCACCGGCGTCACGCTGGAAGATGGGCGCGCGGTTGAGGCCGAACTGTTGATCGATTGCTCTGGCTTCCGCGGCCTTTTGATCGAAGGCACACTCAAGGCAGGGTATGAAGACTGGATGCATTGGCTGCCCTGCGACCGTGCCATGGCAGTGCCATGCGAAAACGCCGATCCGCTGACGCCCTACACCCGCTCCACCGCGCGTGAGGCGGGATGGCAGTGGCGCATTCCGCTGCAACATCGCACTGGCAACGGTTATGTCTTTTGCAGTCAGTTCCTGTCCGAGGATGAAGCTGCGGAAAAGTTGCTGTCGAGGCTCGATGGCAAGGCGCTGGCCGATCCGCGCCCGCTGCGCTTCGTCACCGGGCGGCGCAAGACGTTCTGGGAAAAAAACGTCATCGCCGTCGGGCTTTCCAGTGGCTTTATGGAACCGCTGGAATCCACTTCGATCCACTTGATTCAGGCCGGGATATCCAAGCTTCTGGCGCTATTCCCCGACCGCACTTTCGATCCGATGGTGATCGATGAATACAACCGCATCGCCGTGAACGAGTTCGAGCGCATCCGCGACTTTCTGATCCTGCATTACAAGTTGACAGAGCGGGACGATTCAGACCTGTGGCGCTATTGCGCGAACATGGACATTCCTGACACGCTGCACGAGAAAATCGAACATTTCCGCCGTTATGGCAGGTTGGTGCAGCGCGATGCCGATCTGTTCGGCCCGCCATCGTGGCTGGCGGTCCACATCGGGCAAGGCAACATCCCCGAACGCACCGATCCGCTGGCCGATTATCGCGGTGTGGATGGGCGCGAATGGCTGGGCAAGCTGCGCGCGGCAATGCACCATGCGGCGTTGCAACAGCCTCGCCATGAACAGTTCATCGCGGCCAATTGCAAGGCGTTATGACCGACGCGCCAGCTCTGTTGCAACGCGCCGTGGCCATGCGCGATGCGCAGGACACGGCAGGGGCGCTTGACGCCATTCTTGGTGCGGCCAAACTTGCACCAGGTGACGCTAACGTCGCTCTAGGTGTCGCTCAGGTGTCGTTCGAGGCAGGTCTGCCTGCAGCCGATCTCTACGCCCGCGCGGCAGCGCTCTCGCCTACGCGGCTAGACCTGCAACGTAGTCGTGCAACGGCGCTGGCGGCTGAAGGACGGCAGGCCGAGGGTGAGGCTTTGCTAGAGCACCTGCTCGCAACAAACCCTGCATGGATCGATGGGCATCGCTGCCTGTGTGCCATGCGGGCGACGGCGGGTGAGGCCGATTTCGCGCGCAGTTTTGTGGCGGCAATTGCGCGCGACCCAGAAAACTTCGGACTGCGCATGGCATGGTTTCATGTGCTGGCCACGGCGAAGGAATGGAGCGCCGCACAGGCCGTGATCGCTCAGGCCGAAGCCGCGCTGGGTGAGCGGCAGGCATCGCTGCTAGGCAAGCTGTTCATCGCGAGCGAGAGCGGCGAAGGTGCGGACGATCCTGCACTGTTCGATGGCGTGGAGCATGTGCACGACGTCGGGCTGGACCTTGCGCGGGTGCGGCATTTCCTGCGCGGCGGACAGGTTGATCGCGCCCGCGATGTCTGTGTGCGTCATATGGGAACGCCTGCGATGCGCGCGTTCTGGCCCTATATCTCGCTGGCATGGCGGCTTCTGGGCGATGCGCGCGCGGACTGGCTCGATGGCGCAATGCGCCATGTGCGCAGTTTCGATCTGGACTTTACCGCGCAGGAACTGGCTGACCTCGCTACGACGCTCCGCCGTCTGCACACGATGCAAGAGCCTTATCACGAACAGTCGGTTCGAGGGGGGACGCAGACCGAAAGGCCACTGCTGCTGCGGCTCGATCCCGTCATCGCCACTGCTCGCAGCAAGATCGAAAGCGCGGTGAGGGCCTATATCGACACCCTGCCCGAACGCGATGCAGCGCACCCCTTGCTAGCCGCGTCTCGCGGGCGGTTTCTGTTCGCGGGTAGCTGGTCGGTGCGCCTCCGGCCTGCTGGATTCCATGCTGTCCATACCCACCCGATGGGCTGGATCAGTTCTGCGCTTTACGTCAGCGTACTAGAGCCGGAAAAGCTGGGCGCGCCGCCTGCCGGGCATTTGCAATTCGGCGCGCCCCCGCCCGAACTTGGCCTGCCGCTTGAACCTTACGGCGAAGTCGTGCCCACGCCGGGCAGGCTGGCGCTGTTCCCCTCAACCATGTGGCACGGCACTGTCCCGTTTGACGATGGCGAGCGGATGACGATTGCCTTCGACATCGTTCCCCATCCGAAAGCCTGAAAATGCGCCCGTGCTATCACTATGCCACCGCCGCCAACTGGCTGAGCGATCCCAACGGTCTCGTCTGGCAGGATGGCGAATGGCACATGTTCTATCAGTATAACCCGTTCGGTGAGGACTGGGGCCACATGTCATGGGGCCACGCCGTCAGCCGCGATCTGGCGCAGTGGCAGGAACTGCCGGTTGCGCTGGTAGAGGAAGACAGCACGATGATCTTCTCCGGCTCTGCCGTGATTGATGTTGCGGGGAGTGCCGGGTTTGGGGCAGGCGCGATGATTGCGACTTACACTGGCGCGCGGATTGATCGGCAGCACCAATTCCAGTGCATCGCCGCCAGCACGAATCGCGGGCGCACGTTCGCCAAGTTTGCGGGCAACCCCGTGCTCGATATCCAGATGGCTGATTTCCGCGATCCCAGTGTGTTCTGGCACGAACCGTCAGGGCAGTGGACCATGGTAGTGGTGCTTTCGGACGAGAACCGGGCGCTGATCTATGGTTCGGCCGATCTTAAGGCGTGGCGCGGACTTTCGGAGATTCCGCGCGACGGCGCGCCGGGGCATCTGTGGGAATGCCCGTTCCTTGTCGAACTGCCGGTGGAAGGCACAAGCGAAACGCGCTGGCTGTTCAAGGTCGATGTGCTGTCGGGCGCGCCGGGATCGGGCGCGCTCTATCGCTTTGGCCAGTTCGATGGCACGCGGTTTGTGGCGGAAACCGGATGGCAGATCGCGGATCATGGTGACGAGTTCTATGCCGCGATTGGTTGGACCGAACCGCGCGATGCACAAGGACGGCCCACGTGGATTGGCTGGATGGGCAATCACGCCGTGCAAAAGCACCTGCCGCCACAGGGATGGCGCGGCGCGATGAGCCTGCCAAGGCGGCTGTCTGCGCGGCGTGAAGGCGAGATGCTGCGTCTGGTGCAGGCGGTGGAGCCATCCTGCCTAACCCTGTTCAGCACGCAGGAAGCCCTTGTGATGAACGAAGGGTGCCGTCCACTGGACGCTGCCAGCATTCTTGAACTGCCGGGAAACGGTGGTTGGTCGTTCACGCTGTCAGATGATGCTGGCCGCCGCCTTTCTTGCAGCCTTGCCGATGGCAGGCTCACAGTCGAACGACACGATCCACTCACGCCGCAACTGAACCACACCAGCGCGATGGAAATCGCACCCGATGCGCCGGTTCAGGTTCTCCTCGACAGCGGCAGTATTGAAGTGTTGGCCAGCGGTGGGGCAGACTGCCTTACGCTGCAGCACCGGCTTGCAGGTGAGGCTTTTGCCCTGCGCGGCAAGGGCACGCTAACCGTGCGCTACCTTGCCGACAGCGCCTGACGCCCAAGTTCGATAGCCCCAGTGATCCCGGCATCATCACCAAGGCCGGGCGTAACAATGTAGCTTTCGAGGCCCTCGTCCAGACGGGGATGACGCACATAGCCGCCCAGTTTGATTGCGGTTTCGCGCCGCACCGCTTCGATCAGGCCCGGCGCCTTCATGACGCCACCGCCGAAGATCAGCCGATCCGGCATGTGCAGCAGCACCAGCGTGCTGGCGAGGTGAGCGATATACCAGGCGATCAGGCCGGTTTCTTCGGCACCCAACTGGTCAAGACTCTTGCCCCACCGGCGTTCGATGGCCGGGCCGCAGGCAAGCCCTTCAAGGCAATCGCCGTGGAACGGGCAGATGCCGGGGAAGGGATCACGCGCCCCGTTGCGCGGTGGCACGATGTGCCCGCTTTCGAAGTGCGAAATGCCCATGAGCGAGCGTCCGTTCTGCACCACGCCGGTGCCCACGCCTGTCCCGATGGTAGTATAGGCCAGCGTGCGGCAGCCTTGCCCGGCACCGGCCATCCATTCCCCGATGGCGGCTCCATTCACATCCGTATCCACCATGATCGGAGCGCCGAATTGGCCCAGCGCATCATGAAAGCGGGCACCTGACCAGCCCGGCTTGGGCGTGGTGGTGAACGTGCCATAGGCGGGTGAGGCGGGATCGATATCAATCGGGCCGAAGCTCGCTACGCCGAACGCGGTGATGGAGCCATGTTCGGCACTGGCGTCAGCGAAGAAAGCCTGCATCGCGGGCCACGTTTCGGCAGGGGTGTTCGTTGGCAGTCTTGTCCGCGCCAGAATTACTCCTTCCTGCGTGGCAAGCGCGAGGACGAATTTCGTGCCGCCTGCTTCTACCGCTCCGATCAGGCCTGTGCTGCTCATGTTACGTCCTTTGCGTTTTCGCGTACCAGCGTCATTGCGGTGGCTGCCATCGCCATCATCAGTGCGGCCACGAGCATGGTCCAGCGCGGCTCTCCGGGGAAGAAACTGCGCATGATCCCGCCCATCAGCGTTGCCACGACAAGCTGCGGTATCACGATGAAGAAATTGAAGATCCCGATGTAGATGCCGAACTTGCGCGGTGGCAGCACGCGGGTGAGGATGACATAGGGCATTGATAGCACCGATGCCCAAGCCACTCCCATGCCGATCATCGGCAGCAGCAGTGCATGGGGATCGCGGATCAGCAGCAGGCCCAGAAATCCACCTGCGCCACACAAAAGGCCGATGGCGTGTGTTGCGGCGTTGCCGATGTGGCGCGCCAATACCGGCAGCAGAAATGCGGCAAGGATCGAAACGCCGTTATAGAAGGCGAACATCACGCCCACCCAGTCCGCGCCTTCGTTATAGGCAGCGCTGGCGGTGTCGGTCGCACCGAAAGCCTGTGCGGTGACGACAGGGGTGGTATAGATCCACACGATGAAAAAGCCGATCCACGTGAAGAACTGCGCGAAGGCAAGCTGCTTCATCTGCAAGGGCATCTGCGCAAGGTCTGATACGATATGCGCCAGCGCGCCCTTTGCGCCTGCCGTCCGAACGCCGATCTGGATCATGCCAAACAGCGCCAGCCCAGCTCCCAGAACATAAAGCTGCTTGTCCAAGTTCAGCGCGCCGACGAGCGCCAGAAGCGCCGCGCCCGCAATAACCCACAGCGGTCCGGAGCGGGGGTGAACCAGCGGTTCATGCTGCGCAGCATCGTGGTGATGTGCGGGCTGTCCTTCGAACGCGGCCATTTCTTCAGGCGCGTATTCGCGCACGCGAAACACGGTCCATCCGACGCTGAGCACGATGGCGACCGCGCCCAGAGAGAAGCTGAAGCATACCGACGGCGGAATTGTGCCATCCGGTGCGGTATTGGCGATGCCAAGCCAGTTGAACAGCGCAGGCGCAAGGCTGCCCAAAACCGCGCCTGCACCGATGAACGCAGTCTGGAATGCAAAGGCTTGCCCTCGCTGCTCATCGGGAGTCATATCGCCGGCAAAGGCGCGGAACGGTTCCATCGCAACGTTGAGCGAGGCATCGAGCATCCACAGGAAGGCGGCCGCAACCAGCAGCAGCCCCGCACTGGGCAAGCCGATCAACGCCAGCGCCGCCAACACCGCTCCACCAAGGAAATAGGGGCGCCGACGGCCAAGGCGGCCCCATGTGCGGTCCGAATAATAGCCGATCAGCGGTTGCACCAGCAGGCCGGTGACGGGCCCGGCGATCCACAGGAACGCCAGATCGTCAACCGAACTGCCGAGCGACTGGAAGATGCGGCTGACATTGGCGTTCTGCAGCGCAAAGGCAATCTGGATGCCGAAATAGCCGAAGCTGATATTCCACAGCCCCCAGAAGCCCTGTCTTGGCTTATGCGTTGTGACTGGCCCGGAATGTACAGTCATCTCAACTCCCGATCACGTGCGACAGTTGCCGGGTGCCGTCTTGCGCGGACCTGCTGTGCAGCATCAATGGGTGGGGACGTCGCAGAATCCATGCGCTGCTGCAATCGATGCGCATACGAATACCATACCAACCCCGCCCGAAATCATCCCCCGGTGCTGGCACGCACGACCAGTCTTGCGGGAAGAACGCGCGGATTGGGCGGGCGTCCTTCCACTTGCGCAAGCACGCATTCGACCAGCGCTTCTCCGGCAAGGCGGATGTCCTGCATCAAGGTGGTCAGCGGCGGCGAGGTGAAAGCGGCGGCGGGGATATCGTCAAATCCGACGACGGCGACGTCTTGCGGAATTGACAGCCCCGCTTCGGCCAAAGCGCGCATCGCGCCGATGGCGATCAGGTCGCTCGCGGCAAAGATCGCGTCGAAGCCAGCCCCGCGCGTCAGCAGTTCGCGCGCTGCGTTGTACCCCAGTTGCTCGTTAGAAACCGCATTCACCACAAGGCCCGGATCCGGCTCCAACCCGGCGGTGGTGATTGCCTTGACCAGCCCGGCATAGCGCTGTTCGAACTCTGGATAATGCGAATCCGCCTGACCCAGAAATGCGATGCGTTTGCGCCCGCGCGCCAGCAGATGCTCCCCGGCAAGGCGGCCTGCACCAAAATTGTCCGAACCCACGGTTGCGCCGATGGTCCCCTGATCCACCGAACCCCAGCGCACGAAGTGCGTGCCCGACCGGATCAACTGGCGCAGGCGCGGTTCATACGCAGTGTAATCGCCATAGCCGAGCAGGATCAGCCCATCGGCACGGTGGCTGTCCTGATATCGCTTGTGCCAATCGTCATCGAGTTTCTGGAACGATATCAGCAGGTCCAGCCCGCGATTGGCGCAGTGTCGGGTGATCGAACCGAGCATGGCGAGGAAGAATGGATTAATGTTGGATTCGTCAGGCGTCGGGTCTTCGAAAAACAGCAGTGCCAGAGTGTTTGACCGCTGGCTGCGCAGCGACGATGCGTTCTTGTCTACCGTGTAGTTCAACTGGCGGGCAATAGCCTCGATCTTCTGCCGCGTGGCAAGGCTGACCGATTTGCTCCCCCGCAGCGCCCGGCTGACAGTCGGCTGCGATACACCGGCCAGATAGGCAATATCGAAGCTCGTCGGCTTGTTGGAAGGCCTGCGCCCCATGTCCCCGTCTCTCCCGCTGCGCGGTGTGGTCCCGTCGCTAGCTGTCACAGAGTGTATGCGTGATCTGCGTCCCATGCAATCGCTCGTCCAAAATAGCCTGCAACCGCCGGATTTTTCGTGATTTCACCGCCAAGCCAAGTGTTGCAAACAAGCTTCATCTGAAACCAATCCACGCATAGTATACGTATGCCATATTCGTCCTGCTTCATCGATCCCTTAAGCAAAATGGGAACGGAAGCCCGGCCCTGCCGACCCGTGATATTCGCAAACAAGGTTCGAAGGCTGGCGCTGCCGGTCTCGGGGGAGTGAGTTTCAAAATGGCAATTCGCACATTCACCGCTGGTGCGGGCGCTTCGCTTGCAGCCATGACCGTCGCACTGGTGGCAAGTCCTGCTGTGGCGCAGGACGGTGCTGCTGAGGCGCAAGCTGCCCCCGAAGGCGAGCAGGCTATCGTCGTCACCGGTTTCCGCGCATCGCTGGCAACGGCCGTCAACACCAAGAAAACATCCGCTGTCATCGTGGAATCGGTTTCCGCCGAAGACATTGGCCGCCTGCCCGATGCGTCCATCGGTGAATCCATTGCCCGTCTGCCGGGCCTTACCACGCAGCGCCTGTTCGGCCGCGCCAATTCCATCGCCATTCGTGGATCGAGCGCGGACCTTTCGTCCACCACGCTGAACGGTCGCCCGCAAACCTCAACCGGTGAACAGCGCAACGTCGAATTTGACCAGTTCCCGTCGGAAATCGTCAGCCGCGTCGATGTGTACAAGGCACCTCAGGCCAACCTCGTCCATCAGGGGCTGGTCGGCACTGTCGATATCAAGACGATCCGCCCGCTCGAATTCGGCAAGGGCCTTATCTCGTTCGGCGGGCGCGGCACCTATGCCGATCTGGGCAAGGTGAATACCGATAGCAACGAGTTTGGCTACCGCGCCACCGGCACTTACGTCGGCCAGTTCATGGAAGATCGCCTCGGCGTGGCGCTGTCAGCGGCCTACACCGACGAACCCTATCAGGCGCAGGAATTCGAAGCATGGGGTTATGCCGATGGGCCGAACGGCACCAAGATCATTGGCGGCATGAAGCCTTTCGGTGTTTCCACCCAGCTTAAGCGCCTTGGCATTCAGGGCACCGTGCAGTTCCAGCCGGTGAACGAACTGATGTTCACCGTCGATGCCTTCTACGGCAGCTTCAAGGACAAGCAGATCAAGCGCGGCGTTGAGTTCCCGCTGATGTGGAGCGCCGCGCAGCTCTCGCCCACAGGCATTGAAACCAATGGCAACCTTATCAGCAAGGGCACGTTCACGGGCGTGGAGGCAGTGGTCAACAACCACGGCTACGAACGCAATTCGGATATCTTCTCAGGCGGTTTCAACGCGGCGTGGACTGGCGACGATGGCTGGTCGGCGTCGTTCGATTTCGGCTATTCCAAGACTGACCGCAACGAACTGACGCTTGAAACAAACGCAGGCACCGGGCCGGGCATGGGCGTCGGCGCGACCGACACGCTGACCTTCGTCAGCGGCCCGACCGGCACGCAGTTCATCAGCAATACGCTGGACTATGGCAATTACAATTTCATCGTCCTCACCGATCCGCTGGGCTGGGGTGCAGGTGCGCCGCTCGGTTCGCAGGAAGGCTATTACAACGACCGCATCATCGATGATGAGATCAAGAGCTTTCAGATCGAAGTCGGCAAGGAAATGGAAGGCAGCTTGCTGTCGAAACTCTCCGTCGGCACGGCTTATGTTGATCGCACCAAGGGCAAGACCCCGGTAGAGTATTTCCTGAACCTTGCGGGTGGCGCAAAATCGCTGGTGGTGCCCGAACAGTACCGCACGGGGGCAACCGATCTTTCCTTCATCGGTGCAGGCCCGATCATCGGTTATGATCCCTTCGAGATGCTGGAAGACGGCGTTTACGTAAAGACGCTGAACGCCAGCAAGGACGTTCCCGCCAAGGCCTATTCGGTGACAGAACGGGTCATGTCGATCTATATAAAGGGCGATCTCAAGGCCGCGTTTGGCGCTGTCGAGATGGACGGCAACATCGGCCTGCTTGCGCAAAACACCGAACAGAAGTCGCGCGGGTTCCAAAATCTTGCTTCGGCGAGCCTCGTGCCTGTCGTGCGCGGCGCGCGTTATTGGGATTTCCTGCCCAGTCTGAACCTTAACTTCCGTCTGCCCGGCGATTGGGTGGTGCGCGTGGCTGCGGCCCGCGAAATCCAGCGCCCGCGCTTCGAAGACATGAAGGTCAGCCTCGATTACAGCTATAACGTCAACAGCGGCGTCATCACCGGCAACGGCGGTAACCCGCAGTTGAAGCCCTATCGCGCCTGGGCGGCGGATCTGAACATCGAAAAATACTTCGGCGGCAAGGGCTATCTGGGCCTCCAGATGTTCTACAAGAAGCTGGATAACTACATCTACAAGGACATCGTACCCTACGATTTCGCCGGGCTGCCGATTGTCGCGCCGGTGCCGATCACCAACTATGTCGGCACTCTGAACACGGCGGTCAACGGTTCGGGCGGTAAGCTCTATGGCCTTGAACTGGCGGGCACCCTGCCGTTCGATGTGATCACGCCCGCGCTCGAAGGTTTCGGATTTACCGGTGGTCTTGGCTATACCAAGACCTCGATCAAGCCGGGGCCGAATGCGCAGTCGATGGACCTGCCGGATTATTCGCGCTGGGTTGGCTCGGGCACGCTCTTCTTCGAAAAGGGCGGTTTCAATGCCCGCGCCTCTGCGCGCTACCGTTCGTCGTTCCAAGGCATTTTCGTCGGCTTCGGTGGCGAGCGCGAACTGCGCCGCGCGCTCAAGGAAACCATCGTCGATGCGCAGATCGGCTATGATTTCAAGGCGAGCAGCCCGCTCAATGGTCTCTCGCTGTTCCTTCAGGGCCAGAACCTGACCGACGAACCGTTTGTTTCGGTGGACTCCGGCACCACGCTGCAAATTCGCAACTATCAGACCTATGGCCGCCGCTTCATGGCCGGGTTCAACTACAAGTTCTGATGGCCCCCTCGAAGGAGGCGGTCCCTCCCGCCTCCTTCACCCTCTTGCTCTGAAGTGCCCGCAGAAGGCACAGTCCGGTGACCCCTGCGGGAGAACGCGCGTGTCAGCTACGCAATGTAGAAAAATCAGAGGAGCGGCCGGTTGGCTGCTCGCCCGCAAGCGCTTCATGGCATCGCTGCTCGCGCTTTCCACGGCGCAGCCTGCGCTGGCCGACGCGCCGCTGGCACAAGTCCGCGCGCGCCCTGCGGCGGGGGAGACAATCTACTTCCTGCTGCCAGACCGGTTCGAGAACGGTGATGCGAAAAACGATACCGGCGGCTTGAACGGCGACCGTTACAGGACGGGCTTCGATCCGTCCGCCAAGGGCTTCTACCACGGTGGCGATATCAAGGGCCTGGTGGCGCGGGTCGACTACCTGCAAGGCCTCGGCGCGACCGCGATCTGGGTTGCACCGGTGTTTCAGAACAAACCCGTGCAAGGCGCTCCCGGGCAAGAGAGCGCTGGCTATCACGGCTATTGGGTAACCGATTTCACCCGCATCGATCCGCATTTCGGAACCAATGCAGAATTCAGGGCGCTGGTCGATGCAGCGCACGCGCGTGGGATGAAAGTCTACATGGACATCATCGCCAACCACACCGCCGATGTGATCCGCTACAAGGAAGGGCAGTATAGCTATCGCGACAAGGCGAACTGGCCCTATTCGCGCAAAGGGGGCCTGAACGGTCCAACGATCAATCCGGGTTTTGCGGGCGACGAGGATTCAAGCGCGGCGAATTTTGCTCGGCTTGTTGATCCCGGCGCGGCCTATACGCCGGTGGTCCCACTGGCGGAACGGAATGCAAAGACGCCCGTGTGGCTCAATAATCCGATCTATTATCACAATCGCGGCGATTCCACGTTTCGGGGGGAAAACAGCCGCTTTGGCGATTTCGCCGGGCTGGACGACCTCTTCACCGAACATCCTCGCGTGCGGGCAGGGATGATCGAAATCTACGCCGACTGGATCAAGCAGTTCGGTATCGATGGCTATCGCATCGATACCGCCAAACATGTCGATTCCGGCTTCTGGCAGGCCTTCATTCCGGCCATGCTCGATACGGCAAGGCAGGCGGGCATTCCCAACTTCACGATCTTCGGAGAAGTCGCGCATGAAGGACCGGATCCCGGCACGATCGCGCGCTATACCCGGCGCGATGGCTATCCGGCCGTGCTGGACTTCGCATTTCAGGGCGCTGTGCGTGCGGTGCTGGGGCAGGGCAAAGGCACAGAGGTTCTGGCGGACATGTTCGACGGCGATGTGCTCTATGAAGGCGGTGAAGCAGCGGCGCTCGCCATGCCGACGTTTCTGGGCAACCACGATATGGGCCGCTTCCCCATGTTGGTGCGCAAGGACAGACCCGGCATTTCGGATGCCGAATTGCTCGCCCGCACAGAACTGGCGCATGTCATGCTTTTGACCCTGCGCGGATCTCCCGTCATCTACTATGGCGATGAACAGGGTTTCGTTGGCGATGGTCACGATCAGGACGCACGTGAAGATATGTTCGCCAGCCAAACGCCCAGCTACAATGACAACGTACTGCTTGGCACGAAGGCTACGACCGCCACGGCCAACTTCGATCCGGCGCACCCGCTCTACCGGCTGATCGCCACGCTGGCGCAGTTGCGCAAGGATCATCCCGCCCTTGCGCGCGGGCGGCAGGTTACGCGAACGTATTCAGAAGCGCCGGGGCTGTTTTCCGTATCCCGCTTCGATCCCGTCAGCGGTATCGAGTATCTGATTGCGTTCAACACCTCGGACAAATCGCTCCGCGCCCAAAGCGTGATTGGTGCGTCTGCAACAAGCCTTGAAAGCCTCTTCGGCCTTTGTCCGGTGCAGGTCAGCGCACCCGGTTCGGTCAGGGTCGATCTTCCCGCCTTCGGCAGCATGGTCTGCCGCGTCACTCCTTCCCCGGAAACCACGGCTCGATGAACATTTCTCCGACGCAACAGACGCATGATACTATTCCGTGGTGGCGCGGGGCGGCGATCTATCAGATATATCCCCGCAGTTTCTGCGATTCCAACGGCGATGGCATTGGCGATCTGCCGGGCATCACGTCGCGCCTCGATCATGTCGCGCGGCTTGGCGTCGATGCGATCTGGGTGTCGCCGTTCTTCACCTCGCCCATGCGCGATTTCGGCTATGACGTGTCCGATTACTGCGGCGTCGATCCGATCTTCGGGACACTCGCGGATTTCGAAAAGATGGTGGAGCGGGCGCACGAGCTTGGGCTGAAAGTCACCATCGATCAGGTCTATGCCCACACATCGGACCAGCACGCATGGTTCGAAGAAAGCCGTCAGGACCGCACCAATCCTAAAGCTGACTGGTACGTTTGGGCGGACCCGAAGCTCGACGGCTCGCCCCCGTCTAACTGGCAATCTGTCTTCGGCGGCCCGGCGTGGACGTGGGATGCGCGGCGGCGGCAGTACTATCTGCACAACTTCCTTTCGAGCCAGCCGCAGATCAATGCGCATAACCCGGATGTTCAGGCGGCGTTGTTGAATGTGATGCGGTTCTGGCTGGACCGGGGCGTCGATGGCTTTCGCTTGGACGCTCTCAATTTCCTGATGCACGACCCAACGATGCGCGACAATCCGCCCGCGCCGGACGATGGCCGCCGCAAGACGCGACCGTTCGATTACCAGCTCAAGATCTACAACCAGTCGCACCCCGATATCATCACGTTCATTCAGTGCATCAGGGCATTGTGCGATGAATATGGCGCGGTGTTCACTGTGGCTGAAGTGGGCGGCGATCTGGCCGAGACGGAAATGAAGGCGTTCACGGCGGGCGAGCAGCACCTGAACAGCGCCTATGGCTTTGATTTCCTGTATGCCGAGCAGCTTACGCCGAAGTTTGTGGAACAGGCGGTGGCGAAGTGGCCTGATGAGCCGGGGCTGGGCTGGCCGAGCTGGGCTTTCGAGAACCACGATGCGCCGCGCGCGGTTTCACGCTGGTGCAAGCCGGAGGAGCGCGAGGCGTTTGCCCGTCTGAAAGCCATGCTGTTCGCATCGCTGCGGGGCAACATCATCGTCTATCAGGGCGAGGAACTGGGGCTGGCCCAAGTCGATATTCCGTTCGAGCAACTTCAAGATCCCGAAGCCATCGCCAACTGGCCGCTCACGCTTTCGCGCGATGGCGCGCGCACGCCGATGCCTTGGATGGTGCAGTCGGGTGAGGGGGGCTTTACGTCGGGCGTGCCGTGGTTGCCGCTGGGTGAGGAGAACCTTGCCCGCGCAGTGGACCGGCAGGAAGCAGATCCGAATTCACTGCTCAATCTGACCGCGGCGATGCTTCGTCTGCGACGCGATAACGCGGCATTGCGTCTAGGCACATTCGAAGTGCTTCATGCAGACGAATGCCTTCTTGCTATTCGCCGTGTTTCAGGTGAACAATCGATTGCAGGATTATTCAACCTGTCATCGGTTTCCGTGGTCTGGCCACAAGAGCTGGTGCGTGACGGCAAGCAAATCGCGTCGGTCAACGGCGCAAATGTGGGGCAGATTCCGCCATTCGGCGGGCTGCTGATCGAAGAGAGGATCTGATGCGGTACAATCTGACGTTTGCAGCGCCGCTGGCGCTGACCCTTTCGTGCGCCCTTGTTTCGCCTGCGCTGGCCCAAGAAAAGACGCAAGCGGTCACGGCATCATCGCCCGATGGTAGCCTGACGGTTTCAGTGACCACCGACAACGACGGGCACCCGCTTTACAGCGTGACGCGCAAGGGCAAGCTGCTGCTCGGCTCTTCGATGCTGGGTTTCATCACCAGTGATGGCCCGACGATGCAGCGCGGGCAGAAGATCGTGGGCAGCGAAACGGCTTCTGGCAAGGAAACGTGGGAGCAGCCGTGGGGTGAGCGGCGCTATGTGACGGACAACCACAACGAACTGCTGGTCAAGTTCGAACAGGTGCCCGATTGGGGTGGTCGCCGCATGAACGTGCGCTTCCGCCTGTTCAACGACGGCATCGGCTTCCGTTATGAACTGCCCGAACAGGGCGCGATGAAAGTGATGAAAATCGCTGACGAACTGACCGAGTTCAACGTGGGCCAGAACGGGACCGCGTGGTGGATTCCGGGCGGCGAATGGAACCGGTACGAGCAGGTCTATCAGAAGACGCCGATTGATAGCGTTTCCACCGCACACACGCCGATCACGATGAAGCTTGCGGACGGAACGCATCTTTCGTTTCACGAGGCGGCGCTGGTCGATTATTCGGGCATGTGGATTAAGCGGCAGACCGTCACGTCTTTCCGCGCCACGCTGGCCCCATCGTCCAATGGTCCGAAGGTGACGCGCGCGCTGCCGTTCAACACGCCGTGGCGCACGATCCGCATTGCCGACAGCGCCAAGGGACTGGTTGAAAACGATCTGGAACTAAACCTCAACGAGCCGAACAAGATCGGTGACGTGTCCTACTTCAAGCCGATGAAATATATCGGTATCTGGTGGGGCATGATCCGTGGCGACTGGTCGTGGGCGGAAGGACCGACCCACGGCGCGACGACCGCGCGCACCAAGCAGTACATCGACTTTGCCGCAAAGCACGGCTTCGGCGGGGTGCTGGTGGAAGGCTGGGACACGGGCTGGAACGGCACGTGGTTCGGCAGTGGCAAGGATTTCAGCTATACGCAGGCCACGCCCGATTTCGATCTGGAAGCGGTGACGAAATATGGCGCGACGAAGGGCGTCATGCTGATCGGCCATCACGAAACCGGCGGCAATATCGCAAACTACGAAGCGCAGCTTGACGATGCGATGAATCTCTATGACCGACTTGGCGTGCGCGCGGTGAAGACTGGATATGTGGCCGATGCGGGCGGCATTCTTGCGCCCGGCGATGCCCCCGGCACCTACCGGATGGAGTACCATGACGGGCAACGGCAGGTGCAGCACCATCTGAAGGTGGTGGAAACCGCCGCGAAATATCACATTGCCATCAATGCCCACGAACCGGTCAAGGACACCGGTTTGCGCCGCACTTATCCCAACTGGATCGACCGCGAGGGCGCGCGCGGCATGGAATACAATGCCTGGGGCCAGTTCGCCAACGGACCGGACCATGAGCCGACGCTGGTCTACACCCGGATGCTGTCTGGTCCGATGGACTACACCCCGGGCATCCTGAGCCTTGAAGGGGCCAACAAGGTGCCGCTGGCATCAACTCTGGCCAAGCAGCTTGGCCTCTATCTTGCGCTCTATTCCCCGATCCAGATGGCGGCAGATTTCATCGAAAGCCTTGAAGCGCATCCAAAGGAACTGGCCTTTATCAAGCAGGTGCCTGCGGACTGGGCGGAAAGCCACCTGATCGCCGGGGAAGTAGGCGACTTTGCGATATTCGCGCGCAAGGACCGCAACAGCGCAGACTGGTACGTCGGCGGGGTGAACGACGCCACGGCACGCGATGTGGCACTGACGCTCGATTTCCTCGATCCCGGAAAGACCTATACCGCGACGGTGTGGAAGGACGGTGAAGGCGCGACTTACGAAACCGAGGCGCGCCATCGCATCGCCTATGCAACGCTGACGGTGAAGAAGGGCGATGTTCTGCCCGCATGGCTTGCGCCGGGTGGCGGGCTTGCCGTGCGGTTGCAGCCGGGGAAGTAGGCCCCGACAGGCGTGTTTGGATTGCAGCCGATGATGGTGCAGTGCAAACCATCATCGGCTGCTTTGCCACGCATAGCTATCCTGCATACATATGCGTGCTGAACCTGCCGAACTTAGGGTCTAGGGCCACTGTGCAAGGCAGGGGTTCCGGCTGTTTTCAGCAGCCCGAAACGCCAAAGGGAGAATTGCGTCGATGATCGAAACGAGCTGCGCAGCCCTGCTGCTGTTTGGCGCAACCGGCGACCTTTCGCGGCGGATGCTGCTCCCTTCGCTTTACGCTTTGCACGAGGATGGGCTGATCCGGCCCGACCTGCGCATAGTTGGCACCGCGCGTTCGGAACTGGACGATGCCGCGTTCCGCGAATTTGCGCGCGCGGCGCTGGCCGAATTCCTGCCCGAAGACCGGCGCGACGATGAAAAGCTGGCAAGCTTTTTGGAACGGCTTGAATACCAGACGCTCGATGCTTCGAACATCGACGGGTTCGGAGATCTCGCGAAAAAGTTGGGCGACACTTCTTGCGGACTGTCGATCTTTCTTTCCACCGCGCCTTTCCTGTTCGAACCCACGATCGAAGGATTGAAGCGGGCGGGCCTTGCCCATGCAAACGTGCGGATTGGCCTTGAAAAGCCGCTGGGCAACGATCTGGCATCGTCGACCCGGATCAACGATGCGGTGGCTGCTGCTTTTGCCGAGGAACAGATCTTTCGGATCGATCATTACCTTGGCAAGGAAACGGTGCAGAACCTGATGGCGCTGCGTTTTGCCAACATGATGTTCGAGCCGCTGTGGAATGCAGGCGGGATCGACCATGTGCAGATCACGGTGAGCGAGACGGTCGGCCTTGAAGGGCGCAAGGGGTTCTATGATGACACCGGCGCGCTGCGTGACATGGTGCAGAACCACATGCTGCAATTGCTGGCGCTGACCGCGATGGAGCCGCCTGCAAATCTCGACGCAACATCCATTCGCGACGAAAAAGTGAAAGTTCTTCGCGCGCTTCGTCCGGTCAAGGCCGAGGAAATGGTGCGTGGGCAGTATCGCACCGGCGCGGTAAAGGGCGCTTCGGTTAGCGGCTATCAGGAAGATCTGGGCGAGGCTTCCGACACCGAAACTTTCGTGGCGATCAAGGCGCATGTGGACAACTGGCGCTGGACCGGGGTCCCATTCTATCTGCGCACGGGCAAGCGCTTGGGCGAGCGGCGCAGTGAAATCGTCGTCGAGTTCAAACAGGTGCCGCACAACGTTTTTGCAGAGCGCGGCGGGCGGTTGCGCGCGAACCGTCTGGTGATCCGCCTGCAACCGGAAGAATACGTGCGTTTGCAGGTCATGGCCAAGGAGCCGGGCCTTGATCGCGGCGGCATCGTGCTGCGCGAGGTCAATCTTGACCTGTCTTTGACCACGGCGTTTGCCAAGGCGCGCCGCCGCATTGCCTATGAGCGCTTGCTGCTGGACCTGATTGAAGGCGAACAGACGCTGTTCGTGCGCCGAGACGAGGTGGAAGCGCAGTGGAAGTGGGTCGATGCGATCCGCAAGGTTTGGGCCGATACCGACATGGAAGCCAAGCCCTATGCCGCCGGTTCGTGGGGACCAAACGCGGGCATCGCCCTGACCGAGCGTGACGGGAGAAGCTGGAATGACTGACCGGGTGCCGGTAGCCGTCAGATGGGCGGAGCCGGGAGATGCGGCTGCGGTGGCCGACCATATCGCGCGCGTTGTTTCCGCGCCGGGAGCCAAGCGCATTGCCTTTACCGGTGGGTCTACGCCGATAAAGGTTCTGGCATTGTTGAAGGATCGCCTGCTCGACTGGTCGAGCGTGACGATTGCGCTGACCGATGATCGCTGCGTGTCGGATGATCATGCCGCCAGCAATTTCGGCAAGATCCATGCGGCGCTGGGTGCATCGGGCGCCAGCTTTGAGCGACTGGTTGAAGGTGCGGACGTTGCACCGTTCGATCTCGTCTGGCTTGGGATGGGCGAAGACGGGCATGTTGCTTCGCTGTTCCCGGAGATGAAGGCGCATGTCCGTCCGGGCGCGGCGGTGATCGCCACGACGCCGATCCCTTTGCCGCCGGAAGCACCGTTTGACCGGCTGACGCTTAACGCGCGAGCATTGAAGGCAACGCGCGAGATCATTCTGGTGGTGACCGGCGCATCGAAGAAGGCGCTGCTGGACAGCGCACTGGCGGGGGATGCCCGTTATCCCGTTACCGATTTCCTGAGCGGCTATGGTCCGCCCATGACGATATACTGGAGCGAATGATGCCGCTGAACCCTACTGTCGAACGTGTCACGCAGCGCATTGTCGAACGGTCGCGCAAGAGCCGCGCTGCCTATGTCGATCTGATCGAGCGTTCGCGCGAGCAGGGCCTTAATCGGCCACAGCTTTCATGTGGCAATCTGGCGCATGGCTTTGCCGCATCGGGCGATGACAAGGCGCTGATCAAATCGGGCAGGGCGATGAATATCGGCATCGTCACCGCCTATAACGACATGCTTTCGGCGCATCAGCCCTATGGCCGCTATCCTGAACAGATCAAGATTTTCGCACGCGAAGTGGGCGCGACTGCACAAGTCGCGGGCGGCGTTCCGGCGATGTGCGATGGCGTGACGCAGGGTCAGGATTCGATGGAACTGTCGTTGTTCAGCCGCGACAACATCGCGATGGCAACGGTCGTGGGCCTGAGCCATGCGATGTTCGAAGGCGCTCTGCTGCTGGGCATCTGTGACAAGATCGTGCCGGGGCTGCTGATCGGCTCGCTGCGCTTTGGTCATCTGCCGACGATACTGGTTCCGGCAGGACCAATGCCGAGCGGGCTGCCGAACAAGGAAAAGGTGCGCATACGCCAGCTCTATGCCGAGGGCAAGCTGGGCCGCGATGAACTGCTGGAAAGCGAGAGCGCGAGCTATCACTCCGCCGGGACGTGCACGTTTTACGGCACGGCCAATTCCAACCAGATGATGATGGAGATGATGGGGTTGCACATGCCCGGCTCCAGCTTTGTCCAGCCCGGCCAGAAGCTGCGGCAGGAACTGACGCGCGCCGCCGTGCATCGTGTGGCGCAGATCGGATGGAACGGCGATGACTATCGCCCGCTGGGCCTGTGCGTGGATGAAAAGGCCATCGTCAACGCCATCGTCGGCCTGCTGGCGACGGGTGGTTCGACCAACCATGTGATCCATCTGCCCGCTATCGCACGCGCCGCCGGTATCCAGATCGACTGGGACGACATGGACGAACTGAGCCGCGTCGTGCCGCTGGTGGCCAGCGTCTATCCCAACGGCGCGGGCGATGTGAACGCTTTCGCTGCGGCCGGCGGGATGCCCTATGTAATCCGCGAACTGATCGGCGCGGGGCTGGCCCACGCCGATATCATGACCGTTTATGGCAAATCGCTGGACGAAGGCGCGCAAGAGCCGGTCATGCAAGGCGATGCGCTGGCGTGGGAACCTGCACCTGAGTTTTCGGCGGATGAAACGCTGCTGCGCCCTGTGGCCGCTCCGTTTCAGGCCGAAGGCGGCTTCCGACTGCTGCGGGGTAATCTGGGGCGCGGTACGATCAAGGTCAGCGCGGTTGATCCCTCGCGCTGGACGATCGAGGCTCCTTGCCGCGTGTTCGAAGACCAGAATTCCGTTCTGGCGGCATTCAAGGCGGGCGAACTGGAACGGGACGTCATTGTCGTCGTGCGGTTTCAGGGACCGGCGGCCAACGGTATGCCTGAATTGCACAAGCTGACCCCGCCGCTGGGTGTGTTGCAGGATCGGGGCTTCAAGGTGGCGCTGGTGACCGATGGCCGCATGTCGGGCGCATCGGGCAAGGTGCCTGCCGCGATCCACATCTCGCCCGAAGCCAAGCTGGGCGGGCCGTTGGCCAAGCTGCGCGACGGCGATATTGTGCGGGTTTGTGCCGATAGCGGCGAACTGACCGCGCTGGTCCCTGAAGCAGAATGGAATGCGCGCTCGGATTCGGTTGCACCGGCCAGCGGGCTTGGCGTAGGGCGCGAACTCTTCGCGCTGATGCGGGAGCATTCCGATCCGGCTGAGCGCGGCGGTTCGGCCATGCTCGCAGCGGCGGGGCTTTGACGGCACATCGCTGTTCGGGGGATGGAATGCAGGTAGTAGCGGTTGATATCGGTGGCACCCACGCGCGCTTTGCCATAGCAGAAGTTGCAGGCGGGCGCGTGCTGTCGCTGGGCGAGGCGGTGACGCTGAAGACGGCTGAGTACGGCTCTTTCCAACTGGCCTGGGAAGAGTTCGGACGGCAGCGGGGCGGCACATTGCCCAAGGCGGCGGCGATTGCGGTTGCAGGGCCGGTGGGCGGT
This sequence comes from Novosphingobium sp. ERN07, assembly GCF_012641335.1. Lineage (GTDB taxonomy): Bacteria > Pseudomonadota > Alphaproteobacteria > Sphingomonadales > Sphingomonadaceae > Novosphingobium. The sequence goes on from NZ_JABAID010000002.1 coordinate 82,337, forward strand.
GAGGTGATCAAATTCACCAACAACCCGTGGATCATCCGCCCGGCGCTGATCCCGGAAAAGCTGGGTGCTGATCGCTATGTCGTAGTGAACGACTTTGCGGCTGTGGCGCACGCCGTGGCGCAGGCAGATCAGGATCATTTCCTGCACTTGTCGGGGCCTGACGAGGCTCTGCCAGACGCGGGCGTGATCAGCGTGGTGGGTCCCGGCACTGGCCTTGGCGTGGCGCAACTCTGGCGCGATTCGGCGAGTTATCGTGTGGTGCCGACAGAGGGTGGGCATATCGACTTCGCCCCGCTTGACGCCATCGAGGATGCCATCCTTGCAGGCCTGCGCAAGCGGCATCGCCGCGTTTCGGTGGAGCGCGTTGTGGCCGGGCCGGGCATCGTCGATATCTATGAAGCGCTGGCGCATCTCCAGCACCGACCCTTTACGCCGCGGACCGATCGGGAGCTGTGGGAACTCGGAACTTCCGGGGAAGACAGCCTTGCCGCAGCGGCGGTGGACCGGTTCTGCCTGTCGTTGGGCAGCGTGGCGGGCGATCTGGCGCTGGCACATGGTGCGACTGCTGTGGTTATGGCGGGCGGGCTCGGTCTCCGGATCAAAGATACCCTGTCTCGGTCAGGCTTTGCCGATCGCTTCCGCGCAAAGGGCCGTTTCGAAGGGCTGATGGCGGCCATTCCGGTCAAGTTGATCACCCATCCGCAACCGGGCCTGTTCGGTGCTGCGGCTGCATTTGCACAGGCAAACGCGAACTGATCCGAAAATACCCTGTTCAAAGTCTTGGGTTGCTCTCTACGGGTGCGTCCCGCACACGCTGTTGCGGCCAACCATCAGCTTAATTGGTCAATTGAATCTGGTGGATTTGCCGTGCCAAAACGGTATGGCTTGGCCAAGGCGCTTTGCGCACAGGTCCATAGGAGAGGGTGCCCGGATGCAGTACGAGACCATTCGCGTCGAACGTGTCGACAATGTTCTGAAGATCGTGCTGAACCGGCCCGAACGGCTCAATGCCTGCCCGCCCAATATGGCGCTGGAACTGGCCAATGCTGTGAACGACCTTGATGGTGCCCGTGCGGTCCTGATCACGGGCGAGGGCCGCGCGTTCTGTTCTGGGGCAGACCTTGCAGCGCGTGGCGAGCGTTCGATTGCAGGTGGGCGGGGGGCATACACCGCACTGACGCAGGCCTATAATCCGCTGATGCTGACGCTATCGCGGCTGTCGGTTCCAGTGGTGACGGCGGTAAACGGCCCAGCCGCAGGCGTGGGCTGTTCCATCGCGCTGGCAGCAGATTTCGTGATCGCTGGGCGCAGCGCCTATTTCCTGCAGGCCTTCGTCAACATCGGTCTTGTGCCCGATGGCGGCGCATCGTGGATGCTGACGCGCCTGGTAGGCAAAGCCCGCGCGACCGAAATGATGATGCTTGGCGAAAAGATCGGTGCGGAAAAGGCAGAGAACTGGGGGTTGATCTACAAGGCGGTCGACGATGCAGCGTTGCAGGATGAGGCGATGGCGCTGGCCACACGCCTTTCTGCTGGGCCGACGGTTGCTCTGGGCACCATGCGGCAGAACATGGCAAAGGCGCTTGAGGCTGGCTATGCCAGCGCGCTGCTGATCGAAGCCGAAGGCCAGTGGCAAGCGGGTGACAGCGCCGACGCTGCCGAAGGCGGCAAGGCATTTTTGGAAAAGCGCAAACCAGCATTCACCGGTAAGTGATAAATGCAGTGGCGTGCGGGCAATTGCCTGCGCGCCATTTCATCAGCGTGCCAGCTGCTCATCGAGAAACGCTGCGACCTCTGCCAAATCGACGTCTTTCGCAAGGAAAGTCTGCCCGATTCCGCGCATCAGCAGGAATGGCAGCGTTCCGGCGTCCATCTTCTTGTCGTGAAGCATATGGTCGGCCAGCTTGCGACCATCGCAAGCGAGCGACAGCGACGAAAGCGTTGCGGGCAAGCCGATTCCACCGATGTGCGCGGCGATCCGTTCGGCGTCCTGCCCGGTCATCAGACCTTGCCTTGCGGAGAATCGGGCAGCCAGAACCATGCCGAGCGCAACGCCTTCGCCATGAAGCAAGCGGTCGGAGAAGCCGGTTTCAGCTTCCAGCGCATGGCCGAAAGTGTGGCCGAGATTGAGTAGCGCGCGAATGCCTGCGGTTTCCTTCTCGTCCGCCGCCACGATCCTTGCCTTGGCCTCGACGCTGCGAGCAATTGCAAATTCGCGCGCAGCGGGATCACCCGCCAGCAGTTTGGCGCCGTTGGTTTCGCACCATTCGAAAAACGGGGCGTCGTCGATCAGCCCGTATTTCACGACTTCGGCATAGCCCGCGCGCGTATCGCGCAAGGGCAGCGTATCCAGCGCCAGCGGATCGGCCAGCACGAGTGATGGCTGGTGAAATGCGCCGACCAGATTCTTTCCGGCAGGCGTGTTGATCGCGGTCTTGCCGCCCACGCTGGAATCGACTTGCGCGAGAAGTGTGGTGGGAATCTGTATGAATCCGCAGCCGCGCTTCACCATCGAAGCCGCAAAGCCGGTAAGATCACCGATTACGCCGCCGCCCAGCGCGATCACATTGTCCTTGCGCTCCACTTCCTGCGCCAGCAGCCAGTCCACAACGCGGGCAAGGTGCTGCCAGCTTTTGGTGCTTTCGCCCGCAGGCAGGACAAGCCAGTTGGAGGCAATGCCCACGGCGGTAAACGATGCTTCGACCTGATTCCGCCATGCCGAAGCAACATGTTCGTCGGTGACGATGGCAGCGCTGTGCTTGCGTAGGAACGGACGGCAATGTTCGCCTGCCTTGGCAAGAAGGCCCGGTTCGATCCGCACGTCATAGGGAGCGCCGGCGATGGCGACGGGGACTACAGCCATTGGTCGATTGCTTTCAGGATCTTGGTTGCGGTCACATGATGCGGCTGCGCGCCGCTCACCACGTGGATCGGCGCTTGCGAATAGAACGGCGCGCGCTCTTCTTTTAGCCGGGTCAGAATTTCGCGCGGATCGCCGGTCTTCAACAGGGGGCGGTTGTCCTTCCGGCCCACACGCTCGACCAGCGTTTCAACATCGCAGTCCAACCAGATGGCGATCCCCTTTTCGAGAAGCAGCGCTCTGGTGGCTTCGTCGCAGAACGCGCCGCCACCGGTGGACAGCACCTTGCGGTCGGTAAATCGTCCATTACCTACCAGACGGCCGATCACCCTGCGTTCGCCATCCCGGAAATAAGGTTCGCCATATGTGGCGAAAATTTCGGGTATGGGCATGTGCGCGGCCCGTTCGATCTCCTCGTCTGCATCCACAAACGGGAAATGCAGCATGGCCGAGAGCTTTTTGCCCACTGTGGTCTTGCCCACGCCCATCATGCCGACCAGCACCAGCGGACGGTCGATCCGACGCGCAATGCGTCCGATTTCGGTCAAGCTGAGGGTAGCCGTGTCTTGTTCCATTGCCGCGCCGCCTATACTTGGGCTACTGCCGGTTGCAAGTATCGCCTGAAGTGTCGCAATCGCCGGGGCAGCCTCGGCCGCAAACCGGATGCGCATGAATGAAGAAGTTTGCCGTGGTCGGAGCCGTGATACTGGCCGCATTTCTGTCACTGGCGTGGATCAAGGGTGGGGCGCAGCCGATGCAGTGGATGGAACAACCGGTTGATCGGGGAACCGCCCCCGGAGCCGATGAATGAACCGGAAAGCCACCTTCTGGATGTGTGGCGCTGCGGCGCTTGCGGCTGTTTCGGGCACACTTGTTGCTCAAGAGTCGCTGCTGCCACCGGGCTTTGACAATCCGCCTGCGGCATCGCGCCCCGCAACACAGCGCACGCCTGCGCCTTCGCGTAGCGCTGCGCCGCGTGCTTCGTCCTCGGCAGCAGGGGCTGCATCCGGCACGGCACCGCAACCTGTGGGTAGTGCTAACGCGGCCGTGTCATCACCTACATCGTCCAGCACTGCGATTCCGGTAGTCCAGCCATTGCCTTCGGGTGGGGCGATGCCACGGGCGCATGGCGGGATGAGCGATGAGGACTTGCTCAATTCCATCGATCCGGCCTTGCTGGCAAAGTTGATTGAATCGGCCCGGCCCAAAGCGGACATTCCCCCTTCCGGGCAACGCAGCCTCGCCCGCGTTGGCGTGCTGGATCAGAGCGATGGCGGTTTTCCGGCGCTGTCCACGTATTACCTGAACGGGGCCTTTGTCGAAGGCGTGGTCGGCAAAATGCGCGGGCGCTTCGTTTCGCGCTGGGGGCATATCCTGACACGGCGCGTGTTGCTGAGCCGCCTTGCAACGCCCGTGGGGATGAACGGGGCCGATTGGGCGGCGATGCGTGCCCAGTTGCTTGTGCGCATGGGCGAAGCTGACGCGGCGCGCGCCACTGTGCAATCGGTTGATAGTGGTGATTTCACGCGCGGGCTTGAAGATGCGGCGCTGGCCAGTTTCGTGGCGACGGCGGACCCGGTTGGCCTGTGTCCGATTACCGCGCTGACCGCTGCGGGCAGGTCTGGAAATGACTGGGATCTGGTCCGGGCGATCTGCTCTGCCTTTGCCAATGAAGGCACCAACGCGATGTCGCAGCTTGATCGCGCGATGCGGCAGGGGAAAGGCAGCAAGATCGACATTTTGCTCGCGCAGAAGTTCGCAGGCGCTGCCACAAATGCCCGGCGTGCGGTGAAGATTGAATGGGATGATGTTGATGCGCTTACGCCGTGGAGCATCGGGCTGTCGTTCGCCACAGGGATCGAACCGCCCAAGCCTTTGCAAGAAAAGGCCGGTGCGAATTATGCCGTTCTGGCATCGCGCGCGCCGATGCTCCCGCTGAAATCGCGGGCCAGTGCTGCCGATGTCGCGGCTGCACGCGGTCTGATGTCCGCACAGGCCATGATCGACCTTTACAGCGAAATCTATGCCGAACGCGAAGGCGGGAACGATCAGCCGGATGACTGGTCGCGACGTGCAGAGACTTTGCGCACCGCCTACGTTGGACAGGAACAAGCCGAGCGATTGGAAGCAATCCGTTCGCTGTGGGGTGATGGCAGCAACCCGGATCGCGCATTTGCGGGGCTTGTGTTGACGTCCTATGCAGCCGCGCGCGTTATGCCGAGTGAAGATGTGGCAGATAGCGCAGCGCCGCTGATCTCTTCGATGCTGACAGCAGGCCTTGATCGCAATGCGCTGAAATGGGCGCCGTTTTGCGCGATAGGCAGCGAGGGCTGGGGGCTTCTCGTCCTTGCAAATCCGGGCAGGGCCAATCGCGTGGGGGCAGAGGGCCTCAATGCGTTTGGCGATGATGACGATTCCGAAGGTTCGTTGCGCTCGCAGTTTCTGGTTGCCGGGCTGATGGCCTTGGACCGTGTGGATCAAGCCGCTGCGCGTGATTTCGCGGGCAAGTTCGATGTCGATCTCACCCGGCAGACCCGCTGGACCCGCGCGATTGAAGGCGCGGCCGCTTCCAAAAATCAGGCGCTCGTGGCTTTGTTGGCTGCGTTTGGGATGCAGGGAGAACGGTGGGACCGGATGACGCCGTTGCATCTCTATCACATCGTCTCCGCGTTGCACCGCGTCGGGCTGGATGGTGAGGCGCGGATGATCGCCGCCGAAGCCGTTTCGCGCGTCTGATCAGGTGAAGCCGCAGGCTGAACCTGCAGTCGAAAGCTTTCTGGCGATGCTCGCCGCGCAGCGTGGGGCGGCGGCGAATACGCTGGCAGCCTATCGCAGGGATCTTGCTGCGGCGGGGGAGCAGATTGGCTGTTTGGAGCGCGCTTCACGGGCAGATATCGAAGGGCTAGGTGCTGCTTGGGTCGAGCTTGCGCCGTCTTCGGTTGCGCGCAAGGCATCTGCGCTGCGGCAGTTCTATGGGTTCCTTGTGGATGAGGGCGTTCGGGAGGACGATCCCTCTTCTGCCTTGCCGCGACCAAGGATCAGGCGGCCATTGCCCCGGCTGCTGGGGCATGAAGAAGTGGCTGCGCTGTTTCGTACCGCAGAAGCGGATGCCGCGGCCGGCACGCCAGAAGGCCTGCGTATATTGGCACTGCTCGAACTGCTCTATGGATCGGGCTTGCGGGCGACCGAACTCGTTTCACTGCCCATAGCGGCGGTGCCACGCGATGCGCCGTTCCTGACGATCACCGGCAAGGGCAGTGTGCAGCGTATGGTGCCGATTTCGGCACGCGCGGCCCATGCGCTGGCCGACTGGCTGGTGGCCAGAGGAAAGGGCGGACGCTTCGTGTTTCCATCGCCACGCGGCGGGCATCTTTCGCGGGTGCGGTTGTTCCAGCTTTTGCGCGATCTGGCGCTGCGGGCAGGGCTGGACCCTGAGAAGGTCAGCCCGCACGTGCTGCGCCATGCCTTTGCCACCCATCTGCTGGAAGGGGGCGCGGACCTGCGCGTGTTGCAAACGCTGCTTGGCCACGCCGATATCGCTACGACGCAGATCTATACCCATGTCGATGCAGCGCGGCTCGTTACGTTGGTCAACCAGCGCCATCCACTTGCCCGGAGTTGACCAAATCAAAGACCGGGCCTAGCGGAAGTGCCATGATTTCCTATCTCGAGTTCGAAAAGCCGGTCGCCGCGCTCGAAGCCCGCATCGCTGAACTGCGTGAAACAGCGCAGAGCGGCGATATCGATATCGCTTCAGAAATCCGCCGTCTTGAAAACAAGTCGGCGGAACTGCTGGCCAGCACCTACAAGGCGTTGACGCCGTGGCAGAAGACGCAAGTCGCCCGCCACCCCGCGCGCCCGCATTTCAAGGACTATGTAGAGCGGATTTTCGCAGATTTCATGCCATTGGGCGGTGATCGCCTGTACGGTGAAGATCAGGCAATTGTCGGCGGCTTTGCCCGGCTTGCACCGGAGTTCGGTGGACGGCGCGTCATGCTGATCGGGCACGAGAAGGGCAACGATACGCAAAGCCGCATCCGGCACAACTTCGGCATGGGCAAGCCTGAAGGCTATCGCAAGGCGATCCGTCTGATGGAAATGGCGAGCCGATTCGGCCTTCCTGTCGTGACGCTGGTCGATACATCTGGCGCATTCCCCGGCGTTGAGGCGGAAGAGCGCGGTCAGGCCGAGGCGATTGCCCGTTCTACCGAAGCGTGCCTTGCATTGGGCGTGCCAATGGTCGCTACGATTGTGGGCGAGGGCGGTTCGGGCGGCGCGGTGGCTTTGGCAAGCGCCGAGCGCGTGCTGATGCTGGAACACGCGGTCTATTCGGTCATCTCACCCGAAGGCTGCGCATCGATTCTATGGCGCACGGCCGAAAAGGCTGCAGATGCTGCAGAGGCGATGAAGGTTACCGCGCAGGATCTGCTTTCTCTGGGCGTGATCGACAGAATCGTGCGCGAGCCAATGGGCGGGGCGCATCGCGATGCCGCCGCAACGTGTAGTACACTGGGCAATGCGATTTCGGAAGAACTGGCCGCGCTCGTGGGCAAGTCTGCGGACGAACTGCGTGGACTACGTGCGGAGCGGTTTCTTCGAATTGGAGCCTGATTGGCCCTGATAGGGTAAGCCTGCTGGCAATCGGGAACCGGATTTGCGACAAAGCGCTTGAACGGGACATTTGTGCCTGTGTGCTTGTCGATATCTGGGGAGATCAAGATGCCATTCGCCCGCCGTTCGCGCGCCGCCTTGCTGACAGTTACCGTGCTGGCAGTGTCGGTTATTCCGGCGTGGGTGCTGAAATCCGCTAGCCCCGCGCAGGCACAGGGTGCCGTGCAGTCGATCAGCGCTGCCGACAAGAAGCAGGGGGCCGAAGCCCATCCGCAACTTTTGCAGGAGTTCGGCGGCGCGATGACCGGCGCGCAGGCGACCTACGTTGAATCGGTGGGCAAGACGATTGCGGTCCAATCGGGCCTGAGCAACGCCAAGGGAGACTTCACTGTCACCCTGCTCAACTCTCCGGTCAACAATGCCTTCGCGATTCCGGGCGGATACGTTTACGTGACCCGCCAATTGGCTGCGTTGATGAACAACGAAGCCGAACTGGCCGGTGTGCTTGGGCACGAAGTGGGTCATGTTGCCGCGCGCCATTCCTCGAAACGGCAAAGCGCTGCTACCCGCAACGCGATTCTTGGTGCGTTGGGCCAGGTTCTTACCGGCGCATTGCTTGGCAACAGCGCGATTGGACAGATCGGGCAGGAAATTTTCTCCACCGGTAGCCAGTTGCTGACGCTGAAGTATTCGCGCGGGCAGGAAACCGAAGCCGACAATCTGGGAATCACCTATTTGCAACGCGCTGGCTATGATCCGCGTGCGATGTCGACCGTGCTGCAAAGTCTGGCGAACCAGAACGCGCTTGATGCCGCCATAAAGGGGACGACGAATCAGGTTCCACAATGGGCCAGTACACACCCCGATCCGGCCTCGCGCGTTCGCGCGGCGCTGACGCGGGCAGGGGCATCGGCCAGCGGACGCACCAATCGCGATGTTTTTCTGAACGGTGTTAACGGCCTGACCTATGGCGACGATCCGGCGCAGGGGATCGTCGATGGTTCAAAATTCACCCACCCGGCGCTGCGACTCGCCTTTCAGGCACCCAATGGGTTCTACCTTGTTAACGGCACAAGCTCGGTCGCCATTTCCGGGCAAAGCGGAAAGGGCGAATTTTCGACGGCCAGCTACAGCGGTAATCTTGAATCCTATGTTCGCACCGTGTTTTCGGGATTGTCAAGCCAGCAGCAGATTGCGCCTCAGACCATCGAGCGCACCACGATCAATGGGCTGACGGCCGCTTATGGAGCCACGCGAGCGACGAGTGGCAACAGCCAGGTCGATATCGTGGTCTATGCCTACGAGTTCGGGCCGAACCAGGCCTACCATTTCGTCACGATCAGTCAGGCCGGCCAGTCGGGCCAGTTTGATTCGCTGTTCCGTTCACTACGGCGGATCAATGCGACCGAAGCCAGTGCGGTAAAGCCGAGGCGTCTTTCGGTGGTCACTGTAAAGACGGGCGACACGTTGCAGTCGCTCTCTGCGAAGATGGCGTTTACGGACAAACCGCTTGAGCGTTTTCTGGTTCTCAATGGCCTTACATTCACCAGCAAGCTGGTGCCGGGGCAGAAGGTGAAGCTGGCGGTTTACTGACCGCCTTTGTCGCTACGCTGGTTATGCCGGACGCGCTTTGCACAAACGAAAAGTGGGGCAAGCACCATGTGCTTGCCCCACTTCAATCAAACCGTTGAGGTCAGATTAGAGGTCGCCGTCCGAAGCGTTGGTCATGTCGCCGGAAACCTTGTTGAAGGTGTTGCCGAGCGAGTCACCCAGCGAACCCATAGCGGCGATCGCGGCGACGGCGACGAGAGCGGCGATCAGGCCGTATTCGATCGCGGTTGCACCTTCGTTGTTGGCGAGCAGGTTGCGGAAAAGCTTCATGTCGGTCTCCTAGAGTAGTTGTTTCTTCTTCCCGTCCCGCTCCAAACTTTGTCCCCGGAGCAGGCATTCGCATCTTTACGTAGCAAAGCCTAAGAAGGCGTTAATCGCGATGCCATCACTCAATCAGATGATTGTTGATGTAGACGTACTCGTTATACAGAGCATCACCGAACGTCTTCATGCCGAATGCAGCAGCAAGGCCAACCAACGAGATCAGCAAGCCGTATTCGATGGCTGTTGCGCCGCTTTCATTGCGGAGAATGTCTCGAAGCAAGGTCTTCATTGGTAATCCTAGAAAGCGGCATTGCGGAGACTAATGCCGGTTCCCTAAGAAAGCGTTGATGGTTCCCATGCCTCTGGAAAGCCTTCCGACAGTTCAGATCGTGGTTGCGCTTGCTCTGCTCGACGGGGCGGGGCGCGTGCTGATGCAGCGCCGCCCGCAAAACAAGGCTCATGGTGGGCTTTGGGAGTTCCCCGGCGGCAAACTGGAACCCGGTGAGACATGCGAAGCGGCAGTTGTAAGGGAAACCGACGAAGAGCTTGGTATTACCGTCGATGTTGCTGATTTATTTCCCATTTCTTTTGCCGCCGGATCGTCGGTTAACGGTGGGCGGCAGGTGCTTCTCTTGTTGTTTGCGACCCGACAGTGGTGTGGGAAGCCGCGAGCGCTGGAGACTGGCAGCGCCATCTCATGGGTATCCGAACAGGAACTGTTTTCGCTGGAAATGCCGCCGCTCGACATTCCATTGGCGCGTGCACTGATTCCTTTTCTGGAAGGGGTTGCCAAAGCTGAAACAGCCCCCTAAAGGCGCGTCTCCCAAGCACCCGTAGCTCAGCTGGATAGAGCATCAGACTACGAATCTGAGGGTCGGACGTTCGAATCGTTCCGGGTGCGCCATTCCCTTCGGGGTGTGGTGGGATTGAAATGGCAGGCACCCGTAGCTCAGCTGGATAGAGCATCAGACTACGAATCTGAGGGTCGGACGTTCGAATCGTTCCGGGTGCGCCAATCCCATATTTCGAAAACGGCCCGCCTCGAGCGGGCTTTTTTGTTGCGTAACAGCGCCCAGTTTCGCTGCGCTCGCGAACAGATAACCAAATTGGCACGCGGATTTTGCATAGGTATCCACGAAAGGTTCGTTTCCAGCGAACGGCGTTGCGCATGGCTCCTACTAAGGTATAGGCTCGCCAAGCATTTCGGACGTTACGGAATGTGAGGCTGCCATAAAAGGAACCCCAGACTTGGCCAAACCCGCCAGGCCCAGTGCCGCCAAGCCCGCTGCCAGATCCGCCACGAAACCCGCTGCAAAACCGGCGAATTCCCGCGCTGCCAAGGCGGCTGCGGAACCGGTAATCGCATCCTCGGTTGCTGAAGAAGCTGCCTTTGCGCTGCGCAGTCTCCAGCAGGCACACGCCAACAACCGGCGTTTTGATGCCAGCGACGAGGAACTGCTGAAGTTCTACGAGCAGATGGTGCTGATTCGCCGTTTCGAGGAAAAGGCCGGGCAGCTCTATGGTCTCGGCCTGATCGGCGGCTTCTGCCATCTCTACATTGGGCAGGAAGCCGTTGCGGTCGGCCTTCAGTCGGCGCTCAAGGAAGGGCACGACAGCGTGATCACGGGCTATCGCGATCACGGGCATATGTTGGCCTATGGCATCGATCCGAAGGTGATCATGGCCGAACTGACCGGACGCGGCGCGGGCATTTCGCGCGGGAAGGGCGGTTCGATGCACATGTTCAGCACCGAACACAAATTCTATGGCGGCCACGGTATCGTTGGCGCGCAGGTTCCGCTGGGCGCGGGCCTTGCCTTTGCGCACAAGTATCGTGGCGATGGCGGCGTGTGCATGGCCTATTTCGGTGATGGCGCGGCGAATCAGGGCCAAGTCTACGAAACCTTCAACATGGCCGCGCTGTGGAAGCTGCCGATCATCTTCGTGGTCGAGAACAACGGCTATGCGATGGGCACCGCGGTAAAACGCGGGTCGGCTGAAACACACTTCTATCGCCGCGGCACGGCATTCCGCATTCCTGGCATGGACGTGAACGGCATGGACGTGCTCGAAGTGCGTCAGGCTGCCGAAGTGGCGCTCGAATACGTCCGCGCAGGCAATGGTCCGGTTCTGATGGAACTGAAGACCTATCGCTATCGCGGCCACTCGATGTCGGACCCGGCGAAGTATCGCAGCCGTGAGGAAGTGCAGGATATGCGCGACAATCACGATCCGATCGAAGGTGCGAAGGCCGAACTGCTGAAGCGCGGCGTGACCGAGGACAAGATCAAAGAAATCGACAAGCGCATTCGCCAGACTGTGGCGGAATCGGCTGATTTTGCCGAAACCTCGCCTGAGCCGGATATGGCCGATCTCTATACCGATGTGCTGGTGGAGACCTATTGAGATGGCAATCGAACTGAAGATGCCCGCGCTCTCCCCGACCATGGAAGAGGGCACGCTGGCCAAGTGGCTGGTCAAGGCTGGTGACGAAGTGAAGTCTGGCGACATTCTGGCCGAGATCGAGACCGACAAGGCGACGATGGAATTCGAAGCCGTGGACGAAGGCGTGATCGGTGAAATCCTCGTGGCCGAAGGCACCGAGGGCGTGAAGGTCGGCACGGTCATCGCAACCATCGCAGGCGAGGACGATGTTGCGGCTCCGGCACATGCGGCAGAGCAGAAGGCTCCTGAAAGCGCGGCTCCTGCTGCGCAGGATGCAAAGGCAAAGGCTGCGGCGGCGATTGCGCCGAAAAGCGATGCGAATCCTGCCACGGATCCCGAACTGCCCGCAGGGACCGCGATGGTTCCCACCACCGTGCGCGAAGCGCTGCGCGACGCGATGGCAGAGGAAATGCGGGCCGATGACCGCGTTTTCGTGATGGGCGAGGAAGTTGCCGAATACCAAGGCGCTTACAAGGTCACGCAGGGACTTCTCGAAGAGTTCGGGCCACAACGTGTGATCGATACGCCGATCACCGAATATGGCTTTGCCGGCATTGGCGCCGGCGCGGCGATGGGCGGTCTGCGTCCGGTGATCGAGTTCATGACGTTCAACTTCGCCATGCAAGCGATTGACCACATCATCAACTCGGCGGCCAAGACCAACTACATGTCTGGCGGCCAGATGCGCTGCCCGATTGTGTTCCGTGGGCCGAACGGTGCAGCCAGCCGTGTGGGCGCGCAGCACTCGCAGAACTACGGGCCGTGGTATGCGGCAGTGCCGGGGCTTGTGGTGATCGCGCCTTATGACAGCGCCGATGCCAAGGGCCTGCTCCGCGCCGCAATCCGCAGTGAAGACCCGGTCGTCTTCCTCGAAAACGAACTGGTCTATGGCCGCACGTTCGATGTGCCGCAGATGGATGATTTCGTTCTGCCCATCGGCAAGGCGCGCATCGTTCGCCCCGGCAAAGACGTGACCATCGTGTCCTACTCCATCGGCGTGGGCTTTGCGCTGGAAGCGGCGGCGAAGCTGGCGGACGAAGGTATCGATGCGGAAGTGATCGATCTGCGCACGCTGCGCCCGCTCGATAAGGACACCGTGCTGGCCTCGCTCGCCAAGACCAACCGCATGGTCGTGGCTGAAGAAGGCTTCCCGATCTGCTCCATCGCATCGGAAATTATCGCCATCGCGATGGAAGAAGGCTTCGACCATCTCGACGCGCCAGTGGTTCGCGTGTGCAACGAGGATGTGCCGCTGCCTTATGCGGCCAATCTGGAAAAGGCCGCGCTGATCAATGCGGACAAGATCGCAGCGGCTGTGCATAAGGTCTGCTATCGCTGACCTGGTCGGTTTGAACCTGAAAATGGAAGGGGGCACCGTTCACATCGATGCCCCTATTTCCGTTCAATGACCTTGTACGATTTATGAGAAGCCGTCGTAGACGTTACAGCGTGCCACGGTGTCAGGCTCGGTGGCACTGCGTTGGTAGATCTGGCTCAGATCGCGATCGTCACGCACGTTGAAGGTCGCCGTCGTGCGGATCACCGGATCTCCCACGAACGTATCGCTGATCAACGGCTGATAGGCGTATTCGATTTCGACGAAGATCACGGCGTCATCCTTGGCAGCCGCAACTTCTTCGCCCGCAGGCCCCATGCCCTCCAGCGAACCATCGGTGCCGGTGCCTTCGGGGCCATAGGTTGATTGATAGTCCCGTTTGCCTTTGCAGCGCTGCCAGTGGATGTATTGAGTGTCTTCAGTGGTTGGCACCACTTCAAGGCTGCTGATCACGACACGCCCGTGCTCGAACAGATCAAGGTTGCCAGATTGCACGTTCGCGCCGGCAAGGATGTCGTTGATGTCGCTCTCATATATCTTGAGCGCTTCAAGCATCGATACGTCGCCAATGCGCGAACCATTGTCGGCTATCTGCATGGCCAATTGGCTGATCCGCATGTGTGTGATCGCCAGACTGCCCAGTTCCGCGCCCCACATGCCGAGCATCAGAACGACGGGCAGGCCCAGCGCCATTTCAACCGCTGCGACGCCCGAACGTGCTGTCTCCAGTCGCTTCAAGATGGACATGCGCTTCACGTGCAGTTCCCCACTTTAGCGACGCTTTTCTGCAGATCGTAAGGCTGATTGCGCAGCACTGTGGAGGCCGTGCTGGTGACCGTTTCTGGCAATCCGATCAATGATGCCATCGGAAACTTGCGGGAATATCGCATCGACACGGTGTAGAGCACGGCATCACGTGCACCGCCCAATCCCGATGCACCGCGATCCTGATCCCAAGTGCCGTTGCCATTGGCGTCCTCGTAGGCTTCTCCATCGTCGCAGACGCCGTTGTCGTTGGCATCGGTGAAATCTTCGGCCACGCCGACGTCCGAGAAATTCGCATAGGCCTTGCGCGAGAATGTGAGAGTAGCGTCGGGGACGACCTCCACAACTTCGTGCTTTACCATGTCATCAATCGAACTGACGATGTTGGCCGCACCTTCCACAGTCGAAGCGCGTGCTGCACGCTGGAGGGCACCTTGCAGCATGGTATTGGCGTAGACGGAAAAGCCCATATCGAACAGGCCGATCAGCACGAGTGCAAGCGTGGGAGCGACCAGCGCGAACTCGACGACGGCCGCACCATCAGATGCGCGTTCAAGAGCTTTGAGGGATTGTGGAGCAATCACAGCGCCAACCTGAGATCGCCTATCGATTTGGCAATTTTCTTGAAGGCATCGTCCAGCTCAGCCGCATTGTTTGCGCGGAAGTAATATCCTTCGCCTGCGCAATTTGTCATGATCGGATTGAGTTCAGTGCCGAATGCCACGAACCACACCTTGATGTTCTTTTTCTTTGCCTGCTCGCACACGAAAGAAAACCGCTTCTCGATCGTCTGTGTCAGCGTGAGGGGGGACGTTGGATTCCAGCGACGCAGGGACAGCGGCTCTACGCCGTACGAGCCGTAGCTGATATCGAGTGAAGAGGTTTGACCATCGGTCAGAAATATAAGATGTCTGCTGGTCCGCTGCTTGGCCGAAACGTCGGCGTTTTCTGCGGAGAACAGGCCGGTGGGCGAAAGCACGCGCGCCGCCCAGATCATGCCGATATCGTGATAGGTGCTTCCCGCCGCGACCAGACTATCGATGTAAGTGTCGTAGTCCGTCTGATTCCACACCTGCAACTTGCGCGCAGCAGTGGGGCAGGCAGCGAAGCCGGCGACACCGGGCGCAAGATATTCGTCGTTGGTGCTGACAGGCGTGGTGCTGAAGTTGCCGGTGCCGTTCCACAACCGTGCGCGTTCGTAGATGATTGAGGGATACATCGGCCGCCATTGTGTTTCGGCATCGCCCGCAGACGGGACCAGATCGATGTCGAGATCCTTCGCGCGATCAAGATCAACATTGTCATAGTCGTCGATCTGATAGGTTTGACGTTCTTCGATGCACCCGTTTGAAGCCGTTCTCCAGTCAGACGTATCGCGCGTGACATTTCGGTAGAGCCATGAGGCGCCTGTGCCCACGGAAGGTTCGGTTATGTACCGGAAGGTGTCTACATAGTTCGCGTAGGTGGTGGTCGACAGCGTGCAGGTGCTGCCAGAAAGGCTCACGGAATAGATATCGCCGTTGCGTGTGCGATTGTAGGTATAAATGGTGCGCGTGCCGTCCGGGTTGGTAACTGCCTCGGTGGTGGTCGATTGCAGCGCGGTGCCGGTCGTCATGGTGTTGGCAGGTTTGGCGCAAGTGAAGCCCCCGCTGCCATCCGACGTTGCTGCAAACGTGGACGTTCGGGTGTAGTATGTCCCCGATACCGGCGAGACCGCGCTGTAATACCCATATAGTGCCCCGGAATTCTTGGCGCCGACGAGCGTTCGGGAGGGATAATCCCACTCTGAAACCATCCAGTCGTCTTTGAGCAACCCACCAACATTCACATTGGTGGAATAAGGAACGAACCCGAAGCGGATGCGGCTTTCCGGCTGTCGGGTGTTCTCCATCGTGGTGTAAAAGTCTTTCACCACGGCTTTGAGTACAGATATCTTGGGTGTGGTGTCGTCCGGGTTGCTTTCGGCCATAGACCCGGTGACGTCGAGCGCCATGACGATATCAGTATTGGGTACGGTCAGTTCGGCCTTGCAGGATACCGATATCTCGATCTGGTCCTTGCCAAAGAAGTGCATGATGTCGGTCGGCAGCACGACTGAGGCTGAGCCGTCGATAGAATTGCCTTCCCCGATCCCCATCGAAAACTGCCGATCAATGGAATTGTAGATGCCATCGGCGAAGTTTGCATTGAAGAAGCGGTTGCCTTTGCTGACGACGGTGCCGCCATCTTCATCGGCATCAAAATTGCTGATCGCGCCCAATTCCTTGCGCGCTCCGAGAACACCAGCGTCGCAGGCTTGCTGCAAGCGCGACTCGACGAGGTAGGCGCGCCCCATGTCGATGCTTGACCCGACAATAGCCAGCAGGGGAACGATTGAAAAACCCAAAATCATCAGTGCGTTGCCGCTGTTGTCCTGCGCCAGATCGGCAACCGTCTGCAGCACACACCGCAATGTGGCGCGCGCAGGCGCAAGACGAGGGAAAAAGGGCACATCTGCACGAAGCATGAGGCCCTCATAGTGAAAGATACTTAATTCAACGCAAAAGTCGCGGCGCGATCAGTTAACCACCTTTGCGCCTCGCCAATGCCGGAACTGTCCTCAGCGCGCTGCTCTACGGTTTCAAGATGTCAGACGATGGGCTAGGGGCCTATCGCGTTAGAGATGAAGTAGGGCGACAACCGAATGCAAGAGCCGCAGATGCCAGGTGACGATGTCGATCCACGGCATCGTATTGCGCTGGCCTACGCGCCTAAATCGGCACGCCCAGCTTGGTATGCACTGCTTCTGCTCGAACGCAAATTGGCCGAGGCCGCGCGCCCCGGACGTGATCCGATGATGATCCAACTCCGTCTGGCCTGGTGGCGCGACAGACTTGGAGAGGAGTCGGCGCGCTGGCCTGTCAGCGAACCAGCTTTTGCACACCTCAGGGCATGGCAGGGCAAGCATCAATGCCTTTCAGCGCTGGTCGATGGTTGGGAAGCAACCATCGTGGGTGAGGATGAAGGGCGTGAACTGGCCGCGGCGAGAGTGGCCAGCTATGTGGCGCTGGCTGAGCTGCTCGGCGCTGGTTCACCTGAAACAGTGCGCTCTGCGCTGCACGATATCGACTACCCGCAGGCGGCATCGCCGCTGCCACATGCCCTGCCGCGCGCAATGCGTCCCCTCGCGGTGCTGCGCGCTTTGGCCCTGCGCAAAGCGCGCGGTGGACGTCATACCCCCTTTTCCGATCTTGCGCGGGTGATCTGGGCGGGCTTGCTGGGACGATAAAAGTGCAAGTCCTGCCAAAGCGGTAGCATCTTTCGCTGCGGATGCGGTCCGGTCCCGATTAACTTTGCCTCCACGATGGAGCGCAAAATACGATGATTCGAGGGTTGCTCGGCGGTCTTGCCGCACTGATGCTTGTCGCTGCCGGAATATTCTGGTGGCAAGGGCGCGCCGAGACGGGGTTCGGCGGCGAGGCACCCGCGCTTCCCGTGGCCGAAGCGCCTGAGGCTGAACCCGAAGACCTGCCCAGTGCCGATGCCGATGGCATGATGGGCGTTGCTCCACCCGAAGCGACAACTGTCGGGCGTGAAACGCGCCGCTTCAATCTGGTGGACAAGGATCGGGACAACCGGATCAGCCGCACCGAAATGCTGAGCGGCCGCGCGCGCGATTTTCGCAAGCTGGACAAGGACGGCAACAATCTGCTGACGTTCGACGAATGGGCGCATACTACGGTCGACAAGTTCAAGGTGGCTGACGGGAACGCCGATCTTTTTCTTACCCGTGAAGAGTTTGCGACCACGCGGCCCAAGGAACGACCTAAACCCAAACAGAAGTGCGCGTGCAAATAGCAGTCAGGCCAGTGTCGCGACCCATTCCGCCAGATCCGCCTTGGCGCGCTCGGTATAGGCTTCCTTGCGCGCTTTTTTCTTCACGTCATGCAGGGGCGGAAACAGTCCGAAATTGACGTTCATCGGCTGATAGCTTTCCGCTTCGGCATCACCAGTAATGTGCGATAGCAGTGCGCCCAACGCGGTAGTGCGCGGCGGGGCTGTCCATGTGCGGCCCGCAATCTGCACAGCAGCCATCAGGCCGGCCAGCATCCCGACGGAGCCGCTTTCGACATAGCCTTCGCACCCTGTGATCTGCCCGGCAAAGCGGATGTGCGGAGCCGATTTCAGCCGTAACTGACGGTCAAGCAGGGTGGGTGAATTGAGAAAGGTGTTGCGATGCAGACCGCCAAGTCGCGCGAACTCGGCTTGCTCAAGCCCCGGAATCGTGCGGAAAACGCGCACCTGTTCTGCATGTTTCAGCTTGGTTTGGAAGCCGACCATGTTCCACAGCGTGCCAAGCTTGTTGTCCTGACGCAACTGGACCACGGCATAGGGCCAGCGGCCATTGGGATGCTCTTCCGTAGCCCAATGCGGGTTATCGAGGCCGACCGGTTTCATCGGCCCAAACCGCAAGGTTTCGACCCCGCGTGACGCCATGACTTCGACCGGCATACAACCGTCGAAATAGGGGGTGTTGGCCTCCCATTCCTTGAACTCGGTCTTGTCGCCCGCCAGCAGTTCCTCTCGGAAGGCGAAGTATTGGTCCTTGGTCATCGGGCAATTGATGTAGTCGCGCCCATCACCGCCCATCGCGAGCGACGCTTCCGCCCCCTTGTCCCAGCGTGAAGCCATCCACGCCACATCCATGTCGATGGATTCGCGATAGACGATGGGCGCGATGGCATCGAAAAAGGCAAGGCTATCCGCCCCGGTGGCCGCGCCGATGTTCGTTGCCAGCGATGGTGCGGTGAGCGGACCTGTGGCGATGATCGTCAAGCCATCGGAAGGCAGAACGTCCACACGTTCGCGCACCAGCTCAAGCGTGGGCTGCGCGCGCAACGCGGCTTCAACCTCGGCGGAAAAGACGTCACGATCAACGGCAAGCGCAGACCCTGCCGGCACCCGGGCCTTTGCGGCGGCAGCCATGAGCAGGCTGTCACACTGACGCATTTCATAATGCAGCAGGCCGACCGCGTTCTTTTCATCGTCATCGGAACGGAACGAGTTGGAGCAGACCAGCTCGGCCAGTCCGTCACCATTGTGTGCGGGCGTCGTATCGCCACCCCCGCGCATTTCCGAAAGCCGCACGCGAATGCCGCGCCGGGCCAGTTGCCACGCTGCTTCGCTTCCGGCCATGCCGCCGCCGATGATGTGAACCTGATGCGTCATGTGCTCGCCCTTGGCATCGCGGTGCCGCTGCGGCAAGACTGTCTGGAGAGATGAGGGGAAGGGGACAAGTGCCCAAACGCGCGTTGATCGAGAAGCGGCCGTGGTTGGTGGCGAGCCTCCTTGCCGGTGTCAGCTATTGGCTGGCGGCCAAGGGCCACGTGCCGGGGCTTTGGCTGATTCTTTGGAAAGGGGCTGGCGTTGCCCTGCTGGCGGCTTATGCCTGGGCGCATCATCCATCGCGCAACGCGCACCTGACTGCGCTGGTCATGGTGTTGGGTGCAGCGGGCGACATGGTTCTGGAAGTGAATTTCACTGGCGGTGCAATTGCATTCCTGCTCGGCCATCTGGTGGCCATTTCGCTTTATATGAAGTTCCGGCGTGCTCAGCCTTCAGGAAGCCAGAAAGCGGCGGCGGTTGTGACATTGATCGCGGTGCCGCTGATTTCCTATCAGTTGTCTGGAAGGCCAGAGGTGGCGCTCTATGCTCTCAGCCTTGGCGGAATGGCTGCTGCGGCTTGGCTCAGCAGCTTTCCACGTTACCGCGTGGGGCTAGGCGCGATGATGTTTGTGGCGTCCGATCTATTCATCTTCGCGCGGATGGGACCGTTGGCTGGCAGCACGATACCCGGGTTGATGATTTGGCCGCTCTATTATTTCGGGCAATTCCTGATCTGCACCGGCGTGATTGGCACGCTACGCGCGCGCGGGGAATTCGCGGCAAGTTAGAGGGCTGTTACCCCGCGACCGG
The DNA here is from genome assembly GCF_012641335.1 of Novosphingobium sp. ERN07. Classification (GTDB taxonomy): domain Bacteria; phylum Pseudomonadota; class Alphaproteobacteria; order Sphingomonadales; family Sphingomonadaceae; genus Novosphingobium. Next base: position 102,184 of record NZ_JABAID010000002.1, read on the forward strand.
CAATCGCACCTGCTCTGCGTCATCCCGCTCTAAGGGGCCATATGCCACCGCCGCGCTCAGTGGCAGGTCGGCATATATATGCGGGAACAGCGCCCCGCCACGCGAAGGTTCCCACTTCACCGCATCGCCCAGCACGACAAGATCGACCGCAACAACGTGAAGATCGTCCTGTCCCGCGAAGTGCTTGTCCACCGTTTCGGTAAGTTGCGCTTCGGTCGACAGGTGGATGTACCCATCCGCCAGATCGACCGGCGCGCCCTTGAACAACTCGTCTGCCTCAAGCTGCGCCATTTGCGGCCCGGTCAGCACCTTGTAGGCAAGGAGTGGTCGTTCCGTCACTCCGGTGCGCTTCCGTCATCGGCTTGGGGCGTTGCAACCTCGGCTTCATCCGCGCCTTCCTCTTCGGCCAGACGCACCGCGCTGACCACATGTTCATCGCCCGAAACATTGAACAGGCGCACGCCGGCAGACCCGCGACCGATCACGCGCAACGAACCGAGCGGCAGCCGGATCAGCTTGGCCTGATCGGTGACCAGCATAAGCTGGTCGGCTTGTACTGCCGGGAAGCTTGCCACCACCGGACCATTGCGGCCGATGTTGTCGATATTGGTGATGCCCTGGCCGCCACGGCCAGTACGGCGATACTCATAGGCCGATGACAGCTTGCCATAGCCATTGGCGCACACTGTCAGGATGAACTGTTCGCGCGCCTGCAGTTCGGCATAGCGTTCTGCCGAGAGTGCCGGTTCGCCTTCCTTCTCGCCCTTCCACGGTGCAAAGCGAACATAGTCCTCACGCTCGTCAGGCGAGGTGCCGACACGGTGCAGGATCGACAGCGAGATAACCTCGTCATCGCCTTTGAGCGTCATGCCGCGCACGCCGGTAGAGGTACGGCTCGTGAACTCGCGCACTTCGTCACCAGCAAAGCGGATGGCCTTGCCCGCGCGGGTGGCGAGCAGAACGTCATCGCTTGGCTCCAGCAGAGCAACGCCGATCAGGCGATCATCGCTGTCCTCATCGAACTTCATCGCAAACTTCCCGTTCGACGGGATGTTGGCAAAAGCGTCCATCGAGTTGCGGCGGACGTTGCCTTTGGCCGTCGCAAAGACGACCGAAAGTTTGCCCCATTCCGCCTCGTCTTCCGGCAGCGGAAGAACGGTGGCGATTGTCTCGTCCTTGTCCAGCGCGGGCAGCATGTTGATAACCGGACGACCGCGCGTGGTTGGCCCGCCTTCGGGCAGGCGCCACACTTTCAGGCGATAGACCTTGCCCGCCGTCGAGAAGAACAGCACAGGGGTGTGCGTGCTGGTGACGAACATCGTCCCGACCGCATCCTCGTCCTTCGTCGCCATGCCGCTGCGGCCCTTGCCGCCACGGTTCTGCGCGCGGAAGGTGGAAAGTGGGGTACGCTTTATATAGCCGTCGAGCGTGATCGTAACGACCATATCCTCGCGCTCGATCAGGTCTTCGTCCTCGATCCCATCAGCGGGCGCGGTGATTTCGGACTTGCGCGGTGTGGCAAAGGCCTGCCGCACTTCGAGCAGTTCCTGCCGCATCACGCCATAGAGCTTCACGCGGTCGGCAAGGATCGAAAGGTATTCGGCAATAGCCTTTGAGAGGCCTTCAAGTTCATCGCCAATTTCGTCACGGCCAAGCGCGGTCAACCGGTGCAGGCGCAGTTCCAGGATCGCGCGAACCTGAATTTCCGAAAGACGATAGGTCGCCGCATCAGCAACGCCCACATCCTCGATGGCTTCCACAAGCCGGATATAAGGCGCGATCTCACCCATCGGCCATTCGCGCGCAATCAGTGTTTCACGCGCGGTGGCGGGGTTGGGCGAACCACGGATAATCCGCACCACTTCGTCAAGGTTCGTAACCGCGATGACGAGGCCAAGCAGGATATGCGCCCGATCACGCGCCTTGTTCAGTTCGAACTTGGTGCGCCGGGTAATGACTTCCTCGCGGAAGCGCACGAAGGTTTCGATAATGTCCTTGAGATTGAGGACTTCGGGCCGACCGCCGCGGATCGCCAGCATGTTCGCCGGGAAGCTCGATTGGGCGGGCGTGTTGCGCCACACCTGATTGAGCACGACTTCGGGCGTTGCATCGCGCTTCAGGTCGATGACCACGCGCACGCCTTCGCGGTTCGATTCGTCGCGGATGTCAGAGATGCCTTCGATCCGCTTGTCCTTCGCGGCCTCGGCAATCTTTTCGACGAGGCCGGATTTGCCGACCTGATAGGGGATCGAGGTAAGGACGATGGCGCGACGATCCCCGCGCCCTTCTTCGATCTGGTGGCGCGCGCGCATGATGATCGAGCCACGGCCTTCATGATAGGCCTTGCGCGCACCTGCCGTGCCCAGAATGAGCGGCGCGGTGGGGAAATCCGGTCCCGGAATGATCTGGATCAGTTCGTCAATCGTGATCAGCGGGTTGTCCATATAGGCAAGGCAGCCGTCGATCACTTCGCCCAGATTGTGGGGCGGGATGTTCGTCGCCATGCCCACTGCGATCCCGCCCGCGCCGTTGACCAGCAGGTTGGGGAAGCGCGCAGGCAGAACCTGCGGTTCATGCTCAGAACCGTCGTAGTTCGGGATGAAGTCTACCGTATCCTTTTCGATATCCGCGAGCAGCGAATCCGCCACTTTGGCAAGGCGCGCTTCGGTGTAGCGCATCGATGCCGGCGGATCGGGGTCCATCGAGCCGAAGTTCCCCTGACCGTCGATCAGCGGAAGCCGCATCGACCAGTCCTGCGTCATGCGCGCCAGCGCGTCATAGATCGCAGCATCGCCGTGCGGGTGGTACTTGCCCATCGCATCGCCAACGATACGCGCCGATTTGCGATAGGCCTTGGTCGAGACGAAGCCGTTTTCGTGGCTGGTCCACAAGATGCGACGATGAACCGGCTTCAACCCGTCGCGCACGTCAGGCAGCGCGCGACTGACGATCACGCTCATCGCGTAATCGAGGTAGCTGGTCTTCATCTCGTCAACGATGTCGATCCGCTGGAACTCGCCATCAGGGGCGGGGGCAGGAGGGTCGATGATCGTGGTGTCGTCGCTCACGTGGACTGCTTTTCGTTATGATGACAAAGGACGGAAAAATGGCCCTAGACCCATTGCCCGACGATAGCCAGCAATGCGGCCCGGATCGGCCCTGATCCGCCCCGGTTTTCCACATTTGTGAGTGCGTGCGACCAGTTGCCTGAATATTCGGACGAGGCGTCATTCAATCCCCGTTCACGGCAGCAAGGATAGCGCACAAACCGTTGCCAAGGGGCTATTTCCGCGCCACTAGCGGATACGACCAGAGGTGAGAGGACCGAAGGTGCATCTGTTGCCGGGCATGGTCGCCCCGCAAGGCATCCGGTCGAACAGGAGACGAGTTCTATGCGTGCTACTTTCAAGCGTGTTTCTGGCGGCATGATCGGCAAGACGGCGCTGGCCCTTGCCCTGTCCACCGGCGCGCTGACGGTCGGTGCGACCGCCACGTTCGCCAAGGAAAAAGAGCCGAAGGTTGAAAAGGCAAGCTATTCGAAGGAATTCGTTGGCGCTGCCGCTCCCATCCAGAAGACGATGAACGCGCTCGACGAAGCCAAGAAGAAGGGCGCCGATGCCGCCGCGCAAAAGGCGCTGGTCGCCAATGCCCCGGCAGAACTCGCCGCTGCAGAAGCTGCTATCAAAACTCCGCTTGATCGTATGGCCGCTGGTGGCTGGGCGGTCAGCCTTGGCGGCACGCTGAACGATGTCGCCATGCGCCAGCGCGGTATGCAGAACATGCTCGACAGCGGCCAGGTGCCTGCTGCGAACGTGACGGAATATCAGTTCTACCTTGGCAACTTCGCCTATTCGAACAAGGATTTCCCGGCTGCGGTCAAGGCTTTGACCGCCGTCGTCGCCGCCAACTACAAGGATGATACCGCTGCTGAACTGCTGGCGGATTCGTACTCGCAGCAGGGCCAGAACGCCGAGGCGCTTGCAGCGCTCAAGGCTGCCGTGGACGCGCGCAAGGCCGCAGGTGGCGCAGTGCCGGAAGGCTGGTTCAAGCGTGCGAACCTGATTGCGTACAAGAACAAGCTTGGGCCGCAAGCGATCGAATGGTCGACGATGATGGTCGAAAACGATCCCACGCCGCTCAACTGGCTTGGCGCGGGCCAGCTCGTGCGTGAATTCGGCCAGTTCACCAATCAGGAATCGCTGGATCTTGGCCGTCTGCTGCTGCGTTCGGGCGGCTTCCAGAACGATCCCAAGTATGTAGAGCGTGAATACATCGAATATATCGAAGCCGCTGACCCGCGCCGTCTTCCGGGCGAAGTCCTGAAGGTAACCGAAATGGGCGTCAAAAGCGGCGTGCTGAAGGCGAATGATCCGTTTGTTTCGGATGCGCTTTCGCAGGCAAAGAGCCGTATCGCACCTGACAAGGCCTCGCTCCCAGCGCTCGACAAGGAAGCCCGTGCAGGCAAGGACGGCAAGAGCGCGCTGGCAATGGCCGACGCATACCTATCCTACGATGAACCGGCCAAGGCTGAAGAAATGTACGAGATGGCCATCGCCAAGGGCGCGATCGACAAGGATCGTGCACTGACCCGTCTTGGTATCGCGCAGCTCGATCAGGACAAGTTCGAAGATGCCAAGGCCAGCTTTGCGCAGGTCGCCGGCGCTCGCGCGCCGCTGGCACGGCTTTGGGCCACTTTCGCGACGACTCAGGCGCGTCCCTGAACCAGTTCTGCGGAAGCAGGCATAAAAAAGGGCGGCCCGCTCGGGCCGCCCTTTTTCGTTACGCTTGGAGGCTGGACGGGCAGCCTTCAAAAATCAAGTAACGGGTGCGAAATCCCCGCTCGCCTCGTCCAGAACGTGCAGAACGCCGTCAGAGATCGCGAAGAATGCGCCGCGCAGGCGAAGTTCGCCTTGTGCTTCCTTGCGGCTAACGAAAGGGAATGTGCGCAGATTGGCTATGCTCTGGCGCACCCCTGCCAGTTCCATTGCCTGTTCGGCGTCGCGCCCGTCGATTCCATGCTTGGCGACAACTTCTTCGCGCACATCGTCGAGCAGCGAAATCCAGTCGGTCACAAAGCCGCCATCACCGGGGGCAGTGCCTTTCAGGCTGTGGGTAAGCGCGGCCTTGCAACCGCCGCACATACCGTGGCCCATGACCACGACTTCCTTGACCTTCAGCACTTGCACCGCAAATTCGAGCGCGGCCGAAACACCGTGATGGCCCGGCGTTGTTTCGAACGGGGGGACCATCGCCGCGACATTGCGCACCACGAAAATCTCGCCCGGATCGACATCGAAGATCTGGGCTGGATCGACACGGCTGTCGGAGCATGCGATGACCATGACCTGCGGTTCCTGCCCATCGCGAAGCTGGCGCCAACGTTCCAGCCGGCGGTTCCAGCCGGTTTCCCTGAAGCGGCGGTATCCTGAAAGCAGGTGGTCGAATTCGGGGGTTCTCTGGGTCATGGTCAACGCTAATGGCCGCAACGATTGGGTCTTTCAAGTGTGGCGCGAACGGCCTATCTGGACCCAATGAACGACCCGACCCAAAATCTCCGCCCCGAACGCCAGCGTAAGCCTGACTGGATTCGCGTAAAAGCCCCCACGAGCAAGGGCTATGGCGAAACGCGCGCGCTGATGCGCGAACTTGGGCTGAACACGGTGTGCGAAGAAGCGGCTTGCCCGAACATCGGTGAATGCTGGACGAAGAAGCACGCGACCGTGATGATTCTCGGCGAAGTCTGCACGCGGGCCTGTGCCTTCTGCAACGTGAAGACCGGGATGCCACGCGCGGTGGACCCGATGGAACCAATCAATGTCGCCACAGCGGCGGCCAAGATGGGCCTTGAACACATCGTCATCACATCTGTTGATCGTGACGATCTGCCCGATGGCGGGGCAGGCCATTTCGTCAAAGTGATCAACGCACTGCGCGAGATGACGCCAAAAACCACGATCGAAATTCTGACGCCCGATTTCCGCAACAAGATGGAAGCCGCCGTCGAAGCCATCGTTGATGCCGGGCCGGACGTTTATAACCACAATCTCGAAACCGTGCCACGGCTCTATCCCACGATCCGCCCCGGCGCGCGCTATTATGCTTCGCTGCGCCTGCTGGAGCAGGTGAAGCGCCACGATCCGCGCATCTTCACCAAGTCTGGCGTAATGCTCGGCCTTGGTGAGCAACGCCTCGAAGTGCATCAGGTGATGGACGACATGCGCTCCGCCCAGATCGATTTTCTCACGATGGGGCAATACCTTCAGCCTACGCCAAAGCACGCCAAGGTGATTGAATTCGTCACGCCCAAGGCATTCGATGCCTATGGCGCAATCGCGCGTGCCAAGGGCTTCCTGCAGGTTGCGGCCAGCCCGCTAACGCGGTCCAGCTACCACGCCGGGGATGATTTCCGCGCAATGCGTGCCACGCGCGATGCGCAGCTTGCCAAGGTCGCCCAGAAAGCCGCAGCGCAGGGCTGAAACCTTGCCGAAGATCGTTGAAACCCGGTCGCTGCAATGGTCGGCAGAGCAGATGTTCGATCTGGTCGCCGATGTGCGGCGCTATGCCGAATTCCTGCCTTGGGTCGTTGGCACCCGCGTCAGGTCTGACAGCGAAACCGAAATGATCGCGGATATGCTGGTGGGGTTCAGCGCCCTGCGTGAGAAATTCACCTCGCGCGTTCACAAGGTGCGGCCCGGCCACATCCGGGTCGAATATATCGACGGCCCGCTCAAGCGGCTTGAAAACGATTGGACGTTCACGCCCAATGCCGATGGCGGCTGCACCATCAGCTTTTGCGTGGACTTCACCTTTCGCAACGCCATCTTCGAAAAGCTGGCGGGGCAGTATCTCGATGCGGCGTTCCGCAAGATGGTCGCCGCATTCGAGAAACGGGCCGAGCAGCTTTACGGCAGCAGCAGTTCCAGCGCGGTCAGCGTGGCCTGAAGGCGCACTTCGGCGCGTGTAGTTGCGGTGTCGAATACTTTTAGTTCGGCGTTGGTGGCTTCAGGATCTTCACCACGCTTGGCACAGGCAAACACGACCGTGCCCACCGGTTTCTGTTCGCTCCCACCATCAGGCCCGGCAACGCCAGTGATTGCCACGGCAACATCTGCGCCCGATTTTTTCAGCGCGCCTTGAGCCATCGACCATGCAACGGCGATGGATACCGCGCCAAACGTATCGATCAGATCCTCCGAAACGTTCAGCAGTTCCTGCTTCGCTTCGTTGGAATAGGTCACGAAACCGCGATCCAATACTGCCGAACTGCCCGGAACTTCGGTCAATGCCGCAGCTACCAGACCGCCGGTGCAGCTTTCGGCCACGGCCACCTTGCGGCCAAGCGCTGCATTTTCAGCAACGACCCGGCGCGCCAGTTCACCGAGTATCGGCGGGAGAACGCTGTCCATGCGATCAGGCCGCTGTCTTGCAGATCGGAAATGACGAGGTCTTGCCGGGCTTCGGCTTGCTCGACAGAACCAGAATGAAGCTGACCAGTTCGGCGGTGTTTTCCGGCGGAAGCGGTGACAGCAAACGCACGCCGCGTTCGATGGCCGTGCATTGATCCGGCTTGATTTCGCTGCCGACCATTTCGCTGACGAGTCCTTCGACGAAAGGTTGCACAGCCTCATCAGGCAGGTTCGCGATCGTGTCGGTCATCTTGCTGTCCTTGCTCGACCCCAGCTTGACGAAGGCAGACTTGGCCATCGGCCAGTTCACGGCCTTGCGCGTTGCATAGCGATCAAGGAATTCACTGCCGCGCGTCGCGAAATAGCCATTGCTGGAAAGATGCAGCTTGCAGCTCTTCATCGTGCCGTCGATCACAGAGGGCAGGGCAAAACCGACGAGCGCGGTAACCTCAGCTTCGCTCAGGCACGGGGCCGCGGGGGTGGCAGCTTGCGCCAATTGTGTCTGGAACAACGCCAGACCGGCGCTGGCGGCCAGTGCAAATCGTGAAATCTTCATCCGCGTCAAGCTCCTGCAAGCGTCGGCAGCAGTGGTCCTGTGGAATGGACCATCGCCACCGCCTGTGCCGCAATTCCTTCACCACGCCCAGTCATTCCAAGGCGTTCTGTAGTCGTCGCCTTGACCGAGACAAGGCCTGTGTCAATCCCGAGAATGCGGGCAAGCGCCTCGCGCATGGCCTGCTTGTGTGGGCCGATCTTCGGTGCTTCGCAGATCACCGTGACATCCACATTGCCAATTACGAATCCTGCCGTGCGCACAAGGCTTGCCGCGTGGGCAAGGAACCGGTCGGACGATGCGCCTTTCCACTGCGGATCGGATGGCGGGAAGTGATCGCCGATATCGCCTGCCGCGATGGCACCGAGCAGGGCATCGACCAGCGCATGAATAGCCACGTCGGCGTCGGAGTGCCCGGACAGGCCCTTGTCATGCGGAATCCTGACGCCGCACAGCCAAAGTTCTTCACCCGAAACAAGGCGATGAACATCAAAGCCCATTCCGGTCCGAAACTGGCGGTTCACCTCTTGCTCCTCAAGATCGGCGGCGAAAGTCACCTTGCGTAGCGCTTCGTCGCCTTCAACCAGCAGGACCTGATGCCCCGCCGCCACTGCCACTTGCGCATCATCCCCTGCGTCGGGTTCGCGCTGCCATGCGCGATGCGCGGCAAGGATGGGGTCAAAGCCAAACCCTTGCGGCGTCTGCACGCGATAAAGCTCCTCGCGCGGCACGCTGTGAAGCATTGCACCGGCACTACCGCGCACCACGCTGTCCACCACCGGAAGTACCGGTATCGCCGCCACGCCATGATCCAGCGCATCGACCAGCCGGTCGATCACCGCGCACCCAAGCATCGGCCTCGCCGCATCGTGAATCAGCACTTTTACTGGGGCAGCTGCGGCCAGATGTTCCAATGCAACGTGCACCGATTCCTGCCGGGTTGCTCCACCCAAGACGAACTGCACGTTCGCAAGCCCCGCCAGCGCGTCAGCGGCCACATCGTGCCAGCCATCGGGAATCGCCACCACGACAGGCGCGATTCCGCTGGCCAGCAGTGCTTCCACCGAATGTCGCACCAGTGGTTTGCCCCGCCAGATCACGAACTGCTTTGGCACAGCGCCGCCTGTACGCATCCCTTTGCCTGCTGCCACGACGACGGCGGCAACTGAACCAGACAGATCGTCGTCAGTTAGAGGCGGGATAGCGACCATTCGCCGCGCCTCTACCAGCGGTTACCCACCTGGAGCAACAGTCTTGCCGTTTCATTTGCAATCGACTAAGCGCTGCCTGTTTTTTAGGCAGTTATTGATCCATGTCCGAAGCCCCTGTTCCGCCACAGCTAAAACCCATTCAGGTCGGCCCTGTCACCGTCGATTGTCCGGTCGTGCTTGCTCCGATGACAGGCGTATCGGACTTGCCGTTCCGTACGATCGTGCGCCGCTTCGGTTCGGGCCTCAACGTGACCGAGATGATCGCCAGCCCCGCCGCGATCCGCGAAACGCGCCAGTCGATTCAGAAGGCCGCATGGCACCCGATTGAGGAGCCGGTCTCGATGCAACTCGTCGGCTGCGAACCTGATCAGATGGCTGAAGCTGCCAAGCTGTCCGAGGACAAGGGCGCTGCGATCATCGACATCAACATGGGCTGTCCCGTGCGCAAGGTCGTCAACGGCGATGCAGGTTCGGCGCTGATGCGCGATATCCCGCTAGCCACCCGTTTGATCGAGGCGACGGTCAAGGCGGTGAACGTACCGGTCACCGTCAAGATGCGCATGGGCTGGTGCCATGACAGCCTCAACGCTCCCGAACTTGCCCGCATTGCGCAGGATCTGGGGGCGAAGATGATCACGGTCCACGGTCGCACGCGCAACCAGTTGTACAAAGGCAGTGCCGACTGGGCCTTCGTGCGCCGCGTTAAAGATGTAGTTTCTATCCCCGTGATCGTAAACGGCGATATCTGCACTATCGAGGACGTGGCCACCGCCGTTGAGCAAAGCGGTGCTGATGGCGTGATGATCGGGCGCGGCTCCTATGGCCGTCCTTGGTTGCTGGGCCAGATCATGCACTGGCTCAACACGGGTGAGCGTCTGGCCGATCCTACCTTGCCGGAACAATACGCCCTGATCATCGAACACTACCACGCCATGCAGGAACACTACGGCACGGTGACCGGCGTCAACATGGCGCGCAAGCATCTGGGCTGGTATACCAAGGGGCTGCACGGTTCGGCGGATTTCCGCAACAAGGTGAACTTCATCGACGATCCCAAGGCGGTTATCGCCAGCCTTGCCGATTTTTATGGCCGCGCAATCGAACATCAGTTGGCGGTGGATGAAGCCGCAGGGCAGCGCGCTGCCGCATGATTGCGCTTCCCGACTGGCGCCGTTCCGAACCGGGCCAGAAGCCCGATCCGAAGCGCGTCGTCGCAAGCCTCCCGCTGGCCCTGCTGCAACTTGATCCCGATCTGATCGTCGCCACGGTCAATCCCGCAGCCGAACAGCTTATGGGCCAAAGCTACCGCCGCCTTGTCGGCAAATCGGTGGCGGAACTGTTCGATTTCGAAGAGCCGCTGATCCTTGGCCGCCTTGCCGATGGTGAAGCGCACCTTTTCGCGCGCGGCGTGCGCGTGCGGATCATGGGTCAGGCCCCGCGCCGGTTTGACGTGATGACCAGTCCGGTCACCCATTGTCCGGGGTGGCAACTGCTCATGCTGCACGAAGGCGTTGGCGTAGAAGCACTGACCGGTGACGGCAGCGGCGCGGGCGGTGGGGAAGGGGTGGCCCTGCGCGCGCCCGAAGTCCTCGCGCACGAGATCAAGAACCCGCTCGCCGGCATTCGCGGTGCGGCGCAGCTGCTTGATCGCAAGCTGTCAGAGCGTGACCGCGCGATGACCGGTCTGATCACTGCCGAGGTTGATCGCATTGCCAAGCTGATCGATCAGATGCAGTCGCTTTCACGGCGTAGCGCCGAGCCTGCGCAACAGTGCAACCTTCACGAAGCCGTCCGCCGCGCCCAGGCTGTGTTGACAGCGGCGCATCCTGCGTCGGCCTTGATCGAAGAGGAGTTTGATCCTTCACTGCCGCCGATCATGGCGAACCCCGATTCGCTGGTGCAAGTCCTCCTCAACCTGCTGAGCAATGCGCGCGAGGCCTGCCAGCACGAAACCGCGCCGAAGATTTCCGTCCGCACCCGCTTCGCCAGCGGCATCCAGCTTCACGCTGGCCCTGGCGGCAAACCGCTGCGGCTGCCCATCGAACTGCGCGTCAGCGACAACGGTCCCGGCATCGATCCCAAGCTGCGTGATCACATCTTCGAACCGTTCGTCACGGGCAAGAAGAACGGGCAAGGCCTCGGCCTTGCGCTGGTGCAGAAGCTTGTGCGGGAGATGAACGGTCGCATCACCCATGATCGGGATGAAGCCAAGGGCATCACCAATTTCCGCATCCACCTTCCTGTTGCAGGATCGGTTCAGCCATGACCAAACGCATCCTGCTGGTCGAGGACGACGCCTCGATTGCTCTCGTCATTACCGCCGCGCTTGAGGCCGAAGGCTTCGAAGTTGACCAGTGTGATTCCATTGCCGGACGGGACCGCTTTCTCGCTGGATACGATTACCGCCTGCTCCTGACCGACGTGATGCTCACTGATGGCGATGGCATCGAAACGCTCGGCCCGGTGCGTGATGCACATCCCGCGCTGCCGATCATCATTCTCTCCGCCCAGAACACGCTCGATACGGCGGTCCGTGCCAGCGATACGGGCGCGTTCGAATACTTCCCCAAACCGTTCGATCTTGAAGAACTGGTCCGCACCGTCACGCAGGCCATCGGCAAGGCCGAAGCTGCAGCGCCTGATCTGGCACAAGACGTTCCGCAAGGTCTGCCGCTAGTAGGCCGCAGCGCCGCAATGCAGGCGGTTTACCGCATGATCACGCGCGTGCTGCGCAATGATCTGACGGTGCTGATCCTTGGCGAATCCGGGACTGGCAAGGAACTTGTCGCCGAAGCGATCCACCAGCTTGGCAATCGCCGCTCCGGCCCGTTCATTGCGGTCAACACAGCCGCTATTCCCGCAGAACTGATCGAGAGCGAACTATTCGGACATGAAAAGGGCGCGTTTACCGGGGCCGTTGCCCGCTCCATCGGCAAGTTCGAACAGGCCAGCGGCGGCACGCTGTTCCTCGATGAAATTGGCGACATGCCGATGCAGGCGCAAACACGCCTGTTGCGCGCGTTGCAATCGGGCCGCATCCGCCGCGTCGGCGGGCGGGATGAGATCACGCTTGATTGCCGCATCGTCGCCGCGACCAACCGCGATCTTCTGCCAATGATCGCCGCAGGCACGTTCCGCGAAGATTTGTATTACCGCCTTGCCGTGGTGCCTATAGAACTGCCGCCCTTGCGTGAACGCGCCGATGATATCGATGCGCTATCCCGCCACTTCCTCGCTCGCGCTGCCGCCGAAGGGCTTCCCCGTCGCCAGTTGACCGCTGCCGGGGCCGACCTTCTGGCCCGCCAACCGTGGCGCGGCAATGTGCGCGAGTTGCGCAATTTCATCTACCGCCTCGCGCTGCTGGCCCGCGATGAAGTGGTTGATGCTGCCACGATAGAGCCACTGCTGTCGCAAACCGACAGTGGCGTTCCACTGTCTCTCCACGCAGAGACAGTGGGGGGGGGGATAGTACAAGGTCCAGCGGACATCGCTTCCGCCGTTGATCAGTGGCTCTTTGCCAACGCGCCCGCTCCAGGCACCGTTTACGACGCAGCACTAGCCGCCTTTGAACGCCCGCTGTTCCTAAATATTCTGGCGCAAACGGGCGGCAACCAATTGCGCGCGGCGCAAATCCTGGGGATCAATCGCAACACGCTGCGCAAGCGTCTGGTAGATCTTGCCATCACGCCCGACGAAATGCCCAAGCGCGATTAAGGCATTGTAGTTGATCCCGCGCGGTCGGGCGTTGGTCGGTTTCCTCTTGCATTAATGCAACAGTGGTGTTGTAGCAGTGCAACGATGCAACAGGCTGGCAACGCTTCCATCCGCAGAATGCCGCGCTGGTACCGCCGCGCGCTTCTAAGCCTGCGTCGGGCAAACGTGTTCTTCCTGCTCGAAGTTGCTGCCACTACTATCCTCGCCCTGATGCTGTCCGTCAGTTGGCTCACGGTCACGGGTACAGGCTCGAACGAACAGATCCTGCCATCACGGCTCACGTCCAGCCTGCTGATCGGCACGCTGGTCCCCGCTATGGCGCTGCTGGTGCTTGGCGGTCGTCGCTTGGCCATCCGCCGTGCCAACAAAAGCGTTCTGGGATCGAGCGGGCGTCTTCATGTCCGCCTCGTCTGGCTGTTCTCGCTTATTGCCGCCATTCCGACGCTGCTGGTGGTGGTCTTCGCCTCGCTGCTGTTTCAGTCGGGCGTTGAGTTCTGGTTCTCCGACAGTTCGCGCGGAATGCTGGAGAACGCCAACCAGCTCGCGCGTGGGTACTACGAAGACAAGCTGCGCGATGTCGGCAACGAAACCATCGCGATGGCGGGCGACATTCGCGACTATCTCGATCAGGCCCCGATCACGTCGACCGAGTTTGCCGAAGGCTATTCCTATCAGGTGCTCGGTCGCAAGATGAACGAGTCCGCCATCCTCGAACGGATGCCCGACGGTTCGCTGCGCACGGCAGCCATTGTCGATCCTGACAAAACCGAACGCCAGCAGCGCGTCACCGGACAGGATCTCAAACGCCTCGATTCCGGCGAGATGGTCGTTGTCAACGCTTCGGCAGAACGCATCGAGGCGATTACTCCGGTAGACAAACAACGCGGCATCTATCTCTACGCGGCACGCACATCGAACGCTCTTGCGCTTGAACAGTGGGAGCGGGCGCAGACTGTCCTAAAGTCCTACGATATGCTGACCTCGCGGGCGAGGGCGCTGCAACTGCGCTTCAACATCCTGCTGTTCGCCGTCAGTCTCGCATTGGTCGCGGTCGCGGTATGGGCCGCACTTCGCTTTGCGGATCGTCAGGTTGCGCCATTGGCCGAACTGGTGTCAGCGGCAAGGACCATCGGCAGCGGCAACTTCGCCATGCGCGTGGCACAGAACAGCGGCACCGATGAAGTGGGCTTGTTGGCCCGTGCGTTCAACCGCATGACCCAGCAGCTTGAAGGGCAGACGCAGGCACTGGTCACGGCCAATGCCCAGCTTGAAGTGCGCCGCGCCTTTATCGAAGCGGTGCTGGAATCGATCACCGCCGGCATTCTGTCCATCGGACGCGATGGTGCCGTGCAGTTGATCAACTCTTCGGCGCAGCGCGTGCTGGTGCCTTCCGACGCCCCCAGCCCAATCGGTCGCCCGCTGGCAGACCTATCGCCTGTCTTCGCGCAGCTTGTGGCGTCCGGTCAGCCTAACAACGTCATCCAGCACCCGCTCGATGGCGATCTGCGCACGCTGGCGGTGCGTGTAGCCGAAGACAGCAACGGCCACGTCATTACGTTCGAGGATATCACCCGCCAATTGCTCGATCAGCGCCGCGCCGCATGGTCAGACGTCGCACGGCGCATCGCGCACGAGATCAAGAATCCGCTCACGCCGATCCAGCTTGCCACCGAACGGCTCAAACGGCGCTATGGCCGCCAGATCGAAAACGATCCCGAACTGTTCGAGGAACTGACCAGTACGATCATTCGACAGGTGGGTGACTTGCGCAAGATGGTGGACGAGTTCTCCTCGTTCGCGCGCCTGCCCAAGCCGGTGTTCCGGGCCGAAGACGCCAGCGATCTGGTCCGCCAGTCGCTGTTCCTGCAGGAAGTCGCTCACGCAAAGATCGATTTCAGCTTCGCCTGTGATGAACCTTCGATGCCGCTGCAGTGTGATCGCCACCAGTTCGGGCAAGTGATGACCAACGTGGTCAAGAACGCGGTCGAGGCGATTGAAGCCCGCGCCAAGGCGGCGGACGTAGACTATCGCGGACGCATCGCTGTAACGCTTGCAGGCGATCATCAGACGGTCACCGTCAGCGTCACAGACAACGGTATCGGGCTTCCCGCTGAACGGGATCGCATTCTCGAACCCTATATGACCACGCGCGAAAAGGGCACAGGCCTCGGCCTCGCCATCGTTCACAAGATCGTCGAAGAACATGGCGGCGAGATGGCCTTCACCCCCGAACCGGGTGGCGGCACGCGCGTCACCATGCGGTTCGCACGCGATCCGCTCACCAATTCCCCCGTACACGCCGAACAGGACTGACAGGACTCCATCATGGCACTCGACATCCTCATCGTGGACGACGAACGCGATATCCGCGAACTCGTGGCAGGCGTTCTTTCCGACGAAGGCTATGGCTGCCGCCTCGCTGCAGACAGCACGACCGCGCTCGCCGCGATTGACGAGCGCCGCCCCAGCCTCGTCCTGCTCGACGTCTGGTTGCACGGCAGCCCGATGGACGGCCTCGAAGTGCTCGATGAGATAAAGAAGCGCGAGCCGGAATTGCCGGTCATCATCTTTTCCGGTCACGGCAATATCGATACCGCCGTCTCCGCGATCAGCCGTGGGGCGATGGATTTTCTCGAAAAGCCCTTCGAAGCTGAACGCCTGCTTCTGCTTGTGGAACGTGCAACGGAAACCGAGCGCCTTCGCCGCGAAAACCAGCGCCTGCGCCAAGGCTTCGCAATGGCCGAGGAGTTCACCGGTAATAGCTCCGCGATCAATCAGGTTCGCGCCACGCTCAAACGCGTAGCCAACACCGGCAGCCGCCTGCTCATCACCGGCCCCGCAGGATCTGGCAAGGAAGTTGCCGCCCGCCTGCTACACTCGTGGAGTCCGCGCGCGCAGAACGCCTTCATCACGGTCAATTCAGCTCGCATCACGCCCGAACGCTTCGAGCAGGAACTGTTCGGTGAAGAAGTGGACGGCAAGCTGGTGCGGGCAGGCCTGCTGGAAATGGCTGATGGCGGCACACTGTTTCTCGATGAAGTGTCGGATATGCCGGCTTCCAGTCAGGCCCGCATTCTGCGTGTGCTGACCGAGCAATCGTTCGTCCGCGTCGGCGGCCATCGCCAGTTGCGCGTGGACGTGCGTGTCGTGTCCTCCTCGTCTCGCCCGCTCGAAAAGGAAATCGCTGAACGCCGCTTCCGCGAAGATCTCTATTACCGGCTCAACGTGGTGCCCGTCGCCATCCCCTCGTTGACAGAGCGGCGCGACGATATTCCGGCGCTCGTTGATCACTTCTTCACGCGTTACGCCAGCGAACAGGGGGTGATGCCGCCTGCCGTCTCGCCAGAAGCAATGGCCGCGATGCAGAGCTATGACTGGCCGGGTAATGTGCGCCAGTTGCGCAACGTGGTCGAACGCACGGTTATCCTGGCCCCGCGTGATCGTCTCGCACGCATCGATTCGGATATGCTCCCGTCGGAAATCGTCGCCACGCCTATGGGCGGCGATACAGGTGGTTCAACGCTTATGGGCGTGCCGTTGCGTGAAGCGCGCGAGAACTTCGAACGCGAATATCTGAAGGTCCAGATTCGCCGGTTTTCGGGCAATATTTCCAAGACGGCAAGCTTCATCGGCATGGAGCGATCAGCCCTCCATCGCAAGCTCAAGCTCCTCGGCATGGCCGAGCGGCGCGAGGATGAAGACGAGGACTGAACTTGATTTTCGCGCCATGAATACGCATTAATGCGAAACCCTGTGCAATTTCCCATGTTTACGGGAAGCGCATCGGGACATAAACTCGTCAACGAACCCGGCCAGAATGCACCTGCACGAAGGCCAGATCGCGAAGGTCCGTTATTGGACCGAGCCAATAGAAAATGGAGTCACGTTAATGACCGGCAAAACGCTTTCCGCACGCCCTCGGCCCAAGCCCGAACCGGCCCCCGCTGCGGAAGCACCCGCTCCCGTTACCGGCCCCAGCGGCGGAAAGGGACAGAACCTTCAGGATCTGTTCCTCAACCACCTGCGCAAGAACAAGATTCCCGTTACGATGTTCCTCGTGAAGGGTGTCAAGCTGCAGGGCATCGTCACGTGGTTCGATAACTTCTCGATCCTGCTGCGCCGCGATGGCCAATCGCAACTGGTCTACAAACACGCGATTTCCACGATCATGCCGGGCCAACAGCTTTCGGTCGCCCATTTCCAGACCGGGGGTGAGGAAAACGGCAAGAAAGCTCGCCTGCTGCAGGAAGTGTTCCTGTCCAGCGTGCGCGATGCCGCGGTGCAGGTCACGATGTTCCTGGTCAACGGCGTGATGCTTCAGGGCCGCGTTGCGTCCTACGATCTCTTCTGCATGTTGCTTGAGCGCGAAGGCTATGTCCAACTCGCCTACAAACATGCCGTTTCGACAATTCAGCCTGCCGGTCACGTTGATCTCACCGGCGACTGGGATGGTGAGGATTCCTGAGTACTTTTGAATTTGGCAACAATACCGGCGATATAGCCGGTGAAGTCACCCGTGGCGCGCGCGCCGTTGTCGTCCTCCCCGATATCAAACAGCGGGGAGGGGGGCTTGGCGCGGACGCTGAATCCCGCCTCGAAGAAGGGCAGGGCCTTGCCCGCGCTATCGGTATCGAGGTGGTTGATGCATTCATCCTCCCCATTCGCGCCGTGCGCCCGGCTACCTTGTTCGGTGAAGGCCAAGTTGATCGTATCGCCGTGGCCTGCAACCATTCCGATGCCGAACTGGTCATCGTTGACGGCGCGCTTTCAGCGATCCAGCAGCGCAATCTCGAAGACAAACTGAAGCGCAAGGTCATCGACCGGACCGGCCTCATTCTCGAAATCTTCGGAGAGCGCGCGGCGACTGCCGAGGGGCGGTTGCAGGTCGAACTCGCGCACCTCGATTACCAGGCCGGTCGCCTCGTCCGGTCATGGACTCACCTCGAACGCCAGCGCGGCGGCTTCGGCTTCCTTGGCGGTCCCGGCGAAACCCAGATCGAAGCCGACCGCCGCCTGATCCGTGGCCGCATGGCTCGTCTGCGCAAGGAACTGGAACAGGTACGCCGCACCCGCGGCCTTCATCGCGAACGCCGTCAGCGCGCACCTTGGCCTGTGATCGCGCTTGTCGGCTATACGAACGCGGGGAAATCCACGCTTTTCAATCGCTTGACCGGGGCGGACGTGATGGCAGAAGACCTGCTCTTCGCCACGCTCGATCCGACCATGCGCGCAATCCGGCTGCCCGGCGTTGAGAAGGCAATTCTGTCTGACACCGTAGGCTTCATCTCCGATCTTCCCACCCAACTCGTCGCTGCCTTTCGCGCCACGCTGGAGGAAGTGACCGCCGCTGACGTGATCGTCCACGTGCGCGATGTCGCTAATCCCGCCAGCGCGGATCAGAAGGCGGAAGTCGAACAGATCCTCGCCGATCTTGGCGTTAACGGGGAAGGGGGACCAACCATTCCCGTGATCGAGGCGTGGAACAAGTGGGATTTGCTAACGCCTGAAGAGCAGGCAATGCGGCAGGATATCATCGCCGCCAAGGTGGCCGAAGTTCCAGTTGTGCCGGTATCTGCGCTGACCGGCGATGGCGTTGCCGCGCTGCTCGACCAACTCAGCCAGATGTTGACCGGCGGCGCGCAAACACTGGAATTTACAGTGCCGCTGTCAGACGGACAGCGCCTTGCCTGGCTTCACGCACACGGCGACATTATTCAGGAAGTTCAGGTGGATGGCGCTGAAAGTGAACCTTCCATGCGAATAACCGTCCGCCTCACGCCGCGCGAACTGGGGCGTTTCACTGCTCTGACCGCTTGACCGTTTGCCAAAGCGCCTCCTGCTCGTCGAGCGGGAGGCTTGCAAACGTGTCACCAGCGAGCGCTTCCATGCCCCGGAACCGCCGCTCGAACTTGCCATTGGCAGCACGCAACGCTTCTTCCGGGGCAATGCCATATTTGCGTACGACGTTCACAGCGGCGAAAAGCAGGTCTCCCGCTTCCAAAATGCGTTCATCTTCCGAAGAAGCCCCGCGAAGTTCCTGAATTTCTTCCAGAACTTTCTCTATTGGTGTGTCGGTATCGGGCCAATCGAAGCCTTGGCGCGCTGCACGTTTCTGCAGCTTTTCAGCGCGCATCAAGGCCGGAAGCGCCAGCGCCACGCCGTCCATTGCACTGTGCGCGCCTTTCGAAGCGCGTTCGGCGGCCTTGGCGGCTTCCCAACGATCCTCGCGCGATTGTCCTTCGTCAGCTTCGTCTCCGAAGACGTGCGGATGCCGCGCTTCCATCTTGGCCGAAATTGCCGCGGCCACATCGTCGAAGCCAAACAATCCAAGCTCTTCTGCCATGCGCGCATGAAAGACCACTTGCAGCAGCAGGTCGCCAAGTTCTTCTTTCAGAGCGGCCATATCGCCGCGCATGATCGCGTCGTCCACTTCATAGGCTTCTTCGATGGTATAAGGCGAAATCGTCGCAAACGTCTGTGCGCAATCCCATTCGCAGCCGCGCGCAGGATCACGCAGGCGTGCCATGATGCCCAGCAAGCGGGAAAGGTTGGGCGTTACCGCATGATCCATCGCGAACATCCATTTTCAGCATGGGGTTTGGGGCGTGAGAGTGGCGCAGAACATCAGCCTCCACATGCCTCACATTTGAATTGATAATATGTATTATGTAAATTGAATGGCTCGCGAGGCCATCGTGTCACCATCCGATCAACGTAAACACGAGCGCTGCGGCCACGAACAGAAATGCCCAAAGCGCTCCCATCCGCAGCCCGTCTGACAGACCGATCTGGCGGCCGCGCAGGTTGGCCACCAGCAGGACCAGCGCCATCGCTATACCGATGAGCCTGACAATCTCGTCGCCGCTCATGTCACGATCTCCAGCCCATCGTATGCCGGTTCGATGTGATCCGGCGTTTCGGCGCAGAGTGTGCGGTAATCCATCGATTTGTCGAGATGCGTCAGCACGCCGTGTCCAGCACGTGTGGCTTCGATCAGTTCCAGCGCCATGCCAAGATGCGAATGCGTGGGATGCGGCTGTCGCCTCAGGCAATCAACCACCAGCACATCGACCTTATAGAAAATGTCGATCATCTCGTTGGTAATCTCGCTGAAGTCTGTTGCGTAACCGATTGTTCTACCTGCCTGATCAAAGCGATACGCAGTCGATTGTGCCGGTCCGTGCGGCATCTGGCAATGGGCAATGCCGATTCCGCAGATCATGCGGACCCGGTCCAGATTGTCCAGTTCGCAGATCGTGTGATAGCCATGCTGTCCGGCAAAAACATAGCCGAAGCGCTGGCGCAGCCGCCGCACGGTTTCGCTGGCCGCATAGCCCGGAATCGGGCCGCCGCGGCCATAACGCAGCGGGCGCAGATCATCGATACCGTGGCAATGATCGGCGTGATCATGCGTCCACAACACCCCGTCCACCCGGTCGATTCCACAGGACAGAAATTGCTGACGCAAGTCCGTCGGCGTATCGACTAGCAGGCGGCTCCCGTCTTCCCCTTCGACGACAATCGCCACGCGCGTGCGCCGGTTGCGCGGCTCGTTTGGGTCGCAATCACCCCAGTCGTTGCCGATGCGCGGCACCCCGGTGGACGTGCCTGAAC
Organism: Novosphingobium sp. ERN07; assembly: GCF_012641335.1. Classification (GTDB taxonomy): domain Bacteria; phylum Pseudomonadota; class Alphaproteobacteria; order Sphingomonadales; family Sphingomonadaceae; genus Novosphingobium. The sequence goes on from NZ_JABAID010000002.1 coordinate 122,682, forward strand.
CGAGTATGGTCAGCTTCACAGGCTGGCCTTGCCGAATAGTCGGAAGAAGTTGGCGCCCGTAGTTTCAGCCAGCGCTTCCGTGGTTGTCCCGCGCAGGCCCGCCACGAAGGCGCAGGTATTGGCAACGAATGCCGGTTCGCAGGTCTTCCCGCGATGCGGCACCGGAGCGAGAAACGGCGCATCAGTTTCCACCAGCAGCCGATCTTCCGGCAGTTCCGCAGCTATTGCCTGCAAGTCTTTGGCATTCTTGAACGTCACGATGCCGGATAGCGAAATCGAAAGTCCCAGATCCAGCATCTTTGCCGCAAACGGTGCAGACGCGGTGAAGCAGTGGATGAGCGCCGGGAAAGCCCCCTTCCCCATTTCTTCGTCGATGATCCGGGTCGTGTCATCCTCGGCATCGCGGGTGTGGACGATCAGCGGCAGCCCGGTTTCGCGCGCCACTCTGATATGCACACGGAACAGGTCTTGCTGCACCTGCCGGTCTGAATGATCGTAGTAATAGTCCAGACCAGTCTCACCGATGCCGATCACGCGCGGGTGCGCGGTTGCCTCCAGCAACACCGCCTCGCCCAGATCGGCGTGATCGTCGGCCTCATGCGGGTGAATGCCAACGCTGGCCCACACATCGCTTTCGCGTTCGGCCGTGCCGATAATATCGGCCCATTCGCGCTGGCGCGTGGAGATGTTCAGAAACCCGCGAACCCCACTTTGCCGCGCACGATCAAGCACTTGGGCCTGACTTTCAACAAGTCCCTTGTAGTTCAGGTGGCAGTGGGAATCGATCAGCATCATGCCGAGGCTGGCTCCTCAGGCAGCTCAAGGCGTGGAAATGCTGGGACAGGTTGGCCCAAATTCTCGCCAGTCGCCACGCGCGCCACATACCAATCCGCATCGGTCAGTGCGGCAAAATCACGACCTTCACTCGGAAGGCCCAATTGATCCAAAACCTTGGCGGCTGAACTTGGCACAACAGGCGAAATCGCAATCGTCAGATCGCGGATTGCCATGAACAGCGTCAGCAGCACGGCCTTCATGCGTTCGGGATCGGTCTTGCGCAGTGCCCAGGGCGCTTGTTCATCGACATAGGCGTTGCACGCGAACACGGCGCGCATCCACGCATCGATCCCGCCAGAGAAGTTCAGCATTTCGAACTCGCGGGGTAACTCTTCGCGGCAGGCGTTGAACACGATCGCCAGCAGCGCGTCATCCGCCTCGGTCGTCTGAAACTTCGCAAGTTCGCCACCCATGTTTTTGAAAATCATGGAAAGTGTACGTTGCACCAGATTGCCATAACTATTGGCAAGTTCGGCGTTGCATCGCGTGACGATGGCTTCAGGCGAATAGGAACCGTCCTGACCGAACGCGACTTCGCGCATCAGGAAATAACGCAATGGATCGACGCCGAACCGTTCAGCCAGTTCCAGAGGATCGGTAACGTTGCCGAGCGATTTCGATTCCTTCTGCCCCCGGTTGAGCAGGAAGCCATGCCCGAAAACCTGCTTCGGCACGGCAATACCGGCGCTCATCAGAAAGGCAGGCCAGTACACGGTATGGAACCGAACGATATCCTTGCCAATCAGGTGGAGATTTGCAGGCCAATACTTTGCAAAATCACCACTCTCATCTGGAAAGCCAAGCCCGGTGAGGTAGTTGGTCAAGGCATCTACCCAGACGTACATCACATGGCCGTCGCTACCGGGAACCTTGATCCCCCAGTCGAAGCTGGTTCGCGAAACCGAAAGGTCGCGCAAGCCGCCTTCGACGAAGCGCATAACCTCGTTCCGGCGGCTGTCCGGCTGAACGAATTCGGGATGCTCCTCATATAGCTTCAGCAGAGGCTCAGCGTATTTCGAAAGGCGGAAGAACCACGATTCCTCGACAGTCCATTCCACTGGTGTGCCGTGTGGAGAAAGCTTCTCGCCCCCTTCCCCGGCCACGAGTTCGCTTTCATCATAAAACGCTTCATCGCGGATTGAATACCAGCCCTCGTAGCGATCAAGATAAAGGTCGCCGCTCGCCTCCATTCGCCGCCACAATTCCTGAACGGATGCATGGTGCCGTTCCTCCGTGGTGCGGATGAAGACGTCATAAGACACATTCAATTCATCACACATCTTTATGAAATACGACGACATTTCATCAGAAAGCTGGCGCGGTGTAACGCCCAGTTCGCGCGCCTTCTGCGCCATCTTCAAGCCATGTTCGTCGGTTCCGGTCTGGAACCGAACGTCACGGCCCATCGCCCGCTGGAACCGCGCAATCACATCAGCGGCAATCGCTTCGTAAGCGTGGCCGATGTGGGGCTTGCCATTGGGATAGGAGATGGCGGTGGTGATATAGAAGGGTTCGCCCATCGGGCCGGTCGCTTTCTTGCAAGGAATCTGCGTGGTTATCGCGCGCCTTCCCTAGTCGGCGCAACCGATGCCAGCAAGGAGCCGATTTCCATCATCAGCATTGCCGGATCAAAATTGTAGATCGGCGCTTCACCGGCCAGCTTTACCAGTCGGGCATGGGTTTCGGCCAGTCGCAATCGCGCTGGATCATCCGCATGGTCGAGCGCGCGCACCACCGTCATCCGCGCCGCTTCGATGGCGGCACCGATACGCTCGCGATCCGGCCTCGCGCCAATCGCGCCCGAAAGCGCACCGCGCAGAGCAAGATCACGATCTCCACGCTCGATCAACTTTTCGAATATCGCCTGCGCCCGCCCCAGATCCTGTTCGGCAAAGGCAAGCGCCGCTCCGGGCGATCCGCCGGATACCGCCAGCGCTGCACGCCGCGTTTCGGCATCGAGTTCCGGCGCGGCAACGTCCAGCGCTCGCGTCACTTCAGCATCGGTCAGCGGATGAAACCGCACGATCAGGCACCGCGAACGGACCGTGGGCAGCAAGCGCCCCAAGGCATGGACTACAAGCAGGAAGAACGTGCCCTGCGGCGGTTCTTCCAGACTTTTGAGCAGGGCATTGACCGCGCTTTTCTCCAGCAAATCAGCGGAATCGATGATCACCGCGCGCCGCGCGCCCAAGGTTGGTCGGGTGGTCAACCGCCGTTGCAAGGCGCGCACCTGATCGACCGAGATGCTGCGTTTCAACTGGTAGGGTTTGCCCTCGTCGCGCTTCTTGGCCTCGTCGTCGTTCGCGGGCAGGGGCGACAGCGTGAGAATGTCGGGATGTGCGTCTACAGAAGGCTGCATAACGCCCGGCTCGGCCACGAGTTCAGCCGCCGCCGCCCGCGCGAAACTTGCTTTGCCCAGTCCCTCGCGCCCCGCCAGCAACCAACCGTGGTGCATTCTCGCGCCCTGCATGGCTGATCGCCACGCGCGCCACGCCTCATCGTGCCCGATCATGGCAGCACTCCTATCAGCGCCGCTATGATCCTCGCATGAACTTCCTCTGGTGCACCTTCGGCATCCACCACGGCAAAGCGCTTCGGTTCAGCCTCTGCAAAGCCCCGGAATGCCGCTGCCACCCTTGCGTGATATGCCGCGCCGCGTCCGCCGATCCGATCCGCCGTATCGCCATCGCGCAGGGCAAGGCGTGCTGCCGAAACCTCTGGCGCAACGGTCAGCAGCACCGTCACATCGGGCAGCAGCCCTTCGCTGCCGATCCGGTGCAGCGCCATCACCTCGTCGTCCGAAAGCCCGCTTCCACCACCCTGATAGGCGCGGCTGCTGTCCACAAACCGGTCGCACACCACCCACGCCCCGCGCGCCACGGCGGGGCGTATCAGCTTTTCGACATGATCGGCACGCGCAGCGGCGAAGAGCAGTGCTTCGGCCCTCGCCCCCCAGCCATCGCCTTCGGTGGAAAGCAGCATCGCGCGGATCGCTTCGGCACCTGCGGTGCCGCCCGGCTCGCGCGTGGTCACCACTTCAAGCCCCCGCGCCCGCAGCGCTTCGGCCAGCAGCCGCCCTTGCGTCGATTTGCCGACGCCCTCGCCCCCTTCCAGCGCGATGAAACGTCCCGTCACGGTCTGACCACTCACAGGCCAACCATCCCGGCCATGCCATTGCGCAGCCGGTCAAACATGCCGCCCCGCGCCACGTCAGCCCCGGCAACCAGCGGCTGCGTATGGACCGGTTCGCCCGGCACCCGCACGATCAGGCTGGCCACCGTTTCACCCTTGGCAATCGGTGCTTTCAACGGTCCCTTGTACCGTACCGAGAGTGAATAGCGCGCCTTCGCTCCGCGTGGCACTGTCACCGTCAGCGCGCGCGGCGCAACCAATGACACAGCACGCGCCGCGCCGCCCTGCACCGCCGCCCTGCCCACAGCCGTCCCTTTGGCAAAGAGCGGCTGCGCTTCCCACGCGGCAAAGCCCCACTCGATGAAGTCGCGCGATTGCTTTGCCCGCAGGTTGGGCCGGTCATAGCCGCCCAGCACCATCACCAGCCTGCGTCCGTTGCGCTCTGCCGATCCGACAAAGCCATAACCAGCCTCGTTTGTGAAACCCGTCTTCACCCCGTCAGCGCCTTCGACCACGCCGTAGAACGGGTTGTGATTGGGCTGCGTGATGCCACCCCACGTCATTTCGGCATGGCCATAGAAGCGCCGGTAAAGCTCTGGAAACCGCGTCATCAGCGCGCCGCTAAGCGTGGCGAGATCAGCGGCGGTGACATAGGTCTGGCCTTCGTCCATCCACCCGTTCGGCGTGTTGAAATGGCTGTCGCGCATCCCAAGCTCGGCCGCAGCCTCGTTCATCAGCTTGGTGAACGCGGGGACCGATCCGACTGCACCTTCGGCCAGTACAACGCAGGCATCGTTGGCCGAAACGGTGACGATCCCTTCGATCAGTTCGGCCACGGTCGGCTGCGCTTCTGCGGGCAGAAACATCGTGCTGCCCACGTTGCGCCATTGCCGGAAGGTTTCGCGCCGGATCGGGATGCGCTGGTCGAGCCGTAGCTTGCCCTTGGTGATTAGATCGAACGCCACATAGCTCGTCATGATCTTGGTGATCGAAGCGGGCACGAACCGGCGGTGCACATCGCGGGCATAGAGTACGCGCCCCGATCCCACATCGAGCAGCAGCGCAATCGGTGCATCGATCTGCGGCATAGAAGCCAACACGGCCTGCTGACCCTGAGCAGGCGCAGCCGCCCGCACCGGCATCATCCCTGCCGTGCCAACCATCAGAATCGCCAAGATTTTCGCGCGCAAATATCGTCCCCGGATAGTCCGGGCCGCCCACGCAGCGCCCATCCGTATCAGATCACGGCGCGGTTACGACCCGTGCATCGGCATAGCCCGCCGCGCGCACCTTCGCTAGCGCCGCATCGGCTTGTCCACGATCCTTGTGCGGACCCACCCGCACGCGCCACAGCTTGCCTGCGGGCGAGGCAACACCGCCCACCGCCTTGGCCGCCGCTTCGGCGCGTGCCTTGTCGGAATAGGCCCCCACTTGCACGAACAGCCCCTTCGCGGGCGTAGGCGCTACCTTGACAGGCGCTTTCTCGGCCGGATTTTCGACCGGCACTGGTGCAGCCTTTGCCTCAGATGAAACCTTGGGCGTCGGCACTTTGGGCGGTGGCTTCGGCGGCAAAGGCGCAGCCTTCACTGGCGATTTCTCAACCGGCGCTGCAGGCAGCGTTTTGGCAGCAGGCAGAGTTTCCGGCGCAGGCTGGCTCGCCACTGCCGCAATTCCCAATTTCCGTCGCAATGCCGAAAGCAGGCCCGTCGGCGTGTCCATCCGCGCTGGCGCACTGGCTCCGCTGCGCAGCAAAGCGCGCTCTGCTTCGGGAGGATTGACACGGCGCACCCGCACCGGAACCCGTACACCTGCAGGCGCCCCCAATTGCGCCCACGCCCCAGCAGAGAGCGACACCAGATCGCCCCCGGTCATCGGTCCGCGCTGCGTCAACCGCACCAGAATCGTCCGGCCTGTTTCCAGCGAAGTCACTTCGACATAACTCGGCAGAGGCAGCGTGCGATGCGCCCCGCTGATCCCGTCGCCCCCGGCTACGTGTGCATAGCCTACCGAATCATAGTTCAGCGTGTCAGCAGGCGTATAAGTGACCCCGTCCACCACGAACGGTTCGCCCAGAACCATCGGATAATCACCGGCGGGGCCGCGCTGTGCAGCATCGGAAGGCCCCGAAACCTTTGGGTTTACGGCGGCATTTGCGCCGCCACAGGCTGCCAGAAGCAACGTGGCGGCAATCGCGGTCAGGCTAGCGGCTGATCTCATCTGCAAGAAGTCCCACGGACAGAGCGTAAAAGTTCGAGCAGTTGTAATCGAGGATAACCCTATAATTTCCGGTTAGCAGATAGGCCGTCTTCCCTTGCCCATCGGGTTCCAGCAGGCTGGCCATCACATTGTCGGCAGGCCACGCGCCTGATCTGGGCACAATTCCCAAGGCGCGCCACTCGGCCATCGTCTTCCAGCCGGAATGCCGATCAAACACACGCGGGCAGCGCGGGCTGACCATCGTCGTGCCCAGACTGCCCCGGTCAAGCCCGGCAGGCACCGAAACTGCCACCCCCCACGGCTGCCCCGTGCGCCATCCCGCATCGCGGAAATAGTTGGCAATCGAAGCCAGCGTATCGGTGCGATTGCTCCAGATATCGGCAAAGCCATCGCCATCGCCATCAGCCGCCACGCGCAGATAGACCGATGGCAGGAACTGCGGATTGCCAAAGGCCCCTGCCCAGCTTCCCACCAGTTTCGATCGCGGCACCCCGCGATCCACCATCTTCATCGCCGCAATGAATTCATCGGCAAAAAGTTCACGCCGCCGCCCTTCATAGGCCAGCGTGGCCAGCGACCGCGCCAGATCGAAATCGCCGGTATAGCCGCCGTAATCCGTTTCATGGCCCCAGATCGCCAGCATCATCTTGGCAGGCACGCCATAGCGCCGCTCGATGGCGTCGACCTGCCCTGCCGCTGCTGCGAGCTGTCGTCGCCCCCGCGCGATTCGCGCCGCGTCCACATGGCTGCGCCGATAGGGTTCGAAGGCCGGAATTGTCCCCGAAGAAGACCCCGGCTGCGCCCGGTCCAACTGGATCACCCGGCGGTTGAGCGTCAGCCCCTGCGTCATCGCCGCGATGGTGGATTCGCGCACACCCTCGGCCCGTCCGCGCGCGGCCAGAAGCTGCAGATAGCCCTGAAATCCCTGCTCTTCGGCGTCTACCTGACCCACTGCAGGCCCAGCAGCAAGCAGCGCCAGAGCCGCAACACCGGCAGACCGCAGCCTGCCCATCCTTCTCAGCAATCCCATCGCCATTGTCTCGCACGGTTCAGCAACAATGGGAATCCCCTTTGCGTCCGAAGCGGAAAGCGCTAACGGCGAACCGTTCCCCGGCTCCGACCGACGGAACCCGCCTTTGCGATTCTGATCGCATCGCGGCGCGGACAGGTGGCCGAGTGGTTTAAGGCAGCGGTCTTGAAAACCGCCGTGGGTGCAAGCTCACCGTGGGTTCGAATCCCACCCTGTCCGCCAATTTTCGCTTGATAAGCCTATCAAGTCCGGCCCGCACGGGGAGATGCCGCCAGCCCCAGAAACACCATCATCGCCTGATTGAGCCTGAGCATATCGGCATCGCCTAAACGACCGATCAGCCTGCCCATTTTCGATTTGGGTACGGTGGTGGTCTTGTCCACCATCAGGCGGCAGGGCGATCGCAACCCGTTGGGTTCGTCTGGTTCTACAAACAGGCGGAACAGCGGTGCTTCGGTGGCGTCGGTCGTGAAGGCGCAGATGGTGATGGAGTCGGTGCCATCAAAACTGTCGTCCTGAACGATCACCACCGGGCGGGGTTTACCCGCGTAGTCTTTACCGCCCGATACCGTCCAGATTTCTCCGCGCTTCACGTATCGTCCCAGTCGCTCACGGCGTCAATAAAGGCCTGATCGTCTGCCGCAGCGCTGCCGGTTGCCACCGCCACGGATTGGCGATGCGCTTCGGCGCGAAAGGACGCGGCTCTCACATCCGGCACCCAGATCTGAATGGGACGCAGGCCTTGCGCGCGCAGACGTGCGCGGTGTTCGCCAACCTTGACCCGTGTCGGCTTGGGAGAGGATGCCGCTACCATAAGATGCTCCATGCAGAGTTACATGTAACTACCATATCCCAGCGGCGATGTCAGCGAATTTCGAACACTTATCTGAAACGAATTTCACCCCCACACCCCATCCCAGTCATCCGCAGGCGGCACCTGCAAGGCATGACGTACACGCTGCAGCATCATGGCCGATGGCACATCATCGGGCAGCGCCAAAGCTGCAGCGGTAAAGGCCTGCTCTGCCCCCACCCAGTCACGCGCGCCAATAAGCCGCATTCCTTCGGCATAGGCGGCAATGCCCTCAGCTTTGAGGTCGGCGGTATCCACGATCTCGAATATGCGCGTGGGCCGCTTGCGCCCGCGTACCCGAATTAGATCCAGTTCGCGCAAGGGGAACCGGCCCGCGATCTTTGCCGCCGTGCCATCGCAGACGATGGCGTTCACGCGATAGATCTTGGTCGCGTCCTGCAACCGCGCGGCAAGGTTCACCGTGTCCCCGATCACCGTGTAATCCATGCGCTTGGGGCTGCCGATGGTGCCAGCCACCACTTCACCGCTGGCAATGCCGATGCCCAGCCGCAGCGGCACCAGCCCGCGCGCAAGCCGCCCCTCGTTCAGCCGTCGCGTGACCCCGATCATAGCAATCGCGCCGCTCACCGCGTTGGCGCTATCGTCCATGTGCGGCAGCGGCGCGCCGTAAACCGCCATCACCGCATCGCCCATGTATTTGTCGATCATGCCACTGGTCGATGAAACGGCTTCGAACAGCTCGGTGAAAATCTCGTTGAGCATGTCCACGGTGTCGCGCGGCGTCAGCGTTTCGGCCAATGTGGTAAAGCTGCGGATATCGGCAAACAGCACGCTGGCGGGAATGGCCGATCCGAAGATCAGATCGTCGCCCCGGTTGAACACTTCCTGCACCACTTCCTGCGGCATGAAGCGGCGCATCGTCGATGCCATGCGCTTGCCTTCGGAGATATCGTCGATCAGCACCAGCGTGCCCACCTGCCCCGCTTCGGCCAGCAGCGGCACAATGCTCACGTTGGCGTCCTTGTCCTGCCCTTCGCTGACAGTCACATGGACATCGATCAGGTTGCGGACCGAACCATCGCGTGAAACAGAAGCGATTTCCTGCGCCAGCCACGGATTGGCCGCTGCAAACCGGGCACCAGCGGCTGCGGCATCGGCTTGCGGATCGTTACCCAGCCGCAGCATCTGCTGTGCCGCCGGGTTGATCTTGCTGATCCGCCCTTCGACGTCCAGCGTCACCACGCCTGCCGACATTGAGTTGAGGATGCTCTCGCTGTAATTGCGCGATGCCACCACTTCGGCAAACAGTGTGGCGTTCTCGATCGCGATGGCCGATTGCGCCGCAAACGCTGCCATGCGCACTTCATCGTTCTTGGTAAAGCTGCCGCCGTCCACACGGTTCAGCGCCTGCATCACGCCAATCCGCCGCCCATCGCGCGTCGTGATCGGCATGGAAAGGACCGCCCGTGTCACAAAGCCCGTCTCTGCATCCACCGCAGGATTGAAGCGCGCGTCGGCATAAGCATCGGCCACCGCCACAACTTCGCCCGAACGGAACGCCGCCCCCGCCAACCCCTTCCCCGCATCGATGCGGATGATCTTCTGTTCAACCCCTTCGGCCACCATCGACCAAAGCTCATCGTGGGCGGCATCGTAAAGATAAAGCGTGGACCGTTCGGTGTGCAGAATGCGGCTCGTGGCCTCGACGATCTTCTGCAGCAGGGCTTCCAACTTCATTTCGCCGTTGATCGACGAACTGACTTCCAGCAACTGCTGCAGTTCCTCGTTCATCACTTCGCTGGCGTTGATCGTCACCGCCCAGCGTTCGGCCAGCACCACAAGGTGTGAAAACAGCATGATCACCACGCCGAACGCGGTGTAATCGATCCCCGCAACGCGATTGCCGGGCGCCACGCCGAACGCCACCACCGAAATCATGCTCACGCTGGCAAACATCGCGCCCATGCCGATCAGGAAAGGTACGGCCCCATCGCGCCGATGGAAAACCGCACGGAGCAGGATCACGATGATCCATCCCAGCCCCGATGCATGCGCCAGAAAACTGTAGGCAGTTACCTGCGATGTCGTCAGAATCGTCGAAAAGGCGAAGTTGAACGCCTGAGCCAGCCATACAAGCGTCATCAGGGCAGTCAGTGCCCAAAACACACGCTTCGGACTATCCGCCGGAAACAGCGTGTGCGCATAAGCCAGCGCAAAGATCACTGATGCTGTGCCGAACAGGTCCACCAGCGCCAGCATCGCGCGCAACCCAAGGTCGGGCATCAGCATCAGCAGCAGGTTGTCGTATCCCAACATCATCGTTGACGGGATGAAGCCGAAGCATCCCAGCGCCACGAACAGCGATACCCGGTCGCTCCGTCGGAACAGGAAAATCGCAAGGCTGATCGCGCCCAGTACGGTCAGCGCCACCTGAAACAGCATTTCCTGCGCCCAGCGCAAACCACCCCAACTGCGCATCGCTTCCACCGTGCCCAGCACCGGCGATGCTTCTATGCCATTGCGGCGGTGCAGATAGCTCGCAACATCCACCTGCACGCGAATGTCTGCGCCATTGGCCACCAGCGGTACATCTGTGGACCGCCATTCATAACGTGTGTCCGCCGCATCGCGCCCCACTACGCCCCGTTTGCTCACCAACTGGCCGTTCACCCACACCTGGCTTGCGGCAAAGATCGTGGGTAGGTGTAGCGTATACGAACCGGGCGGCAGGCCGCGCAAAGTCACGAAATAGCTGGCTGATGCCTGCGCGGGCAACGGCTTCCCGTCCGGCCCCGGCTGCTTCGCCCACGTTCCCGGCACCGATATCGGAAAAGACCGTCCGGCGTATGGTGCATCGTGCCACACCATCGTCCACTGGCCTTCCAGCCGCACCGGAACGCGGTCGGGCTGTTGCCCGGCAAAGTCGGCAACGCCTGCGCGCACGCCACCTTGCGGCAGCACCTGCGTCGGACTTATGAAGAATGGCAGGTTGATGGCGCACAGCAGCGCCAGCATCATCAGGCTGAAGAAGGCGCGCTGAAGATAGGTCTGCCGCGCGCCGATGCGCGGCGTTGCCCCAAGCGTTACGGCGTTGTCCACTCCGTCCACCCCCAGCCGCGAAAAGCGCCTTTGCCCCCCGGCAATAGAGCCATCCCGCAACCAAGGTGATTTATTTCCGGGCCAAAGTCAAAACGCCCAACACCCGCCCCACCAGAAACCGTTTTCCTACAAGCACTGCGCCTGTCATCTTGGGCGGCTTTTTGAAATCATCGATCCCACTCGCCCAGTGTCCCAGGTTGAACGGGGCACCGCTGGATCAACTTCATCAACTAACTCGCCGCAACTCACTGAAATTCCATGATTCGCTGATTTTCGCCATGTTCGGGCCACAAGCAAAAGCGCGGACAGGTTGCCCCGCCCGCGCTATTTCGTTTTCCGCCAATGCTTTGGCGGTCAACCTTGAAATATCAGATGTGGATCGCCCGCCCAAAGGCCGCCAGCACGCTTTCGTGCATGGATTCACTGATCGTCGGGTGCGGGAACACCGTGTGCATCAATTCCGCCTCGGTCGTTTCCAGCGTCTTGCCCACGACATATCCTTGGATCATCTCGGTTACTTCCGCGCCGATCATGTGGGCGCCCAGCAGTTCGCCGGTCTTCGCGTCGAACACGGTCTTCACGAAGCCCTCCGGTTCGCCAAGCGCAATCGCCTTGCCGTTGCCGATGAAGGGGAACGTGCCGACCTTCAGTTCGTAACCCGCTTCCTTCGCTTTCGCTTCGGTCAGGCCGACGCTGGCGATCTGGGGGTGGCAGTAGGTGCAGCCCGGAATGTTCGCGCGGTCCATTGGGTGCGGGTGAACATCCTTGTTGCCCAGTTCCGCTGCAATGGCTTCTGCCGCGATCACGCCTTCGTGGCTTGCCTTGTGCGCCAGCCACGGTCCTGGCGTCACGTCGCCGATGGCCCACAGGCCCTTGACGTTGGTACGGCCATAACCGTCGATGGCGATGATGCCGCGTTCAGCCTTTACGCCCAGTGCTTCTAGGCCGATGTTTTCGGTATTCGGCGCGATGCCTACGGCCACGATGACATGGCTGAAGTCGCTTTCAACGACCTTGCCGTCCTTGCCCTTGATCTTGGCTTTCACGCCAGAGGCCGAGACGGCGAGGTTTTCAACGCCCGCGCCGGTCATGATCTTCATGCCCTGTTTGGTCAGCGCCTTTTCAAGGAAGGAAGAAACATCCGCATCCTCGACAGGGACCACACGGTCCATCATCTCGACGACGGTAACTTCTGCGCCCATGTCGTTGTAGAAACTTGCGAATTCGATACCGATCGCGCCCGATCCGATGACCAGCAGCTTGGTCGGCATCACCTTGGGCGTCATCGCGTGGCGATAAGTCCATACCCGCTCGCCATCGGCCTTGGCGAAAGGCAGGTCGCGCGCGCGGGCGCCGGTAGCGACGATCACGTGCTTGGCCGAGATCGTTTCAGCGCCCTTATCGCCGGTCACCTCGACCGAAGTCGCGCTTTTCAGCACGCCGTTGCCCATGTGGACGGCGATCTTGTTCTTCTTCATCAGGTGCGTAACCCCCTGATTGAGCTGCTTGGCCACCCCGCGAGAACGTTTCACCACCGCATCGAGATCGGCACGGATGTTGTCGGCCGCAAGACCATAGGCGGCGGCGTGCTTCATGTGGTTCAGCACTTCGGCGGAACGCAGCAGCGCCTTGGTGGGAATGCAGCCCCAGTTGAGACAGATGCCGCCGAGGTTTTCACGCTCGACAATCGCGGTCTTGAGGCCAAGCTGGGCGCAGCGGATCGCCGCGACATAGCCGCCGGGGCCGGATCCGAGAACGATCACGTCATATTGGTCAGCCACGCAAATGCTCCTTCAGGCCCTCTTCCGGCCAAAACGTCTAGCGAAGCGAGGGGCGCAGTGCCGCTCGCAGAATGGTCAGGCGATCAGGCGACCAGACCGAGCGGGTTTTCGATCAGGGTCTTGAACGCCTGCATGAGTTCCGCACCGTCTGCACCGTCGATCGCGCGGTGGTCGAAGCTGCCGGTGGCCGACATGACCGTGGCGATGCCGAGCGCGCCGTCGATCACATAGGGGCGTTGTTCGCCCGCACCGACCGCCATGATCATGGCTTGCGGCGGGTTGATCACCGCATCGAAGCTCTTGATTCCGAACATGCCGAGATTGGAAAGCGAAGCGGTGCCGCCCTGATATTCATGCGGCTGCAACTTGCCTTCGCGGGCCTTGCCAGCCAGCGTCTTCATTTCTGTGGCGATGGCGGACATCGATTTGTTGCCCGCATCGACGATGATCGGCGTGATCAGGCCCGAAGGCGCGGCCACGGCAACCGAGATATCCGCGCGGCTGTAGCTCCGCAGTTCATCGCCCCCGAAGCTGACGTTGCACTTGGGCACCTGCACCAGCGCCTTGGCCAGCGCCTTGATGATCAGGTCGTTGACGGAAAGCTTCACGCCCTGCGCTTCCAAAGCCTTGTTGAGCTGGCCGCGCAGCTTGAGCAGGGCATCGAGCTGGATATCGACGGTGAGGTAGATATGCGGGATCGTCTGCTTCGCCTCGGTCAGGCGACGCGCGATGGTCTTGCGCACATTGTTGAGCTTCTGCGCCTCGTAAGGAATGCCGAAGTCCGGCACGGCGGCGGCAACCGGCGCGGGGGCGGCTGCCGGTGCGGCGGTTGCTGCGGGAGCTGGAGCAGCGTCAGGCGCAGGCTTTGCGCCTTCGACGTCGGCACGAACGATACGACCGTTCGGGCCGGAACCGGCGACGCCTGCAAGGTCGATGCCCTTGTCCGCCGCGATACGTTTGGCCAGCGGGCTGGCGATCACGCGATCACCCTTGGGCGCGGGCGCAGCGGCGACGGGGGCTGCGGCAGGTGCTGGCGCTGGTGCCGGGGCAGCTTCAGCTTTGGGCGCAGGGGCAGGCTCTGCCGCCTTTGGTGCAGGCGCGCTGACGTCTTCGTCCTCGCCCGCGATCATCGCGATGACGGTTCCGACTTTCACACCTTCGCTGCCTTCGGCAACGTCGATGGAAACGATGGTGCCTTCGTCAACCGCTTCGAATTCCATCGTGGCTTTATCGGTTTCGATTTCGGCCATGATGTCGCCGGACGAAACCTTGTCGCCCACCTTGATCAGCCACTTGGCGAGGGTCCCTTCCTCCATTGTGGGGGACAGGGCGGGCATCTTGATCGCGATGGGCATGGGCGTGTTTTTCCGTGTCCTGACAGGTCGGGCAGGAGAGTGCCGTAGCGGAAACCTCTCCTGCATGTTTTCCGCCGCCCATTTCACCAGCATGGCGCGCCGGGTCAAGTGGCTTGGCGCTTGCGCCGCATACGAATTTGCCGATACGATGCATTGGGAAGGATCAATAGCATGTCTCAGCGCATCTACCTTGTGATCATGGACGAGACCGAAGAAGCGCGCGGTGCGCTGCGTTTCGCGGCCCGGCGTGCCGTGCGCACGGGCGGCACGGTTCACATTCTGGCGCTGGTTCCCCGGCAACAATTTGTTGCCTTCGGTGGCGTACAGGCGACGATGGAGCAGGAAACGCGCGACCGTGCCGAAGTGCTGGCGATGAGCATGGCAGGAAGTCTTGCCAGCGAATCAGGTCTGAACCCGGTGATTTCGGTGCAAGAGGGCGATGGGCCAAAGGTGGTTCGGCAATATCTGGACGAACACCCGGAAGTTTCGGCGCTGGTGCTGGGAGCGGCAGGCGGTGGCACGCCGGGGCCGCTGGTATCGCACTTTTCAGGGATCGCCGGGCAATTGCCCTGCCCACTGATGATCGTGCCGGGTGTGATGTCGGACGAGGATATTGACCGGTTTAGCTGATGTCGTTTCGTCATTCCCGCGCAGGCGGGAATCCAGATCGGTCAACGAGCCTTCGCCCTGCGACGACATTCTTGTTTTTTGCTGGATTCCCGCCTGCGCGGGAATGACGAAGGAATTTATGGAATTTGCGATAGGTTTTGTCGGAATGGCGAAGGATTTACTGCCTACTTCTTCCGGCCTTGATGACGGATATTTGAGGGCCTTCCGCGTTTTCCGGCAATGAACTTGCCCTGCTTGCGGGGTTTGTGATCCATCTTGCCCCCGCGCCGTTCGATGCGCTGGACGCCTTCGGCGACGTCCACGGGTTCGAATTTCAACGCGCCGGTGAGGGGATTGGCTTCGGCAAGGCGCAGTTTGAGGATCTGGCCCATCGCGAACTCCTCGCCGCTCAACTCGCCGATCAGGCGCTGGGCCTTCTCATCGTAGTTGAAGCGTTCCGCGCCCAATGTGGAAACGGGGACGAGGCCATCACCGCCAAGGCCGATGATCGTGGCAAACAGGCCGAATTTCTGGACGCCGGTGACCCGCGTGTCGAACACTTCGCCCACCTTGCCCGAAAGCCATGCCGCGACATAGCGGTCGATGGTGTCGCGCTCGGCCTCCATCGCGCGGCGTTCGGCGTTGCTGATCGCTTCGGATACGCGGGCGAGATCGGCGCGGTCACGGTCTGACAGGCCGGATGTGGCGGGCAGATCGGCCTTGGGGCGCGGCTGTTCCAGCCCATAGGCATCGACCAGCGCGCGATGGACAAGCAAGTCCGAATAGCGGCGGATCGGTGAAGTGAAGTGCGCGTAAGAGCCGAGCGCAAGGCCGAAGTGCCCCGCATTGCGCGGGCCGTAATAGGCCTGCGTCTGGCTGCGCAGGACGGCTTCCATGATCAGCGCCTTTTCCGCCTCGTCCGCGATGTCTTTCAGCATCCGGTTGAACAGCGAAGGCGTGATGACCTGCCCCAGCGACAGCTTGCGGTCGAACGTGGCGAGGTAATCCTTGAGCGCGGTCAGCTTTTCGCGGCTTGGCGCTTCGTGGATGCGATAGACCACGGGCGCGACCTTGGCTTCGAGCGCTTTGGCTGCGGCGACGTTGGCTGCGATCATGAAATCTTCGACGACGCGGTGCGCATCGACGCGTTCGCGCATGGCGATTTCTGCGATCTTGCCCTGGCTGTCGAGAATGACACGGCGTTCGGGGAGTTCGAGGTTCAACGGATCGCGGGCGTTGCGGGCCTTTTCGAGCAGGCGCCATGCGGACCAGAGGTTTTGGAGGACTTTGGTTTCGACCTGAGTGTGAGAACCTCCACCCCCAACCCCCTCCTCTGAAGGGGCGGGGGCTTCAGCATTGCTCTCATCAATCCGGCGCTGGGCTTCTTCGTAGGCGATGACTTCGGCAATGCGGACGATGGCGCGGGTGAAGCGCCAGTTGCGGATATTGCCTGAACTGTCGATGTGCATGTGGCACGCCATAGCGGCACGGTCTGCCCCGGATTTGAGCGAGCAGACGTCTGCCGAAAGGACTTCGGGCAGCATGGGCACGACGCGATCAGGGAAATAGACCGAGTTGCCGCGTTTGCGGGCTTCTCGGTCGGTCTGGCCGCCGGGACGGACGTAGAAGCTGACGTCGGCAATGGCGACAACGGCATTGAAGCCCCCTTCCCCATCAGGTTCGGCCCAGATCGCATCGTCATGGTCGCGCGCATCGGCAGGATCGATGGCGACGATAGGCAGGCGGCGCAGGTCTTCGCGCTGGTCTTCGCTAAGCGGGAGTTTGGCCGCAGCTTCGGCTTCGGTGATCGCGGCTTCGGGGAAGACGAAGGGGATGCCGTGCTTGTGAATGGCAATGAGGCTGAAAGCGCGGGGGGCGAGCGGATCGCCCAGCACGGCCACGACTTTCATGCCCGACCGGGGCGAACGCCCGGCGGGTTCGGCAAGGACGAGCTGGCCTTCTTCTGCACCGCCAAGATCGGAAATCGGCACGGCATTGCGCGCGCGCTTGTCCACAGGGGCGAGCCAGCCTTTGCCGGTGCCGTCGAGTTCGACGACGCCCATCAACTGTTCTTCGCCGCCTTGCAGCTTTTTCATCGCGTGCGCGATCCAGCCTTTGCCCGCCTCTTCGGTGCGGGCGAGCACGCGATCACCCGCGCGCAGCGCGGCGTTGCGATCACGCTGTTTGCCGCGCGGTTCGATGATGCGGATGCGGGGCGGCGGGCTGGCGTCTTCGGGGTTCCAGCTATCGGGGATGGCGATGGGTTCGCCCTCATCGATCTCGACAATGCGCAGCACGGTGACTTTGGGCACGCCGCCCATCGCGTGGAAGGCGCTTCTATTGCCGTCAATCAGGCCTTCGTCGGCCATATCTTTGAGCAGGGCTTTCAGCGCGATCTTTTCGGTGCCTTTTAGGCCGAAGGCCTTGGCGATTTCGCGCTTTCCGGCGGGTTCTGCCGACTGGGCGATGAAATCGAGCACCTGCTGGCGCGTGGGGAGGCCTTGGGGAAACTTGTGCTTTGCCATTGGGGGCATGTGGTCTTTCATGCCCTCAATGGCAAGCGATTAGGGGCAAGCGATTAGGGGTTCGGCGCAGGCGGGGCTAGTGGCGCGAACTGGCCGCCAGGGACAGCCGAGGCGACCGGGCTTTCCGAACCGTCTGCCGCCACGGCATTGACGCCGAACAGCCAGTCATCGGCGCGGACGCCGGGGAGGCTGGCTTTGGTATCGGTGGTTTCGAGCAGTTTCGTTTCCCACATCGGCGTATCGGTGCGGCGCTGCCACAGGGTATAGCGGACCGCGCCGGGGACGGGTTGCCATAGGATATCGGTGCTGGGCTTGACCGCGCCTTTTACCACCGGAGCGGGCGGCATGGGTGTGCGGGCGAGCCTGGCCAGCGCGCGCACGTTCAGGCGCGTGACTTTGGCCAGGTAGGGGAAGTCCATTTCATCGGCCGTGTCACCGAATTTGACGCCGCCTTCGGTGCGCAAATCCTGATGCTGGTGTTCGTAATCCTCGACCGCGACGGTGAAGCGGACGGCGGGGAAGCCTTTGTCCGAGAAGGGCAACTGATCTCCGCCTCGGCCCATCCGGTCTGCCCGCCAGATTTGGCGGACGGTCAGGCCATTGTCTGCGTCAGCTTCGGCGAGGGAGGCGACCCAGCGGGAGATATTGCGCGAGGGGCTGTCGTTCTCGCCACCGAAGCGGCGCATCTGGGCGCGCAGGGCGTCGGTCGAATCGGCACGCAAGGCTTCGGACAGGACGCGGACGTGGGCATTGTCGCGGTATCCGTCCGAGCCGGTGGAGCCGCCGACGATATCGTTGTTGAGCACGGCCTTGACCGTCCAGCCCTGTGCAGCGGCGTAATCGGCCAGCAGTTTGCCACCGAGGAGGCCCTGTTCCTCGCCGGAGAGTGCGGCGTAGACGATCGTGGTGGGGAACTTCTCACGGCTGAGGACGCGCGCAGCTTCGAGGACGAGCGCGGTGCCCGAGGCGTTGTCGTTCGCACCGGGGGCGTCTTTGGTTGCGTCGAGAACGTCGGAAACGCGGCTGTCGATGTGGCCTTGGACGATCACCACTTCGTTCGGGCGCTCGGTGCCACGCTGGATGGCAACGACATCGACGAGGCGGGTGGGGGTGGGGACGCGATCACCGGTGACGGTGGTTTCGGGAAGGACGACTTCGAGACAATTGCCGCAAGCCGCGCTGGCCTTGCGGAATGCGGCCTCGGCCCATTTGCGTGCGGCACCGATGCCGCGTTTGGGGTCTGATTGCGAAGATAGCGTGTGGCGAGTGCCGAAGCTGACGAGCTTTTCCACATCGGCGCGTAGGCGGGCTTCGGAAATGGCGTCTTCCGGGGCGGCGTACGCTGCGGTGGACGCGAGGAGTGGAAGCAGGATCAGATAGTTGCGCATGAAAGCATCATGCAACGGGGGCGGCGTTCCGGCAAGCGCTGGGAAGGGAAAAGGGTGGCGATGTTGCGCCACCCTTTCAGGCAATCAGTAGGAACGGGCGATCAGGATCGTTTCAACCGCCGGTTCGCCCGTAAAGGGGCAGGTGCCGGTGGGCTTGGGCGCATCCAGCGGGGTGTTGCGGATGGTGAGCTTGAGCGCCTTGAGCTGTTCCACCACCTTTTCCAGCGCGGGGCCGGTGGGTTTGGACCAGCCCATTTCGACCCAGCCCGGATACTTGTTGCCATCCGCGAAATAGGCCTTGAGGCCATCGAGATCGGTCACGTCGCGCACGATCTGCCCATCGCGGCGGGCGCGGGCTTGTTCGTAGAGCGCCGATTGGATGGCTTCGAGTTCGGACGCGGCGGCAGCGATGAACGCTTCCTTGGACTGGCCGACGAAGTTGGGCTTGGCGTCAAGCCGCCAGAGTTGATCGCGGCGCAGGGCTGAAACCTGTCCGCCTTCGGCATCGCGGCCTCCGATTTCGAGGATCAGCGGCGCGCCCTTCTTGACCCAGGCCCAGCGCTTTTGCGTAGCCTTGCCGGGGCGCTTGTCGAGCAGGACGCGGATGCGTTCACCGAAAGCGTTCTGCTTGGCGAGCGCGGCGCGGATTTCCTCGCAATAGGCGAGCAGCGCTTCGTCGCCATCGTTGTCGCGCAGCATGGGAAGAATGACGATTTGCTGCGGCGCTATCTGCGGCGGCACGCGAAGGCCATCGTCATCGCCGTGCGTCATGATCACGCCACCAATCAGGCGGGTGGAGACGCCCCACGATGTGGTGTGGGCGAGTGCCTGCTGGCCTTCCTTGTCCTGATAGCGGATGCCGGCGGCCTGTGCGAACGTGGTGCCGAGATAGTGCGAGGTGCCGGCTTGCAGTGCCTTGCCATCCTGCATCATCGCTTCGATCGAGAAGGTTTCGACCGCGCCGGGGAAGCGTTCGTTCTCAGGCTTCGGCCCTGCGATCACCGGCATGGCCAGCGGGCCTTCGGCAAAGGCGCGATACATTTCGAGCGCGCGCAGTGTTTCAACCATCGCGTCCGCCTCGTCCGCATGAGCGGTGTGGCCTTCCTGCCAGAGGAACTCGCTCGTGCGCAGGAACATGCGAGTGCGCATTTCCCAGCGCACGACGTTGGCCCATTGGTTGACCATCAGAGGCAGATCGCGCCACGATTGCACCCAGCGCGCCATTGCCGAGCCGATCACCGTTTCAGAGGTGGGACGCACGACTAGGGGTTCTTCGAGCTTAGCTTCAGGATCAGGGGTGAGGCCGCCCTTCCCGTCAGAGATCAGGCGGTGGTGCGTGACTACCGCCATTTCCTTGGCGAAGCCTTCCACGTGCTCGGCTTCCTTGGCGAAGTAGGAGAGCGGGATGAAAAGCGGGAAGTAGCAGTTCTCGACGCCTGCCTCCTTGATTTCAGCGTCCATCAGTTTCTGGATGCGTTCCCAGATGCCGTAGCCCCACGGCTTGATCACCATGCAGCCACGCACGCCGGATTCCTCGGCAAGCTCGGCCTCGGCGATGACGGCCTGATACCACTGGGCGAAGTCTTCGGCGCGCTTGACGTTGAGCGCGTGCTTGATTGCGGGCGTGTTCATGGTTTCGCGCGTTAGAGCGCAAAGAAAAATCCCGCAATGCCCGGTTTGGGAATTGCGGGATCTAACGTGTTTGCAACGCTGTCAGTTCGAAAGCTGATCCAGCTTCTTCTGCATTTCGGCCATCTGCTTGCGCAGGACATCGAGATCATCAGCCTCAGCAGCAGGCTTTTGCTCTTCCGCCGTGGCAGCGCCGGGCACGAACGCGGCTGCGGCAGCCTTGAACATTTCCATGTTGCGCTGCGCCAACTGGGCGAGCGGGTTGGAGCCGAGGCTGTCTTCGATTGCCTTGCGCATCTTGGCCTGATTATCGCGGAAATGTTCCATCGACGCTTCGAGATAGCCGGGCAGGAATGCCTGCATCGAATTGCCATACATCGAAATCAACTGGCGCAAAAAGTTCGTCGGCAGCATCTGCTCTCCGGCGGCTTCTTCTTCCATGATGATCTGCGTGAGGATCGCGTGCGTAAGATCCGCACCCGTCTTCGCATCCATCACTTTGAAATCGACATTATCCTTCACCATCTGCGCGAGATGGTCGAGCGTGATGTAGCTCGATGTGCTGGTATTGTAGAGGCGACGGTTAGCATATTTTTTGATTATAACCGTGCCGCCATTCTTGGAATCACTTGCCATAGTCTGGCACCCCACTGCGACGTGTCTATAGTATTAGCACGTGCAGTATGTGCAGCGCAACAAATCTAAACAAGTAGCGTTAACAACCGGTTTGGCGCGAAAAACGCCGTCCCATCAGCGTCAACAGCTCATATTGAGACAGGCCACTGGCGGCGGATGCAGCACGAAGATCATAATCTGCAGCAAGCCAATCGCCCTCGCCGCAATCCCGCAGAGCGGTAAGGTCAACAATTGTCAGATCCATAGACACGCGGCCCAGCACAGGCGTGCGCTGGCCGTGCCAGAGGAAATGGCCCTGACCTGTCCAGCAACGAAGATAGCCATCGGCATAACCCACGGACAGGACACCAACTCGCATAGGTTTATCGGCGCAGAACAAAGCGTTGTAGCCAACTTTTGCACCGGCATCGAGGTTTCGCACTTGCATGATCATCGCCTCGGGCCGGGCAACCTGCCTGATCACATCGCCGAGTTCGGGGCGGGCGATGCCCCCGTAGAGTGCGATACCGGGACGGGTCAGATCGGCATGATAGGCATCACCCAAGGCGATACCAGCGCTGTTGGCAAGACTGTAGCGACGCGCCGCAACCGTGTGGCGGACCGTTTCGAAGTGCCGAAGCTGATTGACATTCTGGGCGCAATCTTCGTCCGCACTGGCAAGATGGCTGAGGCAGATGTCAATATCGAGCGCCGCGAGTACTGCTTCGTTCAATTGCGCCATTTCTAGTCCGAGGCGATTCATCCCGGTGTCCACCATGAGATGACACGCGCCGCCCCCCGATTCTGTCCAAAGGCGAATCTGGTGCAGGCTGTTGAGCACCGGACGCACGCCTGTGCTGCGCGCAAATTCTGCTTCGTCACGGTTAACCGGTCCGTGCAGCACGGCGATCTGTTCTGCCGGGACAAGCGGAAGCAGGTCAGGAACCTCGCTCCAATGCGCAACAAAGAAATCACGGCAACCAGCATTGGCAAGCACCGGCACAACCCGCCCCGCACCCAACCCATAGGCATCAGCCTTTACCGCAGCCCCGGCCGCAGCACGCCCAGACAGGGCATCCAGCGCACGCCAGTTTGAAGCGAGTGCGTGGGAATCCAGCGAGAGGCGTAGCGTAGCGGGAGGGAGAGCAGAAATATCAGTCGTCCGTGAAATCGGCGGGCAGTCCCGGCTTGAGGCCCCAGAGAGCCACGAGGAAACCGACAAGCACCACGACCCAAGTATACCATAGCCCGGCATAAGGATCGCCGGTGCGGGCCACGATGTAGCTGGAAATCAGCGGCAGGAAACCCCCGAAATAGCCGGTGCCGAGATGATAGGGAATCGACATCGAACTGTAGCGGATACGCGGGGGGAACATTTCGGACAGTAGCGCTGCCACCGGCCCGTAGGTGGCGCCCGACAGGGCCATCAGCGCCAGCAAGCCGACCAGCACCAGTGCGAGCCGCGCCGGCGATGGCGTGACTTTTGCAAAGTCATAACCGTGCGTGGAAAGGTCGGCCTGCAAAGCCTTGATCCGCACAGCGGCCTTGTCATCCCAGGGATAGGACGTGGTGGCCATCGCTGCGCCGCCAACGGTGGCCGTGAAGACTGGCCCGGTCTCAAGCTGATAGCTGATCCCCGATGCGGCCAGATCAGACAGCAGCTTTGCGCACCGGCTGGATTGTTCGGCAGCGAAGGGGCTGTAATTGCAATCCGGCCCATATACGACCACCGGATTGCGCTGCGCAGCAGCGGCAAGGCCGGGGTTGGCGGAAGAGCCGATGAGCCAGAACACCGGGAAGAGCAGCAACAAGGTGAGCGCATAACCGATCACAATCGGCTTTTTGCGGCCCACCCGGTCTGACCACGCCCCGGCGATCAGATAGAACACCATGCCAATCGCCCCGCCGATGCCGACGGTGATCTCTGCAAGCGTATCATCCATGCGCGCGGCGGATTTGAGGAAGCTGAGGCTTGAGAACATCGCGGTGTACCAGATCACCGTGAGGCCTGCCGCGATGCCGAACAGCGCAATGAAGATGCGCCGCTTGTTTCCGGGATAAGTGAAACTTTCGACGAAGGGATTGCCAGCGAGTTCGCCCTGTTCCTTCATCGCCTTGAACACCGGGCTTTCCGACAGCTTCAGCCGCATCCACAGCGAAATGGCCAGCAGCGCGAGGCTGACGAGGAAGGGCACGCGCCAACCCCAGCTTGTCCAGACGGCCTCGCTCATCAGCGACTTGCTGGACAAAACAACGATCAGGCTGAGCACGAAGCCGCCAACCACGCTGGCCTGAATATAGCTGGTGTAATAACCGCGCCTGCCGCCGGGCGCATGTTCGGCAACATAGATCGCCGCGCCGCCATATTCGCCGCCCAGTGCGAGGCCTTGCAGCACGCGTAGGAACAGGACGATGGCAGGTGCAAAAAGGCCTATGCTCTCTGCCGAGGGGATCAGACCGACGCCTGCCGTGGCGATGCCCATCAGCGTCACCGTGACGAGGAAGGTATATTTGCGGCCCAGCTTGTCGCCCAGATAGCCGAAAAGTATTGCGCCCAACGGGCGGAATCCGAAGCCGACCGCGAACCCCGCCCAGACCAGTAGCACTTGCAGCGTGGCATTGTCTGACGGGAAGAAGGTTTTGCCGATGATCGCGGCGAGCGTGCCGTAGATGAAGAAATCGTACCATTCGAACACCGTGCCCGCAGAACTTGCCGCGATGACAAGGCGGATATCGGATGCGCTTGGTTCAAGCGGTCCGTCTTCGGACATTCCGTTGCTGGCAATGCTGGCTGACACGCTGAACTTCCCCCGGACGATCTTATTGAATGGGGCTGTAGCCAAGCGGCAGGGCGCGCGGCAAGCCCCGCAAATAATCAGATGCAGATTGAATCAGCACTGATCGGGTGTGGGGAGTGCATCCAGTGCAGCGTCCCAGGCCAGCAGTATGGCGCCGTGCCGCGCAGGATAGGTGCGCGCGGTGGTGAGAAGATCAAGCTCTGGCCAATCGGGTTGCGGCCCTTCGCCCGCCAGCCAATCGGCCAAGGCCGCGCGGGATGCGGCAATGCTGACCTGATCACGGCCCTTTGCCGATCGGACGAAAAGCGCGGCTGCGGCCTGCCCGACGGCGCAGGCATGGGGGCGCAGGCCGATGGCTGTGATGGCACCGGCGGCATCGGTGGCGAGCGCGATGTCGATCGTGCTGCCGCAACAGCGCGAACGGGCGTTGCCTTTATGCGGGAGCGCTTCATCCCACGGCGCGGCGGAAAGTTCCATTGCCAGCGCCAGAACTTCGGGCGTGTACAGCCCACGGCCTGCGCTCATCTCAGTTTCCGAGAACCTGCTGACGGGCCTTGCGCCGGGCAACTTCGCTGGCCTGTTCGGCAGCCTGTTCACGCCGTTCGGAAATCAGGGTGAGCAATTCTTCGCTGGCGGCATTGAGGAAGGGATATGTGCGCGCTTCGGTGATCCATTGCGGGCGGCCATCTTCGCCCCAGGCAAGATCATAGCCGAAGACCACGATAGAATAGCCGAGTACGACGATAATGAAGCCTTTCACCGCGCCGAAGCCGAAACCGAGCAACCGGTCTATCGGCCCGATGGCGGAATCACGACTGGCGCTGCCGATGCGGCGGGCAAACATGCGCGTGGCGATATAGGGGCCAAGCAGAAGCAGGAAAAAGGCGAGAACGCCCGCGCCGGTTTCGGTCGGCAGATGGGCGGCGAGCCAGTAAGTCAGGCTTTCGTGGAAATAGTGAACGGCCAGCAGCGCAAGGCACCATGCGGCAAGCGATAGCACTTCTTCAACGAAGCCGCGCATGAAGCCGCCGACGGCGCCGATGCCGACGAGGATCAGAATTACATAATCGAAGCCGGTCATTTCGCGTGCGAACCTATGAGCCGCCCATCACGCGGTCAATCAGATTTGGCAGCAGCTTGAGCGGCGAATAGCGCAGACCATCGACCTTTTCGGCTCCGGCTTCTGGCCCGCAGCCAAGCCGGAAGCCCAGTTTGGCCGCTTCGCGCAGGCGCACTGGGGTGTGGGCGACGGGACGCACTTCGCCCGCCAGCGATATTTCGCCAAACCAGATCGAGGCGGGCGGCAATGGCCTGTCGGACAAGGCAGAGACGAGCGCAGCGGCCACGGCAAGATCGGCGGCAGGATCGGTCAACCGGTAGCCGCCAGCGACGTTGAGATAGACTTCAGCAGTGGAGAAACTGAGGCCGCAGCGCGCCTCAAGCACAGCGAGAAGCATGGCGAGACGGCCCGAATCCCAACCCACCACGGCGCGACGCGGCGTGGCACCGCTTGCAAGGCGAACGGTAAGCGCCTGAATTTCCACCAGCACGGGCCGCGTACCTTCAAGCGCGGGGAAGACCGCGCTGCCCGCCACCTGATCCTCGCGTCCGGACAGGAACAGCATCGAAGGGTTGCCCACCTCCTCAAGCCCTGCCCCGGCCATTGCGAAAACGCCGATTTCGTCGACGGCACCGAAGCGGTTCTTGATCGCGCGCAGGATGCGATATTGGTGGCTACGTTCACCTTCGAAGCTCATCACCACATCGACCATGTGTTCCAGCACGCGCGGGCCTGCAATAGAGCCGTCTTTCGTGACGTGGCCGACGAGGACGAGCGCGACGCCGTTCTCCTTGGCATAGCGGATCAGTTCGAACGCGCAGCCGCGCACCTGGCTGACCGTGCCGGGCGCGCCTTCGATCTGATCGGAATGCATGGTCTGGATCGAATCGATCACCAGCAGCGCAGGCGGTGGCATCGTGCCCAGCGTGGTCAGGATATCGCGCACCGAAGTGGTGGAGGCGAGCCGGATGGGGGCTTTGCCCAAGCCCAGACGATCGGCACGCAGGCGGATTTGATCGGACGCTTCTTCGCCACTGATATAGACCGCAGTCCCGCCCGACATCGCCACTTTGGCAGAGGCCTGAAGCAGCAGGGTGGATTTGCCAATGCCGGGATCGCCACCCATCAGGATAGCGCAGCCGGGCACCAAGCCTCCGCCTAGTGCGCGGTCAAATTCTGCAATGCCCGTCTGCCGACGCTGCGGCAGGGCAACCGGTTCATCAAGGCTGACAAAGGCAACGCGACGGCCCCCGCTGGACAGATCATGCTTTGCCGAGAAGACGGTTTCGGGCGCTTCTTCGGCCAGCGTGTTCCATTCGCTGCAATCGGCGCACTGGCCCTGCCAACGGTTGGTGACACTGCCACAGGCCTGACAGACATAACGGCGTTTGGGTTTGGCCATGTGGCTCGCATATCAGAACATAGGTGGAACGCAAGCAATGTCGCGCCATTCCGGTAGCAATTCGCTAACCACGAAACTTGGCGCGATCCTTAACATGCGGAGGCTATGAGCATAGGTAATGGCCCGTAAGTCTACCCAGTTTCTCGGCATCGATCCGAAGATGTACCGCCACTTTGCGGCGCTGACGCTTGGCATTTCGTGCACTGTGTCGCTTTTTGCCGATGGCGAGGCACAGCAAGCGATGGCGCAAAGCCAGAAGCAGGCCGAACTCAAGCGTGCCGAACGGCAGAAGTTCGGCAGCACGAAGCTGGCCGATCACCGCAGCGATGAGGCCAAACGCCCCCGTTCATCGGGCTATCGCGATGGTCTGGACGCGCCGATGGACACAGGTGGAGACGGTGTTGGCGGCATTATCCCGGCCAATATGGCCGTGGGCGCAGCCCCCGTGATCGTGGAAATCGATCAGGCAGCGCTGGCGCGCATGACACCGCAACAACGCGCTGCTTATCTCAAAGTGCTGGAAACCGAACGCCGCAAGCGCATGGCGCAAGGACCGGTGGTGCCCACACAGGCGCAGATCGAAGCTCTGGCGGCGGATTCTGCGCTGCGATCCGGTTCGGAAAGCATCGACTGAAACGTCGCAGATACTTCGAAATCAAGCCCGATGCAGCCGCTTGAACAGGCGGTGCGACGCGGCGAACGTGCTTAAGCTTGAAAAAGCTTAAGCTTGAAAAAGAAGTGCTAAATCAGGTTCCGCTCACGGGAGAGGCACGTGCTGAAACAGGGCTTCAAGCGCCGGTTGGCGTTGGATGGGATATTGGCGAATGCACCTTGCTCGCGGAGGGATGCTCTAATGGGATCGGCATCTTGGGCTTGACCTGCGGGCAGGATTGTTTCCGCACCTACACCATCGAGGAGGTCGTCGGCAGCATCGGGTCCGTCACGCGTCAATCAATGTCGGTCATGTCAGATCGGCTCATGCCAAAGCTGAATGAGATCATCGCGCGAAAGATGAAGCTATGGAATCGCCCCACTACGCATCACGGCATGGCTTAGCTGCAACAACGCGCTGCTCTGCCCAGCGTCCGACCCGCGCATGGGCAAAGTTCCATTTGCCCTAGCGCTCGCACATGTCACGCCAGTTGCAGCCGAATCGCAACACATCAAACATGCCATTCAAAAAGTAGGTTAGCGCCAAATGGGCGGGACTAGTGCCCTCACACAGAGGGCAGAACGGGGCGATCAATTCCCATTTGGCATCCGACAAATCCCCACAATCCATGACTGCTCACCAAAGAACAGTCATGGATCAGAACTCATCGCGGTTGGGAATCCCTTGTGGCAACGAGGCCTAGTTCCTGTCGGAACCGCGATTACGGCCATGATCGTCCTGACCGCGGCTGGGGCGATCTTCATTGCGGGCATTGTCCCGGCTCTGGCTGCGAGCACGACGATCGTCACCGGCGGCATCATCTGCGCCGCGCGAACGACGCACATGGTCGGGGGCATCATCGCAACCGCGGCACTGGCGGACGTGGCCGGCCGGATCGTCTGCGCCGCGGCGAGCGGAGGCCTGCCCCGGAATAGTGAGGGCGGCGGCGATCAGGGTCGCCGAAACGATAAGGCGGTTGAAGTTTTGAGACATGTGAGACTCTCCTGCTCATGGCTTCCCGTGAAGCCAAGGTGCTGCGACAACGCCGCCTCGTGCCAGCTATTCCATCCCCCACACGAATTTTTCGATCACAGGCGGACCGCAGAGAATAAGTCGCTCCACCAGACGTTGTCCTTGTTCGGGAGGGTTCGGTTCGCAGCCGGGCCTGACCGTGATCGACGGGGAACGGGTTTTCTGGGGGACAGATGAAAAAAGCTTTCAATCGTGTGTTGCTGGCCACGGCAGCGGCGCTGGCAGTGCCGGATATCGCGTTCGCGCAAGAGGCAGACGAGGCGGCACAGGCCGATCCGGGAACCTGGCGGATAAGCACTGGCGTGAATTATTCGCAGGGTGACTACGGCGATACGCAGGATACCAAGGTGGTGTCTGTGCCGGTTGCGCTGAAGTATCGGCGCGGTGGCTTTTCGGTGCGTGTTTCGGTGCCCTATGTGCATATCGACGGTCCGGGTAGTCTGCTCGACACGCCGCAGGGCCGCGACGCCGGGTTTGGCGACGACACCGGCTTTGATGACAGTGCCGGACGTTCGGACAATTCGGGTTCGGGCAACTCAGGGTCCGGAAACTCTGGATCGGGCAGTTCGGGATCGAGCAATTCGGGGTCGGGTAACTCCGGTTCCGGAAACTCTGGATCTGGAAATTCCGGCTCCGGCGATTCAGGATCGGGATCCAGCGGTTCTGGTTCAGGCGGCTCAGGGGGCTCCAATTCGGGCGGTTCTGATGATGCACCGACCACGGGCGGCAATGTCTCGGGCGGGAACACCGGCACGGGTCTACCTGGCACGACCGGCAATCGCCGGGGCGGCCTTGGCGACATTGCCGTCACGCTCGCCTATTCACTGGATTTCGGCAATGCGACGTATTTCGACGTGTCGAGCCGCATCAAGTTGCCGACCGCATCGAAGGCGAAGAGATTGGGCACCGGCAAAGTCGATGTCACGATGGGGGGCGATCTGGTCAAGGATGTCGGCGAGGCGACGATCTATCTTGGTGCGCGGCACCGCTTTCTTGGCAAGCCTGCCGGATCGACGCTGCGCAACACGTGGGGCTTTGGCGGCGGCGCAAGCTATCGCCTCAGCGACGGTACGGTGGTTGGGGCGGACTATGACTGGCAGCAGTCCGTCGTCGCCGGCAATTCACCCAGCAGCGAAGTAACCGGATGGGTCAACGTGGGCGTAACGCCCAAACTGCGCCTGCAGGTGTTCGGATCAACCGGTCTGAACCGTGGGAGCGCCGACTTTGCGGGCGGGCTTTCGCTGAGTTACCGCCTGAACTGACCGGTACTTAGGCCAATGGCGGGAGCGTCAGCGCTCCTGCCAACCCCGCGCAATCAGATCGCCCTCTTCCTTGATGCCGAGCGGATCGGACGCACCGATTCTGGCAAAAGCACCGGCGAGCGAAGCGCTATCTGCGCCTGATGCCACGCCGATTTCGGAACCATCAGCAGGACCGGCGCCTGCACCTGTTCCTTCGACCTTCCAGTTGCCACCATCGCGACAAGCAAGGCCCACCGCAGCCTGCTGGCGGTATTCCCGGCACCAGCGACCATCGGCGGCCTTGACGGTGAGGGTCGGCGTAACCGTGGACCCATCGGCCAGACGCACGGCTTCAAGCGAACGACCCGTTTCCAGCGCGAACGACAGATCGCGCTGCGGCTCCCCACCGCCGCGCGGCAGGGAAAGCACCGCAACAAGGCTGGCCGCAACAGCACCGCCCAGCGGCAAGGCATAGCGGCGCCACCACGGCGGATTGTCGTTGGCGGCAACAGGCGCGCGCACCTCGGCAGCATCCTCTTGCATCAGCCCCATCCGCGCCAGCAATTCCGGGCTGATCGGATATTCCGCCAACGGTGCAAAAGCCGCAGCGATGCGCCGGTCGTTGGCAAGCCAGAGTTCCGCGCGGGCAGCAAGTTCTGGGTCGGCCGAAAGCCGCACCTCGAAAGCTGCTGCGGACTCGTCGTCCATCGCTCCGTCAAGGAACGCGGCGAGTTGTTCTTCGGTATCGTCGGTCATTGGATGGTTCCTGCATCGCCCTTCAGGGCCTGCTCGATGCGGCCTCTGGCGCGGGCAATCCTGCTCATGATCGTGCCGATCGGAACGCCCAGGGTTTCAGCGGCTTCCTTGTAGCTGAGGCCTTCGACGACGACGAGCACAAAGGCTGCTCGTTGATCATCGGGCACTGTTTCAAGCGCACGCTGCGCGGCGGCAAGGTCTGAGCGGGATTCGGTCGTCGCGCGTCCATCATCGCCCACCAGATCGAACGCATCCTCCACTGGGACCACAGTGCCGCGTCGGCGCGTTGAGCGGACCTTGTCGATGTGGAGGTTCTGCGCGATGCGATACATCCAACTGTCAGCGCGCGATCCTTCACGGAACTGGTCACCATGGACGAGCGCCTTTTCGACCGTCGCCTGCATCAAGTCGTCTCCATCAGCCGGGCTTGCCGCCATAGCGTGGCAAAATCGGCGCAATTTGGGCAATGCCGCAATGATCGCCTGCTGCAGCGCTCTCGCCTTGGCCGACCCATCAGGCATCAAATGTCTCCGCCACAACGCACATCGTAGTGCTCTATTCCCCTGCCCCCGACAAAAAACCTATGGGTTAGCTACACAAGTGCGGTGCAATCGGGAATAGACCGCGATCTGATCCGTTCTGGTATCTGACGGTGCATTTTCGCAGGCGTTGCGGATCGCATGACGGCAGGGTTGGGAATGACGCGCTATACGACTGTGATTGCAGCATTTGCGCTAACCGCGCTGGTGAACACGGTGTCAGGCGTCGCGCGCCCTCCCGATGACGAGCCGCGCGGATCACGAGCGCAGGAACGGCAGGATAGAGACGCCGAACGCGCAACCGAGCGTGCCAATGCGGCAGCAGGACGGGCCGCCGAGGATCGCGCGAAGATCGAAGAGCGCGCAGCGCGCGATACGGGCCGTGCCGCCGAAGACCTTGCCAAGATTGACGCGGAAAAGACGCGCGATGAAACGAAAGCCGCCGAAGAGCGCGCCAAAATCGCCGAAGATTTCGCTGAAGACGCTGCGAAGGAGGCCGAGGACGCCGCCAAGGACGCTGAAGATGCGGCGGAAGATGCTGCCAAGGAATTGGCCGAACTTGCCGAGGATGCGAACGACGACAGTGGGCAAAAGGGCAGCAGCGCCGAACTGCGCGATCTTGCTCGGACCGAGAGTGCCGAGCACGACGCTGACGGTTTTCCGGTTCGGCGCGGCGAAGTGGTGGCGATGGACCTTCCGGCAGAGGCTCTGATTGCTGCTCAAGCCAAAGGCTTTCGCCTGATCGAACGGCAGAAGCTCGAAGGGCTTGATCGCGAGATCGTGCGGCTGGCAGCACCCGAAGGTTTGACATCAATGAGAGCGCGCGAGCAACTGCGAGAGATCGCGCCGGCAGTCGTCGTCGATCTGGTGCACTATTACGGGCTGAATTTGACGGCAGGATCGCACGGCAAACGCATTGGCACCAAGGCGCTGACTATCGCCCGTGGCAGTACATCCCTGACCGTGGGGATGATCGACACAGCGGTCGGCAAGCATCCTGCGCTGGGCAAAGCGCGGCTTGTCGCTTGGCCTTCGGGCAATCTGCCGACGGCTCCATTGGAGCATGGCACAGCAGTTGCCTCGCTGCTGGCGGGCGAAGGGTCGGCAACGATCTTTTTGGCCAATATCTTTCGCGGACCGGCAAGCCGTCCTTTCACCTCCGCCGACGTGATTGCGCAGGCGTTCGAATGGATGGTTTCGAGCAAGGTGCCGACGGTGAACATGAGCCTTGCCGGGCCGCGCAACGCCATACTTGACCGCCTGATCCGCGATGCGCTGTTGCGCGGCGTGCAGGTCGTCGCGGCAGCAGGCAACGGTGGTCCCACCGCGCCGCCTGCCTATCCCGCCGCTGTTCCGGGCGTGGTGGCCGTGACTGCCGTTGATCGGGACAAGCGGATATATCGTTATGCCAACCGGGGCAGCTATGTGACCGTGGCAGCGCAAGGCGTCGGCGTCATCGCCGCCCGCTCAGCCGGGGGGCTTGCGGCGTTCGACGGCACTTCGTTTGCCACGCCGCACGTCGCCGGCTGGATCGCGCGTTGCCGCGCAAAGGGCGGGACTGCGGCCGCCTGTCGTGACCAGTTGAAAGCCGCAGCGCGCGATCTTGGGCCAGCGGGTTTTGATGATACGTACGGCCACGGCCTGATCGAATAGCACGCTCGGTGTGGTCGCAGTGTCGCGACATCCGGAAACGCAGCATAGCAAATCAAAAAGCGTAGCTGGCCGAAGCGAAAATTCGCGCTTTGCCGATGGGGCTGTAGACCGGATAATTGGTAGCAGCGACGCCACCGGACAGGAAAAGCTTGCCCACGGGGCGGCTGATCTGGAGCCGCCAGTCACGGTAGGTCTGCATTTTGAGGTTCGTTCCGGAGCCTTGATGTCCCGGCTGAAGCGAAATGCCAGCATGCCCGTCGAGGCTCCATTGATGGAAGCCGATCAGCCGCGCGTTGATCTCACCGTAGTAGCTGGCGCGCTTATCGCGGCGATAATTGGGTGAAACAAAAAATCGCGCCTTCAGCGACTTGTGCGTGACGCCCGCGTAGATCTCGACGAAATCCTTGCGGTATTCGGTGTCGACCACGCGCTCGTACGTGCGGTGAATGATACCGGCCTCAACTGATGTCTCGCCAAAGCGCTTGGCGTACCCGGCATACTGGCTGGCATAGGTCATCCGTGGATCGGAGTTGCCAGCCGCGACGCTGGCAGCCACTCCGGCAAACAGGCCGCTCTCGTCGTCAAGGCTCAGCGAAAGCGAAAGCGCAGGATCGTTGGCGCTGATCGTTTCACCGCGAAACATCTCATTTGAGGAGAGCGCGATGCTGCCAGCGAACTGGCCATATGCTGGACTACTGAGCGCACTGGCAAAAGGCAGGGCAAAGCCCGCGCAGATCAGCCACTTGATGAGACTTCGAGCAGTCTCCATCAAGCTGCGATACCCGCACCAATGCCGCGCAGGCATCGATGGCCCCGCGCGGTCCCATCAGTGTTGACCCTGAAGCGGTACGAAAGCGTAGGCTGTGAATCTGGTGCATGAGCGCCGCGAGGCCACTCACGTGCGCCGCCGCAAACGAACTCCCGCTTACCATCGTCCATTTGCCGTCCGGCCCCGTCGTCGGAATATCCCTGCCCGGCGCTATGTAGACCGGTGGCATTCCGCTTGGCAATCGTTCGTCGGACACAGGCAGCACGCCCGGAACGAAGGCCGGAAAGCTGGATTGCGGACGCTGCTTGTCAACTGCCGCCACAATCGTGAGATTTCGCTTTATTGCCAGACCGATAAGCGTTTCGAGCAGGCGGTCTTGCGGCCCGGTCAGGCTGAGATTTATGACATCAGCCTTGTTTTCGAGCGCAAACGTAAGCGCTTTGGCAAGGCTGAGCGTATCGCAGACGGTGGCTCCGCCGAGGGGGCGCTCCCAGCAGGCGCGCAAGCCCAATACGCGCGCATCGGGTGCCACACCGGCGATCCCCAACGCATTGTTTGGCTGCGCGGCGATGATGCCCGCTACCCCGGTGCCATGACTTTCAGCAACCATCCGTTTGGGCACGACAAAATCGGGCGCGATAACGATCTTGCCGGCAAAGTCGGGATGGCGCGTATCGATCCTGCTATCGACGATGGCCACGGTCACACCCCGGCCAGTAGCCATGCGATGCAGGCGAGGCAGGTTCCACGCCTGCGCACCGAACAGCCGATCATTGTAGCCCTGCTTCGTCGCGCCTGCCTGCATGCGATATTCGTTAAGTGGCTGCGACCATTCGACCCCGGGCAGCTTCGAAATCTCCTCTGCCACCGCAGCGGCAGAGCGATCATCGTTGATCCCCATGATAACGCAGTCGACCCCGATCAACTGCATCGGCCATGCTTCGATCAAAGTCAGGCGATAGCGCCGGGCGATGCTCCTTGCGATGCGCAGCCGGGCCTTCTCGCCCATGACGTCGCCATAGGGCCCGCCATAGTCACCCCCGGCACGATAATGATCCGCGCCCAGCTTGAGCATAACCATCACCCGCCGATCTGAGGCAGCCTCCTCCTGCTCGGGCGCAACTTCCGTGGCGGTAACAGGCAAGGACCAAACCCCTGCGAGCGACAGGAGGATTGCGGAGATTGCTGCCTTCACGCCGTTCATGGGGTTTGTCCGTCGATGGGCTCGGCCAGCGTTACCCGCTCGTCACGGCGCAGAGAGGCCAGAATATCCGCGCGCCGACCGGCAGGCATGGCAAGCTTCCACGCACCCGCGTCATTGGGAGTACCGACCAGCGCGGCCCCTGCAGCCCCGGCGATGGCCCGCGCCGCTGCGGCATCGGTGCCGGGGGCGAAGACCACCACGCCATTGGCAGGCGCTGAATGGCCGGCGTTGCTCAGTGTACGGAACGGTGCGTCACGCTCGCTCGCCGTATTTTTCCAAAGCGTCACAGCAAGTCCCAACCCCGCCACCAATGCCACTTGCGCGGCAAGGCGCGAAAGGTTGAACCGGCGCTCGGGAACTACCTTTGTCGCACCAGTTTCGGCCCTCGCCCGGCGCGCAGCGGAAAGATCGACCACCTCTGCCGACACCGGCGCGCTGGCAAGGCCGAGCCGTTCCAGCAGTTCTGCAGGAACATGCTCTTCAGGCACAGCCTGTCGTACCAGTCCATCAAGGTGCCTGATACGCTCGGCCCGCAGGCCGAGGCTATCATCCGATGCCACAAGCTTTGCCATGCGGGTCGCTCCATCCTCGTCCAATTCGCCGTCCAGCCAGGCTGCGATAGCCAGATCGTCTGGCTTGCCATGTTCGTCGGTCATGCCGCCGCGATCCTTTCCGGGCTCCGCCGTACGTATGCGTCAAGAAACTGCCGCGCACGCGAAAGCCGGCTCATCACTGTGCCAATCGGCACGCCAAGGCATTCGGCTGCATCCTTGTAGCTCTGTCCGTCCAGCACGACTGTCGTCATTACCATTCGCAAATCTCCCGGCATGGCGGCAAGCCCTGCCCGCACCGCATCGAGTTCCGAACGGAACTCCATCCGCGCCAGTTCATCGTCACCGGGAAGCTCGGCCACTTCCTCGACATCCACAGCAATGCCGCGTGTCCGCTGGCTGCGCAGAAGGTCGATGTGGAGATTGGACGCCATCTTGAATATCCAGTTCTCCAGGCTCGTCCCGGGTTGCCACTGCTCGATCCGCGCAAGCGCCCGCTCAACGGTTGCCTGCAACAGATCATCGCCACGATCGGCGTTGCCGCCAGCCAGACCCCTGCAGAACCGGCGCAAGCGCGGCAGGAACGCGACGATCCGTGCGCGCACCTCCTCACTTGCCCCCATGGTTACCGCACCGGCCATCATGCCTCCACCCGATCAACGGATCGGATCGCGGTTTATTCTCATTTGCTGCAGATTTTTCCGCAACGCAGGGGAATAACCGCAACCAGAAAGCGTTGAAGCCTTCGATGCCCTACGTTAAAACGCCGCGCAAGCTGGCGGCTTCGCCCAACTTCGCCCTGTGCCACGCTGCAGATGGAAGCCCCTTCGCGCTTGGCGAGGTGGAACCCTATGCGCAGTTCTGGCTGAATGAACGCGAGCGGATGCTGCTGGCGCTGTTCGGTCGCAAGGGCGGCCTGATGGTTGAGCGCGCCATCACCGCACTGCTGGCCATGCGCCCGGCCAGCAATACCGCTGCCGAGCGACGCCGGATAGAACGCGCGATTGCCGAAATGATCGCAGCAGGCGTGCTTCATGAACCTGCCGACGAACTCTCTCGCTATGGCAAGGAAATGGCGCGCGACTATCTGGAGCATCGCCCGTTTCCCACCGCCATCGCCGCCAGCATTGCCGCACAGAGCGGACTGGGTGAACAGTCGCGCGCACTCGACCTTGCCTCAGGCCCCGGCAGCCTCGCGCTCACTCTCGCCGAGCGGACGCCTCACGTCACGATCATGGAGCTGTCGCGCGGCTTCGTTGCTACTGCAACCGAAGAAGCAGCGCGGCGCGGACTGGTGCTTGAGGCGATCAACGAGAGCTGCAACCGGCTTGCCCAGCATGACGGCACCTATGATCTCGTCACGATCTCGCAGGCGTTGCACTGGCTTGATGACATTGCCGTGTGCAAGGGCGTATGCCGGGTACTGGCCGAAGGCGGCAGCTTCGTGGTGATTCACGCCGCGATGAACTTGCCGCAAGACCATCCGCTTAGCTGGATTCTGGGCGACAGGACACCGCTGGGTGACAAGGCTCAAGTCCCCTTTGTACAAAGCGCCCGCGCCTTGTTCCGCAGGCTGTCGCTGCTTTTTGCCGCGCTGGATGCGCCGCAAGTGGAACGCCATGACCCGCAGCACGCACGTGCAGGCCGCGCACCGATAGTCGGCGCAGGAATTGCCCTCTATCACCAGCCCCGACCGATGGGGACCGGCTTTGCCCGCGCGTTTCTGTCCGATTCCCATCTCGCTACGACTGGCCTTAATCCACAACAGGTGTGGAAGCGCATTGAGGCCAAGTGCGGCGTGGCGAGCGAAGAAGCTCTGCAAGCCTCGATGGATTGGGCGGTGCTGCATTTCCAGCGTGGGGCGACCAGCTTCGACATCGAAAGCTGGGAGCCAGAAACACCGCAGGTCATTGCCTACCCCTAAGGGTGCGCGATAACGACCAGCGTTTCGGCTTCTTCCAGCGCGGTTGTCAGGCAGCGGTCCATCGTTGCAGGATCGAGCGAGGCAAAGCTTTCATCGAGGATCGTGACCTGCGCCTTTTGCAGCAGGGCGCGGGCCAGAAATACCCGGCTACGCTCGCCATGCGATAGCTGCCATCCGGTTTCGCCAACCTGCTGATGCAGGCCACCGGGCATCTTGCGCAACAGATCGCCCAGATCCAGCCTTTCGCACATCTGCTCAGCGGCCTTCAGATCGGTCACCGACGGTGGCCATTGCCGCCCCATCAGCAGATTAAAGGCCAGTGTGCCGCTCAGGATGTGGTTGTCATGGAATTGAGGCGCAGACGTCACCCGCCCGTGCCAGTCATTGCCGATAGTATGGCGATCAAGCCCGTCGAGCAGCAACAGACCATTGTCGGCCTTGCGCAAGCCGGTGAGCAGATTGGCCAGCGTCGACTTCCCTCCACCCGATGGTCCCTCCATCAGGATACGGTCGCCTGCGTTTATGGTGAAGTCCACGCCGCTTAGCACCGGTTTGTGTCCCTCTTCGTGTGCAAATGCGATGTTCTGGCCTTCCAGCACTGGTCCGCTGTCCGATCCGCCGCCTTCTGTACTTGCAATGCGCGAAGGCGATGGGGCAGTGCGCTTTCCGGCTTGGAAGATCGTGCGCACCTGTTCCCATGCAAAGCTTGCGCGTGACAGGCTGGACAGCCCGCTGCCAACCGCGCCCAGCGCTCGCTGCGCCAGCATCACTCCGCCAAGGCTGATCGCCAAAAGCACGCCCGATGGCGCAGGGCTTCTGGCAACCGAAGGCCCCAGCGCGAGGATAGCGGCTATCAGCCAGGCACTCGCCAGCCCCGAGCCAAAGCGCAAGGCTGTGCGGTCCATCGCCGCGGATTTCCCCTGATAGCGCACGAGTTGGCCATCTTCGGCCAAGTCTCGCCGGTCCGCACGCTCTTGTGCCAGCCGTGTGCGGTGGCCTATCATAGCCTCGATCAGATAGTCGGTCATGCCCAGCCGGTCGCGCGTCCACTCGATGATGCGGCGGTGATATTGCCCGGCCATCAGCACCGTCAGCACGGCAAATCCGCACAGCAAGGAACCGTGGAGCACCGGCGCAGCGCCCTGTCCCAGCACCCAGAAGGCAAAGCCGAGTTCGATCAGCCCGACCAGCACGGAGAAGGCTCCACCGAGCGCCAGCCCTTCCAGCGCCTGTGATTCCATGACCTTGCCAATCAGCGCGCCAACGCCCTGCCGTTTGACGCTGTCGGGCGGCAGAGCCAGCGCGCCGGCCAAAAGGCGTGACTTGACCAGACGTCCGGTTTCCAGCCCGAAAACGGCCTCGTTCCAACCGGCCAGCAAGTGCCCCGGCATCATCGTGAATGCCAGCAGCAGCCACGCCGTCAGCCAGCCCCAATCGAGCCTGCCCGAAAGCGTCGCCCCGCCAATCAGGCTCCAGCTCCACAGCTCCGCGCCATAGAGCAGCACGAACAGGCCGACAATCTGCGCCAGCCGCCACGGCAGCCGAGCATGACGGAATTGCTGCAGGAAATCTGCGTCGGGGGGCAAGCGGAGCATTGTCAGCCCGGTCACGTCCTCGCCGCCGATGCGCTCTGCGATCAGTGCTGAAGAAACGCTGCTTGTGCGCTCGTCCGAAACGCCCGCTGCGGCCACGATCCGCGCCACTTCCGGCATGAGCTTTTCGGCATGGTTGCGATAGAGTATCGCGGCGATGTTGGCAGCTCCTGCGCTTGCCACGCTGCCATCGGGGCAGAGGAAAGCCGGCGTACCACGTCGTGCTCCGGTCAGCGCCAGAGTGCCGCATCGCTCTCCCGCATCGACCCGGATCAGCGCCGGTCCGCCGTGCATCAGAAACGCAGGAAGTTCGCGCACTTTGGCTTGCGCGGGCAGGGTCTCAATCCCGATCTGCTGCCCCGCCCAATCCAGCCATGCGTCTGCATTGTCTTCATCAAACGCGCCCGAAACGAGAGCGGAATCCGATGCAACAAGGCCGTGGCGCTGCGCCAGCACTTCCAATGCCTCGCCCGCGCTGGTGATCGGCCACAGCGCCCTGCCCAGAAATGCGTCCATTGCCACGCTCATGCGGCTTCGCTCACACTGCCGCCCGACACGCGCCAGCGGCGCCATTGCGCACCCTGCCACATCGTGCGTGTCACGTGGGTTTCGGCATGGAGCAGCGCGCGGTAGCGGCTGTGCCGTCTGGCGAGCCGCTGGGGGTTTCCATCCTCGACCAAGCAGCCGTCCTCGATCACCAGCACACGCGGGAAATCGAGCGTTTCGGCAATGTCGTGCGTGACGCAAAGCATGGTCACGTCCTCCCATTGCCGTCGCGCCGCTTTCAGCAGGTCTCCGCGCTGCTGGCGATCAAGCCCGCGAAAAGGCTCGTCCAGCAGGGCAAGGCGTGAGGACGGCGAAAGCAGCGCGCGCCCTAGCCGCACGCGCTGCCCCTCGCCCCCCGACAGCAAACCGCCACCTTCGCCGATGGGTGTTTGCAGACCTTGCGCCAACCGGCCAGCAAGCTCCCTCAGTCCGCTAGATTCGAGCAATGTCTGCACCCGCAGGAGATCTCGACTGCCGACTGCATAAGTCAGATTGTCGAGCAGCGACCGGTTCCACAACTGGACCTGCGGATCGACCCATGCGCAATCGCGGCGCAATGCGGCTAGCGCCGCCGCGTCCAGAGGCGCGCCATCAACCATCAAGCTGCCCTCATCCAATCGATGCCAGCCCAGCAGGAGCCCAAGCAGCGACGATTTGCCTGCCCCGGACCGCCCGACAATGGCGACGTGCTCACCCGGTTCGATCACCAGATCGAGATCGGACAGAATGGTGTGTCCCCCAGCAACCAAATGCCCGCCCGTAATCACGACGCGCGCTGCGCCGGTATTCGATGAAACTTGCGCGGGCGCTTCGCTTTCGGCCTCTTCGGGCGCATCCAGCGGCTCCATCTGGCGCAGCAGGGCATTGCGCATCGCCGGGTAGCTACGCGCAAGGCTGCCCAGTTGCGCCGCAGCGGCGGGCAGACGCAGCGTCCAGAACACCAGCAGCAGGTCCGCGCCGCTAACCCCGCCACTTGCGGCAAAATGCCGCATCAGCAGCAGCGCAGAAAGACCGGTGGTGACGATCAGTAGCAACGCCTCGGCCAGCACCGACCAGCGCGCCAGCCCACGAGAGGCGCGGGTCCATTCCACCAGCAGGCCTTCGTGTTGCCGCGCAACGGCTGCCTGCGCGCGATGCGCGCGGATCGGGGCTAGGCCAAGCAAGGCGTCGAGGTAGAAACCATGCAGCGCGCCTCCATGATTGCGCACGCGCAGGTCACGCTCGTTGATCAGCGGTTGCAGCGCGATCGGCAGCACCAAGGCGGCACCTGCGAGCACCAAGGCCCACCCAAAACTCCCCGGCGCGATCCATGCCACCGCCAGCAACGTCAACACCAGCTCACTCAGCGCCTGCACTCCCTGCATCGCTAAAGCGGGCAGGCCACGCACCAAGTGAATGTTGTGGCTGCGGTCAGCCATGTCAGTGATCGGGCGGCTCTGGAAGTATCTGTCCTTCAAGCGCGGCAACTTGCCGAGGATTGCCCGGCGCAACCGTGTCTCCAGCCTGCGCCCCTGCCCGATGGCGGCAGCAGCGAGACCAAGATCGAGCACACTGGCCAACATGACCAGCCCCGCCACGGCCACCAGCGCGACGATGCGCTGCAACGGCAATTCAAGATGCTCCGCTATATCGATCAGCCCGCGAAACACCGCCGCTTGGACCATCAGCATCAGTGCTTGGACACCAATCGCAGAAGCGGCCAGTCGTGGACGAAACGCTGCGTCCTGCCGCAACATTGTCCAGAACTGCTGCAATGGTTTGGGCGTACGTTCGCCGAGTGCCGCGACGAGTTCCGGCGGCAACGTCGCCAGCGCTTCGGACGAGACTTCGCCTTGGTGCCCGCGGGTCCGCAGCATCACACCCCCACGTATGCGCAACATTTCGCGCGTGGGATCGGTGTTGGTCACATCGGGTCGGGCCGACCAGTAGGCAGGCGGGATGATTGCGAAGATGTCGTTCCCGCTGCTCGTGGTGTCCCGGAACAACGCAGCAGTCACGCGCGCAGCCTCGTCTCCTTTCGCCAGTCCTCCAGCCGACGCAAGTGACGCGCACAGCCGCACCGCCGCATCGAGCGCACCGAACGCGAACCAGCCCGGATCGCCAGCGGCTTCGCCGATCAGTTCTTCGGCCTCACCTTGACCAAAGCCGAGTTCAGCGAGCCGCAGACGCATCGGCCCGCGAAAGTCTTCGCTGTCACACCACGCCCGCCAGTCGACCGCCTCAACCGATTGTTCGTGCGCGAAGATGTCCTGCTCGAACCGGCGCGATGAGACCCAGCGCCGCCCGGACGCAGGATCCATGATCTGCAGCCAGTTCCCGTGCCGCGCCCACACGACCACGAAATGCGTGGCGGCATCTGCATGGCGCACGACGACGATGGCCGGAAGGGAACCCGCATCGTCAAGGCAGACAAAGTCCTGCGGCACCAGAACCTGCTCTGCGCGAAGGCCCAGTTGCTGCGCCACCGCCTCGATCGTGTCGATCGAAGTGCCGTCCACGCTGGTTTGGCAGGCCTCACGCAGGCGGCCATAGCTGATCGGCACGCCATGCCCTTCGAGCAGGCATTTGAGCGCCGCCGGGCCGCAATCCATCG
This sequence comes from Novosphingobium sp. ERN07, assembly GCF_012641335.1. Taxonomy (GTDB): domain Bacteria; phylum Pseudomonadota; class Alphaproteobacteria; order Sphingomonadales; family Sphingomonadaceae; genus Novosphingobium. The sequence goes on from NZ_JABAID010000002.1 coordinate 164,025, forward strand.
AGGAGGTCTGCACCACTTCGGGTGCGAACAGCCGGCGATTGCGTGAGCGGGCAGTGAACCACGGCATGGTCATGCCGCCCACTGCCCCAGCGTGCGCAGCAGCAGAATGAGCGGCGAGACTTCCTCTATCATCACATCGACTTTACCCGTCATGCCGTGGCGCAAGGTGAGTGCGCCCGCACTGGCGCGCGGCATCAGCAATTCCACGCGCAGCGCCTGTCCATCGGCCTCGGCCGCCACCCGCTCAATCCGGGCGGGAAAATCGCCATATTGCGTCCAAGCAAATCCATCGAGCCGGAGCCGCGCAGGCTGCCCCTCGCTCAACCGCCCTACGCCTCGCGCCGCATCGAACGTGGCGACGATCCGCAAATCGCCATGCGGCACAATTGTGGCAAGGCGCGTGCCGGGGGCCAGAACCTCGCCCCGACGAAGCACTGCGACATCGCCGATCACGCCATCGAACGGCGCACGGATGCGTTGCGCGTCAAGTTCGGCCCGTAGCTGCGCGACGAGAGCTTGCGCGGCGACCCACTCGCTTGCCGACTGAGCCAGTAGACTATCGATACTGGCAGCATCAACCGCCCGGTCCGCCTGCGCGGATTGTGTCTCCCAGGCAAGACGCTGTTGTTCACGCACAAGGGCATCGCGCGTGGCATCGGCTTTGCGCGCTTCGGTTGCCGCACGTGCGGCATCGACAGGTGCCATGCCACCCGCTTCGCTATCCATGCGCTGGCGCTCGGCCAGATCATCGTTGAACGAGGCCTCAGCCTCCGCCCCGCGCGAGCGCGCACGTGCCGCGGCAAGCGCGGCATCGGCAGAGCGGGCAGCGCCCGAGGTGGCATCCTGCGCCGCCGCCTGCTGACGCTTGAGCGCAGCAATCCGTGCGGGAAAACCCGCCAGCCGGGCTTCAGCTTCGGCAAGGCGCAGCTTGTGCAGCTCGGCGTCAAGCTCGGCCAGGATTTCGCCCGCCTTCACCCTCTGTCCGATCTGCAAGCGGAATACTGTCAGCTTGCCGCCGTGAACCGCCGAAATCTGCCCCGATGACGAGGCCACTTCCAGCCGCGCCTTCTGCGATACGGCATGGACGCCGACGCGACCGGTAACGAACCACAGGCTCCATAGTGCCAGCAGGGCAAGCGCCACAAGAATGGCCAATCGGGGCATTCGAGCCGTGTCTGCGGCAAGCGCCCGGGTCGTGCGTGAAAACGATACTGCCATTGCCCCTCACGATCACTGCGCGAGGGATTCAACGGATCGGCAACGGCATTATTCCGCGCAAAAAATAAAAAAGAATATGCGGAATAATTGCAGATTGCCCGCGTTTTCCAGGCATCGGATCACGGGAATGGGAATGGCACGGTGCCAGTTGCAGAGCTTCAGGTTAGCGCGGAAATGGAGGGCGCACAGGCTCTTCATCCGCATGACGTGCTGGCGCTGCCAATGGCTCGCGCCGCTGTTCTCCAGCACACGGTCGATAGCGATGTCGCACCGCTGCTGACGCTCTTCCATGCTGGCAAGGAAGTGTCGTGGGACGATCCGCGCCACTTCGCCTTTGCCAAAGCTTTGGTCAGCGGTGGCGATTTCAGCGCCGTCGATCTGGCGCACGCTGCAGGGCTCGACTGGGCCGAAACGGCACCGATGCTTGAAGCCTTGCTGGAAGAAGGCCTCGTTGTTCCCGCCAGCAGTCTTGCCGCCGCAGCAGCGCGGCATGACAATCGCCCAATGCCATCGCCGCTGCCGCCAGCACCGATGGCCGTTGCGCGTTGCTGGACCGATCCACAATTGTTGATGGCCGACCTGACCGGCACCGCGCTCGATACCTACTGGCTCGAAGTCGTGGTTCCCGTATTCCGCACCGCGCACATCTTTCTGGATCGCGATGGGCGGCACGTGGGGGAGGCGAATGCCTTTCCCGCTGCCGCACGCACCGAAGTGCCGACCGAATGGCGTGGCTGCCCCTATGCCGGCAACCGCTATCAGCCGGACAAGCCGATGAACATGACCGCGCTCAAGGCAATGCGCGCACATTGGCGGCAGATGATGGGTCTGCTCCTGCCGATCCGCGAAGCCTATCTGCGCCGCTTCCCGCAAGCGCGTGCAGGCTGGACGGTCGCCCATGTCGAACGGCTTGCCGTCTGCGTGCTCGCCCTGCCCAGTTACATGCTGTTGCGGAACGACGGGCGCGTCGCAAACGGTGATCTGCACCCGGCGCTGTCAAACCTGTTTCGCGTGACGGACGGTTTGCGGATGGTCATGCATCACATGCTTTTCGTTCCGCTGTTCGAGCCGATGCAGCGGCCTGATGCACCGGTCACCATCGAAACAATCTTGGCCTATGCCGACCGCAATTTCCTGTTCCATTCGGAACACGGCGTCTGCGCCGGGCCGCGCTTCATGGTCGAGGATTTCCTTGGCGTGCTGCTCAGCGGACAAGCGCCGCGCAGTGGCTTCGATGCCGAGATCGATCCCGAACTGCAAGCAACGGCGGCCCTGATCGAACCGGCGATGGATTACGGCCTGCTCGGCCTGCAGACTTTCGGCGCGGTCTTTGCGCTCTGGCCAGCGATGGCGCGCTGTTACGACCGGCTCCATGCTCTTCTGGCCGGTGGATCAACCGCCGAACAGGAACTGGCCGATCGCTTTGCCGGGCATTTTGCAGCGCTAAGCCACCGATCCTTCCTCGCCAGCGAGGAATGGCGCATGCACCGCGAGGCCGTTTACGACGATATGTTCGCCTCCTGCGCGCAGGGGTTGGGTGCAGGCAGCGACGAACCACACCTTTCCACATTGCTGTCACGCCCTGAAGGTCCGGGCACAGCGCAAGCCGCAGCCACACTCGAAGCCGCTGTGTCGCGCCGCTTTGCCGATGCCAACCCGGCGCTGTCCGCAGCGTTCGCTGATCAGGTAGTGGTGTTCCTTACCATCGCTCGCAACATAGTAGCGCTGGCAGAAGCGATCCAGGCTCGCACAGCAAAACTGCTGCAACGGGGCGAACCGGCAGACCGTCTGACCCTGCAGAACATCAACCTGCACAACATCCTGATGGGCGCTGACCAGCGCAGCGTTCCGTTCCTCCCCGATGAACTGGGGGAGTTGTTCGACCTGCACATCCATGTCGACGCCCAGACAATCGAGATCACTCCCGGCGTCGGCCGGAAGTCCGCCCATTCGCCTGCCAAACCGGCAGCGGATACCCGTGCATGAGCACGATCAAGTGAAGAGGAAGCACCCATGAAGATCAAGACCAACCTGCGCGCTGGCGCCAAGAGTGGCACCGTTCCGAGCGGCAAGAAGAAGTCGACCGGTCCTGACACCCCCGAAGTCGAAGTTCACAGCAGCCCGGTCGTCGTTTCGACCACGCGCTGCGCCGGTCTCTGACCAGCAGGTTGCAATGGGTGGTCGGAACGTCCGGCCATCCATTCACCGCATTGGCATGACAATGACTTTTCAAGAATTGCGCCGTTTTGTCACTGTACGCTTAGCGCTTGCGAGCTTGATTGCTCTATCTGTTGCGACGACCGGAACCTTTGCCGCGGCGAAGGATGGCCTTCCTCCGATTTCACTGCCTGAGCAATACGAAAGCAACACCGGCGACGGCACTCCGGTTTCAAACGCGCCTTGGTGGAGCGTCTTTGGTGATCCCCAACTCGCATCGCTGATCGAACGTCTCCACGCCGCCAACACCACGATCGCCCAAGCCCGCGCCCGCCTTGCCGCAGCAGAAGCTGCCGCACGCGCAGGCCGCGCCTCGCAAGGCCCGTTTGCCAGCGTGGATGCCAGCGCAACCAGTGTGCAAGGCCCGCTGATCAATGCTGCTGGGGAAAGCGGCAATCTCTATTCCGGTCGTATGAACGTCAGTTGGGAAGTGGACGTGCTAGATCGTCTTTCGGGCGAAAGGGCCGCAGAGCGTCTTGATGCCTCGGCTGCAGCAGCACTCCTTGAAGATGCAAAGTTGCTGATGGAAGGGCGCGTCGTGCGGACCTGGCTTTCACTGAAGGCCCTGTCCGCCGCACAGATCGACGCAGACCGTGCGGTGAGGCTGCTTCAGGAAGCAAGCGTCATCATGCAGCGCCGCCGCGACATAGGACAGGTTGCCCTGCAGGAGGTAGACACGGCGCAATCACGCCTGAAGGCCGCGCTCCAACACCGGTCGGACCTCCAGTTATCTCACGCCACGGCAGCGCGAGAATTGGGCTTTCTTTTGGGTGAAACGACACCAATTTTCCCCGCTGCTGCTGCCGAACCTACAATCCAACTGCCACAAATCGCCGCCGGATTGCCGTCCGAACTCCTCGTGCGCCGTCCCGACATTGCCGCCGCCCGCAGCCACCTGATGGCAGCGGACCAGCGCCTCGTTTCGGCTCGCAGGGGCTGGCTGCCCACATTCGGCCTGACTGCATCGGGTGGCGCTGCCTCGTCCAGCCTCGGCCAGATTTTATCAGGCGGAGCCGCAAGCCTGCTTTTGGGCGCTCTTTTCTCGATACCCGTGCTTGATGGCGCGCGGCAAAAAGCTCGCATCGCAGGGCGAGACGCCGAAGTGGCGCTTGCAGATGCAAGATACCGCGAAACCGTACTCAGCGCTGTGCGAGACGTGAACAATCATCTGCAGGCCTATAACAACTGCAAAACCGTTCTCTCCCACGCCAACGAACAAGAACAGTCCGCGTCCTCAATGCTTGCGGCGGCAAATGGCCGCGCCAAGAACGGAACAATCGGCAGACTAGCCCTGATAGACGTAGAGATCATGTATATCGAACGCACATCGGCTCAAATTTTTATTCAAACAATTTGCTATCACAATTTAGCAGATGTTCTACAATCTTTAGGTAGAGCGACATGAAAAATAACCACACACGTCTTCAAAAATATATTTTGAATTAATATCTAGAATTTCAATAGATTTTATAAATATTATATTATAATTACCATAATAATAAGATAGAATAATAATTGCAATCAGGAAGTCAAGGCTTATTCAAGAGATCCTTTTTACATCTGCATGCGCCTCTCTGCCGAATAACAGGACGGTGAGCCACAGAGCATAGGCAACTATGATATCGTGGATGAGTTTGCCGAATCAACCTACACAGGGACTAACGACAGACCACCCCAGTTCCGGTGGATGATCGAGCTGGTAACGGACTCGTCAGATCCCGTCGATGAAGTCCTGCTTTAAATGTACAGCCGGATGCATCTTGACATGCGGTTCCTACACAGGCCCTGCAAGCCTGCGGAAGCGGGCGTAAAATCCCTCTTTATCATGGAAGATGTTGGCACTGGGCAGCACGCAGAGTTTGACCGCGCGATTCGGTAAGTTGACCTCAGAGAAGCGCCGCGAAGAGGACAGACCCTTTCGTTCGGGGTGCATAAGATGTTCGTGGACGCTGTGACGGTCTTGGACACGCAAATCGCCAACTCGGGACAGAGTTCAGTCCTTGAGGCCAGTCTTTCGACCGGAATAGCAACGACGCCCAGCGTTGACTGGTGGTGGTGCCCCTGGCCCGACTCGAACGGGCACGTATTGCTACAAACGATTTTGAGTCGTTCGCGTCTACCATTCCGCCACAGGGGCACGGAATGGCACGGGCCTTAGCCAGTGCCATCACGATAGGTCAAGTGTTACGCAGCGCGCCTGCCAAAAGCTTGTGGAGCTTTGAGTGGAGCGCATCGTTCCCGGCCAGCACGGTTTCGTCGCAGATCGGCTGCGAACGGCCCTTGTAGTCGGACACGAAGCCACCCGCCTCGCGCACCAGAAGGCAGCCCGCGGCGGTGTCCCACGGATAGAGACCGCTTTCCCAGAATCCGTCGAAACGACCGGCTGCAACCCACGCGAGATCGAGCGAGGCCACACCGAAGCGGCGAATCCCGGCAATGCGCGGTCCGAGTTCGGCGTAGATGCGCGCCCATTCGTTGATATCGCCCCGACCGGCGAAGGGAATGCCGGTGGCGATCAGCGCTTCATCCAGATGGCGGCGGGCAGAAACGCGCAGGCGGCGATCCTGCAACCACGCCCCTTGCGCCTTTTCGGCCCAGAAGCTTTCATCCGTGATCGGCTGATAGACCAGCGCTGCGGTAACGTCGCCCCAGCCTCTGCCATCCAGCGTGGGTTCCTGCACCGCGATGGAAATCGCGAAGTGCGGGATGCCGTGGAGGAAGTTGGTCGTGCCGTCGAGCGGATCGATGATGAAGCGGGGCTTGCCCTCTTCACCGGCGATCTCGCCGCCTTCTTCCATCAGGAAGCCCCAGCCCGGACGCGCGGTGCGGAGTTCGTCCCACAGCGTGCGTTCGGAATGCTGATCGGCCTTCGAAACGAAATCCGCAGGGCCTTTCTTCGAAACCTGAAGATGCTCGATCTCGCCAAAGTCGCGGCGCAGGCGTCCACCCGCCTTGCGCGCCGCGCGTTCCATCACGCGCATCAGGCCGGAAATGGCTGCCATCGATCAGTTCGCCTTGCCGACGTAAGTGCGTTCGTAAACGTCCACGATGATGCGCGTGCCGCTTTCGATGTGGGGCGGAACCATGACGCGCACGCCATTGTCTAGAATCGCGGGCTTGTAGGACGACGAGGCGGTCTGCCCTTTCACCACGGCATCGGCCTCGACGATGGTGGCTTCGACCTGTTCGGGAAGCTGAACCGAAATCGGGCGATCATCATACATTTCGAGAACGGCGGTCATGCCATCCTGAAGGAAGGCCTCGGCACCGCCGAGCAGATCCTTGGGCAGCGTAATCTGGTCGTATGTTTCCACGTCCATGAACACCAGATCATCGCCCTCTGCATAGAGGAACTGGAAATCCTTGGTGTCGAGGCGCACGCGCTCAACCGTGTCGGCGCTGCGGAAGCGGACGTTGGTCTTGCGGCCATCGATCAGGTTCTTCATTTCGACCTGCATAAACGCGCCACCCTTGCCGGGTTGGGTATGCTGGGTCTTGGCGACCTTCCAGATGCCCTTTTCGTATTCCAGGATATTGCCCGGACGGATGTCCACGCCGCTGATCTTCATGATGGAAAGAGCCTTACCGTGTGTAGGGAAGCGCGGCCCTTAGCCGTTCGGTGCCCAAGCTTCAAGCGCGATTGCCTGAAATGGGCCGAGCGTGCTAGCGGGGCGGTATGAAGCAGCTCGTTATGATCGCCATCATTGCCCTTTCTGTGGCCAGTGCCGCGCAAGCCGTGCCCGGCGGAAAACTGATGGTTCTGCAGAAGGGGGACTGGACCTGCGAGGTGCCGGGCGATGCCAATACGCTGGCAACCGAAAAGCCCGAACTGGGGTTCGAGACGATTGCGGATTCGAGCTATGTTGCGCCCGATGGCACTACCGGTTCCTACCTCAGGTTGGCAGACCGGCTAACGCTGACAAGCGGGGTATTTGCGGGCCGCAGGTTCGTGATGGATGGCGAGGAAATCCTGCGCGAAGTGGCGCGGGACGACACGCCGACAGGCCTGCGCTGCGTTCACGCAGGGCCGATCAGCATAGCGAACCCCGGTTAAGCAGCCGCACTATCGCGCCGCATCCGCCAGTAGGCATAGGCGATGATCGCGGTGAATGCCGCAATGCCGAATAGCAGGCTCGCCGGGAAATTTTCTACCACGGCCAAGGCTTCGGGATTGTCTGTCCCGGCCACGATTGCAGCAAACGCGATGTTGAACAGGCTGTCACCAACGATCAGGCCGGTGGCGGTGAGCACGCCCATGCGTTCGGCAAATTCAGGCGCGGATTGGCGCGCAGCCCAGCGGTTGTAAAAGTGCCCCAGAACGGTGCCGAGAATAACCATGAGCGTCACCTGCGTTGGCAGATACATGCCCATACCAACCGCGAGCGGTGGCAGCGCGCCCTTGCCCGAACGTTTGAGCAATTCATCCACCACGATCACACCCGCGCCGATTGCTGCGCCCAACCCGACCAGATACCAATCGAGACTGCCGCCCAGCACGCCCTGCGCAATGGCCGAGATAAGTGACGCTTGCGGGGCCGATAGCGCATTCTCCCCTGCCCCCGGCGCACCCTGGAAGCCGAACGTGGAGTTGAGCAGATCGAGGATCGGCGGGATCACCAAAGCGCCGAACAGCACGCCAAGGATCAAGGCGACCTGCTGACGCCAAGGCGTCGCGCCGACAAGCTGGCCAGTCTTGAGATCCTGCAGGTTGTCGTTCGAAATCGTGGCAACGCCGAAAACGATGGCAGTGACGAACAGCGCAAAGGCGACGAGCGCTTTCGTATCCGCCTCTGACCCGCCCTGCCCGAACAGGCCGAGCAGAAGCAGCGAGATGCCCAGTGCGGCGAGGATGCCTACCCCCGAAATCGGGCTGTTCGACGCGCCGATCAGGCCTGCCATATAGCCGCAGACCGACGCGATGATGATGCCAGCGATCAACACATAAACGACTGAAGAAACAAGCGTCATGCCCAGTGCGGCTGCCACCGGGCCACCAACCGCAAAGTCGGCCAGAAGCAAAGCAATCGGGATCATCGAGGCGAGAATTGTGCCGCCGACAATGCCGATAGGAATATCACGCTCAGTGATGTCGAGGCTATCGATGCCACCATCCTTGCGTGAGGCATTGGCGGCAATCGCGGCGGTCACGCCGCGCACAATCGGCCCGATCACCCGCAGCAAAGTCCAGATTGCGGCAACGCCTATGGTCCCTGCACCGATGAAACGGATTTTCTGGCGGAACACGGTGCCGACGAAATCGGCAAGGTCCGCCCCCGCCGGAATGCTGCCTGCTGTCAACTGGGGGAGCAGGACGCCGAAGCTGATCACGATGCCCACAAGCATGGCGATGCCAACCGCAAGGCCGACGAGATGGCCGACACCGACAAGCGCCAGTGAAAGACCGCCGAACAGCATCGAGCCGCCAGACCCGACCTTGAACGCGCCGCCCACTTCTTCGGCTGCCAGCTTCATTTTAGCGAGCAGCGGGTAGAGCGCAGCAAGCAGGCCTCCGGCAGTAACGGCGGCAAGGCCCTTGCGGTTTTCCTCCGCCCCGCCCACGCCCGCGCCGACTTTCAGCACTTCGGCAGCGGCAACGCCTTCGGGGTAGGGCAGATCGGACCCAGTCACCAGCGCGCGGCGCAGCGGCACCGAATACATCACGCCCAGCACGCCGCCGACAGCGATCACCGCGACCGATTCCCAATAGGGGAAATCTGCCCACCATCCGACCATAACCAGGCCGGGCAATACGAAAACGATGGCCGAAAGCGTACCCGCTGAACTCGCAATCGTCTGGACGATATTGTTTTCCTGAATCGTCGCGCCAGAAAATGCTCTCAGCACTGCCATCGAGATGACCGCTGCGGGAATCGAGGTGGCGAATGTCAGCCCGATCCGCAGCCCGAGATAGACGTTTGCAGCGGTAAACACGACCGTCAGAAGTGCGCCCAGCACCACCCCACGCAGTGTCAGTTCCCTTGTGGTCGGTCCGGTCATACGCGCTCCACCCGATGTGTCTGACCGCCTGTCTTGCACGGCAAGCGTCACATGGAAAGCTGCATCAGCTTACAAACGAAACCTTCGTCGATCCGGTCACCATTTGCGCAAGACGCGCGGCGTCCCAGTTGGTGAGGCGCACGCAGCCGTGGCTTTCGGCGCGGCCAATGGTTTGCGGTTCTGGCGTGCCGTGGATGCCGTAGTGTTCCTTGGAGAGATCGATCCACACGACGCCGACAGGGCCGTTGGGGCCGGGCGGCAGCAGATGTTCACCTTTGCTGTCAGGAACATCCCAGAACAGGCTGGCATCATAGGAAAATTCGGGGTTGTAGGACTTGCCGTTGATTTTCCAATCGCCCAGAGGCAGCGGATCGCGGCTTGATCCGGTCGTCACGGTGAACACGGCAACGAGTTTGTCTGCCTTGTCATAAGCTTCGAGCGTGCCTTTGGACTTGCTCACCACGATCCGCGCCACATCTGGTTGCGCATCGCCGACCCCCAGTGTGGCAAGCGTTGCCAGCCAGCCCTTGTTTTCGACCTTTGCCGGGTCGATCCGGTCACCGCCGGTATTGGGCACCCTGATCTGAAGGCCCGCGCGATATGGCTCAGGCGGCAACGGGCTTGTCGTGGGCGGATTGAGCGTTTTGCGCTGCTGTACTGCATCCGCACGAGCGGCGGCATGCTGTGCCAAGGCCGGGTTAAGGCCGCGCAGCACTTCAGGCGTGGTGTGAAAACGCTCGGCAAGCTTTTCTTCGAGCGAGGTATAGCCGATTTCTGGCAGCTTCGCCTGCTGCGCCGGGTCTTTGGGCAGGGGTTCGAACCTGCCTCGCGCGAAATCTTCGGGGATGGTGACAACGCGCGTTGCGGCGATGTTTGACCATCGGCCCAAGGCCTTCATCGTAGGATCGTCGAACTTGCCCGTCGCCTGCAACCCGTTCGCTTTCTGAAACCCGGTTACGGCGTTGGTGGTCGATAAGCCCGTCTTGCCGTCGATCACGCCTGGCAAGAATCCAAGCCTTTCAAGAACGACCTGGGCTTGCATGACCGGGCGTGCTGCGTCCTCAGACGGAGCAGGCTGTCCGGCTGCAGGATCATTCGACGCCATCGGCACGACGAACGACGGCGTGGCTGCTGCGCTTTCGCTTGGCGAAGGCGCCGGTTTTTCGGAATTGCAGGCAGAAAGTGCAAGGACGGCAAGCGCAGCGGCGGTGAAGCGGGGCATTGAGGCTCCAATATGGTTGCCCTGCTACAATGCCCTGCCCTGCTCGCTTGTTCCGGCGTTTGCGATCAGTCAGTCATCGGCGATCAGACGGGGATTGGCACGGATTGTGTCGAAGAATGCCGCGACGTTAGCGGCTTCGTCGCCGTCCCAAACGGCATTGCTGACGGCGAGGAAATCTGCCCCTGCCTGCACCAGAGGAGCGCAGTTGGCAGGCGTGATGCCACCGATGGCGACACAGGGCAGTTCGAAGATCGACTGCCACCATTCGAGAAGGTCCAGCCCTGCGACGTGTTTGGTTTCCTTGGTGCTGGAGGGAAAGAACGCGCCGAAGGCAACGTAATCAGCCCCTGCATCGCCTGCATCCATCGCGAAATGGCGGCTGTCGTGGCAGGTGACGCCGATCTGCGCAGTGCGTCCAAGCCTGTCGCGCGCGTCCTTCACGTCGCCATCGTCCTGCCCAAGATGGACGCCATCAGCACCAAGGCGCTTGGCGAGGCTGATGGAATCGTTGACGATGAACGCCACGTCGCGATCCGCGCAGATGCGCTGGAGCGGTTCGGCAAGGCGCGCAGCCTCATGTTCGTCCACGCCTTTTACCCGGAACTGGAATGCGGCAACCGGGCCTGCGTCAAGCGCGCGGGCAAGACGATCCGGGAATGGGCCGGTAACGTCGAGCGGGGAGATGAGGTAGAGTTCGGAGGAGAGCTTGGCCATGAAGGCGGCCATATCGGTGCATATGGCAAGCTGCAAGCAAAACGCCCCGCCCCGGCTTTGCCGGCGGCGGGGCGGCCTTTCCCGTCCTCTCAAACGGATTTAGGCGGCGACGAGCGTCTTCTGCGTCGAACCGGTGTAGATATCGTCGATGGCTGCGCCCAAGGCTGCGTCAAACTCAGCATCGGTCATCTGCGCGCGCAGATCTTCGAGCAGGGCGCGGCTGAAGCTGGCGATGATGCCGTTGTTCTTTGCCAGCTCGACGCAGGCTTCGGGGCGCTTGTAGCCGCCCGAAAGCGCGACGACGCGCAGCACCTTGGGGTGCGAGACGAGCGGATCGAACGTGCCTGGCACGATGGGGAGCGAGAGCTTGAGCATGACCTGCGTGCCTTCGGGCAGCGCATTGAGGTTCTTGAGGATTTCGTCGAGCAGGATTGCATCGCATTCCGCCCGCGTCTCGCTCTTGATGTTCACTTCGGGTTCGATGATTGGCATCATGCCGTGGCTGAGAACCTGATTGCCCACTGCAAACTGCTGGGAGACCACCGCAGCGATACCTTCTCGGTTGGCGGAATTGATAACCGAGCGTTCCTTGGTGCCATAGACGCCGAGCGCCTTTGAACGGGCCAGCAGATCGTCGAGCGTGGGCATCGGCTTCATGAGCTGAACGCCGTTTGCTTCATCCTCAAGGCCCTTGTCGATCTTGATGAAGGGCACGACGCCCTTTTCGATCAGAGCAGCGGGAACCGGCTTGCCATCTACGGTTCCGTCCATCGTCCGTTCGAACAGGATCGCGCCGATGACCTTGGAACCGTCGAAAGCTGCTGAACGGATGATGCGGGCGCGCATTTCGTGGATCAGACCGAACATTTCTTCGTCGGTGTTCCAGGCGCCTTCTTCGACGCCATAGCCCTTGAGCGCCTTGGGAGTCGAACCGCCCGACTGGTCGAGAGCGGCAATGAAGCCATCACCTGAAGCCATCTTCGCGGTCATTTCGGTCGTGTTCATCAGCCCGTCCTATCTGCTGCGAAAGGGCGGAATTCCGCCTCCGCATACCTATGCGTAAATGCGCTTTTAAAAGACGCTCGCGGGTCGGCGCGAGCGTCGAAAATGGCGCATACCTATGCAAATACGCGCCATAAAGGAGCGCGTGCCGCAGTGCAACACGCGCTCCTTAAAATTTTTAGGCTTCGAGCGCGGCCACGCCGGGCAATTCCTTGCCTTCCATCCATTCGAGGAACGCACCACCTGCCGTCGAAACATAGGAGAAATCAGCGGCAACGCCGGCGTGATTGAGCGCGGCAACGGTGTCTCCACCTCCAGCGACCGATACCAACGAGCCTTCCTTGGTCAGCGCGGCGGCGGTCTTCGCCAGTGCAACCGTGGCGGCATCGAACGGCTCGGTTTCAAACGCGCCCATCGGCCCGTTCCAGACCAGCGTGCGACAGGTTTTGAGAGCGTCGGCCAAAGCTTCGACGGCAGCCGGGCCTACGTCGAGGATCATCTCGTCGGCAGCGACTTCGTGGACGTTACACGTGCGAAGCGACGGCGGATTCGTCGCAAATTCCTTCGATACGACAACATCGTAAGGGAGGTGAACGGTGCAGCCAGCCTTGTCGGCATTGTCGAGGATTTCCTCGGCGGTCCCAGTAAGATCGTGTTCGCATAGCGATTTGCCGACGTTCACGCCGCGCGCGGCAAGGAAGGTGTTGGCCATGCCGCCGCCGATGATCAGATGATCGACCTTGGTGACAAGGTGCTTGAGCACATCAAGCTTGGTTGAAACTTTTGCACCGCCGACAACAGCAGCAACCGGGCGCTCAGGTTCACCAAGAGCCTTCTGAAGCGCCTTCAACTCGGCTTCCATCGCACGTCCAGCATAGGCGGGCAGCACTTTGGCAAGGCCCTCGGTCGATGCGTGAGCGCGGTGCGCGGCAGAGAAAGCGTCGTTGACGTAGATATCGCCAAGGCTTGCGAAACGCTCGACAACTGCCGGGTCGTTCTTTTCCTCGCCGCCGAAGAAGCGCGTGTTTTCAAGGATCGCGATGGATCCCGGCGCGAGAGCGGCGACGGCTGCCTTGTCGCCTTCCCAATCGATGTAGCTGACCGGACGGCCCACAACGTGCGCGAGCGGTTCGGCAATTTTCTTGAGCGAGAACTCCTCCGAAGGCTGCCCCTTGGGACGGCCGAAGTGGGCCAGAACGAGGACTTTGGCGCCCTTGTCGGCAAGTTCGCTCAACGTGGCGACCGTGGCGCGCAGACGGGTATCGTCGGTCACCTTGCCATCGGCCATCGGCACGTTCAGGTCTTCGCGCACCAGCACGGTCTTGCCGTTCAGGTCACCGATATCGTCAAGCGTCTTGAAGCTCATTCCTCGATCCTCACTTCGTCGCCAATAGCAATTTCGCCATCGGTCAAAACCCGGCCAAGCACCCCGCCGCGCCAGTCTGGCATCAGGGCGAGTTTCAGGCCGGGGTGGATTTCATCCATGCGGCTGCAGGGATCGCATTCGCAGGTTACTTCGATGCGCAGACTTTGGCCGATTGCGACGATCTTGCCCGGTTCGCGCGGAAGCCTGATGCCCTGCACCAGCAGGTTGGCGCGGCGAATGTGCCAGGGCAACGTGCGTTCGACGGCGGTGCCCAACTCGGCCAGCGCCGCCTGCCAGCTTTCGGTCTCGATCAGAGATATCTGCCGACGCCCGGATTTGCCGGGGCGGATCGCCCCGCGCAGGTCACCGCGAACGCCAAGTTCGCGAGTGACCGCAACGTGATCGAGCGTCTCTATCGGCCCACGCGGCCTATCGTGCCGTGCAATGCCTTCGAGACGCCCGCTCATTATGACAGTTCCTTAGAGAAACTTCGCCATCGCGCCCGCAGTATCGAGCATACGGTTGGAGAAGCCCCACTCGTTGTCGTACCAAGAAAGCACGCGGACCAGCTTGCCTTCGAGAACGGCGGTTTCAAGGCTGTCAATGGTCGACGAGTGCGCATCGTGGTTGAAGTCGATCGAAACCAGCGGTTCGTCGGTGTAGCCGAGCACACCCTTCAGTGCGCCTTCGGCAGCAGCCTTCAGCACGCTGTTCACTTCTTCCAGCGTCGTGTCGCGCTTGGGGGTGAAGGTCAGGTCAACCACCGAGACGTTCGGCGTCGGCACGCGGATCGAAGAACCATCGAGCTTGCCCTTCAGATCGGGCAGAACTTCGCCGACGGCAACGGCGGCGCCGGTGCTGGTGGGGATCATGTTCATAGCAGCGGCGCGAGCGCGGCGCGGGTCGCTGTGGATCTGATCGAGGATCTTCTGATCGTTGGTGTAGGAATGGATCGTGGTCATCAGGCCACGTTCGATCCCGATGGATTCGTGCAGAACCTTGGCCATCGGGGCAAGGCAGTTGGTAGTGCACGATGCGTTCGACACGATCTTGTGATCGCCGGTCAGCTTGTCGTGGTTCACGCCGAACACGACGGTCAGATCGACGTTCTTGGCAGGGGCTGAGATCAGCACGCGCTTGGCACCGGCATCGATGTGCTTCTGGCCGCCATCGCGGTTGGTGAAGAAGCCAGTGCATTCGAACGCGATGTCGATGCCGTTGGCGGCGTGCGGCAGGTTTGCCGGATCACGCTCAGCCGTAACCTGGATACGCTTGCCGTTGACGATCAAGTCGCTGCCATCGACCGAAACGTCGCCCGAAAACGCGCCGTGCACGCTATCGCGCTTGAACAGCAGGGCGTTGGCCTTGGCATCGGCCAGATCGTTGATCGAGACCAGCTCAAGGCCGCAATCGGGCCGTTCGAGAATGGCGCGGGCGACATTGCGCCCGATGCGTCCGAAACCGTTGATTGCAACCTTGATCGCCATGTCGGGTATCTCCTTTTGAATTTACGAAACCCGCGAAAGGATTTGCGGGACGATCTTCTCAGCCGTCAGGCCGAAATAGTCGAAAAGCACCTCGGCCGGGGCCGATGCGCCGAAAGTGTCGATGCCGATGGTCAGGCCATCACCGACATACTTCTGCCAGCCCAGCGTGACGCCTGCTTCGACCGAAACCTTGATCGCATCTGCGGGCAGCAGGTCTGCCTTGTAGGCGGCGTCCTGTTCATCGAACAGTTCCCAGCACGGCACGGAAACGACATCGGCACCGATCCCCTTCTCTTCGAGCGCGGCCGCCGTCTTCATCGCGACTTCGACTTCCGAGCCAGTGGCCAGCAACACGACCTTGCGCGCAGCCGTTGCACCGACCAAACGATAGGCACCCCTGGCGCTCTTCATCGCTGCATCAAAGCGAACCGGCGGCAGGTTCTGGCGCGTGAGTGCCAGCACCGAAGGACGATCCTTGTTTGCCAGCGCGATGGCCCATGCCTCGGCGGTTTCAATCGCGTCCGCCGGGCGGAACACCAGCAGGTTCGGGATCATGCGCAGCGACATGACATGTTCGACCGGCTGATGGGTCGGTCCGTCTTCGCCAAGACCGATGGAATCGTGCGTGAACACATAGATCGCGCGGGTGTGCTGCAAGGCCGACATGCGCACTGCATTGCGGCAATAGTCCGAGAACACGAGGAAGGTGCCGCCGTAAGGAATGATGCCGCCGTGCAGCGCCATTCCGTTCATCGCGGCAGCCATGCCGAATTCGCGGATGCCGTAATAGACATAGCGACCGTCATAGCTTTCCGGCGTGAAGGGGCTGGTCGATTTGGTCTTGGTGTTGTTCGAACCGGTAAGGTCTGCCGAACCACCGACCATTTCGGGCACGTTCGCGGTGAAGGCTTCCAGCGCCATCTCGCTCGACTTGCGGGTCGCGACCTTGGGCGGGTTGGCAATCAGCGACTGGATATAGGCATCGAAGCCGGTGTCAGCGGGAAGATCGCCAGCCATCCGGCGGGCCAGTTCCGCAGCCTTGTCACTGGCGGCGGCGCGCTTTTGCCATTCGGCGTGCGCGGCCTTTCCGGCTTCTGCCGATGAACGCCAGTTGGTCAGAATGTCTGCCGGAACTTCAAAAGGAGCCGATGTCCATCCCAGATACTCGCGCGCGGCGGCGATTTCATCGGCACCCAGCGGCGATCCGTGGACGTTGTGGCCGCCCTGCTTGTTGGGCGCGCCCTTGCCGATCACGGTGCGGCAGGCGACCAGCGACGGACGCGGATCGGCTTCGGCTTCGGCCAGAGCACGGGCAATGTCGGCAAAGTCATGGCCATCGCACGACGTGACGTGCCAACCCGACGCTGTATAGCGGCCAAGGATATCTTCGCTGGTCGAGAGCGATGTATCACCATCGATGGTGATCTTGTTGTCGTCCCACAGCACGTTCAGGCGGCCAAGCTTCAGCGTTCCGGCAAGGCCCACGGCTTCGTGGTTGATGCCTTCCATCAGGCAGCCGTCACCAGCGATGACCCACGTCTTGTGATCGATCAGATCGTTGCCGAAATGTGCGTTGAGATGCCGTTCGGCCATCGCAAAACCGACGGCCATCGCCAGCCCCTGCCCCAGCGGACCGGTGGTCAATTCCACGCCGGGGATCAGGAAGTTTTCCGGGTGACCAGCGCAAACGCTGTCCAACTGACGGAAATTGCGAATATCGTCCATCGCCGGGCTTTCGTAACCCGTCAGGTGGAGCAGCGCGTAGATCAGCATCGAGCCATGGCCGGCCGAAAGGATGAAACGGTCGCGGTCGGTCCACGCCGGAGCCGACGGATCATGCTTGAGGAACTGCGTCCACAGCACCGTGGCAACATCGGCCATGCCCATCGGCATGCCGGGGTGGCCAGAGTTCGCTGCCTGGACTGCGTCCATTGCAAGCGCACGGATCGCGTTGGCCATTGGTGCCAGCGCGGTGGTTTCGCGTGTCATGCTTGAAAAAAGCCCTTCCCTGTCGTGCGGCCATCCCTGACGCCCGCACGAAAACCGATGATTCGGAGCGGGGCCTCTTTGGTCATGGTGGGGCGAAGGGTCAAGGCTGTGCGGTGGCGTTCTTTGCGGTGAACGCATTGACCTGCGCTGTCTACTGGTGCTGTCTACCGGGTTTTGCAGTGCCGCAGTTGCGATGGGCCGCCAATCTGGTAACTTGCATGGTCATGGCAGCAGACGCATTGAATGCCGCGCTGGACCGGCTTGAGCAGGCGCTCAGCCGGGTCGAGGGGGCAGTTTCACAACAGGGCAATCGCAGCGGCGAAACGGCTGAGGAGCTTGCGCTGCTCAGGGTCCGGCATCGCAAGCTTAAAGATACGGTAGCGCAGGAATTGCGCCAGTTGGACCTTTTGCTGGCAGGCCTTCCCAAATGAGCAATCTTACGTTGACCATTGGCGGTCGACCCTTTGCCGTATCCTGCGCCGATGGCGAGGAAGCGCATATCGAAATGCTGGGGCGTATGGTCGATGACCGCGCCCGTCGCATCGGACTTGGGCAGGGTGAGCCGCGAATGCTGCTGTTTTCAGCGTTGATGCTGGCCGATGAATTGCACGAAGCGCACCGCAATGCGCCTATCGAGCCGGTGGCAGAGGTTGCGAAGGCGGCATCAGATGAAGCTGATAGTGCAGAACAAATTTTGGTCGGCCGGATCAACCTTCTGGCCGAACGCCTCGAAAAACTCGCTGCTACCCTTGAGCAGGGGCCAGTGAGCGCCTAGATAGGCAGCGACGGGATCTGCCCGGCACGAGCCGTATGAACATCCCTGAGGCTATAAGCAATCCAAGGGGGCTGCCCCTGCCTGGGATCCTGGTCCTGGGTAAGCGGTCCCCACCTGACGTCGAGGCGTCAGAGGATTTTCCGAGCAACCGACCCACGGTGGGCCCGTCACCCCCCTCCTCTTTTCCCATTCGACCGGAGCATCCCGTGGAAGCCAAGACTGCGCTGCGCGAGCAACTGAGGGCGCAGCGCAATGCGCATGTGGCGTCGCTTGATCCGCGTGTGAAGGCCTTGATGTTTCGGCGCCCACCCTCGCCCATCCTGGCGATGGTGCCGGAAGGTGCGACGGTGGGAGTCTATCTTGCCGGGCCTTCAGAGGCTCCGGCCACGGCCTATGCGCAGGTTTTTCACGAGGCGGGGCATAAAGTGGCGCTGCCGTGGTTTGCCGACCGTAATTCACCGATGCAGTTTCGCGAATGGACTTCACCGTGGGTGGACAAACTGCTCGTGCCGGGACCGTGGAAAGGCATTTCGCAGCCCGCACCCGATGCGGCAGTCGTTGTGCCCGATGTGCTGTTTGTGCCGCTGGTCGGTTTCAGCGCAGACGGCGGGCGTCTTGGGCAAGGCGGTGGTCATTATGATCGCTGGTTGGCAGCGCATCCCACCAGCTTGCCGGTCGGCCTTGCATGGGATTGCCAGCTTGTCGAGCATTTGCCGAGGGAGGCCCACGACCGTCCGCTCCATGTCGTGGTAACACCGACGCGAATCTATGGTCCGTGGGAGTTTGCCGCATGACGCAGCCGGAAAAGCCTGAATGGAAGCCGACATGGCGCAAGCCGGTGGGCATCCTTGCGCTCGTCATTGCGCTATGCATCTACATGTTTGCCGTGGCTTCGGCGTCGGCCGTCATCGGTGGTTGGCACGTTTTGCTGCAGACGCTGGTTTATGTCGTGCTGGGCACCATCTGGCTGCTGCCGCTTCGACGCTTCCTGATCTGGATGGAAACCGGGCGCTGGGGGTGAACGCGCATCGGTAACACCAGCGCCATCAGACTGGCCCCGAAGGGATTGTTCAGTTCGATGCTGTAAGGAAATTCCCAAGGTGGCGCGAGTGACGGGACTTGAACCCGCGACCCTCGGCGTGACAGGCCGATACTCTAACCAACTGAGCTACACCCGCGTGCCCCTTGGGAGACGCGCCTCTATGGCAGGTTCAGCGGGCTGTCAACGGGCTGTTTCAAGGAAGTTTTCCACAGCAGTTCGGGGCGATTAAGGGCAAAGAAAAAGGCGCCCGGAGGCGCCTTTTTAATCTCCCCAATGGCGCGAGTGACGGGACTTGAACCCGCGACCCTCGGCGTGACAGGCCGATACTCTAACCAACTGAGCTACACCCGCTCACCCTTGGGAGCGCCGCCTCTATGGCAGAGTTTGCGGGCTGTCAACGCTGTTCGTGCGGCAAATTTGCGCTCAAGCGAATTTCTCTCAAATCATCAGCATTTCTGGTATTTCCAGTTGCGCGTTTTGCCTTCGCCTATCCATTCCACCGCTTGCGCAATACGTTTGTCGCGGGTGGCATCGGTCTTAGCTTCGACAATCCATTCAATATATTCGCGCCGTTGCCCCGGCGGCATGGCATCGAAACGCTCGCGCGATGCCGTTAGAGCCAACGCTTTGGCAAAAGCGTCGGGCAGGTTTGGCACAGGCTTGGGTGGCGCTTTGGGGCGCGGGACCGCCTTCGGAGCAGACAGCCGTTCCACCGCAGCATGAAGGCGTTCGACGACGGCTGTTTCGTCCGGGAATGCCTCTATACTGGCGATCTGACGGAATGGCCCGGTGCCGCCGGGTTGTTCGTCATGGTGGAAGAACACCGAAACGTGCTTTTTGAACGCTGCCATCCCCGCGATGTTCTTTCCGCCAAGCGTAAAGTGCGGCATTCCCCATTTGATAGCTTCGGCGCAGCCGGGCACCTCACGATGCACGAGCGCGCGGAAGCGTTCGAGGATCGGGCGCGCGAAATCGCATGCCTTGGCGATATGATCGTCTATGCGTGGATCGGTAGTCGGCAAGTGGCACCTCCCGTTTTGCGAGAGGTTACCACATCAATCCGCCAGCAACAGCACCGGCGCTTCGATCAGTTTCTTCACCGCCTGAACGAAGCTGGCGGCATCGTGTCCGTCCACCACGCGATGATCGCAACTGATCGAGATGTTCATGAGCTTGCGCTTCTCGATGCGTTCGCCCCCCAAGCCATCAGACACGAACATCGGGCGTTCGATGATGCGGTTGGGGCCTATGATCGCAACTTCGGGCCGGTTGATAACGGGCGTGGTGGCAACACCGCCTAGCGGGCCTAGCGACGTTATGGTCAGCGTCGAGCCAGACAGTTCATCCGATTTTGCGCTGCCGCTGCGGGCCGCTTCGGCAAGACGCACGATTTCGCGCGCGAGTTGCCAGAGGTTGAGGCTTTGCGCATTGCGAATCACCGGCACCATCAACCCGGCAGGAGTCTGCGCTGCCATGCCCAGATGCACCGCGCCATACCGTGTAACCACGCCTGCTTCGTCATCATAGCGCGCGTTGAGCATCGGAAACTGCGGCAAAGTGTGACAAATCGCGGTGATCAGCAGCGGAAGCATGGTCAGCTTCGGCTTGTCACCACGATGGGCGTTCAATTGTTCGCGCATCGCTTCGATCGCGGTAACGTCGCATTCCTCCACATAGGAAAAGTGCGGGATATTGCGCTTTGAAGCGGCCATGTTCTCGGCAATGCGGCGGCGCATCCCGATGACCTTAATGACCTCATCTCCGCGCTCGACCCCTGCCGCGCGATATCCGCCTTGCGCGTTGTAGGCGAGAAACTGATCGAGATCCGCATGACGGACGCGCCCTTCCTCTGACGGGCGCACTTCCGACAGGTCGATACCAAGATCACGCGCGCGTTGGCGCACAGCGGGACTGGCCAGCACTTTCGCGCTGCTGCCGTGCCTTGTTGGCGTTTCGACAGGCACGATTGCGACGGGTTGCGATATCGGGGGCGATGGGGCAACGGCGTCGATCTTCGCCGCGTCCACCGCCTCAGGCGTTTCGGCTGCGATCCGCTGCTCCACAACCTCGGCTTTCGGGGCGGGTGCCGGGACAGGCGTTTCAGCCTCCCCTTCTCCCTCAGTCTCGATCACGACCAGCGCCGAGCCGATCGCCACGATATCGCCCACTTCACCCGCGATCGAAACGACCTTGCCCGCAACCGGGCTTTCCATCTCAACCGTGGCCTTGTCGGTCATCATGTCGGCAAGGCGGCCATCCTCTTCGACGGAATCGCCGACTTTTACGTGCCAGGCAACGATTTCGGCCTCGGCAATGCCTTCTCCGATATCGGGCAGGCGGAATGTGTAAGTTCCCATTGGCTCAGGCTTTCGTCAGACGGTCGATGGCCTCGCCAATGCGGACCGGGCCTGGGAAATAGGCCCATTCGAGGCTATGGGGATAAGGCGTATCGAAGCCTGTCACGCGCTCTATCGGCGCTTCAAGGTGATAGAAGCAACGCTCCTGCACCAGCGCCGAAAGTTCCGCGCCGAAGCCGGATGTGCGCGTGGCTTCATGGACGATCAGGCATTTGCCGGTTTTTTCCACCGACTTTTCCACCGTCGCTATATCCAGCGGAACGAGCGTGCGCAGATCGATGATTTCGGCATCGACGCCCTTTTCTGCGCAGACTGCCGCCGCAACGTGAACCATCGTGCCATAAGCCAGCACGGTGAAGGCATTGCCGGGGCGCACGATCCGCGCCTTGCCCAGCGGTATCGAATAATACCCTTCCGGCACCACGCTATCAGCGTGCTTCGACCACGGCTCCACCGGCTTGTCGTAATAGCCGTTGAAGGGGCCGTTATAGATGCGCTTCGGTTCGAAGAAGATCACCGGATCGTTGTCTTCTATAGCGGCAATCAACAGGCCCTTGGCATCGTGCGGCGTGCTGGGGACGACCGTTTTCAGACCGGCAACGTGGGTGAACAGCGCTTCGGGGCTTTGGCTGTGGGTCTGCCCGCCGAATATACCGCCACCGAATGGGGAGCGCACGGTCATCGGCGCGATGAACTCGCCCGCCGAACGATAACGCAGGCGCGCTGCTTCCGAAACGAGCTGATCCAAACCCGGATAGATATAATCGGCAAACTGGATTTCCGGCACCGGACGCAGGCCATAGGCACCCATGCCCACGGCAACGCCGATAATGCCGCACTCGCTGATCGGCGTATCAAACACGCGGGGCTTGCCGTATTTCTTCTGCAAGCCTGCCGTCGCGCGGAACACGCCGCCAAAGTAGCCAACATCCTCGCCCATCACGACAACATTGGGATCGCGCTCCATCATGATGTCGAGCGCGTCGTTGATCGCCTCGATCATGTTGAGGCGGCGGGTCGGAGCCTCGGCCAGGCTGACCGGGGTTTCTTCGTAGGTCATCCGTCTTTCCATTCCGGCCATTTGACGCGACGCTCGTGTATCGCCTGCCTGCTCTGTTCCTGCAGATGCCAAGGCAGATCCTCGAACACATCTTCGAACATGGTGTGGAAGGGGTGATGCAGTCCGTGGCCAAGGATGCCGTTCTTCTCAGCCTCCTTCGTCGCCACCTTCACCTGCTCCATCAGTTCACGGTCCATCGCGGCGTGCTGGTCTTCCGACCATTCGCCCAGCGCGATCAGGTGCTTCTTGAGGCGGTTGATAGGATCGCCCAAAGGCCACTCTTCCCGCTCATGCGCAGAACGATACTGGCCCGGATCGTCAGAAGTTGAATGGCCTTCTGCACGATAGGTGAAGTGTTCGATCAGCGTCGGCCCGGCGTTTGAACGGGCGCGATTGGCGGCCCATTCGGTGGCCGCGTAAACCGCCAGCGGATCGTTCCCATCCACCCGCAGCCCCGCCATGCCATAGCCGATGGCGCGTGCGGCAAAGGTTGTGCGTTCCGCCCCGGCAAAGCCCGAAAAGCTCGAAATCGCCCACTGGTTGTTGACGACGTTGAAGATGACAGGGGCGTTATAGACCGTGGCAAACGTCATCGCTGAATGGAAATCGCCCTCGGCTGTCGATCCCTCACCGATCCAGGTGGCAGCAATGCGGGTATCACCCTTGATCGCGCTGGCCATCGCCCAACCCACGGCTTGGGGGTATTGTGTGGCCAGATTGCCGCTGATCGTGAAGAACGAAGCCTCGCGCGCCGAATACATGATCGGCAACTGGCGGCCTTTCAGCTTGTCCGCCCGGTTCGAATAGATCTGGTTGATCATCTCGACGATGGGATAGCCGCGCGCGATCAGAATGCCCTGTTGGCGATAGCTGGGAAACACCATGTCATCGTCGGCCAGCGCCATCGCCGGGGCGACCGAGGAGGCCTCTTCACCGGTACACTTCATGTAGAAGCTGGTTTTGCCCTGCCGTTGGCCGCGATACATCCGGTCATCGAAAGCGCGGGTCAGTGCCATCGTACGGAGCATTCGCCGTAAGGTTTCGGCATCAAGCTTTGGATCCCAAGGCCCGACTGCGCGATCATCATCGTCCAGCACGCGCACCAGATCGAGGCACAGGGGATGCGTATCGGCTGCCACGCACCCCTCGTCAGGGCGTGGCTGTTCGCCCGCGACGGTGATCTGAAGATGCGAATAATTGACCGGATCACCGGGACGGAACCGCGGCTCAGGCACGTGCAGCGACAGCGACGGCAGGTTGCCACGCGCGCTTGTGCTCATGATGAGAACGCCTGCATTTTGACTCTCCCGCATCGAATCGGCCTTTGCAAATGCAAAAGCTAGACTGATGCAAAGTTATATACGTTTGTTATTTTATTTCACACACCTTATCGAGTCAATCACAGCGTCAGACGGCAACCGGCGCGGAAAGATGGCCCTGCGGCGCGTATCCTGTCACTTCAAAATCCTCGATCCGATAACCGAAGATGCTATCGGGTCGGCGCGATATGGCAAGGCGCGGATCGCCTTCCGGTTCCCGCCCAATCTGCGCTTCGACCAGTTCTGCATGATTGAGATAAAGGTGCGTGTCACCGCCCATCCACACCAGTTCGCCCGGCTCCAGATCGCACTGTTGCGCCAGCAGGCGGATGAAAAGCGCTGCGCCCCAAAGATTGAACGGAAGTCCCAGCGCCACATCGCAACTGCGCTGGTAGAGCAAGCCATTCAGCTTGTTACCGCTGACGTGGAACTGGTAGGTCTTGTGGCACGGCGGCAGCGCCATCCGATCAAGTTCGGCCACGTTCCAGCCTTCCACGATGTGACGGCGGCTGCCAGGATTGCCCCGCAGCGATTCGACGACATCGGCCACCTGATTTATTCCGGTGGCGCGCTGGGCAAAAAGCCCCTCACCCGCAGGTTCATAAACCGGCCAGTTGACCCACTGCTTGCCATAGACCGGGCCAAGATCGCCCCATTCGGCAGCAAACGCCGCATCCGCCACGATCCGGGCGGAAAAGTCGGCACGGGCGATATCGCTGCCAGTGGCCTTACGATAGCGTTCGAGGGGCCAGTCGGTCCAGATCTCCACGCCTTGCGCGCACAATGCGCGGATATTGGTGTCACCCGTAAGGAACCACAGGAACTCGCGCGTGGCCGTTTTCCAATAGACGCGCTTGGTCGTCAGCAGCGGCATCCGCCCGTCCGAAAGATCGAACCTCAATTGCGCGCCAAACACAGAGCGCGTGCCCACGCCGGTGCGGTCAACCCGTTCGTCACCGTGCTCCCATATCTCGCGCATGAGATCGAGATATTGCCATTCGTAATGGCGGGCGGAATCGGCGCGTTTCAACATGATCCGGCTTCTATCGCCGTGCGCCCGCAGGCGCAAAAATCAGCCTGTGAAAAAACTTGGCCCTTCCCGCTTGCCAGCCCCGGAACTGCCTCGTATAGGGCGCCCCTGCCTCGCAGCCGGGTCACCGGCTTGCGGATCGGTCGGGGAATAGCTCAGCCTGGTAGAGCACTGTCTTCGGGAGGCAGGGGCCGGAGGTTCGAATCCTCTTTCCCCGACCATTTCACCTTACACTGGTGAAGAACAGAGCGGCCTTCGGGTCGCTCTTTTCGTATGCGCTTTGTCCGCCATGAGCGGCTCGGTTTATCGTGCGTGAGGCACAAGTCTTTCAATTCGCCGCATATTTAAGCGCGAAACAGCGCAAACGCTCTTTCGCTTATGCGGCGTATTGCCGACCTTGGCAGGGCTATCCCAATAACAGGACAGGAAACCCTTCCGTGAAACTCCGCAAACTCTCGCTTGCCCTTCTCGTCGCAACAGCACCTTTTGCCACCACCGCCATCGCGCAGGATGCAGCCGCAAGTGCATCGGCGCCGGCTGCAGCAACGCCCACAGTGAGCGCAACCGTCTATGACACTGCCGGAGCCGAAGTCGGCACGATCAAGAGCGTGAATGCGCCAAACTTCGTGATCGACACTGGCAAGAACACGGCCACGCTGGCTCTTACCTCGCTTGGCACCGGTCCAAAGGGGCCAGTGCTTGGCATGACCAAGGCAGAACTCGACGCAGCCGCTGAAAAGGCTGCGGGTGCCGCTGCTGAAGAGCTGTCCGCCGCTATTGTTGCCGACGCAGCAGTTCACGCATCGGATGGCACCACCGTGCTGGGCAAGATCAGCGAAGTCAGTGAAACAGATTTCGTACTTGATACCGGAACGGCAAAGGTCAAGCTGCCGCGCACATCCGTTGCCAAGGGCGCAAGCGGTCTGTTCATCGGCATGAGCGCCGAACAATTTGCCGACGCGACCAAGAGCGCCCAGGCGCCTTCGCCCAGCGAGTGACGGTGCGAAGGGGCGTTCAACCTCCTCGCAGCAGTTGAACGCCCCAATCGCGCTCGAACAGATAGAGCAATATCCGCGCCGCCTCTCCACGTGGCGATGAAAGGCCGCCGTCACGCTCCATCAGCAGCCGCGCATCATCATGCGCCAAGGGCAACAAGCGGGCGATCTGTCCAAAGTCTGCCACTTTGAACGGCGTATCGCCGGATTGCCGGGTTCCGAGTAGTTCTCCCCCGCCGCGCAGGCGCAAATCCTCTTCCGCCAACCTGAACCCGTCCTGCGTTTCACGCATCAGGGCAAGACGCTCGCGTCCGGTTTCTGAAAGCGCATCGCCGCGCAGCAAAAGGCAGGTCGATTGCTGACTGCCGCGCCCCACACGCCCGCGTAACTGGTGCAACTGGGCCAGCCCAAAGCGTTCGGCCTGCTCGATCACCATCAGCGTGGCATTGGGCACATCAACGCCCACTTCGATAACGGTCGTTGCCACCAGCAGCTTGGCCTCGCCTCTGGCGAAGCATTCCATCGCGGCGTCCTTCACCTCTGGCCGCAACTGTCCGTGGACCATGACCACGGTATCGCCAAACCGATCTTTCAACGCGGCATAGCGCGCCTCGGCGGCGGCGATATCGTCGGTTTCCTGTTCGCGCACCATTGGGCAAACCCAATAGGCCTGCGCGCCCTTGGCAATGTGCCGACCGATACCTTCGATCACATCGGCAAGCCGGTCTTGCGCAACCACGCGCGTATCGATGGCTTGCCGTCCCGGCGGCATCTCATCGAGCCGGGATACGTCCATCTCGCCATATTGGGCCAAAGTCAGCGTTCGCGGGATCGGCGTGGCGGTCATGGCCAAGCAATGCGGCGTGCGCTTTGCCTTCTGCGTCAGCAAAAGCCGCTGACCCACGCCAAAGCGGTGCTGCTCGTCAATCACGGCAAGCGCCAGATTGCGATATGCCACAGCTTCCTGAAAAATAGCGTGCGTGCCCACGCAAATGTCGATGGAGCCATCAAGCAGCCCCATCAGGATCGATTCGCGCGCCTTGCCCTTGTCGCGCCCGGTTAGCAAAGCGATGGTCACGCCTGTGCCAGCAGCCATCCGGGTCAGCGTTTCGGCGTGCTGGCGGGCGAGGATTTCGGTTGGAGCAAGCAGGGCCGCCTGTCCTCCTGCCTCAACCGCAATCAGCATGGCGTTTAGCGCGACCGCTGTCTTCCCCGAACCCACATCGCCTTGCAGCAGCCGAAGCATGGGCGCGCCCTGCGCCACATCGCTTTCGATCTCGGCAATGGCGCGCTTTTGCGCACCTGTCAGCTCGAACGGCAGCTTCAGCTTCGCGCGCAACCGGCCGTCGCCATGCAGCGGCGTGCCTTTCTTGGCACGATTGCTTTCGCGCACCAGCATCAGCGCAAGGCTGTTCGCCAGCAGTTCGTCATAGGCAAGGCGATCACGGGCAAGCTTGTTTTCGCCCTTGTGCGCTTCAGGCAGGGCTTCATGCCAATGCGGCCAGCCTTCGCGCGCCAGCAGGCCCGGTTCGATCCATTCGGGCAGCTTGGGCAAATTCGACAGCGATTGTTGCATCAAAGCCTGAATGCGGCCCTGCGTCAGCCCTTCGGACAGGGCATAGACCGGCTCGTTCAACTGGCCGAGCATCCCGGCGCTGTCATCGCTCACATGATCGGGATGGACGATCTGCCAGGTCTGGCCATACTGGTCGAGCCGCCCGGCGATCCAGCGCTTCTCGCCCAGCGGCAATTGCTTTTTCGCGGTGTAGGACGCGCGCCCGAAATAGGTGAGCGCAACATAGTTGCCCACCGCATCTTCAGCCATGACTCGGAACGGCCCTCGCCCCGCAGGCTGGCGATACTCGCGCGGGGCCAGCGGCACGACGATCTGTTCGCCCACGCTGGCTTCATCAAGATTCGCCACCGCTCGGCGCAGAACCCAGCGGTCGGGCAGGTGATAGGCGATGTCCCTCACCCGCCCCAGTCCCAGCTTTTCCAGCGGGCGCGCCAGCCCCGGCCCCACGCCTTTCAGACTGGCGGCTTCCGCAAACAGGGGATTGAGCACATCGGGACGCATCGCGCTGGCATAGGCTGGACGCGGCGTCCGCGCCAATCCCGTTGCGAGCAAAATTCACTGCTGTTTTTTGATTCAACGCATGGTTGGCGGGCGCCAGCGGTGCTTGGGTCAGGTGGAAGAAGCAGGAAAACGAGGAGTTCTAGCAATGCTGATCCCACATGGTGCCATCATCGCCGTAATCGACGGCAACACCTGGCAATTGCTGCGCAACGCAGGCACCGAGGCTGCACCGGAACTCACCGAAATGGAAACCCCGGCCCTTGTCGAGCACAACCACAGCGCCGGGGGCAGCCATGCATCGCCCCACAATCAGGATGAAGCAGCGCATTGCGCAGCGGTGGCCGACTGGATCAATCGGCAGGTTCTGGGCTACAGGATCGCGGACCTGATCGTGATCGCTCCACCAAGAGCGCTGGGCGAACTGCGTCATCAACTCGGCAAGGCCGTGCAGCACGTACTGCGTCACGAACTGGCCAAGGACATGATTGGCCGCAAGCCAACGGAAATCATCGCCGCGTTGCGGAGTAAATAGTCCGCCATCGCTGTGAAGGGTATTCCGGCGCGGGGGAAGGACGAGTGCCGGAATGCCCTTTTGCGCGGCCTTGTTTCGCCGGGATGATCGGCCTAACGGCAAAGCATGACCGACCGCTCCGCATCTGCCGCAACCGAAATCACGCCTGAACGCCTCAAGCGCCTGCACTTCCGCGCATGGCATCGCGGCACGCGCGAGGCTGATTACATGATCGGCTGCTATTTTGATCGCTTCCACGCGGCGTGGACGGCGGATCAGGTTGCATGGTTTGAAACGCTGATCGAGGAAGAAGACGTCGATATCATGGGCTGGGCGCTTGGCACGCTATCGGTGCCAAACGAATACACGGGGCCAATGATGGACGCGATGCGCAAGCTCGATTACGTCGAAATTCCCCGCTAAATCTGCCATTCGCGCGCGTTAGCAAGCCCATCATGTCCGACCTGAATCGCATCCTTACGGCCAAGACGCCGGTAACGCTTTCCTCCATCGCACGCGGAGCGCAGCCACTGGTGCTGGCCGACCTTGCGCGGGCAGCAAAGGGGCGCGCGGTGTTCATCGCGCCCGATGAAGCAGCGATGCGCGCTATTGCGGACAGCGCGGCCTTCTTTGCGCCAGACCTTGAAGTTATCGACTTCCCGGCCTGGGATTGCCTGCCGTTTGACCGCGCTTCGCCCGCGCTAAGTGTCAGTTCAAGGCGTTTAGCGGCACTTCAGAAACTGCAGTTGAAGCGCAGCGGTCCGCGATTGCTGGTCACCACCATCAACGCGGTAATGCAGCGGGTGCTGACGCCGTTCCGCATCCGCGAATCCACGCGGCTGCTAACGCCGGGAGCGGAGATCGGGCGCGAAAGCCTGATCGCGCTGCTGCAGAGGCAGGGTTATTCGCGCACCGATACCGTGGTCGATGCCGGCGAATACGCGGTGCGCGGGTCGGTGTTCGACATCTTCCCGTCAGGACTGGACCACGGCCTTAGGCTCGACTTCTTTGGCGACGAACTGGAAACGCTGCGTCTGTTCGATCCGAACACGCAGCGTTCCGTGCAGTCGGTGGAAACCCACCTGCTGCTTCCGGCAAGCGAGGCTCTTCTCGACGAAGACAGCATTAAACGCTTCCGCAGCCGCTACCGCGAGCTGTTCGGAGCGAACGCGACCGGCGATCCGCTCTACCAGGCGATCAGTGATGGCCGCCGACTTGCAGGCATGGAACACTGGCTGCCGCTCTTTGAAGACAGGCTGGTCACCCTGTTCGACCATCTGGGCGAACACGATCTGGTTCTGATCGATGGCACCGCGATCAAGGCCGCCGAGCAGCGCGCCGCCGATATCGCGGACTATCACCAGTCGCGCCTCGATTCGTCATCCAAGGCGCCTGGCAGCTATCGCCCTCTGGCGGAAAACGCACTCTATCTGGCGCAAGACGAGCTCGGCCGAGCGCTGGCGGGCTGGCCAGTCCATCGCACCACGATCTTCGCCGAGCCGGAATCGCAGCAGGTCGTCGATTTCGGCTTTTCGTCGAGCCATGATTTCACGCCGGAACGCGCTGCGGCAGCAAGCGGGGGCACGAATATCTATGAAGCGGCGTCAAAGTATATCGCCGCCTTGGGCACGCGTGGGAAGAAGCCGATCATCGCGGCCTATACCGCTGGCTCGCGCTCGCGCCTTGCCTCGCTGCTGGCCGAAGCGGGCAAGTTTAAGCCGCATATGGCCGAGACCTGGCAAGAAGCCTTGGGTGCTGCCGCCAGCGGAAAGCCTGTGGCGGTGGTCCTGCCGCTGGAACAGGGTTTTGCCAACGACGATCTGGAACTGCTGACCGAGCAGGACATCCTTGGCGACCGCCTTGTCCGCCGCAAGAAGAAGCGCAAGGACGCCGACGCATTCCTTGCCGAACTGTCGGCGCTAACGCCCGGCGATCTGGTGGTTCACATGGACCACGGCATTGGGCGCTACATCGGGCTTGAAGCCATCGCAGTGGGCGATAGCCCGCACGATTGCGTGCAGCTTGAATATTCGGGCGGCGACAAGCTCTACATCCCGGTCGAAAACCTCGACGTTCTTTCCCGCTACGGCTCCGACGCCGAGGGCGTTGCGCTCGACAAGCTGGGCGGCGAAGCATGGCAGCGCCGCAAGGCGCGGATGCGCGAACGCATTCTGGAAATGGCCGGGCATCTCATGGCCACGGCAGCCCAGCGCGCACTGCGGCAGGGCACCGTGCTGCCGGTCGATCCCGCCAGCTATGGCCCATTCGTTGATCGGTTCCCGTGGGACGAAACCGAGGACCAGGAACGCGCGATTGGCGATGTGCTGGGCGATATGGCCGAGGGCAAGCCGATGGACCGCCTTGTTTGCGGCGACGTTGGCTTCGGCAAGACCGAGGTGGCATTGCGCGCTGCGTTCGTGGCCGCCATGCAGGGCGTGCAGGTTGCCGTCATCGCGCCAACCACGCTCCTCGCTCGCCAGCACTACGCAAACTTTGTCGAACGCTTCAAAGGCTTCCCGCTGGAAATCGGCCGCCTGTCGCGCCTCGTACCGGCCAAGGAAGCGGGCGAAACCAAGATCGGCCTTGCCAATGGCACGGTCGATATCGTCATCGGCACGCACGCGCTGCTGTCGAAATCGGTCGAATTCAAACGCCTCGGCCTCGTCATCGTTGACGAGGAACAGCGCTTTGGCGTGACGCACAAGGAAAAGCTGAAAGAGCTGAAAGCGGACGTCCACGTCCTCACGCTCACTGCCACGCCGATTCCGCGCACCTTGCAAATGGCCATGTCGGGCCTGCGCGAACTGTCGACGATTCAGACCCCGCCGGTAGACCGGCTTGCCGTGCGCACATATGTGATGCCGTGGGACGATATGGTGATGCGCGAGGCTTTGCTGCGCGAACACCAGCGCGGTGGGCAAAGCTTTATCGTGGTGCCGCGCATTGCCGACATGCCAGACCTTGAGGAATGGCTGCGGCTCAACGTGCCCGAAGTCCGCTTCGTTACCGCGCATGGCCAGATGAGTCCGACCGAAGTCGAAGACCGTATGGGCGCGTTTTACGAGAAGAAGTACGAAGTCCTGCTTTCAACCACTATTGTCGAAAGCGGCATCGATATTCCTTCGGCCAACACCATCGTCATTCACCGCGCCGACCGGTTTGGTCTTGCCCAGCTTTATCAGCTGCGCGGGCGCGTGGGGCGCGGAAAGCTGCGGGCTTATGCCTACCTGACGGTGCCAGAGGATATGGCGCTTTCCGAAGTCGCGGAGAAGCGGCTCAAGGTGCTGGGCGATCTCGACAGTCTTGGCGCGGGCTTCCAGCTTGCCAGCCACGATCTGGACATTCGCGGCGCGGGCAACTTGCTGGGCGACGAGCAATCGGGCCACATCAAGGAAGTCGGCTTCGAACTTTACCAGTCGATGCTGGAAGATGCGATCCTTGCCGCCAAGGCAGGCGACATCGGCCTTGCGCGTGAGCGGGAAGCGCTCAGCCCGCAGATCACGCTTGATGCACCGATCATGATTCCCGAAGACTACGTGCCCGATCTGGCCGTGCGAATGGCGCTCTATCGCCGCATGAACGATGCCGAAGGGCCAGAGGCGGTCGAAGCGCTGGCCGCCGAGATGATCGACCGGTTCGGCGCCCTGCCCGCACCAACGCAAAACCTGCTGCGCCTGATCGAGGTGAAACGGCAGGCCATTGCGGCCAATATCGCCAAGATCGACGTTGGGCCGAAGGGCGCACTTGTCAGCTTCCACAAGGACACCTTCCCCGATCCTTTGGGCCTTATCGGCTATGTCGAGCGGCTCAATGGCGTGGCCAAGCTGCGCCCGGACAACAAGCTGGTGATCACGCGCGCATGGGGCACGGCGGAGGGGCGGCTCAACGGTCTGGTCCAGATGACCAAGGGACTTGCCGCCATCGTCCGGAGGGCAAAGAAGGCAGCTTAAAGAAGCGCGCCGATCCCGTCGGCGGAAACCGGGCCTGAGCGCAGGAAGCCCTGAAACACATCGCAGCCTTCATCGCGCAAAATGGCCAGTTGGCTCTCCCGCTCGATCCCTTCGACCACGATCTTCTGGCCCAACGCCCGCGCCATTGCGACTATTGCCTTGAGTATCGCCCGGTCACGCGGGTCGCCATCAACATCGCTGACGAGCGAGGCATCCAGTTTCAGCGTATCGATGGGTAGTGCCTTGAGCGTGCGGAAATTGGCATAGCCGGTGCCGAAGTCATCCAACGCGATCTGCACGCCCATTCCGGCAATTGCACGCAGGGCATTGGCAGAACGGGCGAAGTCTGCGATCAGACTTTGCTCGGTCACTTCCAGCGTGAGCATGGATGGCGGGAATGCGGTCTGCGCGAGCATGGCAGCAAAGCTTGCCGCGAAATCGTCCGAGGCCAGATCCTCCGCCGTGATATTGATCGACAGCGGAAGTCGCCCTTTCCACGGCACTTCGCACGCCAGCGCCCGGTGCACGATGTGGCTCGATAGCTGGCCGATGTGATCACCCCTTTCGGCAATCGCGAACAGCGTTTCCGCCCCGATCCGGCCAAGCTTTGGATGGTCCCACCGCGCCAGAACCTCGGCCCCGGCCAGAGCGCCACTGGCAACAGAATATTGCGGCTGGAAGACCAGTCCGATTTCATCCCGCGCCATCGCGCCGATCAGATCCGCTTCGAGCCGTGCCGCGCTGCGTCCGCGCGATCGGTGTGTGCCATCGGCCCACATCACACGGCGTCCGGGCTGTTGTTCAAGGGCGCCCAGCGCCTGATCAAGCCGGTCGAGCATTCGGCCGCCGCTTTCACCTGGCGCGCGCCGCAGCAGCGCGATACGCGGCAGAAGGTGCAGCACGTCCCCGTGCACGGGCAAGGCCCTGCCCACGGTCCGTCCCAGTGCTTCGGCCAGCCACTGCCAGCGTTCGCGCGTCATGGCACCGCTGCACGCAACCAGAAATTCGCCCCCGCCAACACGCGCCACCATTGCGGTGTGCCCAAGTTCCTGCGCGGCAAAATCGCGAATGCGGCGCGCGATCTCAGCCAGCGCAAGATCGCCCCCCGCATGGCCATAGGCAATGTTGACGGAACGAAACCGATGCAGCCCCAGGAGCATGGCTTGCAGATAGTCGGATTCGTGCGTGCCTTTCAGCCATGCAAGCGCTTCGGCAGAACCGCACAAGCCGGTCAGCGGATCGCGCGCAAAGGTGGCAGGAACATCATTCATGCGACGACGGCATAGTCGGCAAGTCTTGCCAAACCGTTCCGGCCACTTCTGCGAACTGGTTGAAATGCAGCGATACTGCCGCTTTTGTGCATTGCGCGCGGGCCGTGCAGCCCATATCTCCCGGATAGAGTTGTCGGGAGGGCGAAAGTCGATGCCGGAATACACCCGTCTTGCCCTGTTGGCATCGCCAACGGAGCGGGCGCAGGAAGCCTGTACCGCGCTGCACCAGCAGCGCGACTGGGTGCCGCTTGAGCAGGCCAACGCCGCGGTCGTCATCGGCGGCGATGGCTTCATGCTGCAGACGCTTCATACCATGCTCGACATTGATCACGTGATCCCCGCGTTTGGGCTAAATCTCGGCACGGTCGGCTTTTTGATGAACAAGTATCGTTCGGGCCGCAGTATTGAGGAAAGGCTGGCAAAGGCCACGGCCATCGCAATCTCACCGCTGCGGATGACCGCGACTACCAACACGGGTGAGGAACATTCCGTCTGCGCGATCAACGAAGTGTCGATCCTGCGCGAAACGCGACAAACGGCAAAGCTGGAAGTCAGCGTCAACGGCAAGGTTCGGATGCCCGAATTGGCGTGCGATGGCGTGTTGGTGGCAACACCTGCCGGATCGACCGCCTATAACCTTTCCGCAAACGGGCCGATCCTGCCATTATCGTCGAATATGCTGGCACTGACCCCAATCAGCCCGTTCCGCCCGCGGCGTTGGCGCGGTGCGATTCTGCCGGAAAGCTACGAGATCGTGTTCAAGGCGCTGGAATCGGTCAAGCGGCCGGTGCTGGTCGTGGCTGACCAAAAGGAAGTGCGCGACGTGCGCGAAGTGCGCGTAAAGGCTTGGCCAGAGCATCGCCTGACGCTGCTGTTCGACCGTGGACAGAGCCTTGAAGACCGCATCTTCGCAGAACAGTTCATGGTCTGACGAAAAATTTGAAAACAGGTGCTTGCCAAACAGAATTGGCCTGTTATTAGCGCGCTCCTGCCCCGGGCAACCGAGGCTGCTCCCTGATAGCTCAGCGGTAGAGTAGGTGACTGTTAATCACTTGGTCGTAGGTTCGAATCCTACTCAGGGAGCCATTTTTCTCCACAATCTGGAAGAGCCGCAAGCTGCGGCGTACTGATCCCATTCAGTGCAAGCTGTTCATGCGTCCGTAAACAACGGCATCAATGACCGCCGGATGGAAGGGTTCTGTGAAGCGCAAGTGCGCAACAATTCCTTCGATCGCTTCCACTGTCGCTGAACGCGATTCTAGGCCTGGAAGGGTGATCCATACAAGTGATCCGGCACGGGGACGCTCAAGGCATTCAATCGAGGCGGCAAACCGCGAGAGCGTTTGCACGTTAACCTTGGCTTTGAGAACGCCGCGGCGATAGCCTGCCACAAACGGAGCCTGCTGGATGCGGGGTTCTGCAATTCGGGGGTCGTTGCAATCAAGCCACATCGCCAGTCTCCAACTGCGCGTTCTGCGCACAAGGAAGGACGGCATATTAACCAGACAATTCAGTCCGCCAGCGCTGGGGCTGACGGACTGTGTATTCTTGCGTAGGTGCCCGGAATATCCGGTTACCCGTGCCGCTTATCTTGCGGCAGGTGCTGCTCCTTGCCCGGCGCTGGCCGCCATCAGTGGCTTGGCGCCGTCTCCCACGATCACGAACGCTGCCCAGTAGAACGGATGGGACGTGTTGGGATCGTCCATCAGCTTTTCCTGCGCGCCTTCAAGGCCATCGGC
The DNA here is from genome assembly GCF_012641335.1 of Novosphingobium sp. ERN07. Taxonomy (GTDB): domain Bacteria; phylum Pseudomonadota; class Alphaproteobacteria; order Sphingomonadales; family Sphingomonadaceae; genus Novosphingobium. The sequence continues at coordinate 199,363 of NZ_JABAID010000002.1, forward strand.
AAGGGGCTGGCCGGGCTTTGATTCGATAACGCCGCCGATCAGGCGCTTGGTCGCATCGAAATCATCGGGCACGGGCCAGTGACTTGCGATGACAGAACGCGCACCTGCGCCCACGAACGCGCGCACAAGCCCATCCAGCGCATAGTTGCCGCCGCTGGTGACGCCCGCTTCACGGCTCGCGGCGACAGACGCGACGCCCGCCGTATCGCAGGCCGAAAGGATCACAAGATCCGCATTCAGCTTCAGGTCGAAGATTTCCTTGAAGCTCAGAAGCCCGTCCGATCCTGCGTTGCCAAAGCTGGTCACCAGCGCAGGCCGCGCGGGGCAACCGGCGCGGGGGGCGGTGACAAGACCGTGCGTCGCAAAGTGGAGGACGCGATACTGGTCCAGATCCTGTTCACCCAGCAGGGCCGTATCGTTGAACGCAGCGTCTGTCCGCACCGTGCTGCCGCCCCGGTTCAGTTTCTGCTGCGCATAGAGCAGTTCGTCCGCCGAAATGGGGTTCATCCAGGTGGCGAGTGGCCAGTCGCACTCATCAGCAACAGCCGCCACCGGACGCGCGGCAGGCTTGGCATTGTGCCCCAGTCCCAGATAATTGCGCGGTGCCGATGATGCGGCCAGCTTGCGGATATCAAGGAAAGCGCGCGGGCTGACGGCGATGGAGACTTCACGCCCGCGGCCAAGCCACGCCATGCCGGTAAAGTCGAACGGATCGCCGTCGGGGCTTTCCATGCGTTTGTTGTATGCAGCGATCCCCTTTTCGTCGGTAATCAGAACCGTCGGCGGCAATTGCAACATCGCGCCATCCGGCTCGAAAATGAAGTGTCGCGTCGTTGCGAGCAGATCGCCAACAGAGCCGAACAAGGTCTTGTAAAGGCTGTGTGACCGTCCAACATCGAACGGATAGTTTACCTGCCGTCCATTTTCGACCTTGACGATGGTATCGCGCAGTTCCTGCACCTCTTGTGACAGAGCAGCAGGGCTGGCAGCAATCGCCACAGCGCGCGCATTATCAGGCGTGACGAACAGGCCATAGGTACGCTCGCCCACAACCATCAGTTTGAAATAGCCTTCACCGGGCCGGAGCGCCGCCTGAAGCTCGGCAAGCGTGACGTTCTTGGGCGAAAGCACATTATAGCGCGGATAGGCAGCCAGCTTGCTGGTCAGTTCGGTCTGTTCGCGCTGGAGGTATGTAAGGTCACTCTGCGCAACCTTGAGCGCCGCCTGTTGCTGCGCGTCGGGTGCTGCAATCGCGCTCAACTGCGCGACGGTCGCTTCGTTGCGAGCGATATCGCGGCTGCGCGCCACCGACAGGCGGAAGAGAGCCGCAGCGTCATCATTGCCTTCAGACATCTGGCGCGCGAACACCGCCTGCGTCTGCGCTACACCAGGGCGTTGGAGAACCTGCGAAGCGGTGAAAATCGCGTCCGGGCCGTCCTTGCCATCCTGCTTTGCCAGCAAGCTGAAGTACGGTCCCAGCAAATCGCGCAAGGTGGCACCGGCATCAGGAATCGAGAGGCTTTCCGCCACGACTTTGCCGAACAGAGCAGTTGCACCAGCTTCATCGCCCGAACGGCTGAGCCAAGCCGCCTTACGTGCTTGGGCTGCAAGAACCGCCGGGGATTGCGGGAAAGCATCCTGCAGCAAGGCCAGCGCCCGATCATAAGCATCGCTCGCCGCGCCGCGCCGGTTTTGCGCTTCTGCAACGAGCGCAAGTTCCATGTCGATTTCGGACCGCAACCACGCCGTTGAGGCTACACGCCCTTCGCGCACAAGAGACAGGGTGTTAGCTGCTGCTTGCAGGCTTGTCTGCGCATCGTCCATCCGTCCCTGCATTCGCGCCGCAGTTCCGCCCAAAGCGATTGCTTGCGCATCAAGGATTTCTGCGCGCTCCTGATCGGTCAGTCCCGGATCGACCGCACCAAGCCGCTTCAGCCCCGAACTTTCCCGGTTGATCTGTTCGGCCAACGGTCGAGATATCAGGCCGGTGGAGAGGCTTTCTCGATCAAAGGTTGCCCCCACCGTACTGACCGGCTTCGCCAGTTCCTGCAATGCTTCTGCAGGCTTGCGCTGGTTCAACTGATCGATGGCGCGATAGTTGCGCAAAAGACGTTCGGCAAGGCCATCTCCGCGCGCGGTCGCCGCGCTTGCCTGTGTGAAGAGTTGGCCAGATGATCCGAAATTGCCAAGGTTCGATTGCTGCAAACCCTGATTTGCCAAGGCTTCGCTCAAGCCCATCCCGCCGCTCACGCGATCACGGCTGACCAGCGCTTCGAAGAACTCCGACGACTCCGCAAAGCGGCCGCTGTTGTTGCGAAGATAGCCTTCGTCCCGCGCGCCGAGCCGGTCAAGCTGGCCGGCTTGCACGCGCGCGAAGGCCGCTGGATCGCTGACTTCGGTGGTGGCTACGCGGATCTCGCCCGGCACCGTCGCATCGTTGACCACACTGGCCAGCGCCAGCTTCAGCGCAGGATCATAGCCCGCAAGACCTTCGACAAGGTAGGTCACCCCATCGCGCCGGACGAGGTAGCGTTTGTATCCTACATTCGCACCCTGATCGCGGCAGTTTGTCGCTTCAACCCGACCGATGCGGTCGATCTCTACAGAACCGGGCGCGCCGCAGGCCAGCGTCACACCGCCAAGCCCGGTCGGCTCTGCCGCCACAGACACATCGCGCCGTACTGCGATCAGTGTGCCGACAGATCCTGCGGCATCACGACAGCTAAGCCGATAACCGCGATCGAACATGCCGCCCAATCGCGCGTCGAGCGGGGCATTCTGTGCGGTGCAAGTCACGCCAGAAGTGCCCACACGGAACGAGTTGCGGATCGAAAGCGGTTGCTGCGATCCCTCAGCCGCCATCGCTGGCAAAGCGAGGAGCGCCAAGCCCAGCCCTGCGCCTGCGGTGCCGAACAACTGGCGACGGAACGATGCGAAAGGCGCGCTCACTGGGCGTCTCCTGCCTGAACGGTTGTGGTGGCATTGGTCCCGATAAGCGCGGGGTTGCCACTGCCGGTGACCGGTTCATCAATCTGGCTGGTAGTATCAAGCGGACTGTCATTGATGATTGGGGTTGGCGGAACAATCGGGCTTGCAGGTCCGCTTTCCGAAGGCTGAATCTGAACCTCTGCTTCGTCTTCGGGATCACCTTCCTCATCGCTCGGCTCTTCGGCAAAGCCCGGCGTGCTGCCCAACGGGTCTTGCGTGACGATTTCGAACTGCCCCGCAATTGCACCGATAACGTCAGGCCCCTCGCTAAGTGGGCTGGCGCATTGTTCGGCGGAGAACAGACAACCGTTGATCTGGCTGTCGGCAGAGAAGATCGAAAGATCGTCTGCCCCGTCTACAGCAAGATCATGCGCATCAATGCCACTGACGATGCCGGTTGGCGTCTGGAAAGCCCCGTTGACCACAACCGAGATTGACCCCGGCTGCGCGCCGGTTGGCGCGGTCACATCGGCAAAATCGATATCGGCAAAGAAACCGGCAGGATTAAGCGCCGTCCCCGTGTTCTGGATGTAAAGCGTGCCCGTGGGATGGAAATCAAGTCCCAAAGCACGCAACACGCCTTCGGGCCGCTGTACCGTCGCTGGTGCATTAAGATCGGCAATGCGCCCTGTGTAAAACGGGTTGGCCGCCAGCTTGTCAAGAATCGTGGCCGATGCCACATGGATGTTCACGGCGTTGAATTCGGCAATTCCGCCCAGCGTTGTGCCCGTCGAAGCTAGACTGATTGATCCGGTGGCTGCGTCCAGTTCGAACCGGCCCGTGCTGAATTCCAGAACATTGCCCGATCCAAAGCCGGTTCCGTTGATCGCGCCGGTCACGCGGATAGTTCCGCCCAATGCTTGTGAAGCGGCGTTGCCGGTGGCGAAGATCAACCGCCCGGTCGATCCTGCCAAAGTGTTGACGCCAATGTTGCCGCCCGCAGTCAGATCGACCTTGCCGATCAGCATGTCTATGGGGTTGCCGGTGATATCGACGGCGGCAATGGTCAACCGGTTGGTAGAGATCAACCCGATCTCGTTGTTGCTCAGAGCAAAGCCACTGCCCGTCAGCCCATCACCGATCAGCGCCGGCGAACCCGATGTGGAGATGATATCGACTGTGCCATCCTGGGTGGTGCGAATGCCGGAAAGCAACTGCTGGCCAATCGCCCTGCCGCCCACGCCATTGTCGACAATCGAAATATCGGTGCCAAGAATGCGTATCAAAGGCGATGTCCACCGTTCGGCGACGGTGACCCGTCCATCTGATGTCACGCCGATGCTTTCATACCCAGCAAGTTCAGCGCTGTTGACGGCACCGGTTGACGTGATCGAAATGCGGCCTGCAATCGCATTGCGCGTATTTAATACCGCACCGCCGCTTGCGACCGGGCTTTTGGCAAGCAGGGTGGCGTAGTTGATCGCGCCAGGCATTGCGGTTGCCGCCAACATGGATGTGTTAGCGATTAGCAGCTGACCGGTAGCCCCCGTCACCTGTCCAGTTGCCGAATTGATTATGGCCCCGGCGCGTGCTTCACCAATGGAAACGTCACCGCCGGAAAGCAGCGCAAGGTCACGGCCCACCGCGCGATCCAGATTCAAACCCGTTGCACCGCTGGCCAGCACGTCGAACCGGGCGTTCACGGTCGAACCGGTAAGGCTACCTGCGCGGGAAAGCAGTTCGACATTGCCGTCGCTGCTCAGCAGCGTCCCGAAAGTGCCGTTACCGCCGCTCGTCACGCCAATATTGCTAGAGGCGATGACATTTGCAGTGTTTACCGCGGTGCCCGCAGCGATGCGCAGCGACCCGACGTTGGAAGCGTTAGCCAACGCAACCGAGCCGCCCGTTGCAATCGGCGTTGCAGCAAGGATCTGCTCCTTGGTCGGCGGGGTCCCGGGCTGCGCTGGGCCGCCTTGCCCGCCGCCCTGCCCGCTCGGCTGCGCCATCGAAGCATTGGCAATCAGCGCCCGGTTGCTCACGATCAAGTTGTCGACCGCAACATTGCCGCCACCAAGCAGCAGCGCGTCAACTGCCCCCACTGCGCCGGTGGCTATGTTGCCGGGCGTGGTGGCAAATACGTCACCTGCAGATGTCAGGCTGCCTGTCTGCATATCGCCATTTGCTGACAGTTTGATGCCGCCGCTAGCTGCCGTGGTGTTTCCTGTTGTCAGCCCCAAGCCCGAAGCCAGCGTCACTAGGCTGCCAGCAACGGTGCCAAGCTGCATTGCGCCGCCGCTTCTGGCGGATAGGCCGAGTGCAGCACTGATGTTTCCGGCAGTCAGCCCCCCCCCGGTAGAGACAAGATCAATGGCCGCAGCACTGCTAGAAAGGTTGCCAAACGTCGCGTTGCCGCCGCTCAAAACCGAAATCTGCCCGGGCGCCGTGAAATCGCTCAAATCCACCGTCGTCCCCGCCACAACCAGCAGCGATACCGCAGTGGAAGGAGCAAAAATACTGACTCCGCCGGCAGTGGCGATGGGCGTGGCTGCGAATATCTGCTCCTTGGTCGGGCGTCCGCTGCCAGTACCCGTGGCAATATCGGCAACAAGCAGTCGGTTGACCAGTTCCACACCGCCGAGCGCCACGCTGCCGTGGCCAAGCGCCAGTGCGTCGTAGGCAGAAATCAACCCGGTTCCGATATCGCCGCCCGCCAGAAGCGTTACATCGGCGTTTGATATCAGATTGCCCGTACTGATGTTCACCCCAGCATCGATCGCGATGCTGCTACCGCTGGCGCTCGCCGTGCCGCTTCCGGCAACGACTTCATCGGTAATCACTGTTCCCGCCGATGCGAGGGAAACTGAGCCAATCGAAGAGATCAAGCCGGTTTGGATGCCACTCAGGCCGAAAAGATCAACACTCCCTTGCGATGACAGATTGGCTAACGTTATGGATCCGTCCGCTGTCGCCCCAATGCTGCCAAGGCTCAGCACGTCGCCAAACTGGATGTCGCCCAAGGCGCTCAGGGTGATAGCGCCATCGGACTGCAGATTGGCATGACCGACCAAATCCAGCCCTGAATTGAGAGCAAGCGATGTGGTGCCGATGAGATTACCCAGCGTTGCCGGGGTCGTTTCGCCAAGCGTCCAGTTCGCTGCGGAAATCGCAACGCTGTCTGCCACGGCGTCGGACGCATCGAGGCGGAGCAGGAAGGTTCCGGGCGTCGAGATGCCAAGACTTCCGCTCAGGTCGATCAAAGAACCATCGGACATACTCAGCGTGTCGGGCTGGATGTTTGTGCCCACATTGTCGGCAATCGCGACCATTGACAGGTCGGTGCCGGTGTAACTGCTGTTGGTCACCTCAATCCGCAGCGCGCTCTGCGCCATTGATGTGGTGCCGCTGACGGTGCCAGTACCCGCCGTTGCCGCGGCGGTGAAAGACAATCCATTCGCCGTCAGATTGCCGCGCTGGGTTGGCTGGTTGAAGCGATTGGTCACGACCAGTTTGACACCGGTGATGATGGTGGCACCGGGCTGATTGCTGATCACGGCATTGCCGCCGTTGCCTGCGGCCGCGGTCGCACTTCCCCCGTTTCCACCGCCGGCGTTCGCGTCGAACGTGGAGGGATTGTCAATCGTCACCGGGCCACCGCGCACAATAAGGGAAACGCCACCGCCGATGCCGGTGCCGCCGTCACCGCCAACAAACTCTGCGCTGCCGCCTGTTCCACCAAAGCCCGAAGCGCTTGCCGTAACCGTGCCAAACCGGGCAGAGCCGGTGTTCGTAGTTCCCGTGTCCAAACCGCTCGAAACGCCGAGCTGAACGGCGCCGCCCGTCCCAAGACCACCAACACCGCCCAGATCGAACACAGCGCTGCCACCGGTCCCACCGATGGCGTCGGCTGATACGTCAATCGTCTCAATGTCGATATTACCGTTTCCAGCGCTTCCGAAGATGGAAATGTTGCCGCCTTCTGCAACGCCGCCGACGGCACCCAGCGCGTCGGGATCGAACACATTGCCACCCTCGCCGCCTGTCGCGGAAGCTTGGGCCGTAAGGTTGTTGGCTAGGAGCAACGAACCTCCCTCGACCGCGCTGTGAGCGAATATCTCGATCGTTCCGGCCTTGCCGATGCCACCTATCCCGCCATTCAGGCCGTTGCCACCTGCAGCGTTGGAGGAGACGAAAACTTGATCGAGTTCGAGAGTTCCTTGCCGCGCGACGATGGCCGTCAACCCGCCTGTTCCGCTGCCGGGATTGAACCCGGACCCGCCGTTCGCATCCGAGAAGGCGACGACCTGGCCCACCACCACGATACGCCCGTTGTTGCCCAGAAGGGTTGGCGTGCCGACTGTGAGCAGAGCGTTACCACCACGCCCAGCGCCGCCGCCCCCGGATGGATCGTCGGAGATTCCATTGCCGCCATTTCCGGCTGCATCCAACAGCACGTTTCCGGTGATTTCAATTACGCCGCCGTCGCTGTAGAGACGCGACGTGCCGCCAGTGCCATTGCCACCTGTGCCAGAATTGGAACTGCGGCCGCCGTCTGCTGAAGTGGAGATTGACAAGCCGCTGCCAATCACTGCGCTGCTGGTACCCGATGCGGTGAACTGTGCATTGCCTCCAAAGGCAAAACCACCGATCAAACCTCCTGTCTGCGACGAGATGGCATCACCCCCTTCAGCATAAGCGTCAAGCGCCACCGTATCCGCTGTCAAAGCAAGGCCGGAGTTGAGCCGGAGGAACACCGAACCACCCTGCCCCAGTCCGCCGTTAGCAGAGTCACTGTTGCCGCCGCGCCCGAACGCGGAAAGTTGCAGCGTCGACAGGTTGATTTGATTGCCCGACGTCATGCCGTTCGATCCGAAGATGATCGTGCCACCTGTGCCTGACCCCGCTGTCGCGGTACAGGCGTTGAAACAATTCCCGGTGTTCGCACCGACGCCATCAGCCTGCACCGACAGCAGGCCATCGACTTGAAGCAGGCTGCCGCCGGCATCGAACTGCATGTCGATGAGGCCGCCCTGCGCGTTGCCGCCACTTCCCGACAGCCCAGGATTGGTGCTCGATGCACCCGTGCCACCCAACCCACCAGTCGCGCCAGCATTTACGATAGCATCGCCAAGCAAAAAGCCTCCAGCGGCGCTGCCTGTCCCAAGAACCGAACGGAAGCTGATGTTCCCGCCGGTTGCATTGCCGCCGGATCCGCCGTTCTCTCCCGGATCAGTCGACCCACCACCGTCTCCGCCGAGGCCTCCTGCACCGGCAGCCTGAACCGTCAACTGCAGCGTTTGGATGGTGCCGCCGTCGGGCGCAGTCACCAGCGACACCGCGCCGCCAAGGCCCGCGCCGCCATCGCCCGCCTGAATAGCAGCCGCGCTTGCCTCGCTCGTTCCGTTACCACCGCGTCCCGTTGCACTTATGTTCAAAGTCGGCGCAGTAATACTGCTGGCTCCGTGGACATCGCCAAGGGCGAACAGCCTTATCGTGCCACCCGTTCCCAGCGCACCATCGCCCCCATTCAGGCCACCATCGCCACCCTGCCCTTCGGCGAACACTTGCAGTTCGTTGCCCGCGCTGATCGTACCCGCTGTTGCAGTGATATTGATCGTGCCGCCGGTGCCCGTGCCAGAGTTGCGCCCATCGGCGCCAAAGCCGGTTGCCTCCAGCGTGGCGTTGTCGGCCGTGGAAAGATTGGTTGTGCTCTGATTGGCGTTGATCGTGATGGTGCCACCAGCACCGCTGCCTCCGGTGGAACCGAAGAAGGCGCTCCCGCCACCGCCATCGGCGCCGATGTAACTGGTGCCTTCGACGTCGAGAGTGTTGGCGAACTGGAAGATTGATGTCTGACCACCCAGACCGTCGCCACCCTGCGCAGCGCCTCCTCCGCCTACACCGGCAGAATCAAGGCGCAGATCGCCGGTAACGCTCAGCGAACCGCCCCCCAGATCAAGCCGGGCGATACCACCTGTGCCGTTACCGCCAATCGTGTCGGGCCCGCTGCCTGCAGAACCACCGTTGCCGAATGCGAGCAACTCCAGCGAACTCTGCAGTTCGATGTTGCCGCTCGATCCGATACGGACTTCTGCCGTGCCCCCTTGCCCCGCCCCGGCCATCGCGTTCTCCAGCTGTGAGCCGCCGTTGCCGTTGGAGTTGAGGAAAGCATCGCCCGTCACCGTCAACAAGCCGCCATTGGCCTGAATGGTCGTGACCCCGCCGGTGCCTACGCCACCTACCTGCGTCCCCAAGCCCAGGCCGCCGAACCCTTGGGCCGTAAGCGCTGCTGATCCTTCCAGCACCAGAAATCCGGCCGTTGCCGTTTCTATGGTGACAGAGCCACCCGTGCCGGCCATCGACCCGGCATAACCGTCACCGCCGGTCGCATTGCTAGACAGGTTGACGTCGCCCGTAACGCCGATGACCTTTTCGTCGCGGGAACTTACGAGAATGGCGCCGCCGGTGGCCGCCCCGCCAGCTGTAGACAGCGACTGTCCGAGCCCACCGAAAGCCTCTGCACGCGCCGTCAGACCACCCTCTACGGAAATTCCGCCAGCCCCCGTGCCGCTGGTGGAAATTTCGATCGTACCGCCGGTCGCATTGCCCGCCGCAATTCCATCACTCCAGCCGCCCCCTGCCGAGACGAGTCCGGAGAAATCAACAAACGAAATGTTCGCACCATCGTTCGCGCGCACCGTAATCGTGCCACCAGCAGCGTCGCCAACGCTGCCAGTCAATGCTTCCCCTGCGTCGGAACCAGCATCGAGGCTGGTATTGGCAGCCAAAGACAAGCTGTTTCCGCTGCCTAGAGCGAATAGCGAAATCGACCCACCAAAGGCGCTTCCCCCTTCGAACACGCAATTGGTGCAGCCGGTCCCGTCAGTGCCCTCGCCTCTCGAAATGATCGTAAGATCACCACCAACGTCGATCGCTGATCCGGTCGTACCCGAAGCGCGAATGACGACTGAGCCACCCGTGCCAACACCGCCACCAATTCCGGAAAGTGTTGGCTCACCACCGACCCCATCAGCGAACACATCGACATCGGATTGGAAGGATATAGTCCCGCCATTCACCGCCTCGACAAGAACGGTCCCGCCGAACCCATTGCCGCTGACGGTGCCGGCAACGGTGGATGCAGCTCCGAACGCCTCTGCAATCAGCGTGGCATTGCCAGCAACATTGATCGCCCCGCCATCAAGCGCGCGTAGCGCCACACCACCTGCTTGAGCGTCCAGGTCGGTTGCCGTACCATCATCTCTGGCCGAAAAGCGCAGCGTGTCTGCGAAGTTCACCACACTGCCTGCATTGGCTGTGACGCTTGAATTTGGCGCCTTGGCCCGCAAGACAGCGCTTCCGGCGAATAAGATGCCACTCGCAGAATTCGCGACCATATTGATCGCGCCCGTCGCCCGCCCCGTAAAGGCAGACGAGAACGTGCTGTCCTCAGCCGTTATCGATGCAACGCCGGTGCCGCCGCCAGCGGAAGGTGTGGTAACCAGGTCTCCGCCGACAATATCTTGCCCAGCGGAGAGGATGATGGCGTTGCCGATCGCGTCTGCCGCCCCGGCAATGTCGAAGCCCAGCGAACTGCCCGCGCCAATCGCCATCGTGATCGCATCGTTCTTGGGCACCGCCACCATGTAGACCCGGTGGACAAAATTCGGCTGCGAAGCAGCAGCCCCGGTTATCGAACCGCTGTTCTGGATCACCGTCCCTGTGGCACTGGTGCCCGAATCCACCTGAACGTCGAAGAGGCCGGAAGGCGAGAAAGTGATCGTCGCCGCGTCGGCCGCTACCAACGCGGCAGAGCCGTTCACATTGATCGTGCCATTGTTGGTGATCGAAGGCGCCACCATAGCGATGTAAGACCCATCGACCGATGCGTTGAGTTGCGCGCCTGCCGAAACAACGATCTGCGATCCGGCCACCGTAGCGGGTTGGAAAACATAGGAACCCGACGTGTCGAACACCCCCGTCGCGTCATAGGCAAGGTCAGATGTCGTCAGCGTCAGGCTGCCAACATTGAACACGCTACTACCGCCGACAAGTATGCCGCCGGGGCTGTAGAAAAATAGCGTGCCACCGGGCGTCGGCGGTGCGGAAACCGCCTGCAACTGGGAAATAACTGTACCGTTGAACTGGATCGGTCGCGTCGAGTTTACTGGGATAATCCGGTTCAGCACCGCATAATTGGAAATGCTGAAGTCGTTTTGGTAGGTCGTGGTAGCGATCGAATCCTGAAAGTTGATCGGCCCACCGGTCGGTGCCGTGTCGTTCGGCGTCCAGTTGATGACGGCGCTTGGCGTGAACACGGTGATTGCCGTCGTGGTTGGCGTTGTATTGATCGTCGCAGTGCCCGCCACAACAGTACCGCTGGCATTGAAGCCTTGCGCCATCAGCTTTGGCCCCATCGCCACCAAGGCGGTGGCCAACGCAAGCCCCGATGCCGAAACCAGTTGCTTGACGGTTGCAGAAGGGATCGTGCGCATCAGAAGCTCCTCCACGGCAGCAGCCGCGTGGTCAAAGTCACAAGAAATCGCGGATCGGACCGGCGCACCTGCGTGCCAACACGCTCCAGCGGAACCGCCAGCGTCGCCTCAAGCCGGAACCGCGATCCGATTTCGGACCGCAGACCGCCGCCCACCGAAGTCAACCGTTCAGACCCGGCAATGCCCTTGTTCCAAACCCACGCTGCATCGCCATAGACAAATGGCTGCACCCGCCATGTGCGGTCACCATCAATGGCCCAGCGCGGCCCGCGCAGTTCCAGCGCGCCTCCGACTGCACTGTCACCGATCAGTTCGCCCGGATCGTATCCCCGGCCCACGGTGAAGTTGCCCGCAGAGAACTCCTCAAAACTGAACAGCGGCTTGAAGGCATATTGCCCGCGCGGCGCAAGCAGGACCGAAACCTTGCTGCCCAGCGCCTGCTCGAACTCGCCCTGCCAACGTACCACCGTGGCCTTGGCCGAACCGTCAAACCGGCTTGTCGGCACTTGCGCTGCACATGCGGCACCGGCGCAACTCTGCGTTGCATTCAGGATCGAAAGCCCCTGCCGCAATTCCAGCGAGCTTGCCACGCGCCAACGGGGCTGCACATGCGCTGTATCGACAGCGTCGAGATCCAGCCTGCTCCAACCCACCCGGATACGGTCGCGCGTCAGCGGCCCGATGAAGTCAACGTTCTGGTTCACCAGATCCAGCCCGCCGCTCAACCACACATTGCGAGAAAGCGACCGTTGCAGCGGATAGCGCGCAAAGACGCTGGCGTAGAGCGTGCGAGCATCGAGCGACACGTTTGCCGGAAGGCCTGCCACATCGGGCCGCGTCCATGCATAGGTGAACTGCCCGCCGATGATCAGCCCTTCCGATCCAGGGCGGAACTCATGCGAAGCCTGCAGGATGTGCTGCTCACTGAAATCGGACGTGGCATAGTAGGACAGCGAGGTTACATCGCCAAGCCCCGTCAGCCCAAACGCCTGTGCGCGCACTTGCCCGCCAAAGCGCCCTGTGGCTTCCGACGCAAGGTTCTGCAGCGTCAGGTCCACGGCATAAGGTTCGCGCAACACGGCCACTTCGGCTATCAGGTCGCCCGGCCCGGTTCCTGCAGGTTTCAGGGTAAGTTGCACGTTGTAACCGGGCAGATCGCGCGCCAGCAGCAGGTAACGTTCGGCGCGGCGCTGGTTGAACACTTCTTCGCCCGTCAACGCGCCAAGATACTGCTGCAACTTGCTTTCAGCACCGCGGGTTTCGCCCCGCGCCCGAACAGCCGATATCCGCGCATAGATGACTTCCATGCGGACTTTGCCGTCTTCGATCTTCTGCGTGGGCACCTGCACCGCGGCCAGATAGCCCTTATTGCGGAGTATCGTTCCGGCCGCATCGCGGATCTCGCACAGCGCGGCTATCGGCTGCGCCGTTCCGACCAGCGATTGCCACGTATCGTCCAGTTCGGCAGGCGCGATTTCCTTCAATCCGCCAAAGGCCACCTCGGTGATATTCACCTTGATATCGGCATATTTCGGATCATCGAGCGGGCAGGCAGAACGCTCGATCCCGCCCTTGATCGACAGACGCGATGGTGCCGGGGCGGATTGCGTGGTTGCGCCGCGAATATCGTCACGGGTTGGCGGACTGGCCGCTTGCCCTGCGATTGCGCCCGGCAGGGCTTGAGCCAATACAGCAGCAGGGAAAGTGGCTACAACACAGGCCACAAGGCCGCGCGCAGGCATGTTCGAACAGGCAATATGGCCTGCGCGCTTCATTTTCCCCGAAAATCGCAACTTCATCGCGCACGCGCCCCCTCAGGCTTCTAAGATTGCGCGACCCCGTTCTTGTTTATGCTTATCGTTGATACTCTAGCACCAAATGCCGTGGCAGCAATCACCGGCAGAAACAATCCGGCAAACCGGCGACGCAGAAACCTCCATCGCAGATCAATAGCTTACGGCCGTAATCTGTGAGGAAAATGCAAGGTCCGACGCTCCGTCCCGCGCAAATCTTGCGGCCCGGAGCATCGGATATCCTCAATCAGACGAACGTGATCAGGCAGCCACGCCGTGGCAGTGCTTGTATTTCTGCCCCGACCCGCATGGGCACGGTGCATTCCGGCTGATGCCCATCGCGGCATAGGGATCGGCAACCGCTCCAGCAGCAACCCCTGCGGAAAGCGATCCGCCCACCTGCGGGGGCAAAGCGCCGAACATCGCTGGCGCTGGGGCCAGCAGTGTCGCGTCGTTCTCTCCGGTAAACGGATCGATGTGGCTGGTCAGGAAATCAGGCAATTCCGGCAATTCGAAATCGTCCATCGGGCGCAGGCGAATTTCGCTGGTCATCAGGATGCGCGTCACATCCTCACGGATCGCGTCGAGCATCTTTTCGAACAGGCCGAATGCTTCCTGCTTGTATTCGTTGATCGGTGTCTTCTGCGCATAGGCGCGCAGGAATACCACCTGCCGCAGTGCGTCGAGCGTGGCGAGGTGTTCCTTCCAGTGATGGTCAAGCCGTTCGAGCAGGATCGACTTCTCCAGCCCACGCCAGGCATTGGCGTCGACCTCGGTAATCTTCACGTCCATCTTTTCGTCGGCAAGCGTCTGAATGCGCTCCTCAATCATGTCAGGCTCGATGGCCTCTTCCTGCATCCAGTCCTCCAGCGGAATGTCCATGCCCAGCACATCGGCCAGACGCGCCTTCAGGCCCACAACGTCCCACTGTTCGGGATAGGATCCCGGGGGGCAGGCATCGCCCACGATGGCATTCACGGTATCGTGGCGCATATCTGTCACCACATCGTCCACCGCTTCGGCATCCATGATGTCGGCGCGCTGTTCGTAAATCACCTTGCGCTGGTCGTTCATCACGTCGTCGTATTCGACAACCTGCTTGCGAATATCGTAGTTGCGCGCCTCAACCTTCTTCTGCGCCGTCTCGATGGCCTTCGACAGCCACTTCGAACCAATCGCCTCACCATCGGCAAGGTTGTTGTTCATCATGCGGGCAAACAGCGTGTCCGGCCCGAAGATGCGCAACAGATCGTCTTCAAGGCACAAGTAAAACTTGCTCATGCCGGGGTCGCCCTGACGGCCCGAACGCCCGCGCAACTGGTTGTCGATACGGCGGCTTTCGTGCCGTTCGGTGCCGATCACGCAAAGGCCGCCGGCAGCCAGAACCTTCGCCTTCTCTTCAGCCACTTCCGCCTTTATCCGCGCGATACCAGCATCGCGCTCTGCCCCTTCCGGCACATCGCGCAATTCGTCCTCGATGCGGAACTCCACATTGCCGCCCAACTGAATGTCGGTGCCGCGCCCGGCCATGTTGGTGGCGATTGTCACCGCGCCAAGGCGGCCCGCCTGCGCCACGATATGCGCTTCCATCTCGTGGAAACGGGCGTTCAGCACGTTGTGCTTCACACCTTCCTTCTGCAGGAAGTCCGAAAGCAGTTCCGATTTCTCGATGGAAACCGTGCCCACCAGCACCGGCTGTCCATTCTCGTACCGCTCGCGGATCAGCTTGGCGATGGCGGCAAACTTGTCCATCGTGTTCTTGTAGAACTCGTCTTCCTCGTCCACGCGCTGAACCGGCACGTTGGTCGGGATCGAAACGACGTTCATCTTGTAGATGTCGAAGAATTCCGGCGCTTCGGTTGCCGCAGTGCCGGTCATGCCCGAAATCTTGGGGTACATGCGGAAGTAGTTCTGGAACGTGATCGATGCCATCGTCTGGTTTTCAGGCTCGATCCGCACGCCTTCCTTGGCTTCCACCGCCTGGTGCAAGCCATTGGACCAGCGCCGGCCATCCATCATGCGGCCAGTGAACTCGTCGATGATGACGACCTTGTCGTCCTTGACGATGTAGTCGATGTCACGCTTGAACATGACATTGGCCTTCAGCGCCTGATCCAGATGGTGAACCACCATCGTGTTCTCGACATCATAGAGGTTGGACCCGACCAGCAGCCCGGCTTCTTCAAACGCGCGCTCAACCCATTCCACGCCATCTTCGGTCAGCGTGATGTTCTTCGTCTTCTCATCCGCCTCGTACAGGTCAGACCCGATCTGCTTCACGATGGCATCGACCGAAACGTACAGCTCGCTCTTGTCGTCTGTCGGGCCGGAAATGATCAGCGGCGTGCGTGCTTCGTCGATCAGGATCGAGTCCACTTCGTCGACGATCGAGAAGTTGAACGGGCGATGCACCATGTTCTCGCGCGTGTGCTTCATGTTGTCGCGCAGGTAATCGAAGCCCAACTCGTTGTTGGTGGCATATGTGATGTCGGAGTTGTAAGCCTCGCGGCGCTGCTCCTCGCCCAGGTTAGGCACGATCACGCCCACCGTCAGGCCAAGGAATTTATACAGCACGCCCATCGTCTCGGCGTCGCGGCGGGCGAGGTAATCGTTCACGGTCACCACATGAACGCCCTTGCCTTCCAGCGCGTTCAGATAAACCGCCAGCGTCGCCACCAGCGTCTTGCCTTCACCCGTGCGCATTTCGGCAATTTCACCGCGATGCAGCACGATACCGCCGATCATCTGCACGTCGAAGTGGCGCATGCCCAGCGTGCGCACCGATGCTTCGCGCACGGTGGCAAACGCTTCAGGGAGAATATCGTCCAGCGTGCTGCCATTGGCCAGCATTTCGCGGAACTTGGGCGTCTGCGCGGCCAGTTCCTCATCGGAAAGCGCCTGCAAGTGGGGTTCGAACGCTGCGATCTGGCGGACGATCTTGTCCAGAGATTTGACGTAACGGTCGTTGGAGGAACCGAAAAAGGCCTTGGCGATGGAGCCGAACATAGGCGAAATTTTCCTGTCGAATCTGTAGTGTAGGGGATCGGGCACACGCTCAGTGCACCACGGCAGGCAAAGGACTTGCCGAAAAAGGATATGCGTGAACGGCGCGCTATTCGCGCGCGCGGTCGCTCAATTGAATGCCGCAGGGCCGGATCAGTGCCGGGGCGGGAAGCCACACCGTCTTGCGGCGGGCGCTCGTGCGCTTTTGCGGAACAGCTCCGCCCCGACCGGCGCAGCGCTGCTGCCGCCGTTCCGTCGAAGCCGAAGTTCCTGCCGCCATCCCGGCCTCGGCCACTTCCGCGCGAGAGATGGCTACGGCCACCTCCGGCAACGAAAGGCCCGTAATCATGGCCAGAAGAGCAAGCAAAATGCGCATCGCGGGAAGGAGATAGGCACTAAGGCCGCATTCGTCCATCACGAAAACGCAACTGTTCACCGCGATGGAGCAGTTGAACCCCGCTCTCACGCACGCTAGGCGCTAGTCGCATGTCCGACGCCATCTCCCCGCTCGCCACGCCCTTCCCCGCCATCCCCGCCATCGCGGGCGTTACCCCACGCGTTGCCCGCGCCGGGTACAAGGACTGGGGCCGCTGCGACCTGACATACGTTGAATTGGCGCAAGGCACTGCGGTTGCAGGCGTTTTCACGCGCAACGTGTGCTGCTCTTCCGAAGTCGAACTTGGGCGCCAAAACGTCGCCCAAGGCGCAGCGCGCGCGGTGGTGGTGAACGCTGGCAATTCCAACGCCTTCACCGGTTATCGCGGGCGCGAGGCGGTGGAGCAGATCATGGAGCAGGTCGCCACGCACCTCGGCTGCGCGAAGGAGGAAGTGTTCGTTTCCTCGACCGGCGTGATCGGCGTTCCGCTGCCAAAAGACAAGGCCCGCGCCGGGATCGAAGCGGCGCTGCTGGCCGAACCTTGCGACTGGCAGGTTGCGGCGCAAACCATTGGCACAACGGACACTTTTGCCAAGGGTGTGTGCGCCTCTGTGCAGCTAGGTGCATCTAGGTGCACTTTAGGAGCCATCATCAAAGGCAGCGGAATGATCGCGCCGGATATGGCCACGATGCTCGGCTATGTCTTCACCGACGCGGCGGTAAGCCCTGAATTCCTTCAGGAATGTCTGTCCGCCGCCAACCGCCGCACCTTCTCCTGCATCACGGTAGATAGCGACACCTCCACCAGCGACACCGTTCTGGCCTTCGCCACCGGCAAGGCCGGAAATGAAGTCCTGACCGGTTTCGACAGCCCCGGCGCGGATGCCTTCGCCGCCGCGCTTGAAGACGTCTGCCGCCAGCTTGCCCACCTCGTCGTGCGCGATGGCGAAGGTGCGCAGAAGTTCATCGCGGTCAGCATCAGCGGCGCGGTTTCGGACGAAAGCGCCCGCAAGGTCGGCCTCGCCATCGCCAATTCGCCGTTGGTAAAAACTGCCATCGCCGGGGAGGACGCCAACTGGGGCCGCGTCGTCATGGCCGTCGGCAAAGCGGGCGAACCAGCGGATCGTGACAAGCTGTCCATCGGCTTTGGCGGCACATGGGCCGCGCGCGATGGCCAGCCTCTTTCAGACTATGACGAAGCTCCCGTCGCCAAGCACCTGAAAGGGCGTGACATTTCCATCGAGGTCGATCTCGGCCTTGGTGAAGGCACTGCCACTGTCTGGACCTGCGACCTGACCCACGGCTATATCTCGATCAACGCCGATTATCGGTCGTGACACGCGCGCTCGACACTGCCGTGGCCGCGCTGATGCGCGATACGGCGGAGAAAACGCTGCTCAAGCACTACCAGCGCCTTGGCACCGATGCGGTGACCAACAAGGCTGCCGATGATGTCGTAACCATTGCCGACACAGAAAGCGAGGTCATGCTGGCCGAAGGGCTGGCAAAGATCCTGCCCGAAGCGGCCATCGTTGGTGAAGAAGCCGCCCACGCCGACCCGGCGATCTTCGAGCGCCTGTCAGACAGCCTGTGCTGGATCATCGATCCATTGGACGGCACCAACAACTACGCCGTAGGCAAGCCCCCTTTCGGCATCCTTATCGCTCTGGCTGAAAAAGGTGAGGCCGTGGCGGGCTGGATATACGATCCGCTGACTGGCCGCCTGTGCACTGCACATCGCGGCCAAGGCGCATGGGTCAACGGCGAACGCCTGACCGCACGCACCAGCGGCGCAAGCAAGCCTATTGCCGCCATATCACTGGTATTCGTCGACAAATCCAAGCGTGCCGCGCTGATGGAACACATCGCTCCGCACTACACATTGGTCGATATTCCGCGCTGCGCTGCCGAGCAATATCCTCGCATTGGCCTTGGCCAGAACGACGTTTCGCTGTTCGAACGCACCTTTGCGTGGGACCATGCCGCCGGGGTTCTGTTCCTGAACGAGGCGGGCGGCAAGGCCGCGCGGCCTGATGGTTCACCCTACCGGGTTGACCGCCATCTCGAACCCGGCCTGATCGGTGCGGCCAGCCCTGCCCTGTTTGACGACATGGCAGAGCGCCTTACGCGCCTGTAACACCACTCCCGCCTTGCATTTCCCGGCAAAACCGCTAAGGGCCGCCGCTTCCCCGGCATGGTCATCCCTGGAGGCGTGGCGGCGGAAGATTTGAAACAACGCATTCTTGGAAGGTACTGACATATGAGCGAGACGCTTACGCTGTCGGCTGAGACGCGCGATCGGGCAGGCAAGGGAGCCTCCCGTGCACTGCGTCGCGAAGGCCGCACCCCCGCCGTGATCTATGGCGGCAACGAAGAACCGGTTGCGATCCATCTGGAAGAAAAGGCGCTCGCAAAGGCGCTGGGCACCGGCCACTTCTTCAACTCGGTTGTCGAGCTCACTGTTGGCGACAAGACCGTCCGCACCCTTCCCAAGGATGTCGCCTTCCACCCGGTGACCGATCGTCCGCAGCACGCAGACTTCTTGCGCGTTTCGAAGGACTCGGTCGTTCACGTGAACGTGCCGGTGGCCTTCATCAACGAAGAAAAGGCACCCGGCCTCAAGAAGGGCGGCATCCTCAACGTCGTCCGTCACGAGCTGGAAATGATCTGCGCGCCGGATTCGATCCCCGATGATATCATCGTCGACGTTTCGGGCTATGAAGTGGGCGATTCCATCCACATCAGCGCCGTCACGCTTCCTGCAGGCGTGAAGCCCGCGATCACCGACCGCGATTTCACCATCGCAACGATCGTGGCCCCCTCCTCGTTGAAGAGCGAAGAAGGCGACACCACCAAGGAGGGCTGAGGCCCTGCTTGCGAAGGAAGGCTGATAGCCAACCTTGGTTCTGCTTCGGCAGGCCCGAAAAAGCAGCCCCTTCCGCTTTGCGCGGGAGGGGTTCTTTTTTTGATTGGCGTAATCTGCCAGAGCGCGTTCGCACGGCAACGAAGGACTATCGCAAATGCAACTCTGGGTCGGCCTCGGAAATCCCGGACCGCAATATGCACTCCATCGCCACAACGTGGGCTTTATGGCGCTCGATACCCTTGCCGAGGTCCACAACTTTGGGCCGGTCCAGAAGAAGTTTCAGGGCTGGTTGCAGGAAGGCCGCATCGGCACGCAGAAAGTGCTGCTGCTAAAGCCCGCCACGTTCATGAATGAAAGCGGGCGTTCGGTGGGAGAGGCGATGCGCTTCTACAAGCTTGGCCTTGATGCACTGACGGTATTCCACGACGAACTCGATCTTGCACCATTCAAGGTCAAGGTGAAGCAGGGCGGCGGCACCGCCGGGCACAACGGCCTTCGCTCCATCGATCAGCACCTTGGCGCGGATTTCCGCCGCGTGCGGCTTGGCATCGGCCATCCCGGCCACAAGGACCGGGTCACCGGATACGTGCTGGGCAACTTTGCCAAGGCTGAACAGGACGATCTGATTGAGATGCTTGGCGCAATTGCATCGGAGGCCGATTGGCTCACCAAGCGCGATGACGTGCGCTTCATGTCCGATGTGGCGCTGCGCCAACAGGGCTGACGCAAATACGGACCGTCTGAGAAACACTTCAGAAACCGAAAACTGTCGAACTTCCTGACATATCGTTCATCTGAAAACCTTCGTTAACCATCGAAACCCCTGATTTCACGAAGTTGGCACGGCACTTGCTGTGTATTGCGTCAACCAAGTTCCAGGGTGTGGAGGTTAACATGACGAAGAAGGTTCTCACCGCGATCGCTACGGTCGCACTCGGCACCGCGATGGCCACGCCGGCCCACGCCACGTGGTGGACGACGCTGACGCACAAGCACTATTGCAACTGCGGCCACGCTGGCCAGTGCGGTGGCACCAGCACGGGTGGAACCACCACCGGCGGCACGACGACTGGCGGCACGACGACCGGCGGAACCACCACGGGTGGCACCACGACTGGCGGCACCACCACCGGTGGCACGACAACAGGTGGAACGACCACCGGCGGTACGACGACTGGCGGCACGACCACCGGTGGAACCACCACCACGGGCGGCACCACGACGGGTGGCACGACCACCGGCGGCACCGCTGTTCCCGAACCCGGTATGCTGGGCATGATGGCTCTGGGCCTGCTGGGCGTTGGCTTTGCCCGCTCGCGCAAGGTCAAGCCGCGCGCCTGAGCCGGAACGATCAGGGGAGGCTTAACTCAGCCTCCCTGCGCTACGGAAAATCGAGCGAGGCTGCGCCGGAACGTTACGTTCTGTGGTGCAGCCTCGCTCGCTTGTTTGAGCAAGGCAATGCCTGTGGCAGTATCCTTGCCACCAGCAGCCCGCACGTAGCCTGCCATATAAGTCGTATCGGGATCTTCAGGTTTCAGCGCGCGGGCGCGGTCTGCGGCCTTGATCGCTTCATCGGTGCGCCCAAGATGGCTCAAAGCCATCGCCAACCGCTTCATCACTTCGGCATCATCACCCATCGCGGCCAATTGTCCGTAAGCGGCGGCAGCGGCATTCCAGTCTTGCGTCGCCAGCGCCTTTTCGCCCTGACGGACAAGCCCTTGTGATGTTCCGGCCTTTGCTGCTGCCAGTCGCTGGGCAAGCCGACCGGCATCGGGGCTTTCGATGGCGCGCGCGGCCATTTCCGCCAGTTCCAGTTCGGGCGGGCCGGCGAGCAGACTATCCGACAACGGCTTGACCGTGGCATAGGCCGCAACGGCATCGCCCGTGGCCATTTGCGCTTGCGCCAGCATCAGCCGCGAATAGGGATTGTTGGGTGATCGCGTGACGGCACGCTGAAACATCGCGCGTGCCTGTTCGGGATGGTTCAACCGCAGCATCGCCTCCGCATAAGTCAGCCCGTTGGTAGACAGCGGGTCGAGCGTGCTTTCCTGATCGGCAAGCGTTTCGCGAACCTTTTCCCAATCGCCCTTCATCGAAGCGAACTGCACTTGCAGCGCCACCACGCGCGGGTCTGTTGGCGCGATATCCGCTGCCTTGGCGGTCATGCTGATCGCCTCGTCCAGCTTGCCTTCCATGTCATAAATTTCGGCCCGCGCGACCCACGGTTCCACCACGGCGGGGTAGCGTTCCGCCAGTTTGGCCAGCACGGCGTGCGCTTCGGCCATGCGGCCACGGCGCGCGGCGATATCAGCCTTTAGCATCGGCGCATCATAGCCATCGGGGGCAATACGATCCAGCGTGGCCACCTGCTGCGCTGCGCCATCCAGATCGCCGGATTCGGTCAGAAACTTGGCATAATCGCGCAGCAGCAGCGCATCGTTGCCCGCCGCAGCGCCCTGACGAAGCGCCGCAAGTGCGCCTTCCGGGTCTTTCAAAGCCAGCTTGGATGAGGCCCGGATGCGCCATGCCGTTGGTGAATTATCCTGTGCCACCAGCGCCAGGGCATCTTCAGCGCGACCGCGCAGCACTGCCGCTTCGGCGCGGATCAGCGTGAGTTCGGCACCTTTTAGCCCGGCGCGTTCCATTCGCGCTGCCGTGGCGTCGGCTCCGTCGCCGTCACCCATGCGCAATTGCACGGCGGCAAGCATCCGCAGCAGCGCCGGATCGTCGCCCTTTTCGGCAAGAGCGGCAGACAGATCGACCTTTGCCGCCCCAAGCCGCATTTCGGCAATTTCCTGGCGCGCGCGGGCAATTTTCTGGTCGGCATTTTCACCACAGGCACCCAGCAGCGCCACGGCGGACAGAATCAGCAGATGTTTCTTCATGGCCGGAAAAATCGCACCTCATGCTGAAATTTCGGTGAAGGTTTCCAAATCCCTTCCCGCCCGCTAAATGCCCCGCCAACCAAGGAGTTTGAGAATGGGTTTTCGTTGCGGGATCGTCGGTCTTCCCAATGTCGGCAAGTCGACGCTGTTCAACGCGCTGACTGAAACGCAGGCAGCGCAGGCGGCGAACTATCCGTTCTGCACGATTGAGCCGAACGTCGGCAACGTCGGCGTGCCCGACCCGCGTCTGGACAAGTTGGCCGCCATCGCCGGCAGCCAGAAGATCATCCCCACGCAGCTTGGCTTTGTGGATATCGCAGGGCTGGTGCGCGGCGCTTCGAAGGGCGAAGGTCTGGGCAACCAGTTCCTTGGCAATATCCGCGAAGTGGACGCCATCGTCCACGTTCTGCGCTGCTTTGAAAACGACGATATCCAGCATGTCGACAACAAGGTCGATCCGATTTCCGATGCGGAAACGGTAGAGACGGAACTGATGCTCTCGGACCTCGAAAGCCTTGAGAAGCGCGTGCCAGCGGCTGAAAAGAAGGCCAAGGCGGGTGACAAGGAATCGAAGATCATCGCTTCGGTTCTGGGGCAGGCGCTGGAACTGCTGCGCGAAGGCAAGCCTGCGCGGCTGACGCAGCCGAAGGACGACGAGGAAATGCGCGTCTTCCGCCAAGCGCAGTTGCTCACCGCCAAGCCGGTGCTCTATGTCTGCAATGTCGAGGAAGAAAGCGCCGCCAATGGCAACGCATTCTCCGCGCGCGTGTTCGAAAAGGCCAAGGCCGAAGGCGCGAACGCGGTAATCGTCTCGGCTGCCATCGAAGCCGAACTGGTTGGCATGGATGCCGAAGAGCGCACCGTTTTCCTTGAGGAAATGGGCCTGCATGAAACCGGCCTCGCCCGCGTGATCCGGTCGGGCTATGATCTGCTGCACCTCATCACCTTCTTCACTGTCGGCCCCAAGGAAGCACGCGCGTGGACCGTGCATCTGGGTGCCAAGGCCCCGGAAGCCGCTGGTGAAATTCACTCCGACATGCAGCGCGGCTTCATCCGCGCCGAAACCATCGCCTTCGATGATTTCGTGGCACTGGGCGGCGAAAGCGCCGCGCGCGATGCGGGCAAGCTGCGTCAGGAAGGCAAGGAATATGTGGTGAAGGACGGCGATGTCCTGCACTTCAAGTTCAATGTCTGACCGGATTTAACCGACCGATTGACATCGCCGCGCAGCGCGCCATGCTGCGCGGATGATGTATTTCGAAGATATAGAACCCGGCGCGGTACAGCGCTTTGGCAGCTATGCGGTCAAGCGCGACGAAGTGATCGATTTCGCTTCGAAATACGATCCGCAGCCTTTCCATCTCAGCGACGAAGCGGCTGCGCAAACGCATTTTGGTCGGCTATCGGCCAGCGGGTGGCATACCTGCGCGATGACGATGGCGATGCTGGTCGAAAACCTGAAAGAGCGGAAGCAGGCAGGCCTCGGTTCGCCGGGGTTGGACGAAATTCGCTGGCTCAAGCCTGTATATCCCGGCGATACGCTTTCGGTTGAGACGCAGATCGTCGACAAGAAGCGCAGCGGATCGCGGCCAGAAATGGGCAGTTTCCGGTCGAACCTGAAAGTCTTCAATCAGGATGGCGTGGTGGTGATGACGATGAAGTCCATCGGCCTCATTCGCGTGCGCGATCCTGAGAGTGGCGACTGAACGGGTCGGTCAGTCCACGCGCCAGACCGAAAGCCGCACCGTGTTGCCCACCTTGCCGCCGCGCGCGACGAACAGCGCGCGGTTGACCCACGAATAGGCCGGATGCCCGCTTTCAAGCCGGATCGCGGTGCGCATGTAATATTCTGCCGGATCAACCTGCTCGCCGCTCGCAATCCGCGCGTGAACTTCGGCAGAGGCATGGCGCACGCCCTGGCTTACGACCTCGATCACCGCGCCGTCCGCCGTTTCGACGGCATAGCGCGCGTCGAGATCGGCAATGCCTTCGCGTGAAACCGTTTGCCAGTCTGCGCCAATCGGCAAGATGCGGCCCGCAAGCAGCGGTCCCGCGGCCGTTCCGCCTACGATGGGGATGATGCGGCGCACGCCTGCCGGGCATTCACCCATTTCGTGCGGGGGCGAAAGTTCCACCACAAGGTCGGTCGCATGGGTCAATCCGATGGTCATGCGGTCACCCTCGCCACTTTGGCTCCTGCCGGGATCGTCCGTGGTGCGGCATTCAACCGATCCTTGGCAAAGCCCGCCGCCTGTTGATAGGCCAGCATGAACGCGCTCCGCTCTGCCGCCGGGATGACATCGTCGATGTTCTCGAACTGGCCACCGCAGCGGTCGTCCACCATGTTGAGCAAGCCGAACGGTCCGGCCCCGCGATTGCGCATGGCCACTTGCCCTATCGGCCCGCAGAACTCCGCATCCCACGCGGCCAGCGTATCCGCCGTGACGCCTTGTTCGACCATCAGGCGCCCGATAGTGCGCGCATCGATGATCGCCTGCGAAGCGCCGTTCGACCCGGTGGGATACATCGGATGCGCCGCATCACCCATCAACGCCACCGGCCCGTCCACCCACGTCGGCAGCGGATCGCGGTCGATCATCGGGTTTTCATAGGCCACATCAGATTTCGCCAGCAGCGCGGGCAGATCGAGCCAGTCGTAGACGAAGCCGTCGAACTCCCTTGCAAACTCGGCAAGCTCCACCGGGCGGAACCAGCCTGACTTCGACCAGTCGTGGTCGGTGTCGTAAGTTTGCTCCGCAATCCAGTTGATGTCCGCCAGCCCGTCCGCATCCGGGTGCGAGATCGGGTAGATCACCACGCGGTGGCGGCTTGTGCCCAGCCCTACGAACGAAGATCCGCTGCGGATCGGCATGCCCTTGGCCGTCCCGCGCCACATGATCGTGCCGCCCCAGTGGATCGGCGGTTGGTT
This sequence comes from Novosphingobium sp. ERN07, assembly GCF_012641335.1. Lineage (GTDB taxonomy): Bacteria > Pseudomonadota > Alphaproteobacteria > Sphingomonadales > Sphingomonadaceae > Novosphingobium. Next base: position 224,635 of record NZ_JABAID010000002.1, read on the forward strand.
CGGGTGCATCTGCGCGCGCACGCTCGAATGAATGCCGTCCGCGCCAAACAGCAGCGCGCCGCGTTCCTTGATGCGCACGCCTGCCGCCGTCTCTATCAGCGCAGTCACGCCACCATCGGCTTCATGCCGGTATCCGGTCACCTTGTGGCCCAGCCGAACGGCATCCGGTCCCATACGCTCGATCACCTTGCGATAGAGCATCATGTGGAACGCACCGCGATGCACCGCATACTGGTGCCAGTTATAGCCCGCCAGCTTCCCGCGCGGTTCGGAATAGATCTCGCGCCCGTTCAGTCCGACCAGCGCCCATTCGCGCGCCGGGATGCCCACGGCGTCCATCTCCGCTTCACCAATGCCCAGGTCTTCGAGTTCGCGAACCGCATTGGGCTGCAGGTTGATCCCCACGCCCAGCGGCTTCAATTCGCGCACGCCTTCGAACACAGTGCAAGGCACGCCGATTTCATGCAGCGTCAGCGCAAGCGCCAGACCACCGATGCCACCACCAGCAATAACCACATGATCACGGCGCATCGTCTTAAGTCTTCCTTCGAAATGCGCCCAAAGCGCCACCGCGCGCGCCTAGCGGGCCTCCTAGTCCGGTGCAAGCGCTCGCAGAGCATCCAAAGCCATCATGTGTTACGATCTGTCCCAACGGGCGGATTTTGACGGGCGATTTGCGGTGGCTTGTTGCGCTGCAAAAGCCTATTGGCGCTGCGAATCCCGTCAGCCTGCAACCGGACAGACCTGATCCCATGCGTATCGCCATCGCCTCCGACCACGCCGCCGTCGATCTGAAAGCCGTCCTGCGCGAATATCTGATCGAGCTTGGGCATGAAGTGGCAGACCTCGGCCCCGAAACCGCTGATCGGGTGGACTATCCCGATTACGGCTACAAGCTGGCCTCGGTCGTGGCCGAAGGCATCGCTGAACGCGGCGTTGCGCTGTGCGGATCGGGCATCGGCATTTCCATCGCCGTGAACCGCGATCCTGCCTGCCGCTGCGCGCTGGTATCCGAACCGCTGTCAGCCGCTCTTGCGCGTGAACACAACGATGCCAACGTGATCGCAATGGGCGCCCGCCTGACGGGTGAAGACATGGCCAAGGCCTGTCTCGACGCTTTTCTATCCACTGACTTCGGCGGAGGCCGCCACACCGGCCGCGTCGAAAAGCTTTCCAATCCCGCATTCTGAAGGAGCCAGAACCGATGACCACCGCCACCGCCGCGCCGGAAATCCGTAAAGCCGGCTTCTTTACCGAACATCTCGAAACCGCAGACGCCGAAGTATTCGCCGCAATCCGTGGCGAGCTGAAGCGCCAGCAGACCAAGATCGAACTAATCGCCAGCGAGAACATCACCAGCCTCGCCGTGCTCGATGCCACCGGTTCGGTCTTCACCAACAAGTATGCCGAAGGCTATCCGGGCAAGCGCTATTACGGCGGCTGCGAATATGCCGACGTGGTCGAAACGCTGGCCATCGAACGTGCCAAGCAGTTGTTCGGTTGCCAGTTCGCCAATGTGCAGCCCAATTCGGGCAGCCAGATGAATCAGGCCGTGTTCCTTGCTCTGCTGCAGCCGGGCGACAGCTTCATGGGCCTCGATCTCAATTCGGGCGGCCACCTGACCCACGGTTCGCCCGTGAACATGAGCGGCAAGTGGTTCAAGCCCATTCCCTATGGCGTCCGCGCCGACGATCACCAGATCGATATGGAAGAAGTTGCCCGCCTTGCACGCGAACATAAGCCCAAGCTGATCATCGCAGGCGGCACTGCCTATTCACGCATCTGGGATTGGGAAGCGTTCCGCGCCATTGCCGATGAAGTGGGCGCATGGCTGCTGGTCGATATGTCGCACATCTCCGGCCTCGTTGCTGGTGGCGCGCACCCCTCGCCCTTCCCGCACGCCCATGTCGTGACGACCACCACGCACAAGTCGCTGCGCGGCCCGCGTTCGGGCGTGGTTCTGACGAATGACGAAGACATCGCCAAGAAGGTGAACATGGCGGTATTCCCCGGTATGCAGGGCGGCCCGCTGGTCCACGTCATCGCTGCAAAGGCCGTGGCTTTCGGTGAAGCGCTGCGTCCCGAATTCAAGGCCTATGCCCACCAGATCGTTGCCAATGCCAAAGCGCTGGCCGAAAGCCTCAAAGACGCTGGCCTCGGCATCGTTTCAGGCGGCACCGACAACCATCTTATGCTGGTTGATCTCTCGGCCAAGGATGTGACCGGCAAGGCCGCTGAAAAGGGCCTCGATCGCGCATGGCTCACTTGCAACAAGAACGGCGTTCCGTTCGACAAGCGTTCGCCCTTCGTCACATCGGGCATCCGCCTCGGCACGCCCGCAGGCACCACGCGCGGCTTCCGCGAGGAAGAGTTCCGCAAAATCGGTGGACTGATCGCTGAAGTCGTGGATGGCCTTGCGCGCAACGGCGAAGAGGGCGATGGTCAGGTGGAACAGCGCGTGCGCGACCGTGTGGCCGAGCTTTGCGCGCAGTTCCCGATCTACCCGGAGCTGTAAGCCTATGAACGACCAGGACGATCTCGCCGCCCGTGCCAAAGAGGAAGTCTCCGGCATGGCAAAGCAGGGCCTTGCCCACCCCTCGACCAAGCCGGTGCTGACCGGCGCGGCCATCGGGGCGGTGGCAGGCGCGATTCTCCCGGTCGTTTCCATCCCCCTCGGCCTTGCCGTGGGCGCGGGCTTTGCCTTCTGGCAGCGGATCAAGCGCTGATTAATTGATTCAGTTGTCAGCAAAGGCGACGCGATGTTCAGATTTCTCTTTCGGCCTTCGCACGAAAAGCAGTGCCTCAGAGTTTTGGACATCTTTGCCACTGATTTTGCGCAAGAGTGTGCTTGGGAAGATATTCAACGCAAAGTTAGGCACGCCGTCCGCCAGCATTCAAAAGACCTTGAGCGTCGGATCGTTTTTGAAGGTCACCGCCCTAAAGATGTCGTTGGAGATATGATCGCGAACATCTGCTTGAACGATATTGAGATTGGATTCGACCATACCTATCGCGGCGTCCTGAGTATGAACGGCCAATGCAAACGAAACATCTTCGCCAAGGTAATTACTCAACAGTTTGCCGATGGTTGGATAGACGCAACCGAGTTGGGTATAGCGAATGAGAATATGAAAAGCGCAGTTGCAGGTGCAGGATAATGAGGTGTCCGTTCTGTGCCCACGATAACAGTCAGGTAAAAGACAGCCGGCCGAGCGAAGACAACACCTCGATCCGCCGGCGTCGCCAGTGCGAAGGCTGCGGCGCGCGCTTCACCACGTTCGAACGTGTGCAACTGCGCGAAGTGGTCGTGGTCAAAAGCGGGGAGCGCCGTGAACCGTTTGATCGGCTGAAGATCGAACAGTCCGTATCGCTCGCCTGCCGCAAACGTCCGGTGTCGCAGGAACGGCTCGACCAGCTTGTTTCGGGCATCCAGCGCCAGATCGAAACAATGGGCGATGCTGAAGTGCCGTCAAAAGCCATTGGCGAAATGGTCATGGAAGGCCTGCGCCAGCTTGATAGCGTTGCCTATATCCGTTTCGCCAGCGTCTATCGCGATTTCACCGAAGCGCGCGATTTCGAAGAGTTCGCCAGCAGCGTTCAGGAAATGAGCGCAGAGGAAATGCAGCGCCGCGAAAGCCTGCGCGAATGAGCGGGACGCCATCTTCAGACAAGCGCCCCGTAATCGTTCTCGTGCGTCCGCAGCTTGGCGAAAACATCGGCAAGGCGGCGCGCGCGATGCTCAATTTTGGCCTCGTTGAGATGCGGCTCGTCAGCCCTCGGGATGGCTGGCCCAACCCTTCTGCCGGGCCTGCTGCCGCCGGAGCAGATGTGGTGCTGGAACAGGCGCAGGTCTTCGATACGCTAGCCGATGCGGTCAGCGATTGTGCGCACGTCTATGCCACCACGGTGCGCAAGCGCGGCGTGACCAAGCCCGTGCTGACGCCGGAACAGGCCGCAAAGGACGTGATCGGCGCCACGGGCCGCAGCGCGATCATCTTTGGGCCGGAACGTTCAGGCCTTGAAACCGATGACGTGGCCCTTGCCCGTGCAATCATCACCGTTCCGATCAATCCCGAATTCGGCTCGCTCAATCTCGCACAGGCGGTTATCCTCTGCGCCTACGAGTTTTCGAAGCACGTCGATCTGGTGCAGCCCACCGTCGAAGACCTGCTGCCACCTGCCCCGCAGGAGGAATTCGAAGGCATGTTCGAACAGCTTTGTACCCTGCTGGAACCGCGCGGCTATTTCGAACCCGCCGCCCGCGCCACCGCCACGCGCCGCACGCTGCGCACGATGATGACCAAGCCGGGCTGGAATCACCTCGAACTGCGCACCTTTCGCGGCGTCCTCAGCTCCCTGCGCCGCAAACCTGGCTCCCGCCCCGGCGACGCGCTGGAATAGGGCGCCAATCTCACGTCTAGTTATCGTTGCAAGTCTATCCCCCTTGACAACACATCGCATCTCTGTTCTTGGCCGCGCTTCGCAATTGGCCTCGCACACCCGGTGAAGCGGTGGCCGCATCCGAATATCAGGTCGGATGGTGCGGTTCCGGGTCCAGAAGCATCAGCCACGTGGCCGGTGCATTGCAAATTGAAAGGCAGCGCATGTCCAAGCGCAAGGCATCCAAGTACAAAATTGACCGCCGTCTTGGCGAGAACATCTGGGGCCGTCCCAAGTCCTCGGTGAACCGTCGCTCCTATGGCCCCGGCCAGCACGGCCAGCGCCGCAAGAGCAAGGTCTCGGACTTCGGCATCCAGCTCCGCGCCAAGCAGAAGCTCAAGGGCTACTACGGCGATGTGACCGAAAAGCAGTTCAAGCGCACCTATCAGGAAGCGTCGAAGATGAAGGGCGATACAGGTCAGAACCTGATCGGCCTGCTCGAACAGCGTCTCGACATGGTCGTGTACCGCGCCAAGTTCGCACCGACCATCTTCTCGGCCCGTCAGGTCGTTTCGCACGGTCACATCTATGTGAACGGCGTGAAGTGCAACATCGCGTCGCGTCGCGTTCGCCCCGGTGACGTGATCAGCCTCGGCAAGAAGGCCAAGGAAATGGCCCTGATCGCTGAAGCGCAGACTCTGCCTGAGCGTGAAGTTCCCGATTACGTCGCCGCCGAAGGCGACAAGGTCACTTTCACCCGCGTTCCGACGCTCGACGAAGTGCCCTATCCGGTGAAGATGGAACCCAATCTGGTCGTCGAATTCTATTCGCGCTGATCGGTTTCGGATCACTGACCGAACAAGGAAAAGGCGGGGCGCAAGCTCCGCCTTTTTCGCGTTTGGAAACAGCGTGTTATTTCGGATTTCTGCACCCTGTTTTGCGCCGTGTCGTGGAACTGAAATGCGCCTTGGCCATTGGCAGGGCATGACGCACTATCGCTTCGTTACCCCGCACCGCACCGGAAAATGGTATCCCGATCTGATAACCGCCCAGCAACAGGCCTTCGCGATTGGCGCAGGCTTCTACGATGCGCGCACGGGCACATTCTATCCCTACAAGGAAACGCGGCTTGAAGTGGACGGTACTGTCGTTGCTGGACCGCCGGAGGGCATTGCGGCCTAACGCGCGAAGTAGTCGCGCCGGAAATCCGCTGCGAACGCCGCAAAGCGCCCCTCGGCAATTGCCGCACGCATTCCGGCCATAAGCTGCTGGTAGAACCACAGGTTATGTTCGGTCAGCAGCATCGCCCCCAGCATCTCGCCCGACTTGTGCAGGTGGTGCAGATAGGCGCGGCTGTATTTCGTGCAGACGGGGCACGGGCAGCGTTCGTCCAGCGGGCGGGTATCTTCGGCGTGGCGGGCGTTGCGCATGTTGAGCGGGCCGTTCCACGTAAACGCCTGCCCGTTGCGGCCAGATCGCGTTGGCAGCACACAGTCGAACATATCGACCCCGCGCTCCACCGCGCCCACCAGATCGTCGGGCTTGCCCACACCCATCAGATAGCGTGGACGGTCCGCAGGCAATTGCTGCGGCGCAAAGTCCAGCGTGGCGAACATCGCTTCCTGCCCTTCACCCACGGCAAGGCCGCCGATAGCATAGCCATCAAAACCCACGTCGATCAGCGCATCGGCGCTGGCCTTGCGCAGTCCCTCATCCAGCGCGCCCTGCTGGATGCCGAACAGGGCCGACCGTTCGGCATGTTCGCCGCCAGCATCGAAGGCGTCGCGACTACGCTTTGCCCAGCGCATCGACATTTCCATCGACTTGGCGATCACCTCACGCGGCTGATCGGCGCGGGGGCATTCGTCGAAACACATCACGATGTCAGACCCCAGCAGCCGCTGAATTTCCATCGAGCGTTCGGGGCTTAACAGGTGACGCGATCCATCAAGGTGGCTGGCGAAGGTCACGCCTTCCTCGGTGATCTTGCGCAGATCGGAAAGGCTCATCACCTGATAGCCGCCGCTGTCGGTCAGGATCGGGCGGTCCCAGCCCCCGAACTTATGCAATCCGCCAAGCCGCGCCACACGCTCCGCACCGGGCCGCAGCATCAGGTGGTAGGTGTTGCCAAGAATTATGTCCGCCCCCGCCGCGCGCACATCCTCCATCTTCATCGCCTTGACCGTCGCTGCCGTGCCCACCGGCATGAAGGCAGGCGTGCGGATATCGCCGCGCATCATGCGGATCGTGCCGGTGCGGGCCTTGCCGTCAGTGGCGTGGATATCGAAGGCAAAACGGTTCATCGTGCGGTTTCTCAGGCCAAAAGAATGTTGCGGCCCTTAGGCGCAATCGCCAAGAGGCGCAAATGCCCCATTTTTTGCTGATCGATCCCGTAACGCTCGACCTCTGGCTCTATCCCGCGCTGACGCTCGTGGCAGTGCTGACGGGCTTTATCGACGCGGTGGCGGGCGGCGGCGGGCTGGTGATGATGCCGGTGCTGCTATCCACCCCGCTGCCGCCGCATGTCGTGCTTGGGACAAACAAGGTGCAATCGATGTGCGGCACGGCGATGGCAACATGGCGCTACCACAAAGCGGGCCTGTTCAGCTTCCGCAAGAGCGCGCCGACGGCCCTAATCGTGTTTGTCGGCGCGATGGCAGGATCGCTGGCAATTCAGCGACTTAGCGCCGATGTACTGAAGCTTGTCGTGCCCGCGCTCCTCATCGCCGTCGCGCTCTACACCGTGCTTTCGCCCAACATGACCGACGACGACCGCCACGGCCACCTCTCCGAACGCGGTTACATGCCGGTCGGCGCGGGAGTGGGATTCTATGACGGCTTTTTCGGGCCGGGCGCGGGGCAGTTCTTTGCGACAACATTGGTCGGCCTGCGCGGGTTGGGGCTGACGCGGGCGACGGGGTTGACGAAGTATCTGAACGTCACCAGCAACATCGCCAGCGTGATCGTGTTCACCATCGGCGGTCAGGCGATGTGGGTGTTGGGTTTGTGCATGGGTGCAGGCGCGATGACGGGGGCATGGATCGGCTCGCACTTCGCCACAAAGTTCGGTGCAAAGATGATCCGCCCGCTGCTGGTTGTTGTGAGCATCGGATTGACGGTTCGGCTCATCTGGGGGTGGTTTGCCGCCCCCTAGGTGCAGTTAGGTGCATCTAGGTGCACATCAGGAATCATAGGGACACTCGGCTGGCGGCTCGTCCGTTTTGGCCCGCGGCTTGCGTACCAGCAGGTGTTCAGGACGCCGTTCCTGCGCCACTTTGAACAGTTGCGACGTCTGGTTGACGTAGTTCGCGACCGAGCTTGCCCCTTGCATATGTTCGACAAGTTCAGGCGTCCGCTCTGCCTCGAACATGCGTAGAGGCCGCGTCGGATCGTGCGCTTCGAAGCGGGCATAGAACCACGGCTCCCCGCGCCGCAGTGCCAGTTCCTTTTTGGTATCGTACCATTCGAAAGCCCACATCAGCGGGCGCTGCCAGACATGGATCGGCAAGCGCCCGCCGATTACCGCGCCGGGCCAGGGTTCCGGGCGGTAGTGCAGGAACGGCGGCATCTGGGTCATCCAGACGGGTTCGTCGCTGAGGAAAATATAGGGCGTGATGATCTGGATGACAGGCCGTTCTGGGTGCCGCCATTCCTTTTCCGAAACCATCGCCATCATCGCGTTCAGGTGCTTGTTGCGGATCGTGGATTTGTCGCCATCGGCATTGACGAGAACGGGCGCGCCCTTTTCGTTGCGAGCGAAGCGCAGGCGCAGGTCGATAGGGCATGTGATCTCGAACAGGCGGGCTTCGTGATCGATCACGCCGGGGCAATAGTTCACGGACTTGGCATGGCGCGGCGGCGGATCGCCACGACGGACGCGGCGCGGTTCAGCCCAGATGAACCGCGCTTTGTCAGTATCGAGAATCCAGCCGACATCAACCGCGCGCGAAGCAGGCGGGGTTGATCCCACCTGCTTGCCTGCGTCGTCTTCGGCCTTCGCCACACCATTGCCCGAAAGCCAGCTTTTCAAACGTCCCAGCACATCAACTCCGGCATGGCTTGCATCTCCAGTCCTTCCTTAGAGGACGAATTCCGCCCCAAGGAAAGCGGTCAATCCATCGACCTGGAACTGGAAGTCCGCCACGCCATCGCCATCGACATCGCCATAGACGATCGAGTTCGCTCCGATCGCATCATAGCGCAGTTCACCTGCCGTGCCGCTGAAGGCAGCCGTGCCGATAAACGCGAAGGCCTGATTGCCGCCAACAACGCTGTTGGCATCAATGGTATCGAGACGGATGCGGTCCCCTTCGGCCAATGAGAAGTCAGCGATACGGTCGAGCGGTCCGGCGCTGAATTCGGCAAGGCTGGTGAAGACGAACCTGTCCGCCCCGGCTCCGCCAAACAAAACGTCTGCCCCGGCCCCGCCAACCAGACGATCGATGCCGTCCATGCCGAAAAGCGTATCGTTGCCGTCACCACCGGTCAGGCTGTTGTCCAGCTCGTTGCCGGTGCCAGTGAAATCGGCTGCGCCACCCGCAGTCAGATTTTCGACATTCGCGCCGAGCGTGTAGCTGGAAAGCGTCACCCGAACCGAGTCCGTGCCTTCGCCACTGGCTTCGATCACCTCGTCGCCCACATTGTCGACGAAGTAGCGGTCGTTGCCCTGACCGCCGGTCATCGTATCGGCACCCGCATCGCCATCTAGGCCATCGTTTCCGGTGCCGCCAAACAGAACGTCGCTGCCGGCCCGGCCGAAGAGGTTATCGGCACCATCGCCACCATAGAGCGTGTCGTTGCCATTGCCGCCATCAAGGCGATCATTGCCATCATCGCCAAACAGGGTGTCGTTGTTGTTGCCCCCTTCAATCGTGTCGTTCTGGTCGCCACCGTGCAGTTCATCGTCGCCATCATGACCAAAGATGCGGTCGTTCCCGGCACCGCCGAAGACCACATCGATCCCGTTGCTGCCGTTGATGATGTTGTTCGATGCGTTGCCGGTGCCAACAAGACCGCCAGTGCGCAGCGTGAGGTTTTCCAGATCCGCTGCCAGCGTATAACTGACAAAGGATTCCACGGTATCAACGCCGCTGCCACCGGTTTCGTCCACCACATCGCCAAGGCTATCGACAACATAGATATCGTTGCCGTGGCCGCCGAGCAGGGTATCGGCACCGGCACCACCATCAAGGCGGTTTCCAGCGTTGTTGCCGACCAGGACGTTCGCCAGTTCATTACCGGTCAGGTGTACGTTCGCCGCACCGGCTACCGCCTGAACCCGTTCGATTTCCATCCCGGCACCAATCGTCCAGTCCATCCCGGCGATGACAGTATCGTTTCCTTCGCCGGCAAGTTCGACAACCGTATCTTCCGGGCGGTCGAGATAGTAAACGTCGTCCCCGCCCTTGCCCCGCAGGGTATCGGCACCATAACCGCCGTCGAGCGTATCGTTGCCAGCGCCACCATCGATCATGTTGGCCTTGGCATTGCCCGTGCCAACGAAATTGCCAGCACCGATGAACACCAGATTTTCGGTTGCACCCGGCAGGACATAGGTGTTCAGCGTGGTGCGGACCGTATCGGCATCACCACCGCTGTCACCAATCAGATCGCCCACGTTGTCGACGACGAAAGTATCGTTGCCGTTGCCGCCATAGAGCCTGTCTGCGCCAAGCCCGCCATCGAGCACATTGCCGAAGCTGTTGCCGTAGATCGCGTTGTCCAGATCGTTGCCGGTTGCCTCGATGGCCGCAGCGGCACCTTCGACCAAGTAGAGGTTTTCGACATTGGCCGACAAGGCATAGCTGACGGTGGCATAGACCGAATCCGTTCCCTGCGCTGTCTGTTCGACCACGACATCGCCGGCATCGTCAACGAAGTAGCGATCATTTCCGGCAAGGCCGACAAGACGGTCTGCGCCTTGGCCTCCATCCAGCGTATCGTTCTGATTGCCGCCGGTGATCTCGTTGGCAAGAGCATTGCCCGTGCCGGTGAAGTTGCCGAAATCGCGCGTATAAACAAGGTTTTCGACGTGCGGCGTTGTCATCAGCGAGAAGCTGCTGATTTCCGATTCGATGGTATCGATGCCCGCGTCGGCATTTTCGATCACGACATCGTTCACATTGCCGACACGATAGCGATCATCGCCGGCACCGCCGTCCATCGTGTCGATGCCATCGCCGCCATCAAGCAGATCATCGTCGGCACCGCCATAGAGGCTGTCGTTGCCGCCATCGCCATAGAGCGTGTCATCGCCCTCGTTGCCATAGAGGGTATCGTTGCCACCAAAGCCACGCGCCACATCAGGCCCGATGCTGCCGTTGTAGGTATCGGCATAGTTGCCGCCGTCGAAAATATCGCCGGTGGTATCGGGGCTGAGCACGAAAAGCTGATCAGAGAACTGAATGGCTTCCACACCGACCAGATGATCCTCGCCAAAATCGCCGTTTTCGGGGAAGTTATCGACGACGATGTAGCCACCCGAACCATCATAGGTGACCGTGAACTGCGAGCGCGGACCATTGATGTAGAAGATATCGTTGCCATCACCGCCTTCGACGGTCTGGTTGCCCGCGCCGCCGGTGATCGCATCATCGCCAGCCCCGGCATCCACCACATCGGCACCGCTGCCGGTGCGGATCACATCGTTGCCGCTGCCGCCAAAAATCGTGTCAACGCCATTGCTGCCGTTGATCTCGTCATTGTCGTCACCGCCATCAAGCGTGCCGGAGCCGTTGATCAGATCCTGTCCCGCACCGCCATAAAGGCTGCCATTGCCTGACAGCGTATCGTTGCCGGCATCACCATACAGGTTGCCGTTGCCGGTGATCGCATCGTTGCCAATGCCGCCCTGCAGGGTGTTGGTGCCTTCGTTGTCGACGATGACATCATCGCCATCACCGCCGGAAATCGAATCATTGCCATGTTCGCCGCGCAAATCGTCGTTGCCGCTACCGCCGAACAGGGCGTCATCGTTGTTGCCGCCACGGATCAGGTCGTTGTCATCACCGCCATAAAGGATATCCGCGCCGAAGCCGCCGAACATCTCGTCCATGCCTGCTGAACCGGAGATGGTATCATCGCCATCCTCCCCAAAGAGCTGGTCGTCGCCCGCACCGCCATCAACGGTATCGTTGCCGGTGCCAGCAAAGACCACGTCGTTGCCTTCGCCCGACTGAACGTCGTCATTGCCTTCGAAGCTATCGATCCGGTCATTGCCCGTGCCGGTATCGATGGTGTCGTTACCGGTGCCGGTTTCAAGGATATCATCGCCCGCCGTTACGCGCGTTTCGAAAGGTGTGCTGACCAGCAGCGTTTCATCGACTAGCGAAGCCGAAAGATCGGTGGCACGACCGACGTTGAGCGTGCCGAAGGTCAGCGTAGTTGCGCCGAAGACATATTCTTCGATGCCTTGCACCAGATCGTCGCCGCCATTGCCGCGGTTATCGACGATGCGGATGCCCCCGATGTCCTGTGCGACCGTGAAGGTGCTGCGTACGGCCGCGTAGGTAACGCGATCAACATCTTCAGGCAGGCCGGAATCGAGGATGCGATCATCGCCATCGCCGGTAATGTAGCTATCGCTGCCAAGCCCGCCATAAAGGTTCTGGCTGCCCGCAACACCGGTCAGCGCGTCATCACCAAGGCCGCCGTAGAGATCGCCCGTGCCGGTGACGGCATCATTGCCTTCACCGCCATCCAGCACGTTCGCGCCTGACGTATCCGAAAGGATATCGTCACCGATACCGCCATCAAGCGTATCGTCTCCGAAACCGCCGAACAGCGTATCGTTACCGGACAGGCCAAGCAGGTAGTCATCTTCACTACCGCCATCGAGCAGATCGTTGCCATCGCCGCCCAGCAGCAGATCGTTCTGGCTGCCACCATAGAGACTGTCGTCTTCAGTGCCGCCGTAGAGATTGTCTTCGCCCTGCCCGCCGTAAAGCGTATCGGTTCCGGCACCACCGGTGATTTCATCGTCACCGTCATTGCCGCTGAGCACATCGGCCCCGGCGTCACCGTGGATCGAATCCGCCTCGGTTCCGCCATTGATGGTGTCGTTGCCGTCACCGCCATAGAGGGTATCACTGCCGGCAAGGCCTTCGATCAGATCGTTGCCACCATTACCGCGAACGAAATCGTCACCCGAACCAAGATTGATCAGCGGCGGATTGGGCGCGCTGTGATCGTTGATCACGTCGTCACCTTCGGTGCCGTTCACTTCTACCCCATAGTTGGGTGACGTGACGTAATCGGCATCGAGGAAGCGGACATCGTAAATGCCGTAGAGCGTGTCTACGCCATCAGGTGAACCGGGACGATTGTCCGTGACGATGGTTTTTCCGTCGATCGTGACGATCGTGTAGTCGTTGCGGTTCCCGTAATAGTAAACGACGTCGGGGTTTTCCTCGGTCTGGCCGCCGCCGTAGATCTTGTCGTCTCCGCCGCCGCCATAGAAGGTATCGCCGCCAAGTCCTCCGTAGAGACGGTCATGGCCCTGACCGCCATAAAGCGTGTCGTTGCCATCGTCACCGCTGAGGTTGTCGGTGCCGTAGCCGCCATAAAGGGTGTCGTTGCCGGCGTTGCCGTGGAAGGTGCCATCGCCATCGTTGTAGATCCACGGAGCAATCAGGTCATCGCCATCGCCGCCTTCGGCCAGCGTGGTGCCTTCGGCAATGATGCTGTCGTTGCCGTCGCCACCATAGATTTCGAAGCCGCCCTGCAACTGGTCGTTGCCATCGTCACCGAAGACGCGACCGTAACCCCGGATGGTGTCGTTATCGGTGCCGCCGTAGAGGTCTCCGTTGCCGCTCAGGCTGTCATTGCCGGAGCCGCCATAGAGCACGCCATTGCCGGTGATATTGTCGTTGCCATCATCGCCGTAGAGGATGTTGTCACCCTCGCTGTCTACCAGAACGTCGTTGTCCGCACCGCCAGAGAGCAGATCGTCGCCTGAGCCGCCCGCGATGTAGTCGTTGCCGAGTTCGCCGTAGAGAAGGTCGCTGCCTTCGCCGCCGATGATCTGATCGAGGCCGTTGCCGCCATAGATCGCGTCGTCGCCATTTTCGCCAAGGAGGACGTCGTTGCCTTCTTCACCACGGATCGTGTCACTACCGACACCGCCGTAGACGTGATCATTGCCGGTGCCAGCGAACACGCTGTCATTGCCGTCAAGCAGCGAGATCACATCGTCCTGCGCGGTGCCGAGCAGATCATCAAGGCCTGCGGTGCCGGTGATGGTCTGGCCTGCCTGCGCTTCGCCAATGGTCGTATCGGAGAAGGCCAGTTGCTCTACGCCCGTGAGCGTATCGGTGCTTTCCGATGTGAAGTTGGCGATGACGGTGAGAACGCCTTCGGCATTGCGCACCACGGTGTAACGATCACGGCGTTCTGCATAGGCGGCGGTATCGGTATCCGCGCCACCATCGATGGTGTCATCACTGCCATGCGCGAAAGGATCGCTGCCGTTGCCGACGGTCGCGCCGACGCCGTAGACCACATAGTCGCCACGGATCGTGTCGTTGCCGGTGCCGCCATAGAACGTCTGGCTGCCATCGGCCGAGATCTCGTAAAGCGTGGAGCCGCGCAGGTAATCGTCCCCGGCATCGCCGTGGCCAGTGGCTCCGGCATAGACCATGACGGTATCGTCGCCATCATCGCCATGCAGTTCGCCGCTGCCCTTTACGCTGTCGTTGCCTTCATCGCCGTGGGTGAGCGCGGTGACGGACAGGATGCTGTCGTTGCCGGTGCCGCCCGATGCGAGCGCACCTGCGGCGTAGATCGTATCATCATCAGCGCCGCCGTAGATTGTGCCTTCGGCATAGTTGTAGAAATGGCCGATACGGTCAGCCCCGGCATCGCCGTAGATCTCGCCATCGGCATAGATCGTGTCGTTGCCATCGTTGCCGTGAATGACGTTGAGGCCATTCTCGTCATAGATTTCGTCGTTGCCGCCATCGCCAGCGATCTGATCTGCGCCCTGGCCACCGTAGATGATATCGCCGTCTGCGCCGCCAGAAACCACGTCGGAGCCGCTGCCCGCATAGATGTGGTCGATGCCTTCATCGCCGCGCAGGTCGTCATTGCCCGAACCGCCATCCAGCACATCGTTACCAAGGCCCGCGACGATGCTGTCATTGCCATCGTCACCGAACAGACGGTCGTTTCCGGCAAAGCCGGTGATGGTATCGTTACCCGAATCCCCGATCAGGATATCGTCGAACGGCGTGCCCAGAATAGTCATGCCGAAATTCGGATCGGTGGGATAAGGATTGGCGAGTTCGTCGTCGTTGAACACGAAGAGTTCGATACCGGTAAGCGTATCCGTGCCCAGCGGCGAACCGGGGCGCAGATCGACCACGGTGACCGTGCCATCAGCGTTGCCGGTGATACGGAACGTGGCGCTGAGGTATTCGAACTGGCCCGCGCCAAGATCGGTGAAGGTATAGGCACCGATATTGGCTGCGTAATAGGCCTTGTCATAGCCCGAACCGCCATAAATCTGGTCGTCGTGTTCAGCACCGGTCAGGTCATCGTCACCTGCGCCGCCAACGACGATATCCGCGCCGTAACCGCCGTTGATGGCGTCGTCGCCGCTGCCTCCGTAAAGCGTTTCGCTGCCGGAGCTGTAGTAGTAACCCGTCCAGCCCCGGATAGTGTCGTTGCCCTCACCACCATAGGCGATGGAGTAGATGGTGGCGATATCGTCGTTGCCTTCGCCACCGTCAAGTTCGCCCGTGCCCGACATGATGTCGTTCCCGGCATCGCCGAAGAGCTGGCCATCGCCGGTGATGATGTCGTTGTCGTCACCACCACGGACCACGCCATAGCCGGTGATATTGTCAGCCCCTGCACCGCCTTCGATGGTGTTTTCGCCCTGGGTATCGACAATGCGATCCGCGCCAGCGCCGCCATAGATGGCATCGTCGCCCGCGTTGCCGAACAACTGGTCGTCGCCCTCGCCGCCGTCGATCGTGTCGTTGCCATCGTCGCCGTTCACGATGTCGTAACCGGCACCGGTGGAGATCACATCATCCCCGCCACCGCCGTAGACCACATCGTTGCCGATCCCACGGAAGTCGGCAATCAGGCCGGGAACTTCGTTGCCGTCGGCCTCAATGCGATCAGCCCCTTCGCCGCCATAAATGCGGTCGTTGCCCGATCCGGTTTCGATCTGGTCGTCGCCACCTTCGCCCCGCACGATATCGTCATACTGGGTGCCGCTTATCAGGTTCGCGTCGCCATCACCGCCAAAAGTCTGGCCGCTGTTGCCGTCATTGACCTGAAAATCGATGTCGGTGAAGCGCAGGGTTTCGACGTCGGTTACATCGTCCTGCCCTTCGTTGCCGTGGTTATCGACGACCGTGTAGCCACCTGCACCGTTCTGGGTAACCGTGAAGTCTCCGCGAACGCGAGCATAGACCGCAACGTCATCATTGGCACCGCCATCAATGGTGTCATTGCCCGTGCCACCCGTGATCCGGTCTTCACCTGCACCGCCGCTGAGCGCGTTGTCGCCGGAGTAGATGCCTGCGCTGATGATATCATCGCCATCATCGCCAAAAGCGGTGTCGCCGCCATAGATGATCGAGATCGCATCGTTGCCTGCGCCGCCGTAATAGGTCGCGTCACCCTCGTGGAAGATGTTTTGCGCGAAGCTGTCGTTGCCGTCGCCACCATAGGCCGTGGACGAACCATAGGGGACGAGCACATCGTTCCCGGCATCGCCATAGAGCACGCCCGTACCGCTGACGGAATCGTCCCCTTCGCCGCCGCGCATTTCGCCTGTACCGGTAACGCTGTCGTTGCCGCCATCGCCATAGCCGGTGCCGATAACGTTCACGCTATCGTTGCCAGAGCCACCGTAAATCTCGCCCGACCCTGCCAGCACGTCCGCCCCGGCATCGCCGTGGATCAGGTTGGTGCCTTCAAAGTCGGAAATGTCGTCGTTGTTGTTACCGCCATAGAGCGTGTCGTCATGCAGGCCGCCGCGAATAACGTCGTCTTCCTCACCACCGTAAATGGTATCGAGGCCAGAACCGCCATAGAGGTCGTCATCGCCTTCTTCGCCATAGAGCGTGTCGTTTCCGGTGTTGCCATAAAGCACATCCGGCCCGCCCGCGCCGATGACGGTATCGTTGCCGCCACCGCCATTGATCTGGTCGAAGCCCGGCCCGGCATTGATCGTGTCATCGCCCATCAGATCGTAATCGGTAACGGGGTTCGAGATATCGAAGCCGGGTTCGCTACCCGGAATGATCGCGCCGGGCTGCACATAAAGCGGCGTGCCGGGCACGCTGTCGTCCGCGCTTGATCCGTACCAAGTGTAGCCGGCGAACGTGGCCAACGGCAGTTCCTGATCATCGAAGACCAGCACTTCAACGCCTTGCAGCGTATCGGTGCCTGCTGGTGAACCGGGACGATTATCGATGACGGTGAATGTGCCATCGCCATTGTCGGTAACGGTAAAATCGGCGCGGTTGCCGAAATAGCGGGCGGAGTCATAGCCCGAACCGCCCTGAAGGCTGTCGTCGCCAGCCTCGCCATTCAGTTCATCATCGCCAGCATCGCCGGAAAGCAGATCGTTGCCTGCGCCACCGCGCATCGTATCGACGCCATCGCCGCCATAGAGCGACTGCGCGCCGTTGCCGCCACGCACATCGTCGTTGCCAGCATCGCCATAGCCAGTGCCGCCTTCGGTGGTGACCGTCACCACGTCGGCATCATCGCCACCATAGAGCGTGCCCGAACCGGAGAGAGTGTCGCGCCCGGCATCGCCGTAGTAATCGCCAGCGCCGCTGCTCTGGATCGTGTCGTCGCCTTCGTCGCCATGCACCGTACCGCTGGCGACGGCGATGTAGTCATCTCCATCTCCACCGCTCACAGTGGATGTGCCGAAGGAATCGAGGATCGTGTCGTTTCCGTCACCGCCATAGAGGCCATCGTTGCCCTGGCCGCCCTGAAGATAGTCAGGGCCGGTGCCGCCATAGATGCTATCGTCGCCCGAACCGGCGTAGATCGTGTCTGCCCCGCCAAGGCCGGAAATCGTATCGTTCGAGGCAGTGCCGTAAAGAACTTCGCCCTCTGACGTACCTTCGAGCGTTACGCCCGTGCCGCCCGGTGAGTAGTTGGGATCGAAGCTGTCGAGCGTGAAATCCCCGACCGAGACATTCTGCATCCGCACCAGCGCAACAGCAGCGCTTGCGCCCGAACCATCGCGATCAAACATCAGCAGCACGTCTGCACCGTCCTGCACCAGCGCGAGATGGCCGGTAAGGAACGGATTTTCGCCCGACGTATAGCCGATGGTCTGGCTGAGGATCGAGTGCAGATAGAGTTGATCGCCACCGGGGCCGGTGGTGAAATCGGTGATGACGTCGGTCATCCCGCCGACACGCCAGAGAAGCTGGTAGACATCCGCTCCGGCACCACCGGTCAATTGCGATCCGGTATCGCCGTAACCAACCTGCTGGAAGGTATCGTTGCCTTCGCCGCCTTCGATAGTGTTGGCACCTTCGATATCGATCAGCGTATCGTTGCCGATGCCGCCATAAAGCGCATCAGAACCGCGCTGCCCGGCGAGGTAATCAGCACCGTTGCCGCCAAAAAGCTGATCGTTTCCGCGGTCCCCGTAAAGACCGTCGTTGCCATCGTTGCCGTTGATGATGTCGTTGCTGGGCGTGCCATAGAGCGAGTTGCCGCTTGCCCCATCGTTGATCGTCGCGCCCGTGCCATCGGGGCCGAACTGCGGCGTGAAGTTGGCGTATGTGAGCGTGGCCGCATCAACATTTTGCAGGCGCAGAACGGATTCCCAGACGGTGCCTGAAGCATCAGCGCTGTATTGCAGCACTGTGTCCAGACCATCCTGCAACAGGCGTAGATATCCGGTGACGAACGGGTTGTCCGACCCACCGAAATAAAGCGAGTTGATATAGGAAACATCGATCACATCGCCGCCAAGACCGGCAGCGAAATCAGTCACCACATCGGCAGGACGGCCCGTCGTCCACGAAAGGACATAACTGTCGCTGCCCGTGCCGCCGGTAAGAGTATCGACCTGCGTGCCACCGCTGACGTAATAGAACGTATCGTTGCCCTCGCCGCCATCAGCGGTGTTGGCACCGGAATTGTCATAGAAGGCATCGTTGCCGATGCCGCCGAAAAGGGCATCGTTGCCGGTGCCGCCATCAAGCACATCGTTGCCGCCTTCCCCGCGCAGGGTGTCAAGACCGGCACCGCCATAGAGCGTATCGTTGCCGTTGCGGCCTTCGATTATGTCATTGCTGACCGTGCCATAGAGGTTTTCGCCATTGGCCGTGCCGATGATCGTCGCGCCCGTGCCATCAGGGCCATATTGTGGGATGAAGTTATCGTAGCTGAAGCTGGCAGGCGTAGTGCCCTGAAGGCGGAGCACGCTTTGCCAATCATCCCCGATGCCATCGGCGTTGAATTGCAGCAGCGTATCGGCACCATCCTGCTGAAGACGCAGGAAGCCGCGCAGGAAGGGGTTCTCCGCGCCAAGATAAATGCCGCCGACACTGGAAATGTCGATCACGTCACCGCCGATGCCGGTGGCGAAATCGGTCACCACATCAGCCGGATTGCCCGATGCCCAGTTCAGGCCATAGCTGTCACGCCCCAAACCGCCGGTATAGGTATCCGTGCCGCTGCCCTGCCCGACCGTGCCGAAGGTATCATTGCCATCGCCGCCATAGAAGGTGTTGTTGCCTTCGGTATCGGCAAGGTAATCGTTCCCGCCATCGCCATAGAGCGTGTCATCTCCGGCCTGGCCGAAGACGGAATCGTCCCCTTCGCCACCGTGAACCTCGTCCGTGCCATCATCGCCATAGACGATATCGTTGTTGGCATCACCGAACACGAAGTCGTTGCCACGACCGCCGTAGATGACGTCGCTTCCGGTGCCACCATCGGCAAGGTCATCGCCACCACCGGCATAGATCGTGTCGTTTCCGCCCCCGCCATAGATCGCATCGCCGCCAGAGGTGCCGACGATGATCGTGCCGCTGGCACCATCGGTAATCTCGATCCCCGAACCATCGGGGGCATGTTGCGGCGAGAAGTTTTCGCGCGTCAGATCCTCTGGCGACACGCCTTCGAGAACGAGCACGGTCTGCCAGCTATCGCTGCCGCCATTGGTATCGACCTGCACCAGCGTGGCCGACAGGTCTTCATTCGCGACTACCCGCATGAACCCGGCGGCAAAGGGATTGTCACCACCAGGAAGGCCGATTGTCGATGCCAGAACCAGCGAGATATCCAGCACGTCGCCACCGGCCCCGGCTGCAAAGTCTGTCACCACATCGGCGGTGCGCGAAATGTTGACGTAATCGATGCGGTAGCTGTCACGTCCGGCCCCGCCCGTCAGCGTATCGACCGCTCCACCATCGTGGCTGACTTGCAGGAAGATATCGTCCCCTGCATCACCGATGAAGGTTGCACCTGCGCCGTTGACGACAAGCGTATCGTTGCCTTCGCCCCCTTCGACATGCGAACCGGATGTGCCGGAAAGGTAATCATCGCCCAGCCCGCCGTAGATCTCGTCGTTCGGACCGGCGCCGCTGTAGATCGTATCATTGCCATCGCCGCCGGTCAGGACGTCTGCGCCATCGCCACCGTCGATGGTGTCGCCGCCCTCGCCACCCTCGATATTGTCGTTACCGCTGCCGCCATAGAGATAGTCGGCCTCTGTCCCGCCCGCGATAACGTCATCGCCGCCCTCACCATATATGCTGTCGTTGCCGGCATCGCCGTCCAACGTATCGTTGCCGAGGCCACCTGAGATGGAATCCTGACCGGCGCCGCCATATACGGTATCATCGCCAGCCAATGCGTTGACTACATCGTCGCCGCCATTGCCGCTGATCGTGTCATCGTCAGCCGTGCCGGTGAGATTGCCGGGGCCATCGCCGTCGTTGATCGTCACCCCATCGACGCCAGTGGGCGAATAGGCCTGGACGATGTTGTCGCGCACCAGCGTTGCCGGATCGAGGCTTTCGAGCCGCAGCACGGTCGTCCAGTTGTCGGCACCGCCATCGGTATCGATCTGCAGGAGCGTGTCTGCGCCATCCGCCACGAAGCGCATGTGACCACTGCCAAACGGGTTGGTGCCGGTTGCATAGTTGCCGAGCGAGGCAATGAGATAACCAAGATCGAGCCGGTCCCCGCCAAGGCCCGCGCTGAAATCGGTGATCACGTCTGCGGTGTAGGTGGAGTTGAAATAGTACGGCCGGAACACATCGCGACCGTCACCGCCAGTGAAGCGATCGGCAACGCCGCCGCCCAGCGTCAGCCAGGTGAAGAAGTCATCGCCTTCGCCACCGTCGGCGGTGCCGCCACCGCTGCCGGTGAGGTAGAGCTCGTCTGCCCCCGCGCCGCCATAGAGCGCGCCGCTACCGCTCTGGATATAGTCGTTGCCGCCATCGCCGTGGAGCGCATCCCCGGCGTTGCCGCTGCCATAGATGGCATCGTTGCCTTCGCCTGCGTGAACGGTATCGTCCCCGCCGCCATCGTAGATCGTGTCGTTGCCGCCGTTGCCGTTGATGGTGTCGTTGCCACCATCGCCATAAAGCGTATCGGCACCTTCGCTGCCTTCGATGGCATCGTTGCCTTCGCCGCCGCTGATCACGCCACCGTCGCTGTCCGCGCCAAGCCCGATGGTATCGTCACCGCCTTCGCCATAGAGCACGTCATAGCCCGCACCGCCGCCGATCTGGTCATTGCCGCTGCCCGCATAGACCGTATCGTTGCCATCGCCTGCATCGATCACATCGGCCGATGCGCCGGCATAAATCGTATCGTTGCCGCCGTTGCCATTGATCGTATCGGCATCGGGCGTGCCATTGATCGTATTGCCATTGTTATCATCGTTGATGGTCAGGCCGGTGCCATCGGGCGAATAGGCTGCGGTGAAGTTGTCGCGCGTCAGCGAGGCTGGGGCCACGTTCTGCAGACGCAGGATAGTGTAAAGGCTGGAGGAACCGCCTGCATCGCCGTCATAATCATACTGGACGAGCGTGTCCGCGCCATCGGCCACAAACGTGATGTGACCACCGGTGAAGGGATTGCCGCTTTCGGGCAGACCGGAAAACGGAATGGACGCAAAGTCAAGCAGATCGCCGCCTGGACCTGCTGCAAAATCTGTAATTGTGTCGACCGCATAGCTGGGCGAGACATAGGTAAAGATGTAGGTGTCACGGCCGTCGCCGCCGGTAACCGTGGTGAAACCGGCCCCAGCGCTGATGTCGCGGATCACATCGTCACCGTCACCGCCATAGACGGTGTCGGTGCCGTAATCCGCACCGCCGTAGCTCAGATAGATGGTGTCGTTGCCGCCAGCGCCATAGACGGTATCGTCACCTCCACCGCCGTAATAGATTTCGAGCGTATCCGCCCCTTCGCCACCGCGCACCACATCGGCGCCTTCGCCGCCGCGAACGTCATCATTGCCCGCGCCGCCATCGAGATCGTCGTTGCCGACTTCGCCAAAGACGTAGTCGCCATCATCGCCACCGGTGATCGTATCCGCGCCAGTGCCACCGTAAAGCGTATCGAAGCCCGCGCCACCCTGGATATCGTCACTGCCGCCTGCGCCGTAAACGACATCACCGCCGCCGTTGCCGAGGATCGTATCGCCATCGTCGGTGCCATAGAGGTAGTTGCCTGCCTCATCATCGTTGATGGTAATACCGGTGCCGTCGGGCGACCAGTTCTGGACGAGGTTTGCGCGAGTCAGATTCGTGGCGTCAACGCCTTCGAGACGCATCAGCGTGACCCAGCCATCCGACGTGCCAGAACCATCGCGATCATATTCGAACAGCGTGTCCGCGCCATCCTGAACGAAACGCAGATAGCCGTTGGTAAAGGGACTTTCGCCGCTTGGCAGGCCATCGAACGGCAAGCCGCCGAAATCGATGCGATCTCCGCCTTCGCCGGCGGTAAAGTCAGTCACAACATCGGCATCAGAGCCGCTGCCGGGTGCCGCCACCTGATATGTATCGACGCCAAGACCGCCTGTCAGCGTGGCAATGCCCGGCCCGGTGCCGACCTGTGTGAAAGTATCGTCGCCAGCGCCGCCATCGACGGTATCGGTTCCGCTGGTGGAGGAACTGCTGATCGAATAGCCGCGCAGCACGATTGTGTCGTTGCCATCGCCGGCCTCAACAACATCGTCACCACCGGCACCGCCATAGTAGATGCTGTCGAGGTAGATCGAATCGTTGCCGGCACCGCCAAAGATCGTGTCGCTGCCTTGCGTTCCACCGCCGGAGTAATCGTCGCCAATCAGCGTATCGTCGCCGTCGCCGCCGGTGATCGTATCGTCGCCAGCGCCGCCCTGAACATAGTCACCGGTCGCACCGGCATCGATCTGGTCGTTGCCGTCTTCGCCGTAGATTTCGTCATAGCCATCGCTGCCGGTAACGGTATCGCCGCCTGTTCCGCCATAGACTGTCGCGCCATCCGCGCCGGTCTGGATCGCGTCGGCCCCGCTGCCACCATAGAGGTAATCGTAGCCCGAACCGCCATCGATCTGGTCGGGACCGTTGCCGCCGAAGATATAGTCAGTACCGCCAAGCCCGGTGATGGTATCGCCAACCGCGCCGCCATAAAGCTCGTCATTGCCTTCGGTGCCGACGATCGTCAGCGATTCATCGGCAGCAGGATCGAACCCGCCGAAGTTGTCTGCCACGAAATCGGCAACAAGGTGGTTCTGGAAACGCACCAGTTCGACGAAATCGTAGTCTGTGCCATCAGTGCCGTCATAGTCGCCCATCAGGACAACATCGTCGCCATCCTGATCAAGACGGAGATGGCCGGTGGCAAAGGGATTTGAACCATAGGAGTAGTTTGGCGGATTGCCGAAATCGTTCAGACGGAAAACGTCTCCACCTACGCCAGTCGTGAAATCGGTAACGACAACTGCGCCAGGCGCGCTGGACCAGCTAAAGCCGCGATAGTCGTAGGTATCGACGCCTGCGCCGCCAGTATAAGTGCGCGATTGCGAGGAATAGCCGACGCCTTCGAAGGTGTCATCGCCATCGCCGCCATCGACTATGCCGGAACCAGTGGACGTGTAAATCCGGTCGTTTCCGGCCCCGCCGTAGATATCAGCCGAACCGCCATAGACGTTGATATTGTCGTTACCATCACCGCCGATAATGGTGCCAGTGTCCGCGCCTCCTGCTGGCGGGCCAACGACAAGAGCAGCAATCGAAGCCTCGCTGCCGCCACCGCCGCTGCTTGGTGCATAATAGTTGATGGTGTCGTTGCCTTCGCCGCCATCAACCGTGGAAACGCCGTTCTCGGCAGACATACTGTCATCGCCAGCGCCACCATAGAGCGAGTTGGTGCCACCGCCGTAATCATAGATATTGTCGTTGCCTTCGCCGCCATAGAGCGCGTCGTCACCCTGACCGCCATAGAGCGAGTCATTGCCAGTGCCACCGTAGAGCGTATCATTGCCGCTGCCGCCTTCGAGGTAATCGTTGCCATCCCCATTGGTGGGAAGGCCGATCAGCTCATTGCCGCGAATCTGGAACGCCCATACGCCGGGCTGCCCGACATTGCCCGTGCTGGTGTGCAGCGCGTTGTTGATCGGCAGCGAATAGTTGACGCCGCTGAGCGTTATCGTGGGATTACCGAACGAGAAGCCCTGCGCCTCATACCGCAGAACGACATCGAAATCCCCGTCGCCCAAGGCTGTAATCTGAACCTGCGCGGCGACCGGGGTGGTCCCGAACGAAAAGCGGCCAACGTCATCCCAGGTGACGGTGATGGTATTGGCCGCTGCATCGAAATCATACCACGCAAGATTGCTACCGGTGCTGTTGCCACCGGGGCTGGGCTGCATGGCGGAATTGCGCGTGTCGACGTCTGTCGGGATAAGGCCAATCGAAAGGCCACTGAAAGTAACATAACCGTTATTGTTAAGGTTGAAGGCAGTGTTTTGGTTGCCAGCGAACACCCATCCGGTCGAGTCGAACTCGGCAGGGAACACGATGTTGAAGCTGTTATCGTCGTTGCGGCCGACGGTCGCCTCACCAAATCCGGCGGTGCCGCCAAGCCCGTTGATCAGCGCATTGTTCAGCGCGCCGAAATAGCTGGTGAGATCAGCAGGCAATGGCGAAACGTAGACGCCTTCGTCACCGCCGTGGAGGGTGTCGTTGCCGCTGCCGCCATAGAGATTGTCGTCGCCAAGGCCGCCTTCGATGAAGTCGCCCGCCAGACCACCTTCGGCGTAGTCGTTGCCTCCCAGTGCCTCAATCGAGTCCGGGCCAAAGCCGCCATAGAGTGAATCGTTGTCTTCGGTTCCGGTGATCGTCTGGGGATCACCAACAAGCGGGAAGCCGAGATCGATGTTCGCCGCTGTCAGCGTGGCAGCATCAACGTTCTGCAACCGGACGAGATCGAGATAGCCATACATACGGATGAGCGTATCGGGGCCATCCTGCACCGCTTCGAGCGTTCCGTTCTCGAACGGATTGCTACCGCTGGAGATGTTGCCCGAATCAAGCAGGCGGGCAAGACCGATGACATCTTCGCTGACATCGAAGTCGGTCACTACATCGGTCACGCCGGTATCGCTGTTGTATTCCAGATAATAGATATCGGCGCCTGCGCCACCAGTCATGATGTCGACACCAGAATCGCGGAAGTCGCCATGATCATTCTGGGCACGGAAATCTGCGGCATTTACATCGCCCACCGCACTCTCGGGCTTATTCACACGCAGTTCGGGATAGGATGCAGGGCTATCTCCGAATACATCGTTGCCATCGCCGCCGAATAGCTCGTCGGCTCCTTCGCCACCATCAAGCAGGTCGTCTCCGGCCTCACCGTTCAGCACGTCATTGCCCCAGTCGCCAAATACGCGATCGTTGCCTCCTCCGCCGCTGATCGTATCGGTTTCGCCCGTACCGAAGAGGTAGTCGTCTCCACTCCCACCGCCGGATGAGGTGGAGAAGCCCGTGCCATTCCGGGCAATAGCCGGCGTGAAGTTTTCGATCTGCCAATCGTTCAAATCGACATTGGCAAGGCGCAGCATCGTCTGCCAGTTGTCGCCGCTGGCGTTGTAATCCACCTGCAGCAGAACATCGGCCCCATCCTGCACAAGCTGCATATGGCCGCTTTGGAAGGGGTTCGTGCCATAGGTATAGTTGTTCAGATAACCGCTGGAGAGGAAATTGCGCAGATCGATCGTATCGCTGCCATTGCCCGTATCGATCATCTGGAAATCGGTGATGACATCCTCGAAGTTCCCGAAACCATAGCTCAGCACATAGCGATCAGATCCGGTGCCGCCGGTCATCGTATCGTGCGCATAGTTTCCGTTTTGCTGGATGAAGGTGTCATCGCCAGCTCCGCCGAACCATTCGATGGCGTTGCTGCTAACGCTCGATAGCTGGTCGTTGCCTTGGTCGCCGTGAACCTGCGATCCGGTTGAAGATGCCTCGATCCGGTCATCTCCTTCGCCGCCATAGATCGTGTCGGGGCTACCTTCGGAATAATCATAGCTGTAGATAGCGTCGTTTCCGGCACCGCCATAAACGATGTCTTCGCCGCTGCCGGTATCGATCTGGTCATCACCATCTTCACCGGAAAGCGTATCGTTCCCGTCACCGCCCGACACATAGTCGTGCCCTGCCCCTGCCAGAACCTGATCGTTCCCGGAACCGCCATAGATCTGGTCGCCCTGCCCTTGCTGCAGATTGCCGTAAATGTCGTACGATGGTTCGACCACGCCATCGGACCCGGTGATCAGGTCGTCGCCATCATCGCCATTGATATAATCCAGTCCCCCGCCACCGATCAGCGTATCATCGCCCGATCCGCCGCTGATACTTTCGCGCTGAACCGATACGTAGCCGCTTTCGTCAACCGAGATGGCTCCAGTGGCCGAGCCGGTAATCGCATCGTTGCCATCACCGCCATAAAGATATCCGATGCTTCCGGCACCGGCGGCCGTGATCGTATCGTCACCGCCCTGCCCTTCGATCTGATAGCCGCCCGAAGCGGTTGCCACGATCGTATTGTCCAGTTCGTTGCCGCCGCCATACTGAACAGTGGTTTCCGCAAAGGTCAGGTTTTCGACGTTCTCAGGCAGGTAGTAGCCATAGCCTTCGGGATAGGTGGACTGCACGACGACCGTATCGATTCCCTCATCCGCGCCCTCAATCACAAGGTCATCGGGGCTATCGACCTGATAGGTATCGTTGCCGGTGCCGCCGCTCATGGTGTCGTTGCCCGACCCACCATCCAGCGAATCTTCACCGCCAAGGCCGTTCAGTTCGTCATTGCCTTCCAGGCCCTCGATCGTCTCGGCAGCTTCGGTGCCGTTGAGGATGTCGTCATTGTTGGTGCCCAGAACGTCCATGACCAGATCTCCATTCCAACTGGACGGAAGATCAGCGCGGTTGCCAGCAGTTTGCTTGCGGGTGCCTGTGCAAGGTCGGGTATGAACCCATCAATGGATGCCACAATGCAGGAGGCAGCACTCGTAACAAGACTGACAACCCGCTGGCTCTTTTCTGCCGGACGTTAACCACGTCCGCCCCGCCTTACGCATTAATCCATATTCGTGCAGTCAGGCTCTTGCAAGTGATCTGGTTCAACCCCGGACAAGGTTACGCCACTTGTCATCTTTCTAACAACATCGCCAATGGGGTGCTTTCGCAGTCATGAAAATGACAAAATGCGTTGAAAATTCTCTATATTTGTCAATCACAAACCAGTCCAAAATAAGCATATGGATGTTTTGCTTCGATTTGGGCATCGCCGTGGGACATGGGCATTGGAATGGAAGTCGTCCCGATACCGATCAAATTTGCAAATTTGATCACGTGTCCCGGATTGGACCCAAGCTATGCCTTGGCAATAAACTGCAATCCAGACTAGCACACGATTAGCAAGGCCGGGCGAATCGGGGTGCAATGGCAGAAATCCTGCCAATGCGCCGATAATGCAAGCCATGCCCGCAGTTCAGCGATGGTCCGAAACAGGGGAAATTCGGTGTTCTTGACCCGGCCGATGCGCAGTGGCGAACTGTGGGAAGCAGCAAAGGCTTACCGGCGCGTATTCTTTGCGGTAATTGCAGCAAGCGCTGTTTTGAATGTCCTGCTACTTGGCGGGTCGTTCTACATGATGCTGATCTACGATTCCGTTTTGCCAAGCCGTTCGCTGCCCACGCTGTTCGGTTTGCTGGTTCTGCTCGCTGCCGTTTACCTTTTTCAGGGCTATTTCGAAACGGTTCGTGCCGGAATGCTGGCTGACGTCGCCAACGCGCTCGACCGGCGCATGTCGCGGCGGGTGCAGGATGCGATCTCGCAGTTGCGCCTTCAGGGAAACCGTTCGCTGGGCGATGGACTGATCCCGATGCGCGATCTGGAACAGGTGCGCGCCTTCCTTGCAGGTGGCGTCGCGACGCTTATCGATCTGCCTTGGATCGTGTTCTTCATCGCGGTGTTGTTTGCCCTGCACTTCTGGCTGGGCGTCACCACACTGGTCGGTGCGGCAGTTATCTTTTCGCTGACGATCCTGACCAATCGCACCATGCAGCAGCCGTCATCCCAGGTCGCGCAGCTTGCTGCGTGGCGCAACGGGGCGGCTGAGGCGAACTTGCGACATGTCGAGCTTCTGGCAGCGCTTGGTATGCGCGAACGGATGCAGGACAGGTTTGAGGGGATCAACCGCCGCTATACCGGCACACAAAACGCCCTGAACCGCACCGCGACTGCTTTTACCGGCCTCAGCAAGATCCTGCGCCTTGCGCTGCAATCCATTATCCTGACGGTAGGCGCGCTGCTGGTGATCAATGACCGCGCAAGCGGCGGCGTGATCTTTGCAGCTTCGATCCTTTCAGGACGTGCGCTGGCCCCCGTCGATCAGGCGATTGCCAACTGGAAGAACATGATCGCGGCGCGCAACGGCTGGCAACGGCTGACCGAGATGCTTTCCAAGGTTCCTCCAGCAGCCGAAGTTGCCACAACACTGCCTGCACCAAAGGAACGGCTCGAGGTTGAAGGATTGTTCGCGGGGGCACCAGGTTCGCAGACCCCCATCGTCAATGGCGCGCGCTTCTCCCTCAAAGCGGGCGATGCCTGCGGGCTGATCGGGCCAAGTGGTGCTGGCAAATCGAGCCTTGGAAAAGCGCTCGTCGGCATATGGCCAGCCTTGCGCGGGCATGTGCGGCTTGATGGGGGCGCGCTGGATCAATGGACCGAGGCGGCGCGCGGGCGGTTTCTTGGCTATCTGCCGCAAACCGTGGAGCTTTTGGAAGGCACCGTGGCCGAGAACATCTCGCGCTTCGATCCTTTGCGCGACAATGATCCGCAAAGCGTTTCCGAAGCGGTCATCGCCGCCGCGCGTGCTGCCGGCGTTCACGACCTGATTACGCGCCTGCCGCAGGGCTATGATACGCCGGTTGGTGCCGGTGGAGAAACACTGCCGGGCGGACAGCGCCAGCGCATCGGGCTTGCGCGAGCGCTCTATGGCGATCCGTTTCTTGTGGTGCTGGATGAGCCGAATTCGAATCTCGATGCCGATGGCGATGCTGCATTGGAGCAGGCGGTTCTGGCTATTCGCGAACGCGGCGGCATCGCCGTGATCGTATCGCATCGCCCCGGCATCATGGAGCGCACGACCCATGCCATGATCATGCGCGATGGCCAGATTGCCGCTTTCGGGCCGACGCAGGAAGTGCTGGCAAAGCTCATCCCTGCGAAGGCTAACCCGGCGCCGGTCAACTGAAAGGTCTGACATGCAGCAAAGCCTGATTCCCGCGCCGGAACTCGCACTCAACGTGGACTATGATCCCGAAGCCGATGTCGAACGCAAGCTTCGCGCCGTTTCCATCGCCATTGCCGCCTTGCTGGCAATCTTCCTGCTAGCTGGAATACTGGTGCCGATTGGTGGCGCGGTAATCTCTGGCGGGCAAGTTGGCGTGGAATCCCATGTGAAGCGCATCGCCCATCCCAATGGCGGAGTGATTGCAGAAATTCTCGTGCGCAATGGCCAGCACGTGCGCAAGGGGCAGGTGCTGATGCGGTTTGACGACCGTGTGACCGGGGCCGACGCACAGTTTTCCAGCCTTAGCGTCGATCAGATGCTGGCCCAGCGTGCCCGACTTGAGGCGGAGCGTTTGGGCGCATCGAACATCGCGTTTCCTGCTGAACTGCGCCGAGGCGATCCATCTGCGTCCAAAGCGATGGCCGACGAGGAAAAGCTGTTTCGCATCCGCCAGTCTGAACAGGCAGGCCTTACCTCGCAACTCAACGCTCGCATCGCGCAATACAATCAGCAGATCGTGGCGCAGCGTTCGCAGATCCGCAGCCTTGAAAAGCAGTCTGTGCTGATCGAACCGGAGCGCAAGGGCGTGCGGGAACTGTGGGAGCAGGATTTGGTCACGATCAGCCGCCTCAATCAGCTTGAACGCACCGCAGCCGACATCGAAGGCAATATCGGCGCAATGCAGGCCGAAATCGCGCAGGCACAAGCCCGCATTACCGAAGCACGCCAGCAGATAATTCAACTTGGCGAAACGCGCCGCTCCGAAGCGGGAACCCAGCTTGCGCAGTTGAATGCCGTGTTGAACCAGCAGCAGGTTCGCAGCGTTTCGGCAGGCGATGCGCAGGACCGCAGCCTCGTTCGCGCACCCCATGATGGCGTGGTCGATAAGCTGGCGTTCAACACCATCGGCGGCGTCGTCCGCCCCGCCGAAGTAATCATGGAAATCGTGCCCGACAGCGACACCCTGATCATTGAGGCGGCAGTCGCTCCTATCGATATCGACAGAGTTCGCGATGGCCAAACCGCACGCATCCGCTTTACCGCGTTCAGCAACACCGCCACCCCCGAAATTACTGGCAAGGTCGTGTTCGTGGCGGCTGATCGCACCACTGACGCGGAATCAAAGGCAAGCTTCTATCCGGCACGCATCGCGATTTCGGAAACCGAACTCAAACGCTATCCAGAACTGGCACTTAAGCCTGGTATGCCCGCCGAAGTGTTCATCGAGACGGGCAATCGTTCGATGATCTCCTACATCACCAAGCCATTGCGGGACCAGTTCGCACGGGCCTTCCGCGATGATTGATGCGCGATTGCTTAAGGTCGGCTTGGCCGCAGCGCTGTGCGCTGCTTTGCCCGTGCACGCACAGGAAGCCACCGGCACTTCCTCGACGGATCAGGCCACCCAGCCTGTAACCCGGCTGGAACAGGCCTTGGCGCTGGCCTATGATGCCAATCCAAACCTGCTGGCCCAACGTGGCGTTTTGCGATCCACTGATGCGCTCTATCCTGGAGCGAGGTCGGCCTATGGCCCGCAAGTCAGCCTTGAAGGGCGTCACCAGTTTGCGTGGGATCGCACGCAATTGCAAACCGGGAACTATGCCGCAATCGATGGCTTTGCATCTACCGCGGCGCTGATCTTCACGCAGCCTCTATTCAGCTTTGGCCGTCGTTTCGCTTCGGAACAATCGGCGCTGGCGCAGATCGATCTTGGCCGCAACCAGTTGCGCCTGACCGAAGCGCAAACGATGTTCACCGTAATTCGCGATTACGTGTTCCTTGTGCGTGACCGCGCCGTGGCCGATATCAGCGCTGAGAACCTTGATCTGTTGAACCGCCAGCTTTCGGCCAGCGCCGCGCGGTTCAAGGTTCGCGAAGTGACGTCAACCGATCTGCAGCAGGTGGAAACGCGCGTTGCGGTCGGGAGAGCGCAATTGCTCAACGCGCAGGGCAGCGTCGGGGCCAGCCAATCACGCTTTTTGCAAAGCGTTGGCGCGCTGCCCGGCACTCTCGCGCCGCCACCGCCGCTCGACCCCGGAGTGGCGACGCTTGATGAAGCTTATGCCATTGCCGAAGCAGAGAGCGCGCTCATTCAGGCAGCAAGCGCGCGAGAGAGAGTTTCACGCGCCGAACTCGCCGCAGCGCGGGCCGAACAGTATCCCAACGTCACGCTGCAAAGCAGTGGTGCCTATGGCACGGTCACGCCTTATTCGAACAACCGCCGCACCACCGAACTTCGCTCTGCCATCGTGGTCGGTGTCCCCCTGATCGACGGGGGTAGCCGCCGCGCACGGATCGAAGCGGCCGAACAGGCAAACGATGCCGATTGGCGCCTGCTTGATGCAGCGCTGCGCGATACCCGGCAGACCGTTGCCGAAGCGTGGAACACATGGCGCGCGTCCGGGCAATCGGTAGAGCATTTCCGCACCGCCGCGGAAGCCGCACGCAAGGCCTATGACGGCGCGGTCGTTCAGGAAAAGGCTGGCGCACGAACAACGCTCGATGTGCTTGATCTGGCGCGTGATCTGCTCAACGTGCGCACCAGTTATGCCGGGGCGCTGGCGAACGAATATGTCGCGCGGGCGCAGCTTCTGGCGGCGATGGGGCGTCTTGAAGCGCCGCTACTTCTGCCTGATGTGCGCCGATATGATCCTGAGGACAACTTCCGCAACCAGCGCTGGCGCGGTGATGTGCCGCTGATCACCACTATCCTTTCAGGCATTGATTCTGTGCCGGTTCGTGATCTGGAAACCGACCGCACCTATCGCGATGCCGCCGCCAATCTTCGCAGCGGCAGCACCGTGCCTGCCGGTCAGCGCTAGGCCTGCCAAATCAGCGGCAGTCGCGTACAAGCACCGACATTGCCGCCTTTCATGGTCACCGGCTTGTCGGGCGAAAGGCCGAATTCGGGCATCCCCCCCAACCATTCGCGCAGGAACACGATCACCTCCATCCGCGCCAACCCCGCACCGACACAGCGATGCGCGCCGACGCCCATCGTGGTATGGCGGATGGGGGTAAGGCCACGGTCAAAGCGCACGTCTTCGGGCGCATCGAAACTTGCGGGATCGAGATTGTGCAGCACACTAGGCAAGTAAACCAGATCGCCGCTGCGGATCGTCACCCCATCGATCTCCACATCGGCCACCGCATTGCGGCTCACCGCGACGGTGGGATAGCGCCGCATCAGTTCATCCGCCGCATCGGGGATCAGTTCCGGCCGCGCCCGTAGCAATCGCTGGTCTTCTGGATGACGCGCCAGATGGAGCGTAACCATGCCAATCATAGCCGCTACGGTATCAAGCCCGCCGAACAGAAGATTGCGGCACATGCGCTGCGCCTCGTCCACCGTCCATGCCCTGCCCTTAACCGGTTCCGACAGGATGCGGCTGAACAGATCATCCCCCGGCTCGGCCATGCGCTTTTCAATGAACGGCCAGAGGTAGTCATCCGCCGCCTGCCGCAGTTGATCGACTGTCATCGAGCCATCGGGCCGCGTCAGTTGCACGCCCAGCTTGCGCAAGGCGGGGCGGTCCTCAAGTGGCACGTCGATAAGCGACAGGAAGATGTTAAGCGGCAGTATTTCCGCAAAATCGGCCACGAAATCACATGCCCCGCGCGGACGCAGCTCTTCCATCAGTTCCCGCGCAACCGCCGCAACCTTTGGTTCCAGCGCAACGACAAAACGCGAAGCCAAGCCCTTCATGACAGGGTTGCGGAAAGCCTTGTGCTCGGCCCCATCCTGCTGGAGCGGGATAAAGCGCATCACCTCGCCAAGGCCGGGCGTAACGGCAAGGCACTCGCTGGAAAGCCGTTCAGCATCGCCCCACAATTGCCGCACCACATCGCCGCGAGCCGCGATCCAGTGCCCGCCGTTGGCGGTGCTCCAGACCAGTCCCGCCCCACCGGTCAATGTCTTCCAAGCAGCGAAGTAGTCCTGCTCAACACCGGGAGGATTGAAGATGTCAAAATCGACCACACGCGTGGCCGGAACATGTGCCGGAATCATCTGCCTGCTCCCATATCTTTGAACAGCAGGCTAAACACCCAGGATCATGTCGAAACTGGGCATTATGGCAGGAGCAGACTGGAATCCCCGTAACTGTAAAAGCGATAACCCTGCGCAATCGCATGGGAATAGGCTGCCTGCATCCGGTCCAGCCCCATCAGCGCCGAAACCAGCATGAACAGCGTGGATTTGGGCAGGTGGAAGTTGGTCATCAGCCCATCGATAGCCCGGAACGTATATCCCGGCGTGATGAAAATTGCAGTGTCGCCCTCGAACGGGCGGATCACCTTGTCCTCTCCAGTCGCACTTTCCAGCAGCCGCAGCGATGTGGTTCCGACCGCGATCACGCGGTTTCCGGCAGCCCGTGCAGCGTTCAACCGCTCAGCCGTTGCAGCGTCGATGGTGCCCCATTCGGCGTGCATCCTGTGGTCCTGCGTATCCTCAGCCTTGACCGGCAAAAAGGTGCCCGCGCCCACATGCAGCGTCAGCGTTTCCGTGCCGACACCGCGCGCCGCCAGCGCTTCCATCAAGCGCGGGGTAAAATGCAGCGCTGCGGTGGGAGCCGCAACCGCGCCATCCCTTGCCGCAAACATCGTCTGATAGTCTTCGCGATCCTGCGCGTCGGTGGGGCGTTTGCCTGCGATATAGGGTGGCAGCGGCATTTGGCCTGCCCGTTCGAGCAGCACTTCCACCGGCTCGTCTCCGGGAAAGAACAACGTCCAGCTACCATCATCAAGGCGGCTTTCGGCGTGGGCCGCCACGCCATTGGCAAAGCGAATCTCATCGCCTTCGCGCAGGCGTTTGGCGTTGCGCACGAAGGCCTGCCAGCGGCGCAGGTCGATGCGCTTGTGCAGCGTGGCACCAATGCGCGCTTCGCCGCGCTGCCCTTCGAGTTGCGCCGGGATAACCCGTGTGTCGTTGAAGACCAACACATCGCCGGGATTGAGCAACGAGGGCAGGTCCAGCACGCTCAGGTCTTGAAACGGGCCATCCCGCTTCACACCCAGAAGCCGCGCCGAATCGCGCGGCTTTGCTGGGCGAAGGGCAATGTTTTCTGTCGGAAGTTCGAAATCAAAGATATCTACGCGCATGGCCCGCGCCCTATCCGCAAACGCGCGCTTGTGCGACCCCCGTCAGTTCGAGGAGGAGTTGTTCAGCATGTCTGCGGTAAAGGTCTTGGTCTGCTGCGGGGCCTGCACAGCGGGCGCAGGCTTGTTGTCCGACGCGATGGATGCCTGCACGATCTTTGTCGGATTCGCAGGCGGTTCGCCCCTGACGATCGTGTCCACGATGTCCATGCCAGCAATCACGCGACCGAAATTCGTGTATTTGTGATCCAGCGCAAAACGCGGATAGAACACGATGAAGAACTGGCTGTTCGCCGTGTTCGGTTCGTTAGTACGGGCCATCGACACCGTGCCGCGCAAATGCGGGACCGAATTGAACTCCGCAGTCAAATCAGGGAGTTGTGATCCGCCCTGCCCGGTTCCCGTCGGATCACCGGTCTGCGCCATGAAGCCATCGATCACACGGTGGAAAATGATGCCATCGTAGAATCCTTGCCGCACCAGGGTCTTGATCCGCTCGACATGGGCCGGTGCCCATTCCGGCATGAGGCGGATCGCGACACGACCGCCGTTGGAAAGATCAAGGTACAGGATATTCTCACGATCAACGCTTTGATCGGCGTTGACCACATAATTGACCGGCTTGGGCGCAGCTTCGGTTGCCTCAGCCTTCTTGTCCTGCGCCAGAAGCGGGGAAGCCGTCAGGGCAGCGCCGAGCGCGAGTGCGGTGATAAAGCGCGAAACCATGAAAACGTCGAACTCCCGAATGCGTGAAGCGCCGATAGGCTGCTCGCGCTGTCGCTGCAATGAACGATTGCCGTTTGTTTCCGCTGGGGAAATCAATAATCGCCGAGACGGCCCATCTTTTCCACCCGCGCGACAACCTCGTCCCGGACCTTAGGCGTCACGAAATCCGCGATTTCGCCACCGAACAGCGCGATTTCCTTGACCAGTTTCGATGCGATCGGCTGCAAGCTGACATCGGCCATCAGAAACACCGTCTCGATTTCTGCATCGAGCTGCTGGTTCATCCCGGCCATCTGATATTCGTACTCGAAATCCGCAACGGCGCGCAGCCCGCGCACGATCACGCTGGCACCTTGGGCACGAGCGAACTTCATCAGTAGAGCGTTGAAACCAACGACCTCGACATTATCGATACCCTGATCTGCAACTTCGCGCGTGACCATATCCATGCGCTCATCGGTTGAGAACATGGGGTTTTTCGAAGGATTGGTCGTCACCCCGATAATCAGCTTGTCGACCAGCTTGGCCCCACGCCGAATGATATCGAGATGGCCGAGCGTGATCGGATCGAAAGTGCCGGGATAAACGCCGATGCGCTGCGCCATCAGTGATTCCTCTCCACGATGAAGCGCGCCAGTTCGCGCAGCAGATCGGCCTCCGGGCCATAACTGGAAAGATGCTGTATTGCCTGATCTACCAGCAGGCGCGCCTGTTCACGCGCGCGATCCGCCCCGAGCAGAGAGAGAAATGTTTCCTTGCCCTGCGCCTCGTCCTTGCGCAGCGCCTTTCCGGCAGCAGCCTCGTCCCCTTCGGCATCGAGCAGGTCATCGGCAATCTGGAACGCCAGGCCGATATCGCGCGCGTAGCCGCGCAAATGGGTGCGCCCTTCTGGCGGAACCTTGCCGAGAATCGCCCCCATCTCAACCGCAGCAGAAAGCAGTGCTCCGGTCTTCAACTGCTGCAGGCGCGTAACCGTTTGCAGATCAAAGCTGGAACTTTCGGCCACGATATCCATCATCTGGCCACCGCACATGCCGTTCATCCCGCTTGCCGTCGCCAGCGTGCGGATCAGTTCGATACGGGTGAAGGGATCGCCGCTCGTTGCCGGATCGGACAGCACTTCGAAAGCGAAGTCATGCAGTGCATCGCCCGCCAACACGGCAGCGGCATCGTCGAAAGCCAGATGAACCGTAGGCTTGCCGTGGCGCAACGCATCGTTGTCCATGCAAGGCAGATCATCATGGATCAGCGAATAGACGTGGATCGCCTCAATCGCGGTGCCAACCCGAACCGCCGCTTCGCGCGAAACGCCGTGTAGCGCAGCAGAAGCGCAGACCAGCAAGGGCCTGATACGCTTCCCACCGCCAATCGCGGCATAGCGCATCGCCTCTACCAGACGGTCACGCGGATCGCTTGGCACCGGCAGCAGCAGGTCGAAGCTGTTGTCGATATCCTCGGCAATCGCCCTCAGCGCTGGCTTCAACAGTCCGGTTTCAGCCACGATTGTCGCCTCGCTCAACCCTGGTTTTCGTCAAATGGCCGCAAGCCCTGTGGCTTGCCATCGCGGTCCGCCACGATCGCTTCAATCCGGGCCTGTGCTGCATCAAGCCGCGCCTGACAGTGCGCACGCAGGGCATCCCCGCGCGCATACAGGTCGATCGATTCATCCAGCGGAGCATCGCCGCTTTCGAGTCGGCGCACGACGTTTTCGAGTTCCTTCAGCGCTTCTTCGAAACTGAGGCCGGCGATATCAGGTACGGTTCCCATCGGGGCAGCATTGACGAGGCATAAGGGTGCGGTCAAGCTTCGATCCGTGTCCAACGGGGAGAGATGCCGACGATGCAATACCTTATCGCCTATGTCGCTGCCGCGGTGGTGTTCGGTGCGCTCGATGCAGTCTGGCTTGGCTGGGCGGGACCACGACTCTATCGCCCCGCTCTCGGAGACTTGCTTGCCGCGCAGTTCCGTCTTGCGCCAGCGGTCGTTTTTTATGTCCTGTATCTTGCCGGCATGGTCTGGTTCGCCATTCGGCCAGGCCTTGTCCAAGGTGTCGGATCAGCGGCCCTGAACGGCGCGATACTCGGCGCGATGTGCTACATGACTTATGACCTCACGAGTCAGGCCGTGCTGGCACGCTGGCCAGTCCATCTGACGGTGATCGATGTTATCTGGGGCACGTTCGCCACGACCGTTGCCGCAACGGCAGCCACATGGATCGCGCTCAAATTCGCAGGTTAAGACTAGCCTCTTGCGCGCCATATCGCTAAGGCGCGCGCCATGTCCGAGATCACCGCAGATGTCGTCGCCGCCCACGGGCTGTCCGAGGAAGAATACCAGCGTGTCCTGCACGCGCTTGGTCGTGAGCCAAACCTTGTCGAGCTTGGCATCTTCTCGGTCATGTGGTCAGAGCATTGCTCTTACAAATCGAGCCGTATCCACCTGAAGAAGCTGCCCACCTCGGCGCCT
This sequence comes from Novosphingobium sp. ERN07, assembly GCF_012641335.1. GTDB lineage: Bacteria > Pseudomonadota > Alphaproteobacteria > Sphingomonadales > Sphingomonadaceae > Novosphingobium. Next base: position 262,105 of record NZ_JABAID010000002.1, read on the forward strand.
TGGGTGATCTGCGGCCCCGGCGAAAACGCGGGCGTTATCGATATCGGTGATGGACAGGCTGCCATCTTCAAGATGGAAAGCCACAACCACCCGTCCTACATCGAACCCTATCAAGGCGCGGCAACCGGTGTTGGCGGCATCCTGCGTGACGTGTTCACGATGGGCGCGCGCCCCGTAGCCAACATGAATGCGCTGCGCTTTGGCCGCCCTGATCACCCCAAGATGAAGCACCTCGTCCAAGGCGTCGTCGCGGGTATCGGCGGTTATGGCAACTGCGTCGGCGTGCCGACCGTTGGTGGTGAAACGAACTTCCACCCCGCTTATGACGGCAACATCCTCGTCAACGCGATGACCGTTGGCGTGGCTGACACGGACAAGATTTTCTATTCTGCCGCCACCGGCCTTGGTAACCCCATCGTCTATGTCGGATCGAAGACCGGCCGCGACGGCATCCACGGCGCAACGATGGCCAGCGCCGATTTCGGTGAGGATTCAGAAGCCAAGCGCCCCACCGTTCAGGTGGGCGATCCCTTTACCGAAAAGCTGCTGATCGAAGCCTGCCTCGAGCTGATGGCGACCGACGCGATTGTGGCGATTCAGGACATGGGCGCGGCGGGCCTTACCTCGTCGTCGGTCGAAATGGCGACCAACGGCAAGGCTGGCATCATTCTCGACATGGACAAGGTTCCGTGCCGTGAAGAGGGCATGACCCCCTATGAAATGATGCTGTCGGAAAGCCAGGAGCGTATGCTCATGGTGCTGAAACCCGGCAAGGAAGCGATGGCCGAGGCGATCTTCCGCAAGTGGGAGTTGGACTTCGCCGTGATCGGTGAAGTGACCGACACCGGCCACATGGTGCTGACCTTCAAGGGCGAAGTGGTGTGCGACATTCCGCTCGGCCCGCTGGCCGAAGACGCACCGCTTTATGATCGCCCCGCCCTGTCGCTGGCTGAATACAAGGCATGGGCCAACGTCGCACCGCTCGGCAATGTCCCGCAAAGCGCAGACCTTGGCGCAGATCTGGTCAAGCTCATCGGCTGCCCTGATCTCGCCAACCGTCGCTGGATTTTCGAACAGTACGATTCGCAGGTTGGCGCCGACACATTGCAAAAGTCTGGCGGAGACGCCGCCGTCGTGCGCATCCACGGCACGCAAAAGGCGCTGGCCATCAGCACCGATTGCACCCCGCGCTATTGCTATGCCGATCCTTACGAGGGCGGCAAGCAGGCCGTCACCGAAACCTTCCGCAACATCTGCGCAGTGGGCGCGCGGCCGCTGGCCATCACCAACTGTCTGAACTTCGCCAACCCGCAGCGGCCTGAAATCATGGCACAGATCGTCGAAGCGCTGAACGGCATGGGCGATGCCTGCCGCGCGCTCGACTATCCCATCGTGTCAGGCAACGTCTCGCTCTACAACGAATCGAAGGCCACTGGCGGCGGTTCGGCCATCCTGCCTACGCCCGCCATCGGCGGCGTCGGCCTGATGCTCGATCACGAAATCATGGCCACCGTCCCGTTCAAGGCTGAAGGCGAAGCGATCTTCGTGATCGGCCACAACAACGGCCATCTTGGCCAGTCGCTCTGGCTGCGCGAAATTCATGGCCGCGAAGATGGCGACGCTCCCAAGGTCGATCTCGCCGCCGAACGCCGCCACGGCGAATTCGTGCGTGACCTGATCGCACAGGGCAAGGTTAGCGCCGTGCACGATGTTTCGGACGGCGGCCTGCTTGTCGCCCTTGCCGAAATGGCGATGGCCAGCGGCATCGGCTGCCAGCTTGAAGAAATTGGCGACCAGTTCACCGCCTTCGGTGAAGATCAGGGCCGCTACATCGTAACCAGCGCGGTTGCCGATACCATTCAGGCGGCAGGCATTCCGATGACCCGCATCGGCACCACCGGCGGCGATGCCGTCTCTGGCCCTGGTTTCTCGGTGCCGGTTGCCACGCTGCGCGAAGCCAACGAAGCCTTCTTCCGCGATTGGATGGAAGCGTGACTCAAGGGTCCATCCGTGTCGGTATCGGCGGATGGACCTACGAACCGTGGCGGGATGGCGAATTCTATCCAAAAGGCCTGCCGCAGAAGCGTGAACTGGAGTACGCTTCTGCCCAACTCACGTGCATCGAAATCAACGCTACGTACTATGGCCGCCAGAAGCCGCAGAGTTTTGCAAATTGGGCAGCCGCAGCACCGGATGGCTTTCGCTTTAGTTTGAAGGCCTCACGCTTCACGACTGTACGCAAGGTCTTGGCGGAAAGCGCGGACTCAATCGCCACTTTCATGAATCAGGGCTTCACCGAACTTGGCGATAAGCTTGGTCCAATTCTTTGGCAATTCCGAGACGGCAAGCGCTTTGATCGAGACGATTTTGCTCGATTCCTTGGTCTGATTCCCGGGTCACAGGCTGGCCTCACGCTGCGCCATGCGCTTGAAGTGCGCGACGAAAGCTTCCGGGACGAAGCCTTTTTCGATCTCTGCCGCGAACGCAACATGGCGGTGGTATTCGCAGACAGTGCCTATTTTCCGGCATTTGAAGAGCAAACGGCTGACTTTACATACGCTCGGTTGCAGCAATCATCCGCAGATTGCCTTACCGGATACGACAACGCCGAAATTGCACACTGGGCCAATCGCGCTCATCAATGGGCAGCTGGCGGTCGTGATGCCTACGTCCTGTTCATATCAGGCGCCAAAGAGCGAAACCCCGCTGCGGCCCAAGCATTGATTGCGGCGGTATGAATTTCAGGCGGCCGCGTTTGCCGCCGCACTATTGCCCAGCAAGTCATAAGGATCGATCCCCATCCCCCGCCAGATCGCGTGGGCTTCGCGATAGCGCTCTGCGGGCGTGACGTTCAGACGCTGGCGTACCTCTTCAATCGGTAGCGGCAGCAGTTCGGTGATCGACTGTTCACACAAACGCGGGCACGCCTTGCCCAGCTTCTGACCTTCGCGCACCGCGCGCAACACCGGTGCGCTGCGCCGCGTCTGCTTGTTGATGTTCAGCCCGGCCATATATCCGATGAACAGATGCGCTGGCGATGGTTGCTGGCTGTAGGTGAAGGCCAGCACGCAAGCCTCGCCCAACGCATCGCGGCCATAACCGGTCAGTACGTGCAACATGTCATGCACATCACGCATCCGGTTAAGATACCACAGGAACTGGTCGTCAAAACGCTCGCGCTTGCTGGCAAAGCGTTCGAACTCGTCAACCAGCCCTTGCGCCGTCAGCCCTTCGCCCTCCATGAAATCGCAATAGGCATGGGCCAGCGATCCCTTCGGTGTCTGGCGCAGCATGGCGTGATCATCGAGAATGGCCGGAAGATAAGGCTCGCGCGCCCGCAACGCCTGTCCGCGCTCGCTCAGCAGAAACGCTTCGGCCCGCCCGCGCAGATTGCGCCACGGCAGAGCTTCGAAGATGTAGAAAACCTCTTCGGTGTTTTCCTTGTCTTTCAGCAGGTTCTGGAAATGGTGCCACGCTTTGAGCGGCTGCATCCGCATTTCAGGGCGGCGCTCGTCATAGATCGGCAGGTCGGCACTCAACGCGCCCGTCATAGCGTTCACGATGATTCTCCCACATTTCTCAATCGTCGCCATATTAACAATACTGTAAATAGATCGTCAATCGCTCATACGACAATCCCGCTTGCTCATGCGTCAGTCACGATGCACCCTGTCGTACAGGGACGGGGAGAAACTATGCCACGCACATGGCCAACCGCGTTTGCAACAATTGCAGCGCTTACGATATTCGCCGCAGGCTTGTTCAGCGGCGGCAACACGTTGGAAGGCTGGAGCCTCGCCGCACGCTGGACTGCACGCGCTGGTTTTCCCATTTTCCTCGCGACCTACCTCGCCTCTTCGCTGGTAAGGTTGGCCCCTGCGCCGTGGAGCCGCGCCCTCATGCGTGACCGGCGCTGGTGGGGCCTTGGCTTTGCCGCAAGCCACACAGTGCATTTCGTGGCACTTGTCGTCGCCACCAACCTCAACCCCGAACCGCGTACCATCGCATCGCTGGTTCCCGGCGGTATCGCTTATGCCTTCATTGCGCTGATGGCGCTAACCTCCAGCAAAGCCGCCATGCGCGCGCTGGGGCAGAACTGGAAGCGTCTGCACAGCACCGGCATCCACGTGATCTGGCTGATCTACACGCTCGCCTATGCAAAGCGGATTCCCGCGCCCGAAACTCGCGCTATCGGCATCGTCATGACGGCGCTGGCCATAACTGCACTCATACTCAGGCTGGCAGCGCGGCAAAAACGCGCAGCCCCCGCCTTCGCCTGACTCAGTCGGCCAGCACCCATTCCGAACGCGGCACGCCCAGCAACGAAAGGATCGCGGTCAGATCGCCCCGGTCGATCCAGCCATCAGCCGCGGCGCGCGCTTTGGGCTTGGCGCGATAGGCAAGGCCGTAGCTGGCCACTTCAATCATCGGAATGTCGTTCGCGCCATCACCGGTCGCAAGGCTAAACACTTCACCACCCAAACGTTCCGTCTCTTCGAGCAGAACCTTCTTCTTGACCGAACTGTCCACGATTCCGCCGACCAAACCTCCGGTCAGCACGCCATCGTGCAGCCCAAGGCGATTGCCTACCACCCGATCAAAACCCAACAATTCCGCCACCGGATCGGCAAAGGAATGGAAACCACCCGTGACCAGCACGGTATGGCACCCGCGCGCCTTCAGCGTCGAAACCAGTGTGCGTGCGCCCGGCACGGGGCGAATGCGTTCATCAAGACACTGCGTGATTGCGCTTTCGGGCAAATCCTTGAGCAAGCCCACTCGTTCGCGCAACGCCGATTCAAAATCGAGTTCACCCTGCATCGCGCGTTCGGTGATCGCCGCAATACGGTCTTTCAGGCCTGCGAAATCGGCCAGTTCGTCGATGCATTCCTGCCCGATCATCGTCGAATCCATATCCGACACGAACAGGTTCGGCACTTCGATAGCGCCTTCGCTGAGCAGCACGTCGCTGTCGGGGAAACATTGGTCGAGGATTTCGCGGATACCTGCAGGATTGCCTTCGACCACTTCGAGTTCCAGCACGTCCTCACAGGATTCGAGCATCCCTGCCCCCGCCACTTCCCAGTCGCGCGCTTCGATCATCTCCATCGCGAGCGAGAGATTGTCACCAAGCGTCTCCGGGTCTGCTATCAGGCGCGCGATGATCAACGAAGAATCCTTCCAGAGCGAGAACGTGAACGGTGCAGCTTCAAAGCCGCGCGTCGCGCTCATCGCAGGGCCGACCGCCAGCGGCAAGAGCGATCTGGCGGTAAAAATCGCCTTGCGCACGATGGCACGGGGGCGCGAGGCCGTGGTGATCAACGCCGACAGCGCGCAAGTCTACGCCGATCTTGCCATGCTGAGCGCAAGACCATCGCCTGATGAGATGCAGGGCGTGCCACATGTGCTGTTCGGCGCATGGGATGGCGCGCAGCCCTGCTCCGCTGCCGATTGGGCCAGAGCCGCCCGGCAGGAAATCGCCACCGCCCATGCCCGCGATGCCCTGCCGATCCTTGTTGGCGGCACCGGCCTTTATATACGCACCTTGCTAAATGGCATTGCCCCGGTGCCCGAAATCGACGCCAACGTGCGTGAAGCCGTGCGCGCCCTGCCCGTTGCCGAAGCTTATGCTGCGCTTCAGGCCGAAGATCCTGACCGCGCTGCACGCCTCGCCCCTGCTGATGTTCAACGCATAACCCGCGCGCTTGAAGTGGTGCGATCCACCGGCCTCCCACTGGCGCACTGGCAGCAACAGCTAAGCGGCGGCATTGGCGATGCCATTGATCTTGCACCGATCATTCTCCTGCCTGAACGACAGTGGCTCTATCGCCGCTGCGATCTGCGCTTTGACCTGATGTGGCAGAATGGCGCGCTGGCCGAGGTCGAAGCTCTTCTGGCGCGGAACCTGCCCGATTCGGCCCCGGTGATGCGTGCCATCGGCGTGCCGGAGATTGCGGCCTTCCTGCGCGGCGATATCGCCGCGCAAGCAGCCATCGCCGCCGGGCAGCAAGCCACACGCAACTATGCCAAGCGGCAATACACCTGGCTCAGACACCAGAATCCGGTAGATTGGCCACGGGTTGAGTACGAAAATTCCATTGACATCGAATATGTAGCAAGTTTATTGCGCACATAGCCGCTTGACACCTCATTTTATGTCAAGTAGCAGGCCGTCAATTGCCTGATCCATCTTGCATGTCGATCAAGCACCCGAAAGGGAGAGACGGCCCGGCGCGGTTAACACCGCAGCCGGGCCGAAATTTTTGTTTTTCCGGCGTGGTATCGGGGCTATCGGCCCCTCACGCGAAGAAGGATGAAGTAACGTGACAACCGAGCGCAGCGGCGCGGAGATTTTGGTCGAAAGCCTTGTCGCCAAGGGCGTCGAATTCGTGTTCGGCTATCCCGGCGGCGCGGTATTGCCGATCTACGATGCGCTGTTTGGCGATGAACGCATCCGCCACATCCTGGTCCGGCACGAAGCAGGCGCGGCCCATGCGGCCGAAGGCTATGCCCGCGCCACTGGCAAGCCGGGCGTTGTCCTTGTCACCTCTGGCCCCGGTGCAACCAATGCCGTTACCGGCATTGCCGATGCCTTCATGGATTCGATTCCGATGGTCGTCATCACCGGGCAGGTTCCCACTGGCCTGATCGGATCGGATGCGTTTCAGGAAGCCGATACCGTCGGCATCACGCGCCACTGCACCAAGCACAACTATCTGGTCAAAGACCCAGCGCAGCTTGCCGCGACGATTGACGAAGCCTTCCGCATCGCCACCGAAGGTCGCCCCGGCCCGGTCGTGATCGACATTCCCAAGGACGTGCAGATCGCAACCGCCGCTTGGAACAGCGCGGCCCCGCAGCAGCGCAATCGCTATTCCCCGCAGACCGAAGGCGGCGCGGACGAAATTGCCGAAGCCATCGAAATGATCGCCAAGGCCAAGGCCCCGGTGTTCTATACCGGCGGCGGCGTGATCAATTCCGGCCCTGAAGCCACGCGCCTGCTGCGCGAACTTCAGGCGCTCACCGGCGCACCCGTCACTTCCACGCTGATGGGCCTTGGCGCGTTTCCTGCGGATCATCCGGCATGGCTGGGGATGCTGGGGATGCACGGCACCTATGAAGCCAACCTGACGATGAACCAGGCCGACCTGATCGTCTGTGTCGGCGCCCGCTTTGATGATCGCGTGACCGGCCGTCTCGATGCCTTCGCGCCCAACAGCAAGAAGATTCACATTGATATCGATCGCGCTTCGATCAACAAGACGGTTGCGGTTGATCTGCCTGTCATCGGTGATTGCGGCAAGGTTCTGGCGCAGTTGATCGATGCCTGGAACCAGCGCGGATTCAAGGCTCAGGATCTTACCGATTGGCACGCCCGCATCGATGGCTGGCGCACGCGCAAGAGCCTCGCCTATCCGCGCAAGTCCAGCGCAATCATGCCGCAATATGCCATCGAACGCCTCTATGAACTGACGAAGGCACACGATCCGATCATCTCGACAGAGGTCGGCCAGCATCAGATGTGGGCGGCACAGTATTTCCACTTCATGAAGCCGAACAAGTGGCTCACGTCAGGTGGCCTCGGTACGATGGGCTATGGCCTTCCCGCTGCCATCGGCGCACAGGCCGGTTTCCCGGAAACGCTGGTGATCGACATTGCGGGCGATGCCTCGATCCAGATGAACATTCAGGAATTGGGCACCGCCACGCAGTATCGCCTGCCGGTGAAGGTATTCGTCCTGAACAACGAATGGATGGGCATGGTCCGCCAGTGGCAGGAACTGACCTACGAAAGCCGCTATTCGAACTCCTATTCGGACAGCCTGCCCGATTTTGTCGCGCTGGCCGAAGCCTATGGCTGGAAGGGCATCCGCATCACGGATGAGAGCGAACTGGACGCCGGAATTCAGGCCATGATCGATCACGATGGCCCGGTCTTCGTCGATTGCCTCGTCGCCAAGGAAGCGAACTGCTTCCCGATGATTCCATCGGGCGCCGCGCATACCGACATGATCCTCTACGGCGATGAAGTGGCCGGCACGATGGACGATGAAGCCAAAGCGCTGGTCTGAGGAACCTTTGACATGATCCATATCCCGCAGGAGGCGCAAGAGCGCCACGTCCTCACCATCACGGTCGACAACGAAGCCGGCATCCTTGCCAAGATCGCCGGCCTGTTCACCGCGCGCGGCTACAACATCGACAGCTTGACCGTGGCCGACATCACCGATGGCCACGATGTCAGCCGGATCACCATCGTCACGCACGGTCCGCCGCCGATCATCGACCAGATCCGCGCGCAGCTTGAACGCCTCGTGCCGGTGCACAAGGTCACCGATCTCACCGAAGTCGGCCCATTCGTTGAACGCGAACTGGCGCTGATCAAGGTTTCGGGCAAAGGTGAAAACCGCGTCGAAGCGCTGCGTCTGGCCGATGTGTTCCGCGCCAAGGTGGTCGATACCACCACGTCCAGCTTCATCTTCGAACTGACGGGCGCGCCCGACAAGATCAACAGCTTCGTCGCATTGATGAAGGAACTCGGCCTTGTCGAAGTGGGCCGCACCGGCATCGTCGGCATGATCCGCGGCGCCACCGCCGCCTGAACAATTCACCCGCCATTTCAACGATTCAACACAGATTGGGAATGACATGAAGGTCTATTACGACGCAGACTGCGATCTGAACCTCATCACCGACAAGAAGATCGCCATCCTCGGCTACGGTTCGCAAGGCCACGCCCACGCACAGAACCTGCGCGATTCGGGCGTGAAGGAAGTGGCCATCGCGCTGCGTCCGGGTTCGGCTAGCGCCAAGAAGGCCGAAGCTGCCGGCTTCAAGGTTCTTGCCAACGCCGATGCCGCCGCATGGGCCGACGTGCTGATGATCCTCGCACCCGACGAACATCAGGCCGCGATCTATGCCGATGATCTGCACGCCAACATGAAGCCCGGCGCGGCGCTAGCCTTCGCGCACGGCCTTAACATCCATTTCGGCCTGATCGAAGCGCGCGCCGACATCGACGTGATCATGATCGCACCCAAGGGCCCCGGCCACACCGTGCGCAGCGAATATCAGCGCGGCGGCGGGGTGCCCTGCCTCGTTGCCATCCACCAGAACGTGACCGGCAATGCCCATGACGTCGCGCTCGCCTATGCTTCGGGCGTTGGCGGTGGCCGTTCGGGCATCATCGAAACAAACTTCCGCGAAGAATGCGAAACCGATCTCTTCGGTGAACAGGCTGTGCTGTGCGGCGGCGCAACGGCGCTGGTGCAGGCCGGTTTCGAAACCCTGGTCGAAGCCGGTTACGCGCCGGAAATGGCCTATTTCGAATGCCTTCACGAACTGAAGCTGATCGTCGACCTGATGTATGAAGGCGGCATTGCCAACATGCGCTACTCGATTTCGAACACCGCCGAATACGGTGACATCACCATCGGGCCGCGCATCATCACCGAAGAAACCAAGAAGGAAATGAAGCGCGTTCTGGCTGATATTCAGTCGGGCCGTTTCGTGAAGGCCTTCGTGCTTGATAACCGCGCTGGTCAGCCGGAACTCAAGGCTGCGCGCGGCCTCGCCAAGCGTCACCAGATCGAAGAAACCGGTGCAAAGCTGCGCGCGATGATGCCGTGGATCGGTGCGAACAAGCTGGTCGACCAGAGCAAGAACTGATCTTCGGTCCAACTCGGACAGAAAATCCCGAAAGGGGCGGCCCCGCGCCGCCCCTTTTTTTGCCGCAATCACAACCTCTTCCACGAAAGCCCCAGACCGCTCGACGAATGGAGTGGACGGGACCACCGCAATCGGTATCAATCCAATTTGGTGTGACCTAGATCACAGGGTTGAGAGATGCGAAAAAGGGTTGCCATAGCCGCGGGTGCGGCACTCAGCCTTTTGGGCAGCCCGCTTCTTGCTGGGGCCGCCGCAGATCTTGCGCGCCCGCCGGTTGAACCATCCAGCCCCAAGCCAATGGCGGAACACGACACCTGCAACCAGCGTCAGGCCCGCCGCTTCATCGGGATGAAGATCACGGGGAAAGTGCAGGATGAAATCGCGCAGGCAATCCGCCATTACCGCATCCGCCTGATCCGCCCCGGTGCGGTCATCACGCAAGAGAGGCGCGCGGACCGCATCAACCTGATTCTCGATGATCAGGGAAAACTCACCACCATGCGCTGCGGCTAGGCTGGCTTTCCAGACTGTTATCAAATCCAGCTTGTGCGCTCTGCCCGGCTTTGGCATCCACCGGTCTCCTTCCTCGCTGGAGATCCCTCCCCATAATCAAGCTTTCCCGCGCACTCCGTCTTGCCCTTCCGCTGGCACTCGTCGCTGCCGCTGCACCGATGGTCGCGCAGATGCCCGAAGTTCCGGGCAAGGCCGACAAGGCGCGCGTAACCGCAGGCACTTACACCGCCGACGCCGGTCACTCGCTCGTCGCGTGGAAGGTCAACCACTTCGGCTTCAATGACTATTTCGGCCTGTTCGGTGATGTCAGCGGTTCGCTGACGATTGACCTGGCCAACCCTGCCTCATCCAAGGTTTCGGTCAAAATACCCGTCTCGAAAGTCGTTACAGCGAACGCTGGCCTCACCGCTCACCTGCTCAAGCCCGGTGCCGAGGGCAAAAGCGCCGACTTCTTCGGTGCGGCCCCTGCGGATGCCACCTTCGTCTCCACAAGCGTCACCCCCGGTGCCGATGGCATGAGCGCAAAGGTCACCGGCGACCTCACGCTCAATGGCGTGACCAAGCCCGTAACCGTCGACGCTACCTTCGCAGGCGCGGGCACCAATCCGTTCAGTAAGGCCGCAACGCTTGGCTTCCACGGCAAAGCCACGATCAAGCGCTCGGACTTCAACATCAAATACGGCCTGCCCTTCGTTTCCGACGACGTGACGCTCGACATCACTGCCGCCTTCGAAAAGAAGTAAGCGCTACTTCATAAACCCAAACGCAACCCGAAGCTCTTTCACAAAGGCTTCGGGTTGTTCCCATGCGGCAAAGTGCCCGCCCTTCTCCGGCTCACCCCAATGCACCAGATTCGGGCAATGCCGCTCGAACCACTTTCGCGGTGCCGGGATAATCTCTTTGGGAAAAGCGCTCGCCCCAACCGGCAGCGGAATGTCCTTCGGCCCAAAGCTCCCGAAGCTTTCCCAGTAAAGCCGAGCCGATGAAGCGCCGCTCGACGTCAGCCAGTAAAGCATGATGTTATCGATCATATCGTCGCGGCGCAGCGCGTCCTCGGCCCTGCCCTCGTTGTCGGTCCAGGCCCACATCTTCTCATAGATCCAGCCCGCCAGCCCCACCGGCGAATCGACCAGCCCGTATCCCACGGTTTGCGGTCGCGTGGATTGCTCCTTGGAGTAACCCGAATCCCAATCTTGATAGCGCTGCATCTTCATCAGGGCCTGCGCCTCATCCGGTGCCGGACCAGCCATATCTTCGGGCAATGGCCGTGCGATGGGCATGTTGAGGTGAATGCCCGCACAGCCTTCTATCTGCTGCACGGCAATCGCAGTCGTCACCGCCGAACCCCAGTCTCCCCCTTGTGCAAACCAGCGCGAATAGCCGAGCCGCCGCATCAGTTCGCCCCAGCTCTGCGCAATCTTCTCAACGCTCCAGCCCTTCACCGCAGGCTTTCCTGAAAAGCCATAACCCGGCAGGCACGGGATCACGACATGAAACGCATCCGCTGCCGTGCCGCCATGCTCTTCAGGGTTCGTCAGGGGTGCAATGCAGCGGCGGAATTCAAGGATTGAACCTGGCCAGCCATGTGTCAGGATCAGCGCCCTCGCCTCTGCGTGCGGTGATCGCACATGCAGGAACCGGATTGCCACGCCGTCGATCTCGGTTTCGAACATGCCCCAGTCGTTCAACAACTTCTGGCAAGCATACCAGTCATAATCATTGCGCCAGTAGCCCACAAAGTCCTGCAACGCCGCCAGCGGCACGCCCTGCGACCAATCGTCCACCGTCTCCCTCTCTGGCCAGCGCGCCATGTCGATCCGGCGGTGCAGATCGTCGATATCCGACTGGGGAATATCCACCACAAACGGGGCAACGGTCATGCAGCATCTCTCCCATTTCGTTTGCAAACATTCTGGACAAGTGCGCTGCAAATCACCATAGGCTTCCTGCATGACCGCTCGACTGGACCTTACCCTGCGACTTATCCGCCCTTGGGCGTGAGCTGACGTGTCGGTCCGTCCCGGCGCGCACGGCGCTCAGGGGATGAAGAACCAGAACCGGCAAAATCCAGATATTTCGAGTGCAATCACATGACCATGCTCAAGAACCCTTCGGTAAAGTACCGTCCGTTCCCTCAGATCGACCTGCCGAACCGCCAGTGGCCCAACCAGACGATCACCAAGGCCCCGCGCTGGCTCTCCACCGATATGCGCGATGGCAACCAGTCGCTGATCGATCCGATGGACGCCGACAAGAAAAGCCGCTTCTTCGATCTGCTGCTGAAGGTTGGCCTCAAGGAAATTGAAGTCGGCTTCCCCTCGGCTGGTGCCACCGAGTACGATTTCATTCGCGGACTCGTCGACGCCGGGCGTATTCCCGATGACGTGTTCGTGCAGGTGCTCACCCAGTCGCGCGAAGATCTGATCAAGACCTCGTTCGAAAGCCTCGCCGGAGCCAAACAGGCCATCGTCCACGTCTACAACGCGGTATCGCCGCTTTGGCGGCAGGTCGTGTTCGGCATGGACCGCAAGGACGTGCGCGATATCGCCGTCGCTGGCGCAAAGTTCCTACGCGATCAGGCTGCGCGCTTCCCGCAGACCGACTGGCATTTTGAATATAGCCCGGAAACCTTCTCCACCGCCGAACTCGATTTCAGCATCGAATGCTGCGAAGCGGTGATGGAAGTTCTCCAGCCCACCACTGAAAAGCCGATCATCCTAAACCTGCCCGCCACGATTGAGGCTGCAACGCCGAACATCTATGCGGACCAGATCGAATATTTCTGCCGCAACCTCCCCAATCGCGATCGTGCGGTGATCAGCCTGCACACCCACAACGATCGTGGCACTGGCGTTGCTGCTGCCGAACTCGGCCTGATGGCAGGCGCAGATCGCGTTGAAGGTTGCCTGTTCGGTAACGGTGAGCGCACGGGCAACTGCTGCCTCGTCACAGTCGGCCTGAACTTGTACACACAAGGCGTTGATCCTGAACTGGATTTCTCCGACATTGATGAAGTGATCCAGACGGTCGAATACTGCAACCAGTTGCCCGTCCACCCGCGCCATCCCTATGGTGGCGAGTTGGTCTTCACGGCGTTTTCGGGCAGCCATCAGGACGCGATCAAGAAGGGCTTCGCCGCGCAGGAACAGCGCAATGACGAACTCTGGGCGATCCCCTACCTGCCCATTGATCCCGCCGATCTGGGCCGCAGCTACGAAGCCGTGATCCGCGTCAATTCGCAGTCGGGCAAAGGCGGCTTTGCGTGGGTGCTGGAACAGGATCAGGGCCTCAAGCTGCCCAAGAAGATGCAGGCTCACTTCTCCCGCCATGTGCAGGAACTGGCCGACGAACTGGGCCGCGAACTGCAGGCGGGCGATATCTGGGGCGTCTTCCGCAAGGCCTATCGCCTCGATGCGCCGCAGCACCTGCAACTGGTCGATTACGAAGAGACGCGCGGCCCCGATGGCACACGCATCTTTGCGGGCAAGATCGAAGTCGATGGCAAAGTGCAGACCGTTTCCGGTCGCGGCAACGGCCTGATTTCCTCGGTCGTCGCCACGCTCAAGGACGGCTTCGGCGTCGATATCGATATTACCGACTATTCAGAACACGCGATGGGCGCTGGTAGCAACGCCCGCGCTGCCGCCTATGTCGAATGCAAGACTGCCGATGGCCGCACGATCTGGGGCGTCGGCATCGATGAAGACGTTGCGACGGCATCGGTCCGTGCCGTGCTTAGCGCAGCCAATGCGGTGAACTGATCAGGTTACGGGCGGTTCACGTGGACCGCCCGTTCAACCGATCGCTTAAATCGCACTTGCGGTCATTAATCGATCCGCCATAGTCCCGCAGCGCCCGCCAGAGGCGCGCAATAGGGACAGGACATGGCCGAAGAAGCGATTCTCGAACCCGATCTGCCGATTATCGATCCGCACCACCATTTGTGGGATCTACGCCCGCTGATCGGTGCCTTTCCGCAGCCGCGCCATCCCTTCCTCGAAGCGCTGACCCATTCGGCCTATTACACGTTCGATCAACTGCTTGCCGATGCGCGTGGCGGGCACCACATCATCGGCACCGTCTTTATGGAATGCGGTGCATTCTACCGCGCTGATGCCGATCAGGCGATGAAGCCAGTGGGCGAAGTCGAATATGTGAATGGCGTCGCCGCGCAGGGTGCCAGCGGCCTCTACGGCGATTTCCGCCCCTGCGCCGCCATCATCGGCCACGCCGACCTTACGCTGGGTGATGGGGCAAGACCAGTGCTGGAAGTCTTGGCGCAGGCCGGCAACGGTCGCTTTCGCGGCATTCGCCATCAAGGCGCATGGGATGCCGATCCCGACCTTCTCGGCCCGGCCTTCCACACCCCTGCCCGCGTCTATCACGCAGACGAATTTCGCAAAGGTTTCAAACACCTTGGCGAAATGGGCCTGACCTTCGATGCCTGGGTACTCGAACCACAACTGCCCGATGTTCTCGATCTCGCCCGCGCGTTTCCCGATCAGCCGATGTGCCTGGATCACTGCGGAACCCCGCTTGGCAGCGGCAGCTATCATGGCAAGTTGCACGAACGCTTTGATATCTGGCGCGAAAACATCCGCGCCATCGCACAATGCCCAAATGTGAACATCAAGCTCGGCGGCCTCGCGATGGCGTTCTGCGGGCTTCCCGAACAGGGTCCGATGGCGGGCCTTTCGTCCGAGACGCTGGCGGCAATGTGGCGGCCCTATATCGAAACCTGCATCGAAGCCTTCGGCCCGGACCGCGCCATGTTTGAAAGCAACTACCCGGTGGACAAATGGGGCGCGAGTTACAACACGCTGTGGAACGCCTTCAAACGTTTGGCCCACGGCGCGTCAGACTCTGAAAAGAAAGCACTTTTCGCAGGAACGGCAGCGCGGTTCTACGGCATCGAACATTCGCTTTCCTGAACCCCTTTGACAAGCGCGGCGGCTTGGCATAGCGATTTAATCAAGCAATTAAATTCAGATAAGAGGACCGGAACCGGATGTCTCAGGCCCCACGTTCATTGCCACCGCTGTTCGCCAACCTGCGCCTGCCTGTCATCGCTTCACCGCTGTTCATCATTTCCTGCCCGGAACTGGTGATCGCGCAGTGCAAGTCCGGGATTGTCGGCTCTTTCCCGTCGCTTAATGCCCGCCCGATCAGCCAGTTGGACGAATGGCTGCACCAGATCACGGAAGAATTGGCCGCACACAATCGCGCCAACCCCGACCGCCCCGCCGCGCCCTTTGCGGTCAACCAGATCGTGCATAAGACCAACAACCGCCTGGACGAAGACATGGCGCTTTGCGCCAAATGGCAGGTGCCGATGCTGATCACCTCGCTTGGCGCGCGCGAGGATGTCTACAATGCAGCCCATAGCTGGGGCGGAATCGTGCTGCACGATGTGATTAACGATCGCTTCGCCCGCAAGGCGATTGAAAAGGGCGCGGACGGCCTGATTCCGGTGGCTGCAGGCGCAGGCGGCCACGCCGGGGCGCAATCGCCGTTCGCCTTGATGCAGGAAATCCGCGAATGGTTCAACGGCCTCGTTGCCCTGTCTGGCGCGATTGCACACGGACGATCTGTCCTTGCAGCTCAAGCACTTGGAGCCGACTTCGCATATATCGGTTCAGCATGGATCGCGACCGAGGAAGCCAACGCCAACGCCGCCTACAAGCAATCCATCGTCGATAGCCGCGCCGACGATATCGTCTATTCCAACCTCTTCACAGGCGTCCACGGCAACTACCTGCGCTCCTCCATTGTCAACGCCGGGCTTGACCCGGACAACCTGCCCGTGAGCGACCCCAGCGCGATGAACTTCGGGTCGGGCGGCAACACCGAAGCGAAGGCGTGGAAGGATATCTGGGGGTCTGGTCAGGGGATCGGCGCGATCAGCGCGGTCGAACCGGTCGCTGTCAGGGTCGATAGACTGGAAGCGCAGTACCGGGATGCCGCAGCGGCGCTTTCGGGCAGTTCTGCACCCTTCCTACGGTAGGTTGCGTGCGATTAGGTGCATTTAGGTGCACTTCAGGCCGCGTGCTGCACCCCGCTGGTTTCAGACCAGAAAAGATCAGTCATTTCATCAAGATGGCTGAAATCCAGGGCCGGGTCACGGGTGTTTAACGGCACCCGCGACCATGTGCGCGGATCAAGGAAGCGTCTGCGCAGCGCACGCTGCAAAAGATCGAACCGCATCAGCGCCACATAGTCGGCCTCGGCACCCTTGCGCCGGTCGCGCGACCAGTCAGCCTCGATCTGGCCGATGCGTTCGATCACCAGTTCGTTGTACGCGCGATGCGGGCCGCGATGGAGCGGCAGTCCGATGCGCCGGGCCACCTGTTCACAACCCGGCAGCAACTGGCCGTTGCGGCGGAAATCGTGGATGCCAAGTCGCTCCACCCCCAATTGCGACACGAATTGGGTCAGTGCGGCAACGTGCAAGATTTGCCGGGGCACAAGATGATGACGCTGCAGCTGCGGCGCATAGCCCGGCTTTCCGGGAACATTGACGCTCCCGAAGGGCAGCTTGCGCCGCTTATGCCTGGAAAGATCGAAGCTCAGTCGCACCGGGCAAGGATACGACCGCCAGTGTCCACCTCAAGAAGGACTGCTCCCGTTCCGGCAAGAACTGCCTCCGTAGGACTACTTATAGGTCCGTGCGCCACAAGCCAGTCAATCAGCCGAATTGCCACGCGGGGAAGCTGTCCGGCATTTTCCGGCGCCGCAGATTGGAGCAAAAATTCTTGTTCTATGAAGAAGTTAAGACCAGTGCTCTGCAAACCAACTTCTGCATTGCCATGCAACGCGACGAAAGCCGGTGCGGGAAACGGCCCCCCCTCCAACCACGGCAACACTGCCCTTTCGAAGAGGTCCACCCTTATCAAAAGTTTGGCTGGAAGCCATGCGATGGCCTTCGCCGGGCCGATTCGCGCCAGATCGAGCAGCAGATTCGTTGCCACGCGAATCACCGGCAGCAGGCGCTGCGCGCCAGCCAGATGCGGCCCTGGTGCCAGTGAGAGGCTTGCCAGCCCATCCAGTTCCGCAGGACTGATGCCGACCCCGGCGTTGACCGATGGCGCGGTCTGCGCCGGACCACCGGCAAGGCCGTTAATATCAAACGTCAGCCCATCGCGCAGGACTTCTGCCCAGCCTTCGACCGCATCATCGGGAGCGTGCGAAACCGAAAAGCCTGATCCGCGCAGCGATTCAGCTTCGAGATCAGACAAGGCCGGCAGGTCCGACGGATCGAGCAGAATCGCAGCAAGGGGCGCACAGTTCATCGGTCGGTCACTGGCGTCAGACCGGTCACTGGCGTCCACGAGCGTCCCTTTTCACAGCATTCCCATTTGTCACATGCAAGACCGGCTTCGAGTCTGGCTATCGCAGTATGCTTCGCGATGGACCTTATAGGCACGAAAGGTCAAAAAACTCCCAGATTGAGCGCAGTTGAAAACGCCTGTCCCAGATCGTGACATCTTTGCAATTGATCGGGTGAGAGCCGCTTGGCGCCAAGGATTTCGTTGGGCGTCTGCGCCTTGGTGCAAATGATCAGCGGTTCCGCCACGCGCCGCAGACGCCATCCGGTAACGATCCGGTCGATCTGCCGCTCTGCCCCGGTTCCATCCGAACCGGCGGCGATCATCGTGGCATAGGGTCGCCCTTCAATCAGCCCAAGCACAGGATAATAGCAACGGTCGAAAAACTCCTTCATCGCGCCGGTCATGCTGCCAAGGTTTTCGGGACAGCAGAAAACATAGCCGCCTGCCGCCAGCAGATCGGCAGGCGTGACGTTCTCGGCAGGTAACAATGTGCACGGCGCAGCGGACGATGC
The DNA here is from genome assembly GCF_012641335.1 of Novosphingobium sp. ERN07. Classification (GTDB taxonomy): domain Bacteria; phylum Pseudomonadota; class Alphaproteobacteria; order Sphingomonadales; family Sphingomonadaceae; genus Novosphingobium. The sequence goes on from NZ_JABAID010000002.1 coordinate 280,127, forward strand.
GCCTTCGCCCGCCGCATCCGCCATCGCGCGCGCCGCACCGGTGCGGCTGTGCCAGATGATGAGAAGCCCCTCCCCCATTCCTATGTCAGCAACCATCCCCACCCGCGCCCGGCACGCCCAGCGCTCCGGCCACGGCACCGCCCAACAAGCCACCCAGCCCCTTTTTCTTGGGCTTGCAAGCAGGTGCTGGCTGTTGCGCCCCGGCTGCGGCAGACGCACCGAAACCCTCCATCCCGACAAGGAAGCCGGTGGTGGAGCGATGGCGGATGCGCGCCGTCCATTCCGGCACCCATTTCACTTTGGGATCAGCAGGGCGCGGTGGATAGGCGAACGATTCCTCCGGCCCATAAGCATGCAGCGTACCGAACATGAAATCGGGCGCGGCGGCCTTTACCTCGGCCGGGACAGTGCAGGTGGTGGTCTGTGGAGACAGCACGGTCTTGTCATTGACCAGCTTTGCCACGGTGGCAGGCGCCAACCAGTCGGCCAGACCGCCGCCGAACTGGCGGCTCGCGCTGGACGACCACCAGACGACATCCGACATTTCGCCGCCTTGGCCCGATTGCTTGCCGCCGATCATCATCGCGTAATAGCCGGTTGCATCGGCCACCGCGCCCCAGCGGAGCAGCGTGGAACCGCTGGGCTGCAAAGCGTTCGAGGCATTGAGCGGAGCCATGAAATCCTTGGCCAGCGTAAAGGCCATGTCCGGCGAATAGTTGCCCGCCACCCGGTGTGCACCGATCAGCGATGAATCGGGCTTGGCCGATTTGCCGTCTTCGCCGGGCCAATAGCCGTATGTCTTGCTGGATGATGGCGAAACCCAGCGGTCCATCGGCACGGCGGTGGTAAACAGGCCGGCAGGCACCTGCCCCGCCGCCAGCTTGCTGAAATCGATGACCACGGGCTGCCCTTTGGGCGCGTGTTCACCGCAACCCCAGAAGATCAGCATCCGGCCCTTCGGACGCTGAAAATCAGCTTCACCGGGATCACGCTTCGCGGCTTGCGGCGTGCGCAGCAGCACCGATTTTCCCAGCTTTGCGCCTGCTGGCATGAAATGTTCGGCCTTGGGCTTGCCATCGGCAGCGGCACGGGACGAACCGAGATCGAGCCAGAGCATGTGCTGCGCCTTGGGCGTACCGCCAAAGGCCATCGACATGGCCGCGCCCATGCCGCCGCCACCCGCCATGCCGCCAAGGCCAGACATCGTTTCGGCCCGCATCTCGTATCGTGCCACAGGCACTGCCGCCTGTTGGGCCAGAACCGTTGCCGCTATGGTGCAAAGGGCAGTGCCCCCCACCATGACCGGAATCGCAAACCTGCGCATCGCGTGGATCCTCCTGAAAGCGCCACGAAGCGCGGCGCGGACCGATGCAACCCTATGCCGTGGCTCGCTGTCATTGCGCGTGCGCAAGAGCACAGCCTTTCCGAGCCTCGTCCGATGCTATAGCGCAGCGCCATGATTCCCGTAACGGCGATAACGCACTCTTTTTCCGGTCAGGCTTGGCGCTGGCGCGGCGGCAACATGGATCTCGGCCAAGGGAACGGGACCGGCGACGATATCGTCACGCAGCTCCTGCTTTCGCGCGGGGTAGAGCGCGACGATCTTGATCGTCACCGCCGCCCGACCCTGCGCGATTTCCTGCCCGATCCTTCGATCTTCCGCGATATGGACAGCGCCGCCATCCGCCTGAGCGATGCCATCGAGCAGGCCGAGCGTATCACGATCTATGGCGATTATGACGTGGACGGCGCGACCAGCGCCGCGCTTCTGGTGCGGCTGTTGCGAACGATGGGGGTGACAGCAGGGCATTACATCCCCGACCGCCTTCTGGAAGGGTATGGCCCATCGGGCGAAGCGCTGGTGCGATTGGCACGGGATGGGTCGCAACTGATCGTGACGGTCGATTGCGGCGCGATGGCGCATGAGGCGCTGGCGATGGCCGCTGCCGAGGGTGTGGACGTTATCGTGGTAGACCACCACAAATGTTCGTCTGAACTGCCGCAGGCCACTGCGCTGGTGAACCCCAACCGGCTTGACGAATGTGACGAGGCCGCGTCGCACGGGCACCTTGCTGCGGTGGGCGTGGCCTTTCTGCTGGCCATTGCGACTGTGCGCGAATTGCGCGGGCGCGGCTGGTTCGAGCGCGTGGGGCGCAAGGCCCCCGATCTGATGAATCTGCTCGATCTGGTAGCACTGGGCACTGTGGCCGACGTTGCGCAGCTGCGCGGCCTGAACCGCGCGCTGGTTTCGCAGGGTCTGAAAATCATGGCACGGCGGGAGAACGTGGGCCTTTCCGCATTGATCGACGCAAGCCGCCTGAACCGCGCGCCAACGTGCAGCGATCTGGGCTTTGCACTGGGACCACGCATCAACGCGGGTGGGCGCGTGGGTGAAGCGACGCTTGGCGTCAGACTTCTCACCACCGAAGACGCAGGTGAAGCGCGCGAGATTGCGGCGCAGCTATCACACCTGAACGAAGAGCGCCGCGCGATCGAACAGGAAGTGCAGGAAGCCGCCGAAGCGCAGATTGCCGCGCAGCACAATCGCGCGGTCATGGTCCTGGCAGGGCGCGGCTGGCATCCCGGCGTGATTGGTATCGTGGCGGGGCGCATCAAGGAAAAGACCGGGAAGCCCGCGCTGGTGATCGCACTCGATGCAGAAGATGCGGGCAACGGCAAGGGATCGGGCCGCTCCATCGCGGGTGTAGACCTTGGCGCAGCAATTATCGCCGCACGTGAAGCCGGTCTGTTGGTGGCAGGCGGCGGTCACGCGATGGCTTGCGGGCTGACCATCGAGCCTGACCGAGTCGACGCGCTGGCAGACTGGCTGGATGAACGGCTTGCGCGCGAAGTGGGCGGCGCACGCGCCACGCAATCGCTGCTTCTAGATATCTCGCTCAGCCCCGGGGGCCTGACACCGGAGCTGGTAGAGACGCTGGAGGCAGCAGGCCCCTTTGGCGTGGGCTGGCCGGGGCCGCGCGTGGCCGTGGGACCGGTGCGGCTGGTCAAATGCGATCTGGTGGGCGCCGATCACGTGCGCATGGTTGCAGCGGGCGCGGACGGTCGTTCGTTCAAGGCCATCGCCTTTCGCGCGGCGCATAGCGAGATGGGCCAGGCCTTGCTGCACGGTTCACGCGGGCGGCAGTTCTGGCTGGCAGGGCGTGCAAAAATCGATGATTGGGGTAGCCGTCCGGCCGCCGAACTCCATGTAGAGGATGCCGCTTTTGCCGATTGAAACTTTTCTGCAATTCGCTGCTTGACGCCCCGCAATGATCCCCTTAGAGGCGCGGACCTGCCCAGCGGCGCAAGCCCAGTGGCCCCTTCGTCTAGCGGTTAGGACGCGGCCCTTTCACGGCTGAAACACGGGTTCGATTCCCGTAGGGGTCACCACTTGCTTCTTCCTGAAAGGACCGAAGCAACGGTGCAGAAATTGCCCTCCTGTAACGAGGGTCATGGCACAAGGCCCCTTCGTCTAGCGGTTAGGACGCGGCCCTTTCACGGCTGAAACACGGGTTCGATTCCCGTAGGGGTCACCATCCTTCCACCCGAAAAATACGTGACAAGGCGGCTTGAAACCTGCGCGCCTCCCGCGCACTAGGCTGGGCCATGCGGATCGCCCCATGCGGATAGCCATCGTCGATGAAAGCGCCAGTCGCGCGGCTGTGATCCGCGAAGGGCTGGCCGCGCTTGATGACTGCGAGATTTTCGTGGTGACCGAACGGCGCGGCCTGGTTGCCCGCATTGGCGAGATCGCGCCCGATATCGTGCTGATGGACCTCGGCAACCCCTCGCGCGACGTGTTGGAAGAATACTTCGCCGTCAGTCGCGTGCTGGGCCGCCCGATTGCCATGTTCGTGGATGAAAGCGACGAGGAATCGATCGCCGCCTCGGTCGATGCCGGGGTTTCGTCCTATGTTGTCGATGGACTTGCCCCGCATCGCATCCGCCCGATTCTCGATCTCGCGGTGCGCCGCTTCAATGCCTTTGCCCGCCTGCAGAACGATCTGGCCGAAGCAAAAGGCAAGCTGGCCGACCGCGAAGTGGTGGACAAGGCCAAGCGCATCCTGATGGACAGCCGGTGCCTTACCGAACCGCAGGCCTATGCAGAACTGCGCAAGACCGCGATGAATCAGGGCAAGCGCATTGCCGACATTGCCGAAGCGGTCGTTACCGCGCACCAGTTGATGGGAGGGAAATGATGGCGTCCGAAGCCGTGCGGGGCGAACTGACCATCGGGTTTCTGCCACTGGTCGATGCCTGTCTGCCGATCCTTGCCCGCGAACATGGCTTTGCCGAAGCCCAAGGCCTGTCCCTGCGGCTTGTCCGCGACATGAGCTGGGCGACCGTGCTGGACCGCCTGCTTTATGGGCATAGCGACGCGGCGCACATGGTCGCCCCGCTGGCTATTGGCACCACGCTGGGGCGTGGCCGTCCGGCGCAACCGCTGTCGGTCCCATTCGTGCTGGGGCTGAACGGCAATGCAATCACGATGCGGCCCGATCTGGCGCGCACGACCAATCCCGCTGGCGGATTGGGTGATCCTGCGACGGTTGGTGCAGCGCTGAAAGCCCATATCGTTGCGACCGGACAGAAGTTGCGCTTCGGCGTGGTTCACCGCTATTCCAGCCACAACTACATGCTGCGCTATTGGCTGGCCGCCTGCGGCATTCGCCCGGACGAGGATGTCGAGATCACGACCGTCGCCCCGCCCTTCTGCGCCGATGCGCTGGAGTATGGCGAGGTTGACGCGATCTGCGTGGGCGAACCGTGGAACAGCGTGGCCGTGGAACGCGGTGCGGGCGAAATCGTTCTGGTCACCGCGCAAATCTGGCGGCGCGGCGTGGAAAAGGTGCTCGCGTTTCGCGAACCGGTGCTGGAGGATCGCCGCGACGAAGTGGAAGCGCTGGTCCGCGCGCTGCGTATGGCGGGCGCGCATTTCGTCGATCCCGCCAATCTTGAAACCAACGCTGCAATTCTTGCCCGCGCCGAATATCTCGATGGCGATGCCACGCTGATTCGCCGCGCCATTTCCGACCGGCTGCTGCTGCGGCGCGGCGGCGAACTGTTGCACTATCCCGATTTCATGTTCCAGCACCGCGAAGCGGCGAACTTCCCGTGGGTGAGCCAGGCCGAATGGCTCTACAGCCAGATGGTCCGGTGGGATGGTTTGCCCTTCGATTCTGCGGATGCGGCAAAAGCGGCGCACGTTTTCCGCCCCGATGTTTACCGCAGCGCACTATTGGGAACTGCTGACCCCCTGCCGGGTGCTAGTTCAAAGGTGGAAGGCAGCCTTGCCGGGCCGACGTCAATATCGATGCAACAGGGCATTATTACGCTGGAAAACAACAGCTTCTTTGATGGGAAGGCGTTTGACCCACTGTTGCTGGAATCCTACATCGCTGGGCAGCGTCAGGCATAAAATTCTATTGCAGCGCAAAAAACACTTGCCGGAAGCGGTACGAATCACATAGCTTTCATCCCAAGCCGAACGGTGCCGCCCAAGGATGGTCGGGAATATCACCGCTCGGACCAGCAATTTCATCGCGTGGCAACGTCGCCGCCCAGACCTCCCCTTTCGGGATGCGTTCGGGCGGCTTTTTTGTGTTTGCCACGCCGCTTTCGAGGGGTGGTCGAAATGAACGGACGGAACACATTTGGTCGGCGCAACGTGGTTGCGGCCTTGCTCGCCGGGATCGCTCTGGCAAGCTGCGGCAAAAGCGGCAATGCCCCGGAAAAGCCCGCAGCTTCGGCCAATGGGATTGAAAAGCCCGCTTTAAAGCTCGGCTTCATCAAGCTGACCGATATGGCCCCTCTAGCCATTGCGCAGGAAAAGGGGTTCTTCCGCGAAGAGGGGCTGACCGTCACACTTGAACCGCAGGCCAACTGGAAAGTTCTGGTGGATGGCGTCAGCAGCGGTCAGCTTGACGGCGCGCACATGCTGGCAGGACAGGCAATTGCCACGGCTGCCGGATTTGGTGGCAAGGTTCCCCTTATAGCGCCGCTGAGCCTCGATCTTAACGGCAATGCCATCACAGTGTCGAACAAGGTGTGGAGCCAGATCGAACCGAAGCTGCCCAAGGGGCCGGACGGCAAGGTAACCCACCCGATTTCCGCCGCCGCGCTGAAAGACATGCCGCTGAAGTGGGGCATGGTTTTCCCAACCAGCCCGCACAATTATGAACTGCGCTATTGGCTGGCCGCTGGCGGCATCAACCCCGGCTTCTATCTGCCGGGTGACGTGGCTGGCACCACCTCTGCCCAGATGCAGCTTTCAGTCACCCCGCCGCCCCAGATGCCCTCCACGATGGAAGCCGGCACCATCGACGGCTATTCGGTGGGTGAACCGTGGAATCAGGCTGCGGTCAAAAAGAAGATCGGCGTCCCGGTCATCACCGATGCTGAAATTTTCCCGGGAAACCCCGAAAAGGTGCTCGGCCTGACCGCGGCCTTTGCCGAAAAGAACCCGAAGACGGTCAAGGCCCTGCTCCGCGCGCTGATCAAGGCGCAGCAGTGGCTTGATGCCGATAACGGTGCCAACCGCGCCGAGGCCGTAAAAATCCTCAGCCAATCGAACTATGTGGGTGCAGACGCCGATGTGCTGGCTGCGTCGATGACGGGCCAGTTCACCTTCGGCCCCGGCGACACCCGCCCCGCTCCCGGCTTCAACGTGTTCTTCAAGCAGAACGCCGGCTATCCGTTCTATTCGGACGCCGTGTGGTTCCTCACACAGATGCGCCGCTGGGGTCAGATCCCGGCGGACAAGACCGACCAATGGTATTTCGACACCGCCAAGGCCGTCTACAAGCCAGAGCTTTACATGGCCGCGGCCAGCGAACTGGCGGAACAGGGCGTCATTCCGAAGGATGCCGTGCCGCAGACCGATGGCTTCAAGCCCGAACAGTCCGGCTTCATCGATGGTCAGACCTTCAACGGCAAGCAGCCTAATGCCTATCTCGCCAAGTTCACCATCGGCCTGAAGCAGGGTCAGACGGTGACCCCAGCGGGCGTCAAGTAAACCAAGGATCAGACCGATGAACGCCGTTCCGCTTCGCAAGGACGAAATCTTCGCTACGACGTCCCCGGATCAGGATGAGGGGATCGCCCTCATCCCCGTAACGAAGGAAGACGCGCCCGTGACAACTGCCCCGAAGCTGCCCTTCGGCGTGAAGCTGCCCGATGCACGCAGTGCGTTCGAAGCGCTCTGGCCACCACTGGCGGGGATCGGCGGGTTCCTGGCACTCTGGGCCTTGGCGGCACCGATGGTGCAGACATCGCTCGGCGCATTGCCGGGGCCGGGCGATGTGTGGTCGGCGTTCATAGGGCTGATCGATGAATATCTGGCGGCGCGGGTGACGGCGGCAGACGCCGAAGCGGCGGGCTATGCCTTCACCGGCCCGCCGACGTTTATCGACCAGATCGTCACCAGCCTTGAAACCGTTGGCGCAGGCTTTCTTCTGGCCACGCTGGTCGCGGTGCCGCTCGGTCTTATGGCGGGCATGTCGAAGCGGGTGAACGCGGCGATCAACCCGTTGGTGCAGGTTATGCGCCCGGTCAGCCCGCTGGCATGGTTGCCCATCGTCACGATGGTCGTCTCTGCCTCGATGGTCAGCGATGATCCCACGCTGCCCAAGGCCTTCGTGATCTCGGCTGTGGTCGTCATGCTCTGCTCGCTCTGGCCCACGCTGATCAACACCGCCATCGGCACCGCCAGCATCGACAAGGATCTGATCGCCGTGGGCCGCGTGCTGCGGCTTGGCTGGTTCGCCCGCCTTACCCGCCTCGTCCTGCCTTCATCGCTGCCCTATATCTTCACCGGTATGCGGCTTTCGCTGGGCACCGGCTGGATGGTGCTGATTGCCGCAGAAATGCTCAGCCAGAACCCCGGCCTCGGCAAGTTCGTGTGGGATGAATTCCAGAACGGTTCGGAAAAGTCGCTGGCGCGCATCATGGTTGCCGTCGTGGTGATCGGCCTCATCGGCTTCGGCCTCGACCGGGTGATGATGGCGATGCAGTGCTTCGTCAGCCGAAACCGCACCGTCTGAGAAAGGGTAACGACATGGCCACGATCCTCTCTCTCAAAGGTCTTCGCAAAAGCTATACCGGCAAGGCGGGTGGCGTTTCGGAAGTTCTTGGCGGCATTGATCTGGATGTTGAGGAAGGCGAATTCATCGCCATCCTCGGTTTCTCGGGCGCAGGCAAGACCACGCTGATCTCGGCCATCGCCGGACTTGTCGAACCCGATGCAGGCGAGATCCTGCTGCGTGGCAAGGCGATTGATGGGCCAGACAAGGATCGCGGCCTCGTCTTCCAGTCCTATTCGCTGTTTCCCTGGCTGACGGTCGAACAGAACGTGGCGCTGGCGGTAGATGCTGTCCACAAGGATCGCAGCAAGGCGGATCGGGCGGCACTGGTGCGGCAGAAGGTCGAACTCGTTGGCCTCGGCCATGCGATGGATCGCAAGCCCGCGCAGCTTTCTGGTGGGATGCGCCAGCGCGTTTCGGTGGCCCGTGCCCTGGCGATGGAACCCGAAATTCTCCTTCTGGATGAACCACTTTCCGCGCTGGACGCCCTCACCCGCGCCAAGTTGCAGGATGAGATCGACCGCATCCGTGAAGAGGAAAAGCGCACGATCATCCTTGTCACCAACGACGTGGACGAAGCGCTGCTACTGGCAGACCGGGTGGCCGTGCTCACCCCTGCTCCTGCAGCGCGGATCGGCAGGATTTTCCCCGTCACCCTGCCCCGCCCGCGTGATCGGGAAGCCGTGAACGACAGTCCGGCCTTCCAGTCGCTGCGCACCGAAATCGTCAATTACCTTGGCGGTCTGGCGGGTGAAAAGGCGGCGCTTGGCAGTGACTTCGGCAATCTGCCCAATGTCACCCCGCTCGACCTTGCCCTGCCGCCAAAGGCCTATCAGGACGCGGCGAAGAAGGGCGCAACGCGGCGCTACATGGAGTTCTGGAAGCTCCATAAGGTCTACCCGACGCCCAAGGGTCCGTTGACCGTGGTTGAGGACTTCAACCTCTTGATGGACAAGGGAGAATTCATCTCGCTCATCGGGCATTCGGGTTGCGGCAAGTCCACCGTGCTGACGATGGCTGCCGGCCTGAACGAAATCAGCAAGGGCGGCATCATCCTCGACAACCGCGAGATCGACGTGGCGGGGCCGGACAAGGCGGTGGTGTTCCAATCGCCCAGCCTGATGCCGTGGCTTACCGCGCGGCAGAACGTGGCGCTGGGGGTGGAGCGTGTCTATCCGCACGCAACCCGTTCTGAACGGCGGGAAATCATTGACTACTACCTTGATCGCGTGGGCCTTGCCGATGCGAAGGACAAGATGGCGGCGGAAATGTCCAACGGGATGCGCCAGCGCGTCGGCATCGCCCGCGCCTTTGCGCTTTCCCCGCGTCTGCTGCTGCTCGACGAACCGTTCGGCATGCTGGACAGCCTGACGCGCTGGGATCTGCAGGACGTGCTGGTCGAAGTGTGGAACCGCACCAAAGTGACCGCCATCATGGTGACCCACGATGTCGACGAAGCGATCCTTCTGGCCGACCGTGTGGTGATGATGACCAATGGGCCGAACGCAACCATCGGCAAAGTGCTGAAGGTGGACCTTCCGCGCCCGCGTGACCGCAAAGAATTGCTAAAGCATCCAATGTTTTACGCTTATCGTCAGGAGGTCTTGCACTTCCTTGCCGAATACGATCACGGGCCGAAATCACACGCGGCCTGAAGTGCACCTAGATGCACCTAGAAACACCTAAGCGCTCTTAAAGCGCACGAGAGGATGCCTGATCGGCCCAATCATGGGGGTTCAGGGACTATGAAGAATACCACATTCGCGGCGACGCTCCTCGCGTCGTCGATCGCATTCGCACATCCGGCGCACGCCGGCGGGAAAACCGCTTTCGGTGATCCGATTCCGGTCGCCGATGGCCTGACGCTCGATCCGATCATCGACGCGCGCATTCGCTACGAAGGCGTCGATCAACCGACTGTCGACGCCGATGCGCTGACCGTGCGGTTGCGCACCGGACTGGAATTGAAGCACGCGCCTTCGCACCTTTCGGTGCTGGTGGAGGCCGAAGGCACGCTGGGATTGAACAACGAATACAATGCCTTCCCCTTCGCACTTCCGGGCAGCTCACAGCGCCGCCCGCAATTTGCAGTGGTGGCCGATGGCGAAAGCATCGATCTCAACCGTGCGCAGATCATGTACAAGGTGAAGAACTTTGCGCTGACCGTGGGGCGCCAGCGGATTAACCTTGATGATCAGCGCTTTGTCGGGTCCGTCGGCTGGCGGCAGAACGAACAGACGTTCGATGCCGTCCGCGCCGAGGCGACTATCGGGCCGGTCAGCTTCGACGGCACTTATGCAATCCAGCAGGATTCAATCTTCGGATCGGAAGCCGGGCCGCGCCGGTCGATGGACGGGGACTTCGTGTTCCTTGGCGCGAGCGCAAAGCTCGGACCGATGACCGCCAAGGCCTTCTCCTACATCCTTGATTATGATGAAGCTTTTGCCTTCGCCAACTCTTCGCAAACTTATGGCGCGCGTGTTTCGGGCAGCTTCCCGCTGTCGAAGGCAGTGAAGCTGAACGTTCTGGCCAGCTACGCCCGCCAGTCCGGCATCGGCAGCGCGCCGGTAGCCTATGACGCGGACTATGTGCTGGGTGAACTTGGGCTGGGTTATCAGGGCTTTACCCTGACCGGTGGTTACGAAAAGCTGGGCGCGGACAAGGCCGTGGGCAAATCGTTCCAGACACCGCTGGCCACGCTGCACAAGTTCAACGGCTGGGCCGACCTGTTTCTTACCACGCCGGGAAATGGGCTTGAGGACTATTACGTCACGCTGGCCAAGGTTTTCCCGAAAGTGAAGGCCGTTCAGGGCCTTAACGCCAATGTGACCTATCACGAATTCCGCAGCGATGTGGGCGGTGTGAAGTTCGGCACCGAATTGGACGCCAGCCTGGGTTTCAAGACCAAGAAGGTCGGCTGGCTGGTGAAATATGCCAACTACAACGCCAACAAGCTTGGCGTGGATCGCGAGATTCTGTGGTTGCAGGCTGAGGTGGCGTTTTGATTTGAGTGTGCTGCACTGCAAAATAACACTTGCAGTGCAGCGCCCGAATCGGTTAGCCAAGTGAACGAAGGCCGATGTGCCGCCCAAGGTCGGGCGATCCAGCGCAAAGCCTGAACAATCAACATCGCGTGGCAATGTCGCCGCCCAGACCTCCCTATCGGGATGCGTTCGGGCGGCTTTTTCGTGTTGCGCGTCTGGCCAAGGAACCTCAAGTGAACGCGCCTTCGACCCTGATGGAAAAGGACCGCACCGCGCCTGTGAAGGAACGGCTGGTGGTGATCGGCAACGGTATGGCCGGGTGCCGCGCGGTGGAGGAAATCCTCGCCCGTGATTCGGCCCGCTTCGATGTGACGATCTTCGGCGCGGAACCGCGCGTGAACTATAACCGCATCATGCTTTCGCCGGTACTGGCGGGCGAGAAGGCGTTTGAAGACATCGTGATCAACGGCGATGATTGGTACGCCGACAATGCGATCACGCTGGTTTCGGGCGATCCCATTGTCAGCATCGACCGCGCGACGCAGACCGTGGTGGCCAAATCGGGCCGGGTGGAGCCTTATGACCGGCTGCTGATCGCAACGGGTTCTGACCCGTTCATCATTCCTGTGCCGGGCAAGGATCTGGCGGGCGTGGTGACGTTCCGCGATCTGGACGACGTGGATAAAATGCTGGCCGCAGCCGAAAAGGGTGGGCCAGATGGTCCCGGGCGGGCCGTGGTGATCGGCGGTGGCCTGCTCGGGCTGGAGGCAGCGCATGGCCTCTCGCTCCGTGGTATGAAGGTCACCGTCGTTCACCTTATGCCGACGCTGATGGAACGCCAGCTCGACGAAGCCGCCGGATACCTGCTCAAGACCGAGCTTGAACGGCGCGGCCAAACCATCGTGACTGGCGGTGACACGGCCGAGATCGTCGGAAAGGACGGCCACGTTTCCGCCGTGCGCCTGAAGGACGGGCGCACCTTTGACGCAGACATCGTGGTTATGGCCGTGGGCATCCGCCCTGGCACGACGCTGGCGAAATCGGCTGGGCTGGACGTGGAGCGCGGCATCGTGGTGGATGACCACATGGTGACAAGCGACCCCGCGATCATGGCGGTAGGCGAATGCGTGCAGCATCGCGGAGCCTGCTACGGCCTTGTCGCGCCGCTGTGGGACATGTGCCGTTCGCTGGCCGATGCCGCCTGCGATGCCCCTTCGGGCTACGAAGGTTCGGTCACCTCAACCAAGCTGAAGGTTTCAGGGATCGACCTGTTTTCCGCCGGGGACTTTTCGGGCGGTGACGGGGCCGAAGATATCGTGATGCGCGATGCGGCGCGCGGCATCTACAAGCGGGTTGTCGTGAAGGACAACAAGCTGGTCGGCGCAGTGCTTTATGGCGATACGGCAGACGGGAACTGGTACTTCGACCTGCTGAAAAAGGGCGAAGACGTTTCGGATATCCGCGAAGCGCTGATTTTCGGTCAGGCCTTCGCTTCCGGGGGTGCCCTGCTGGACCCTAATGCCGCCGTTGCAGCCCTTTCGGACGACGCAGAAATCTGCGGCTGCAACGGCGTTTCCAAGGGCAAAGTGATCGGAACCATCAACGCGGGCGCGTGTAGCCTTGATGCGGTGCGCAGCACCTGCAAGGCTTCGGCATCCTGCGGAAGCTGCACCGGCCTTGTCGAAAGCCTGCTGGCGCTGACGCTGGGTGGCGAGGTCCAGTCCGGGCCGAAGACCATGTGCAAGTGCACCAGCTTCAGCCACGACGATGTGCGCCGCCTAATCGGTGAAAAGAACCTCAAGGCGATCCCGCAGGTGATGCAGGAACTGCACTGGACGACGCCGGATGGCTGTTCTTCGTGCCGCCCCGCTCTCAACTACTACCTGCTCTGCGCATGGCCGGGCGAGTATGAGGACGATCAGAAGAGCCGCTTCGTGAACGAGCGTCTCCACGCCAATATCCAGAAGGACGGCACCTATTCGGTCGTCCCACGCATGTGGGGCGGGCTTACCAACCCCAAGGAACTGCGCGCCATTGCGGATGTGGTGGAGAAGTACAACGCGCCGATGGTCAAGGTGACCGGTGGCCAACGATTGGACATCTTCGGCATCAAGAAGGAAGACCTGCCCGCAGTATGGGCCGATCTGAACGCTGCAGGCATGGTTTCGGGCCACGCCTATGGCAAATCGCTGCGCACGGTGAAGACCTGTGTGGGGTCGGAATGGTGCCGGTTCGGCACGCAAGATTCGACCGGGCTTGGCGTAAAGCTGGAGCGGATGACTTGGGGTTCGTGGATGCCCCACAAGTTCAAGATCGCGGTGAGCGGTTGCCCGCGCAACTGTGCCGAAGCGACCATCAAGGACTTTGGCGTGGTCTGCGTGGACAGCGGTTATGAACTGCACGTCGGCGGCAACGGTGGGATCAAGGTGCGCGCCACCGACCTGCTGTGCAAGGTGGCGACCGAAGCCGAAGCGATGGACGTGTGCGCCGCCTTCATCCAGCTTTACCGCGAGCAGGCGCACTATCTGGAACGCACCGCGCCGTGGATCGAACGGGTGGGTCTGGACCATGTGAAGGCCGGGCTGTTCGACGATGCCGAAAGCGTCAAACGCCTCGCCGCGCGGTTCCGCTATTCGCAGACGTTCATGCAGGACGATCCGTGGGCCGAGCGTGTGGCCGGCAAGGATGCCGACCTGCACCAGCACCTTGCCGAAGTGCGTCCCCTTTCGTTCACGGAGTTTGCAGCATGATCGGCGATTGGCTCGATATCGGTCCGGTGGACCAGATCACCTCCGGCACCGCCCGCACTCTGCCAGTGGTGGGTGCAGAGGAAATCGCGGTGTTCCGCACGCAAAAGAACGAATTCTATGCGCTGGTGAACAAATGCCCGCACAAGCAGGGTCCGCTTTCGCAGGGCATCGTTCACGGCAATGTCGTGACCTGCCCCCTGCACAACTGGAACATCTCGCTGAAAACCGGTGAGGCGCTGGGCGATGATGAAGGTTGCGTGCCGGTTATCCCGATGAAGGTGGATGCCGGGCGGATGTATCTGCTGCGCTCTGCCGTGGTGGGGAAGCAGGCAGCTTGAAGCAGATCCGCACCACTTGCGCCTATTGCGGCGTCGGCTGCGGCATCCGCGCCGAAGTTACGGGGGAACGCTCGGTCACGATCAAGGGTGACGCAGAGCATCCAGCGAACTTCGGCAGGCTGTGTTCCAAAGGCACGCATCTGGGTGAGACGGTTTCGCTTGATGGCCGCTTGCTCCATCCGATGATCGGGGAACGGCAGGCCGGGTGGGATGAGGCGCTGGACATGGTGGCGGACAAGATGCGCGATTGCATCGAACGCCACGGGCCGGACAGCGTGGCGCTGTATGTCTCGGGCCAGTTGCTGACCGAGGATTACTATGCCGCCAACAAGCTGATGAAGGGCTTTGTCGGCAGCGCCAACATCGATACCAATTCGCGCCTGTGCATGGCGAGCGCGGTGGCCGCGCACAACCGCGCCTTTGCGGAAGACGTGGTGCCGGTCACCTACGAAGACCTTGATGATGCCGATCTGATCCTGCTGGTGGGATCGAACACCGCCTGGTGCCATCCGGTGATCTGGCAGCGGATCGAAGCGGCGCGGGAGGCACGCGGCACGAAGATCGTGGTGATCGACCCGCGCCGGACCGAGACGGCTGAACAGGCGGATTTGCATGTGCCGGTGGTGCCGGATGGCGATGTGGCGCTGTTCAATGCGCTGTTGGCTGAGATGGGGTGCCGTGGGTTGGTGGGTGAACATGCCCTCCCCCGGCCCCTCCCGCAGGCGGGAGGGGAGAATGGTGGCGTTTCGGTTGAGACGTTTGCCACGCTGGCCGATCTCGTCGCCGCGCATCCGCGCATGGTGACGGTGTTCTCGATGGGGGCGAACCAGTCTGTCGCGGGGACGGACAAGGGCAACGCGATCATCAACCTGCATCTGGCCACGGGCCGCATCAATGCGCCGGGCATGGGGCCGTTTTCGATGACCGGGCAGCCCAATGCGATGGGCGGGCGCGAAGTGGGCGGGCTGGCCAATATGCTGGCGTCCCATCTGGGCTTTTCGGATCAAGAGCGCGCCGATGTGGCCGCCTTCTGGCAGGCTCCGCGCATGTGCGCAGGGCCGGGTCTGAAGGCGGTCGACCTGTTCCGCGCCGTGCATGAAGGCCGCGTGAAGTTCCTGTGGGTGATGGCAACCAATCCGGCGGTTTCCATGCCCGATGCGGGCTTTGTGCGTGAGGCTTTGGCGCGGTGCGAGACGGTTGTGGTTTCGGACGTGATTGCCGATACCGATACGGCAAAGTTCGCCCACGTTCGCCTGCCCGCGCTGGCGTGGGGCGAAAAGGACGGCACGGTCACCAATTCGGAGCGCCGGGTCAGCCGCCAGCGCGCTCTGTTCGATGCCCCCGGCGATAGCCGCGCAGATTGGGCAATCGTGGCGCAAGTGGCGCAGCGCATGGGCTTTGCCGGGTTCGATTGGGCAAATGCCGCAGCGGTGTTCCGCGAATATGCCGCCATGACGTCTTTGGCAGTGAAGCATGACAAGGTGTTGGACCTGACTGACGTGGCCGGGATTTCGGACGCGGACTATGATGCGATGCAGCCGTTCCTGTGGGGCGGGCGGCATCCGATGGCGGGGCGTGCGATGAAGATCGTGCCGGTCGAGGCGCGGACCCGCCTGGCCGATCCCGCCTTTCCGCTACGGCTCAATACCGGGCGCTATCGCGATCAGTGGCACACGATGACGCGCACCGGCCTTTCGCCCACGCTGGCGCAACACCGGCGGGAGCCTTTGCTGGAAGTACATCCTGACGATGCGGCGGCGGCGGGCGTGCTGGATGGTGCCTTGGCGCGGGTGATTTCGGCCAGCGGGGCTTCGATATTCCGGGCAAGCGTGACCGACGCACAAGCTGCTGGACAGGTGTTTGTGCCGATGCACTGGACCGATGCAATGGCGAGCGGTGGGCGCGGCAACCTGCTGCCCGACCAGTCGGTCGATCCCGTATCCGGCCAGCCCGGTTTCAAGAACAATGCCTGCCGCATCGAGCCGGTGGCGAGCGACTGGCGCGCTTTTCTGGTGCAGCGGGATAACGTGGCGCCACCAGGGCTGGTGTGGTGGAGCCGTTCGGCCATTGCGGGTGGCTGGCTTTATGAACTGGCGGGCGATGGCGCGGTGGATGCCGATGCACTGCTGCCTGCAGGCCAGCGGATCGAGGCAGTGGACATGGCGCGCGGGATGCGGCGTCTGGCGGTGCTGGGTGATGACGGGGCGTTGAAGGCGGCGCTCTATGTGACGCGAAGAGGCCAGTTGCCTGCGCGGGAATGGATTTCGGGCCAGCTTGGCACAGCAGGAGCCGCTTTGCCCGAACTGCTGGCTGCACGGCCCAGCACGCCTGCGCCCGACAGAGGACCAGTGGTTTGCGTATGCCACGGTATTGGCGCGATGGAAATCATGGCCGTTGCCGAAAAGGGCGCAGGAACTGTGGCAGAGGTGGGCAAGGCCTGCGGTGCCGGAACCAACTGCGGATCATGCCGCCCAGCCATCGCCCGGATGCTGCGCGAATGGAACGAAGCATGTGTGGAGCCAGCGCAATGAGCGACTTTCCGAATGGCACGGTCTGGCTGGTCGGCGCAGGCCCCGGCGACCCGGAACTGCTTACGCGCAAGGCCGAAAGGCTGATCGGCATGGCGAGCGTGGTGTTCCATGATGCACTGGTGGGGCCGGAGGTGCTCGACCTTGCTGCACCCGACGCGCGACTGGTATATGTGGGCAAGCGATCCGGGCGGCATTCGAAGGATCAGGGCACGATCGACAAGCTGATCGTGGAAGCGGCGCTAGCGGGCGAGCGGGTGGTGCGGCTGAAAGGCGGCGATCCGGCGATCTTCGGCCGCGCGACCGAAGAGCTTGAGGCCTGCCATGCCGCCGGTGTTCCGGTGCGGATATGCCCCGGCGTGACGGCGGCTAGCGCGGCAGCGGCAAGCTTTGGGCAATCGCTGACGCTGCGGGGGCTAGCCCGCAAGCTGACATTCGTGACCGCCCACGCGCGCGCCGGAGAGGAACTGACGCTCGATTGGGCGACCCTAGCCGATCCAGAGGCCACGCTCGCGATCTATATGGGCAAAGCCGCGGCAGGAGCGGTATCGCGCAATCTGATTGCCGCAGGGCTAGCCCCGGATACGCCCGTAGCATTGGTCGAATCTGCCAGTTTGCCGTGCGAGCGCCGGTTCCATTCACGCCTTGATCTGCTGCCGCTGGCGGCGCAGACAGCGTTGGGCGACGGACCTGCGCTGCTGCTCATCGGCAAGGCGATGGGAACTGCCCGTCCGACCACGCCTCACGATGCGTCTGCCTTGGCTGAATTGGGGCAGATCGGCTGACGCAGACCGCTAAAAGCGTCCCTGCGAATCACTCAGAAACTGCCAACTTGGCGCTAATCAGGATACCACAGGCAAAAATAATCGCTTGGGCGGAAAATTTTTGCAGGCGGCAAACGGTTGCCAAATGTTCATGCAAACGTTTGTCGGATATGAACTTTTTGTCACGCCCAGCAACATTTTGACAACTTTGGTTAAGCGCTTCCTCCCTTTGGATATAGGGAGTTTTCCTAAGCGTTTTAGCCTTTGGTAACCACGCAGATTTACTGCAATCTGCATGACAAACCATTGCACAAAGTTCATGATCGCCTCAGTCGCAGCCTCTGCTGCGCTGGGAGCATCGCAAGCCCAGGCTGCCGGGGTTACTGCCGGCACGCTGATCCAGAACACGGCTTCGGCCAGCTATGGCAGCGGTAGTTCGACGACCACGGTCAATTCGAACACCGTTTCGATCCGTGTCGACGAACTGCTGGATGTTGCGGTCACCTCGCTCAACGCAGCAGCGGTTCCGCTGGCCAGCACAGCCGTGCTGACGTATCGGATCGACAACACCGGCAACGGATCGGAAGCATTCTCGATCAACGTATCGCCCACGGTCAGCGGCAATGGCTTTGACGCGACCGTCCAGACCATCGCAATCGACAGCAACGACAACGGCACTTACGAGCCGGGCGTCGATACCGTGATCGCCAACGGCGGCTCCACCCCTGCCCTTGCGGCGGATGCCAGCACCCGCGTGTTCGTGGTGGTGGCGCAGCCTTCTGGCACAGCGGACGGCGCAGCGAGCCAAGTGCGCGTGACGGCGCAGGCGCTGACTGGCGCGGGTACGCCCGGCACCAGCTTTGCCGGACAGGGTCAAGGCGGCGGCGATGCCGTGGTCGGCGCGACGACAGCCAATGCCAATGCGCTGGGTTCGCTGATCGCCAGTTCGGCCAGCGTAGCGCTGGTGAAGTCCTATGTCGTGGTCGATCCGTTCGGCGGGGCCAAGCCGGTTCCGGGCGCAGTGGTGACCTTCACCATTGCCGCCACGGCAAGCGGAAGCGGCATGGTTAACGACCTTCACGTCATCGACGCGATCCCGACGGGAACGACCTATGTCGCCAACTCGGTGACGCTCGAAGGGGCTTCGCAAACCGATGCCACTGATGGCGACGCCGCAATCGCGTCGTCCTCTGGCATCGACGTGACCATCGGCGCGCTGGCGGGCGGAACGAGCCGTTCCGTAACGTTCAAGACCACCATCAACTGATCAAAGCGCGACAGCGCACAAATCGGGA
Organism: Novosphingobium sp. ERN07; assembly: GCF_012641335.1. Lineage (GTDB taxonomy): Bacteria > Pseudomonadota > Alphaproteobacteria > Sphingomonadales > Sphingomonadaceae > Novosphingobium. The sequence goes on from NZ_JABAID010000002.1 coordinate 298,867, forward strand.
CAAGACCATGATCAGGATTATCTCCACGCTATTGGCTTTCGCACTGGCAACCTCGCCCGCGATGGCACAACAGACGCCCAGCGTTGTCCTTGAAGGCGACGTGAAGTTGGAAAAGACTGTCGAGGCAAGCGGTGCCAAGAAGACCGTGCTGGAAGATCCCAAAGTGGTCGTCCCTGGTGACAAGCTGCTGTTCTCCACGCGCTATGCCAACAAGGGCAGCCAGTCGGTTGACAACTTCGTTGTGACCAATCCCGTGCCGCAAGCGGTGCGCGTGGCCGATGACAGCGCAAGCGCGCTTCAGGTGTCGGTCGATGGCGGTAAGGCCTATGGCCTGCTGGCCAGCCTGACCGTGAAGGATGCAGCCGGAGCAGCCCGCGCCGCCCGTGCAGAAGACATCACCCATATCCGCTGGACCGTGCCGGCGATCGCTCCGGGGGGGAGCGGCACTGTCGAGTATCACGCTATCGTTCGCTGAATAAGCTCACGAAAAACCGCCCAACCTGCTGGCGGATTTCAAAGCAGGTAACTTAGACCGGGGATCGTTATCATGAAATGCACCAGCAAGATGCTGGCCGCAACCAGTGCGCTTGCGCTGTTTGCGTTCGGCGCAACCACTGCACACGCCGCAGGGACCACTGCGGGCAACACCATCACCAACACTGCAACGATCAACTATCAGGTGGGCGGCATTTCCCAGAATGCCGAAACCGCCAGCGATACGCTGACGGTCGACCGCAAGATCAACCTGACAGTTGCCGAAGTCGGCAGCGCCACCACCGTAGTGACGCCGGGTTCGGTTTCACAGGTAACGACGTTCACCGTGACCAACAATTCGAACGCGCCGCTCGACTTCGCTCTCGAAGCCTTGCAGCAGACAGGCGGCACCACTGCGCATGGCGGCACCGACACCTTCACCGCAAACAACGTGCGCATCTACGTTGATACCAACAACAGCGGTTCGTATGAATCCGCCTCGGACACGCTCGTCACGTTCCTTGACGAAGTTGCTGCCGATGCAACCCGCCGGGTCTTTGTGGTGAGCGATGTTCCGCTGGGCCTTACCAACGGATCGGTAGCAGGGGTTGCCCTGCGTGCGACGGGTCGTGAAGCCGGCACCGCAGCGACGCAAGGTGCTGCTCTGACCCAGACCACCGGCGGCAACACCGCTGGCATGGATACGGTGTTTGCCGATACCACCGCAGGCACTGACGATGCAGCACGCGATGCCGCCCATTCGGCGCGCGATGACTATACCGTTGCAACGGCTGCGCTAACCGTCGCCAAGACGAGCCGCATCGTTTCGGACCCGGTGAACAACACCACCAATCCGAAGATGATCCCCGGCGCAGTGATCGAATACTGCATCGCCGTAACCAACGGCCCCGGCGCAACGACGGCATCGTCGATTGCCGTGAACGACCCCCTGCCGTCAACGGTCACCTATGAACCGACGTTCGGCGTGAAGGTCGACGGCACGGTTGCCAGCGGCGTCTGCCAGGCTGACGGGGCGACTGCCGGTTCCCAGGCTTCGGGCACGGTTACCGGCACGATTGCAAGCCTTCCGGGCGGATCGACCAAGACCGTCCTGTTCCGCGCGACGATCAACTGACGAGAAAGCCGGTCCCGCCCGCAACGCGGGACCGGCGCTTCCCTTGCGATGACACTTTCCAAAGGCCTCTTCATCAACATTCGGGTTATCTGGTTCTGGCTTACCGGGTTGCTGGCTGCGATGCTGCTGAACGTCCCTTGCGCCGTGTTTGCGCAGGAGATGATCACCAACACCGCGTCTGCGAACTGGACCGATCAGGGCCAGACGGTGAGAGCCACTTCGAACACCGTTTCCTTTCCAGTCGAAACTGCGGTCGCCACGATGCAGACCCTGCGGTATCTTCCCGATGGATCGGGCACGATTGCGCTGGCTCTGCCTTCGTGCGGCCAGCGCAGCATGACTATCTCCGGCTCGCGCACGTCGATCACGCTCAATGGTTCGCTGCTGCCATCGGACAGCTTCCGCATCGGTGAACTTCTCTACGTGCGGATTTCCGCCCCGAGCGCGAACCGGTCTGCCGATGCCATCGATCAGTTGCAGATCAAGGCGACCACTTCGTCGGGCGACGAAGAGCTGATGACGATTGCGGAAACCGGCGTGAATACCGGCCAGTTTCTTGCTGCAATTGCCACCACGGCCATTCCGCCAGCCCCCACGCAGCGCAATTGCCAGTTGAGCGTGCATAGTGGCGATTCCATCACGGTGGAGATCGCTGACGGCCGCTTCCAGCTTGCCGCAACGCCCGTCAGCAGCGTGCAGGTTCTGGCCGATCCCTATGGCCTGGTGTTCGACAGCAGCGACGGTGCGCCCATCGACGGCGTGACGATCACCCTGATCGACAATGCGACCGGTCAGCCTGCGCAAGTCTTTGCCGACGATGGCATTACCGCATGGCCTTCAACGATTGTGACCGGCCAGAGCGTGACCGATGCTTCGGGGACCGTATGGCCGATGCCCGCAGGCGAATACCGCTTCCCGCTGGCCGCGCTGGGCAGCTATCGCCTGCGCGTGGTGCCGCCAAGCGGCTTCACGATGCCATCGACCGTGCCGATTGAAATGCTGCGCACCATTCGCCGCCCCGAAGGCAATCTGGTGGAACTGAGCGACGCCTCGTTCGGTGGCGTGGTTACGCTGACGTCTCCGAACCCGGTGCGCGTCGATATTCCGGTAGATTCACCCAGTGAGCCGCTGGGCGTGAGCAAGGCTGCCTCGCGCGAGATCATCAATCCCGGCGATCCGGTGATTTTCACCGTGCTGGCCAGCAACCCGAATGCTAAGCGCGCGCTGTTTAACGTAACCGTGAAGGACACCCCTTCGCGCTGGCTGCGTTTCGTGCCGCAATCGGTGCGCATCGATGGGCAAAGCGCCGGTTCCACTGTCAGCTTTACCGAAGATGGCCGCCAGATGACGGTTGCGCTGGGCCGCATCAATGCGGGTCAGACGGTGAAGATCACTTACGCCATGACCGCTCGGCCCGATGCTCCGGCAGGCGAAGCGACCAACCTTGTGCAACTTACCGATGAACGCGGCCAGACCAGCACGGCGCAGGCGCGCGTGAAGATCGAGGACGAGGTTCTGGCGAGCCGGATGACGCTGATCGGGCGCGTATCGGCAGGTGCCTGCAATCTGCGCGAGGGCCGCAGCGGCATTCCCGGCGTGCGCGTGATGCTGGAAGACGGCAGCTTTGCGATCACCGATGCCGATGGCCGCTATCACTTCGAAGGTCTGGTGCCCGGAACCCATGTGGTTCAGGTGGCAGAACAGACCCTGCCCGAAGGCGGCCACATGATCGATTGCGCTGCATCCACGCGCAGCGCAGGCAGCGCCACATCGCGCTTTGTGACCGGACAGGGCGGCACCCTTGCGGTGGCCGATTTTAGCGCCGTGTTGCGCGAACAGGCTGCCCCTGCCCCTGAACCCGCTGCAAAGGCTGCCGTACATGAAAAGCCAGCAGCCGTGCAGGAAGCGGAACTGGAAGATCGCAAGTCTGCCGGTGCAGATGCAGACTGGCTGGCGATGGGCGATGGCGCGACCGATTTCCTTTTCCCCACAGCCGACCATAACCCGCGTTCGCCTGCGATCCGCGTTGCCATCCGCCATCGCAAGGGTGAGACGGTGGAACTGCTGGCCAATGGCAAGCCGGTAGATGCCGTGGCCTTCGACGGAGCAAGCGTTTCGCCGCAGGGCTTTGCTGTCAGCGTATGGCGCGGCGTTCCGCTTGATGGCGACACTACGGTTCTGAGCGCCGCGGTGCGTTCTGCCGATGGGCAAGAAGTTGCCAGGCTGAAGCGCGACGTTCACTTCGTGCAGGTGCCTGCGCGCGTCACGCTCGTGGCCGAAAAATCGCGCCTGATCGCAGACGGTTCGACCCGCCCGGTGCTGGCGCTGCGCGTGACCGACCGCAATGGTCGCCCAGTTCATGCCGGCATCACCGGCGAATTCACGCTGAACCAGCCCTATGAAAGCGCGCTTGCTATCGACGCGATGCAATCGCGCACGCTTTCGGGGCTGGATCGCGCCGCGCCCACCTTTGTGATCAAGGGTGACGATGGCATCGCCTATGTCGAACTGGCCCCTACGATGGTCAGCGGCCCGTTGCGCGCCGAGTTCCTGTTCAAGGACGAGACGATCACCCGCCGTCAGACGCTGGAAAGCTGGATCGCGCCCGGCGACCAGAAGTGGACGCTGGTGGGCCTTGCCGAAGCGGCAGGCGGCAAGTCTTCGGTTGCCAAGCAGATGCAGCGCGATGGGCGTTTCGACAGCGATCTTGGCGACAATGCGCGCGTGGCGTTCTATGCCAAGGGCCGCGTGCTCGGCAAATTCCTGCTGACCGCGAGCTACGACAGCGCAAAGCAGAAAGACCAGCAGCGCCTGCTCGGCGCGATTGATCCGAATGCCTATTACACGGTGTTTGCCGATGGATCGAGCCGCCGCTTTGACGCCGCAAGCCGCGACAAGCTTTATGTGCGCGTTGAAGCGCGTGCGTTCTACGCGATCTACGGCGATTTCGTCACCGCGTTCGACCAGACCGTGCTGGCCCGTTATCAGCGCACGGTGACCGGCGCGGCAGCGGAAGGCGCGTTCGGCGCGGTCCACGTGCAAGGCTTTGCTGCGCGCACTGGTGACACCCATCGCCGCGACGAAATTCAGGGCAGCGGCATTTCCGGTCCCTATCGCCTGTCGAGCCGCCGGATCATCGCCAATAGCGAAATCGTGACGCTGCAGGTGCGCGACCGTTTCCGGTCAGAAGTGATCGTCGAAACCAAGACGCTCCAGCGCTTTACCGACTACGACATTGATCTGCTTTCGGGCACGATCACCTTCCGCGCGCCGGTTCTAAGCCGCGACAACAATCTCAATCCCCGCTTCATCGTGGTCGATTACGAAATCGAGCAGGCCGCAGGTGGCGAGATCAACGCAGGCCTTCGGGCTGACGTGACGACGCTGGGCGGCGCACTGCGCATCGGCGCTACCGCCATCACCGATACAGGCGCGAACAATGGCGCGCGTGCGGATCTCGCGGCAGTCGATGTGAAGGCAGCGTTGGGAACCGGCACCGAACTGCGCGCGGAACTTGGCATAAGCCGTCTGGCCGGCGATTATGACAACGCCTGGATCGCAGAGATCGAGCACCATGATGGTGCGATCGATGCCCTCGCCTATATCCGTTCGGCAGGGCGCGGCTTTGGCCTTGGCCAGCTCAACAATGCCGAGCGTGGCCGCCGCAAGGTGGGCATGGATGGTCGCTACCGGCTGAACGAAACCTTTGCGGTAACCGCAAGTGCGTGGTTCGACGACAGCCTGACCGATGCTGCTCAGCGCAAGGCTGCCGAAATCAACGGCGTCTGGCGCAATCGCGATACCGAAGCGCGGATCGGCATGGCGATGTTCGACGACCGCCTGGCCGATGGCAGCACCGCCCGCACCACGACTATCGAAGCCGCAGCGACAAAGCACTTCTTCGACAACCGTCTGGAAATCAATGGCGCGGCCAGCGTGGCGCTGGGAACGGCGGAAAGCATCGATCTGCCTTCGCGCTATCGCGTGGGCGCGGCCTATGCCTTTACGCCTTCGATCAAGCTGATCGGCACATATGAACGTGCAAGCGGCGATGCCGTGTCCGCCGACACCGTGCAGGCAGGCTTTGAGGTCGGCCCTTGGAATGGCGCGCGCGTTGTCAGCAGCCTTGGCCAGCAGTCGCTCAGCGAATATGGCAAACGCAGCTTCGCCGCCTTCGGCCTTACCCAATCGCTGCCGGTCACGCCTTCACTCACCATCGATGCGACCATCGATCATTCGACCACGTTGGCCGGAATCGATGCGAGCAAGCTGATCAACGTCGATCAGCCCGCGTCGAGCGGCGGCAACCTTGGCGATGCCGGAACGATTGCCGAAGACTTCACCGCCGTAACCTTTGGCGCAACATGGCGGCGGGATCGCTGGAGCGTGACCGGACGCGGCGAAATGCGCAACGGGCAGTTGACCGACCGCAAGGGCGTGGTGCTTGGTGCGATCCGCCAGCTTGGCGAAGGCAGCATGGCGGGCGCAGGCTTTACCATGACGCGCGCCGTGGATGAAAACGGACAACGCAGCCGCATCTTCGATGCCGCGCTTTCGCTGGCGCATCGCCCGGCAGACAGCGCCTTCGCTCTGCTTTCCAAGCTGGAACTGCGCAGCGACGAAATCGAGGCAGGCAATGCTAGGGCCACTGGCACGGCAAGCGGATCGCGCACGGCGCTGCTGACCGGCACCGATGCAAAATCCACACGGATGATGGCCAGCGCATCGCTCAACTGGTCGCCTCGCAGCGAAAACGCGCAGCGAAGCGAACTGGGGCTGTTCGGGGCCGTGCGACACACGTTTAATGCCTATGAAGGCTATGATCTGGTTGGAACGTCGTTGATCGGCGGGGTGGATGCACGCTTTGGCATCGGTGAATCGGTCGAAATCGGTGCAGTTGCCACGGTGCGTCACGACCTTTCCAGCGATACGACGAGCTTCGCCTTTGGTCCGCAAATCGGCGTCAGCCCTGTCAAGGACACCATGATCACCATCGGGTACAACATCAGCGGCTATCGCGACCCGGCTTTCATCGCCGCGCGCCAGACCACCAAGGGCCTGTTCGTAGCCCTTCGCATGAAGTTCGACAGCGACAGCCTGGCATTCCTCGGCCTCCGCCAATGATCGGCCTGCTTCGGCGGGCGTTGGCGCCCGCGCTTGTCTTGTGTGTGCCGACCAGCGCTGTGGCCGCGACTTGCAGCGGGGCGAACGAATATGCGTTTGCGTTCTCCTCACGCCCGACAACGCAACTCGCCTATGGTTCGACCTACACCTACACGGCATCGCGCACCGCTGGCGGCAGCGTGAATTTTACTGTTGGGCTTACCGCTGCCAACCTTTCCAGCACGACGGTGGGCGGTGAAACAATGCCGCGCATCACAACGCTGATGTCTGGCGGAACCACCAAGCATCTGACCTTCGGCGGCACATTTACCGGACGCACCACATCGATCACCGGAACAAGTCGGGTGATCGTCGTGACGTTCACATTTCCCAGCCCAATCGTATCATTCGCATTGACAGCGGATGACATCGACTATGGCGCAAATCAGTTTCGCGACTGGATTGCGATCACGGGCGCGAATGGGGCTTCGACTTATACGCCAACCATAACGACCCCGTGGGGCAACAACAACAGCGGCACGAGCACGGCTACGGGTTCGTCCATCGCATTCGGCACGCGAACCGCTGCCCCTGCGCTTACGGCAGCATCGCAGATGGCTGGGGTTGGCACATCGGATATCGGAACATCGACCGGGCGCTTCACCGCCGAGTTCGCACAACCCGTGACGAGTGTAACCGTGCGATACGGCAACTATCCGGGCGAATCCACGACCGGGCAACAGGCAATGGGCATCAGCGACATCAGCTTTTGCGAATTGCCGGAACTGGCCTTTGCCAAAAGTTCCACGCCTGTAACCGGCACACTGGGAGCGTTCGCACTGCCCGGCAACGATGTGATCTATACCCTGACCGTGACCAACCCCAGCGGAACGAGCGTGGACGCGGGATCGATCATCCTGAACGATGTTCTTCCGGCAAACGTGACGTTTCGCAACGAAGCCTTCGACGGGACGACCAGTCTTCCGGTGAAGCTTTCTACCAGCGGAGGACTGACGATGGCAGCAGGGGCCATCGCCTATCGTCAAAGCGGGGGATCGGCGTTCAGCTATACCCCATCGGCGGGATACGATGCGCAAGTGGCTGAACTGCGCATCACGCCGGGTGGCGAGCTTGCCCCTTTTTCGAGCGCGGTGTTCGTGTTTCGTGCACAGGTGAAATGATCCAGGGGTTTATACCTAACCCGTTCTTAACAGTTACTGGTTAGCACCTGACACGGCAGCAGAACGACCAAAACGCAACAGCGTTGGAGTAAACGGGTGAGTATCGGTACACGGCCCTTGCGCAGATTTCCGAAGCGATTGGGCAAGGCCGTGCTGGCGCTTTGCGGCATGGCAATGGCATCAGGCCCGGCCTATGCCCAATTCCGTTCACTGGAAAACCCTTCGTTCGAAGCAAACGATCCAGCGGGCGCAGGTGCCCCCAATTTCGAGATCATGCCCATCGCATCGGTACCCGGATGGGATACCTCCACTGGCGAAATCGAGCTATGGGACAGCAACTTCAACGGCGTTCCAGCTTATGACGGCAGCGTGTTTGCCGAAATGAACGCCAATGTGAACGGCACGTTCTATCAGAACATATGCCTTGTCGCCGGAGAACCGATAGGTTGGACTTTCGCCCACCGCGCCCGTGCCGGTGGTGCGAACACACAGACGGTGCGGTTTCAGGTGGCAGGCAGCACAGGCACGGTCATCCAGACGCTGGCCACGCAGGCCTCGACTACGGCCAATCAGGTGTGGAACGTGAACACCGGCAGCGCGACGTATTCGGGCACGACAGGTCTTCAGCGCGTGCAGTTCACCACTAGCGATCCGGGATCATACGGCAACTTCCTCGACGCGATCCAATTGACCTTGCGCCCGTTCATCCAACTTTCGGTCGCAAGTAGCAGCGCCACCGAGGCAGTGCCATCATCAAGCATTGCCACCCTGTTGGTCACAGGACGCGCCACCAGCGCAATCAGCGTGACGATGACGATCACCGGCGGCACAGCCACGCGGGGAACGGACTATACCACCCCCGGCGGCGGCGCGACGTTCACTGTCACAGTTCCCGCTGGCACGTATTACAATACCGCCATTCCGCTGGGCATCACCATCACTGATGACACCGCAATCGAGAGCAACGAGACGATCACCTATTCGCTCTCCACAGGAACGGGCTACACGCGCGGGCACACCACCACTTGCGGCGGCACGCTGCAATCGACCGGCACTTATACGATCATAGACAACGATTCTCGCGTGACGTTGCGCAAGCAATGGGCCAACGCCACCGTTGGCGATGATGCGAGCGTTACGCTGTCACGTGGCTCCACCGTTATCGAAACCCTGACGTCCGACGCCGGGGCGGCGAGCGAACTGGACACCGACCCAACCCCGACGCCGGTCGTCATCGGTGAGACGGTGTTGCTGGACGAAACGATGCCGATGACCAATGCAGGCCGCTATAACAAGGCCATATCCTGCACAGGTGCTGCCGACACCAATCTGGTTGACGGACTGACCATCGGAGCGGGCGAAACCGCCATCGTGTGCACATACACCAACACGCGAATACCGCGCCTGCTAGTAAGCAAGACGTCCTCGATCCTGTCCGACGGCATCAACGCCACCGGCCCAAAAGCCCTGCCCGGCGCAACCTTGCGATATTGCATACTCATCACCAATCCCGGCACGCTGGCCGCGAGTGACGTTTACGCCACCGATGCCATGCCAACATCGCTGACCTATCTTGCGGGCACCGCGAAATCGGGCACCAGTTGCGCCGGGGCAACAACTGTAGAAGATGACAATGCCACGGGCACTGACGAAAGCGATCCTTTCGGCATCTCGCTCACCGGCTCCACGCTGACCGGCTATGCTGCAAGCCTTGCCAGCGGAGCGAGCTTTGCCATGAGTTTTGACGCGCTGCTCAATTAGCGGGAACGACGGCAGGCGCGGCAGGAACCAGCGGCTTGCCGGCGTCGTGCCACCCCTCGATCCCTTCCGCCAGCCAATGGACGTTGCCGAAACCATCACGTGACAGGCGGCGGGCGGCATTCCAGCCCATCCAGCAATCGGTGCGGCAGAACAGCACGACAGGAATCGCGGGCGATTGCTTCCGCGCCTCTGCCACGGTGGTGCGCAAGCCCAGCCAGAGCGCTGCTTCAGGATGTCCGCGCCCGGTTTCCGGGTGCCAGAGTGCGCCCGGAATGGTCAGGTGGCTATCGGCAAGCTGCCAGTGCCCTGTGATCGGATCGCGAACGCCGCCTTCTGCCGGAAGCACATCAATGAACAGCGCGTTCTCGCCCGGCTTCAAGCGAAGCGCCCGTTCAAGCGAAATGCGTGTCGCCGGGGTTGGCGCGCGGTCGATCGGCCCGCGATACCGGGCTATGCGATAGCCTGCCGGATCGAAATCAACTGCTTCCATCGCAGAACTGTGCGCAACCTCTTCGTGACTGCTGGCACCCGCCGCAACCATCATCGGCAGAAGTGCGGCGCAGGCGAGGAAGGTTTTGATTCCAGGCATTTTCATTCAATCGGCCCTTCCCATTTCGCCAACCCTGATTGCGAGCGGATTGGTCGATGGTTCAATATAACATTGGCCGCGCAGCAGATACATCCTCCGATGGGAGAATGCGCCAGATGGTGAAATCACAATGAACAGGCTGCGCCGGCTGATCGTGGCCGTTGCCGTTGGGTGGGGCTTGCACGCCCTTGCCAGCTACGCCGAAGTGCCCGCCGACCCGCTCGGTTCACCGATGTGGGACCATCATGCTGTGGGCCTCTTCGGCAAGGCACCGGTCAGCTTCGATGTCCGCGTGAACGTGCGCATTCCTGAGATTGCCGAGAACCAGCGCGTATTCCCGGTAACCGTGGATGCGCGGGCACTGAAGGATGCCAAACGGATCGTGCTGCTGGCCGATCTCAATCCCATACCCATCGCTGTCGACTATACCCTTCACGGGGCCGCGCCGTTTCTCGCCACGCGGATCAAGCTGGACCAGCGCACGCCGGTGCGCGCAGCGGTCCAGACGTCGGATGGCGCGTGGCACGTTGGCGGCACTTGGGTTGATGCAGCCGGCGGCGGTTGCTCCGCCCCGCCCGTCAGCCGGGTCAAAGGCGATTGGGCAGACCATCTCGGCGAAGTGCGCGGGGCCGCGTGGCCCGATATCGAAAACGACAAGGTGCGCCTGCGCATGACCTTTCGCCACCCGATGGACACCGGGCTGGTCGAAAACGTACCACCCTACAATATCGAGCGCCTGACTGTGCGAGATACGGCGGGCAAGGTTCTGGGCGAGATGGACGTTTTCGGGTCCGTGGCGGAAGACCCTGCCTTCACGGTGGTGGTCGATGATCACGGCGGAGCGCTGACTTTCGTTGCGCGGGATACAGCAGGCTTGGAATTTACCGGCAAGGCCAAACCGTGATGATGGATCGCAGGCAAATCTTGCGGGCCGGATTGCTAACCCCCGCCCTGCTTACCCCCGCTCTGGCGCTGGCGGAGCAGTTTGCGGGCACCTATCGCCCCCAAGCCGAACAGATTGCAGAAGGCGTGTGGATCGTGCGGGGCGTGGATGAGCCGATAGCCTTTGCCAACGGCGGTGCCATCGCCAATAGCGCCATCCTTGCGACGGAGGATGGGCCTGTACTGTTCGATCCCGGTGTTTCGCGGGAACACGGGCTGGCACTGGGCGCCGTGGCGCTGGACTTGTGCGGCAAACCAGTCGCGCGCGTTTACGTGAGCCATCTGCACCCCGATCATGCGCTGGGAGCGGCTGCCTTTTCTCCGCAGATCGTCCACGCGCTGCCCGCTACGCGCGCCGAACTTGAGCGTGACGGCAATGGCTTTACCGATGCAATGTACCGCCTGCTGGCAGACTGGATGAAAGGGACCGCACTGGTCTTGCCGCAAGGCGATCTGACCGAAGGCGATGTGATAATCGGCGGACGGCATATCCGTCTGATCGCGCTACGCGGCCACTCTGGCGGCGATCTGGCGATATTGGATCAGGCAAGCGGCGTGCTGCTGGCCGGTGACCTTGTGTTCAACAACCGCGCCTCGAGCACCCCCCATGCCGATCTGGCACAATGGCGGCTGGCGCTGGATCGCCTTGCCACAACGCCCCACCGGCTGCTGGTCCCCGGTCACGGTCCACTGGACCGCGATGGCAGCGCAATAGCCCAGACGCGCGACTGGATCGATTGGTTGGAGCCAGCATTGCGCCAAGCCGTGGTGCAGGGTATGGATATGAGCGAGGCGGGCGAACTCCCCATCCCACCACGCTTTGCCGGGATGAAAGCCGCGCGATACGAATTGCAGCGCAGCGTATCGCACCTTTACCCGGCGTTGGAGGCGGAGCTTTTGCCCCGCCTCTAACAGATCAGAACTGCGCCCGGATCGAAACCGTCAAACGGCGCGGCGCCCCCGGCGCATAGGCACGCGGATCTTCCGCGCCCGGCGCTTCGGCCAATTCGATGTCATCCACTTCCGAGAACGTGCCGAAGGTGGCGTAACGCTTGTCGAACAGGTTGCGCACTTGCGCGACGAGACGGATGCCCGGTGCAAGGTTTAACGCAGCGTCGATATCGAACACCGCATAAGCAGGCGTGCGTGCATTGTCGTTGCCATCGTCACCGGCAAGATACTGCCCTGACCGCGCGCGCATGGTCACGCCAGCCGACCAGTTTCGCGCCTCTCGGCCCAACCGCAGGTTTACCGCATGGCGCGGCACCGATGGCAACTGGTCGCCGCGCTCCACGTCCACTTCGCCCTCGTCGTCAGCCGTCGGGTTGGACGGGCTGGACATGGTGAAGTCGGTGCGGAACCGGGCGTCGGTAAAGCCATAGACCGCCGTTGCACGCCAGCCAGCACGCTGCCAGTCAAGCGAGGCTTCGATGCCCTGCCGCCGTGTCTGGCCGAGATTGGCGAAGTAGGCGCGCCCCCGCACTTCCGACGCGATCATTCGGATGTCATCGTGGGTATCGGTCCGCCAGGCATTGAGCCGCCAGGAAAGCGCTGCTCCTGCGCCGGAAATCCCGGTGTGCCAGTTGCGCGCCTTCACCTGCTTGAGCGGCGGATCAGCGATGAAGAAGTTGGCCAGCGTGCACGGCGCATCTGGATCTGCGCAGCTTAGTTCGGCAGGCGTAGGGTTGCGGCTGGTCAGCGAAAACCCTGCAACCGCCTGAATGCCCTCCCCCAGAACGTAGTCGAACTCGACCGAGGGGTTGAACCGGTTGAACTTGTGATCGCCGTCCAGCGCCGTGCCCAGTTGATCATCCATCTTCACGCGATTGTGCGACCAGCGCGCGCCCGCCTCAACCGACAGATTGCGCACCAGCGGCAGTTCGACACTGGCGAACACGGCAAGGTCATCGACTTTCGAGATCACATCGACCGGCTGGATCGCGCCTTCTTCGGATTCCAGCAAAAGCCCCAAAGCTTCGACCGAACGGTCATCTTCCAGTTCGCCCAGTTCGGTCGTCGCGCGGAACCGGGTGCGGGCGTGCTCCCACGCACCGCCAACAGCGATGCGGCGCGGGCCGATATCGGTCTGCTGCTCGCCCAGCCATTGCAGCGTCGCGCCGAAAGCATGGGTGCGTTCCTGCCCACGGTTGAACACGGTGGCCTCATCGGCGTCGGGGTCAGCGGCAACGAACTGTCCTCCGGACAGCAGCCGGTCCTCAAAACCTTCGTCCTCCTCACCGACGCACAACAGGGTAGAATCTGCATCGCAGGGGCCGAAATCGGCCAGATCGCCATTGGCGCTGCGGCGGTTCAGGTGTTGCCAATGCGCGCGCAGTTCGATGCGCCCGGTATCGCCAGTCTCGATATAGGGCGCAGCAACAAGGCGCAGAAAGCGGGTGTGCGTCTCGTCCGGGCGCGTGAACACCGCGTCATACTTGGCATCAAGCAGTTCCACCGGAGACACGCCGTTGCCGGTAAGATGCGTCGACGCACCCAGCGCGGAAAGTTCAACGCCCCAGCCGTCACCTTTCCGAATGCCCTTGGCGAAGCCGCGATAGAGCCGCGAGGGACTGGCAACGCGCCACCCTTCGTCCCGGCGCGCTTCAAACGCGACGAGAACATTGCTTTCGGCGCTGCCCTCGCCATAGCTGACCGCACCGCCGACCATGCCTTCGGTATCGCCATCGGCCTGCACGGTCATCCCGCCAAGGCTCACGCCATCACCGGTTTGCAGCAGCAGCGTTCCGGCCAAAGCGTTGCGACCAAGCACGGGGTTTGCATCGTTCACCTGCGCGTTGACCACCACCGTATCGGGCACAAGGTCGAGCAGCACGACATCACCGAACGGCTGGTTGAAGCGCACCCCATCCAGATAGACCGCAAGCCCTTGCTCGGCCCCTTGCAGCGCACTGGCCGAAAAGCCGCGCCAGCCGATCGTTGCCTGCCACGGATTGCCGTTCGCTTCGCCCAGCGTCAGGCCCGGTATTTCGCGTTCAAGCGCACGGCCCAGATCGGGGCGACCGGACGCATCAATGGCCTTGCGATCAAGGCCACGGGCCTCGTCCGTATCGATCACGCCACCCGGCGCGTTGACGACGATCTGGCGTGCCTCTTGGGCATGCGCGGTCATCGACGCTGCCGTGGTCAGCAGCAGCGCCACAAATTTCGCGGACTTCATAGTACTACCTCTCCCAGAGGAACTTACATGGTAAAGCGGACCCCGGCCCACAGCGTGCGCGGGTTGCCCAGATCGATTGAGCCGCCGGAATTGCGGGTCACGATATCTTCATCGAACAGGTTTTCGCCGCGAAGGACCAGGCTGGCTCCGGCGATCAGCGGCACTTGGGCAAAAAGGTCGAGCGTGGTCGCCGCAGGCAGACTATCGCGCTGCAGATCGTCTTCATATTGCAGTCCGACATGGCGCAGCGTGGCAGCGATCTGCCAGCCTGCTGCTGGCACAAGCGCCAGCGTTCCCGAAGCAGCAATGCGCGGAGTTTGCGCCGGCCGCTTGCCAGTCAGCTCCGATGCAGCGCCATTGCGCACTTCGGCATCGGTCCAGGCAAGCGAGCCATCGAAGCGCACGATGCCCACTTCTGCGCGGGCGCTCGCCTCGATCCCGCGCGCACGGATTTCGGAAACGTTGCGGCGCTGGCGCAGATTGGTGCCAATGGTAACATTGGCGATGGCGTTCTCGATCCGGTTGTCGAAGCCGGTGACGCCGAAACGGACACCTTTGGCCAGAGTGATATCAACCCCCGCTTCAAACCCCTTCTGACGTTCGTTGCGCAAAGCAGCGTTGGCTTGTGTCGTTACCGGAAACACCGTGAACGGGCGGTAGAGTTCGTTCAGGGTCGGCTGACGAAGGCCGGAGTAGGCAGCAGCGCGCAGCGCCAGGGCTTCGCTCGCTTGCAGCAACGCCCCCCCGCGCCACGTGACGGTCCAATCAGTCTGCTTGGCGTAGTCACTACGGCTGGTCACAGCGCCTGCGGCGTTACGCACCTCGAAATACCCATCAGCGATCACCGTCCGGTCTGCGCGAAGCCCCCCGGTCAGCACCACCGGTCCAACCGTCAGATCGTTTTCGGCATAGAAGCCAACGTCGGTGTTCACCCCACCGGCGCGGCGTCGGGCAGTCACGGCACCGGTGGTGGCGTTAAGCGCGTTTTCGTTCATCGTGCCGCTCAGCCGACGCCAATCGACGCCAAGACGCAGAACGTTTTGTTCGCCCACAGGCGGGCGCAGTTCGAACTTGCCACCGATGCCTTGGGCAGGCGTATCGAACTGGTCCAGCGTGGGGCGGAAGCTGGTGGCTGAAACCACCACGTTCGAGAAGTTGCGCGACTGGAAATAGGCCAGCGCATCGAACTGCCATGCGCCCCGCCCGACAAGGCGCAGACTGGCATCCTCACCTTCGGTCGATGTATCAGCGCCACGGAAACGCAATACGCGATCATCGCGGTAAACCGAGATGCGGCTTTGCAGTTCTACGGTATCGGAAAGCGGTGCGACCGCCCGCACGGCGGTGGACCATGATTCATAGCGCGCACGCACGCTTGCAGGCACGCGCTGCGCAGTGGGGGTCGTCCAGAAACCCTTGCCCCGATCCCAACGCGCCGAAACGACCACGAAACCTTCGCCAAGGCGTGGAGCGATGCTAGCGCTGGCTTCCGTCTCGCCCCGCTGGCTGCCAAGCAATTGTGCAGAAACGAGGCCGAGCATTTCAGGCCCTGCACTTTCCAGCTCTATCGTGCCTGAAAGTGCGCCTGCACCGAACGGGCCGGAACCACCCCCGCGCGTCACGCGAATTGCGGCAAGGCCGTCGAGCGCAAGTGCGGTAAGCGGAACGTAGCCAAAGAACGGATCGACCATCGGCACGCCATCGAGCAGCACCAGTGCGCGGCTGGTGGCGTTCCCGCCAAGCGCGCGCAAGGTGACGCCCTGTGCCGATGGGTTCGATGAACGGCTATCAGACCGGCGAAACTGCTGAAAGCCCGCAACCGAGGTGAGAACGTCCTCGATCCGTCCCGACGCGGACGAAACGATGGCATCGCGATCGATCTCTACCGAGGAATAAGCCGGCGTGCCCGGCGTCACCTCAAGTCCCTTGCCGCTCACCACGATCTCGCCGTTCGGCCCTGCCTCGGCAAAGGCAGGCGAACTAGCAAGCGCTAGAGCGAGGGCAGTGGCGATATACTGGCCGTTTGCACGGCAAAAACGAGTGTCATCCATCTGCTGCGACTTTCTGGGTGACGAAGTGGAGAAACGAAATGTGTCGGCAGCCCTTTGAGAGGCTTGCGGGCTGCCGACAAGAGTGGATCAGTCATCTTCCCAAAGAAGATGGTTTTTCCGTTTAGAAGAACAGGATGCCGCCAACCGCCACGGCATCGCTTTCAGCCTTGTTGCCTGAGTGCGCCTTGGCTTGCGAATGGACATATTCCCCGATCAGCGTGACCCAACTGGTCAGGCCATAGCGAAGCTGGCCCACATAGCTGGAGTTCACCTTGAGCAAATTGGGGTTTGCCACCTGATCCGCAGCGCTGGCATAATCGAGCCGGCTTTCGCCGTAGCTGCCACCGATGGAGAACTTGCCAAAGGTTGCCATAGCTTGCGCATAGAAGCCTTCGCTGTCGCGCTTGGCAACACTGGTGCCGGTTTGCGGCACACCGGTATCGAACAGGCCAAGGACCGTGGTGCCAAGGCCGCTGCCGGTGTAGTAGTACCCCGTCGCCGTCAGCGGACCGACGGTGAGCTTGCCCCCCACGTCCACGCCGCTGCCGGTAAAGCTGCCACCCGCGACGAGATCATGCTTCTGCGTGACGCCTGAAACCCAGAGGCGCGTGGCCACATCGCCAAACTTGCCGTCATAGGTCACCTTGCCCTGAAAGCCGGGTGCCGAATTGCTCTCGGCAGGACCGGTAAGCGATGACAGTGGCTGAAATACACCTACGGACGCCTGAAGCCCACCGAAACTGGGCGAAGTGTAGGTAATCTGCGGCTGGAAGTCGGTATAGATATACCCCACGCCGATGCGACCGAGTGACGTGTTGCCCGGCGCCACGTTGCTGCCGGGCGTGCCCGCCGAAAGCAGCGTGATGTCGTTGAGGATCGCTTCCGACGCAAACAGGCCGATATCGCGACCGATCTTGAACGTGCCGATATCGGGCTTGCCAAACGTCATGAACGTCTGGCGGAAATCGATGCCCGCCGTGGCGAGCGCCGTGGGCTGGCCACCATTGTTGGCACCGAGCGCGCCCCACGCGGTGGAGTTGATGCCGGGATACATGCCGAAGGTCGCCCCCACGTCCCAGCCTGCCTGCTTCGTGGCGACCGAAACCTTGAGGAAGCCCGGCAGCAGACCGTTGCGGATCGCGCTGGAATTGTTCGCGCCGACATTGGCGATACCGCCAACCACCGCCGTGCGGGCGCTGGGCGTATCGGGATTGTCGTGCACATAGAAGCCGTTGACCGATCCTGAGAAGGTGATCGTGGCCGGGCCGACTTCAAGGCCGATGCCGCTGTCGGTCATCCGCACCATGCGGGTGGTATCGACCGATGCTTGCGCCTTTGCCATAGCATCGCCTGATGCCGAAGCTGGGCTGGGCGCGGCCTCCTCGGCCATCAGCTCGTTGTATTCCTCATCAGTGAGGATGCCCTTTTCGTGCAACCGCTTGAGCAGTTCGAGCGTGCCAGCGTGGGCGGGTGTTGCTGCAAGGGCAAGCGCGCCCATTGCAACCGAGGCGCAAAGCGCCCTCCTGATGTTCATTGTGTTCCCCTCCGTGAAGGCGTGTCGGTTATCCTGCGACTGCGGGGAACAATGCTGCGCAGCGCGAAACTGCGATATTGGACTTTGGGCGTTGGACTTTGGGATAAGAGGGCGGGATGGAACCGGGCGCTATTGCCCCAGCGCCACACCCCACGGCCCGCCGCCACCGGCAATCGTCGCCACAACGGAAAGCGTGGCCAGATCGACAACCGAAATCGAATCGCTCGCCCCGTTGGCCACGATGGCGCGGCTGCCATCCTTGGTGATCGCCAGATGCCAAGGCCGCTCACCCACTTTCACATAACCGCGCACAGCCAGAGTTGCGACATCGACTACCGCCACGCTGTCTGCCCGCCCCAGCGCGACGACTGCGGTGCGGCCATCGGGCGTAAAACGGATACCGCAAGGCATAACCTTATAGGCAGGCACGTCGGGCGGCGTGAACGTCAGCGTCCGCTCTATCGCTTTGCTGCCGACATCGACGACGTGAACGGTGCCCGCCATTTCCGCCGCGATCCAGACTTTTGCACCGTCGGCCGTAAATTCGATATGGCGGGGCCTTGCGTCCGTCTCCATCTCTTCCACGACCGCGCGTGTGGCCAGATCGATCCACGCCACCGCATTGTCCTCCTCGCTGGTAACGAGCAGCCAGCGACCATCGGGACTTTGCGCCACGCCTTCCGGCTCGTCTCCGACGGCCACCTGCCAAGCCACTTTGCGCGCCTCCAGATCAATGGCTGTAACCGCAGCATTGTCTTCGTTCGCGGCAAAAAGCAGTTTGCCATCCCACGATGGAAAGAACTGCTCAGGGTCCGCGCCCGATGGCAGCGTTGCGATCAAGGCACCCGTCATCGGATCGCGCATCTCGACGGCATTATCCGCGCTAGCGGCGACCAGCAGGGCCTTGCCATCGCGCGTCAGCGTAACACCGCGCGGGCGCTTGCCCACCGGCCATTCGGCCACGACCTTGCCCGCAGCGATATCGATCACGCTGATGGTAGAGCTGCGTTCGTTACTGACCCATGCGGTCTGGGCACAGGCGATTGCCGGGATGCACGATCCTGCTGAAACCAAAAGGGCTGCGATGATGTTTTTCATTGTCCTCTCCATGCCACGCAGCATTAGCCGCGCCAGCCCCGTGCTGAAATGGCACCTTGGTCTTGTACCATTGTCCAATTGGGCGATGCGCTGCGGTGTGAAAATACTTTTGCCAACGGTGCGAGCAGGCATGATTCTGCCGCACAGTCGCAGAGGATGTTTGACCGATGAAAATCCCCCTTGGCCGCGCGGCCTTGCTGACCGCTGCCGTCATCGCTTCGGCCACTGTTGCCACCCGGCTTTCCGCACATGGCGATGTCGTTCCGCAGGCGGTGGATACCTCCGCCCTTCCCGATATCGAAGGCGGCAACGATGCCTGGGTTGCATCCAACCCCTATCGCGGCAACGCCAAAGCCATCGAGATCGGCCAGTCCGCCTATGGCCAGAACTGCGCCCGCTGCCACGGACTTGATGCCATGTCCGGCGGCATCGCGCCCGATCTACGCTACTTGGAACTGGGCGATTCCGGCGATGAATGGTTCCTCGAACGGTTCCGGCACGGATCAAGCCATGACGGCAAAGTCTATATGCCTCCGTTCGGTGACGTGCTCGGCCAGAAGGCTGGCTGGGCCATCCGTAGCTGGCTCGAAACCAAGCATACTGACGAATGAGCCGCCCGGTATTGGGCCGCCGCGAATTTCTCGCCTCAGCCATCTTGTTCGCCGCCTTGCCATCCACGGCCAATGCTGCACCGCTTGAGAAGGTCAAAGACCTCGGAGTCCTTCGGGTCGGACTCTATGCGGACAACCGGCCGTGGTCATGGGCGGAAGGCGGGAAAGCGATGGGCATCGATGCCGATATCGCGCGCACGCTTGCCGAAGCGCTTGGCGTCCGCGCCGATATCCAGTTGTTCCTTGCCGACGAGGACATCTCTGACGATCTGCGCAACGTGGTCTGGCGTGGCGGCCTGCTGGGCTTCCAGCCTTGCGACGTGATGCTGCACGTCCCCTTCGACCGGACGCTGATGCAGCAAGAGAACAACGTCGTGTTTCTATCGCCCTACTATCGCGAAACGTTTGGCGCAGCATGTTCGCGCGAGGTCGGCAATTGCGAGGCGGCACCGGCAGCGTTCAAGGGACGCAAGGTTGCCGCAGAACTGGCGTCCATCCCCGATTTCTACCTGCTCGGCTATGCGGGTGGCACGCTGGCGAAGGATCTGATCCATCTGCCCACCGGCTATGGTGCTGCTGCAGCATTGACCGATGGTACGGCAGACTTTGCCGTAGCCACGACCGCGCAGATCGAAGCCGTGGTGAAAGATCATCCCGATGCGGGAATCAAGGTGCGAAAAGGCCCCCTTCCGATGATGATGTCTCCGGGCTGGGATATCGGTATCGCGGTAAAGGAAAACGCGCGCAATCTTGGCTTCGCGCTTGATGAAGCAATCGAAAAAATGATCGCAAACGGCCGCCTTGCAGCGATTTTCGCGCAGCATGGCGTCGCCTGGAAACCCGCTCTGGCCGCGCAGGCCTGAGCGCAGAAAAGCGATCATCACAGGCTCCGCGTGGAAGGCGTGGAGAACAGGGGGACGGGGATGCCGACTGCGACCGGTATCCCCCGAACCGCTGCATTCCCACACGCCTTTGCTGCGCTGCAAACCAAACGGCCCACTCTCATTTCCCAAGTCTTATCCCAAGGTGCAATTGTGCCTCTACCCCCAAGGGATAGGCTCAGCTTCGACGATTGGGGCAATGCGGCTGACCGGCAGTGCAGGCAGGATTCGCAACCCATCGGGCAAGAATAACCCAAACAGGAGGGACAGGATGAAGCGGCGTTTCTCAACACTTATCGCAGGGCTGGCGGCAGCGACCAGTCTGGCGGCGGCACCGGCCATTGCCGGCGGTCCGACCAGCGCGGATATCGTCAACGATGCTGCAACGCCCGGCGACGTGATCAGCTATGGCATGGGTCCGTGGCAGCAGCGTTTCAGCACGCTCGATAAGCTGAACACGCAGAACGTGACCAAGCTCATTCCCGTATTCGGTGCATCGCTGGGCGGCGAAAAGCAGCGTGGGCAGGAAGCGCAGCCGCTGGTCTATGACGGCACGATCTACGTCACCGGCTCCTATTCACGCCTCTTCGCATTCGATGCGCGCACCGGCGAAAAGAAGTGGGAATACAACGCCCGCCTGCCCGATGGCATCATGCCATGCTGCGACGTGGTGAATCGCGGCGCGGCAATCCACGGCGACAAGGTGATCTTCGCCACGCTAGATGCTCATCTCGTCGCGCTTGATCGCCACACTGGCAAAGTGCTGTGGAACAAGAAGACTGGCGAATATCAGGCAGGCTATTCGGCCACGGCAGCGCCGCTGATCGTCAAGGATATGGTGATCACCGGTAACTCCGGTGGTGAGTTCGGCATTGTCGGTGCGGTTCAGGCACGCAATGTCGATACGGGCGAGCTGGTATGGGAACGCCCGGTCATCGAAGGCCACGTCGGCACGCTGAAGGGCCAGCCCAACGGCATGACCGGCAAGCTCAACGCAAGCTGGACCGGCGATCTGTGGAAGACCGGCGGCGGCGCAACATGGCTTGGCGGCACTTATGACCCGTCGACCAACACCGTGTTCTTCGGCACCGGCAACCCCGGCCCGTGGAACAGCCACCTGCGCCCCGGCGACAACCTCTATTCCGCGTCCACGCTGGCAATCGACGTGGATACCGGCGTGATCAAGTGGCACTATCAGACCACCCCGCACGATGGCTGGGACTTCGACGGCGTGAACGAGTTTGTGCCCTTCGACGCCACGATCAAAGGCAAGCCGATGAAGCTGGGCGCGAAGGCTGACCGCAACGGCTATTTCTACGTGCTTGATCGCACCAACGGCAAGCTGATGGGCGCGCACAAGTTCGTCATGCAGACGACCTGGGCCAACGGCATCGACCTGAAGACCGGTCGCCCCAACTACGTCCCTGAAAACCGTCCGGGCGCGCCCGATGCCGCGGTAAAGGGCAAGTCCGTCTTCGCCAGTCCGTCGTTCCTTGGTGGCAAGAACTGGATGCCGATGGCGTTCTCACAGGATACCGGCCTGTTCTATGTGCCCAGCAACGATTGGGGCATGGACATCTGGAACGAACCCATCGCCTACAAGAAGGGCGCGGCCTATCTCGGCGCGGGCTTCACCATCAAGCCGATTGCCGATGATCACATCGGCGCGCTGCGTGCGATGGACCCGACCACCGGCAAGATTGTGTGGGAATACAAGAACAAGGCCCCGCTGTGGGGCGGCGTTCTGGCCACGCGCGGCAATCTGGTGTTCACCGGCACGCCCGAAGGCTTCCTGAAGGCGTTCGATGCCAAGACCGGTGCTGAACTGTGGAAGTTCCAGACCGGTTCGGGCGTGGTCGGCTCGCCCATCACGTGGGAGCAGGACGGCGAGCAATTTGTGGCCGTGATGTCGGGCTGGGGTGGCGCGGTGCCGCTCTGGGGTGGCGAAGTGGCCAAGACCTTCAAGGAAATCAGCCAGGGCGGAATGCTCTGGGTGTTCAAGCTGCCCAAGCAGTAAACCAAACTATCGGGAGCGCCCTGCGGCAACGTCTGGCGCTCCCCTCCCTCCCCGGGTAGGATCACATGCGCAATACCTACGTGCCGCAAACTGCAAGACTCGCTCAAAGCGCGGAGGCAGTCCCGGTCAACTTATTGAGGGGGACCATCATGGCTGATCTCGGTGCGCCAGACCGCGTGCTGATTGTCGATGATCACTCGCTGGTGCGCGATGGCCTGCGGTCGATCTTCGACGATGCCTATCCTGCCTGCACCATCCTCGAAGCCGACAGCCTCGAAGCTGCCTTGGGCACGCTCGAGCGCGAAGGCGATGTCGATCTGGTCTTACTCGATCTCAATATCCCCGACGTTTCGCATCTCTCCGGCCTTCAGGCCCTGCGCGAAGGATTTCCGGCAACGCCCGTGGTCATGGTGTCCGGCGTGACAGACCGCAATGTCGTGCGCGATGCGCTTGCCGCAGGGGCTGCAGGGTTCGTACCCAAAAGCCTGAAGCGCGCGGCCATCGTCGATGCACTCAATCAGGTGCTTTCGGGCGAAATCTACATGCCCGAACTCGAAGGCGATGAATCTGCTGCCGCCGAAGAAGACCTGATCCGCAGCCGCATCGAAAGCCTGACACCGCAGCAGCGCGTGGTCCTTGGCCATCTCGTCGCCGGTCTTCTCAACAAGCAGATCGCTTATGAACTGGACGTTTCGATGACGACCGTAAAAGCGCACGTTTCTGCCATCCTGCAGAAGATGAACGTGTTCTCGCGCACGCAGGCCGTAATCATGGCCGGGAAGATCGGCTTCAAAGGCAGCTAAAGAACATCACGCTGGCGCAGCAGCGCCCGCAATTGCGCAGGCTTCACCGGCTTATTCAGGATCGGCAGAGCGAGCGACGACAGGTGCGCTTTCGTCTCTTCGCTGCGGTCCGCCGTGATGACCATCGCCGGGATATCGCGCCCGGCATTCTGGCGCAGTTGCGCAATCGCTTCATCGCCGGTCAGACCATCATCAAGCTGATAGTCCACGATCAGCATCGCAGGGCCTTGGCGCAATCCCGCTATCGCAGCGGGATCGGCCGGATCGCGCGCGGCGATTACTTCCAGTCCCCAGTTCTCCAGCAGCGCTTCCATGCCGGAAAGAATGGCCGGATCGTTATCGATCACGATCACAAGGCCGCCGGTGCCGCTCGACCCGCCCTGCCCGGCCTCAACTGCCTTTACCACCGCCACCTGTGCAACGCGCGGCAGCGTGATCGAGAACGCCGAACCGGAACCAACGGTCGAATCCAGTTCCACCGCATGGCCCAGCATAGTCGAAACGCGGCGGACAATGGCCAGACCAAGACCCTTGCCGGGAATCTTCTGCGTCTTGCCCACACGGCGGAACTCGCCAAATATCTCTTCGCGATCCTGCAGCGCAATGCCGGGGCCGGTATCGCGCACGGTGACGCGCACCTGGTCGCCGTCCTCGCAAACCTCGACGGTTACGCTGCCCGTCTCGGTATAGCGGATGGCGTTGGAAACGAAGTTTTGCAGCACGCGCCGCAGCAATCGCGCATCGGACTGCACCCACAGCGCGGTTTCTGCCACGTCAAACCGCAATCCACCTGCCACGGCCAGCGGCCCAAACTCTACGCGCAAGGCATGAAGCAGCCCGCCCAGCGAATGGCCCGCGATTTCCGGCTGAATCGCGCCTGCATCAAGGCGCGAAATCTCGAACAGCGCTTCCAGCAAGTCCTCGACCGAATCCAGCGCGGTGCTGGCCTGCTGCACCAACAGACCGGCCCGATCAGGCAGGCTCAGCCCGTCTACCGCCGAAACGAACAGACGTGCCGCATTCAGCGGCTGCAACAGATCATGGCTCGCCGCCGCAAGGAAGCTGGTCTTTGATCGGTTCGCGGTTTCGGCCTCGTTCTTTGCCTCAACAAGCTGACGGTTCACCTCACTCAATTCCGCCGTGCGCTCAGTGACGCGCCGCTCCAGCAGTTCGGCCGTTTCGGTAAGCGAACGTTGCAGGCGGACATGATCGGTCACATCATCAAACGTGAACACCATTCCGCCACTGCTCAACGGCACCGACCGGATCACGAAATTGCGCCCCGCCATCAGGCAATCAGCCGAGAGCTGGGTCGTCGTCCCCTCGCGCCAAGCCAGCGCATCGGCGCATTCCAGGCCGAGGTGTTCCATGCACCACTGGATCAGTGCTTCGTGGCTTTCCACCTGCCGCATAAGCTCGCCGCCGCCCAGATCGAGCACGCGCACCAGCCCTTCATTCCACGCCTGCATGCGCCGCTGCGCATCGAGCAGACACACGCCTTCGGAAAGCGTGTCGAGAGTCGCTTGCAGCGCAAGGTTGCGCTCGGCCAGTTCCAGCGCACGCTGGCGGGCATCCTCCGCCTTGACCGAGGTGATGTCGGTGTAGATTCCGACAATGCCGCCATCGCTCGTGCGGATTTCGTTGATCTGGATCCAGCGTCCGTCGCTCATCGCCTGAACGTGCGCACCTTCGGCACGGCGATGGCGCTCTACCCTATCACTCAGCCACCGCTCCGGTGCCATGCGCGATCCAACCGTAGCGCCGGTAAAAGCCAGCCTGCTGGCCATTTCGGAAAATTCTGGCGTCTCTCCCGAAATTTCTTCGATAACCGGAAATATCTTCAAGAACGCGCGGTTGCACAGGATCAGCCGGTCATCGGCATCGTAGAGCGCGAAACCATCGTCCAGCGATTCAATCGCATCGCGCAACAGCACCCTTGCCGCCGTCGCATCCTCATTCGCCGCAGCCAGTTCTGCAATAACGCGATTCAACTCGCTCATCGCGGTTTCAAGGGCGCCAGTACGATCGCGCACCATCGCCTCGAGCGCGATGGCCGTCTCGAACATCGAAAACGCTCCGCCCTGCATATCGATGGACCGTTCCACGCGGTCCATCAGCGCGGCGTTGATCTTTTCCAGTTGCCGCACTCGCTCGCGCAGGCGGGCGGCTTCGCTGTCGTCGGTAGCAATGGATGCAGGGGCAGAATGCGTGGTCATTTCCCGATGGCCAGCCCCGTGAACGTCTGATTCATGTGCGCAGCCATGAACTGCTCGCCATAAGTGTTGAACCCGAAGACCCGCTTTTCGACATACATCTGCGATACCGTGCGCGCCATCTGCCGGTCCTCTGCGTCCAGCCGATTCAGCACGCAATCAAAGCCTATAACGTGATCGATCTCGCCCACCTTGCTTTCTATATCGGCAAACAGGCTTTCCATCGCACCTATGCGGTCCACCGGCTCTCCAATCGAAAGCACCACGCCGGTATCAATGGCGCAATAGAACGTCAGTGATCCGTCATTGTTCACGCTCTGGATGGACCGCACATGAAACTGCCCTCCTGTCCGCACTATAGGCGGATGGGCGGCAAAGAAATGCGCGTCGAGTTCGGCACAAGGGCTGCCTGCCAGACGGCGATATTCCTCTGCCGCAGGCGCAGCATTGATTTCCTGCACCACACGCGATTCCGGGTCAGCCTCGGTAATCACCATCTTGGCCGGGCCGGGTTTGTAGAAGTTGGCGCAAAACACATGCAGCGGCTTGGCGGTGGTCAGCAGGACGATCACTGCTGCATCGGCATGAAACCGCCCTTCATGCAGGATCGCCGTGTTGCGGAAGGAAAGTCCGTCCCCGCTCGATCCTCCGATCAATTGGATATCACCAAGCGCGTGTTGCGCGGTCATCGTCAGCAGTTCTTCACGGTGCGAAAGCCCATCGACCAGAAACAGCGCTACCTGATTGGGGCGGCCTTCGGGTGAACGTTCGACCCGTTCCTGCGCCACCAGTTGCCGTATCGCCGCCTGTGCCGATTGCGGATCGAACCGGTCGAGATCGTCAAAGCGCAACGACGCGATGGAAAACACGTTTGCCGGAAACCCGATGAGCACCACGCTGCGGGTGTCATAGCCACGATCGGTCAGCTCGCCGGCGCTGGTGCAGCCGAATAGCTGTACATCGGGCAATTGCACGGCCAGTTCACGCTGCAAGGCTTCGCGTGGATAGGTGTTGGAACAGAACAGCAACGCGCCTGAAAGTTCCGCACCGGCCAGTGCTTCGGCGAGTTCGCCCACAGCCGTCGCCGGGTCCACCGCGCGCGACGTGACAGTGATCAGCCCGCCAGATGTCACAGGAGATGCAGCCTGACCGGAAGGTATCGCGGGCCGCTTATCGACATCAACTTGCAGCATCCTTTGCTTCCTCTTCCCCCGGCCCGCACCTCTTTGAACGCATGACCATCATCCCGGTTGAAGTCTAAGGCGCGCCGGTGGTTCCGCCAAGCGCAATCGCGTCGCCGCGCGGCGGTTCTCCCGCTTTCTCAAGCAGTTCTGCTTCCTCGTCGGTAAACACGCGACTACGTACTATGAAACGCACGCCTTCGGGTGCCTCAAGGCTCATCCCGGCCCCGCGGCCCGGCACCACATCGATGGTAATCTGCGTGTGCCGCCAATATTCAAACTGCGCCGCCCCGATCCATACCGGCACATCATCCGACACATGGCCCAGCAGCACATCCTGCCCGCCAACGCGGAACTCACCCGCCTGAAAGCACATCGGCGCAGAGCCGTCGCAACACCCGCCCGACTGGTGGAACATCAACGGCCCATGCTGCACCTTCAGCCGCGCCATCCATTCCAGCGCAGCAGTGCTCGCCAACACGCGAGAAGGCAGGACGTTCAAACGACTTCCGTGATCAACACGGAGGCGCCGCCGGTCGCAAAATTGGCGATGTCGGCGGTCGCGGCTTGGGCCTCTGGCGATGACATTCCAGAAGCCATCGCAGCTTCGTCGGCAAAATAAATCTGGGCGACGCGGTAATAAGGCGGCGCGCTACCGTCTGCGCCGGCCATGCCCTTAAGCAGAACAATCTTTTCGACCGAAGGAATTTTCGCCGCAATCGGCATGTGCGTTTCAGCGTAGTAGCGCTCGAACGCCTGCGGGTCGGCGGGAGCATTATACATCACGTTGACAACCATCTGCGTCATCATCTCTCTCCACATAGGCGCTCTTGCGGCACCTGCTTGAACGGCCTTTGGCGCGCCCGGCCAGAAGCCGTAGCGCGCCGCATTGCCGCCGGACGACAGCCTCAGAAGAAGCCGAGCGCCTTGGGGCTGTAGCTGACCAGAAGGTTCTTGGTCTGCTGATAGTGGTCCAGCATCATCTTGTGCGTTTCACGCCCGATGCCCGACTGCTTGTAACCGCCGAATGCCGCGTGCGCTGGATAGGCGTGATAGCAGTTGGTCCATACGCGCCCGGCCTGAATGCCCCGTCCAAAACGATAGGCCCGCGTACCATCGCGCGTCCACACCCCGGCACCAAGGCCATAGAGCGTATCGTTGGCGATGGAGAGCGCTTCTTCATCGCTGGAGAACTTGGTCACCGAAAGCACCGGGCCGAAGATTTCCTCCTGGAAGATGCGCATCTTGTTGTGGCCTTCCAGCACGGTCGGCTGCACGTAATAGCCATCGGCCAGTTCGCCGGTGTGCATCGCACGCTCACCGCCGGTCAGCACTTTGGCCCCTTCGTCCTTGCCAATCTGGATATAGCTCAGGATCTTTTCCATCTGGTCGTTCGATGCCTGCGCGCCGATCATCGTCGAAGGATCGAGCGGGCTGCCCAGCTTGATAGCTTCGACACGGGCAATCGCCTTTTCCATGAAACGGTCATAGATCGATTCATGCACCAGTGCGCGGCTCGGACAGGTGCAGACCTCACCCTGATTGAGCGCGAACATGGCAAAGCCTTCCAGCGCCTTATCCAGATAATCGTCGTCGGCGTCCATGACGTCAGCAAAGAAGATGTTCGGGCTTTTTCCGCCCAGTTCCAACGTGCACGGAATCAGGTTCTCGCTGGCATACTGCATGATCAGCCGCCCGGTCGACGTTTCGCCGGTGAACGCGATCTTGCTGATGCGCTTGTTGGTGGCCAGCGGCTTGCCCGCTTCGATGCCAAATCCGTTCACGATGTTGAGCGTACCTGCCGGCAGGATATCGGCAACCAGTTCCGCCAGCACAAGGATCGACATCGGCGTCTGCTCGGCGGGCTTCAGCACCACGCAGTTCCCGGCTGCCAGCGCCGGCGCCAGCTTCCACGCCGCCATCAGGATCGGGAAGTTCCACGGAATGATCTGACCGACCACGCCCAGCGGTTCGTGGAAGTGATATGCCACGGTATCGTGGTCGATTTCCGCAATCGAACCCTCCTGCGCGCGGACGCAGGCGGCGAAGTAACGGAAGTGGTCGATGGCCAGCGGAATGTCGGCAGCCATTGTTTCGCGGATCGGCTTGCCGTTGTCGATCGTCTCGACCATCGCCAAAAGATCAAGGTTGGCTTCAAGCTTGTCGGCAACGCGCAGCAACACGTTCGACCGTTCCGTGCTCGAAGCCTTGCCCCAAGCGTCCTTGGCCGCGTGCGCTGCATCGAGCGCCAATTCGATATCGTCCGCCGTGCCGCGTGCCACTTGACACACGACCTGCCCGGTCACCGGCGAGATATTGTCGAAATACTGCCCGCGCACGGGGGCGACCCATTTCCCGCCAATGAAATTTTCATACTTGTCGCGAATGAGCGAGTCGCCGGTGAATTTGCTCATGGCCTGCTGCAACATCCCCGTTCCTCCGATGAATTGTTGTTAGGATCGGCGGCACTGTGCGCGCCTCGCCCATGCACGCCAATTGTACCTTGGAACGACACTCCAGCCCGCTGCGGATGACCACCGTTTTGTGACTTGCTGCGTGCACGGCTTGCGCCGATGCTCGCCCCTCGCCTATTTGCGATGCAACAAGGCCGAAACATGGATCGGCGATTCGCAGACACAGGCACTCCACGCAGCGTGATTCGATGAAGGGCTTGTCGTTGCCAGTTCCCAGCATCATCGTTGCCTTCTGCGCGGCCGTGGTCATGTACCTTGGCGGTTCTGGCTTCTGGATGTCGCTGGCGATCCTGCTGGTCTGGCTTGCCACACTCTGGCTGGCCCGGCCAGAACCCACCGTCGAAACGATAGACCGCGATGATGGCAGCGTCTCACGTCAGGCGATGGTCGAACTTGTCGAACCCTTCGGCCTTCCCGTCCTTATGCTCGATGGTCAGCGCATCGCTGCCGCCAACGCCGCCGCGCGCGAAGAACTGGGCGCGCATATCGTCGGACAGGACGCCCGCGTTGCCTTGCGTCACCCCGAAGCCATCGGCCTGCTGCAAAAGCCGCAGGGGCGCGCACTGGTTCGCGGGCTCACCGGCGCGCGCAGCATCTGGCAGGTCAGCCGCGTCCCAATCGATGAACGATTCTCGCTGATCGAAATGGTCAACCGCACGGCAGAAGCCGACATCAGCCGCGCACACACCGATTTCGTCGCCAATGCCAGTCACGAGTTGCGCACCCCCCTCGCCTCGATCATCGGCTATATCGAGACATTGGCAGACCCCGATGCCAAGGTCGACGCAGCAACAGCGGCAAAGTTCCACGCCACGGTGCTGCGCGAAGCACGCCGCCTGCAAAGCCTTGTCGAAGATTTGATGTCGCTTTCGCGTATCGAGGCGGAGAAACACGAACTCCCGCGTGATCGCATCGATCTTGGCCAGATGGTGGGGACAATCGCCAGCGAAACCGCGATGACCGTGGGCGAAGACCGCCTCAAGGTGGAAACCGTCGAGGCGGTCGTCATGGGCGATCGTCAGCAACTGGACCAGCTTGTTCGCAACCTGATCGACAACGCCTTCAAATATGGCGATTCTCAAGCTCCCGTTTCCGTCTCCGTCGGTGTGGTGCAGGGCGAAGCTGAGCTTATCGTGGCCGACCGTGGCGAGGGCATCCACCCCGATCACCTCCCCTACCTTACCCGACGGTTCTATCGCACCGATCCGGGGCGTAGCCGCACCGCGGGCGGAACCGGTCTTGGCCTTGCCATCGTGAAGCACATTGTCGAACGCCATCGGGGGAAGCTCGATATCGCCAGCACGCTGGGCAAAGGCACCACTGTCACGGTGCGCATTCCGCTCGTTTTGCAACAGAACGTTGCTGCCGACCCGTCATTGTCATAAACCTGTCACGCAGCCGTCGCATTGGCCGCCCTGCCAACAGGGATAAAGGCTATACCGATGTCGATGATTCGCAATGTTGCCCTTTCAGCCGCCGCGCTTTCGGCGCTCGCTCTTGCCGGTTGCGGTTCGCAGGAAGCGGCCACCCGTGATCAGGTGCGCGCCGTCGGCTCGTCCACCGTTTACCCCTTTGCCAAGGCCGTGGCCGAATCGCTGGCGAAGGCTGATCCCTCGCTCAAGTCTCCGATCATCGAATCGACCGGCACCGGCGCGGGCATGAACCTGTTCTGCGGTGGTGTCGGTGCGCAGTTCCCCGATATCGCCAACGCATCACGCCGGATGAAGAAGTCCGAGTTCGAAGCGTGCGAGAAGAACGGCGTCAAGGAAATCGTTGAAATTCAAGTCGGCCTCGATGGCGTCGCCTTTGCCGAAGCGCAGGCTGGCCCTGGCATCGCGCTCACCCCCGAAGACGTCTACAAGGCCCTCGCCAAGAACCCCTATGGCAAGCCGCAGACGTTCAAGACCTGGAAGGACGTAAACCCGTCGCTCCCCGCCGAACCGATTCTCGTCTACGGCCCGCCTTCCACTTCGGGGACGCGCGATGCGCTGAAGGAACTGATCCTCGCCAAGGGCTGCGACGAAAACGCCGAAATGAAGGCGCTGAAAGACAGCGACAAAGACAAGCACGACAAGATCTGCACCGAAGTGCGCGATGATGGTGCCTATGTCGATGCCGGTGAGAACGACAACCTGATCGTCCAGAAGATCGAAGCGAATCCGAAGGCGATCGGCGTATTCGGCTTCTCCTACCTTGAAGAGAACAAGGGTCGTATCAAGGGCCTGACGATGAAGGGGGTCGAGCCGACTTACGCCACGATCTCGGACTTCAGCTATCCCGGTGCGCGCCCGCTCTACATCTATGTGAAGAAGGCGCACCTGAAAGCAATTCCAGGATTGCAGGCATTTGTCACTGAATGGTCAAAGCTCTGGGGCAAGGATGGCACACTTGCCAAGCTCGGCATGGTCGTCGCACCTGACGATGTGCTTGCGGGCAGCGCCAAGGCTGTTAACGACCTTCCGGTTCTTGACGGTTCGCAGTTGAAGTAAGTTACAGGGGAATACCGGGGGTCATGTCGCCAGCCATTCTGCTTCTGCTCGCCTTCGGGCTGAGCCTTTTGGGCTGGCTGGCGGCACGTTCCCGCGCCTGGGCCTTCCGCAAGGCCGCGCCCGGCGTCCGCCTGCATTCACTGCCCAATTTCCACGGCTGGTACGTCGCCCTCTGGGTCGGCGTGCCTGCCCTGCTTTTTGCCGTGCTGTGGAACGCGATCAGTCCTTCTCTGGTCACGGCACAGGTTCTTGCCGATCCTGCCGCATCAGTGCTTCCCGCCTTCGGATTCGAACGGGAAACCTTTCTGGCAGAGGCGCGCGCGGTTGCGTCGGGTAATGCTTTCGGCGTGTTCAATGATGCTGCGCAAGCCCTCGTAGAGCCATACCGCGCGGCGCTCACGCTCTATAATTCCATCGGCCTTGCGGTCACGATCCTCGTGGCTTTCGCGGGCGGAGCGTTTGCTTTCCTGCGCCTCAAGCCCGATTTCACGGCGCGCACGCGGGTGGAACGTGCAGTTCTGGCCCTGTTGATGATCGCATCTATGGTGGCCATCCTCACCACCATCGGCATTATCGTCAGCCTCGTGTTCGAAACCGCCCGGTTCTTCGGCATGGTTTCACCGATAGACTTCCTGTTCGGCACCCACTGGTCGCCCGATCCGATGAGTTCCGGCGCGCCTGATGGCAAGGTTTACGGCGCGATCCCGCTGTTCTGGGGCACGATCTACATCGGCGCGATCATCGCTATGATCGTCGCGATCCCGCTCGGCCTGATGAGTGCGATCTTCCTGACGCAATATGCCAGCAACGGTGTGCGCAAGGTGATGAAGCCGCTGCTCGAAATTCTCGCGGGCGTGCCTACCGTCGTCTACGGCTATTTCGCTGCGCTCACGGTCGCCCCGCTGGTGCGCGATGCGGCCCATGCCATCGGCATTTCCAGCGCGTCCACCGAAAGCGCGGTCGCCGCAGGGCTTGTCATGGGCATCATGATCATTCCCTTCGTCTCCTCAATGGCGGACGATTCCATCGCGGCCGTTCCGCAATCCCTGCGCGACGGCAGCCTTGCAATGGGCGCGACCACATCGGAAACGATCCGCAAAGTGCTGGTTCCTGCAGCCCTGCCCGGTATCGTCGCAGGCGTCATGCTGGCCATCAGCCGCGCTATTGGCGAAACCATGATCGTGGTCATGGCCGCCGGGGCCTCGGCCAATCTCACCGCCAATCCGTTCGAAAGCATGACCACG
The DNA here is from genome assembly GCF_012641335.1 of Novosphingobium sp. ERN07. GTDB lineage: Bacteria > Pseudomonadota > Alphaproteobacteria > Sphingomonadales > Sphingomonadaceae > Novosphingobium. The sequence goes on from NZ_JABAID010000002.1 coordinate 331,826, forward strand.
GTCACCTTCCAGATCGTCGCCATGCTGACCGGCGAAGGCAGCTTCGATCACCCCGCCACGCTCTCCGCCTTCGCGCTCGGCATGGTGCTGTTCCTCGTCACGCTGACGCTGAACTTCATCGCCCTGCGCGTGGTAAAGCGTTACCGCGAAGCATATGACTGAGGCCTCCCGGATGACCTCCGCCACCCCTTCCTTCGAAGATATTCAGGCCCGCCGCCGCGCCATGATGGAGCGCGGTCTGGCGGCCCGCAAAAAAGCCGACCGCCGTTTCCGCTGGCTGGGTTTTGTCGCTGTTGCCTTTTCGGCGCTCATGCTCCTGCTCTTGCTGGTGAACATGAGTTCGGCAGGCATCGCCGGTTTCCAGCGCAGCGAAGTGCGTTTCGACGTTCCGCTGGCTGGCGCAATGCAGATCGATGCCGAACGTCTGACCCAGCCCGATCCGATGGGCGGGCTGGAACTCGCCGGCCTCGAAAAGGTGGTAGACAACGCCGCCCGCAACGCACTCGGCCCCGATGCCGACGATATTCTCGCAAATGGCGCATGGCGCGAAGTGGCGGACAAGCTGATCGAAGACCCCGGTCTGCTCAACGGCACCATCAAGGTTTCGCTCCCCGCGAGCGATGCTCTCGCCCGCGCAATGCGTGGCGATGGCGATCCCGCACTGCAATCGCTCGCAACAAAGCTCAAAGCCGAAGGCAAGCTGGTCCGCCAGTTCGACAAGGGCTTTCTGACCCGCTCCGATGCCACCAGCCCTCAATCGGTCGGCATCTGGGGGGCGCTCAAGGGTTCGATGCTGACGATGTTCGTCACGCTCGTCCTCGCCTTTCCGGTGGGCGTGCTCGCCGCGCTCTACCTTGAAGAATACGCGCCGAAGAACCGCTGGACCGACTGGATCGAGATTTCGATCAACAATCTCGCGGCCGTTCCCTCGATCATTTTCGGCCTGCTCGGCCTTGCCGTATTCCTCGCAATCTTCCCGCACTATCGCTCCGCCCCGCTGATCGGCGGCATGACGCTGGCCCTGATGACCATGCCCGTCATCGTCATTTCCGGCCGCAACGCGATCAAGGCGGTGCCGCCCTCGATCCGCGATGCCGCGCTCGCTATCGGTGCCAGCAAAGTGCAGGTCGTGTTCAACCATGTCCTGCCGCTGGCTCTGCCCGGCATTCTCACCGGCACGATCATCGGCATGGCTCGCGCGCTGGGCGAAACCGCGCCGCTGCTGATGATCGGGATGCGCGCCTTCGTCGCCAGCCCGCCTTCGGGTTTCACCGCACCGTCGAGCGTTCTCCCGGTGCAGATTTTCCTGTGGTCGGACGAGATCGACCGCGGCTTCGTCGAACGCACCAGCGCGGCGATTGTCGTCCTCCTCGTCTTCCTGCTCCTGATGAACGGTCTTGCGATCTACTTGCGCAACCGCTTCGAAAAACGGTGGTAAAATGAACGCTGAAGCGATCCAGACTGAGCCGCAGGGGCAGGACAAGCCCTACTTCGACGCGCCCCTGAAGATGAGCGCGAAGAACGTCTCGGTATTCTATGGGGACAAGCGCGCGATCGACGATGTTTCGATCGAAATCCCGCAGCGCTATGTCACCGCCTTCATTGGCCCATCGGGCTGCGGCAAATCCACGTTCCTGCGTTCCTTGAACCGCATGAACGACACCATCCCCAACGCCCGCGTCGAAGGCGATATCCTGCTCGATGGGCAGGATATCTACAAATCGGGCATGGACGTGGTGCAATTGCGCGCCCGCGTGGGCATGGTGTTCCAGAAGCCGAACCCCTTCCCCAAGTCGATCTACGAAAACATCGCCTATGGGCCGAAAATCCACGGCATCACCGGCAGCAAGGCAGAGCTTGACGAGATCGTCGAGCAATCGCTGCGCCGCGCCGGCCTGTGGGATGAAGTGAAGGACCGCCTGTCCGACAGCGGCACCGCGCTTTCCGGCGGCCAGCAGCAGCGCCTGTGCATCGCCCGCGCCATCGCGGTCGATCCCGAAGTCATCCTGATGGACGAACCGTGCTCCGCGCTCGATCCCATCGCCACCGCGCGTATCGAAGAACTGATCGACGATCTGCGGGGCCGTTATGCCATCGTCATCGTCACCCACTCGATGCAGCAGGCCGCGCGCGTTTCGCAGCGCACCGCCTTCTTCCACTTGGGTAAGGTCGTTGAATACGGCAAGACTTCCGATATCTTCACCAATCCGCGCGAAGAACGGACCAAGGACTATATCACCGGCCGCTACGGCTGAGCCGCGCAACAGGGCATAAGAGGACGACATGGTGGCCGAACATACCGTCAAGGCATTCGACGAGGACATCACCCGGCTGCGCGGCCTTGTCGCGGAGATGGGTGGCCTGGCCGAACTTTCCGTGTCCGAAGCAATGGACGCGCTGGTTCGTGGCGATCACGAACTCGCCAAGGGTGTGATCGCGCGTGACAAGCGCATCGATCAGCTTGAGGCCGAAGTCGATAAACTCGCCATTCGCGTCCTCGCCCTGCGCGCGCCGATGGCCGACGATCTGCGCGAAGTCATTGCCGCGCTGAAAATCGCGGGCGTGATCGAACGCATCGGTGATTATGCCAAGAACATCGCCAAGCGCGTCGGCATCATCGAAGGCCGCAAACGGTTCGAACCGCTCACCCTTCTACCCGCGATGAACGAACTGGCCGCCGATATGGTCCACGACGTTCTGACCGCGTTTGCCGCCCGCGATCCGATCAGCGCCGAAGAAATCGTGCAGCGCGATGCCAAGGTCGATGCCTTCTACGATTCGATCTTCCGCAACCTCGTGTCGTTCATGGTCGAAAATCCGGCCACGATCAGCAGCGCCGCACAGCTCCTGTTCGTCGCGCGCAATATCGAACGCATTGGCGATCATGCCACGAACATCGCGGAAATGGTCTATTACGCCGCCACCGGCGCGAACCTGCCAGAGCGCGAGGAAGTGTTGCCACCGGCCTGACCGTCCTTTTGCGGCTTCGTCACACGGTGGTAACATTAAGCGTGCTTTGGCAGTATAACTGTCATGGAGGTTCGCTTGCCTGCTCCGAAATTGCTGCTGGTTGAAGACGATACGGCACTGGCCGAGCTGGTCGAATACCGCTTTCGCGGCGAAGGCTACGATGTCCGCACCACCGACGATGGCGATGAAGCCCTGCTTCTCGCTGCCGAGGATGCGCCCGATCTCGTCCTTCTCGACTGGATGATCGGCGGCACCAGCGGTATCGAAGTTTGCCGCCGCCTGCGCCGGAACAAGGATACGGCACACGTTCCGATCATCATGCTCACCGCGCGGTCGGACGAGGATGACCGCATTCGCGGGCTGGAAACCGGCGCGGACGATTACGTCACAAAGCCCTTCTCACCGCGCGAACTGATTGCCCGCGTCGGCGCGGTCCTGCGCCGCGTGCGCCCCGCGCTGGCGGGCGAAACGATCACGGTTGGCGATCTCTCACTCGATCCCACCGCGCACCGCGTTACCCGTCGCGGCGCACCGATGAAGGTCGGCCCCACTGAATTTCGCCTGCTTAAACACTTCATGGAGCATCCGGGCCGCGTGTTCTCACGCGGGCAGTTGCTCGATGCGGTCTGGGGCAGCGGCAGCGATATCGAACTGCGCACGGTGGACGTCCACATCCGCCGCTTGCGTCAGGCCATCGCCATTCCTGGCGCGGCCGATCCGGTCCGCACCGTGCGCTCCGCCGGTTACGCTCTTGAAGGCGTCTGACGGCTCAAAGGTCTTTGGCGATCAACTGGCGGTTGTATTCGAAAACACCCGCCGGTTCGGTGCAAGGCCCATCCCGCACCGCCACGCAATACTGCTGCTCGAAGACCGGCGCGTCGGGCGACATGCACCCGGCAAAGCGATAGGCCGCAGGCAATTCGCCGAGATGCTCTATCGGCGCAACCGCCACGTTGTAGCGGGGCTGTGCCAGCGATGCTGATGCCGCGCCGTCGAGCAGCAGGGCTGGCACGTCCCGATTGAGCATGGCGCGCGACATGAACGGCACGTCGCGGATGCGGTATGTCGCCACGCCGCACAGACCCGGCACGGATCGCACAGTGCGCATCGCCTTGAGCGGCGCCTGCCCGATGGTCCAGTTTATTGCGAACGGCTGAACTGCACCTAGATGCACAGAGAACACCAACCATAGCACCAACAGCAGCGCAAACCGCCGTTTCGGCACGCTTTTTTGCCCTTTGCGCGCCAGCCATTTCAGCAGGTCAACCGATCCGATTGCGGCCAGCAAAACGATCAGCATCACCCCCAAAAGGATGAAGCGATACTCCTTGTGCCCGATGCCGGAATGCACCGCGATGACAGCCAGCGCCGTCGCCAGCAACATCGGATAGCGCTTTGCCCCAAAGATCAGCGATGGCACGATCAGCACGGCGGCAAACTGCCATTGCCAAGCCAACACGCGCAGATACCAGTCCGCCGCTTCTACCCCGTAGGCATAGCTGCGGTTGACAAAAACGTTCGCGAAGACGTTGTTATATATCCACAAAAATGGAATCTGCCCCATCGCGACATTGGCGAGAACATCCACCAGAACGCCGCATGTCGCCCCGCCCAGCAACGGAAACCATGCCCGCCGGACTTCCAGCCTGCCCGCCCACAGAAACGGGATCGCCAGCGCCGGTCCCAGCGGAAACCGCGCGATAAAGCCCAGCCCCAGCAGAAACCCGCCCAGCAAGGCATCGCGCCGCACCCCACCATCACGAAACCGCACCAGCAGCGCCAGCCCCGGCAGGATCGCCAGTGCGGCAAAGCTGTCGCTTGATGGGCGCGCCGCGAAGTAGGCAAAGTCTACCCAGATTGCGGTGACGAATGCGGCGGCGATGGCATGTTGCCGTCCTGCCCGCGCCCCCAGAACCCACGCGGCCCATACCGTTCCGAGCGATGCGAACGCCATCGCGATGCGCGGCAGAAGAAGATGCAATTCCCCTGCCGGATCAAGCAGATACCCTAACCAAACCGGCGGCAGCATTGCCAGCGGGATCAGCCATGACCGGATGCCAAGGCGAATGTCCCAAGTGCGTATCCAGTCGCCCGTGACCAGACCGTAGGCTGGTTCGACATACTGCCAGATCTCGTCCGGGTGGTGATAGACCGTGAACCAAGCAACCGGCAGTCGGACCGCCAGAGCCAGCAGCATCAACCCGGCCAGTGCCGGGTCCAAACGGCATTGCGCTTTGGATGCGTTGCTGCCCGTCCGATCCTGCACCGTCAGTGGGAAAAATAGGTCGTGATGTCGAGATCGGCCACCGTGATCCAGCCATTCACGTAATTTGCGTAATAGAACACGAAAGCAATGGCGGAAAGGATCGTGGCGCGAAAGGCAATGCGGCGCGGGTTGAAATTCCCCGGCGCGCTATCGGCCTGCCCGGCCACTTTCGCCTGCCCCAGTTCGTCATGCGTGCGCACGCCAAAAGGCAGCACGATGAACGCCGACATGACCCAGAACAGGCCGTAGATCGCGATGATCGACGTGATTTTCATGCGCGCGCCTCAGCTTTCCCGCAGCAAGACCTGAACAACCGGCTTCTTGCCCGACCAGCGCTGCCCGGTGCGGCGCACCGCAAGCCGCACGGTTTCAGCCACGGCCAAGCGGTCGCGCTTGCGATCCCCTTTGAGCTTGCGCACGGCCTCTGCCGCCTCGACCTTTGCCTCAGCAATGAAGGCTTCCATATCCTCGTCCAGCGGGATGCCGATGGCGCCGATATCGACGTCTGACGTCAGCACGCCATCGTGCCGCACGGCCAGCGCAACACTGATCAGCCCGTTCTGCGAAAGCTTGCGCCGCGCCACCACGCCTTCGCCATCGGCAGGCGCAATGATATCGCCATCCAGCACGAGCCGCCCGGCGCGCTCTTCCGAAATCTTCTTCGGCCCATCGGGGGCAAGCCGGATCAGATCGCCGTTCTTTTGCAGGATTGCCTTCGGAATGCCCTCACTCAGCCCCAGTTGCGCCTGCTCGGCCATATGGCGAATTTCACCGTGGACCGGCACGAGAATTTCCGGCTTGATCCAGTCGTAAAGCGCAACCAGTTCCGGCCGTCCCGGATGCCCGGAAACGTGGATCATCGACTGGCGGTCGGTCACGATCCGCACGCCCTTTTCAACCAGCGCGTTCTGGATGCGGCCAATCGCCAGTTCGTTGCCGGGAATCTGACGGCTGGAAAACAGCACGACATCGCCCTTTTCGAGCCGCACCGGGTGCTGCTCCCCGGCGATGCGGGCCAAAGCCGCGCGCGGCTCCCCTTGCCCGCCCGTGGCCAGCACCAGCAATTCGCCGCGTGGGACGTCCATCGCGTCGTCCATGTGGACCAGATCAGGCAAGTTTTTCAGATAACCGCAGGATTTCGCCACACGGATGATCCGGTCGAGCGAGCGTCCGGCCACGCAAAGCTGCCGCCCGGTAGCCTGGGCCACTTCGCCCAGCGTCTGCAACCGCGCCACGTTGGATGCAAACGTGGTGACGACCACGCGCCGTCCCTTTTGCGCCGCCACCGCTTCAAGCAGGCCCGCACGCACTTCACCTTCGGAACCCGAAGGCTTGGGATTGAAAACGTTGGTGGAATCACACACCAGCGCCAGCACGCCATCATCACCGATAGCAGTCAGTTCTTCCTCGGTCGCGGGCGTGCCGATCCGCGGTTCATCGTCCAGCTTCCAGTCGCCGGTGTGGAATATCTTTCCATGCGGCGTATCGATCAGGAGCGCGTTGCCTTCAGCAATCGAGTGCGCCAGCGGAACGTAACGAATGCCGAACGGGCCAAGCTGAAAACGGTCGAGATGGTCGATGATGTTAAGTTCGACTTCATCCTCGATCCCGGCCTCGACCAGCTTTTCATGCACCAGTTTGGCGGTGAACGGCGTGGCATAAAGCGGCACCCCAAGGTCTTGCGCAAAATAGGGCACCGCACCGATGTGGTCTTCGTGCGCGTGCGTCAGCACCACGCCCACCAGATCATCAAGTCGCTGCTCGATGAAATCCAGATCCGCGAAAACCAGATCGATGCCAGGGTAGTAGGGATCGGCGAAAGTCATGCCGAGATCGACCATCAGCCACTTGCCGTCACAGCAATAGAGATTGACGTTCATCCCGATTTCACCCGATCCACCGAGCGCGAGAAACAGGAGTTCTTTGGACGATTTCACGATTGCGCCACTCGTTCGGCAAGAATGGCCAGACCATCAAGCGTCAGATCTGTGTCCACATGATCAAAAATATCGGTGTGATCACCGAACAGCACGGCAAGACCACCTGTGGCCACTACCTTTGCCGGGCGACCGATTTCGGCCCGCATCCGCGCGATCAGGCCTTCCATCATCGAAACATAGCCCCAAAACACGCCGATGTGCATCTGGTCTTCGGTGTTGCGGCCGATGACGCTTCTGGTGCGAGTCGGTGCTTCGATGGCAATACGCGGCAGCTTGGCCGCTGCGTTGACCAGCGCATCAAGCGAAAGGTTGATGCCCGGCGCGATGATCCCGCCCTTGTAGGCACCGTTGAAGTCCACCACATCGAATGTCGTTGCCGTGCCGAAATCAACCACGATCAGGTCACCGGGATACTTGGCGTGCGCCGCCACCGCATTGACCGCACGATCAGCGCCGAGCGAGCGCGGCTCATCCACATCGGCTTCGAAACCCCATTCGACGGGCGGCTGCCCCGCGACCAGCGGGTCCAGACCGAAATACTTTTGCGACAGAACGGTCAGGTTGTGCAGCGCGCGCGGTACGACCGTGGAAATCAGGATCTGGCTTACCACCTTGGCATTCAGGCCCTGCAACTGCATGAGTTGCAGCAGCCACACGGCATATTCGTCCGCCGTGCGGCGCGGATCGGTCGCCACGCGCCAGCGCGCCTTGATCTCGCGCCCCTGAAACAGCGCAAAAACGATGTTGGTATTGCCGACGTCAACCGCCAGAAGCATGGGAACCTACCATATCTATGTCGCCCGCGTGGATGGCACGGACCGCGCCATCCGCCAAGCGCAGAAGGGCAACGCCATCGTCATCGATGCCACCAAATGCGCCGATAATGGTGCCCTGATCGCGATCCTTGACCGAAACGAGCGTGCCTGTGGGCAATGCTCGCGCCAGCCACTGCTGCCGCAGCAGCGGCCATTCGCCATAGTGCCAACGGTCGACCGCGTCGCGAAAACGGGCAGCCAGTTCGGCAGCGAAAGCATCGCGGCTTACCGTAAAGCCCAGCGCCGCAAGGCTCGTCGTCGCGCGGTCCGCCAGATCGGGTGCCTGTGCCAGATTAACGCCGATACCCACGACCACGGCATCGCCATGCCTCTCCAGCAGGATGCCCGCCAGCTTGGCCTCATCAACCAGAAGATCGTTCGGCCATTTTAGCCGCAAACCTTGAAGTTCCGGGGCCAGAGCGGCAACCGCTTCATGCGCGGCCAGCCCTGCGACGAGCGCCAAAGTCTGCGGCAAAGGATCGGCGGCGCGCAACTGCACCACTGTCGACCCCATGAAGTTGCCATAGCCATCCGACCACGCACGCCCGGCCCGCCCGCGCCCGGCGCTTTGCCGGTCAGCGATCAGCCAGTCACCCTCGGTCAAACGCTCTCCCCCGCCAAGGCGCGCAAGCAGCGCACCGTTGGTCGAAGGGATTTCCGCGACGGTTTCGATCAATGGCTCAACCGACCGGGAACAGTGCAGCGGCAGCATAGTCCGCCAGCGTGCCGAGGCACTTGGTGCCAAGGTAGCCTAGCGGCGAAATCGCCAGTGTCGCCAGAACCAGCAGCACAGTGTGCGAGGTTTCGCCCGCGCCCTTCACCACATCAGCCGGTTCGTCGAAGTACATGACCTTGACGACCTTAAGGTAGTAGAACGCACCGATCACCGAAGCGGCGATACCGATGGCAGCGAGCACGATCATGTCAGCCTGAACCGCAGCCTGAAACACCACGAACTTGCCCCAGAAGCCGAACAGCGGCGGGATGCCGGCAAGGCTGAACATCACCAAAGCCATCGCCAGTGCAATCCACGGGCGGGTTTTGGAAAGGCCGGCAAGGTCCGAAATCGCCTCAACCTGATTGCCGTTCTCATCGCGCAGCAGCAGCACAGCCACGAAGCCCGCCACTGACATGGCAACGTAGATCGCGATGTAGACGAGCATGGCCGAAGCACCCGCCTTTGTAGCGGTGGCAAGGCCGATCAGGATGAAGCCGACGTTGTTGATCGACGAATAGGCCATCAGGCGCTTGATGTTGTTCTGGCCAATCGCCCCCAACGCGCCGATCACGATGGACAGCAGCGAAGCAAAGATCACCACTTGCTGCCATGCGTGCGGCTGGCTGCCGAACGCTTCGAAGCTGACGCGCATCAGCAGGCCGAGCGCAGACACCTTCGACGCCGTGGCGAAGAAGGTCGTCACCGGCGTGGGCGCGCCTTCATAAACGTCGGGCGTCCACATGTGGAACGGGGCGGCGCTGATCTTGAACGCCAGACCTGCCAGCATGAAAATCACGCCGAATGTCGCGCCGGTCGAAAGACCACCGCTGAGCGCAGCATTGATCCCGGCAAAACTGGTGGTGCCGGTAAAGCCGTAGGTCAGGCTCATGCCGAACAGCAGGATGCCCGAAGCGAGCGAGCCCAAAACGAAATACTTGAGGCCCGATTCCGCCGACCGTTCATCGGTGCGCAGCGATGATGCCATCACATAAGACGCAAGGCTGTTCAGTTCGAGACCGATGTAGAGCGCTAACAGATCGCCCGCAGACACCATCATGCCCATGCCGAGCGAGGCGAAGAGTATGAGCAGCGGAAACTCCGCGCGCATCGCCTTGGCCTTGTCAAAAAACGACTGCGCAACGATCAGCGTAACGCCTGCACTGGCATAGATCAGCAGCTTGGCGAAGGCGGCAAAGGCATCGGCGCGATGCTGCCCACCGAAGGCCGAAACGTCAGGCCCCATCATCTGCCCCCACAGCGTAGGCGCGGTGAGGAAAGCGCAGGCCGTCAGCACAGCGACCGAACCGATGGAGATAAGGCGCGAGGCCTTGTCACCACCCCAAGCGGCGACAAGCAGCAGCACCAGCCCCGATACCGAGATCAGAATTTCAGGCGCAGTGAGCGCGAGTGAACGGGCGAAGTCCATCAGTGTGCCCCCTCAGGCGCGGCATTGTGTTCAGAAGCGTGCCCCGATTCATGAGCAGCCATCGGCTTGCCGGCGGTCGGCTGCGCATCGCCCTTCGGCTTGGCCTGCGCCAGACGCGCGTCGAGCGCAGCGATGTCCTTGCGCATCGGCGCGATGAAGCTTTCAGGATAGACGCCCATCCACAGCACCACGGCAGCCAGCGGCACCATCATCGCCCACTCGCGCTTGTCGAGATCGGGCATGGCGGCGGCGTCAGCGTTCTTCTGTTCGCCATAGGCCACGCGGCGGTAGAGGTAGAGCATGTACGCTGCACCGAGGATGATCCCGGTGGTGCAGATCAGCGCAACCCAGCTCGAAATCTGGTAGATCCCCATCAGCGACAGGAATTCGCCCACAAAGCCGCTCGTGCCCGGAAGGCCAATCGACGCCATCGTGAACAGCAGGAAGAACACTGCGTAATAGGGCATGTTGATCGACAGGCCGCCGTAACGGCTAATCTCACGCGTGTGCAGGCGATCGTAGATCACGCCAACGCTGAGGAACAGCGCACCTGCCACAAGGCCGTGGCTGAGCATGATCAGCATAGATCCTTCGAGGCCCTGCTGGTTGAACGCGAACAGCCCGACCGTGACAATCGCCATATGCGCGACCGACGAATAGGCGATCAGCTTCTTCATGTCGGTCTGCACCAGCGCAATCAGCGAGGTGATGACCACGGCAGCCATCGACATGAAGAATACCAGCGGCGCGAACTGCGCCGAAGCTTCCGGGAACATCGGCAGCGAGAAGCGGATGAAGCCGTAGCCACCCATCTTCAGCAACACGCCCGCAAGGATCACCGAACCACCGGTAGGCGCCTGCACGTGCGCGTCGGGCAACCAGGTATGAACCGGCCACATTGGCATCTTCACCGCAAAGCTGGCAAAGAACGCAAGCCAGAGCCAGGTCTGGGCCTGAACCGGGAAGTTGTAGGCCATTAGCGTCGGGATGTCGGTCGTGCCCGCTTCGTTCACCATCCAGAACATCGCGATCAGCATCAGCACCGAGCCGAGCAGCGTGTAGAGGAAGAACTTGTAGCTGGCGTAGATGCGCTCAGCCCCGCCCCACACGCCGATGATCAGGTACATCGGGATCAGGCCGGCTTCGAACATGATGTAGAACAGGAACAGATCCTGCGCCGCGAACACGCCGATCATCAGCGTTTCCATCAGCAGGAACGCCGCGTAATATTCGCCCTGCCGCTTGTCGATAGACGTCCAGCTTGCGCCGATGCACACCGGCATCAGGAACACGGTGAGCGCGATCAGCAGCAGCGCAATGCCGTCAATACCCAGCTTCCAAGAAAAGCCCGCGAAAATCGCCGCGCTTTCGGTAAACTGCCACTGCGCGCCGCCGATGTCGTAATTCGCCCAGAGGATCACGCCGAGGACGAAATCGATCAGCGTGGCAACGAGCGCGACATTGCGCGCCTGTTCACGCGGCACGACAAGGCAGGCCACCGCCGCAACCAGCGGCACCAGCAGCATCAGCGAAAGAAGGGGGAAGCCGGTCCCAAGAAAACCGTTCATTGTGCGATCACCCAGCTGATCGCGCCGACAAGGCCGACGAGCATGACCAGCGCATAGCTATAGAGATACCCCGACTGGAGCTTGGCTGCGGCGCGGCTGCCCTGAGCCACGACCCATGCGGCACCGTTCGGGCCGAAGCGGTCAATGATGCCCTGATCGACAACCTTCCAGAACACCCGGCCCAGCCACATCGCGGGAACGACGAAGACGTAGTGGTAGAGTTCGTCGAAGTACCACTTGTTGAGCAGGAACTTGTAGAGGAACCCGAACTGGTCGACGAAGGCCGCCGGGAACTTCGTGTTCTTGATATAGGCATACCAGGCGATGAACAGGCCAGTCGCCATCACCGCGAACGGCGCCCACTTCACCCACGTCGGCACTTCGTGCATCGCATGGATCAGGTGTTCGTTGAAGACCAGCGAACCCTTCCAGAAGTGGCCCAGACCTTCGCTGACGAAGCTGTGGTGGAAGACAAAGCCTGCCAGTACCGCGCCGAGCGACAGAACACCCAGCGGCACGAGCATATTCAGTGGGCTTTCGTGCGGGTGATAGCCCGCCGTGCCGTCGCTATGCTCGTCATGGTGTGCGTGGCCATGATCGTCATGACCATGTGCATGGTCGTCATGCCCTTGGCCATGCGCATCGTGAACCGCGTGCTGGATATGCTCCGACTGCTCCCAGCGCGGCTTGCCGAAGAACGTCAGGAACACCAGACGCCACGAATAGAAGCTGGTCAGCAGTGCCGCGAAGATGCCCATGAAGAAGGCGAAGTGCCCCAATTCCGTGCCCTTGGCATAGGCCGCTTCAAGGATCGCATCCTTGGAATAGAAGCCCGCGAAGCCGAACACATCGACAATGCCGACACCGGTTATCGCCAGCGTGCCCATCATCATCGCCCAGTAGGTCAATGGGATCTGCTTCCGCAGGCCGCCGTAATACCGCATGTCCTGTTCGTGGTGCATGGCGTGGATTACCGAACCCGCGCCAAGGAACAGAAGCGCCTTGAAGAAAGCGTGCGTGAACAGGTGGAACATCGCCGCGCCATAGGCCGAAACGCCCGCCGCGAAGAACATGTAGCCCAACTGCGAACAGGTCGAATAGGCGATGACGCGCTTGATATCGGTCTGGGTGGTGCCAACGGTTGCCGCAAATATGCAGGTCATCGCACCGATGAACGTCACGAAGGCCAGCGCCGTGGGGCTGACTTCGAACATCGGTGAAAGGCGGCAGACCATGAAGACGCCTGCGGTAACCATCGTTGCCGCGTGGATCAGCGCCGAAACCGGAGTCGGGCCTTCCATTGCGTCGGGCAGCCAGGTGTGCAGGCCAAGCTGCGCCGATTTGCCCATCGCGCCGATGAACAGCAGGATGCACAGCACGGTCATCGTATCGAAGCGATGACCCAGAAACCCGATGGTCGAACCGGCCATACCCGGTGCCGCTTCCAGGATCGCCGGGATCGAAACGGTGCCGAACACCAGAAACGTGCCGAAGATGCCCATCATGAAACCAAGGTCGCCCACGCGGTTGACCACGAAGGCCTTCATTGCGGCAGCGTTCGCGCTCGGCTTGCGGAACCAGAAACCGATCAGCAGATAAGAGGCAAGACCCACGCCTTCCCAACCGAAGAACATCTGGACGAGGTTATCGGCGGTCACCAGCATGAGCATGGCGAAAGTGAAGAGCGAGAGATAGGCAAAGAAGCGCGGCTGATCCGGCTCCTCGCTCATATACCCCCACGAATAGAGGTGCACGAGCGCCGAGACGCTGGTGATCACGACGAGCATGACTGCCGTCAGCGTGTCGACCCGCAGCGCCCACGAAAAGTCAAGCGCGCCCGACTTTACCCAGTGCAGCACCGGCGTAACGCTCGCTTCGGCATGGCCGCCAAGGAACGACAGGAAGATCGGCCACGACAGTGCGCAGGAGATGAACAGCGCGCCGGTCGTCACGACCTTGGCGGGCACCGCCCCCATGCGCTTGTTGCCAAGCCCGGCAATGATCGCTGCCAGCAGTGGCAGGAATACGATGATCAGGATGGAAGACATCGGAAGTTCAGCCCTTCATCCGGTTGACGTCATCGACGGCAATCGTGCCGCGACCACGGAAGTAGATGACCAGAATGGCCAGCCCGATCGCAGCCTCGCCCGCAGCCACCGTCAGCACGAACATCGCGAACACCTGTCCGACCAGATCGTGCAGGAACGCGCTGAACGCGACGAGGTTGAGGTTCACCGAAAGCAGGATCAGTTCGATGGCCATCAGGATGATGATCACATTTTTCCGGTTCAGGAAGATGCCCAGCACGCCCAGCACGAACAGGGTCGAGCTGACGACGAGATAGTGTTCGATGCCGATCACAGTTGGACTCCCTTGCCCACTTCCGGCTGAAGATTGACGGTCGCCTCTTCAGGCCGACGCGCGTTTTGCTTCGCGATGCTCTGCCCGCGAACGCCAGTCCTCTGACGATGGGTCAGCACGATAGCACCAATCATCGCTACCAGCAGGACAATGCCCGCCGCTTCGAACAGGAACAGGTAGCGGCTGTAGAGCAGCGCGCCGATTGCTTCGATGTTCGAAGCGTCAGCCGCCTGCGCCGCAGACCCATCGGCTTTACCCAGCGCAACCGAACCGGCTCCGCGCACGATCAGCCCGACGAAGAGTTCGACGAACAGCACCACCGCCAGCGCCAATCCCAGCGGGAAGTTCTTCACGAACCCGGCGCGCAGTTCCGCAAAGTCGATGTCGAGCATCATGACCACGAACAGGAACAGCACCGCGACCGCGCCGACATAGACGATGACCAGCAGCATCGCGATGAACTCTGCGCCCACCAGCACCATCAGGCCGGCAGCGTTGAAGAATGCGAGGATCAACCAGAGCACCGAATGCACCGGATTGCGCGCAAGAATCGTCACCGCGCCGCTGAAAATGCAGAGCGTGGCGAAGAGATAGAAGGCAAACACGTGAATCATGAGCGCGGCCCCCTAGCGATACGGCGCATCGGCTTCAAGGTTCGCGGCAATCGCCCGCTCCCACTTGTCCCCGTTGGCGAGCAGCTTCGCCTTGTCGTAGAGCAGTTCTTCGCGCGTTTCGGTCGCGTATTCGAAGTTCGGCCCTTCGACCACGGCATCGACCGGGCAGGCTTCCTGGCAGAAGCCGCAGAAGATGCACTTGGTCATATCGATGTCGTAACGCGTGGTGCGACGGCTGCCGTCCTCGCGCGGTTCGGCCTCGATGGTGATAGCCTGTGCCGGGCAAACCGCCTCGCACAGCTTGCACGCGATGCAGCGCTCCTCGCCATTGGGATAACGGCGCAGCGCATGTTCACCACGGAAGCGCGGGGAAAGCGGGTTCTTCTCGAACGGGTAGTTGATCGTCGCCTTGGGCTTGAAGAGATACTTCAAGGTCAGCCAATGCGCCTTCACGAACTCCCAAAGGGTGAAGCTCTTGATGATTTGAGCGACGGTCATGCTGTGGCTTTCGTTTGCGGCGCGCAATTGCCCGCCAACTGTCGGTCACGTGCCAATTGCCAAATTCCTATGCCGACATCACGCGAAGCATCTGTGTGCACCACACGCCAGCGGATGGCGCCAAGCTCTTCGGTTGCTCCTGAAAACTCTTCATTGCCACCATACCCATCAAACGCCCCGCCAACTCGCGCTCCGATCGTGTGCAGAGAAGCCGGTGCAATCAACGAGGATTTGCTTTCCTCGCCTTTCCATACAAAGCGCAGAGAGAGAGGGCGAGCATTGGGTAGCCGTTTTCCTGCGGTCAAAACTTCCTCATAATTCGCTTCAGTCACTTCGTTGACGAAGCACGAAAAACTCGCGCCCTTGGACGCAGCGAGCCCAGGCATGTCATTGCCGTCGTACCTCGTAAACATGAGCCAGCCCGACACCAGAACCACGAACAGCAGCGATACGGGCAGGAAGACCTTCCAGCCCAGGCGCATCAGCTGGTCATAGCGATAGCGCGGGACGGTCGCCTTCACCCAGCTGAAGATGAAGAAGAAGAACAGGATCTTGAGCAGCAGCCACACGAAGCCCGGCACGAGGTAAAGCACTGGAATGTCGAGCGGCGGCAGGTATCCCCCCCAGAACAGCACGGCGTTCAGCGCGCACATGAGCAGCACGTTGGCGTATTCGCCAAGCCAGTAGAGCGCGAAGGCCATCGACGAATATTCGGTCTGATACCCGGCAACGAGTTCCGATTCCGCTTCGGTCAGGTCGAACGGCGCGCGCGCGGTTTCGGCCATGCCCGAGATCAGGAACATCACCCACATCGGGAACAGCAGCGGGTTCGCGACGAAGCCATTGATGATCCACACGTGGTCGCGCTGAGCCTCGACGATATCTCGCAGATTGAATGTCCCCGCCCACAGCACCACGCAGATCAGGATGAAGCCGATCGAGACTTCATAGGAGATCATCTGCGCCGAGGCGCGCATCGCCGAGAAGAACGGATACTTCGAGTTGGACGACCAGCCCGCGATCACCACGCCGTAAACACCGAGCGACGAGATCGCCAGAACGTAGAGCAGGCCGACGTTGATGTTGGCCAGCACCGCACCCGAATTGAACGGGATCACCGCCCAGGCCATCAGCGCGACGGTAAAGGTGATGATCGGCGCGATCAGGAAAAGGCCCTTGTTCGCCGCCGAAGGAATGATGGTTTCCTGCAGGAACACCTTTAGACCGTCCGCGAACGACTGCAGCAAGCCCAGCGGCCCGACCACGTTGGGACCACGGCGCAGCGCCATCGCCGCCCAGATCTTTCGGTCGGCATAGATGATCATGGCAACGCCCAGCATCAGCGGCAGCGCGATCAGCAGAATGCCAGCAATGGTGGAGATGCCAAAGGCCCACTCGTAGGAAAGGCCAAGACCCATGAAGAACTCGGTCATTCCGCAGCCTCCGCAAACGTCTCACCGTGGAGCAGTTCCGCCGAGCAGCGCTGCAGCGTCGGGCTCGACCGCGCAATGGCGTTGGTCAGGTAACGGTCCTTGATCGGGTAACCCGCAATCAAGCCTTCAGCCTTCCCGCCACCGGCAGGCAGCGCGCCGTAATCGACAAGGCCTTCAACGCCCAATGCCGGAACTTCGGCAACCATCGCCGCACGAAGCTGCTCAAAGCTGTCAAAGCCCACCGAAACGCCCAAAGCATCGGCCATCGCGCGCAGGATCGTCCAGTCCTCGCGGGCATCGCCGGGCGCGAACACGGCCTTTTCGGCATACTGCACGCGGCCTTCGGTATTGACGTAAGTCCCGTCCTTCTCGCTGAACGCAGCGGCAGGCAGGATCACATCAGCAGCGTGCGCCGCCTTGTCACCATGATGACCGATGTGGACGATCATGCTGTCTGCAAACCTGGTGAAATCCACCTCGTCCGCGCCGAGCGAAATGACCATCTTGGGCTTGGCCGCAACCAGATCGGCAATGCCACCCTTCTGCGCATAGCCCAGCATCAGCCCGCCCATGCGAGCAGCCGCCATGTGGACCACGTTGAAGCCGTTCCAGCCATCCCGAACAAGATTGAACTGCTCGGCAAAGGCCAGACCCGCGCCCAACGCGCCCTTGCCCAGCGCCGCACCGCCGATGATGATCGCGGGCTTCTGCGCCGCGCCGAACGCATCGCTGACGTCTGCAGGCAGGTTGCCCAGCACCGCCAGATCGTCACCCAGGAATGTCGCCGGATAGGTCGGATCCCACTGCGGGCCGACGATGAACACCTTGGCGCCCTTCTTCACAGCCTTGCGCAGGCGGGTGTTGAGCAGCGGCGCTTCATCGCGGATCATTGATCCCACGATCAGCACAGCGTCCGCATCCTCGATGCCAGCCAGCGTCGAGTTGAAGTTCACCGCCGCCATGTTCGAGAAGTCATAGGCAAGGCCCGTCTGACGCCCTTCAAGCAGTGTCGAACCCAGCGCGCCAGCCAGCTTCTTGGCTGCGAACATCGTTTCGCAATCGACCAGATCGCCCGCGACAACCGCTACGGCCGAACCCGGATTGATCTTCGCGACGGCTTCAAAAGCCTCAGCCCAAGTGGCCGCAACCAGCTTGCCATCGCGGCGCAGCCACGGCTTGTCCAGACGGCGGCGCGTCAGGCCATCGACCATGTAGCGCGCGCGGTCAGACAGCCATTCCTCGTTCACGTCATCGTTCACGCGCGGCAGGATGCGCAGCACTTCGCGGCCCCGGCTGTCGAGGCGGATGTTCGATCCGATCGCGTCCGATACGTCGATGGAAAGCGTCTTCTTCAGCTCCCACGGACGCGCTTCGAACGCATAGGGACGCGAAGTCAGCGCGCCGACCGGGCAGAGGTCGATCACGTTGGCCGAAAGCTCGTGCGCCGCAGCCTTTTCCAGGTAGGTGGAAATCTGCATCGTTTCGCCGCGATAGAGCGCGCCGATTTCGTCAACGCCTGCCACTTCCTCGCTGAACCGCACGCACCGGGTGCAGTGGATGCAGCGCGTCATCGTGGTCTTGATCAGCGGGCCCATGTACTTTTCGGTCACCGCACGCTTGTGCTCGTGATAGCGCGAAGCACCGCGTCCATAGGCCACCGACTGGTCCTGCAGGTCGCACTCGCCGCCCTGATCGCAGATCGGGCAGTCGAGCGGGTGGTTGATCAGGAGAAACTCCATCACCCCTTCGCGCGCCTTCTTGACCATCTCGGAATCCGTGCGGATCTCCTGGCCTTCAGTGGCCGGAAGCGCGCACGAAGCCTGCGGCTTGGGCGGTCCTGGCTTCACTTCGACGAGGCACATGCGGCAGTTGCCTGCAATGCTCAGCCGCTCGTGATAGCAGAAGCGCGGGATTTCCTTGCCGGCCAACTCGCACGCCTGCAGGACGGTTGCGCCTGCTGGAACTTCGAGTTCTATGCCGTCGACTTTGACCTTAGGCATTCAAAAGCCCTTCGCAAAAATCATCGTCGCCCCGGACTTGATCCGGGGCTTGGCTACGTTCTTCACCGCTGCGGGGAGACACGAGGCTACTGAAGAAAAGCCCGGCCCCGGCCTGCGCTGGGGCGACGGTAGCGGTAAGGGTGATGGTGTTCACTCTGCCGCCTCCCGCACGTTCTCGGCAATCCGGCGCTCAATCTCCGGGCGGAAGTGCTTGATCAGGCCTTGGATCGGCCAAGCGGCGGCGTCACCCAGCGCGCAGATGGTGTGCCCTTCGACCTGCTTGGTCACGTTGAACAGCATGTCGATTTCCTCGACCTCTGCATCACCCGTGCGCAGGCGTTCCATCACGCGCCACATCCAGCCAGTGCCTTCGCGGCACGGCGTGCACTGGCCGCAAGATTCGTGCTTGTAGAAGTACGACAGGCGGCTGATCGCGCGGACGATGTCGGTGGACTTGTCCATGACGATGACGGCGGCGGTGCCAAGGCCCGAGCCCAGCGCGCGCAGGCCATCGAAGTCCATCGGCGCGTCCCAGATTTCAGCGGCTGGAACCAGCGGAACCGACGAGCCGCCAGGGATCACGGCGAGCAGGTTGTCCTTGCCGCCACGGATGCCGCCACAGTGCTTCTCGATCAGCTCGCTGAACGGGATGCTCATCTCTTCTTCGACCACGCAGGGACGGTTCACGTGTCCGCTGATCTGAAAGAGCTTGGTGCCCTTGTTGTTCTCGCGCCCGAACGAGGAGAACCACGAAGCGCCGCGACGCAGGATTGTCGGCGCAACCGCGATCGATTCCACGTTGTTCACCGTGGTCGGGCAGCCATAAAGGCCCGCCCCTGCCGGAAACGGCGGCTTGAGGCGAGGTTGGCCCTTCTTGCCTTCAAGGCTTTCGATCATCGCGGTCTCTTCGCCGCAGATGTAGGCACCCGCGCCGCGATGGACGAAGACGTCGAAATCGTAGCCCGAGCCGGAAGCGTTCTTGCCGATCAGGCCGGCGTCATAAGCCTCCTGCACGGCGGCAAACAGCGTCTCGGCCTCGCGGATATATTCGCCGCGAATGTAGATGTAGGCGGCGCGCGCCCGCATCGCATAGCCAGCGATCAGCGCGCCCTCGATCAGCTTGTGCGGATCGTGGCGGATGATTTCGCGGTCCTTGCACGAACCCGGCTCGGATTCGTCGGCATTGATCACGAGGAAGCTGGGACGGCCGTCCTTGCTTTCCTTGGGCATGAACGACCACTTCATGCCGGTGGGGAAGCCCGCACCGCCACGGCCACGCAGGCCCGAAGCCTTGATTTCCTCGATGATCGCGTCCTGCCCGCGCTGCATCAGGGCCTTGGTATTGTCCCAGTCCCCACGCTGGCGCGCAGCGGCAAGGTTCCACGGCTGGAAACCGTAGACGTTGGTGAAGATGCGATCCTTGTCCTGAAGGGCCATCTTACCACTCCCCTCGATAGTCGTGGTTGGCATCGACCATCGCCGTCAGGTTGCTGAGCGCCCCCGCCGGTTCCACCGTGTGCCGGCCCGGAAGCTGTGTACCGGTCTTCGGCTGCTTGCCCGCGGCCAGCTCGTCAAGGATGCGCTCCATGTCGGCGGGGGTCAGGTCTTCGTAGTTGTCGTCGTTGATCTGGACCATCGGGGCCGACGCGCAGTTGCCCATGCATTCCACTTCGGTCAGCGTGAACATGCCGTCCGCCGTGGTGTGGCCCTTTTTCAGGCCCTTGCCCTTGCAGGCCGCCAAAATGTCGTCAGAGCCGCGCAACATGCACGGCGTGGTGCCGCAGACTTGCACGTGGAAACGGCCAATCGGCGCGATGTTGTACATGGTGTAGAATGTCGCCACCTCGACCACGCGGATAACAGGCATGTCGAGGTACTTGGCAATGTATTCCATCACCGGGATCGGCAGCCAGCCTTGCGTGTTCAGCTCCGCACCCACTTGGCGCTGCGCCAGGTCGAGCAGCGGCATCACCGCCGAACGCTGACGCCCTGCCGGATAACGCCCGACGATGACTTTGGCCTGTTCGGCATTCTCCGCCGTCCAAGCAAAGCCACCCCAGCGCGCGCGCAGTTCTGGGCTATCGGGTTCGATATAGCGATCAGCCATTGGTCCGCCCCCGCTTGAGCCAGAGATCCTGTGCGAAGTGGAACAGCTCGAACCCGCCGATAGCCGTGATCAGCATCGGCAGCGTTTCGGTCTGCTTCGCACCCATATAAAGGCCGCCGAAGTACCACGCGGCGAGCGCAAGGCCCGTCAGCATGGCCCAGAGGCGCATCAGATCAAACGTGGACTTCACCGGATAAACTCCACCCGAGAGCACTTGTCGCCCTCGAAAGAATAGACTGCGATCACGTCGAACGGATCGACCAGTGCCGAACCATCGGTGGCGGGGCCGCGCGTCACGTGCTCGCGCATCAGCACATAGTTGCCGATGGCCTGCGCCTCGACGATCTCGGCATGGTTCTGCGGCCAGCGCGCAAACGCGGCGGCAAGGCCGGAGCGCGTGCCTTCCTTGCCTTCGCGCACCACATCCCCACGATAGTTCGCCTCGCAGGCGTCGTCGGTCATGTACGAAACGTAGGTATCCACGTCCTGCGCGTTGTAGGCGGCGATCATCGCCTTGGCGGTTTCGAGATTGCTCACCGGTCACACTCCCCGAACACCACGTCGATGGCGCCGATGATCGCGGTTACATCGGGCAGCATGTGGCCGACGCTCATGAAGTCCATCGCCTGAAGGTGCGAGAACGCGGTCGGGCGGATCTTGCAGCGGTATGGCTTGTTGCTGCCGTCCGACACGAGATAGACGCCGAATTCGCCCTTAGGGCTTTCGGTCGCAACATAGACTTCGCCCGCCGGAACGTGGAAGCCTTCGGTGTAGAGCTTGAAGTGATGGATCAGCGCTTCCATCGACTGCTTCATCTCGCCGCGCTTCGGCGGGCCGACCTTGCGGTCGGTCGTCATGATCGGGCCTTCGGGCATCTCGGCAATGCACTGCTTGATGATGCGGGCCGACTGGCGCACTTCTTCCACGCGCACCATGAAACGATCATAGCAATCGCCATTTGTGCCGACGGGAACGGCGAAGTCCATGCGGTCGTACACGTCGTAGGGCTGGCTCTTGCGCAGATCCCACGGGATGCCCGAACCACGGATCATCGGGCCGGAAAAGCCCCAGCGCAGCGCGTCTTCCTTCGACACAACGGCGATATCGACGTTGCGCTGCTTGAAGATGCGGTTGTCGATCACAAGGCTCATCGCATCGTCGAACAGCGGGTGAAGGCGTTCGTCGATCCAGTCCGCTATGTCGGTCAGAAGCTTCAGCGGCACATCCTGATGCACGCCGCCGGGGCGGAACCATGCCGAGTGCATACGCGCACCCGATGCGCGTTCGAAGAAGTTGAGGCAGTCCTCGCGGATCTCGAACAGCCACAGGTTGGGCGTCATCGCGCCGACGTCCATCACATGCGAACCGAGGTTGAGCATGTGGTTGCAGATGCGCGTCAGCTCGGCAAACAGCACGCGCAGATACTGCGCCCGCAGCGGCACTTCCACGTTCAGCAGCTTTTCCACCGCCAGCACATAGGAATGCTCCATGCCGAGCGGCGAACAGTAGTCCAACCGATCAAAATAGGGCAGCGCCTGCAGATAGGTCTTGTGTTCGATCAGCTTTTCGGTGCCGCGATGCAGCAGGCCGACGTGCGGATCGACGCGCTCGATAATCTCGCCATCAAGCTCCATCACCATCCGCAACACGCCGTGCGCCGCCGGGTGCTGCGGTCCGAAGTTGATCGTGTAGTTGGTGATGACCTCGTCGCCAGTGGTCGGCGACTGCTCAAGCTGCAAGCTCATGCGCCATCTCCATCGGTCTTGGCAGGACGGTCGTCGGTCGGCTTGGGCGCGGCAGGCTCGTCCGCCTTGCTGGCAACGGGCGCATCGGCAACCGGCTTGGCCGCTTCGGCATTTGCCTTGGCGCCAGCGCCAGTATCGGCCGGCTTTTCGGTCGTCTTGGGTGTCGCCACCGGAGCCGGAGCAGGCGCCGCCTTCTCATCGCCCGGCAGCACGTAATCCGCGCCTTCCCACGGGCTCATGAAATCGAACTGCCGCAGATCCTGCGCAAGCTGCACCGGTTCATAGACCACGCGCTTGTCCTCTTCGGAATAGCGCAGTTCGACATAGCCCGTCAGCGGGAAGTCCTTGCGGAACGGGTGCCCTTGGAAACCATAATCGGTCAGGATACGGCGCAGATCGGTGTTGCCCGCAAACAGCACCCCATACATGTCGTAGACTTCGCGTTCGTACCAGCCAGCATTCGGCCACAGCGTCGTCACGGTCGGAACCGGCGTCGCTTCGTCGGTCGAAACCTTGACGATCACCCGATGGTTCTTCGTCACCGAGAGCAGGCAGTAGCAGACGTCGAAACGTTCCGCGCGCTCAGGGTAGTCAACGCCCGCGATGTCCATCAACTGCTGGTATTCGTGCGCATCGCGCAACAAACGCATCGCGTCTTCGGCGCGTTCACGCACGACCGTCAGCAGGATTTCGCCATGCTCTTCGTCGGCGCACACAACCATGTCGCCCAGCGCAGCGGCTAGCGCATCCTTCACGCCCTCGTTCGAGGACCAGCGCGGCGCGGAGTGGAGAACCGTCATCAGCCCTGCTCCCTCAACGCTCAATCGTGCCAGCGCGGCGGATCTTCCGCTGCAACTGCATCACGCCATAGAGCAGCGCTTCGGCGGTCGGCGGGCAACCGGGGACATAGATGTCCACCGGCACGATGCGATCGCACCCGCGCACTACCGAATAACTGTAGTGATAATAGCCACCGCCATTCGCACATGACCCCATCGAGATCACGTACTTCGGGTCAGACATCTGGTCATAGACCTTGCGCAGCGCCGGGGCCATCTTGTTGCACAGCGTGCCCGCCACGATCATCACGTCCGACTGGCGCGGGGAAGCGCGCGGGGCGACGCCAAAGCGCTCCATATCGTAACGCGGCATGTTCACGTGGATCATCTCGACCGCGCAGCAGGCAAGGCCGAAGGTCATCCACCACAGCGAACCGGTGCGCGCCCACTGGAACAATTCCTCGGTGCTGGTGACGAGGAAGCCCTTGTCATTCACCTCGGCATTGAGGCTGTCGAAAAACGCCTGATCGGGCGCGGCAACCGCACCCTGACCGCCAGAAACCTGGCCTGCGTTGATAAGGGGAGAAGTGGCCATGTTGCTCATTCCCAATCCAGCGCCCCCTTCTTCCAGGCATAGATGAAGCCGATCACCAGTTCGCCCAGGAAGATCATCATCGTGGTCCAGCCTGCCCAGCCGGTTTCACCTAGGCTGACAGCCCAGGGAAACAGGAAAGCCGCTTCCAGATCGAAAATGATGAAGAGGATCGCCACGAGGTAAAAACGGACGTCGAACTGGCTGCGCGGGTCTTCGAACGCGGGGAAGCCGCATTCATATTCGCTGAGCTTTTCGGCGTTCGGGTTGTGCGCGCCCGTCAGGCGCGCAACGCCCATTGGCAGAAACACGAATGCGGATGAAAGCGCCAATGCGATCCCGAGAAAGATCAGGATCGGCAGGTATTGAGCCAAGTATGAAGTTTGGTCGACCAAAGGGCTGACTCGCGTAGCTGCAAGGTTCGCCAGCGCCCTAGTCCCGCCTTCGCCTTCGCGCAAGTGGTGTGCACAGCACTAAGGGCGGATTTGCCCGCCCTTTTCCCCTGATCCCGATCAATCCCGCACCAAAGTCCACCGGCCACGGATTGTATGCCTTACTTACTTTATCTGCATCTTCAGCGTGCGCGCCGTGGCTGCCCCATAAGGCGGCTTCAGGCCAGCAATCTTGGCAAGATCGATCTTCGGCTGCGAATAGACCGCCCGCGCATGGCTGAATTCGCGGAACCCTTCGATCCCGTGATAGCTGCCCATGCCCGATGGCCCGATTCCACCGAACGGCAGATCGTCTGCCGAGACATGAAAAATAACATCGTTTACCGTCACCCCGCCCGAAATAGTGCGGGTCAGCACCCTTTCCCGCTCTCCTGCGTCCTGACCAAAGTAATACAGCCCCAATGGCCTGCCGTGCGCATTGATATAGTCAATCGCCTCGTCAATCGCGCGATAGGTTCTCACCGGCAGCACCGGCCCGAAAATCTCGTCCTGCATCACTTTCATGTCGTCAGACACGTTGCGCAGGATCGTCAGCGGCAGCTTGTTCCCGTTCGAGCCATCGAAATTCTCGTTGCCGGGATTGACCACGATGGCCTCCGCACCTTTGGCCACGGCATCCTCAACCAATCCCGTCAGCCTGTCACGATGGCGGCGGTTGATGACCGATGTGTAATCGTCGTTGGCCAGCAGCGTTGGATACATCTGCGCAACGCTGCCCTGCACCGCGCCAATCGCCGCCTGTTCCATGTCTTCGGGCACCAGCATGTAATCGGGCGCAAGGCAGATCTGCCCGGCGTTCATCATCTTGCCCAGCGCGATCCGCTCTGCCGCGCGGGCCACATCCGCGCTGCGACCGAGGATCGTCGGCGATTTTCCGCCAAGCTCCAGCGTTACCGGCACCAGATTTTCTGCAGCGGCGTGCAGCACGTGCTTTCCGATCGACGTCGCGCCGGTAAACAGCAGGTGGTCGAACGCAAGCCCGCAAAAATCCTGTCCGGTTTGCGGACCGCCAAGGATCACGGCAACTTCATCGGGCGCGAAGAACTTGGGAAACAGCTCTGCCATCAGTTCCGATGTGCGTTCGGTAAATTCGCTGGGTTTCAGCATGGCCCGGTTGCCAGCGGCAAAGGCCTGCGCCAGCGGCGCCATCGTCAGCCCCACCGGGAAGTTCCACGGCGCAACGATGCCGATCACGCCTTTCGGTTCATACCGTACTTGCGCCTTCGCGCCGAGCAAGTTCAGCGGAAAATTGACATGGCGTTTTTCGGGCTTGCTCCACGCTTTTATCCGCTTCTGGGAATAGCGGATCAGGCTCAGGGCGGGCATCACATCAGTCAGCATCGATTGTTCGTGGCTGCGATGGCCGAAATCCGCGCTCATCGCCCGCGCAAAATGCTCACCGTGGTCCAGCAACATGCGCGCGCAGCGTTCAAGCCGCTCGTGCCGTGTGGAAAGCGGCTCTGGCCGGGCGGCGGTAAAGGCCCGGCGCTGCGCGTCCAGTGCAGCCTGCATCTCGGCACGGTCGGTTTCCTTGAACATCAGCCCTCCCCAAAACGCCGAATTGGATACGGTTGATTCGGCTATCCCGGCCCTTGCAGAAGGAACAGCGGCCATGCCGTAGCGGCAAAGCAAGTTCCCAGCGGCAGTGCCGTGTCGGCAGCGATACTACGCTTGCTTACAAGCATGACAATAGCCGCGACGATCCCGACTATGCTCGCCCCCAGCATAACCTCGACCACGCCCAGCGGCCCCAGCCACAGCCCGATTGCGCCCAGCAGCGGCGGGTCGCCCGCGCCCATCCCATCGCGCCCCCGCGCTTTCAAATAGACACGCGCGATCAGCCACAGCAGGCCAAAACCCAGCACGCCGCCAACCAGCGAAACCAGCGCTGGATCGGCGCTCTGCCGTCGCCACGCTTCCGCTAGCACCAGGGCACAACCGCTTACCGCCAGCCAAGCGATCAACACCCTCGGCAGCCACAGATGGCGCATGTCCAGCATCGCCAGCAGCAGCAGTTGCCAACCCAGCACCATTGCCGCCAGCGCATGGCCTTCGCGCGCAAACAGCACAGCGCCCACTGCAATCGCGGCTCCGCCCAGTTCGCAGGCAAGTTGCCACGCGCCGATGCTGCCGCCACAGGTGCGGCACTTGCCCCGCAAAGCAATCCACGAAAACACGGGAATCAGTTCGCCAACGGTCAGGGCGCGCCCGCAGCCATTGCAGGCGGAACGCCCCCGCACGATAGAGCGCTGTTCGGGCAGCCGGGCCAGCGCCGCTCCCATAAAACTGCCGATGACAGCACCCAGCACTGCTGCGCCGCTGACCAGCAGCCACAACGGCACCAATGCCGCGTTGATTTCCATGACGGTCAGACCCAGCCCCCATTTGCTTTTGCTGCAGTGCAGCACTATTAGCGACCCGAAGTCTATCGTAACAGGCACGCAACGCGCACTCAACGAAGAGAGAGGCAGTCAAGTCATGGCACAATTCTCATCAGCCGATCCTGTCGTCATCCTGTCCTATGCCCGCACCCCGATGGGCGCGATGCAGGGTTCGCTTGCCGATGTTGCGGCAACCGATCTCGGCGCAACGGCGGTCAAGGCGGCGGTAGAACGCTCAGGCGTTTCGCCTGAAAGCGTTGAGCGCATCTATATGGGCTGCGTGCTGCCCGCCGGTCTTGGTCAGGCCCCTGCCCGTCAGGCCGCGATCAAGGCAGGCCTGCCCAAATCGGTGCAGGCTACCACGGTCAACAAGGTCTGCGGTTCGGGTATGCAGACGATCATCATGGGCGCAGAAGCCCTCGCTTCGGGCAGTGTCGATGTGATCGTCGCTGGCGGCATGGAATCGATGACCAACGCCCCCTACCTGCTCAAGAAGCACCGTTCGGGCGCGCGCATCGGCCACGACACCGCCTATGACCACATGTTCCTCGATGGTCTTGAAGACGCCTACGAGGCTGGTCGCGCGATGGGCACTTTCGCGCAGGACACGGCAAACGCCTATCAACTAACGCGCGAACAGCAGGACACCTACACCGTCGAATCGCTCCGCCGCGCACAGGCCGCCGTCACCGATGGCACGTTCAAGGATGAAATCGCCCCCGTCACGGTAAAGACCCGCGCAGGCGAAGTCGTCGTCGATACCGATGAAGCCCCCGGCAAGGGCCGCCCCGACAAGATTCCTTCGCTCAAGCCCGCATTTGCCAAGGACGGCACGATCACCGCTGCCACCTCGTCATCGATTTCCGATGGTGCCGCTGCGGTCGTCCTCGTGCGCGAAAGTGTGGCCAAGGCTTCCGGCCTTGCACCTGTGGCAAAGATCGTCGCCGTTGCCGCCCACGCGCAGGAGCCAAAGGACTTCACCACCGCTCCGGTCGGTGCGATGCAAAAGGTGCTAGAAAAGGCAGGCTGGTCGATTGCCGATGTCGATCTGTTCGAAGTCAATGAAGCCTTCGCCTGCGTTGCGATGTTCGCGATGCACGATCTCGGCATTCCGCATGACAAGATCAACGTCCACGGCGGCGCGACCGCTCTGGGCCACCCCATCGGCGCATCGGGCACCCGCATCGTCACCACCCTGCTCGCCGCTCTGAAAAAGCACGGCAAGACCAAGGGTGTCGCCAGCCTCTGCATTGGCGGAGGCGAAGCCACAGCGCTGGCCGTCGAACTGGTTTGACGATTTGATGCAATGATCCCCCGGCCCGCAAGGTCAGGGGATTTTTCTATGACGATTATGTCGTTTGCAGACACGGGGGCGCGCAAGCCCACCCCACTGCGACTAATTTCGCCTTACGGCTCAACAAGTCTCGCTCCCCTCCTGCAGGCGGGAGGGGTTGGGGGTGGGTTTTTCCACCCCCGCGATTGCAATCTATTCTATCCGCTAAGGTTTGCCTGCGCCCCAGACGCTCGACGCTTTGGCAAACCCCTTACGGCCGTCCACGTCGAACACGCACCAGCCCGCGTCGCAATCGCCCACCTTGCCGATC
This sequence comes from Novosphingobium sp. ERN07, assembly GCF_012641335.1. Classification (GTDB taxonomy): domain Bacteria; phylum Pseudomonadota; class Alphaproteobacteria; order Sphingomonadales; family Sphingomonadaceae; genus Novosphingobium. Next base: position 360,095 of record NZ_JABAID010000002.1, read on the forward strand.
ACGCCCGGCCCCACGCGCCATAGCACGCGGCCACTGCCGCCCTTGTTCTCCCGCAGGCCGGTGATGCCGCCCTTCACGATGCCCGCACGCGCCCGCGTCAGGAATTGCGAAAGAATCCACCCGCGCGCGCCTTCCGGGTCTTCGACCAGACGCCAGCTACCCATCACGCGCAGCACTTTCAGCGGCACGCCTTTGCGCACATAAGTCCAGTTGATGCGATACTCGCGGCCTGGCCCCACGCGCATGTTGGCGGTGTCCTTCGCGGTGGACACCCAATAGGGCACGCCGTCGTCCGCATCCTGTGCGATGGCGGGCACGGCGGCAAACAAAAGGACTAGACTGGCTGCAATCCGCAATATCATGGCCAAGCCGTCGCAAAATCGCGCGCAAAGGGCAACACCTGCCGCCGCGCTGTCCACCATGATGGTAACGCCCCCCGCTTGACCGCCGCCTGTCCTCAGGCCTAGCGTCCGGGACATGCCGAGTTCCGCCGACTATCGCCCCGCCCGCCGCGTCGAAGGCAAGCCCCGCGTGTTCGTCACGCGCCGCCTCCTGTCCGAAACCGAAGCGCGCATGGCCGAACTGTTCGACGTCACGCTCAACGCCGAAGACCGCCCGCTCACGCGCGACGAACTCGTCGCCGCGATGCAAAGCGCGCACGTTCTCGTCCCCACCGTCACCGACCAGATCGATGCAGACCTGATCGCACAGGCCGGCCCGCAGCTCGGCCTGGTCGCCAACTTCGGTGCAGGCACCGAACACATCGACCTTTCCGCCGCCCGCGCGCGCAAGATCATCGTCACCAACACCCCTGGCGTCTTCACCGACGACACGGCCGACATGGCCATCGCTCTCATCATCTCGGTCGCCCGCCGCCTCAACCACGGCGGCCGCACCCTGCGCGCCGGCAAGTGGGAGGGCTGGGCACCCTCGACCATGCTCGGCCACCGCCTCGCTGGTAAGACGCTTGCGATCCTCGGTATGGGCCGCATCGGCCAGGCCGTCGCCTATCGCGCCCGCGCGTTCGGCCTCAACGTCGCCTACCACAACCGCCACCGCCTCCCCGAAGCGCTGGAGACGATGTTCGGCGCCCGCTTCGAACCTGATCTCGACACGCTAGTGGCAGAAGCCGACATTCTCACCCTGCACTGCCCCGCCACGCCCGAAACGCACCACATCATCGACGCCCGCCGCCTCGCCCTGATGAAGCCCCATGCCTATCTGGTAAACACCGCCCGCGGCCAGTTGGTCGAGGAAGAGGCGCTAATCGCGGCCTTGGTTGAAGGGCGCATCGGCGGTGCAGGCCTTGATGTGTTCGAGCATGAACCGCAGGTCGATGCCCGCTTGCTTGCCCACCATAACGTCGCCATTCTGCCGCACATGGGCAGCGCCACTTTCGAGGGCCGCCTTGCATCGGGCGACAAGGTGGTCGCCAACATCCGCTTTTGGGCCGATGGCCACCGCCCGCCCGATCAGGTTCTCGAAGGTCTGGTCTAGACCGATCCCCTTTTCGCACAACAATCAATCACGCCCACGCTTGTGCGGTGCCGCAATATTGCCCTAAAGCCCAGCTTGAGAGGATCTGGCGCAGCCTGCTGCGCGGGAGGGGAGTTCTGTTGATGCGAAACGTGATGGCGGCAATCGTCGCTCTCTTTGCCGTGCTGCTGCCATCGCTGGCACTGGGCCAGACCGGCCTTGAAACTGTCAGCGTCGAAGACGTGGCCGATACCGGCGACACCGCATGGATTCTGGTATCGTCCGCTTTCGTACTGATGATGGCCATGCCCGGCCTCACCCTGTTCTACGGCGGCCTTGTCCGCGCCAAGGGCTTCCTTGCCGTGCTGGTGCAAGTCGGCGCGATCGCCGCCGTGGCCTCGGTGCTGTGGGTGATGGTGGGCTACACGCTGGCGTTTGGCGACGTTGCAGGCGGCTGGCTCGGCAGCGGCAACGCGTGGATGCTGCTCAACCTCGGCAACGTGCGAGCGGGCACGACCATCCCGGAAAGCGCCTTCGTGCTGTTCCAGATGTGCTTCGCGCTGATCACCCCCGCCCTGATGGCCGGTGCATGGGTAGACCGCGCCCGCTTCGGCTGGGTCGTGGCCTTCTGTGCGCTCTGGGGCCTGATCGTCTACGCCCCTGCGGCCCACTGGGTCTGGGGCGGAGGCTGGCTCGCCACCAAGTTCGGCACGATGGACTTTGCCGGCGGCATCGTCGTCCACACCACTGCCGGTATCTCGGCGCTGGTCGTCGCCATGCTGCTGGGCAAGCGCGCGGGCTTCCCCAAAACGCTGATGCTCCCGCACAGCCCCTCGCTGACGATGGCAGGCGCGGCCCTGCTGTGGGTCGGCTGGTTCGGCTTCAACGGCGGCTCAGCACTCGCGGCCAACGATGATGCGGCGTCTGCCATCATCAACACCCACGTCGCCGCATGTGTGGCCGCCCTCGTCTGGCTCGCCATCGAAAAGTTCTCGGTCGGCAAACCCACCTCGGTCGGCTTCGCCACCGGCGCGATTGCGGGCCTCGCCACCGTCACACCTGCCGCGGGTTACATCGCCCCCGGAGCCGCCATGCTGTTCGGCGCGCTGGCCGCCGTGGTCTGCTACCCGATGATCCAACTGGTGAAACAGAAGCTCCAGATCGACGATTCGCTCGACGTTTTCGCCGTTCACGGCGTCGGCGGAATGCTCGGCTCACTGCTGCTGGCGGTGTTCATTTCTGAGTCGTTCGGCGGCACCGGCTACAACGAAGGCATGGACCTCGCCCGTCAGATCGTCGCCCAGATCGCAGGCGTCGGCATCGTCGCGCTATGGAGCGCCTTTGCCACTGTCGTCTGCGCGCTGATGGTCTCAATGGTCATCCCGATGCGCGTGACCGAAGACGAGGAACGCGAAGGCCTAGACATCACCAGCCACGGCGAACGCGCCTGGGAAATGGACTGATTGTGGCGCTGGGAGGGGGTGTCCCTCTCCCGGCGTTGGAGTGGCAGCAATTACTGACTTTTGCCGTTCTGGACACGACGCTATTGCGGACACTTTCTGAAGCGGCTCTATTCGCTCGGCAAACTGTCACTCAAAGGGGAGATTATGGCCGCGCTTTCAAACCGGCTCAAGTCTGCGACATTGGGCTTTGGCATTACGGTTGCACCGTTAGCTATCGTTGCCGCTGCGCACCTAACTTTTATGCCGCAGATCGTCGCAGCTATGGAAGGAATAGACAATAACGATCAAGCTTTGGCGGTCTCTTCATTGAGAATGGAATGGCTTGCGACACACAGTATAGTGGCAGCAATATTCGTGATTTACTGGTTTATCACAGCACTATTTGGGCGAGACCAAATATTAAGGTCCAGATTTTCCAATAACACATTGGCTTTTTGCGTCGCCGCTTATCTGATAGTAACTTTATATTATATCTTTTTTCGGTGGAACGATGGATTAAAGATTTTATGCCCGCTTCTCGGTATCTCTGATACGGACGCTCCACCTTTTGCCTGCGACCCCCAATCATCCTGCGGCGCTTTCGCCTACGCAGCCCACCAAATGATATTTTTGGGGCTTTTGGGGTTAGTTGTCCCCCTAATCATTAGCTTAGCTGTCCGCATAATTTCATCTCATCGCGCATATCAGCGAAGCGATGACCCGCCTCAACCGTTGCTTGAATGACCGCTTCCCACCCAACTGCCGTCATTTAGTCAGATTTGCCGCCGCTCCAAAATCCGCCATTCATCTGGCCAGCAAAATACCCTCAAATCCCAAAACCCACTATCGTCGCCCCGTGCTTGACACGGGGCTTGGCTACCTTGCGACATAGCCCTCCCACAGATCCCCCAAAGGAAAACTCTGGTCGAGGCTGCTGTACCCGCCAATCCCGACTTGAAGCGAACGGGATAGCCAAGCCCCGTGTCAAGCACGGGGCGACGGGTGTTTGATTTAAAGGTTAGCCACCAACCCAACAAAAAAGGGCGGCCCCGGCACCCCGGAACCGCCCTTCTCAAACCCCAAAAACCCAACTCAATCCCCGGTCAAAATCCGGTCCACCAACTGCTTCACCGTCGGCGTGAAGTTGTTGGAATAGAACGGGTCCTGCTTGAACCGATAGGCCGCATGGCCCGCAAACATCAGATTCTTGTCGATGTCCCCGCCATGCGCGATGTCCTGCAAAGTCTTCTGGATGCAGAAGCTGCGCGGGTCGGCCAGACGCCCGGTGGTGTAATCGTCATGGTCCTTCCATGAAGAGAACCCGCAGTGCGAAAGGCAGCCCATGCAATCCTTCTGATCCTGCTGAATTTCATCGCGCTCTTCGGGCGTCACGAACACCATCGTATCGTCCGGCGTGCGCAGCGCGTGGACATAGCCTGCGCCATGCCATTCGCGCGCCCGCGCCAGATCGTTCGGCGTCACCCAGAAGTTCTTGCCGCGCACGCCCACGTCAAGCTGCACAGTGTGTTCGCCCGCTTCCACGCGCGAATAGGGAATCTGCCGCTCTGACCGCGCTTCCAGCGAACGCAGGAACGGATTGCGCACCGCCGATGAATAGAACCCCGTGGGCGAAAACTTGTGCAGCAGCACATCGCCCGGCTCCAGCTTGCGCAGATGGTCTTTCCACCCCTGCGGAATCGGGCTTTCCTCGGTCAGCAAAGGCCGCGTGCCGAACTGGAAGGCAATCGAACCGAGTTCGGGATTGTCGATCCAGTCGTTCCATTCGCGCAGGAACCACACGCCGCCCGCCATCACGATCGGCACATCGTCCGAAATGCCCTCGGCGCGCATCACATCGCGCAGCGCTTTCACGCGCGGATAGGGGTCTTCCGGCTTCTTCGGGTCTTCGGCATTGGACAGGCCATTGTGTCCGCCCGCCAGCCACGGGTCTTCATAGACCACCGCGCCCAGCAATTGCGGAACCTTGTGATAGGCGCGCTTCCACAGCGCGCGGAACGCACGGCCCGATGACACGATGGGCAAATAGTGGACGTTATAGCGTTCAGCGATTTCCGAAAGCTTGTAGGGCATCCCGGCCCCGCAGGTAACGCCCGTCACCATCCCGCGCGTCTTGTCCAGCACCGCTTCGAGGATCGGCTGAGCGCCGCCCATTTCCCACAGCACGTTGATATTGATCGCGCCCTTGCCGCCCGCGATTTCGTGCGCGCGCTTCACCTGCTCCACCGCGCCATCGATGGCATAGCGCATCAATTGCTCGTGGCGTTCCTTGCGCGTCAGCGCATCATAAACCTGTGGAACAATCTTGCCTTCGGCGTCGTAGCTGTCGGCATTGACCGCGCTGACCGTGCCGATCCCCCCGGCAGCGGCCCATGCGCCGGAACTCATGTGGTTCGTTGCTGCAACACCCTTGCCGCCCTCAACCAATGGCCAAACCTCACGGCCACCATAGAGAATCGGCTTCAACCCCTTGAACGCAGACATCAATTTCCTTTCAAGGCGCTTGTCGCGCCAGCACCCTTCGCCGCTTTCAACCGGCACGGTTTGATCGCACCCGGTTCGGGCCGCGTCTGCGCTGCCACGAACTGTGCATAATACCCCGCTAGCTCCGGTTTACGGTGAAATTCATCCAAACGAAAGCCCACGGCCTCCATCTCGCAGATCAGCAGCGCGGGCGGGATGCCGTGGCGATCGGTCGACCGATCCGCATCGACCACCAACACGCGCCCGCCCGGTTTCAACGCAGGCCACAGCCGCCATGCAAAGGCATAAGGCTCGGCCACTTCATGATACATATGCACCAGAAACAGGCGGTCAAAACTGCGCGTCGGCAGCTTTGGATCGTCTGCGCCGCCGGGCTTGATCGAAACATTGTCGAGCCGGTCCGCCTCGACGCGCGCACCAAGGCGGCGCAAAGCGTCTCCATCGATATCCTGCGCCACGACCCGGCCCGTCGCCGTCACCCGCTCGGCCAGACGCACGGTGTAGTACCCCTCACCCGCACCGATATCGGCCACGCTCATGCCCGGTTTGACGTCAGCCAGGTCCATGACTGTGTTGGCTTCGTTGCGCTCCTCACGATCACGTTCGTTCGAAACCGAATTGCTGCCCAGCGCCGAAACCGGCCTGTCAGCTTTGGGAAAAGCGCGCGACGTTTCGGCACGGTCATCCTTCGGCGTCGGCTCGCACGCGCCGAGCAGCGCCAGAAGCGCAAGCGACGCAAGGGCCGAAGCCCGCGGCATCAGTCGTCGTCCTCCACGTTCACCTTCTCGCCGGTTACCTTCTGCGAAAGCGCAGCGGCCATGAACGGATCGAGCGCGCCATCCAGCACGTCGGTGGGGTTGGTCGATACCACACCGGTGCGCAGGTCTTTCACCTGCTGATAGGGTTGCAGCACATAGGACCGGATCTGGTGGCCCCAACCGATTTCGGTCTTGGCCTGATATTCACCGCTGGCCGCAGCTTCGCGCTTGGCCAGTTCCGCTTCATAGATGCGTGCCTTCAGCATCCCCATCGCGGTGGCGCGGTTCTTGTGCTGGCTGCGGTCGTTCTGGCTGGCCACGATGATGCCGGTGGGAACGTGGGTGATGCGCACCGCCGAATCGGTGGTGTTAACGTGCTGCCCACCCGCGCCCGATGCGCGATAAGTGTCGATCTTCAGGTCGGCCGGATTGATCTCGACCTCGATATTGTCGTCGATTTCAGGATAGACCCAGACGGAGCTGAACGACGTGTGCCGCCGCGCCGAACTGTCATAGGGGCTGATGCGGACCAGACGGTGCACGCCGCTTTCGGTCTTGGCATAGCCATAGGCGTTCTCACCCTTGATCAGCAGCGTGGCCGATTTGATCCCGGCGGCTTCACCGGCGTGATAGTCCACCAGATCAACCTTGTAACCGTGGCGTTCGGCCCAGCGCGTGTACATGCGCTGCAACATTTCGGCCCAGTCCTGGCTTTCGGTGCCGCCTGCGCCTGCGTGAACTTCAAGGAAGGCGTTGTTGGCATCGGCTTCGCCCGCCAGCAGCGCCTGAATCTTGTCATTGTCGGCGCGTTCGGCCAGCGTGGCCAATGTGGCCAGACCTTCGCTGATCGTGGCTTCATCGTCTTCCATCTCGCCCAGTTCGATGAACTCGACGGCGTCGGCCATTTCCTGGCCGATCTGGTTGACTGTGCCGATAGCCGCCTCAAGCCGGCGCCGCTCGCGCATGACTTCTTCGGCCTTCTTGGGATCGTCCCACAGCTTGGGATCTTCGACACGGGCATTCAGCTCGTCAAGACGGCGAACCGCACGGTCCCAGTCGAGGAACTTGCGCACCAGTGCCAGCGCAGCATTGATGCGGTCGATGTGGGCCTGCCCTTCGGCACGCATGGCGGGAAACTCCGGTCAAAACGCAAAACGAACTGCGCCGCTTAGCGAAGCGGGCAGGCATGTAAAGCCCAAGCGTGAAATGGGTTTCGGTTTGGCGATCAAACGACATGCGTAAGCCAGCGCCGTGACCCCCACCCCTCCCTCAAGGGAGGGGCGCGAGACTTATCGAACCGCAGGTGAGATTAGTCGCAGCGGGGAGGGTTTCCGACCTGTCGTGCTTGCGGCATCGCAGGTTCAGGCGCTCAGCCCTTGCCCTTCAGCTTGCGCACGGCGGCCAGCGTCATCTTCACATGGTCGCGGTAATCCATGTCGGAATGCACCATCACCACCTTGCCGTTGCGGGCGATGACATAGCTGGTGCGCTTGGTGAGGCCCGTGGACACGCCATCGGGCTTCTTCAGATCGACGTCATAAGCCTTGATCACCGCCGGGCTGGCGGCGGCCACGGCAAACTTGTCACGGCAGGCCTCGGTAGAGAACTTCTGCAAGGTGGCGATATCGTCGTTTGACATGCCAACCACCGTCGCACCTGCCGCAGCAAAATCGCCGCTCGCTTCGGCAAAGGCGTGCGCTTCCAGCGTGCACCCTTGCGTGAAGGCCTTGGGGTAGAAATAGAGCACGACCGGACCCTTCTTCAGCGCCTTGGCCAAAGAGAACGCAAACGGCTTGCCCGCCAGCGCGCCCTTCGCCTCGAAAGCGGGCGCTTTCACGCCATTGGCAAGTTCCGCCGATGCCGGAACAGACAGAAGAGCGAAGGCCGCAATGGCGGCAGGCAGGGTGCGCTTGATCATAAACGGAAAGCTATCAGAAGCAGAGCGTTAGCGCCAATACCTTTACGGGCAGTTGGGCCTTTACGGGCAGTTGGAAAAATCCAACTCAGTAGATCCCGCCCTGCTCCTCAAGGAAGTCCTGCTCAGCCGGAGCCTCTTCCGCCCCGCCATCGGTAATCCCCCGGGCCGCCCGCGCCCGACGCAAGGCATCGATAACCGCTTGTTTTGCAGTCACTTCACCCTCACGCGCCGTCCGCTTCGGCTCGGTGTCCGGCTTGAACGCCTCCCAGATCACCGATGCCTTCGCGGCATCGTTCTCCGGCGTCCCCCCAAACACCCGCTTGCCCGAAACGCGGTCGATCTTAACCATCCGCACGCCCTCAGGCACCCGGAAAGGAATATCCTTCCACCGCGCACGTGTTTCCTGAACAAGCTGCTTGAACACCGGCGCCGCGATCCGCCCGCCCTGCGCGTATCCGCCGAGGCTGCGGGGCTGGTCGTAACCTATGTAGACGCCCGCGATTATATCGGGCGATCCGCCGACGAACCAGACGTTGGTGGGGCCAGATGTCGTGCCGGTCTTGCCGAACAGGGGCAGGCCGAGGTCGCGCAGCGTCACCGCCGTGCCGCGCACCACCACGCCTTCGAGCATGTGGACGACCTGATAGGCGGTGCGGGGGTCCATGACCTGTTTGCCGCCCGGCTTGAAGCGCGGCATGGGCTTGCCGTCCCATTGTGGCATCGAGCAGCCATCGCAGCGACGGTTGTCGGCGCGCAGGATGACCTTGCCGTTGCGGTCCTGCACGTAGTCGACCAACGTCGGCGCGTGCTGACGGCCCTGATCGGCCAGCGCGGCATAGGCGTTGACCATCTTGAGAACGGTGGTGTCACCCGCGCCGAGTGCCATCGAGAGATAGGGTTCGTACTCGCCTATCCCCACGTTCTTGATCGTGCGGACCACCTTTTCCATGCCGACATCGTTCGCCACGCGCACGGTCATCAGGTTGCGCGATTGCTCGAGTCCCCAACGCATGGTGTGGCTGCCCGAACCGCCTTCGTTGCCGAAGTTGCGGAAGCACTTTTCGCCCAAAGCCGCACCCTGATAAACGCAGAAAGTTCCATCGACGACCATTGAGGCCGGCGTCATCCCGTTGTCCAGCGCGGTGGCATAGACGAAGGGCTTGATCGTGGAGCCGGGCTGGCGATTGGCCTGCGTAGCGCGGTTGAACGAGCCGAGGCGCGCATCGAAACCGCCCTGCATCGCCAGAACGCGGCCGCTCTGCGGGTCTTGCACGACCATACCGCCCGATACTTCTGGCACGGTCCGAACCGCGTAAGTCCCTGAATTGACCGGAGCGACGGCCGTAATGTCACCGGGGCGAATCTTGTCGGGCAGGCCAATCAGGTCAGCGGTAGCGCCATCCGAGAATCCGACCTTCCCGGTCGATCCGCTGCGCGACAGCAGCACGCCCACGCGCCAGTTCTGATAATTGATCGAAATGTTGCTGGTGATCAGTTCGGTCTGCCAGCGATCACCGTCCACATCGACGCGGGCAATCGGACCATGCCAGGCCCGCCCGCCGGAATAGCGCAGCAAGGCCGAGCGCAGCGAGTTCTGCGCCGCCGTCTGCAACTGGGTGTCGAGCGAAGTGCGCACCCAGAGGCCACCAGCATAGACGCTGTTCGGCCCGTTCTCCGCCTTTTCGCCAAACTTGTCGATCAATTGGCGGCGCACTTCTTCGAGGAAATAACCCGCATCCGCCGTGTAGTTTTCGGCCCGGCGGGGTTTGAGGCCGAGCGGCATTGCTTTGGCCGCATCAGCAGCCTGCTGTGTGGCCCAACCATTGCGGACCATCTGATCGAGCACCCAGTTGCGGCGCTCGATCGCCATCGATTCATACTTGGCCCGGCCATAGCGTTCGGGCGCTTTGGGCAGGATCGCAAGAAACGCATCTTCGTGCAGTGCAAGTTCGCCCACGTCCTTGTCGAAATAGGCGCGCGCAGCCGCCTGGACGCCAAAGCTTTGCCGACCCAGCGGAATTTCGTTGAGATAGAGTTCGAGTATCTGCTGCTTTTCCAGCACGCCTTCGATACGCCGGGCGAGGATCATTTCCTTGAGCTTGCGCGAGATAGAATATTCATCGCCAATCAGGATGTTCTTGGCGACCTGCTGCGTAATCGTGGAGCCGCCACGGGCGCGTTCGCCCGACCCGAACTTGAGCGCATAGTCGGCAACGGCCCCGGCAAGGCCGAAAAAGTCGATCCCGCCGTGGGTCCAGAACGTCTTGTCTTCAGCCGCCAGAAAGGCGTTGATCATCGGCTCGGGAAAATCAACGAAGCGCAATTGCACGCGCCGTTCGCGCGCATAGCTGGAAACGATTTCCCCATTGGTGCCGCGAACCATCGTCGGCAGCGGCGGCTGATAGGTCAGCAGGCTATCTGCCGATGGCAGCAGGCGAATGACCGTGACCCACAGCACGAACCACCCAACCAGCACCGCGCCAGCAAGGTAATTACCCAGACGGAACCAGCGGCTTGCCCGCCATTTCGTGCGATACCATTCGGCAAAGGTGTGCCACCGCACAAGGCCATCCTCGCGCAGGAGCTTGAACCGGGACTGCTGGGACGTGTCTTCAGCCATTGTGCTGCGCCTCTAGCACGGCCTCACGCGTGCAAGCCAGTACCTTAGGATCAAATCGGCTTCAAAAGCGGTTCAAGGCGTATCGGAACCCTGCGCCGACGGGTCCGATGCGGGCGCGCTTTCTGCGATGGAGGGCGCCTGACGTTCGGCCAGAAAAATCCCTATCGCCTTGGCAATGGTCCCGGAAAAGCCCTTGCGCCACGCCGGATCACGCATGGCCTTGGCGTCTTCATCGTTGCTGATGTAGCCCGCCTCGATCAGCGCCGATGGCAGATCGAGCGATTTCAGCACGACAAAGGCAGCCTCACGCTGCGGTGTGGCATGGAAGCGCAATTTTCCGTCAGCTTCGCGGACGACCAGTTCCCCAAAGCGCAGCGAGCTTTTGCGCATGTCACGCCGCGCCAGATCCACGAGGATCGAGGACACCACATCGCCTTTGCCATCAAGCGAGACGCCATTGATCGCATCGGCCTTATTTTCGCGCTGGGCCATTGCTTCGGCCACGGCGTCGGAAGCCTTGTCCGACAGCGTATAGACTGTAGCGCCGCGTGCAGCGGTGCTTTGCGCCGCATCTGCGTGCACCGAAACGAACAGTGCCGCGCCCAACCGGCGGGCAATATCTGCCCGTTCATCCAGAACGAGGAAGCGATCATCATCGCGCGTCATCGCAACGCGCACATCCCCTTCGGCCAGCAACCGATCACGCAGCGACCGGGCCAGCGCCAGCGTGAGATCCTTTTCCCGCTCACCATTAGCCCCGCTGGCACCAGGATCGTGGCCACCGTGCCCCGCATCGATTACCACGAGAGGGCGTGAGGTATCGGCAGGCCCCTGAATTGGTGGAAGGCCGATCCTTGTGCCCCCTTCGGGCAAATCGATGCGCACGACATAGCGCGGCGCGATATCGGCAATACCGGTAGAGAATGCGGCCCACATCGCCGCCGCAGCCAGAACCGGCGCAGCAAATACCGCAACAATGAGGCCCCTGTCTTCCATCCACCAACGCCTATGCTCTGCCGCCGCCAGTGCGGTCCAGCGCAAAATGACGGGTATGGTTAACGGATTCGTCTCGCCATTGTTTTAATTGCCGCTTTGCAATTGCAGTGCTAGCACCCATCTACCGGGGCGAGCCAGCAACGGAGCGTTTCACGCCGAAACCGCCAGAAAGCGCAAGACTTGCGCTGCGGTGGGCGAGGAAAACCTGCTGGCGAAGATCCTGTAATCGTGGGAGAAAGAAGCGAAATCGCTCCTCTGCCACGCCACAAGGTTGATGTAGTGATGATGAGCCGCGTTTCGTTCCTGCCAAACTGCCCCACGAGGGCAGTTGCGGCTTGGACGATTTGCGACACGCGCATTTCGCCGCGAATTGTCTTCATTGCAGACACAAACCAACCGCCGCCGGGCGGCGAGCGACAGGGCAAGGCAGCCGAGATGCTGCGCGCCGAAACGCTCCGATCCGGCAAACCCGCATTCGCGATCACCGCTGACACGGAACCATTCCGGTCGCCACGGTGCCGCGCATCCCACAAGATCCGCGCCAGACACGCAGGGGCAACCCGGCGGCGGCGCGGCTGGAGAATTTATAATGACCACGCGCATGTTAATCGATGCGCGCCACCAGGAAGAAACCCGGGTGGCGGTGCTGAAGGGCAATCGGATTGAAGAGTTCGACTTTGAATCTGCCGATCACAAGCAGATCAAGGGCAATATCTACCTCGCCAAGGTAACACGAGTAGAACCATCGTTGCAGGCGGCGTTCGTCGATTTCGGCGGCAACCGGCACGGGTTCCTTGCGTTCAGCGAAATCCACCCTGACTACTATCAGATTCCCAAGGAAGACCGCGAAGCGCTGCTGGCTGAAGAGGCCGCGCACGCTGAGGAAGAGGCCGCGCTGCGCGCCGCCGAAGACGCGGACGACGAAGATTACGCCGATGGCGAAAGCTATGATTCCGAAGATGGCGTGACCGAAGTCGACACGTCGGAAAAGGATCAGGTCGCCACCATCGAAGGTGGTGTGGTCGAGAACGGGTTCGACCACGACGCCGAAGAAAACTACGACGCCGAAGCGTCGGACGCTTCCGATGAAGGCGAAGACGGTGGTGATAATCGTCGTCGCGGGCGGCAGGGCCGTCGCCGTCAGGGTGGCCGTTCGCAGGGCAAGGAAGCCGACGAACTGCGCGCCAAGCGCATGGCACTGCGCCGCCGTTACAAGATTCAGGACGTGATCCAGCGCCGTCAGGTGCTGCTGGTGCAGGTCGTCAAGGAAGAGCGTGGGAACAAGGGCGCTGCCCTCACCACCTATCTCAGCCTTGCGGGCCGTTACTGCGTGCTCATGCCGAATTCGAGCCACGGTGGCGGCATCAGCCGCAAGATCAACTCTTCGGCTGATCGCAAGCGGTTGAAAACGATCATTTCCGAACTTGAACTGCCGCGTTCGATGTCGTGCATCGTGCGCACCGCCGGGTTGCAGCGCACCAAGACCGAGATCAAGCGCGACTTCGACTACCTCGCCCGCCTTTGGGACGAGATTCGCGAACGCACGATGACGTCGGTTGCGCCTGCGCTGATCCATTCGGATTCCGATCTAATCAAGCGCGCGATCCGCGACATCTACAATCGCGAAATCGAGGAAGTGGTGGTCGAAGGCGAGTACGGATATCGTGCTGCCAAGGACTTCATGAAGCTGCTGATGCCCAGCCACGCCAAGCGGGTGAAGGCCTATGCCGATCCGGTGCCGCTGTTCCAGCGCTATGGCGCGGAAGACCAGTTGACCGCGATGTATGATCCGGTGGTCCAGCTCAAGAGCGGCGGCTATCTGGTGATCAACCCGACCGAAGCGCTGGTTTCGATCGACATCAACTCTGGCCGTTCCACCAAGGAACACGGCATCGAACAGACCGCCGTTGCCACCAACCTTGAAGCGGCGCGCGAAATCGCCCGCCAGCTTCGCCTGCGCGACATGGCCGGGCTGGTCGTGATCGACTTCATCGACATGGAATACGGATCGAACGTCCGCAAGGTCGAGAAGGCGATGAAAGACGCGCTGAAGAACGACCGGGCGCGCATTCAGGTGGGCCGTATTTCGGGCTTCGGCCTGATGGAAATGAGCCGCCAGCGCCTGCGCACGGGCGTGCTGGAAGCGACGACGCGCGGTTGCCCGCACTGCGATGGCACCGGGCTTGTCCGTACCGCTTCGTCTGCCGGTCTTTCGGCGCTGCGCCTGATCGAAGACGAAGCTGCCAAGGGCAAGGGCAACGTGGTTTCGCTCTATGCTTCGCAGGAAGCGGCGATCTATGTGCTGAACGCCAAGCGCACCGACCTTGCCGAGATCGAGGAGCGCTATGGCGTTTCGGTCGAGGTCATCCCCGAAGGCGAGAACGAGGGCGCGAAGATGCGCGTTGCCTCGCGCGGACCGAAGCCGGAGTTCGTGCCGCGCTTCGAGCCGATCATCGAGCCTGAGGAAGAGGACGATATCGTCGAGGACAGCTACGACGACGAGGACGAAGCCGAAGAACAGACCGCTGGCCGCGAAAGCGACGAGGGCGAGCGTGGCGACAACCGCCGCAAGCGCCGCAAGCGCCGCCGTGGGCGCAACCGCGACCGTCGTGAAGACGGTGGCGAAGGTGCTGCCGAAGGTGAGGCTGGCTCTGAAGCCGAGGGTGACGACAGCGAAGGCGACGATGCCGGGACGGAAGCACCTGAAGGCGGTAGCGAAAGCGCGGACGAGAACGAGCGTGGGCCGCGCAAGCGCCGTCGGCGCGGGCGTCGTCGGCGTGGCGGCCGTGAGAACGGCGAAGACGCGGGTGAGCAGGCCGATGCAGAAGATGGTGCCGATGCGCCGGTCGAAGCCGAGGCGGCTCCTGCTGTCGCAGAGGTAGAGGCGGAACCTGCGCCGGTGGTCGAGGCTGCGCCTGCCGAAGCGCCGGCTAAGCCCAAGCGCACGCGCAAGAAGAAGGTTGAAGTGGCGGCTGAGGCCGTTGCCGAGGTTGCGCCTGCGGTGGAAGTAGCGGAACCGGTTGCCGAAGCGGCGGCGGAACCTTCTGAGGCCCCAGTTCCGGCCCAAGTTCCGGCCAAGCCGAAGCGCACGCGCAAGAAGAAGGTTGAGGCCGAAGCCGTGGTTGCGGCTGAGGAAGCGCCCGACGTTGTGGTGGAAGCCGCTGCGGAACCTGCGGTGGCCCCTGCTCCGGCCAAGCCGAAGCGCACGCGCAAGAAGAAGGCCGACGCCGTGGCGGCAGATGCCGCGCCGACCGAAGCAGTCACTGCCGAAGCGCCCGCTGCGGACGAGGCTGCCACACCGGCAGCCGCCGATAACGCCGACGATGCCTCACCGCGTCGTGGCTGGTGGCAGCGCACGTTCGGGGCTTGATCGCCCTTGAACCAATAGCAAAAGGCCCCGCTTCACGGCGGGGCCTTTTTCGTTTCAGGCGCGTTTCATGGCCGCGCCCCACTCCATCCATGCCGCCCACTTGGGCATTCCGGGCATGTAGGTCTGCCCCGTTTGCGAAACATCGAACCCGGCCTGCTGCACCGGGGCGGTAACCGGGCGACTGAGATGGCACCCGCCCATCAGCGGCTTCCACAGCGGTTCGATCCGGCGCTGCCAGCGCGCAACCTTGCCATCGGGGCTGAGACCATGTTCGAGAAACAGCAAGATGCCGCCGGGCTTGAGGATCCGGCGCAGTTCGGACAGGACTTTCGCCGGATCGTGGACCGAGCAGAGCGTGTAGGTGCAGACGGCGGTGTCGAAGCTCTCGCTCTCGAACGGGATGTCCTCGCCCACGCCTTCGCGGATATCGGCCTGCCAGCCCTTCTGCGCCGCGGCATCGCGCGCGTAGTCGAGCAACTTGCCAGAAGGGTCTATGCCGGCAAATCCAGCGACGCGGGCGGTATCGTAGAACTGCTGGTTCAACCCGCCGCCGCAGCCTATCTCGAACACCCGGCCCTGCGCGAGGGGGACGACGCCTGCGCGCAAGTCCATGATCGCGGGCGAGGCACAGGCGCACTTGATCATGCGGGGCACGACCTGCGCTTCCCAGAACGACTTCAATCCCATCCCCATTCCCCACAATTGTTATCGAACTGAAACTGCATCGCCCACCGTGATGGCGCAAGCGCGTAGGAATGGCGTTTCATTCTGCGGGTGCGGGCCACGCCCACTTTGTTGCGGACGAAACCATGTGACTACTGGTGCGGTCCGGGCTTTCGGTTATGGTCGGCGCAAGGGACAAAACGCAGGATCATGATGCACGGCCAAACCGCGACGCACGACGAGCACAAGCTGGACGCGGCACTTCATGCCCGCCATGTGGCGATGATCGCAATCGGGGGGATCATCGGAGCAGGCCTGTTTGTCGGGTCATCGACATCAATCAACCAGATCGGCCCAGCGGTGGTCGTCAGCTATGGCATGGCGGGCCTCGTGATTCTGATGATCATGCGGATGTTGAGCGAAATGGCCATGCTCAATCCCGGCGCGGGGTCTTTCACCGAACATGTCCGCATCGGCTTTGGCGACAAGTGGGGGCCGCTGGCGGGTTTTGTAACGGGCTGGCTCTACTGGTATTTCTGGGTAATCGTGGTGGCGATCGAGGCGATCGCCGGTGCGGTGATCCTGGCGTTGTGGCTGCCGTTCGAGGTGTGGCAGATCGGCTGCGTCCTGCTGGCACTGATGACGGTGGTGAACCTGTTCTCGGCCCGATCCTACGGCGAGTTCGAGTTCTGGCTTTCGGCGGCGAAAGTAGCCGCAATCCTTGGGTTTATCGCCATTGCCGGGCTGTGGGCCTTTGGCGTGACGTCGCCTGACGGCCCGACCTTCGCCAACATTACCGGCCACGGCGGCTTTGCGCCCAAGGGATGGGGCGCGGTGATCGGCGGGGTGACGAGCGTGATCTTCGCCCTGTGCGGAGCGGAAATCGCCACGGTGGCCGCTGCAGAATCGCGTGCGCCCGCAAAGGTTATCGCCCGCATGACGGGATCGGTCGCGCTGCGCATCCTGCTGTTCTATATCCTGTCGCTGATCCTGATCGTGGCGGTGCAGCCGTGGGACACGGTCGTGCCGGGCCAATCGCCCTTCGCCAGTTCGCTGGGACTGATGGGCATTCCGGCGGCTGAGACGATCATGAACGCGGTGGTTCTCGTCGCCGTGCTGTCTTGCCTCAATTCCGGCCTTTACGTGACATCGCGCGCTCTGTTCGGGCTGGCCCGACATGGCGACGCGCCGCAAAGCCTCATCCGGCTGAACAAGCGAAAAGTCCCTGCCCGCGCTACGGTTATCGCCAGCCTGTTCGGCTATGGCGCGATGGCGGCATCGGTGCTGTCTCCGGGCGGCGTGTTCAGCTTTCTTGTCAGCGCATCGGGCGCGTTGATGCTGGTGATCTATCTGATGGTCTGTCTGGCACAGGTCAGGATGCGCCGCATCGTGGAGGCCACCGCGCCGGAGCGGCTCGGCATCCGCATGTGGCTGTTTCCGTGGCTGTCCTATGCCACCATTGCTGCCATCGTGATCGTGCTGATGGCGATGGGACTTGTGCCCGAATTGCGCGCGCAATTTCTGGCAAGCACATTGACGGTAGCGTTGGCGGCGGGCGCATGGTGGCTGCTGCGCCGCAAGCGACCCTGAATACCATTTGTCGAGCGCCGGTGGGTGGCACATCGCAGCTTCGATGTGCTAAACGAATTTCCTATTGTTTGGAGAAGCTTAACATGCCCGCCTGCCTGATGATCGTTGCAATGGCCACGGCACCCGCGGTGGCACAGGCGGCGGAGATTGGGGCCCGACACCATGTAGGCCTTTCCCCTGCCATAGCAGCAATCATCGATGCAGCGCTCGCTTCTGGCGATCGGGCGGAGATCGATACGGTGATCCGCACGGCCAAGCGGGCGTTGCCGCAATCGGCGGACGCAATCGACCGGTATGTGGCCAGCAGAGTCGACGCACCGATCAGCATTGCGCCACCTGCCCCAACCCCGCCCCCTGTCCTTGCAGCAAACAGGAAGACGCCGGGCAACAAGGCGCCATCGGCAGCGAATCAGCCGCCATCTGCCGACGGCGCGCCCGTCAAATGGTCGGGCGAAGGTGAAGCTGGCGCTTTCGTGAACACCGGCAATGCGCCGGGGATCGGGCTTGTCGGCGGTTTCAAGATGCTGGTTGAGGGCGAAAACTGGCGCATCGGCACCAATGCTCGTGCGGACTATCAGGAAACCAACAGCGTCGTCACGCGCGAGCAATACCGGTTTTCGGCAGAGCCGAACTACAAGTTCGACGAGCGCGGCTATCTGTTCGGGTTGGGCCAGTATGAGCAGGACCGCTTTCAGGGCTTTGCATCACGGTACAGCGTATCCGGCGGTCTTGGCTACAGCGTGCTGAAAAGCGATTCGGCGCGATTGAGCGTGAAGGCGGGGCCAGCGTGGCGCGTAACAGAGCCGGTGGCGGCCGCGCGCGAATCCGTGGTTGCTGGCCTTGCCTCGATGGAAGCCAAAGTGAAGATCACGCCGTCGCTGGAATATAGCCAGGATGCCAGCATCTATTCCGATGCGACGGGCAGCACGTTTTATACGCTGGCTGCGCTGGATTCCAAGCTCATCGGCAAGTTGAAGGCGCGCTTTTCATACATGGTGCAGCACGAAACCGCGCCCGAACTGGGGCGGTTGGGCACCGATACGACGAGTCGGCTGAGCCTTGTTTACGGGTTCTGAGAGACGCGAAAGTTCAGGTCGACCTTCGTAACCCTGAACTTCATTGCTGACCGACGCCGCCAAGCCTCAGGAAGCGGTGGTGCCGGGGGCGTGCTTGTTCATCAGGTCGTATGAGCGTTCGTACCACTTGTTGCCCGGATAGTTCGTGCCAAGCACGGCTGCGGCCTTTTGCGCTTCCTGCGGCAGGCCGAGCGAAAGATAGCTTTCGACCAGACGATAGAGCGCTTCGGGCGCATGGCTGGTGGTCTGATACTTTTCCGCGACGGTGCGGAAACGCAGCGTGCCGGCAAGCCATTTGCCGCTGCGCTGATACATGCGACCAATCTCCATCTCCTTGCCCGCAAGGTGATCGTTGATCAGGTCGATCTTGAGGCGCGCATCGGCTGCGTAATCGGTGTTCGGGTAGCGGCGAACCAGCTCATTCATCGCGGTCAGCGCTTGCTGGGTGATCTTCTGATCGCGCGTAACGTCGGAAATCTGTTCGTAATAGCAGAGTGCCACGAGATAGTACGCGTAGGGCGCGTCCTTGTTGCCGGGGTGGATCGACAGGAAGCGCTGCGCAGACTGGACCGACTTGGCATAATCGCGCGAAACGTAATAGCTGAACGCCGACATGAGCTGCGCCCGGCGCGCCCAAGGCGAATAGGGATGCTGGCGCTCAACCTCGTCAAACAGGGCTGCGGCCTGCTTTGAATCGCCCTTGTCCAGACGATCTTTCGCCGCAGCATAGAGCGTGTCCACATCGCGCGCGACGTAGGCCACATCCTTCTTCTTGTTGCCTCCGCCTGCACAACCGGCAGTCAGCCCGATGGCCACGGTGGCAGCAGCGATAACGGCGAAGCGCAAGGGGCGGCGCGTGGCAAGATGCGTCATGCCGACCCTATAGCCAGCAGGTTCCTGAACGCCAAGTGAAGTTACCGTGTTTTGCGCGAAAGCGATGAAACAGATCACGCTTCGGGGAACGGCGCTTCGACCGCAATCGGATCGGCAAGGGTGAGACGATCCAGAATTGCGGCGCTTTCATCGCGCAATTGCAGCATAAGGCCACGCAGGCGGCATTCCGCCTCTGGCAGGCAATTGTTGCAATGTTCGTACGCGTTGCGACTGGCGCAGGGAACAAGCGCAATACTGCCGCGCGTCAGACGGATGATATCGCCATAGCGGATATCGACCGGCGGCAAGGCGAGTTCATAGCCGCCGTCCCTGCCCCGATGCGAAACCACGATTCCTTCGCGCGCCATTTCCGAAAGAATCACGGTCAGGAATTTGCGCGGAATGTTTTGCGCTTCGGCAATGTCATCAAGGCGTACGGCCCCCTGACCAAAGGTGTCGGCCAGATGCTGGAGGGCGCGGATGGTATATCGCGTCTTTTGCGAAAGCATGAGAAACAGATGAACGCTGGCGCTGGAATGTCAACGCCAGCGGTAGAATTAACTGCTCAGTATCGGCGGCAACCCACCGGTTTTACCAGAAAACCGGTGAGTTGTTGGCGAACCTATTTCCCCAATGCCAGCGCTTCGGCAAAATCGAGGCGGGCGCGGTAGGGGTCTTCGACGTGGGCGGCCCCCTTCTCGTCGATCAGCATGACTTTGGTATCGCCGGTTGACGCGGCAGGCCAGCTTGCGCCGGGATTGCCCGCACGCGCGAAGGCGACCCACAGATCGTGCGTGCGTTTGGCAACGGCGGCTTCGGCAGGCACCATCTTCCACTGGGTGCGCGCGGCAACCGTATCAAAGACATAAGGCAGTTCGCTGGCATGGGGTGCCCCGCCCATCGCCTTCTGGAAATCAGGATGGGCATAGGCGAAGCGGAACAGGTAGGCCTGCTGGCCCCGCGCCGCCAATGCACGCGCGACAGCGCGTGCGGGTTCGATGAACATCTTGTCGGCGCTGGTCATCGTGCCCACGACCAGCCCGGTTTCGGTTCCGGCAGGATCATAGAGCTTGCGCGCTTCTGCCGACTTTGCGCCATAGCTTGCGAAGATTGCGTCCTTGTCGGTCACCATCGGGAAGCCATCGGCCGAATTGGCACCGACAATGACCGGAACATTGGCGTATAGCCCTGCGGTTATCGCATCAATGCTGGAGCCGAAAATGGTCCGCCCATCGACCATCGGGCCGGAATAGCCGGGCTTGCCCATCGTCATCATCGAAAGGTCGGCGGTGACCTTTTCTTCCGGCAGAGCGCGCAGGGCCGATGCGGTCAACCCCGGCGCAAAAGCCTCGCCCGCTTTGGCTGCGGCGGCGATGGTGGGCATCGGCAGGGTCCGGTCGCGCCCGCCGCCGCTTTCGATGATCGCCTTGTGAAACAGGCCGCGCGCTTCGGGGGCCTGAAGCAACATGTGCATCGACATGCCGCCCGCGCTTTCGCCAAAGACAGTGACGTTAGCCGGGTCGCCGCCAAACGCGGCAACATTCGCCTGAACCCATTTCAGCGCGGCGATCTGATCGAGAAAACCGAAGTTGCCCCCGAAACCTTCGGCAGCAAGGGCAGGATGGGCGAAGAAGCCATAGCGGCCCAGACGATAGTTGAGGCTGACCAGCACCACGCCATCGCGCGCAAAGTTGCTGCCGGAATAAACCGCGGGCGAGCTGCCCCCGTTAACGAACCCACCGCCGTGGACCCAGACCATCACCGGCAGCTTTGCGCCTGCCTTGGCCGAAGCTGGCTTCCAGACGTTGAGATAGAGGCAGTCCTCCGAAGGCTTCGTCTGAATCGGCGCGGCGTCGGGCGGGAATGGTGCCTGCGCGCAATCGGGCGCATACTTGCTGGCATCACGCTCACCGGTCCAGGCCTTTACAGGCTGGGGCGCGCGCCAGCGGTTTTCGCCAACCGGCGGTGCCGCATAAGGAATGCCAAGGAATGCGCTGACACCGGCAGCAGGTTCGGCCCCTTTGACAGCGCCAGAAGCTGTTTGCACCGTTTGCGCATGGGCCGCGCCCGCGATGAGGCTCGCGCCGAGTGTGAGTGCCGCGATTGTCTTGTGCATCTTCGTGTCCAACCTCTCCACAACGAGTCTCCAGGCGCTCGCTAGGCAAGACTTGCAGTTTGGTGACAGGGCTGTCAAGTTCAGGTCCAGAGGGGAATGCGCGCCTTCCGTCAACGCCAGAACAGCCGCTCCATCCGATTGCTTACACGGGTGCGAATAGGATGATGACGGGGCTGAACTATCGGCTAAAAGGCGGCGCACGAAAGGATCGGGTTCACGGAATGAGTCTCGCAAGCACTGGTCTGGCAAGTACTGCACACGGCATTGGCCATACGACAATGGAAGACGTGGCCAAGCTGGCCGGAGTTTCGCTCAAGAGTGTATCGCGGGTCATCAATTCCGAGCCGCACGTTTCGGGCAAATTGCGGGCAAAAGTGGAAGCGGCGATTGCCGAGTTGAACTATGTGCCCGATACGGCGGCACGATCGTTAGCGGGATCGCGCACGTTCATCATCGGCCTGCTGTTCGACAACCCAAGCCCGAACTACACGATGGACATCCAGAAGGGCGTTTACGAAGCCTGCCGTGCCAACCAGTACCACTTGCGCATCGATAACGTGGATTCGACCGTCCCGCGCGAGCAACTGGAGACGCAACTGCTGGCACTGGTGCGCAACAGCCGGTGCGATGGTTTCGTGCTGACGCCACCCCTGACGGACGATATGGTCCTGCTCGATTTCCTTGAACGATCGGGCATCCGTTATGTGCGGATCGCGCCCGCGATGCAGCCGGACCGGTCGCCGGGGATCGGGATCGACGATCGGGCAGCCGCAGCGGCAATGGCGCGGCATTTGTGGGATTTGGGCCATCGCCGCATCGCGGTTTTGCGAGGACCGGCGTCGCACAGCGCGGCGTCGTTGCGTCTCGATGGGTTTATCGAAACGCTGGGCGAACTTGGGTTGGAACAGACGCTGATCGAGGCCGATGGCGGGTTCAGCTTTGACGGCGGCATTCGCGCCGGGAGCGAGGTTCTGGCGATGAACCCGCGCCCGACCGCGATCTTTGCAACCAACGACGATTCCGCTGCAGGCGTGATGGCCGCCTGTTCGCAGGCCGGGCTGAAAGTGCCTGAAGACGTTTCGGTATGCGGCTTCGACGATAGCTGGATCGCCCGTTCGGTCTGGCCCTATCTGACGACAGTGTATCAGCCGGTCGAGGAAATGGGCCGCGCCGCCGCATCACTGCTGCTGCGGCGCGACGAACCGGAGCACGGTTTGCGCCTGCTCGATTTCCATCTGGTTGTCAGGGATTCCACCGCCCCGCCGAAGGCAGTGTAAAGCAAATGATCAGCGGGCCGACTGTTCCAGAAAGGCGATCAGATCGGCCCGATCCTTGGCATTGGCCATCGGCGGGAAGGCCATGCGGTTGCCGGGGGCATACTTGGCCGGAGCTGCCAGAAACTGATCCAGCGAGGCGGCGTTCCAGACAACCGCCTTGTCTTTCAGCGCCTGCGAATAGTTGAAACTGGGCGATGTGCCGGACGTGCGACCGATCACGCCTTTCAGCGACGGGCCAAGCCGGGTCGCCCCGGTATTGAGATCGTGACAGGCTGCGCAGCGCGCATAAACCGTCTTGCCGCGCGCAGCATCGCCTTCTGCGCTTTGAGCAGATGCGCTGGTGATCCCCGCGAACGCTGCGCCCGCGATAGCAAGCACGGCTGCACCTGAAAGGACAAAACGCTTCATCAACTTGGTTTCCTTGGTCATCGCGCACCAATGCAACACGGCGGATGCACGATTCCTGAACGGACCGATCAGTCTTTTGCAGGTGCCAGAAGATAAAGCTTCATCAGGATGCGGAACAGTTCGGACTTTTCGCGCGCGGTGAGGCTGGAGGTCAGTTCGTCTTCATGCGCAGCGATGACGTCGCGCGCCTTGGTCAGCACTTCGCGGCCAGCATCGGTGAGCCGCAGCCCCCCTGCCCGCCGATCAAGCTTCGACGGCTCATTCACGATAAATTCGTTCTTGAGCAGTTGCCGCACGAACTGGTGCACCGTGGGCCGTTCGATCTGGAAGAATTTGGACAGATCGGTCTGCTTCACACCAGGGTTCGCATTGACCAGCCACAGGATCGCGACCTGTTTGGGCGTGACATTGAGCAGATCGAGCCGCTTTTCCGTCCGGGTTACGAACAGCGTATTCACGGTGCCGATGTGCAGCCCCAGAACGGAATCCAATCCATCCAGATCAAGCTCCGGGACGGCAGCCTGCCTTGTGATTTCCGCCGTTGCCAAGAACTGCTCCTCCAAACCTCAATACCATCGGTGATCGCAAATGCGCCCTCCCGGCGCAGCGTGCGAAGTCTCTGCATTTTCCATTAGGGAAACATACAAAATTCTGCAAATCCTGCCGCAGTGCAAAATGCACCGGTTTCACGAATGAACCACATTAGGAGAGGCAAAGTGTTGATTGGGAAGCTGGCGACGGCATTTGCGGCAACGATCATGGCGACGTCAGCCTTTGCGCAGGATGGCCCTGCTGCACCTGCTCCCTCGTTGACATACGCTTTTTCGGTGCGTGCAACGCTTGATCCGGTGGTCGAACAGGGCGAGGTTGACGGTGGTCGCCGCCGGTTCATTCCCATCACCGGCGGCACGGTGAGCGGGCCGGCACTTTCGGGCACGGTCCTGCCCGAAGGCGGCGATTGGCAGGTAATCATGCCGGGTGGCCTGACCAGCATAGAAGCACGCTATTTCATCAAAGCAACTGACGGCACCGTGATCGAAGTGACGAACCCCGGCGTCCGCACCGCCGCACCTGAGGTGATCGAAAAGCTGGCCAAGGGTGAGCCGGTCGATCCTTCGGCCTACTACTTCCGCACGACACCGCGTTTCATGGTCAAGGACGGCATCCATGCGTGGATGCGCCGCAAGGTTTTCGTCGCGCGCGGCATCCGCAAGCCCGACAGTGTGGTGATCGACTTTTATACCGTGGAGTAAGCGTCAGGCCTCAACCGGCGCTGTGGTCATCCCCAGCGCCGGAATGCCGACCGAGCGCCTGCCGCCATAGTCGGTACGCACCACGATCAGATTGCTTTTTTCGAGGTGTTCCAACAGTCGGCGGATGCGGCCCGACGAGCGCGTGCCGTAAATCTCGGCCAAGCGGTCATCATCGGGGCAAGGCGCACCTTCCAACGCTGCGCGGGCAAGCGTGAGGAACGGCGCGAGAAGATCGTCGGGCACGTCCTTGCCGATACGCAACAAGTCCTGCCATTCCGGCACTGTGTCGTCCGATATCCCTGCCACCGCCATCGCAAAGCGGCGGCGAAAGGCGGTAAGGTCCATCCCCGGCAGAATGCGCAACATCCGGCAGCGCACCGTGAAATCCTGATAAAGCTGCGCTGCGGGCTGGAATGTGCAATCCGGCTCCTGCGCCATCTCTGCAAGGATCGAAGCAATGCTGGCGGCGGTTTCCTCAGCCTCGAACAGGCTGGGCGCAACCGGCGGTTCGACCTGTTCGGCGGCGGGAACATAGCCTTCGATCTGTTCGAGCAGTTCCTCGCTCTCAACCGGCAACAGTTCCGGTTCGGGCGCACGCGGTGGCGGTTCCATCGCCAGCGGTTCCGACAGCAGCAGCGATTCCATCTCTGCCCCGCCAGCGTTGGGCAGCGGCATAAGCCCCTGCACCACATTGCGCGCACGGGTCTGTACATCAGCAATGCGCACCCCCACCGGACGGCGGGCGATGGCGGGACCGAGGCCGAGGAAGTGCCCGCGTTCCAGATCGCGGATCGTTTCGGCCTGCTTGCGCTCCATGCCAAGCAGATCGGCGGCGCGTGCCATATCGATATCGAGGAACGTGCGCCCCATGAGGAAGTTCGATGCTTCTGCCGCAACGTTCTTCGCCAGCTTGGCAAGGCGCTGCGTAGCGATGACGCCTGCAAGCCCGCGCTTACGGCCACGGCACATCAGGTTGGTCATGGCCGAAAGACTGAGGCGGCGCACTTCGTCGGACACATCGCCTGCGGCGGCTGGGGCGAACATCTGCGCTTCATCCACCACGACAAGCGCGGGATACCATTCTTCGCGCGGGGCATCGAACAAGGTGTTGAGAAACACCGCCGCACAGCGCATCTGCGCTTCGAGCTCCAGGCCATCGAGCGCAAGGATCACCGAGGCGCGATGCTTGCGGATGCGCGCAGCCAGTTTGGCAATTTCAGGGCCATCATACGCCGAACCATCGACCACGACATGGCCAAACGGTTCGGCCAAAGTCACGAAATCGCCCTCTGGATCGATCACCACCTGCTGAACGATGCTGGCGCTTTCTTCAAGCAACCGGCGCAACAGGTGTGACTTGCCAGACCCGCTGTTGCCCTGCACGAGCAGGCGGGTGGCAAGCAGTTCTTCGACGTCGATCCTGACAGGGGCGCCAGACCGGTCGGCACCGATGACGATTGTGGCGCTCACGCAAGACGCTCTGGCGAAGCACGGGAGAGTCGGCAAGGCCGGGACACGCTTATTTCCCCGGCCTTTTATCCGACAATCTTTTGCCGATCAGGGCAGGAAGATGCCATCCCCGCGTTTGTAGAGCGGATTGGCGCTGTCATCCGGGCGACCGGGATGCTGATCCTCCACCGCCTTGGCCGAAGACGGGAGTTCGAACGGCAGCTTGCCTTTCGATTTCGCCTTGCCCGTCACAAGATCCAGCAGCACGGCATCGCTCGCGCCGAACAGACCATAGAGCGCGCTGGCCTTGTCCTTCAGCAAAGTGAGAAC
Organism: Novosphingobium sp. ERN07; assembly: GCF_012641335.1. GTDB lineage: Bacteria > Pseudomonadota > Alphaproteobacteria > Sphingomonadales > Sphingomonadaceae > Novosphingobium. The sequence continues at coordinate 386,212 of NZ_JABAID010000002.1, forward strand.
AGCGGGACGGTCAAGATCGACCGCCACGATTGTCGGCACCTTGGCAGCCGCGTTGAATACAACCTTTGTTGCTTCGTCATCGGCGCGGAAATCTAGACGGCCTTCGTGCTGGCGCGAACCGAAGAAGTGGTTGGGGTGAAGCATTTCGTGCGGAGTGCCTACGCGCACGATGGCGACATCGGCCTGTTCGGCGCTGTCAACCACGATCAGCCCCGCCGCCTTGGCCACGTCAGCCGAAACGCCCGAAAGCCAGACCTTCTTGCCTGCCGACAGCGGCAGCAGCCCACTCTTGTTTTCCAGCAGAACTTGCGCCGCACGTTGCGCGGTATCGGCCTCAGCCTGCGTCGCCTTGCTGCCGACCACACGCGCGGCGGCATCTGTATCGACATATGGGTTATCGAACAGGCCAAGATCGAACTTCAACCGCAGCACGCGCCGCGCAGCTTCGTTCACGCGGGCAAGCGGAACCTTGCCTGCCTTCACCGCAGCCAGCAGCGGCGCAGGATCATCAACGCCGCCGAACTGGTCAATGCCAGCGTTCGCTCCCACCGCGTAACGGTCTTCCTCGGCCAGATTTTCGACGCCCCAGGGCATGGCGATGGCAAAGCCCTGCGGCTTTTCGGCGGTTGGCGCCATGCACTGTTCAGGGCAGGTGTTGGTGATCGCCCAGTCTGAAATGACGATGCCGCCGAACTTCTTGGTGCCGCGCAGCAGGCCTTCGATCATCGGCTTGCTGAAACCGGCTCCGACCTGCGGCACGGGCTTGCCATCGATCGTCACACCTTCGGCAATGACATAAGTTGGCATGACGCCTGCCGATTTGGCGGCCAGCGAGCCATCGAACGCCGCGACGTGCTGTGCAAAGCTTTCATTATCGAGCTTTGCCGTGCGGCCATAATAGTTGTGGCCGTCAAAGCCTTCGGGTTCCGCCCCATAGCCGACCCAGTGCTTCACCACAGTGGCAACGCCAGACTTTACCAAGCCCCCTGCACTGCCCTGAAACCCGCGCACATAGGCACCGGCAAGGCGCGATACAGTCGACGGATCGGCTCCGAACGTGGCGACGCCGCGCGGCCAGCGCGGTTCGGTGTAGAGGTCGGCCTGCGGACTGAGCGCCATCTGGATGCCGACCGCGCGGTATTCGGCGGCGACCAGTTTGCCGAACCGTTCGACCAGCGCTTCATCACCGATGGCGGCCATGCCCAGCGTTTCGGGCCATTGCGAAAAGCCGCCCGTTTCGGAACTGGCCCCTGCCGTCACGGCAAAGTGATTGCGCGGATCGGTGGAAATCGTTGCAGGAATGCCAAGGCGGGTTGCTTCGGCCAATTTTTGAATTGCGTTGTTTTCCTGCGCAAAGGTGCGCGGATCAGGGCCGATGCGCGTGATGAAGCTGTTGACGCCGCGCGCCAGCAGTTCCTGCGCAGAGGCTTTGTCATAAGCTTTACCCATGCCGATGCCGCGCCCGCCTTCGGCCTGCAGAGAGCCGTGCAGCATCAGCGCGACCTTTTCCTCGAGCGTCATGCGGCGCATCAGGTCTTCGACGCGCTTGTCCACGGCGAGTGCCGGATTTTCGTAAGCATCCCGCTTGCCGTTGTGGTTGAGATCGCGGAACGGAGCTTTTGCCGCTGTTGGCAGCGCGGCGACCATGCCAGACACTGAGGCAAGCAAAACGGCACCACGAAGGATCGAGCGGGCGGACCGGGGCATTGTTGTTCTCTCCCATTGCGACTGACAGCGCAAGACACCCGAAACGCTAACCGCGCGCCTTTGCGAAGGCAACTGCGAATACGAAAGCGGCGGCAAGACCAATGCCTTGCCGCCGTTCCTGAGACCCGATGGACTGCGTGCGCGGCCCTTTTCGGGAATTCAACCGTGGCGGATCAGATGATCGAAAGCGGAAAGTGCGGCCTTCGATCCTTCGCCCATTGCGATGATGATCTGCTTGTATGGCACCGTCGTCACATCGCCCGCAGCGAACACGCCGGGTACGCTGGTTGCGCCGCGCGCATCGACCTCGATCTCGCCACGTTGTGAAAGCCCAATCGCGCCCTTGAGCCATTCGGTGTTGGGAACGAGCCCGATCTGCACGAAGATGCCTTCGAGTTCGATGGTGTGCAGGTCTTCGGTCGCGCGGTTCCTGTAGACCAGACCGGTCACTTTCGCGCCATCGCCCAGCACTTCGGTGGTGAGCGCCGAGGTGATGATCGTGACGTTGGGCAGCGAGCGCAACTTGGTCTGCAATACCGCATCGGCGCGAAGCTGATCGTCAAATTCGATCAGCGTGACATGCGCGACGATGCCCGCAAGATCGATGGCCGCTTCGACACCTGAGTTTCCGCCGCCGATCACTGCCGTGCGCTTGCCCTTGAACAACGGGCCGTCGCAGTGCGGGCAGTATGCAACGCCCTTGTTGCGATACTCGTCCTCGCCCGGCACGCCCATCTGCCGCCAGCGTGCGCCGGTGGAAAGGATCACGGTCTTCGCCTTGAGGCTCGCCCCGTTCTCAAGCCGGATTTCGTGCAGGCCGCCCGCTTCCGCCGGGACCAGCGCGGTCGCCTTTTGGAGGTTCATCACGTCAACGTCGTATTCCTTGACGTGGTTCTCAAGTTGCGCGGCCAGCTTCGGCCCTTCGGTGTGCTGGACCGAGATGAAGTTCTCGATCCCCATCGTATCGAGCACCTGCCCGCCGAAGCGTTCTGCCACCACGCCGGTGCGGATGCCCTTGCGCGCGGCATAGATCGCCGCCGCAGCACCGGCAGGTCCGCCGCCGACCACCAGCACATCAAACGCATCCTTGGCGGCGATTCTCTCGGCAGCCTTGGCCGAAGCGTTGGTGTCCAGCTTGGCCACGATCTGCGCAAGGTCCATACGACCCGATCCGAAAGGCTGACCATTGAGGAACACGGTCGGCACGGCCATGATCTGGCGGCGATCAACTTCATCCTTGAACAGCGCGCCATCAATGGCGACGTGCGTGATGTTCGGGTTCAGCGCGGCCATGATATTCAGCGCCTGCACCACATCCGGGCAGTTCTGGCAGGTCAGCGAGAAGAACGTCTCAAAGTGCAGCGGACCATCAAGGCCGCGCACCTGATCGAGCAGATCGGCGTCTTCCTTTGGCGGGTGGCCGCCGACATGAAGCAGCGCAAGGATCAGCGAGGTGAACTCGTGCCCCATCGGCAGGCCTGCAAAAACGGCCTGCGCCCGCCCTTCGTCGGCGCGAATGGTGAAGCTGGGCGCGCGTTCATCAGTGCCATCGAAGCGCGCGGTCACCTTGTCCGATTGCGCGGCGATCTCTTCAACCAGCCCACGCATCTCGGCCGACTTGGCGCTGTCATCAAGCGTGGCGACCAGGTCGATGGGACGGCGCAGGTTGCCGAGGTAGGCCTTCAACTGGGCGGTGGTGGCGGCATCGAGAACGGGCATCTTGCAAACCTTTCAGGCAAACGGAGCCGCGCGTCACCGTCTGGCCGGCGCACGGGGGATCACACGGAATTTCTGGATCGGTGGCGTGGGACCGGCGGGCCGCCCGTCAGCGGCACGGCCCATCCGGCGTCTATGGCAGGACGTTCAACCCCACGCGGCGAACGCCCTGCCGGATAATCAGATCTTGCCGACGAGATCGAACGAGGGAGCCAGCGTTTCAGCGCCTTCTTCCCACTTGGCTGGGCAAACCTGACCGGGATTTTCGCGCCAGTACTTGGCAGCCTTGATCTTGCGCAGCAGTTCGGCAGCGTTGCGGCCCACGCCTTCGGGCGTGATTTCGACAAGCTGGATCGTGCCATCGGGATCGGTCACGAAGGTGCCGCGATCGGCAAGGCCAACGCCTTCGCGAAGGATGCCGAAGTTGTTCGAGATGGTGTGGTTCTGGTCACCCAGCATGTAGTAGTTGATCTTGCCGACAGCCGGCGAGCTGTCATGCCATGCCTTGTGGCTGAAGTGCGTGTCGGTCGACACCGAATAGACTTCCACGCCAAGGCCCTGCAGTTCTTCATAGATGTTGGCGAGGTCTTCGAGTTCGGTCGGGCAGACGAAGGTGAAGTCGGCGGGATAGAAGAAGAACACGCCCCACTTGCCGAGCACGTCCGCATCGCTGACGTCCACGAACTTGCCCTGATGGTAGGCGGTTGCCTGGAACGGCAGCAGCTTGGTTCCGACGATCGACATAAGACTCAAATCCTTCTCTTGGTGGATTGGTGAACTGGGTTACGGATGCCGAGGTAGTGCATGGCAGGCGGTTTTTCCAATGAGCAATTCCGCCCTGTTTGATTGATTGCATCGATCAATCGCGCATTTTTCAGTTTTGTTTCAGCACAAGACTGATCGCACGACATTTTTCCGCCGACGATACACCTTTTGCAAAATGGCCCGGAACGCTGGGAAAATGGCAGCGTTGTGCGCCGCAAATGCATTTTCTGCACCGCGCATACCAATTTCCGCACTTGAAAAGCTGTGGCGATTAAACCAAGTGGCAAATCGCAACGGAACGATTCCGTTCTATTTTTAAATGGACATCAGATGGCCGCCACCGACGACATTTCCTCCGCCGCTCCCGCACAGATCGGAAGGGAGGATCAGCGCAAGAAGACCATTGGCCGCATCGCCGTCGGCGTGCTTGGCGTAGGCGCGCTATATGGGGCTTGGACGCTTTACGATTACCAGACCGTCGGCCGCTATCTGCAGGACACCAATGACGCCTATGTGAAAGCGGATGGCGTGACGATCAGTTCCAAGCTCGGCGGTTATGTCCGCAATGTCGCCGTGCAGGAGAACCAGTCGGTTGGAGATGGGGCCCTGTTGGTCCAGATCGACCCGACCGATTACAACACCCGCCTTGCGCAAAGCAGCGCCCAAGTCGACGTCGCCCGCGCCACCGAAGCCGCATCGCGCGCCGCCATTGCCGAAGCGCGCTCTGCCGTCGGTCAGGCCAAGGCCGCGCTCGATGCGTCGCAGCGCGAACTTTCCTATTTCAACGGTGAAGTCGCGCGGATGCGCCCGCTCGTCGCTTCGGGTGCGGAACCGAAGCAGGCGTTCGACCAGCTTGTCGCCAATCGTGACAAGGCGGCATCCGACGTTGCGGCCAAGCGTGCAGCGGTTGCCGCCGCCAATGACCGCGTTGCCAGCGCGCAAGCACAGGCCGGCCAATCCGCCGCCCAGATCAAGGCCGCACAGGCACAGCGCGATGCCGCCAGCACCGATCTGGCCACCACGCGCATCATCGCTCCGATTGGCGGCAAGGTGGGCAATTCCACGGTTCGCGTCGGGCAATTCGTGCAGCCCGGCCAGCGCCTTATGACCATCGTTCCCACTGAAGCGATCTATGTCGAGGCGAACTTCAAGGAAACGCAGATCGGCCTGATGCGCGCTGGCCAACCGGTCAAGGTCCACGTCGATGCCCTGCCCGATGTCGATTTCCAAGGGGTGGTGGAAAGCATCACGCCCGGCACCGGCGCGAATTTCTCGTTGATCCCCCCGCAGAACGCCACCGGCAACTTCACCAAGATCGTGCAGCGCGTGCCCGTGCGGATCCGCATCAACGCCGGACCTGAATCGCGCAAGGTGCTGGTCCCCGGCCTGTCGCTGACGGTCGAGGTCGATACCCGCGCCGCCAAGTCCTCTATCGAAGCGATCCGCAAGGAACAGGAACGGACGTCTGCCAAGTGAGCAGTTCCGCCACCCTCGACGATACCCTTCCCGACGAGCCGCCCTCGCCCGCCGGAAAGGCCGATATCACCGCTTGGCTGGGCGTTGCTGCGGGGGCCATCGGCTCGCTGATGGCTACGCTCGACATCTCTATCGTCAACGCATCATTGCCGACGATTCAGGGCGAAATCGGCGCGTCCTCCAGCGAAGGCACATGGATCGCCACTGCCTATCTGGTGGCGGAGATCATTATTATCCCGCTTACCGGATGGCTTGAGCGTGTGTTCGGCCTGCGCCGATTTCTGATGATCGCCACTATCCTGTTCACCGCGTTCTCGGTGATGTGCGGGCTTTCCACATCGCTGACGATGATGATTCTTGGACGTGTCGGACAGGGCTTTACCGCCGGCGCAATGATCCCCACCGCACTGACCATCATCGCCACGCGCCTTCCACCCAACCAGCAGCCCATCGGCACCGCGCTGTTCGGTCTGACGGTCATCATGGGGCCAGTCCTCGGCCCGCTTGTGGGCGGCTGGCTGACCGAAAATTTCAGTTGGCACTACGCCTTCTTCGTCAACGTGCCGATCAGCATCGTTCTGATGACGTTGCTTTATATCGGGCTGCCCAAAGGCAAGATGCAGCTTGGCGAACTGATCAATGCCGATTGGCTGGGTGTCATCGGCATGGTTCTTGGCCTTGGCGGCATCACCGTGGTTCTGGAAGAAGGTCACCGCGAACAGTGGTTCGAATCCGCGCTGATCTGGCAGTTGAGCGCCGTGACGCTGCTGGGCTTCGTGATGATCGGCCTTGGCCAGTTCTATGCGCGCCGCCCGGTGATCAAGCTTTCGCTACTGCGCAACCGCGCCTTTGCGGCGGTCTTCGTGCTGGCTTTCGTGCTGGGCGCGGTGATGTTTGGCACTGCCTATGTCATCCCGCAGTTCCTTGCCGCGATTGCCGATTACAACGCGATGCAGGCGGGCAAGATCGTCTTCCTTTCAGGCATCCCCGCGATGATGATGATGCCGCTGTTTCCGATCCTGATCTCGCGCGTCGATCTTCGGCTGATCGTCGGCACCGGGATCGTCCTGCTGGGCTTGTCCTGCTACCTCGATGTGACGCTCACTGCCCAATCGCGCGGCGACGATTTCGTCGTCACGCAGCTTATGCGCGGGCTTGGCACCGTGTTCTGCATGATGTTCCTCAACCAGGCGGCGATCAGTTCCGTTTCGCGCGACGAGGCTGGCGATGCTGCAGGTCTGTTCAACGCAGCCCGCAACCTAGGCGGCTCAATCGGACTTGCCGCGCTTGCCACCCTACAGGACGAACGCTGGGAGTTCCACCGCTGGTCGCTTCACAGCGCATTGGGTGCAAACGACCTGAACGTACAGGCGTGGATCAGCCAGCAGACCATGACGTATGGCGGCGGCCCCGATGGGCTGACAGCGGCGATCCGCTCGCTCGATGGCATGGTCATGCGCGATGCGCTGGTCATGGCCTTCAACGACGATTTCATGGCGCTTACGATTGGCATTTTGCTGGTTGCGCCGCTTGTTCTGCTCCTTCGCCCGCTTCCAAAGGGCTACCACGCAAAGGCTGGTCACTGATGCCTCGCTCGCTCGCTTATCGCCGCGCCACCGCTGCTACGCTGCTTGCCGCCCTGCTTGCAGGCTGCGCCACGGTCGGCCCGAACTACGCCGGAGCGCCGGATTCGGCACCGCAATCGACAGCGCGCGGCACGTTCGTCCGCGCCGATAGCGCCGCAACCGCAACCGCCCCATCAGTCCGCTGGTGGGAAAGCCTTGGCGATCCCGTGCTGAACCAGTTGGTTGACGCTGCTCTGACCGACGCCCCCGGCATTGCCGCGGCCAACGCCCGCGTCGCCCAATCACGCGCCGCCCTCGCTGCCAATCGCACGTCTGCGCTGCCCACCATCAGCACATCCTTTGCCGCGCCATACATCAATGTGCCCGGCAATCTGCTGGGTGAAGGCAGCGGGCGCGACGAAATCAACGCCTACAATCTGGGCTTCGACGCTTCTTGGGAAATCGATCTGTTCGGCGGAACCCGCCGCAAGATAGAAGCTGCGGCTGCACGCGCAGAATCCTCGGAAGCCGCCGCCGCCGATGCGCACGTTACCCTGTCGGCAGAAGTCACCCGCGCCTATGTTGGCCTACGCGCCCGCCAGTCGATGAAGTCGCTGCAAAAACGGCAGGTTGAAATCGATCGTGAACTGGTGGCTCTTGCCAAACAGCGCTTTGCCGCAGGCACGATCCCCCGACAGCCGTTGAACGCTGCCGAAGCGCAGGCTTTCGCCAGCGAGGCCGATCTTGCGCGCAGCGAAGCCGAAATCGCGGTGCTGATGGACCAGATCGCCGTGCTGACGGGCAAGGAACCGGGCGCGCTTGACCGCTTGCTCGGCACGCCCACGGCCGTGCCGCTGCCCCCTGCGCAAGTGGCTGTGGGCGATCCGGCCACACTGCTGCGCAGCCGCCCCGACATTCGCATGGCCGAACGTCAACTGGCCGCCGCCAATGCCGATATCGGCGCGCGCATTGCCGACAAGTTCCCCAAGATATCCTTCCTCGGCCTGCTCGGACTTGGCGGGCAGGACATTGGCGATGTGTTCGATCCGGGCAATCTGGTCGGCATTGCCCTGCCGCAGATCAAATGGAACCTGTTTGATGGTGGCCGGGCAGAACGGCAGGTCGAAGTCGCCAAGGGTGCTTATGCCGAGGCTGAGGCCAACTATCGCAATGCTGTGCTCCGCGCGTTGCAGGATGCCGAAGGTTCGCTCGCCCGCTTTGGTGGGCAGCGCGTGGCTTTTGGCAAGGCACTGGATGCCGAAACCAGCGCGCGCCGCAATGTCGATCTGCAGCGCCAGCGGCTTGCTGCGGGCAGCATCGGCAAGCCCGACGCGCTGGATGCTGAACGACAGGCGCTGCAACTGGCGATGGCATCGTCTGCCGCGCGCGCCGAATTGACCACCGGCTTTATCGCCGTCGAAAAGGCACTGGGCCTTGGCTGGCAAAGCGCGGACGCTGGTAAATGAGACGGTTTCGCCCATTTTATAGTATATTGACTCTGCCGTCGGCTGAGGCACTCTCTCCGCATAACAACTCGTCTGAACGAGGGTATGGGAAAGATGCGCTGGATAACCGATGCAGGCTTACGCCTCTGGCAGGCCTATCGCAAAGGATTGGAAATGTCGTGCCCGGTTCGCAACCGGTTGGCCGATACGCTTGCCGAGCGTTTGTGCGAGCGGGATCGCAATCATGACACTTCCGCACGATTGCCCGGATCGGCAGGAACAACCCTGCACTGATATCGCGCCTGCTGCTGGCCACGCGGCAAGCGATGGCACGGCCAATGCCGGGTCATCGCAGGCAGGCACCCCTGGGGCGACCACGATCAGCCGTCGTGGTCGCCCTTCGCTTGAAGAAGCCCAGCGCCTTCCCACGCGCATTCTTGAAGCGGGATGGGACGTTCTCCTCCAACATGGCTTCGAAGCCTTTACCTTCGATCGCGTTGCCCGCCATGCCCGCATCGGCAAGGCCACGATCTACACGCGCTTTTCCAGCAAGCGCGAATTCCTTGAGGCCCTGCTCGCACTCAAGACGAGCGAGCGCAGGCTGAAATTCATGGCCATCGGTGCCGGTTTGCCTGCCGAGGAAGCTTTCTGCTTGCGCGCTGCCGAGATCATGGAAACGCTGCAATCCACCGACGGCCTGATGATGGAACGTCTGGTGGATTGGTGCGATCAGGAGTTCGGCGATAACACATATGCCTATCGCTCGGCGATGTATGCCGAAGCCATCGACAGCGTGGGCGAAGAACTGGCACAGCTTGCAAGCGAACGGCAGATTGCCTTAGGCAACCCCGAACTCGCCGCACGTTTCTGGATCGAGGGAATTCTTGGTCACGTCCGCATGGCCGGTGCCGCTCCGCAGCCTTCACGTGAAGAGACGGAGCGTTGGGCGCGGGCTTATTCGGAATTCTTCTTTGCAGGGCTGCGCAATGCGGGCAGCCTCAGTCTCCCTGCCGTGTCGCCCGAAAGTTGAAGTCCACGCCCACCACATCCTTCAACTGATCGGTGGCAGACCACTCCGCCTCGCCGACGCCAAATGATAGCCGCTGCAGCGTGGCGCTGCCCGATGCGGTTGCCTTGTCGCCATCGATCTTGAGGCTGAACCGCACTGCAACCGGCTTGCGCTGGCCATGCAAAGTCAGCGTGCCGTTGGCGATATAACGCCCCGCGCCCGCCTCACGGATCGATGTTGAGGTGTATTGCGCTGATGGATTGGCGCCTACACCAAAGAAGCTGTCGCTTCGCAGCATGTCGTCGCGCTGGCCATCGCCGCTTTCGACAGAGGCGAGATCGATCGTGGCCCGGATGGAGGAACCGGCCAGATCTTCGGGATCGAACACGATCTTCGCGTCCCAGCGTCCGAACGATCCCTTGATCGCCTCACCATTATAATCGGCTGTAAAGCCAAGCCGCCCGCCCTTATCCAGCTTCCAAGGCACGGCCTTGGTGCTTGCCGCCGCTTCAGAGGCGACCTCGGAAGGCGCAGCCACCGCTTCGCTCTCGCTGGCCTCAGGCAACGCCTGCTCCACCACTTCGGATGCAGACGCCTGAACCGCAGGCGCGGCCGCCGGTGCAGCAAAGGTCATGCCCCTGCCCCCGCTCAGCGCCACAAACCCCGCAATAATCGCAACACCCGCCGCAATGCCCATGCCACGCCAGCTTGCAATCGCCGCAGGCAGCATACGCCCGATCACATCCTCACGCTTGAAGTGATGGTAGAGCGCACCCGCCAAATGCAGCAGCACCAGCCCCAGCGTCATCGGCCCCAGCAACCCGTGCAAAGCCTCTGCCGGTTCGTGCAGGGCCTGCCCCACCGGCAGATCCGGCCAAGGCACCACTCCGAACAGCATGGTCTGCAACCGCACCTTGGCAGTCGAAACGATGATCCACCCGGTGATCGGGCCACCGATCATGATCGCATAGAGCAGCACATGAACCGCGCTCGCCAGCATCATCTGCGCCTTGCCATCGGGCACAGGCGCAGGGCGTGGCTTGATCAGACGCACGCCCAGTCGGGCAAGGCTGAGCAGCAGGATCAGGATGCCCACGGATTTGTGGAACTGATACCCGGCAAACTGCGCAACGCCCTTGGGCAGATGCTCCAGCCCCCCGCCAAGGCCGACCTGAAACAGCAGCAACAGCGCCAAAATCCAGTGCAGTGCAATAGCTGTGGCAGAATAGCGGGACGGCGAAATGGCGGTCATCAGCGGCCTTCTCGAAAAAAATCAGGCGCCAATGCACCCTGCCATGACGAGTGGCATATCTGCATCGACCAACGCAAGGTATCGTCACTTCAATTGCCACAACCTGTCGCTACATCAGCGACAGTCCACCCGAACGGAGATCACAATGTCGAACAGCCCTTGGTCGCACCACCGCAGCGCGTCGATTGCCGACGACATCGATTTCGAGATCAAGGGGCAGGAACTCCAGTTCCTCGAAATCGAACTCGATCCTGGCGAAAGCGCGGTGGCCGAAGCCGGCGCCTTGGTATGGAAAGACGGCTCGGTCGGCATGACCACCGTGTTTGGCGATGGCAGCGGCGCGGATCAGGGCGGTTTCATGGGCAAGCTGCTCGGCGCGGGCAAACGTCTGGTCACCGGGGAAAGCCTGTTCACCACCGTCTTCACGCATAACGGCCACGGCAAGGCCCGCGTCGCTTTCGCCTCGCCCACCCCCGGCGCGATCCTGCCGATGAAGCTGTCTGACGTTGGCGGCACCCTCATCTGCCAGAAGGACAGCTTCCTCGCCGCCGCACGCGGTGTATCCATTGGCGTCGCCTTCCAGCGCCGCGTGATGACCGGCCTGTTCGGCGGCGAAGGCTTCATCATGCAGAAGCTCGAAGGCGATGGCTGGGTCTTCGTGCAGATGGGCGGCACCATCGTGGAGCGTGAACTTGCCCCCGGAGAGGAACTTCACGTCGATACCGGGTGCCTTGCAGCCTATACGCCCTCGGTCGATTTCGATCTGGTAACCGCAGGCGGCGTGAAGTCCGTCCTGTTCGGCGGTGAAGGCCTGTTCTTCGCGCGCCTGCGTGGCCCGGGAAAGGTCTGGATTCAGTCCTTGCCCTTCTCGCGCCTTGCCGGGCGGATGCTTGCCGCTGCCGGTTCGCGCGGAGGCCAGAACCGGGGCGAAGGTTCGATTTTGGGCGAACTGGGCGATTTCATCGGCGGCAACAACTGACGACAAAGAAGGGCCGACGGTTTGCACCGTCGGCCCCGAAGTACCGCAGGTCCTGCGGGGTGGGAGGGATCAGAAAGCCTTGCGCAGGGTAAAGCCCCATGTGCGCGGATCGCCCGGCAGCCCGGCAATCAACCCGGTGTTGCCCGGCCCGACGAAAAGCTGCTCGAAGTAGTTCTGGTCAAAGGCATTGCGCACCCAGCCATAGATATCGAACCCGTCATCGGTGCGGAAACCGGCGCGGAAGTTCGACAGTGAATAGCCATCAACGTTCGTGTAGATCGACGGCGAAGGGTTTGACGAGAAGTCCGAACGATAGCTGCCGTCATAACCGAAGTAGATCTGGCCATCCTGCGCCAGCAGCGAAACCGGCGCATTGGCCTCGAACCCGAACGAGAACGACCACTTCGAAACCCCCGGCAGGCGCTGGCCCGAAATGTCGCAGTTTGCAGGGCTGAGTGCTCCCGGTGTTCCGGCAGCACCCGGCACCTGGCTACCCGTCGCCACGGTCCCGCCCGAAAGCTCTGGCGGGCACGGCGCATCGGTGAACTTGCGATAAGTCGCATCGGTATAGGCCGCGTTAGTATAGGCGTTGAACCGTTCGCTCGGCCGGATCGAAAAGTCGGCTTCAAAACCCTGTGATCGAACGGCCGAAGCATTGGCCAGATAGCCACGCAGCACCCCGAACTGGCCATTGTTCACATTGGCCTGATAGTCCTTGATATCGGTGCGGAAGGCCGAAAGATTGAAGATCGCGCCAATGTCGCGGAATTCGGTCTTGATGCCCACTTCATAGTGGTTGACCGATTCCGGTTTGACCGTCGCCGTGCCAAGCAGCGGATTGTTCTGCGCATCAGTCGGCACGCCGTTCTGGTTGATCCCGCCCGATTTGAACGACTTGGCATAAGTCGCGTAAGCCAGCACGCCTTCGGCCACCTTGTAGCTGGCGGTGAAGTCGTAGCTGAAGTTCCAGTCGCTGAACTCCGGCGAAATTTCCTGAGGGGTGAAGATGGCAAGCTGCGCCGTCTTGGTCGCGCTGGTCGTTCCATCGAGCAGGATTTCGGTTCCCGCGCCGTTGAACACCCGCCGCTGGTAGAATCCGTCCTTCTTGTCGTAGTTGACGCGAAGGCCGGGTTGCAGCGTCAGTTCGGGCGTCACTTTCCAGCTTGCCTGACCATATACCGCAACGCTGGTGTTCTTCAGGAACTGCGTGTTGCGCGCGGTCAGCCCGTCCAGCACGTTGGAATTGTACAGCGCGTTGGTTGGCGCGAGATTCCACTTGGTCGATGCCGAACCATGCGATTCCGTGCCTTGCGTGTCGATCCGCTGGTAAAAGCCGAACGCCCCCACCACAAAGTCTACCGTATCGCCGCTGTAGTTATAGCGCAGTTCCTGCGTGTACTGGTCCTGCTGCGATGGGTTCTGCGACCGCGTAACGATCGGCAACCCGGTAAAATCGCGGTCGTTCTGCGGCTGCCAGTCCCAAAAGCGCCACGCCGTGACGGACGTCAGCGTGCCCGGCCCCACGTCCCACTTCAGCTTGATCGAAGCACCGCCGATCTTGTTACCCGCCTGAAGCGCAGCATCCAGATCGGTCACGCGATCAAACGGATTGGTGCTGACCGGCGAATAGCCCTGCGCCGCTGCCAGCGCTGCGAACTGCCGGTTCAGCGCGCGCTGCGTGGTGCCGGTCCTGACATAGACCGAACCGCAGCACACCGCGTCCTGCTCGCTGTAATCACCAGCCAGCGTGATGCTGAAGGCGTCATTGGGCTGAAACAGCAATTGCCCGCGCAGGCCAATATTGTCCTGGCTCTGGATCCACTGCCGCGACGTGGCGTTATAGATCGTACCGCTCCGGTTAGTCGATGAAACCGCCAGACGCGCCGCCAGCGTATCGGTAATCGGGCCGGAAACTGCCGCCTTTGCCTGAACATAATTCAGGTTGCCGACGCTCGCCTCTGCCCGCGCTTCGAAATCGAAGGTCGGCTGGTTGGTCGTGATGTTGATCGCACCGGCGGTGGTGTTCTTGCCATAAAGGGTGCCCTGCGGCCCGCGCAGCACTTCGATCTGCTTCACGTCGAGGAAGTCGAACGTGGCTGATGCCACGCGCGAGTTATAAACGTCGTCGATATAGATGCCGACGCCCTGTTCGATCCCATCGTTAGTCAGGCCGAACGGCACGCCAAGCCCACGGATATTCACTGCAGTGTTACGCGGGTTGGACGAATAGAACTGCAACGTCGGCGTGATCTGTTGCAGACGGCCCACGTTGAAGCTGCCGGTGCTGTCGATCTGGTCGCCGCCAACAACCGAGATGGCCAGTGGGACATCCTGCGCGGTTTCGGCACGACGGCGCGCGGTAACGACAATCGTCCCGCTTTCGTTGGCCCCGGTGCCGAAGGAAGATTCCTGTGGCGGCTCTGCTGCTTGGCCGACTGTTGGATCGCCGGCAGTCGTGTCGACGGTTTCAGGAAGCGCTGCCGAAGCTGTAACGGTTTCTTCAGCAAGCGCGCTGGACGAAACTATGGCAAAGGGCGCAGCCCCCGCCAGAAGCAGGACACGGAAATTCATCGCAAGGACCTCATGGTTTCCCGAACGATGCTTCCGGTGGTCCGGTCAGCGGCGCGGATTTTGGATTGTTTTGTTATTCTAGGGTATTTTGACGAGACGATCAGTTCGGCTTGAGCCGTCGCTTCTCGGTCACATCGATCTGCACAACCCGGCCCTCATGGACCGTTAGCTGAACCGCGCCATAGCGCAGCCCGGTCAGGGCTTCGCGCACGCTGGCGAGGCTTTCTTCAAGATGGCGTTCCGCATCACCGGGGAGGTGTCTGCCGGAAGGTGCTGGTTCGATCATCGCTCTGTTCATCCTGTATCCTCGCAAGCCAATCGTTTGCCCAAAGGCCATCGCCGCCCCGGCGCAGCTCGATCTCCTTCCGATTTTCTCGGCGATTCGATCAACCTTACCGGTCATGTATACTCAATTATTTCAGTAGACATTAAATTTCGACTATGGCGTCCAATAGGCAAACTTCTCTCTCGTTCGCGGGAGTAGAGCGGCAGGCACGGGTACATGCGCATACCCGCCCTGCCTGCGTCAGGACATAACTCTACTGATGATGTAGACAATATGCCTGCGACAAAGCGAGCGGTGCGCCAGACGAGTTGCCGGAGCAAGTTCCGCGCGGATCACCGGTTCGCGGCAAAGCAAGGTGGCGCGTAGTTACTCCAAGCTGTTCAGAACTGAACGGCCACCCTATCCGATGCCGAACGGGCAGCCCCTCAGGAAGAAGCGACCAACCGCAGTGTGGGCCGTCGCCGTCTGCCTCCGCAATCGTCTTGCGGCGCATCGAGGCAAGCGCGCAGGCAGTCCACTGCCATCGCCAGATGCAACGCTGCCATAGCTTCGCCATGCTGATCGAGCGCGTCCAGCGCGCCCGAAAGGGTAACGAACACTTCCTCCAGTGGCTTGGCTGCTACGTGCATGGCGACGCCCCATCCTGTTCATTAGCGGTCTTGTGGCCGGACGAACCGTTCAGGCTTTCTCGTGCCACCCGCGATCATGCTGGGATTGGTAGCCAAGTAGCGCGCGAGCGAAAGGGAAGAATGCACCGCTTAAGAGGAAACAATCGCGCGCCAGAACCGCGGAGCGTCATCATTCCCGTATATTTACTTACTCTCCTGACAGTTAGCACATTACCAAGCTACCATGCCCTGCTGGCTGCGCTTTGGTGCTGACGCCCACAACTGGTTCAGGAATGGAGACAGCGGGCTATATGGCGGTTCCAGCGCAGCCATTGGCAGCATCTAGGCCAAGATGTGATCCGAATCACACCACGGCTATTGCTTG
Organism: Novosphingobium sp. ERN07; assembly: GCF_012641335.1. Taxonomy (GTDB): domain Bacteria; phylum Pseudomonadota; class Alphaproteobacteria; order Sphingomonadales; family Sphingomonadaceae; genus Novosphingobium. The sequence goes on from NZ_JABAID010000002.1 coordinate 401,976, forward strand.
GTCCACCCCGTGGCATCCGTGTGAACCGTCACAAACAGATCTGCCTTCACGGCCCAATTATGCACCGAGATTAATCTTCCAAAGCGGAACATATACGCGCCCATTTCGCTCAACGCGGGCGATAGAAATCGCGAAAAGCTTCCGGCGCGCCGCACTTGGCGATAGCAGTTTCGACATGGCGCTGCCGTTCAGCGACCAGTGAAGCAGAGGTCAGCGCAAAGCGCCGTTCGTGCGCCACCTCGCCCGCCGTGAAAGGACGCGTGCCAGGGATCACGCTTTCCCCGCCCAGACCGAACACCATGAAGTTCAGCATGTCGGCCAATTGCTGATTGTCCGCGATCCGGCTTTTGGCGATGTTGGGCAGGCGCAGCAGATAGGCGCGGGTATCGTCGGTACACATCATGTATCCCACGCGCCCCCGCAATTCCGGCAGCTTGGCTGGGGCGGAAAGCCCCTGCACCCCGTGGCACCCGGCGCAGTGTTCCACATAATCGCCACGCGCCAGTTCAGGATCGCTGATCGCCGCCAGCCCTTGCGCGACCGTTTCGGCGCGCGGATCGTCCCGCGCGACCAGTTGTGGTGCCGCCATCAAGGCCAAAGCCGCCAGAACCAGCGCGCGCATCGTCCGATCCTCAGGCTGCGCCGATCATCATCGCGGTTGAGCAATGGTATTCCATGCTGCTCGTCCCAAAGCACCAGATAATGTTATTGTTAAGCTGCGGCAGGTAAAGCTGCGTCTCACGGTCGATATTGTCGCAGCCGCACTGGCCACACGTCGGCTTTCCGCAGCAATCGCGATAGGCGATCATGTAGGCCTTGCCGTCATCGGGATTGATGCACGATCCCACCCACGAAACCGGCGAAGGTTCAGATCCTGCCGGGCACGTGTGGATGCCGCCGCCGCAACAGGTGCATAGCGATCCATCGATAGCGCAGTAGCGCCAGTAATCGCACTTGGTATCGTCCTTCGTCTGCGCAGAGCGCGCAAAGGCGGTCTTGGCCTCAGGCGAACGATCAGGCTTGGCTGCTTCGGCCCGGCTTACGGGCAGCAGCGGAAACACCGGGGCTGCCACCAGTGCCGCACCCAACCTTGAAAGAATGCCCCGCCGCGAAGTGCCCCCGGCCAGTCGCCGCAACAACTTCTCGCCAGCAGCATCGGGATTGAACCTGATCATCGAATGCCCCCTTCGTTCGTCCCGTTCACGCCGCAACCGGCTGTTTCAGCCCCGAAATGTAGTCCTGTACCGTCGCGATCCCCAGCTCGTGCGCCACGACAAGGCTCTCCAGGTGCTCGCGGCTGTTCACCAGCCCCTTCGACAGGATCACGCCGTCAGCATCCAACAGCACCGCATAGGGCAGCTTGCCCACCTCGAACGCCTGCCCAACTTCCGGCCCATTGATAAAGCGATAGCCCTCCAGCCCCTGCGTCGCGATCAGGCCCTGCTGCGCCGTGACGGTATCGTCACCCACGAAAGTCAGTTCCACACGCTCGTCCTTGGCAAAAGACCGCGCCGCCGGGATCAGGCCCTTGCACAGCGGGCACGTGGCCGAAACGAACATCAGCAACCGCAGCGGCACGCCCTTGGCCGCCCCGCCAACGATCACGTCGCCGCCTGCAAGCGTCTTGGCAGGCACGGACGGAGCCTTGCCGCCCACTGCAGGGCCACCGCTCGTCTGCAAGGCCCCCGCTGGAGCGACGCGCATGTGCAGCACGCCCACCTGGCGCGCCAGCGCCAGCAGCGCCACCACCAGCGCGATGATCACCACCCACGAAAGCACCTGCCCCACGATCAGCGCAGTCATCATCGCGAATTCCTTTCAACAGCCAGCGGCCCCGCCGCCAGCGCGGCCAGTGCGTTCACCAGCAAAGTCATAAGATAAAGCGCCAGCCCTCCGGCCAGTGAAAGCCCCCACGCCAGCGATCCAAACGCAGGCAGGCCCATCAGCGCAGGCACCAGCAGCGCCGCAAGCACCACATTGCGCGCCACAAGCGTCCGGCTCAACGGTTGGCGCAGTTCCGAACGCCCGCACCCGCAATCGATATGCGCACGCCCGCGTCCGATATTCACCGCCATCGCCACGGCAAAGGCCAGCAGCAAACCCGCAGCAGGCACTGCGGCGAAGGCTGTTCCGCCTAGCAACGCAGCGCCGATCAGCACCTCGGCCCACGGCAGCACCGTCGCCACCGGCCCGACCAGCGCATCGGGCAACAACCGATAGTTCGCCACAACGCCCGGAAACACGCGCCGGTTGCGCAGCTTGGCTACGCCTGCAGCAAGGAACACCAGCCCGTTGCCCACGGCAGCCACCCCGCCGCAGATCGCCAGAGCCGTGTCGAAAGCCTCGCTCACTTCGGCTCGACCACCGAAATAAGCCCACCGCCCGCATTCTCGATCTCGTGCTTCACTTCGCCGGTTTTGGAATCGATAATCGTGGCGTTGTTTTCCATGCCGTTGACCATGATCATCGCGGCATCGTCCTGCGTGATCTCGATGTTGCGCGGATGGCCCTTCACCGGGATGCGCTTGATCAGCTTCTTCGCTGCCAGATCAAGGCCCCAGATCTCTTCGGCACCTTCCTTGTGGCTCCAGTATTCACCCTTGTGCATGAGCACCCATAACGTGCCGCTTGGGCGATGCAGCGCGCTTGGCTGCATCCCGCCGGGATACCATGCGATGTCCAGCGGCTTCACGTCGGCTGCGCGCATACCGCCGGCTTCCTGAATGGAGAACGGCGCGCTCACCACCGGAGCCGCGCCCATCGCCACTGTGCGCACCTGCCCGGTATAGCTGAGCAGAACCGCCATCTTCTTTTTGCGATCATAAGCTACGTTGGAATAGATCGGGTCTGCCGCCGCATCAAAGAACTCGGCTGAGCGCGTGATCTCCTGCGTTGCCCCCTTCACAGCTACCGTCGCCAGCGTGCCATCGGCACAAAGTGCGGAAAAGCCGACGCCGGGATTGACGATCAGGCTGGCACAGCCCGGCAGTTCAATGGCCCGCACGAACTTGCGCTTGGCCATGTCGATGATGTTGACCGACGATGCCGGATCGAAGTTGTAGTCATAGGCGGTCTTGCCATCGTCGCTCAGCACGAAGTTGGTTGTAAAGCCGCCCACGATCAGCCGACCGGGCGTCGGGATCTCGGTTATCAGCTTCAACGACTTGCTGTCATAGACGGAAACGAAGTCCATCCGCGTTCCACGGTTGACCTTCGACCACATCGTCTCGGCCACGTAATAGAACTTGCCGTCAGGATCAATCGCCAGATCGGAATCGCGACTGGTGGAAACCATCCCCACCATCTTGCCCGTCCCGGCATCGAAAATGCTCGATCCAGCACTGCCCCAACCGCCGCGTACATAGAACCAGTTCGCCTTGGGAGCCTCCATCGTGCTGACGCTGGCTTCTTCTGCCTCGGCAATCACGTTCTCGGCCATGACCGGGGCCACGAATGCTACCGCTGCCGTAGCGAAAAGCGCCACCCGCGCCACCATGCTCAAACGCGTCATCACGGCCCCCTGATCTAACCCGCAGGACCAATGCTTGACGACTGTCCGGATTCGGTCAAGCGCCTTATTGCAACTGCGAAAGAAAGGTGGATTTGCGCTATGCCCGCCGGTTGTCGAGGCCAGCGATCTGCGCAGGGGTGATGGTCTTGGCAAGTTGCACCAGCCCATGCGCGGCAATCGCCGTGAATGCCGACATCCGATCCGCCCAAGGTTTTTCGTACCCCAGAAACGGCGTCGCCCCTTCCATCGAAGCGCTGATGAACAGTGCCATGTCACGCACCTGCTGCTCATTCAACGCAGGGTTCAACAGCGCCACATATTCCGCAATGATATCGTGAACCCGCTGGTAGAACACCCGCACCCGGTCGGCCACGAACTCGTTGTGGTTGGCCAGCGCCCACAGTTCGGGGAACAATCGGGTGGTGCGCTTTCCGGCGATATCGTCAAGGCACATCACCACAACCAGTCGCAGCCGTTCCTCGGCATCAAGCCCCGGCTGGCGCACGGTGCGTTCCAGCAGCTTGTCGTAATTGCCGATGATATCGTCCAGCAGTGTCTGGATCAGCAGTTCCTTCTTGGGGAAATGGTAGCTGACATTGCCCACCTTCATCCCGCATTCCGCCGCAATCCGGCGGATAGTGAACGCGCCCGATCCTTCATCGATCAGCACGCGCAGCGCGGCCTTGATGATTGTGTCCACCGTCTCCGTCCCGCGCGCATAGGTTCCGGGGCGCGGAGCAGAGGGCAGATCGGTGTCCAAAGGATCGGGGCGAGCAGCCATAAGACCCGCGCATAACACCAAGGTCGCGCCCGCGCCAAGGACATTGGTGCCACCAGACCCGATAGGGGAACAAGGCGCTTGACCCCAACCGATCACCTGTCCAGATTCCAGCCCAATCGGAAAAGCGCCAACAGCAACGCTTTGATGCGCGTCTGAAACATTTGCCGGAGATTCAACACGATGAGCGTCACCCTCACCGTTAATGGTCGTAAGCGCGCGGTCGATGCAGAGGCAGACAAGCCCCTGCTCTGGGTCTTGCGTGAAGACCTCGATATGCCCGGCACGAAGTTCGGCTGCGGCGCAGGGCTGTGCGGTGCCTGCACTGTCCACCTTGATGGCGAAGCTGTCCGTTCGTGCCAGACACCGATTGCCGATGCCGCCGGAAAGCAGGTTACCACTATCGAAGGCGTGGCCATGAACGATCTGGGCAAGCGCGTGGTGGAAGCGTGGACGGCATTAGACGTGCCGCAGTGCGGCTATTGTCAGGCCGGGCAGATCATGTCGGCCACGGCCCTGCTCAAACAAAACCCCAAACCCACGCCCGAAGATATCGACGGCTGGATGAGCGGCAACATCTGCCGCTGCGCCACATACCTCCGCATCCGCGCCGCCATTCGCAAGGCAGCTGGCCTTCCCGCCGAGATGGCCGATGCCTCAGCACTCCCCGTTGCGGAGAATCTGGCATGAGCGATACCATTGCCCTGTCCCGCCGCTCCTTCCTCGTCGCCTCGATGGCAGGCGGGGCCGCGCTCACGCTCGATGCCTCGGTCGTTCTCGCCGCAGCCAGCGCAGCCGCGCCCGCAGACGTGCTCAACGCCTTCGTCCGCATCAATGCCGACAACACTGTCACCATCGGCGCAAAGAACCCCGAAATCGGCCAGGGCATAAAGGTCATGCTGCCCATGCTGATTGCCGATGAAATGGACCTTGCATGGGAACAGGTCCGCATTGAACAGACCGATGCGAATGAAAAACTCTATGGTGTGCAAACCGCGGGCGGCAGTACCGCCACCCCGCGCAATTGGATACCCATGCGCCAGGTCGGGGCTGCGGCGCGCGAAATGCTCGTCCTTGCCGCCGCCAAAAAATGGGGCGTCCATCCCGCCACCCTGTCCACGGCCAAGGGTGCGGTCATCCAGACAACATCGGGCAAAAGCGCGACTTACGCCTCACTGGCCAAAGATGCGGCCGCGCAAACTCCGCCGGATCTCGCCAAGGTTACGCTGAAAGAGCCTGATGGCTTCCAGATCATCGGCACGTCCAAACCGGGCGTCGATGTGCCGAAGATCGTCAAGGGCGATCCGCTGTTCGGCATAGACACCCGCGTGCCCGGCATGGTCCACGGCGCTGTCGTCAAATGCCCTGCCCACGGCGGCACGCTGGCCTCTTTCGACGATGCAGCCGTAAAGGCCATTCCCGGTGTTCTTGCCGTCGTCGCGGTCAACAGCGGCTTTGTGCCTGAAGGCAAGGCCGATACGCTCGTCATTGTTGCCGATAGCTGGTGGAAAGCCAGCAAGGCGCGGGAAAAACTGTCGGTGAAGTGGGACAATGCTGCCGTCACCGGCTTCACCACTGCCAAGTATGAAGTCGATGCCGCAAAGCTGGTCGCTGGCCCCGCGCAAACCAACGTCTTCAAGGCTGGCGATGCCGATGCTGCTCTGGCCAAGGCGGCAAAGGTCGTCACCGCCGATTACGAATACCCGTTCCTCGCCCACGCCACGCTGGAACCGCAGAACTGCACCGGCTTGTTCAAGGACGGCAAGCTTGAACTTTGGGCACCCAGTCAGGCCCCAGCGGGCGGTCGCGCCGAAACAGCCAAGTTGTGCGGTCTTGCCCCTGATGACCTGACGATCCACATGACCCGCATCGGCGGCGGCTTCGGTCGCCGTCTTATGAACGATTACATGGTTATCGCGGGGCAAGTGGCAAAGGCCATGCCGGGCAAACCGGTAAAAGTCCTGTTCGACCGCACCGACGATTTCCGCCACGATTTCTACCGCCCCGCAGGCTGGCACCGCCTTACCGCAGGGTTTGGCGCAGATGGCGCACTCACCGCGTTCAAAGACCATTTCGCCACATTTGGCACCGATGGAAAGCCGGTGCGCGCGGCGCAGATGAACCCGGCGGAATACCCTGCGCAAGTCGTGCCGAACGTCGATCTTGGCGTCAGCTACATGTCCACAAACCTCGCCACCGGCTGGCTGCGCGCGCCCTCGTCAAACGCGATGGCCTTCGTATTCCAGTCCTTCCTCGATGAAGTGGCCGAAGCCGCCGGGCTGGACCTGCCCGAATTCATGCGCCGCACGCTGGGTGATGCACGCGAACTTCCCGGTGAACGCGCCAAATTCCACACCGGTCGCGCGCGGGGCGTGATCGATGCCGTGTGCAAATCCGCTGGCTGGAACGGTCGCCAGAAAGGGCGCGGTTTCGGCTTTTATTTCTGCCACTTGGGCTATTTCGCAGAAGTGGTGGATATCGCGATCACCGATGGCGCGCTGAAAGTGGACAAGGTGTGGGTGGCAGGTGACATCGGCGCACACGTCATCAACCCGCTCAACGCGATGAATCAGGCCCACGGCTGTGTGATCGAAGGATTGGGTCAGGCGATGATCGGGCAAAAGATCGTGCAGGAGGCAGGCGCGATCACCGCAGAAAACTTTGGCGATTTCGGCCTGATGCGCATCGATGCCGCGCCGCGCGAAATTGCGGTGGAGTTCGTGAAAACCGATTTTCCGCCCACCGGCCTTGGCGAACCGGCCCTGCCCCCGGTCATTCCAGCGCTGGCCAATGCGATCTACACCCTCACCGGAAAACGCCATCGCCGTCTGCCGTTGGAGTTGGTATAGCGCGCAGCCTATGATCGCTGCCACGCCACTCGATATCCTGCGCTTCCTCGCCGCCCATGCGGAAGAAGGCATTGAATGCGTTCTCGTGACGCTCGTCGGAATCGAAGGCGGCTCCTCCCGCGCGGTGGGGGCGCAGATGGCGATTGCTGCGGATGGGCGGCGGATTGGCTCTTTCTCTGGCGGCTGCGTCGAAGATGCCGTCGCCGCCGAAGCGCAGGAAACGCTGCGCGATGGCTGGGGGCACGTTGTGCGTTACGGCGTCGGGTCACCCTACATCGATATCCGCCTGCCGTGTGGCGGCGGCATCGATCTGTTGTTCACGCCGCGCCCTTCCCCCGAAGCAATTATCGCTGCACTTCAATTGCTTGACCGTCGTGAACCGGCCGCACTACGTATCGATTGTGATGGCGCTGCACTGGCCGATCCGCTGGCACCGAAGGCATGGGACGGGCGCGACGTGACGCTGGCCTATCAGCCTCCTTTGCGCGTGATCGCACTCGGTCAGGGTGAGGATCTGACGGCTTTTGGCCTGCTTGCCAAAGCATTCGGCACGCAAGTGCTTGCTTTAACGCCCGATTCCGGCACGCAGCAAGTGCTTGCGCAAGCGGGGGTCGCCAGCTTGGCGCTCCCCACACGCAACGCATTGCCGCCGCTGCAAAGCGATGCGTGGACGGCCATCGTCTTCCTGTTTCATGGACGGGATTGGGAAGAATTCCTTCTGGCACAAGCGCTTGCCCTGCCGGCCTTTTATCACGGAGCTATCGGCAGCCGCCGCACGCATGCCGCCCGCCTCTCAAACCTGCGTGCGGGCGGCCTTGGCGAAGAGATGATCGACAGGGTGCGCGGACACATCGGCCTGATCCCCGCAACGCGCGATCCGGCAACGCTGGCTCTGTCGATCCTTGGCGAAATAGTTTCCGAATACAATGCTTTGGCCAACTGGACTTACTGGACCGGCGAACCTCTCAGCGCTGCCACGCTGCGATGACCGCCCGCCGCATCGCCGTTATCCTGCTCGCTGCTGGGCGCGCCACGCGCTTTGGCGGCGGCAAGCTTGGCACCGCGCTGGCCGGAAAACCTCTTGCCCGCCACGCCGCAGACAATCTCAGCGACTTGCCGTTCAGCCGAAAAATTGCGCTTTGCTCAATCCAAACCCCTCACCTTCCAGGCTTTTCCCGCATACTGCTGGATCCCTCCAAAGCGCCGCTATCGCAATCCATCGCAACCGGCATCGCCGCACTGACCGACGAAGATGCCGCGCTGTTCGCCCTTGCCGACATGCCGCTCGTCCCCACACAGCACTTCGCGGTGCTGATCGCACGGTTTGATGGAGACAGGATCGCCACGCGGGTCGATGGGCGCAACATGGTTCCGGCCATCTTCGGCAGGCAGCATTTTCCAGCGCTCAAAAAGCTTGTTGGAGACAAGGGCGCGGGCGCTCTGCTGCACGATGCACGCTCGGTAGAACTCAGCGCAGAACATGCGCTCGATGTCGACACTTTGGCCGACCTGCAAAGCGCGCTGGAACACCTTCAAGGCGGTTAGGTGCGCTCTAGGTGCATCTAGGTGCACTTCAGGTTATCGTCCTCACGGCAAAGGCAGCGGCGGCGGCGCGCGTTTCAACGCCAAGCTTTTCAAATACTTGCTCAAGGTGTTTGTTCACCGTGCGCGGGCTGATCCCCAAAATCTCGCCAATCACGCCATTCGGCTTGCCATAACTGATCCACAACAGCACTTCGGCTTCACGCAAGGTCAGGCCATAGCGTTCGCGCAGCAGCTCCACCTCTGCCCCTTCGCGGATCACGTTGAGCCGCACCAGCATCTCCTCTCCCCGCATCGGTCCCACCAGCACGAGTTCGATGGTCTGTCCGCCAACGTCGAAGCGCAGCGACGTTCCGGGGTGTTCGCCCGGCATCAGCAGGCGGGCAAGCGGTGCCTGAAACGCAGTGGGAAGCACATCGGCGCTACCCAGTGAATCCAGCAATCGTTCCACCTGCGGCGTAGCCCAGAGCAGATCGCCACCGGGCGTCACCGCAAAAAGATGCCGCCCGGTGGCATCCAGCGCGCTGCGCCCACCTTTGGAAACCCGCGCCGCCGCCAGATGCACACGCATCCGGGCCAGCAGTTCCTCAATCGCGATGGGTTTACGAACATAATCGACCCCGCCTGCCTCAAGCGCGCGGACGGCGTGTTCGGTTTCAGTCAGCCCGGTCATGAAAATCACTGGAATATCGGCAAGGCGCGGCTGCTTCTTGATGGCGCGCGTGGTGTCGAACCCATCAAGCCGGGGCATGATCGCATCGATCAGAATCAGGTCGGGCGCGACATGTTCGAGTAATTCCAGCGCGTCCTGACCATTGGTGGCAATCAGCACGGTCATCCCTGCGCGCTCAATGGTATCGATCAGGAAGTGCAGCGATTCCGGGTTGTCATCGACCACGAGAACGGTGTCCCGCCCGACGGCGGCGATGGTCCCGCCTTCTGCGATGGCCGCGCTAACCGACATCGACGACGCCGCGTTTGAGGGATTCTCGAAGGCTTTTGAAATCGAAGCATTCAAGACAGGTGCGAAGGTGGGCGACGAAGCGGGCTGCATCGGGAACGGATTCCTCCAGTTCTGACAGACGGTTCTGGATCGCACGGACATTGCCGATCCGCGCAAGGCTTTCGAGTTCGGACACGAAGGGCAGCGCAGCGGCAGGCAGATGAAGCTGGATTGTCGAACGCGGCTGCGCCTCTCGCAGGGGTGAGCCATCGGCCACGGTCCATGTCAGATCCAGTTGCCACGCCAGCGCATCCAGCAGGTTGTCGAGCTGGATCGGCTTGGTCAGGAACATGTCGTGTGCGTCGTGCCCGTCCCCTCCGCGCCGGAACTGATGCGCATCGGCGGAAACCATCACGATGCGCAGACCATCGCCATGCGCAGCACGCAGCGCGGCGGCGGTTTCCCAGCCATTCTTTCCAGGCATCGAGATATCGAGCAGTGCGATATCCGGCCTTGCCGCAGCGGCGAGGACTACAGCCGTTTCACCATCGCGCGCGCCGGTGACATTGAACCCTAGAGGGCGGAGCAGATTCTCGATCACAGCGGCCTGCGCGGCATCGTCATCAGCGATCAACACGCTGCGGCGCGGGCCTTCATAACCAGTGATCACATCGGCGCGATGGCTTTGCACGGGTTGCGTCACCGGTCGCGCCAGCATCAGCCGCAGAGCAAAGCGGGTGCCCTCGCCCGGCGTGCTTTCCACGTTCAGTTCACCGCCCATCACATGCACCAGCGTTGATGTGATGGCGAGGCCAAGGCCGATGCCGGGCTGCCCCGCTGCCGATTTGCTGCTGCCACGTTCGAACGCCACAAAGATGCGGTCCATATCTTCGGGCGCGATGCCGATGCCGGTGTCGATGACCTCGAATGTCGCGATCTCTCCGCGCCAGCCAATGCGAAATGTGACCGAGCCTGAAGGCGTGAACTTGATGGCGTTGGACAGCAGGTTGATCAGCACCTGCCGCAAGCGCTTCTGATCGCCCCGCACGAATTCAGGCAATTGCCGGGGCACTTCCAGCGTAAACTTGATCCCCTTTGCCCCGGCCTGCGGACGAAACATATTGGCGATCTGTTCGACGAAAGCAGGCAGGCGAATGGTATCGCGCGAAAGGCGCAGCACACCCGCCTCGACCTGAGCGATATCCAGCAACCCATCGACAAGGTTCGAGAGATGTTCGCTCGATCGGCAGATGACCTTGCCCGCCTCTTCCGGCTTCAGATCGCTGCCGCGTTCGAGCAACTGGGCGTAGCCGTAGATCGAATTGAGCGGTGAGCGGATTTCGTGACTGACCGAGACGAGATAGCGGCTCTTGGCGGCGTTCGCGGCCTCCGCCACTTCGCGCGCCTTTTGCAGGGCGGCGTCGGTTTCTTCGTGCGCGGCAACTTCCTGCTGGAGTTCAGCCAGATGACGGCGGGTTTCATCCTGCGCGGCGCGGCGGCTCTGGTGGGCCAACACGATGATCCAGCTACCAAGGCCGGACATGAAGAAGAACACGATGAACACCGCCAGCAGGATCGCCCAGACATGCGATGACAACGCGGGATGGTTGCGTGAATATTCCCGCCCGATCACCCCGATGACCAGCGCATTGGCCAGCGTGAATGCGCCGATCACCCCGATGAAGTGCCCGGTTGTGGTATGAACATAGCGGGCAAGCCGCCGGGGCAGCAGCCGTTCGGCCAGATTGGTAAACTGCTGCGTGGCGCGGCTGCCCTGCTTGCACAGATCATGGCAGCGCGTTTCCAGCGTGCAGCACATCGAACAGATCGGCCCTGAATAAAGCGGGCAGTGCGCGGTATCTGCGGTCTGGTAAGAACATTCGCAGACGGCGCAGGTCTTCTCCGGCTCGCTGTCCCCTTCACGCTGCCGGGCGATGTAGAAGCGCCCCTTGGTGAGCACCGCAATTGCGGGGGCCGCACCAAAGGCCACGCCAAGGCCGATCAGCGGTGCGAATGCCTGCGCCGCCTCGCCAAACAGGTGCAACTGGCACAGCCCCGATGCGGTGATCGACAGCAGCATCGCACCAACGCCGACCGGGTTCACGTCATAAAGGTAGGCGCGCTGAAATTCGACATGGGGTGGACTGAGGCCCAGCGGGCGCGATATCAGCAAGTCTGCTGCCAACGCACCGATCCAGCCTGCGGCAAGGCTGGCATAAAATAGCAGAACAGCCTCAAGCGAGCGGGTGAAACCGAAGAGCAGCAGGATCGTGGCGATGCCGACATTGAACAGCAGCCAGACCACGCGCCCCGAATGGCTTTGCGTCAGCCGCGAAAAGAAGTTCGACCAAGCGACGGACCCGGCATAGGCATTGGTCACATTCGCTTTCATCTGGCAGACCACGATCAGCAGCGCGGTGGCGATCAGCGCCGCACGCGGCCCGCCCAGCACCGGTTCGAAGGCATGGCGGAACATGCCGGTGGGTGATTCCGAAAGTGCAGGCGATACGCCAGACGACACCGCCCATACCGCAAGCACCGATCCCAGCAACATCTTGGCAGCGCCGATCAGCGTCCACCCCGGCCCGCCCAGCAAAACCACCGTCCACCAGCGCCGCGCGCCGATCACCTCGCGCCGGGGTAGGAAACGCAGATATTCGGCCTGCTCCCCGATCTGCGGCAAAAGGCAAAGCATCAACGACAGCGCCAGGCCGAATGCTATCAGCGGCGGGCGCGCCGCATAGATGCCGGTAAACTGGCTCCATGCTTCCAGAACCTCGCCGCCCTGCGCCAGCAAATAGGCCACGGGCAGCAATTGCAGCACGATCCACAGCGGCTGTGTCCACACCTGAAAGCGGGAAATCGCGCCCATCCCGTATTGCGCCAACGGCAAAACCACCAGCGCGCACAGGATATAGCCATATTGCACCGGCAAACCGGTCAAAGCACGCAGGGCCACCGCCATGATGCTCGCTTCGGCAGCGAAAAGCAGGAAGGTGAAAGCCGCGTAGATTAGCGATGTGATGGTGGAACCAAGATAGCCGAACCCTGCCCCGCGTGTGAGCAGATCGATATCGACACCACGCCGCGCTGCGTGGACGGCGATGGGCAGGCCTGTGACGAACATCAGCAGGCACGCAGTGAGGATCGCAGCGACGCTGATCGAAACGCCGTGCAGCAGCGTGATCGACGCGCCGATGGCCTCGCACGCAAGGAAAGCCGTGCTGCCCAATGCGGTGTGCAGCACCACGCCAGGCGACCATTGTCGCGCCGCATCGGGGGTAAACCGCAGCGCCGGATCGCTGCATGTCTGCCCGGCAACCCTCTGGTTGTAAGAGCGCCGTTCGGGAACGACAGTTGCAGATCGCGCCACGATCAGCCGCGCCTGCACAAGAGGTGCGAAACGCTTTTCGCGGTGGCGCCGTATCGGTTCATGCCGCCGATAGTGCAGCCCACCGCCGCCCGCGGGCATGGGCCGATTTACGTATGCCGGATCGGGCGATCACGGGCGGTTTCGCTGGAAACTACGTCAAATGGCGAATGTGCCGCTTTTTGCAACCGCGTAGCTTTGACCCCGTTCTGGATGAAACGCCGGACCCGATCTGGGGAGAAGCCAATCGGGGATTACCGGCCGGGTCGAAACGGCTCCAGCACACAAGAGAGCCGTAGGCGGGGATGACTGAAACCATGAAAAGAAACAACAACATGAGGGTTTCAATGAACTTTTCTCTGAAGCGAGCGGCGCTGCTATCCGCGAGTGCGATCGTAAGCGTAGCTGCCCTTCCCGCTTTTGCGCAGGAAGCCCCGGAAGCCGCCGAAGAGCCCGGCACCGAAATCATCGTTACGGCAACGCGCCGCGCGGTTTCGCTTCAGAATGCACCGATCAACATTTCCGCCGTCACCGCTGAAAACCTGAAAGATCAGCGGGTGGACGATGTGCGCTCACTCGCCGCGTTTACGCCGGGTGTAACTATTCAGGACACTGGCCCGCGTTCCAGCGGCTCCATCGTGATGCGCGGTCTTTCGGCCAGCGATACCAGCGCTTTCGGCGCCAACAGCGACAACACGCTGGCCACCTATCTCGGTGAAATCCCGCTCTATCAGGACTTCAAGTTCATCGACATGAACCGTGTCGAAGTGCAGCTTGGGCCGCAAGGCACGCTCTATGGCCTTGGCACGCTGGCAGGCGCGATCCGCTATATCCCCAACCGGCCCGATCCTGATCGCTGGGAAGGCGCATTCCACGCCCGCGTCTATGACGTTGCCCACGCAAAAGACCCCGGCTTCGTCGTCGATGGCATGATCAACGTGCCGCTGATCCCCGGCAAGGTCGCGTTCCGCTCTGCCACCGGCTATTTCAATGATCCGGGCTTCATCGATTACAACTACCTGCTTAATACGCCCGGCGTATCGAACCCGCAGCCGAACCGCCCCGGCACGTTCTTCGGATCGATCGGCACGGCGGATCAGATCGCGCAGAACTTCCACACCTATGAAGATGCGAACTTCGAACACACTTTCACCACGCGCAACCAGCTTGGTCTCTATCCGTTCGAAGGGCTGAGCGTAACACTCAGCTATGTGCGCCAGCAGACCGACACCAACGGGCGTCAGGCCAACGGCGGCGGCGTGTTTGGCACCGGCAAGTATGAAGCGCCGTGGCGCTACCTTGAACCGGCCAAGCGTGTGGCCGATCTTTACGCCGCCGAAGTGGAAGCGGAACTGGGCGATATCGCGCAACTGGTTTCGGCCACGGCCTTTACTCGCCAGAAGTTCAAAAGCTCAGCCGACGTGACCGACCTGCTGCTCGATCTGGACTATGACTACGAACTGTTCCCCGCCTTCTCCGGCTATACCCGGTCGAACGGCGAGAACGAACAGTTCAATCAGGAAGTGCGCCTTGTTTCCACCCACGGCGGACCGTTCAGTTGGGTGTTGGGCGGGTTCTACAACCAGCTCAAGACCAAATCGGACTACCGCGAAATCGTGCCCGGATACCCGGCATGGGCGGGGATAAACCGGCCTGATGAAGTGGAATACGCATCCTATGTGAACACCAAGACCACCGAAAAGGCGGTGTTCGGTGAACTGACCTTCCAACCGATTGACGCGCTGACGCTGACGGCGGGCGGACGCTATTTCAAATACGATGCCTATGTGATCGGCGGGCAGGCGCTGCCGCTGTTCCAGACCTTCCCGAACATCAACTTCCGTTCGCGCGAAGGCGATACCAGCGACGATGGTAACGTGTGGAAGCTGAACGCATCCTACAAGTTTTCGCCCGATGTCATGATCTATGGCACGTTCAGCAAGGGCTATCGAATTGGCGGGGTAAACCGCGTTGCGCCTTGCGTGCTGCCGCTGCCGCCGGGCCAGAACCTTTGCGCGCTGCCCAACGAGCTGTCGTTCGCGCCGGATACCACGAAGAACAAGGAAATTGGTATTCGCGCCAGCCTGTTCGATGGCAAGCTGCGCACCACGCTGGCGTTCTTCCACATCGACTGGGACGGCATCCAGCTTGATGGCCTGACCGAAAACGGTGCTATCGGCATTACCGTGAACGGCGGCAAGGCGGTGTCAAAGGGCGTTGAATTCTCGTTCAACGCAAGGCCGTTCGAAGGCTTCAGCGTTCAGGGCAACTGGTCCTATACCGATGCCTATCTGACCGAGGCTGTGCCGGGCCTGCTCAAGACGCGGACGAACGAGTTCGACGCGCTGCCGGGTGATCGCCTGCCAGGTTCGACCAAGGTTTCCGGTTCGCTGGGCATGAACTACGAATTCCCGGTGGGTGAAGACACCATGACGCTGAGCTGGACGTCGACCTACACCGGCGACATCTTCACCCGCGTGGGCGCACGGGGCGGCGGCGAAGTCCTGCCGGCCTATACCACCCACCGCGCGTCGATTGCCTATGCGCTGGATGATACGCTGGAGTTCCGCGTCTACGCCGACAACCTGACCAACAAGTTTGCGGTGATTGCGGTGTCCAACGACCTTTCGCGCCGCATCGTCAACGATGGCGTGGTCTCGCGCTACTATGCAAACTCAGTGCTCAGCCCGCGAAAAGTGGGCTTCGAGATGACCAAGAAGTTCTGACGCCTCAGCCCCGGTCCGCGCAATGCGCGCAGGCCGGGGAAGATGCTGCGAACACGTTCCTGCGAAGGACTGGGCCGCTGCTCCGCGAGGACAGCGGCCTCTTTTTGTGTGGGCGATCAGTCCAGCGGGATTCCGTTGGCTGTGAAGAAGTCCATTACTTCACCCAAGTGCGCTTCATAGGCACGCCACCGACCAATGGCGCGCGCGTTCATCGGTTCGCGCACCTGTTGAGCGCTGGGCGTGGCCACAGCAGCGGCGTTCTGATGGAAATCGAGGCAAGCTGCATCCCATTCCAGCCCGCAATGGGCCAGCATCTTGCGCGTGTTGGCTTCCTGATCGACCACCAG
Source organism: Novosphingobium sp. ERN07 (assembly GCF_012641335.1). GTDB lineage: Bacteria > Pseudomonadota > Alphaproteobacteria > Sphingomonadales > Sphingomonadaceae > Novosphingobium. The sequence goes on from NZ_JABAID010000002.1 coordinate 418,042, forward strand.
CCATTCGTAAGTCACTTCATGAATGCGACCCGGAAAGCGCTGCCGCCAGAAAGCCATCAACCGCTGGAACACGAGCACATAGCGCGCGGTGTCCATCAGATCATAGGACCAGCGGTAATAGGGCGATCCGGTGGCGAACAGGTGCTTGTAATTGGACCAAACGCTGTCCATCGCGCCGCGCCGCAGGCACAGCACTCTGGCATTGGGAAATGCTTGAAGAATCCAGCCGATGTATAGAAAATTCAAAGGAAACTTGTCGGTAAAGCGCGAACTTTGCGCACCTGCGTTCTGGCGCGCTCGGCCAAGGTAGAGTTCGCCCAAGACTTGCGCCGACGCGCCGCGCAGCGCTTCGATCGTTTCGGGATCGAGCACCATGCGCGATCCTGTCTGCGCAATCTGCTTCACCGCCAGCGGCATGGCCTGCAGTTCCCCGGCGGATGTGACCGCATGATGCGATGACACAATACGATCCACCAACGTGGTGCCCGTGCGTGGTAGACCGACGACGAATAGCGGCGCATCTTCCAGTGTGCTGTCGGGGCGCAAAGGCAGATCGGCCACAAAACTGCGGCGCACTGCATCGAACACCGCTTCGTCATCGGCAAAGGCATAACCCAGGCGGGCGCGATGGATCGCATTACCCTTTGCGAGGTGATCGAAAGCGCGGTCGTGATCACTCAGCCCTTCCAGCCCGGCTGCAGCGGCATAATGCAGGCGCACTTGTTCGAGCGGATCGTCCGCACCCGAAAGCGCGCGCTCTATCCGCGTCACGCCTTCCGAGGTCGGCTTGCGCTTCAATCCGGCAAGGCCAAGATGAGCGCGGCCATGCGCCGGTTCGCGTGCAATAATCGCCTCATACTGCGTCACCGCGTCGTTCACCCGCCCGAAAAAGCCGAGCGTGCTGGCAAGATTGAAGCGATATTCCACCGCGTCTGGCTGCGCCGCAACGGCCTGTTCAAACAGCGGCAGCGCCTCGTCATGCGCGCCGAGGCGGGCAAAAACGCAGCCGATGGTATCAAGCACCAGCGGATCTGATGGCCCCTTCTCCACCGCCGCACGCGCCGCTGCCAGTGCATCGCCCTCGCGCCGCGCCAGCAGCAGAATGCGGGCCTGCTGCGCAAGGTATTCGGGATTTTCCGGAACAGCGCGGATCACGGCGCCAATGGCCTTCAGCGCATCGGAAACCCGGCCCGTTTCGGCCAGAGCCACAGCGGCGACGAAACCGGCATCAACATCCGCCTGATCACGCGCGAGCGCTTCACCCGCAGCGGCCAGTGCCTTTGCCGGATCGCCTGCCGCCAGCATGGCGCGCAATGGCGAATATGCGTCGCTGTTGAGTACCGCCCCTGTCACGTCGCAACTCCTTGTGGAGGCCCCTCGATGACCTTTCCGCCTACCCTACCTGCGGTGCAAGGCTTCATTCCTACGCCGATTGACGCATCGCGCAATGCGCAGCCTGGAACGGCATTTTACGGTTCGCGTTGTGGGTGCGGACGGTCACAAGGAGGCAACCTATGCCTGCAAAATCCGCAGCCCAGCAAAAGGCGGCCGGCGCGGCCCTTTCCGCCAAACGTGGCGATACGCCCAAGAGCAAGCTCAAGGGCGCATCGAGAGACATGGAGAAATCCATGACGGAAAAGGAACTTGAGGATATGGCGTCGACCAGCCGGAAAGACAAACCGGAGCACGTCGACAGGAAATAGGGCATATGGACGAGTTCTTCACGCGGGTTGCCAATCGGGTCTCGCTCTGGGCGGGTCAGGCCGGAACATTCATCCTGGCGCTGACGATCATCATTGTCTGGGGCGTCAGCGGGCCGATCTTCCAGTGGAGCGATACTTGGCAACTGGTGATCAACACCGGCACTACCATCGTGACATTCCTGATGGTGTTCCTGATCCAGAACAGCCAGAACCGCGATGCGGCGGCGATGCAGGCCAAGCTGGACGAGCTGATCCGCGCTGTGGACAAGGCGCGGGTTGGGTTCGTCGGCATCGAACACCTGACCGAGGACCAGATTGAAAAGCTGCGCGATGCGCTGGAACGCGAGGTAAAGGCGACCGGTGACCGGCAAGCTACTGCCGACGAAACCGTTGAACGGCTATTGGATCGTACATGACCCAGTTCCGCAGCGAGAGCGACAGCATCGGCACGGTTCACGTCCCTGCGGGGGCTTATTGGGGTGCGCAGACGCAGCGCAGCATCGATAATTTTCCATTCGGCGCGATGGAGCGTATGCCCATTGGCATCGTGCGGGCGCTGGCCGTGGTGAAGCAGGCGGCGGCGCGGGTGAACCGCAGGCACGGCCTTTCGCCTGAGCTTGCGGACGCGATAGAAGCAGCGGCGGCAGAAGTGGTTGCCGGGATACTCGACGATCAGTTTCCGCTGGTGATCTGGCAAACGGGCAGCGGCACGCAGTCCAACATGAACGTGAACGAGGTGATCGCTGGCCGCGCCAACGAAATGTTGACGGGCGTGCGGGGCGGAAAAAGCCCGGTGCACCCCAACGATCATGTCAACATGGGGCAATCCTCCAACGACACCTTCCCCACCGCGCTACATGTGGCGGCGGTGGCCGCGCTGCACAGCGATCTCTATCCTGCGCTGGGACGATTGCGCGGAAGTTTGGCGGGCGCAGCGCTGGCTTGGAAAGATCTGTTGAAGATCGGGCGCACGCATTTGCAGGACGCCACGCCGCTGACGCTGGGTCAGGAATTCTCAGGCTATGCCCAGCAACTGGCGAATGTAGATGCGTTTCTGAAGTGCACAGAGATGCACCTACACGCACTTGCACAGGGCGGAACCGCCGTTGGCACGGGCCTGAATGCGCCTGAAGGCTTTGCAGAAGATGTTGCTGCGGAGATTGCGGGGTTAACCGGCTTGCCCTTCACCACCGCGCCCAACAAGTTCGAAGCGCTCGCCTCAAACGATCCGCTTGTTCAACTTTCGGGCACGCTGTCGACGCTGGCCGTGGCGCTGACCAAGATCGCCAACGACATCCGTCTGCTGGGTTCCGGCCCTCGGTCCGGCCTTGGCGAACTGGAGCTTCCTGCCAATGAGCCGGGCAGTTCGATCATGCCGGGCAAGGTCAACCCAACGCAGGCGGAGATGCTGACGATGGTGGCCGCGCAAGTGATCGGCAACCATCAGGCGGTGACGGTGGGCGGGATGCAGGGGCATCTGGAACTCAATGTTTTCAAGCCGATGATTGGCGCAGCCCTGCTGCGGTCGATCCATCTCCTCTCGGTCGGGATGCTGAGTTTCGCCACGCGCTGCGTTGAGGGGATCGAGCCGAACCGGCGGCGGATCGGGGAGTTGGTGGAGCGGTCTTTGATGCTGGGCACCGCGCTCGCACCCGAAATCGGCTATGACAACGCCGCGAAGATTGCCAAGCACGCGCACGAGAATGATCTGAGCCTGCGGGAAGCCGCGCTGGCGCTCGGTCTGGTGGACGAAGCGACGTTCGAGCGACTGGTCCGGCCCAACGAAATGATCTGAAACGGGCGTAAGTGTTATCTCGGACTTAACCTCGTTTCTTGGGTTGGTGCTAAGCCGGGTCTGACCATATGGTCGTATGACGATCCGCGCCGCCACCCTGCTTGCCTTTGCCAGCCTAGCGCTGGTGGCTCCGGTGGCCGTTCCTGCGAAGACGACGATGACCGCGCAACAGTTGCGGTTTGGGCCGTTCGTGGTCGTATCGGCAGATAAAGCGCGATTGGTGGGGGTTACCGATAGCGGTTCCCCGGCGGCGTTCCTTGCGATGATCGAGGCTTATCCGGCTATTCGCGCGCTCGAACTGGTCGATTGCGCCGGGACCAGCGACGATATTGCGAATTTGCGACTGGGCCGGATGATCCGCCAGCACGGCATCGCCACGATTGCCCCGGCGGGCGCTTCGGTGCGGTCTGGCGCGGTGGACATTTTCCTTGCCGGTGCGCAGCGAACGGCAGCAGCGGATGCACGCTTTGCGGTACATGCCTGGCTATCAGCAGACGGGCGCGAGGCTGGTGCGGCACAGGCCGATGATCCCGCACGCACCGCCTATGAGCGCTATTACCGCGACATGGGACTAGCGGCGGACGATGCGCGCGCCTTTTACGCGCTCACCATCTCTGTGCCGAACAACCGGACGCTGCAACTGGCCCCGCGCGATCTGGCGCGCTTTACCAAGGTTGCGACAGCGGGTTAACTCCGCTTCGACGCACCGCAGGCCTGCGCCAGTGCGAGGACGCTGGAAGGGCCATCCTGACCGCCAAATTCCACCGTGGCATTCTGGCCTGCAACCACGATCTTGTCGAACTTCATCAGCGCTTGCAGTTCTCTGGCCGAGAGCGGGTGGCCTTTGCCGTCCTTGTCCGGTTCGACCGGGAAGCGAGCGAGCATCTGGCCCTTGGCATAGACCTCAGCCGTGTTGGCCGGACCGTTGACCGACTTCATGAATGCCGTGGCATTCTGAGCGGCAGCATCCTTGACGCTGGTGTGGACCGCACCGTTGCGGAACATGGCATAAAGTTGTCCGGCGCGGCAGGTGAGTTCGAAGTTGAAGCTGGCCAGTTCATTGCCCGGAAAACCCGAAACCGAGGAAAACGCCTGATAGCTGCCGCGTGCCGGATCGGGCGACAGGAGACCGGGCGCAAAAACCCAGCGCGACTGAACCGGCGGCGTCGGACGGCTGCTGCTTTCCACAGCCATACGGCTTGCGCGGATTGGTGATGCACCGCCGCAGACCAAGGCATTGGTTGCCGTGAGCGAGCCATTGCCGGTGAACCAGAACACCTTTTCACCGACCTTGATGGTCAACGAGCGGGCCGAGCGGATCAGACCGTACTGTTCTGCCGAGAGATAGCCTGCGACGTAATCGGCAATGCCGGTGTGGCTCAACTGGCCCTTGCCTTCGAGCGCGACGCCGAATTCCGCCCATGCCGACTGCGATTCCACCGAGATGGTGATCACTTTAGGGCGAGCCGTTGTCAGTGCCTTGAGCAAGCCGGTGCCATCTTCGTTGCGATAGGCACCGAAGATCAGACGGCGGCCACGCATGTCGTTGGCATCGCACTGCACGCCAAGCATCGCGCCAGACTGCTGCCGCCCTGCGGAAACCAGCGCAGTGCTGCCAGCTTCGGCAAGCCGCCAATCGGCCTGCGCGGAGACGACGCCTTCGGCACAAGCCTGCGCGGGCACAGCGGCGAGCGCGACGGCGGCGAGCCATTTTGATGCGGAGCGCGACATTTCTTGGACCCCCAACTCGATTCCAGTTGAGCCGGTGTTAACCACATCCGGCAAGCATTGGCTTACCAGTGAGATACGCATAAATCCTTAATGTCACTGCCGAATGTGGGCAATTCAGACGCTGGCATCCGCCAGTTCAGCTTCCATCATCTTGCGCATTTCGAACTTCTGCGCCTTGCCGGTAACGGTCATGGCGAACGCTTCGACCACGCGAACGTGGCGGGGCACCTTGTAGTGCGCGATGCGGCCTTTGCAGTGAACCAGCACGTCATCGGGCGAGATCGCCTCGCCTGCTCGCGCGATCACCCATGCGCAGACTTCCTCGCCATACTTCTCGTCGGCCACGCCGAAGACCTGCGCATCCTGAACCGCCGGGTGGGTCAGCAGGAATTCCTCTATCTCGCGCGGGTAGATGTTTTCGCCGCCGCGAATGATCATGTCCTTTATGCGGCCGGTGATGCGGATGTAGCCCTGTTCGTCCATCGTGGCGAGATCGCCTGAGTGCATCCACCCTTCGGCGTCGATGGCTTCTGCGGTCTTGGCCGGATCGTCCCAGTAGCCGAGCATGACGGCGTAGCCGCGCGAGCAATATTCGCCCTGTTCACCAATGGGCAGCGTCTTGCCATCAAGGCCCACGACCTTGGCTTCGGCATGGGGATGGACGCGGCCCACGGTGCCGACGCGCTCTGCCAATGGATCATCGGTAGCGGTTTGCGTGGTGAGCGGGCTGGTTTCGGTCATGCCGTAACCAATGGTAACCTGCGTCATGTTCAGACGGTCCATGACCTGTTGCATGGTGCTGACCGGGCATGGTGAACCAGCCATGATGCCGGTGCGCAGGGTGCCTACATCGTAGGCGTCCAGATCTGGCTGGGCGAGGATCGTGATGAACATCGTCGGCACGCCATAAAGCGCGGTGCAGCCTTCAGCCTGAACGGCTTCAAGCGCCAGTCTGGCATCGTAGGCCTCGCCCGGATAAACCATTGCCGCACCGCTGGCGAGCGCGGCAAGATTGCCCAGAACCATGCCGAAGCAGTGATAGAGCGGCACCGGGATGCAGATGCGATCCAGGTTCGTCAGCTTGATCGTGCGGGCAGTGAAATGTCCGTTGTTCAGGATGTTGCGATGGGTGAGCGTGGCTCCCTTGGGGAAGCCGGTGGTGCCGCTGGTGAACTGGATGTTGATCGGGTCGTTACAGTCGAGCGTGGCATCGACGGCGGCGAGCGTTGCGGCGTTTGGTTCAACGCGCAGGGCTTCCCACGGTTCGAAACCTTCGTGTGCTTCATCGCCCAGAACGACGATGCTGCGGAGCAACGGCAGTTTTTCCGGGCCGAGTTCACGCAGCATCGCCACATAATCGCTGCTCTTGAAACGGGCGGCAGTGACGAGGAACGTGCAGCCCACCTTGTTCAGCGCATACTCCACCTCGCTGGTGCGATAGGCCGGGTTGATGGTGACGAGCACCGCGCCGATCCGCGCGGTGGCGAATTGCAGCACGGTCCATTCGGCGCAATTGGGCGCCCAGATGCCAACGCGGTCACCCTTCGTCACGCCGCGTTCCAGCAGGCCCGTGGCAACGCGATCAACCTCCGCATCGAGCTGGCCCCACGTCCAGCGAATGCCTTGGTGGCGGGAAACAAGGGCGAGGTCCGCCCCCCATTGCGCAGCGGCATCGCGCAAGGCCTGTCCGATAGTCTTTTCCAGCAGCGGTTCGTCAACCGCACCTTTGGCATAGGAAAGCTGCGTCATCGCTTGATGTTCACCACTTGCGTCTGTGAGTATTCGGCAAGGCCTTCGACCGACTGTTCGACGCCGAGGCCGCTGTTCTTGAATCCGGCCATCGGGATGTGGGGACCGATGGCGATATGCTGGTTGACCCAGACCTGCCCGCTTTCGATGCGCGCTGCAATATCCGCCGCTCGACCAATGTCCTTTGACCAGACCGAGCCGCCGAGACCGTATTCGCTGGCGTTGGCGCGGGCGATCACGTCTTCCACATCGTCGAACCTGATGAGCGGGAGGATGGGGCCGAACTGCTCCTCATCCACGATACGGTCGCCATCGGTAACGTCGCGCACGATGGTCGGGCGGATGAAATAGCCCGCGCGCTCCATCACTTCTCCGCCAGCAACAACAGTGCCTTCGGCGCGGGCAGATTCGAGGAAGCCCTTGACCTTTTCGAACTGCATCGCGTTTTGGATAGGGCCGATCTGGGTGCCCTGCTGCAAGCCATCATCGACTACTGCAGCTTCAGCAAGGCGCGCGAGTTCACCGCACATCGCATCGTAGATGTCGGCGTGTACATAGGCGCGCTTGATGGCGAGGCAGACCTGCCCGTTATTGAGGAAGGCGTTGCCGAAAATGGTCTGCGCGGTTTCGCGCACGTCCACATCTTCAAGAACGATGGCCGGATCGTTGCCGCCGAGTTCGAGTGTGACGCGCTTCAACGTGTCCGCACCGCTGGCGGCAATGCGCTTGCCGGTAGCCGTAGAACCGGTGAAGCCGACCTTGGCGACATCGGGATGTGTGGTGAGATGCGGGCCGAGGTCGTTGGCGTCGGTGATCACGTTGACCACGCCCGCCGGAAAAACATCGCGGCATATCTCGCCAAGGATCAGCGCACACACCGGCGTCGTCGGGGCGGGTTTGAGCACGATTGCGTTCCCCGCCAGCACGGCCGGGCCGATCTTCCAGCAGGCGACGAGCAGCGGGAAGTTCCATGCGATGATGCCCACGACCACGCCTAACGGACGGTGCTTCACCGCGATGTAGCCAGTTTCATCATCCTGAATGATCCGCTCCGGCAGTTCCAGCGTGGCGTAATGGCGCAAGTAGCCGTCGGTCCATGCCAGTTCGCCCAGCGCTTCGGCCAGTGGCTTGCCCTGCTCCATCGTGAGTGCGCGGGCGATCTCGTCCTTGCGAACGGCGATAGCATCGGCCAGTTCGATCAGCTTGGCCTGCCGATCTACCCAAGGCAGTGTCGACCAACCCGGCACCGCCGCCTTTGCCGCCGCGATGGCAGCATCGGCCTGTGCGGCGCTGGCGCGGGGAACCGTGCAGAACGGCTCCCCTGTAGCCGGATTGATCACGTCCATCGTCATGTCGCCATTGACGAGGGCGCCGCCGATCAGCAGCTTGTATTGAGGCATTATCCTCTCCCGACGGCTTTGCCGCCTTGATGGTCAGGCTATCAGAATTTCATGCCCACGCTCACCCCATATGTGCGCGGGTTGCCGATGTGATTGTAATCGAAACCGAAACCAGCGAGCAGATCGACGCGCGAGGTAAAGTAGAACTTGTCGGTCAGGTTCTTGCCCCAGACCGAAGCGTTGAAACGGCCATCGGCGCTTTCCCAATCGATGTGCCCGCCGACGATGGCGTAGCTGGACTGCCGCAGACGCGAGACGTTGAGCACTTCGAAGAACTGGCTCGACTGGTAGGATATGTCAGGGTGGACGGAGAACTTGCCCAGGTCACCATCGAACAACGTCAGATCGACAGTGGTGTTGAAGGTAAAGCTCGGCGCGTTGGACAGGCGGTTTCCAGCTACGTTTACGCCGCTCACGATCCCGCGTTGGATGCTGGTGGACAGTACGCCCACGCCGGAATGGATGGTCAACTGGTCGGTGGCACGGATCGTCAGTTCCGCCTCGCCGCCGTAGATGCGCGATTTGGGGATGTTGAGCAGGGTTTGCGCCGCAGTGGCCGGATCGATGTTGATGAATTGCTGGTTCTTGTAATCGTAATAGAACCCGGCAAGATTCAGCGTGATCTTGCGATCCATGAACTGCGTCTTCAGGCCCGCTTCGTATGAGGTGACTTCCTCTGGCCGGGCGATTGAAAGTTCGGACGGATCGAAGAAGGCCTGCGCGTTGAAGCTGGGCGCGCGGTAACCACGGCTGACGCTGGCGTAGAGCAGGTTGCCGCCCGCCAGCTTGTAATCCACGCCGATCTTGCCCGACAGGTTATCCTGCGAATAGCGCAGGGATGATAGCGGAATGAGGTTGGCGATCAGCGTGCCATCGACGCCCAGCGCATCGGACGAGAAGTTGCTCTGCGTGCCGGTATCATGCGTGTAGCGGAGGCCGCCGCGCAGGGTGATGGCATCGGAAGCGGCGAACTTGAAATCCGAATAGAGCGCGTAGCTGTTCTTCACCTGATCGAACTGGTTGCGGAACAGACAGGCGAGCGGCAGGCCGACCGCGCAATCGTTGGCAGTAATGCCGGGCTGGCCATCGGAATCGATGTCCTTGCCGATCTCGAACGTGGTCTGGTTATAGACTTTTTCGCGGTTGTAATAGGCACCGAGAATGAAATCGAAGGGGCCGCCGGTATCGCTGGTCAACCGCAGATCCTGCGCGAACTGCGTGGCGCGATCGAGGTAGGGGATTTCGAGCAGTTCGGTGGCAGTGCCATCGGTATCTTCGTAAAACGAGAGGTTGCCCTTGTCCCACGAGGTGATGCTGGTGACAGTAAGCGCGTCGGACACATCGAACGTTCCGGTCAGCGCGACCGAATATGTGCGGGCGCGGCGCTTTTCATCAATGTTCGACGCGATTTCGCGTTCGCCAAGACCGGGGCGATTGGCGGCTTCGGGCTGGGCATAGATGCCGTAGTTTCGGGGGTTCTGGAAACTGCTCGAGGCGCGCAGCACGAAGCGCACGGTGTCGCTCGCCTCAACGTTCAGCGTGGCGCGGATGGCATATTCGTCGGTCGAAGCAAGGTCGGGCTTGCCGGGCACCACGTTCTTGAACCAGCCATCGGCGCGGCTGTAGGTGCCTGCCACGCGCAGCGCAGCCTTTTCACCCAGCGGCAGGTTGATCGCGCCATTCAGGTCGACGCGATTGTAATTGCCATAGCCTGCGTTGGCATAGCCGCTGGTTTCGCCAAGCTTTGCGGGCGCTGCGATGATGTTGACTGCGCCGCCGGTGGTGTTCTTGCCATAGAGCGTGCCTTGCGGGCCGCGCAGAACTTCCACACGCTCAAGATCGTACATGGCAACGCCAAGGAAGGCGAAGTTGCCCTTGTAGACTTCATCGTAATAGGTGGCGACCGGGCTGGACTGGTTGAGGCTGTAGTCCGACATTGAGACGCCGCGCAGCGCGAAGATCGGCGTGTTGTCGCCCACGATGGAGGTCAATTGCAGGTTGGCGACCTTGGTGACGAGGTTGTCCACGCTGTTCACCCGCGCCTTGGCCAGCGTATCGCCGCCGATGGCAGAGACGGAGATCGGCACCGATTGCAGACTTTCCGCACGTTTTGTGGCCGTGACGACAATCTCGCCATCCGGCACAGCGGGTTCGGCCTGCGCATCCTGCGCGAAAGCCGGTGCTGCCGCAAAAATGGATGCGGTGGCGACCCCAGCCAGCGCGATTCCACGATAAAGACGTTCCCTCATGACTTGCCTCCCGAATGTCAGGGTTGATGCGTTCCTGCTTCTTCCTGCGTGAACCCTGCCACCAGTCGCGCTCTCATTTCGGCGCGTTCCAATCGCAGGGGGTGGCGGCGCAACTGCCCGATCTCTTCCGGGGTGTAGGGCCGGAAGTCGGCGGGCAGGTGTGCCGCATCAAATGTGTAGAGCGTCCAGTTGACGAGGTTCGCCAACCGCACATTGTCGAGGTCGACGGTCGACACACCGGGCACGCGACCCAGAAATTCGCGTCCGCCCGGTACGGACAGGAACTGCGCGACGATGTGCTTCATCGGCGGATTGGACTTGTAGTCCCCGCTGCCATCCGGGCGATGGCATCCTTGGCATTTGAGCATGTAATCGACACGGGCCTGCTGCGGATTGGACACACCGCGCATGGCACTTTCGCTGGCTCCCGCAGCCACGCTTGCCGCCGCGATGGCAGCAAGGGCAGCGACGAGAGGCAGCCTGATTTTCACCGTCCGCCAACCTCTGCGTGAAGTTTGCCGATGTCAGCGGGCGAAAGCGCACCCACCGATGCGCGGTGAGCGGCTACCTCTTTGTCAGTGAAGAACTTCATCGCAGGGCCGGTCTTGGCGATCTGCGTGCCGACGTGGTTGAGGACGGCGGCGGTGGCCCCATCGTCCAGCGATTGCGCGGGCATGACGCCGCGATAGGACTTGCCTTCAACCGTGATCGGCCCGGAAATGCCGCGGGTGAGGACCAAAACGAGATAGCGCCGACCGGCAGGCTTGGCTGCGAGGGCGCGGAAATCTGCCGACAGCGGTGGGAACGCGCCGGGCAGCCCTGCACCGGTCTTGGTGTGGCAGGCCGCGCAACGGGCATAGATCGCCGCGCCATCCGGCGCTGCCGTTGCAGGCAACGATAGCGCCGCCACGGCCATCGCCGGGACGATGAAGCCAAACGCTTTCACTTCTGCCCGTCCAACGCCACACCGATGATCACGGCGGTGGAGCAGTTGTAGATGCTGCTCTCTGTGCCAAGGCACCAGTTGTAATCGTTGTTCGATTGCGGGCGGACCTGCGGGCGGTCCCCTTCGTTGCGGTTGCACAGGCACTGGCCGCAGGACGACACGCCGCAGCAATCGTTGTAGCTGATCACATAGGCGCGATTATCTGCCGGGTTGGTGCAAGTTCCGACCCACGTGATCGGAGACATTTCCGTGCCCGGCGGACAGGTGCTGACCGAACCACCGCAGCATGAGCACAGGAAGCCATCGATCGCGCAATAGCGCCAGTAATCGCAACTCGCCTGATCGCCGGGGTCTTGAGGATTGCCGGACGAAATCGGGGCGTGCCCCCCTGCCCCGCCGTGCGGACTGCCGGCAGCAGCGCGTGCAACGGGCAGAACGGGGAACACCGCTGCGCCGGTGATCGTTGCGCCGAGCCAAGCCAGAGTGCTGCGGCGCGATGTGCCGCGCGCCACGCGGCGCGTCAGGCGTTCAGTCCATTTGTCGAAAGCGCTCATGGATCAGGCCTCCTTCCGACGAGCGAGGAAATCCTGGATCGAGGCGACACCCCGCTCCTTCGCTTCGAACAGGCTTTCCAGATGTTCGCGGCTGTTTACGAGGCCGAGCGAGGCAACACGGCCTGCTTCGTCCAGCAGCACCGCATAGGGCAGCTTGGAGACGCCGAAAGCGCGGCCCAGCGCTTCGGACAGCACCGTCGGCACCCGTTCAAGCCCGTGAATTTCGCGCAAGCGCTGGTATTCGGCCTTAGTGCCATCGCCAGCCACCACAACATCGAGCCAGCCAGCCTCGGCACTGGCGGCAGAGCGCACAACAGGCAGCAGTGACTTGCACATCGGGCAATCGGGCGAGGCAAAGAACAGGAGCTGGCTACGCCCTTCGCGCTTGCCGCCCACTTCCAGCGGCGTGCCATCGATGGTGGTGACCGTCATCGGGCTGGCGACTTCACCGACTTCGACCTTCTGATTGAGAGTCAGCGCACCCGCCGGGGCAATACGTTCGTGCAGGATGCCAACCTGACGGGCGAGCGCTGCGATGAGTAACCCTTCCGCAATCACGGCGGTCCACAACAGGATCTGCGAAGTCAGCATCACGATTTCCTCCAGCGAGGGTGGGGAATGGCGAGAAGTTTCGACGCGCTGAGATAGAGCGCCAGGAAAGCTACGGCGGCGAACGGGGTGTCGAGCGCGAAGCCCTCAACAGCCGGAAGAGTGGAAGCGAGCACAGCCAGCGCGGCGAGCAACGCTGGGCGTGCGATGACCGGCCCGTCCACCGGCTTTTCGCGCGCCACCAGATCACACCCGCAATCGAGCGTCCGCCCGCGTTGGCGCAGCAATGCCGCCGAATAGGTTAGCCAGATGCCCGCAGCGACCAGCCCACCGAGAGGTCGCAATGCGGGCACGAGCAACATGGCTGCTGCTGCCAGTTCAAGGCAACCGGCCACGATCAGCGCCAGCAGTGCTTGTGAACGCAGGCCGGTCAACCGTGCAGCGGCAATTGCCATGCGATCACGCGCCAGCGCCTTGTGTGCGGCGGCACCCGCCAGCAGCAGCGCGAGGAAGAGGGAGAGCGCGGTCATATCAAGGTGCCGTGATCAGGATGGGATTGGCGCCGCCCGCAGTGCCGAGCGAGCGGACGAACGCGCCGCTCGCCGCATCGTGGACATCGATCACGCCATCGGCGCGCGCGACGATCAGTTGCGGGTTGGCTCCCTTCGTCAGCCCGATGGCACTGGCGATACCGCGCAGCGCAATACGGGCCACGCGGGCTTTCTTGATGGGATCAGCAACCCACACTTCGGTGCCGCCGTCCTTGTGGCTGCCTTCGCGGCCGTTGGGACTCATCAGGACATAGAGTTTGCCTGCAGTGTCGATTGCGATCACCTGCCAGCCACCGGGACGCCATTCGGGCGCAGCACCTTCTGCCGTGCCGAGATCGAACGCGCCGGGCAGCACCTTGCCCACGTCGCCGGAAAAATCGAAGCCCTGAATACGGCCATGATAGCTGACAAACCACGCTGTCTGCCCCTGCCATGCGGGCGTTCCAAACAGGGGCTGGTTGTCGATATCGTGGATGTTCTCGACTACTTTTGAAGACAGCGCCTGCCCATCCGGCCCCAGCTTGACGCTGATCAGTGAGCCATCGGCGCAGAAGCTGGAGAAGCCGCGCGCGCCGGTGGGATAGAGCTGAGCGCAGCCGGGCAGATCAATCTCTGCAATCACCTTGCGCGCGTCGAGATCGAGCACGCTGACCGATTGCGCGGGCGTGAAATTGGCGACCAGTGCCCACTTTTCGGCATTCGTGAACTGGAAGAGCTGTGGGTAGGTGACCGACTGCTGGCGCTTCCCGCCGGGCAGCACGATCTCCTCCTTGGGCCGCAGTGTTGCCATGTCCCACAGTGTCACCACGTCTGTCCGTTCTCCCCGGGTCAAGCGCGAGTAGAACGTTTCCGACGTCAGCACTTCACCGCGCCGGGGAGATACCAGCGTGTTGGCGAACTGCGCCGCGCGGACGATGCCCTTCACTGGCTTTTCGGCCGAGGTGGTATCGACCAGCATCACCCGGCCATCGAGAATGGAACTGAAGTGGAAATCGTGGACCAACACCCAGCCTGACGGCCACTGCGCGGGCAATTCTTCCACCGCCGGGATCTGCTCTTCCGGCAAGGGGTTCGGGAATGCAGCAGGTGCGGCAATAGCCGGAGCATCCATGAACGCCGCAATCGAAACCGATGCGGCAAAAGCCAGTACGAACGACCTCATCCGAGAACTCCCTGACCCGCCGGGCTGGGGCAACCGGCGACAAGCTCATAGTCTCAAACAGGCAACAATTCTGTCAAGTGACCCAAATATGTCGTATGACAAGTTTCCAGACTGTGTTACCATCAACGCTCAAACGGGGAATTTCGTTTATGGATCAGCATGATACTCATCCCATTACCGTAACCGACATGATCATGCCTGAGCGTGACGGCGGTTATCTGAAGGGCTATGAAACGCGCGAGATGATCCTGCGCACCGCGCTTTCGATCCTGATCGAAGAGGGGTATCGCGCCATGTCGATGCGCCGAGTCGCGAGCGCCTGCGGCATGAAATTCGGCAATCTCACCTACCACTATCGCAGCCGCGAAGACCTCGTGCGCGAACTGCTGGACGCGGTGATCCGCGCCTATGAAGTGGAATTCGCCACGATCATGCACATGCCGGGCGTCCCTCCGGAGGAACGACTGAGCCGCCTTTGCACACTGGTTCTGGACGATATCCGCTCAAAAAAAACCACGCGGTTCTTCCCGGAACTGTGGAGCCTTTCGAACCATGATGCTTTCGTGCTGGAACGAATGCAGGAACTCTATGTCCGCGCGCGTGCGCCCTTGCTGGAAATCATCGCGGAGATGCGCCCCGATCTTTCAGGTGACGAGCGTGAAATCATCGCCCTGTTCATTTCGGCATCGATGGAAGGCATGACCATTTTTGCAGGCCACGAAAAGCCGTTCGAGCCGCGAATGCCCCAGCTTGAACGGATCGCGATTGCCACGTTCTGCCATATGGTAAAGACCATCACGCCTGCGCAAATCGCTGGCCTCAACGCACAGGATAACCCCGCATCTGCTTGATCCGGCGCAGCGAAAAACTGGATCGCATTGCGGAAACCCCCGGCAAGCGGGCAAGGCAATCGCGATGGATCGAATCATACTGGCCAAGATCGCGCGCCGCCACGCGCAGCAGATAGTCTGCGGTCCCTGACATGAGATGGCATTCCAGAATATCGTCGAAATCGCCAACTGCTCGCTCAAATCGGTCCATTGCCTCACGGCTCTGGCTGTTGAGAGTGATCTCGACAAAGACTTCCATTGTCAGACCCAGCAGCTTTGGATCGAGCCGCGCACCGTACCCCGCAATTACGCCAGTTTGCTCCAGCGCCTTCACTCGCCGATGGCAGGCAGAGGGCGAAAGCGCCACACGCTCTGCGAGATCGGCGATCGACAGTGACGAATCGTTCTGCAACGCCTCAAGCAGCGCGATATCAAATCGATCCATGAAATATTTTCCCAGCAATGGAGATAAAGACGAAAGATATTACCATATCTCATCTCAGGGACGGTGAAAAAAGGCAAGAATTGCCAGAAACTTCGCTGTAGTTTCCAAATTACAGAGCAAGGCTTCAGGCAAAGGAAATTCCACCATGCGCGTCGGCACCGTCAGAGAAATCAAGAACCACGAATATCGCGTCGGCCTCACCCCCGAAAGCGCGCGTGAACTGGTTGCGCATGGGCATGACGTGTGGGTGCAAAGCGGCGCAGGCAATGGCATCGGCGCAAGCGATGCGGACTACGAAGCTGCAGGCGCCACGATCAAGCCCGATGCCAAGACGGTGTTCGATGGTTGCGAGATGATCGTAAAGGTCAAGGAACCGCAAGCCGTGGAGCGCGCAATGCTGCGCAAGGGCCAGATCCTCTATACCTACCTCCACCTTGCGCCCGACCCCGAACAGACCGCGGATCTCATCAAATCGGGCGTCACCGCCATCGCCTATGAAACGGTGACCGGCGCGGGCAACGCCCTGCCCTTGCTGAAGCCGATGAGTCAGGTTGCAGGCCGCATGGCCATTCAGGCCGGGGCCACCGCGCTGGAAAAGGCGCACGGCGGACGTGGTGTATTGCTCGGCGGCGTACCGGGCGTGCTGCCGGGCAAGGTCGTGGTGATCGGTGGCGGCGTGGTGGGCTTTAACGCGGCGCAGATGGCGGTGGGCCTTGGCGCGGACGTGACCATCCTTGATCGTGATCCCGATGTGCTCGAAAAGCTCGACAACCACTTCGAAGGCCGCGCGCGCACGCTCTTTTCGGGCAAGGCCGCGCTGGCTGCGCTTGTGGCCGAGGCAGACCTTGTGATCGGCGCGGTGTTGATCCCCGGAGCCGCAGCGCCCAAGCTGATCACGCGCGATATGCTGTCCACGATGAAGCCCGGCTCGGTGCTGGTGGACGTGGCCATTGATCAGGGTGGCTGCTTCGAAACCAGCCATGCAACGACCCATGCCGAACCGACCTATGTCGTCGATGGCGTGGTCCACTATTGCGTTGCCAACATGCCCGGCGCGGTGGCGCGCACCAGCACTTATGCGCTGAACAACGTGACCCTGCCCCACGCCCTGCGCATCGCGGACAAGGGCTGGAAAGCGGCGCTCAAGGCCGATGCGAACCTTGCTGCGGGTCTCAACGTCCACGAAGGCAAGGTGACCTATGAAGCGGTCGCAAACGAACTGGGCTACGCCTACACGCCCGTGGCCGAAGTGCTTGCCTGATATGATCGCGGGTGGGGCAGTTCGCCTTCACCCGCGATGCAGCAGTTTCCACAAAACGGACCGGTCGCGCAGAATTTCACGCGCAGCATTATGCCCCGGCGCGCCGGTCACCCCGCCACCGGGGTGGGTACCCGAACCGCACATATACAGCCCCCAGATAGGTGCGCGGTAATCGCCATGCCCCAGCACCGGGCGCGCCGACCAAAGCTGGTCAAGGCTCATCCGCCCGTGGAAGATATCTCCGCCGACAAGACCGAACTTTCGCTCCAGATCGAGCGGCGAATGGATTTGCCGCGCAATCACGCTGGCCTTGAAATTTGGCGCGTGGGCGGTGACAGTATCGATGATCAGGTCCGCCGCCTCTTCACGGCAATCGTCCCACGAACGGCCATCTGGCAGCGTGGGTGCAAACTGCTGGCAAAACAGGCTGGCCACATGGCAACCCGGCGGTGCAAGGCTGTCATCAAGCGTTGAGGGAATTAGCATCTCGACAATCGGCTGACGTGACCAGCCATGCGCTCTGGCATCATCGAAGGCGCGGTCCATGTAATCCAGCCCCGGCGCAATCACGATCCCGGCGGTGTGATGTCCGGCCAGCGCCTTTCCGGGCAGAACGCTGAAATCGGGCAGTTCGGACAGCGCAACATTCATGCGGAACGTGCCCGAACCCGTCTTGAACCCTGCGATACGCCGCCGGAAATCAGCATCGAGATCGCTGTCCTCCACCATCTGCCGATAAAGCAGTGCCGGGCCGACATTGGCCGCAATGATCGGCGCATAAAGCTCCTCACCGCTTTCCAGCCGCACGCCCGCCGCCTTGCCCTTATCGACCAGAACCTTGGCAACAGGCGCTTCCAGACTGATCTCCACACCCGCAACGGTGCAAGCAGCCGCCATCGCTTGCGTGATCGCACCCATGCCGCCAATTGCATGGCCCCATGCGCCTGCCTTGCCGTTCACCTCACCGAACACATGGTGCAACAGCACATAGGCTGACCCCGGCGTGGAAACCCCGGCGAAGTTCCCTACCACCGCATCGAAGGCAAAAGCGGATTTCACGCGGTCATCCCTGAACCACCCGTCCAGAAATTCGCGAGCAGAGCGGGTAAATATCTCCAGCAAATCGCGCTGCGCTGCCGCATCCAGCTTTGCCAGCGGCCAGCCCTGCCGCGCCGCGGCCTGCAACGCGGCAAGCCCGCCCCCCACGTTAGGGGGCGTCTGCAGCGCAAGGTCACGCAGCACATCGGCAAGTCGGCCCAGCGCGGCGTCATAACGCGGATACGCTTCGGAATCGGCAGGCGATATTCGCGCGAACTCAGCTTGCGTGCGCCCTTCCCCTCCGCCCAGCTTCAAATAGCTGTCGGCAAAGGGCAGAAAGTTCGAAAGTTTGCGCTCCACCACGCGGTAGCCGTGATCGTGCAGGCGCATGTCCGCAATCACTTTGGGCTGGAGCAGGCTGACGGTGTAGCTGGCAGTCGAATTGCGGAAGCCGGGATGAAACTCCTCGGTCACCGCCGCACCGCCCACCACATGCCGCCGCTCAAGCACCCGCACGCGCATCCCGGCGCGGGCAAGGTAGAAGGCGCAAGTCAGGCCGTTGTGGCCTCCACCGATGATCAGAGCATCGTAACGGTTGGACAAAGGTCGCGTCTCGCATTCTGGCAGGACGCCCCCATCCTAACGATGCCCGGTCCCAAGACCATCGCCTTTCGCACGAAAAAGCCCCGGCCGCACAGGCGACCGGGGCTTTTCGAAATCCATCCGGTTAAAGGATCAGCCTTCGACCTTGCTGGTATCGAAAGTGCCCAGACCCGGCTTGAAGCTCTTCTCATCAAGGAACTGACGCGTCGCTTCCTTGCGGGCTGCCGCACCACCGAAGCTGTGCAGCGCTTCCTGCGCGCGGATCTGGTATTCCAAACCGTTGTCATAGGTCATGTCGACCATGCGGCGCACAGCCCACTTGGTAGCGCGAAGGGCGTGGCCGTCCTTCTTCTTCAGCGCTTCACAGATTTCCAGCACACGCGCCTTCAGCTTATCGGCAGGAACGGCTTCGGTAATGAGTCCCTGCTCTTCAGCCTGCTTGCCGGTCAGGTTTTCACCCATCATCGCGTGATACATGGCCTTGCGGAACGGCATTAGTTCCTGCGCGACCTTCGAAGCGCCACCGCCGGGAAGAATGCCCCAGTTTATTTCCGAAAGGCCAAACTGCGCATCTTCCGAAGCGATAGCGATATCGCAGCCGAACAGCGGGCCATAGCCGCCGCCGAAGCACCAGCCGTTGATCATCGCCACGGTCGGCTTTTCGTACCAGCGCAGGCGTTCGAACCAGCCATAGCTTTCGCGCTGCGACTTGCGGATCGCGCCAAGGCCCTGCGCTTCGGTTTCGCGGAAATATTCCTTGAGGTCCATACCGGCAGTCCAGGCATCGCCTTCGCCGGTCAGCACCAGAACCTTCACGTCATCGCGGAATTCCAGTTCTTCCAGCACGGCCTTCATACGGCGGTTGAGCTTCGGGCTCATGCAGTTGCGCTTTTCCGGGCGGTTGAACTTTACCCAGGCAATGCCGTCTTCGACGGTGAAAGCGACGGTATCTTCTTCCGTGCGCTCAATCTTCTGTTCGGTCATGGTCTTGTCCTTCAAGATAATAGCAAAATCAGATGGGGAAATGGCCGGGCTGGGTTTCCATCGTGATCCAGCGCAGTTCGGTGAAGCTGTCGATCCCGGCCTTCCCGCCAAAGCGGCCATAGCCAGAGGCACCCACGCCGCCGAAAGGCATTTGGGCTTCATCGTGCACAGTAGGTCCGTTGACGTGGCAGATGCCGGACTTGATCTGGCGCGCCACGCGCAGACCGCGCGCCGTGTCTCGCGTGAAGACCGCAGCGGAAAGCCCGTATTCGGTGTCATTCGCCAGTTCGATGGCGTGCGCTTCATCACGGGCGTGGATGACGCCGACAACCGGGCCGAAGCTTTCATCGCGGAACAGCTTCATGTCCTGCGTAACCCCATCGACGACGTGCGCGGGCATCAGCACATTTTGCGTCGTCTCACCACCGGTAAGCAGTTCGGCACCCTTGCTCAGCGCGTCAGCGACAAGGCTCTGGCAATGCGCCACGGTCTTCGCATCCACCACCGCGCCCAGCGGCGTTGTGCCTTCGCGCGGATCGCCCACTGCCATGCTCCCGACCTTGGCCTTGAACTTCGCGGCAAATTCGTCCGCCACGGCATCGACCACGATGATCCGTTCGGTCGACATGCAGATCTGGCCCTGATTCATGAATGCGCCAAAGGCCGCAGCCTTCACCGCCTCGTCCAGATCGGCGTCATCCAGCACGATCAGCGGCGCCTTGCCCCCCAGTTCCAACAGACAGGGCTTGAGGTGCTGCGCCGCTCGTGTAGCAATGATCCTGCCAACAGCAGTAGAGCCGGTGAAGTTGATGCGCTTCACTTCCGGTGCATCGATCAGCGCACCAACCACGTCCGCCGCGTCGGCAGGCGCATTGGTCACCACATTCACCACACCTTCGGGGAAACCCGCTTCGGCAAATGCCTCGATTATAAGCGCGTGGGTGCGCGGACATTGCTCGCTGGCCTTTAGGATCACCGCGTTGCCACAAGCGAGCGGGACCGCGATGGCGCGCACACCAAGAATGATCGGCGCGTTCCACGGCGCAATCCCAAGCATGACACCGACCGGCTCACGCAGCGCCATTGCGACACAGCCCGGCTTGTCCGAGGGGATCACCTCACCCGAAATCTGGGTGGTAAGCGCTGCAGCTTCACGAACCATGCTGGCGGCAAGGCCAAGGTTGAACAGCGCCCATCCCTTGGTCGCGCCAATTTCACCCATCATTGCTTCAACGAAGGCATCTGCGCGCGATTCGAGGGCGGTTGCCGCCTTCATCAGAACGGCGCGACGGGCATTCGGCCCCATAGCCGCCCACGCCGGGAAAGCTCTTGCAGCCTTGGCCGCGATTGCGGGAATATCCGATGCTTGCATCGCCTCTGCGCTGGAGGCGATGTCACCGGTAAGCGGATTGATGCGTTCGAAAAACATGACTGCTCTCCCAATCTGTTATGATTTATAGCAATCATGATCGATGGGTCAACAGGCTATTCGGCGCCACAAGCGCCTGATAATTTGTGCAGGTGCAGCAATTTTGATGACTCACCCTTCGGCCTAGGCCGTCATTGCGGGCCACTCATTATATTGATAACGCAGTCAATTTCTTCACACCCAAGAAAACCTAGCCATCTTCGCTCTATGATTGTAAAAAATGCAACACACCATTCGTTATTCGCACTTGCGAAGAATCGGCCCGACGCCCATCTAGGTGAGGCCTTTCAGGCATCCTCTCCCAAACTTTCCAAGGGCCGCCCGGCAACGGTGCGGCCCCTTTTTTGCCTGAACAGATCACCTGTCCGTGCGGGTCAGCTCTGATGCGGCAGGATGACACTGCGGCCTATCACATTGCGCTGTTCCATCGCGCGATAGGCACTGGCCCATTCAGACATGGCATAGCGCGCGTGGACATGCGGGAGAATCCGCCCCTCGCCAGCGAGTTTCAGAATGCTTTCGATATTCTCGGCACCGCGTTCAGGAAACCGACGGCCATATTCGCCAGCGCGCACACCAACGACCGAAAACCCTTTGATCAACGCAATGTTCGCACCGATCTGGGGGATGCGCCCGGCAGCAAAGCCGATCACCAGCAACCGCCCGTTGAACGCAATGCAGCGTGTGGATTCGTCGAAAACATCGCCACCAACCGGATCGTAGACCAGATCAGCTCCTCGTCCGTCGGTGATCGCCAGCACCTGTTCACGAAAGCCGGAACCGCCATCGATCACATGGTCAGGCGCATACAGACTGGCGATGGCATCCCGCTTTGCCTGCGTCGATGCGACCGCGATGACTTTCAGCCCCAGCGCCTTGCCTAGGTCCACCGCAGCCAGTCCCACGCCACCCGCGGCGCCGTGGACCAGCAACCATTCACCCGCCACCGCCTGCCCCCGGCGAACCAGCGCCACCCATGCGGTAAGATAGGCCGCGCGCAACGCCGCGCCCTCAGCCATGTCCAGTCTGGCAGGCAACGGCACCACCGCCTCTTCGCGAAAGGCCCCATACTGCGCGACCGCGCCCGTCAGGCCGCCGACGATCACCCTGTCACCTTCACGCAAGCGATTGCCCCCCCGCGCTTCGATGACGGTCCCCGCTCCTTCCATGCCGGGTACGAAAGGCAAAGACGGTTTGGCCTGATAACCACCGCGCGTCATCAGCAGGTCGGGAAAGCCCAGAGCGGCTGCCTCGATCCGTACCAGCACTTCGCCCAGCGCGGGCACCGGCATTGGCAGTTCCGTCAGCGCCACGCCGCCAAGATCATCGCTCAACCGCTGCACCTGAACCGCCTGCATGGTCTTCATATCGTTCTCCCGGAACGGACATTGGCCCAATCGACGGAGCCGACCAAGCCCGGTTTCCTG
Source organism: Novosphingobium sp. ERN07 (assembly GCF_012641335.1). Lineage (GTDB taxonomy): Bacteria > Pseudomonadota > Alphaproteobacteria > Sphingomonadales > Sphingomonadaceae > Novosphingobium. The sequence continues at coordinate 440,448 of NZ_JABAID010000002.1, forward strand.
ACCGATCAAGGCGCAGCGCCAAAACTTTTTGAGCAGCGCCTTGCTGCGGCGCAGCATCAGCTTTGGTCTACAGACTGCCTCGCCGCTCACCCTAGAGATTTTCAACAAAAGCCCGGCTTTTGGGACTTTTCGGACATCCGTCCAGATTTGGCGTATTACGACTTGTGATAGACGTATGCCATCACCCCAGCATTGAACCGCCCTTTGCTGCAAGGCACAAGTAGAACACCATGAATTACTTAGTTTTATTTATTAAAATAACTTGTGCACCCCAGTCACCAGACCTATTCTTGAACTTGGATTGGAATCAATCGGGAATACCCGCCAGTCCACAAATAACCGCCAATAAGGCAGCAGGAGCCGGAAAGCCGGACCTGACCAGAATAGTGTTTCGCAGGAGAATGCCCATGACCAAACTTCTCGCCGCAATCGCGGCGGTCGGACTGCTGTCTGCGCCGCAGATCGCAGCCGCCGCTGCGCCCGCCCAGACCGTAAACATCTCGGTCTCCGCCGATGGCCTTGACCTCACCCGTGCAGATCACATGCGAAAGCTGCGCAACCGCATCGCGGATGCCGCCGCCGAAGCCTGCGATCCTTCCGACCGCATGATCGTGACGCCGATGCCCGACTACCGGTGCCGCCGTGCGGCCGTCGCCAGCGTTGAGCCGATGGTTCAGGAACTGGCGCAGGCCGCCCGTCACGGCACGATGGCCAGACGTTAAGCTATTGCAAGCAACAGCACGCTGGTGCGGAGACGTTTCCCCTCCGCACCAGTTTTGCCTCCGCCTCAGGTGCCGAGCACCTTGATCGCCACTGCCGCTGCGGCTGCGCGGGTTTCCACACCCAGCTTCTCGTAAATCCGCTCAAGGTGTTTTTGCACCGTGCGCGGGCTGATCGCCAGAACTTCAGATATCATCCCGTTCGATTTGCCATAGCTGATCCAAAGCAGCACTTCAGCCTCACGATCTGTCAACGACAGGCGCTGCTGCAACCTGGCAACATCGGCACGTGGATTCAGCTCGTTCAGCCGGATCAGTACCTCGTTCTCGCGGTAATGCGCGATGATCACCAGTTCCAATGAACCCTCGCCCTGCTCGATCCGCGCCGTCGCGCCGAGTTCGTTGCGCGACAGCAGCCGCGTCACCGGCCCGCGCAAGGCATCAGGCAAAGTGCCGCGTTCACGGTTCCATTCCGGGCTGACGCGCGTGATCGCCAGATCGGCCATTGGCGTGCACCACAGCAACTGCCCTTGCGTATCGGTCGCCATCATCAGCCGTCCGGTGGCATCCAGCCCCGCCGCGCCAGCCTGCATGGCGCGGGCGTGGCCGATGTGCACGCGCACTCGCGCCAGCAGTTCGTGGACGTTCACCGGCTTGCGCAGATAGTCCACCCCACCCACCTCGAACCCTTCGACCACGTGTTCGCTCTCGGTAAGCCCGGTCATGAACACCACTGGCACATGGGCCAGCGCAGCGCGCGCCTTGATCCGCCTTGTTGCTTCGAATCCGTCGATCCCCGGCATTACAGCGTCCATCAGGATCAGATCGGGCGTGATATGCTGCAACAGGTCCAGCGCGGCATCGCCCGAAATGGCCACCAGAACGGTGATGCCAACACCTTCCAGCGTGTCGGTAAGAAAGCGCAACGAATCCGGTTCGTCATCGACAACAAGCACCGTATCGCGCCGCGCGCCCGCGCCACTTGCGGTTTCACTCATCGTCAAAGCTCCTCAAGCGTCTTCCCCATTGCGGCCAGATCAAACCGGTCAAGGCAGGCATACAGTTTGGCCACAAGCGGCGCAGCGGCTGCATCGGCCTGCTCCAGCGCGCGGATTTCACCCTCCAATGCGCGCACGTGGCCGATCCTTACAAGTGATTTCAGACGTTCTGCATGTTCGCGCGCTGCATCTGATATGCGGGCCGCGGCCTCGGCAGGCCGTTCGGCAGGCGATGCGACCTGCGGATAGACCCACGCCAGCCCCAATTGTCGGCCAATCGCATCGATCAGTCCGCCCAGTTCCACGGGCTTGAGCAGAAACGCATCATGATCCGCCGCCTGCCCCGCCAGCCCGTGCCGTTCCTCGGCATTGGCGGACAGCATCAGAATCTTCAGCGCAGGCCCGTGAACCGCACGCAGGTGCGCAGCCACTTCCCACCCGGTCATGCCCGGCATACTCACATCCAGCACCGCCGCATCGAAGCGCCCTTGCGCCGCAGCACTCCCGGCAAGCGCCAACGCGGTCGGCCCGTCGCTGGCCAGCGAGACTTCGAAGCCCACTTCACCCAGCGCCGTCCGTAGCACTGCCAGATGATCGCGGTCGTCATCCACAAGCAGGAGCGATCGCACCGGTCCGGCATATCCGCTCGGCCGCACCAGATCCGCCGCGCGATCCACAAAGCCGGAAACTTGCGGGGCCATGATCACGATGCGGAACGTGCTGCCCACTCCTGGCGTGCTTTCCAGTTGCAGATCACCACCCAGCATTCGTACGATGGCGCTGGTTATGGCAAGGCCCAGCCCCGCTCCTTCCTGCGGCTGCGCGGCACCATCCCGAACATAGGGCGCAAAGATCGCATCGCGCCGATCATCAGCAATGCCCGGCCCCGTATCGCGCACCTCAAACGTCGCCATCTGGCCCGACCATCGGAAGGCCAGTGTAACCTCGCCCGCTTCGGTGAATTTCACGGCGTTAGAGACGAGATTGATCAGCGCCTGCCGCACGCGGCGTTCGTCCATGCGCACGAATTCGGGCAGCCGGTCAGGCAGGTCGCAATGGAACGCCAGCCCCTTTTGCGCCGCCAGCGGTGCGAACATGTCGGCCACCTGCTGCACAAGCCCGCCTGCGCGCACCACGCCGCTATCCACGCGAATCACGCCCTGTTCGACAGACGCGAGATCGAGCAGTCCTTCGACCAGATTCGTCAGGTGTTCGGCGCTGCGGCGGATCACGCGCGCGGCGTGTTGCGGATCAACTTCGGCCCCACGCTCCACAAGTTGGGCATAGCCATAGATCGCGTTGAGCGGAGAGCGAATTTCGTGGCTGACATTGGCCAGAAAGCGGCTCTTGGCGGCATTGGCAGCTTCGGCAGCCTCCAATTCGCTGGCGAGCTGCGCCATCTGTTCCTGCGCAGGCCCGGTCGGCATACCCGCCCCATCGGGCAAATCGTCCGTCCGGCCAAGGAACTGCCACAGGGCAATGGCCGCAATCACTAGCGTGCCACCCAAACTCACCCACCGAAACGCCCGCGCGCGACCAAACAACTCCAGCGTGTCTGCCAGCATCAGGATCGCCACGATCAGCGCAAGAACGCAAAGTGCAGCACCAACCATCCGCCCCCGCAAAATCGTGGACGGACGAATGAAACTGCGCTGCCCGCTTCCGCCTTCACGGAACATGACCATGCCAATCGACCCCGCGCCCGTGTCAGTCAGGCACATGCCCTTCTGCCGACGCGCGAAAGATTGTGCACTGCAACCGCAGCGAACTCAACCCCCGGAAGTGGCACGCCGGGTAAGACCAATTGCCAACTGGGTGCGGCCTTCAGATCACCTGATCGCGCTGCAAACGTTGCAGGAGGCGCACCGCCACCGAATGCCTGATAGCCTTGCCTTCGCGCAGCTTGACCCAAGTATTCAGGCCGATTCCAAAGCTGGTTTGAATAACTTCGGGCTTCTGGCTCTTCAACATGGACGCCATCTTGTGGACCACGGCAGGTTCAACCTGGGTAAGACGCTGGGTAGACATTTGCCCTCACGATGAAGTTGGACCGTCCTTGCGACCTCATGGAGTTTCGGGCGGTCTCGTTGGTTTCTGCCGACACCATATTTTTTGCAGTGCAAAATCTCCCATACGTCATTTGCCGCATGGCATTGCTTGACGCCCGTCCTGTTTTGCGACGCCCGCTCCTTTTAGCCCCCCCCTCGCAACGCAGCGTGACACCGGCAGCCAGTTCATGCCATCTCGTGCACGGACATTTACGGGAGTCGGGGAATGGCAAGTATCGCAGGCGGCGCAGAATTGGTTCGCTACAACACCGTTGCGCGCACGCTGCATGCACTGATCGCGGGCATGGTGATCTTCAACCTCGCTTCGGGCATCGGCGGTGATGCGCTGGAAGATATCTGGAACCCATTTCCGCTGCACAAAGGCACCGGCATCATCATCCTGCTACTTTCGCTCATCCGGCTTGGCTGGCGGTTCACTTGGACCATGCCCGCATGGCCCGCCACGATGAGCAATCTCCAGCGCCTAGCAGCCAAAGTCGCCCATGCCGCACTCTATGCGCTGATGCTGATCGTGCCTGTCACGGGGTGGATCATGTCCTCGGCCAACAGCAAATATCCGATCAGCATCTGGGGCCTTTTCGAATGGCCCAAGCTGGCCGTCACCAAAGGCTCTGCGCTGGCAGAGGCCGCGCATGAAGGCCATGAAGTGCTTGGTTTTCTGATGGCCGGGCTGGTCGTGCTGCACATCGCGGCGGCGCTCCACCACCATTTTGTGATCAAGGACACCATCTTGCGCCGCATGTTCTGAACCGCAGACGTATTCTCGCACACTTCGCGCAATTGCGCGCCTACAAGTGGCGGCGTGAGGACTGAGCAGTGGGGCAATCCATCCGTAACGGAACCTGAAGTGCGGCAAGTCTGCGCCACCCGCAGATTGCCGCTTGCCCGGCGTGCGCAGCCTGTCATACCTTTGTGTGGGGAGTAAGATGGTTTGCTGCACAGCCCGCCGCCTTTCGCACTTGTGCAAGGCCGCAAAAACATCGGGCGTGCTGGCGTGAAGGGCCGGTGCAACACGCATCGGCGCATGGTGGGCCACGCCTGCTTGCGCGCCGGGCCAAGCAGGGTGAATCGCGTATCATGACCCTCGAATCCAATTCCAAAGCCGCCGAAATCGACGCCCAGATCATCGACGTGCTGCGCAAGCGCGTGGGCAAGGACGAACGCGCCGCAAAACCGCACGATTGGTACACCGCCACCGTGCTGACGCTGCGCGATGCGATCATCGACCGGTGGATGGAATCGACGCGCGAGACCTATGACAAGGGCGCAAAGCGGGTCTATTATCTCAGCCTGGAATTCCTGATCGGCCGCCTGCTGCGCGATGCCCTTTCGAACATGGGTCTGACGCGCGACATGGAAAAGGCGCTGCGCGAACACGGCTTCGATCTTGCCGCGCTCGAAAATCTTGAACCCGACGCGGCGCTTGGCAACGGTGGCCTAGGTCGCCTCGCCGCGTGCTTCATGGAAAGCCTCGCCAGCCTTGGCATCCCGGCTTACGGCTACGGCATTCGCTATGTGAACGGCATGTTCCGCCAACGCATCGATGATGGTTGGCAGGTCGAACTTCCCGAAACATGGCTTTCTCACGGCAACCCGTGGGAGTTTGATCGCCGCGAAAGCGCCTATATCATCGGCTTCGGCGGTGAAGTGGTTGAAACCGGCGATGGCGTGGAATGGCGCCCGGCTGAAAAGGTTGAAGCCAGCGCGGTTGACACTCCTGTCGTCGGTTGGCGCGGCAAGCGTGTGAACACGCTGCGCCTGTGGACCGCGCACGCTTTCGATCCCCTGCGGCTCGATGCGTTCAACGCGGGCGATCACTTTGGCGCAATGGCCGAACAGGTCCGTGCCGACAGCCTTGTGCGCGTGCTTTATCCGGCGGATTCCACCGCTGCCGGTCAGGAACTCCGTCTGCGGCAGGAGTATTTCTTCACCTCTGCCTCTATTCAGGACATCGTGCGCCGCCACGTGCAGTATCACGGCGATATCCGCACCCTGCCCGATAAGGCGGCGATCCAGCTCAACGATACGCACCCCGCTGTGGCCGTGGCCGAACTGATGCGCCTGATGGTCGATGCGCACGGCCTCGAATTCAACGAAGCGTGGGAACTGACCAAGGCGACCGTCGCCTATACCAACCACACGCTCCTGCCCGAAGCGCTGGAATCGTGGCCGCTGCCGCTGTTCGAACGCCTGCTGCCCCGCCACATGCAGATCGTCTACGCGATCAACAGCCGCGTGTTGCGCGAAGCGCGCAAGGCCGGGCTTGACGATGCAGCCGTCGCCGCAATCAGCCTGATCGACGAAGGCGGTGAACGCCGCGTGCGCATGGCCAACCTTGCCTTCACCGGCGCACACAGCATCAATGGCGTGGCCGCGCTCCACACCGATCTGATGAAGACCACTGTCTTTTCAGACCTGCACAAGCTTTACCCCACGCGCATCAACAACAAGACCAACGGCGTCACCCCCCGTCGCTGGCTGCAACAGTGCAACCCCGGCCTCACCTCGGTCCTGAAGGATGCCATTGGCGATGCCTTTCTGGATGACGCCGAAAAGCTGGCCGATCTCAATGCACTGGCTGACGATGCCCAACTGGGTGAACGCATTGCCGAGGTAAAGCGCTCGAACAAGATCGCGCTGGCCAAGCATATCAAAGACGTGATGGGCGTCCGCCTCGATCCCGATGCCCTGTTCGACGTCCAGATCAAGCGCATCCACGAATACAAGCGCCAGTTGCTCAATCTGGTGGAAACGGTGGCGCTCTACGATCAGATCCGCAGCCACCCCGAACGCGATTGGGTGCCGCGTGTAAAGATATTCGGCGGCAAGGCAGCCTCGAGCTATCACAACGCCAAGCTGATCATCAAACTGTCGAACGACATCGCACGCCGCGTCAATTCCGATCCCTCGGTAGGCGGGCTGCTCAAGGTCGTATTCGTGCCAAACTACAACGTCAGCCTTGCCGAAAAGATCATCCCTGCGGCCGACCTGTCCGAACAGATTTCCACCGCCGGCATGGAAGCATCGGGCACCGGCAACATGAAGTTCGCGCTCAACGGCGCGCTTACCATCGGCACGCTCGATGGCGCGAACGTCGAGATCAAGGACCATGTGGGCGACGCCAATATCGAAATCTTCGGCCTCACCGCCGACGAGGTCGAGGACAAGCGCGCCAACGGCTACAACCCGCGCGAGATCATCGAAGGATCGCGCGAATTGCAGCAGGCCCTTGCCGCCATCGCCACCGGCGTATTCTCGCCCGACGATCCGCAGCGCTATGCGGGCCTGATGGGCGGCATCTACGATCACGACTGGTTCATGGTCGCCGCCGATTTTGACAGCTATCACGCCGCCCAGCGCAACATTGATCGCCGCTGGGAACAGCAGGCCAAATGGCGCGCTTCGGCAATTCGCAACATTGCCAACGTAGGCTGGTTCTCATCCGATCGTACGATCGGTGAATATGCCCGCGATATCTGGGGGGTCTGAAGGCCAGCATGAAACCACCGGCGAGCGCCATCGAAGCCCTTCTGAACGGGACGCACGCCGATCCTTTCTCGGTTCTCGGCATCCACGAAGGGCCGGACGGCGCATTCGCCCGCGCGGTCCTTCCGGGTGCCGATGAAGCGGTGGCATGGTCGCTTTCCGGCGCGAAGCTGGGCAAACTCACCCGCATCGACGGGCGCGGGTTGTTCGAAGGCAAGGTCAAAGGCCATCGCCAGCCCGTCCGCTATGCCTGCAAGGCGGGTGCCCACGAATGGCTGGTCACAGATGCCTATTCGTTTGGCCCCGTCCTCGGCCCGATGGACGATTTCCTGATTGCCGAAGGCACCCACCAGCGCCTGTTTGACAAGATGGGCGCGCACCTGATCGAGCATGAAGGCGCATCGGGCGTTCACTTCGCGGTCTGGGCACCCAACGCCAGCCTCGTGTCGGTCGTGGGCGATTTCAACGATTGGGACCACCGCCGCCATCCGATGCGCCGCCGCGCGGACATCGGCGTGTGGGAAGTGTTCATCCCCGACATTGGCGAACACCGCGCATACAAATACCGCATCGTGGCTGCAGATGGCATGGTGCTTCCGCTCAAGGCAGACCCGTTTGCGCAAGCCGCAGAGTTCCGTCCCAGCACGGCGTCTATCACCGCACATCCGGTCAAGATGGACTGGGGCGATGCCCATCACCGCGCCCACTGGGCCAGCATCGACGCGCGCCGCCAGCCCATGTCGATCTACGAAGTCCACCCCGGATCATGGCAAAAGCCCCATGACGATGGCTTCTATACGTGGGACGAACTGGCCGACCGTCTGATCCCCTACGTCGCGGAAATGGGCTTCACCCATATCGAATTCCTGCCGGTTTCAGAACATCCCTACGACCCGTCATGGGGTTACCAGACCACTGGCCTCTACGCCCCCTCCGCCCGCTTCGGCCCGCCCGAAGGCTTCGCCCGGTTCGTCGATGGCGCACACCGCGCAGGCGTTTCCGTGCTGATAGACTGGGTGCCCGCCCACTTCCCCACCGATGAACACGGCCTCGTCAATTTCGATGGCACGGCGCTCTATGAACACGCAGATCCGCGCCTTGGCTTCCACCCTGATTGGAACACGCTGATCTACAACTTCGGCCGCCGCGAAGTCGTCAGCTTCCTCGTCAACAACGCGCTGTTCTGGGCAGAGCGCTACCATGTCGATGGCCTGCGCGTCGATGCCGTCGCCTCGATGCTCTACCGCGACTATTCGCGCAAGGCGGGCGAATGGATTCCCAACGCCGAAGGCGGGCGCGAGAACTGGGAAGCGGTGGAATTTCTGAAAGCGATGAACCGCGCTGTCTACCAGACCCACGCCGGTTTTCTGACGATTGCCGAGGAATCCACCTCATGGCCTGGCGTCAGCAAGCCCGCCTTTGACGAAGCCCCACGCGAACACCTTGGCTTCGGGTTCAAATGGAACATGGGCTTCATGCACGATACGCTGCAATACATGGCGCTTGATCCGATCCACCGCCAGTATCATCACAATGAAATTACCTTCGGCCTGACATACGCCTTCAGCGAAAACTTCGTCCTGCCCCTGAGCCATGATGAAGTGGTCCACGGCAAGGGCAGCCTGCTGAACAAGATGAGCGGCGACGATTGGCAGAAGTTCGCCAACCTACGCGCCTATTACGGCATGATGTGGGGCTATCCCGGCAAGAAGCTGCTGTTCATGGGTCAGGAATTCGCCCAGCGCCGCGAATGGAGCGAAGCGCGCAACCTCGATTGGGACCTCCTCGATGCGCCCGCCCACGAAGGCGTCCGCCGCTGGGTGCGCGATCTCAACCGCGTCTACACCACCCGTCCTGCCCTACACGCCCGCGATTGCGAGCGGGAAGGCTTCGAATGGCTCGTGGTCGATGACGCCCAAGCCTCGGTCTTCGCCTGGCTGCGCAAGGCCCCCGGAGCAAAGCCCGTGGCGGTCATCTGCAACATGACGCCAGCCGTGCACGATCACTATCGCCTGCCCTTGCCGCACGATGGCGCATGGCGCGAAGTGCTGAACAGCGATGCGCAGGATTATGGCGGCAGCGGCATCGGCAATCTGGGGCAAGTCACCGCAGAAGGCGGCGCAGCCTTCGTGGTTCTGCCGCCACTCGCCACATTGATTCTGGAATTCGAAGGATAAGACGGAGGGCTACCGGGGATGCGTGAAACTTACTCTCAGCCGCTGGCGCGCGATGCGATGGCCTATGTCCTTGCAGGTGGTCGCGGCAGCCGGTTGAAGGAATTGACCGACAACCGCGCCAAACCCGCCGTCTATTTCGGTGGCAAATCGCGCATCATCGATTTCGCCCTCTCGAACGCGATCAACTCCGGTATCCGCCGTATCGGCGTGGCCACGCAGTACAAGGCCCACTCGCTGATCCGCCACATGCAGCGCGCGTGGAACTTCATGCGCCCCGAACGCAACGAAAGCTTCGACATTCTGCCCGCCTCGCAGCGCGTGTCCGAAGATCACTGGTACGAAGGCACGGCCGATGCCGTGTTCCAGAACATCGATATCATCGCCTCCTACGCGCCCAAATACATGGTCATCCTTGCGGGCGACCACATCTATAAGATGGACTACGAGCTGATGCTGCGTCAGCACGTCGACAGCGGTGCAGACGTGACCATCGGCTGCCTTGTCGTGCCACGGATGGAAGCCACAGGGTTTGGCGTCATGGCGGTAGACAAGGCCGACACCATCACCGACTTCATCGAAAAGCCCGCCGATCCCCCCGGCATTCCCGGCAACGAGGAAATGGCACTGGCATCGATGGGCATCTATGTGTTCGAAACGAAGTTCCTCTTCCAGATGCTGCAGGAAGACGCAGACGATCAGAATTCCAGCCGCGATTTCGGCAACGATATCATCCCCAAGATCGTGAAGAATGGCAAGGCTGTTGCCCACCGCTTCACCGCCTCGTGCATCCGCGCGGCTGAGGAGATTGAGGAATACTGGCGCGATGTCGGCACGATCGACGCCTATTTCGAAGCCAATCTCGATCTTACCGACATCGTGCCCAAGCTCGATATGTATGACCGCGAGTGGCCGATCTGGACCGACCAGATCATCGCCGCGCCGGCCAAGTTCGTGCACGATGAAGAAGGCCGTCGCGGCATGGCAATCTCCTCGCTCATCTCGCAGGACTGCATCGTCTCCGGCGCCACCGCAAAGCGCAGCCTGCTGTTCACCGGCGTGAAGATGGGCTCATTCTCAAGTTGCGAAGAAGCAGTGATCCTGCCCTATTGCAACATCGGTCGCAGTGCCCGCCTCAGCCGTGTGATCATAGATTCCGGCGTCCGCATCCCCGAAGGACTCGTCGTGGGCGAAGACCCCGAACTCGACGCCCGCCGCTTCCGCCGCTCCGAAAGCGGCGTCTGCCTGATCACCAAACGGATGATCGACCAACTGGTATGAACGCCAACGCACCATACCTCGGCCAACGTCGCCCCTCCTGCCTGCGGGAGGGGTCGGGGGAGGGCCTGTTACGAACTGACCGCTCCGCATGACCACAAAAGTCCTCTCGGTCGCCTCAGAGGCTGTCCCGCTGATCAAGACCGGTGGCCTTGCCGACGTGGCCGGCGCCCTGCCCGCCGCCGTCGCGCCGCATGGCGTGGAGATGACCACCATCCTCCCCGGCTATCCGGCGGTGATGAAGGCGCTCTCCCGCCCCCGCGCGCTCCACACGTGGGACAATCTGCTGGGCGAAAAGGCGCGCCTTGTCGGCGGCAAGATTGATGGGCATCCGCTCCTCGTCGTCGATGCTCCCGCCTATTTTCAGCGGGATGGCGGCCCTTATGTTGATAGTTCGGGCCGCGATTGGGCCGACAACTGGCGGCGCTTTGCCGCTTTCGGGCGCGCCGCCGCCGACGTTGCAAGCGGCGCGGTAAAAGGCCGCAGCTTCGATCTGGTCCATGCCCACGATTGGCAAGCCGCGATGACCCTCGCCTACCTCCGCTTTGCGCCGCCTGAAGGTGGCCACCATGTACCCTCGGTCATGACCATTCACAACATGGCGTTTCAGGGCCACTACGGCGCAGACCTGTTCCCCGCGCTCGCCCTGCCATCCCATGCCTTTGCGATGGACGGCGTGGAATATCACGGCGGTATAGGCTTTCTGAAGGGCGGCCTCGAAGCCGCCAGCGCAATCACCACCGTCAGTCCCACTTATGCGCGCGAAATCCGCACCGCCGAATTCGGCATGGGCCTCGAAGGCCTGATCGTCAGTCGTGGGGAGCGTGTCCACGGCATAGTCAACGGGATCGATACCGCACAGTGGAATCCCGAAACAGACCCCGCGCTGAAAGCCAAATTCAGCGTCAAAGCGCTGGCCAAACGTGATGCCAACAAGCGCGCGCTGGAGTCCGAATTTGGCCTCGAAAGCAGCGATGGCCCCCTTTTCGTCGTGATCACCCGCCTCACTTGGCAAAAAGGCATCGATGTCCTTCTGGAGTGCATCGATCATCTCGTCGGCATTGGAGGACGGCTCGCCCTGCTTGGCTCTGGCGACAAGGCGATGGAAAACGCCTTCCACACCTCCGCCATGCGCCACCCCGGCAAGGTCGGCGTGCGCATCGGCTATGACGAAGCCCTTTCCCACCAGATGCAGGCGGGCGGCGATGCCATTCTCGTGCCAAGTCGCTTCGAACCCTGCGGCCTCACCCAGCTCTATGGCCTTGCCTATGGCTGCGTCCCCGTCGTCGCGCGCACGGGCGGGCTTGCCGATACCGTGATTGACGCGAACCTTGCCGCTGTCATGGGCGGCGTCGCCACCGGCGTGCAGTTCGATGGCGTTCACTATGCCGCGCTGGCCGACGCCATAAGCCGTGCCGTAACACTTTACTGGCAACGCGACACGTGGCGTGTCATCCAGCGCGCCGGCATGAAAACAGACTTCTCGTGGAGCCGTTCGGGGAAAGCCTACGCGGATCTATACGCCAGCCTTATTGCGGAGAACCCATGACCCGTACCGTTGCGTCGACGCCCTATTCCGGCCAAAAGCCCGGCACCTCCGGCCTGCGCAAGAAGGTGAAAGTATTTCAACAGGATAACTACGCCGAAAACTTCGTGCAGGCGGTGTTCGATGTGGTGGAACGCGCAACCGGCAGCACCCTGGTCCTCGGCGGAGACGGACGCTATCACAACCGCACCGTCATCCAGCAGACCATCCGCATTGCCGCCGCCAACGGCTATGTCAAGGTTCTCGTCGGCAAAGGCGGCATCCTGTCCACCCCTGCCGCATCGAACGTCATCCGCAAATATGGCGCATCTGGCGGGCTGATCCTTTCAGCAAGCCACAACCCCGGCGGCCCGGACGAAGATTTCGGCATCAAATACAACATCGCCAATGGCGGCCCCGCCCCCGAAGGGGTGACCGACGCGATCTACGCCCGCACCCAGACCATCGACCGCTGGCTGACCGTGGACGCGCCTGACGTAGACCTTGATACGCTTGGGGCTACCCAAGTCGGCGGCATGACTGTCGAAGTGATCGATTCCGTTGCTGACTACGCCGAACTCATGGAATCCTTGTTCGATTTCAACATGATCCGCGCCAACGTCGCCGCGGGATTCACAATGGCATTCGATGCGATGAGCGCCGTCACCGGCCCTTACGCCACAGAAATCCTCGAAAATCGCCTCGGCTTCCCCAAAGGCACCGTGCGCAACGGCGTGCCACTCGAAAACTTCGGTGGCCACCACCCCGATCCCAATATGGTCCACGCGCACGAACTGTTCAAAATGATGTTCGCCTCCGACGCCCCCGATTTCGGCGCGGCATCGGACGGTGACGGGGACCGCAATCTGATCGTCGGACGGCACCGCTTCATCACCCCGTCAGACAGCCTCGCCATGCTCGCCGCCAACGCCCACCTTGCGCCGGGATACGCGAGTGGACTCAAGGGCATAGCCCGCTCGATGCCGACCAGCGCCGCCGCTGACCGCGTTGCCGAAGCGCTCGGCCTGCCCTGTTTCGAAACGCCAACCGGCTGGAAATTCTTCGGAAATCTGCTTGACGCAGGCATGGCCACGATCTGCGGCGAAGAAAGCGCGGGCACAGGCAGCGATCATGTGCGCGAAAAGGATGGCCTCTGGGCCGTCCTCCTCTGGCTCAACATTCTCGCCGTGCGCAAGATCAGCCTCGATGCGCTGGCGCGTGAGCACTGGGCCAGGTTTGGCCGCAACTATTACGCCCGCCACGATTACGAAGCCCTGCCGACGGACAAGGCCGATGCGCTGATGGCGGAACTCAACGCCGCGCTGGCCAACCTGCCGGGCAAGTCCTTCGGATCGCTGGAAATTGCCGAAGCCGATAACTTCTCCTACCTTGATCCCGTCGATGGTTCGACGAGCAGCAATCAGGGCGTGCGCGTGATGTTCGTCGGCGGATCGCGCGTCGTCTTCCGGCTCTCCGGCACTGGGACCGAAGGCGCAACCTTGCGCGTCTATCTGGAGCGCTATGAGCCGGTTGGCGGTGACCTCGACCGCGAAACCCCTGAAATGCTTGCTGATCTTATCGCAGCGGCAGATGCAATCGCAGGCATCACCCGCCATACCGGCCGTACCGCGCCCGATGTGGTGACGTGAAGCCGGGAGTTCTGATAACGGACGGCAAAACCCGCTTCACCGTCCGCTCCCCCCGCGCCGAAGCGCTGACGCTCTGTCTGTTTGACGGCGATGCCGAACAGCGCGTGCCGATGGTGCGCGATGGTGACAATTGGAGCGTTGAAATCGCAGGGGATTTGCGCGGAAGCGCCTATGGCTACCGTGCGTCTGGTCAATGGAATCCACCCGCCGGGCTGTGGTTCGATCCTGCCAAGCTGCTGGTTGACCCTCACGCGCTCGAACTGGATCGCCCTTTCACATATGACCCTAGCTTGTCCGCCTATGGCATTGATACTACCGCGATAGTTCCAAAAGCGGTTGTCACGGCGCCCCCATCAATCACCCCCGCCCCGCCCCTGTTCCGCCACGGTGGACTGATCTACGAACTCAACGTGCGCGGCTTCACCATGTTGCACCCGGATGTGCCCGAAGCTATCCGCGGCACCGTGGCCGCCCTAGCGCATCCGGCAATTATTAATCATCTCAAACGCTTGCACGTTTCAGCCGTCGAACTCATGCCCATCGTGGCGTGGATTGATGAGCGCCACCTGCCCCCGCTCGGCCTCAGCAATGCATGGGGATACAATCCCGTCGCCATGATGGCGCTCGACCCGCGCCTGTGCCCCGGCGGCGTGCCCGAATTGCGCGATACCGTGGCCGCCCTGCGCGCCGAAGGCATCGGCACTATCCTTGATATCGTGTTGAATCACAGCGGAGAATCCGATGTTCTCGGCCCGGTGATCTCGCTGCGGGGGCTGGACGATGCCGCTTATGCCAAGGCGCCCGATGGCAGCCTGATCAACGATACTGGTTGTGGCAACACGCTCGATTTCGGCAATCACGCCGTCCGCACGCTGGCGCTCGATACGCTGCGCCACTTCGTAAGTCATTGCGGCGTCGATGGTTTTCGCTTCGATCTGGCGCCGATCATCGCGCGCAGCCCCGGCTTTGCCGCCGATGCTCCGATCTTCGCCGAGATTGCCGCCGATCCCGTTCTGGCGGACCGTGTGATGATCGCGGAGCCGTGGGATATCGGGCCCGGCGGATACCAGTTGGGAGCCTTCCCGCCTAATTGGCTGGAATGGAACGATAGATTCCGCGACGATGTCCGCCGCTTCTGGAAAGGCGAAGCCGGGCTTGGCCTTTTGGCGACGCGGATTGCCGGGTCTTCGGACATTTTCGGCAAAGCCTGCCGCGCAATCAACTTCCTCGCCGCGCACGATGGCTTCACGCTGGCCGATATGCTCGCCTACGAAGCGCGCCACAATTGGGCCAACGGCGAAGAGAACCGCGATGGGCATGGCGAAAATTTCAGTTGGAACAATGGCATAGAGGGCGACACTGATGACGCCACTGTGCTCTCCGCCCGCACCACCTATGCCCGCGCGCTGCTCGGCACGCTGTTCGTCTCTACCGGATCGATCATGCTGACGGCGGGCGACGAATTCGGTCGGACCCAGCGCGGGAACAACAATGCCTATGCGCAGGACAATGATACGACATGGATTGACTGGGAGCGGTGCGATCTGGCGTTGGAGGCCTATGTCTGCGAACTATCCAGTTGGCGAGCCTCGATAATTTCCGAGCTTCAGCGCTTTCCAGAGGACGGAAAGTGGCAAATCCTGAAGTGCACCAAGATGCACCTAGATGACACAGAGATGCACCCGGACGACTGGAACAGTCCTCTAACCACCGGATTCCGCTGGCAAAATGCCACTTACGGATTCACGGTTGACCGGGCCGGTCCAAAGGCCGGTCCGGCCTGACTATCATGCGCCAAGGCGGCGCAGCGACCGGTCGGGTTGGAAGTTCCCAACCAGCGTGCGCGTGTCGGACTTTTCCAATCCGAAAGCGTCGGGCAGCAACTGGTTGAGCAGCAATTGCCCGAAGGCCCAATCGCCAAGGCCCGATTCCGCATTGATGTGCCCGGCCTCACCCGCATCGGCAAAGCGGCTGCCCCAAGCCCGCGCCAGATTCCGCGCCTGACCGATGCCCATGTAGGGATCGTTGCGGCTGGCAACGAGGATCGAGGGGAACGGCAGCTCTCCATGCGGGAACGGCGCGAAGCGGGTCAGGCGGCGGTCTATCGGGCGCACCTCGACATCGGGCGGGGCGACAAGAAGCGCGCCTATCACTTTGCCATCACTCGGTTTTTCGAACTCGGCCCACCACGCCACCGCAAGGCAGCCAAGGCTGTGTGCCACCAGCACGACCGGACGGTCGGCGCGGTGGACGGCAAGATTGATCTTGTTGACCCAGGTGTTGCGATGCGGATCGTCCCACAGGCCGAGATCGACCCGCTGGGCGTTGCCAAGATATTGTTCCCAAAGCGTTTGCCAATGCCCCGGCCCGCTATTGTTGAGGCCCGGTACGGTAAGCACAAGCGGGTCTTTTCCCGCTGCAAACGAGCGTTGTTGAGTCATCTGTGCTGTCTCCTGAAACGGAAAGCCGGTCGACTCGGATTACGTCCCGACATGCACCCTAAATAACTCAACTAAATTTATAGACAATTAGATTGCGCCATAGTGACCGCTGTGTGCGTTATAGTGAAATCCCCGACTTTCCGGGCGCGATAACGCCATTGGGATCGAGCGCCGCCTTGAGCCGCTGGTTGAGCAGGCGGTTCGCCTCACCATATTGGCTGGCCACAAGGTCCATCGTGCTGACAGCGGTGCGATAGGCGGCCCAGCCCTTTTCCCCGAAGCGATGGATCATCTCTTCGGTGCATTGCTGCGCCTTGCGCTCCTCTGCCGGATCATCCTTGTCGAACAACAGGAAGATCAGGTGGTGCAGTTCGCGCCCGCCGATGGCGAAAGCGCCGTTGTAATCGAAATCGTATTTGCCCAGAATTTCCTTGGCGAGCGCGGTCTGCGCAGCGGTTTCCGCGCCCTTTGCCGGGGCGACGGGGGCAAAGCAGATCATCCCGCCACCAGGGCCGCGCCAGCGCACGATGCCGATTTCCTCAAGCGTCAATCCGCCGCGCATCAACGACTTGTGGTGTTCGAACCACGGATTGCCGGACATTTCCTTTTCGGTCAGCACTTCGCCGCCCGTCGCCTCGAAAGCGCCGCGCACGATGGGTTCGACCGCAGCGATGATCTCATCCGTGCCATAGAGCGCGAAGTAGGTGTTCCACATGCCGAGGCCGTTCTTGACCGCCTCTGCCCGGATCGCCTCGTCCGTGACCGAGCGCTTCTCGGTCCAGATCTCGTCACGCCGTTTGAACATGGCGAGCTGGTAGGCCGCGCCCATCATCAGCACGCAGTTGGGGATCAGGTTGTTCATGCGGAATGGGCGGATCGCATCGACGATCTTTGCCACATCGGCAACTTCCATGTGGCGCACCATGAACGGCTTGTAGACCGGCGGCGCGGGCATCAGCCACATTCCCAGTTTGGTGACGACGCCAAAGTTGGATTGGGTGAACAGACCATCGATATAAGGTCCGTAGCCCCACTTGAACGCCTGCCACGTCGTCGAGTTCTTTACGCTGCCCATGCCGGTGCGGACCACGGTGCCATCGGCCAGCACCACTTCCATGCCGCACTGCATGAAGAAGTGATCGCCATAGGGCGTATAGCCGACGCCGCGTTCAAGCGTGTTGCCCAGCGGCGAGACGATGGGGCCAACGGTGGGCACATCGATCCAGTAGGGCAGCTTGTGGGCCTGAAGATAATCGTGGAGATCCTGATAAGTTACGCCCGGTTCCACAAGTGCCGTGCCAAGTTCGGCATCGACTTCGATGATGCGGTTCATCCGTTTGAGATCGAGCACCATCTGGCCCGATGTGGCTGGCGTGGCATTGCCATAGCCCATGTTCTTGCCGGTAGAGACGGGCCAGAGCGGCAGGCCAGATGTGTTGGCAACCTTCAGCACGGCCTGCACTTCCTCGACCGAGGCCGGGGCGACCGCGCCGGATGGCAGGTGCTTGCCATCTGGGTCTGGCGTGAACGTGCTGGCATAGGGCAGCGTGCTGTCCGCATCGGCAAAGACCCATTCCGCACCAACGACTGCGCGCAGTTCCTTTACGGCGGCGGCAAATCGATCAGAACCGAGGCCGGGCGGCATCATGCGCGGACCATCGAGTGGGTTGGCGAATGCGCTCGTGGAAGCCAGCGCTGCTCCTGCGGCACCGGCGCGGATCAGATCACGGCGAGAGACTGTGCCGGTCATTTCCCGTGCTCCTCCGCATTGGCTTTGGATTTCTCGATCCAGCGGCTGAGCGCTGCGAGTTCGGCGTTGGTGATCTCTGTCGGGCGGAAGGCGGGCATTGCGCCTCTGCCACCGCGCACCATCGTCTGCACCGTGGCCGCCGGAATGCCGCGACCAAGGATGATCGGGCCGACATTGTGCCCGTGGCAATAGCCGCAGGCGACCGCGTAAACCCGCTCTGGCGGGCGGCCTGCCGGTGGTGTTTCAGCCGCCTTTCCTGCTGCAAGCGCCGCACCGGCAGAACCGGCAAGACCGCAGGCAAGCAGCAGCGCTATCGCCATGCGCATATTGCTCTCCCATTTCAATTATTACGTTATGTCCATTTTGATAATGGATGCAGACGCGCAGAGTCAAGCACCGGAATGCGATTGGTTCAGGCAATTGGGATTACAGGTGGGGGAGAGGCATTTCCGCGCATTGGCGGGCATGGCCGGGCGCACAGCCAAGGCCTGCAAGAACCGCGCGCGCCACGTCAGCCGGATAAGTTTCGGGCGTTTCCTCACGCAACTGGGTGAAGAGCGACGACAGCGCGGTGCCCATCACCATGTTGCGGCCGATACGATCATCATTCAGATTGAATGATTTTGTTTCAATGCCTTCGGCCACGGTCTTGCGAGCCTGTGCGAAGGTTTCTGCGCCAAACACGAAGCCACTGGCCGAAAGATTGACGATGGACCAGGCCCACTGCGGGTCGGCCCTGCCCCGCCCCAGATAGTAACGGATCGCCGCCGCCGTGCGGCACGCGGCATTGGGCAGCGTATCAAGCGCTGTGGTAACGGCGACGAGGAAATCGTGGCTGACTTCGTAAGCCAGCGCATCGCGCAGATCGTCCATGCCGGTGAAGTGGTTGTAGAACGTCTGCCGGGCGACACCGGCGGCTTCACACACTTCCTCGACCCGCGTGTAAAGGCCGTTCTCACGCCCGAAGAGGTCGAAGGTGACAGCGAGAATGCGCGAACGGGTGCGCGCGCGGCGCTCGCGACCGATC
Source organism: Novosphingobium sp. ERN07 (assembly GCF_012641335.1). Classification (GTDB taxonomy): domain Bacteria; phylum Pseudomonadota; class Alphaproteobacteria; order Sphingomonadales; family Sphingomonadaceae; genus Novosphingobium. Next base: position 459,564 of record NZ_JABAID010000002.1, read on the forward strand.
TCTGCGCGGCGTGCAGGATCGATATTGCGCTTGCGGGTCTGGCCGGTCATGATGGTTCCCTATCGCGGCGCTCGCCATCCGACCAGACAAGATTGTGGCGGAATCTGCTGGCGGTCTGCCCGCTACGTGCCTTGAAAAATCGGGCAAAATAGGCCGGATCAGCAAAGCCGAGGGCGTAGGCGATCTGCGCCACGGAAGCGCCGGTAAAAGCAAGATTGCGCTTGGCTTCAAGCAGCAGGCGATCATGCAGCAGATCGGCCGGGGCCTGCCCGGTGAGCGCGCGGGTGGCGCGGGTGAGTGTGGAAGCCGTGGTGCCGAGCGCGGCGGCATAGGCCGTGACGGCCCAGTGATCACGATAGTGTGCTTCGACCAGCGTGCGGAAGCGGGCGACGAGCGGCGAGTGGGCCTGTTGGCTCGCAGGGGTGCCTGCCTGAGATACCGCCTGAAGCGCGGTGACAAGGATCAGCGCCACTTGCGCCAACAGGCCCGGACCGGCTGCCTGCCCTGCGCGCTGTTGTTCGGCAAGATCGGTCAACAGCCAATTGAGGCGGGATGCGGCAGCGGGATGCCCCGCCAGAGAGTGTGCCTGTGTGTGCTGCAAATGGGCAAAACCGGTGAGTAGACCGGCAGTGCGCGGATCGTTGATCATATCGGCGGCGAGCGAGAAGACCCAGCCTTCGACGGCGGGTTCGAAATGGAAGGCATGAACGCAGGCGGCAGGGACAACGATCAGCGCCGGACCTTCTACGGACTGCATCGCCGTATCGCCATGAACATGCGCAACGCCGCTTTCGATCAGCAGGAGTTGCAGCATATGCGGATGGGCATGTGGCGCGATCGTCCAATCATGCAGGCTGGAACGATCAAAGATACGTTCGAGATGAACGAACTCTGGCGGCAGCGCCGTGCCGCTTTCGCCATAAAGAGCGTATCGATTGAAGCCGCCGAGTGACATGAGCTGCAATGTGCCTGCTTGCGTGAAAAGTGCAAGATTTTGCACGCAAGCTGCGTGGCGCGTGGTGGCCGTGGTTGGCACTTTCCGCCCACCTGAGAGAGGAAACATGCCAATGGCAAGCGTTCTTGAGCGGCCTAAATTCCGCTTCAATCCCTACTCCCCGGCAATCGATGCCAATCCCTTTCCCGCGTACAAGGTGCTGCGCGACGAACATCCCTGCTTCTGGTCTGAAGAGGCCGGAAAGTGGGTGCTTTCGCGCTATTCCGATGTGCTGAATGCCTTGCAGGACTGGCGCACCTATTCGTCGGCCAAGGGCAATCTGGTGGACGAATTTCCCGGTCGTGCCGGATCGACGCTGGGGTCCAGCGATCCGCCGCGCCATGACCGGTTGCGCGCGCTGATCCAGTCGGCAGTGACCAAGCGGGCGCTGGAACATATCATCGAGCCTGCAAGAGCGGCGGCGCGCGCGCATCTTGCGGAACTGGCAGACAGGCCGGTGTTCGATCTGGTGGGCGATTATACCTCGAAAGTGACGGTGGACCTGCTGTTCTACCTTTTCGCCCTGCCGGAAGAGAACGCCGACCTGGTGCGCCAGAATGCCGTGCTGATGGTGCAGACCGATCCGGCAACGCGGCAGAAATCGCCCGAACATCTGGCCGCGTTCCATTGGATGGCGGACTATGCCGAAAAGCTGGTGCAGGCGCGCAAGGCCGATCCGGGCGACGATCTGCTTTCGAACTTCATCACCGCCGAAATCGATGGTGAAAAGCTGCTCGACAAGGAATTGCAACTAACCGTGACCACGCTGATCATGGCGGGAATCGAAAGCCTTTCGGGCTTTATGGCCATGTTCGGACTGAACCTTGCCGACCACCCGGAAGCACGGCGGGCCTTGGTGGCAGATCCTACGCTGATCCCCGATGCGATAGAGGAATCGCTGCGGTTCAATACGTCAGCCCAACGCTTCAAGCGGACGTTGACGCGCGATGTGGAATTGCACGGGCAGGTGATGAAAGCTGGCGATGCGGTAATCCTCGCCTATGGTTCGGCCAACCGTGACGAGCGGGTGTTCGAGAACCCGGACGTTTACGACATCACGCGCAAGGCGAAGCGACATCTGGGCTTTGGCGGCGGGGTTCATGCGTGTCTTGGATCGATGATCGGCAGACTGGCAACGCAGATCGCGTTCGAAGAACTGCTGGCGGCAGTTCCAGACTTTAGCCGCGTGGACGAAACGCTGGACTGGGTGTCGTCATCGAACTTCCGCAGCCCCAAGGTTCTGCGACTGAAGAAGGGGTAGCCCGCACGGCAGGTGGCGGAACATGCACGATTCGTCGCAAGGATGGTCCGCCACGCTTGCAGGTGTGACGCAACGCATACATTTTGCGAGACCAAGGACGGTAAACCGGGGTCTCGCAGAATGGTTCCTGAGCGGCGCAAATTTTTAGGCGCCATGATTGCTACGGCTGGCAGCGCGATGGTGGGCGGACCGCTCGGCAGCGCGCCCGCATTTGCGATCACGCCGGTGCGCGAACCGGAAGTCTCTCCCTTCGCCCACCCCACCCGCCCGCTGATTGTGCAGCGCGCGGCGGCGGCGCTGGATGCGCATGGCGCGCACATTCGCAACCGCGATCTCGTAGGCTTGGTCGATTTCTCCAAGGCATCGCGCGAGGCACGGTTTCATCTGATCGATATCGAGGGTGGCAAAGTGCTGTCTTCGCACCTCGTTTCGCACGGGTCCGGCTCGGACCCGGCGAACAGCGGTTGGGTGCAGCGGTTTTCCAATCGCTACGGCTCCTATGCCTCAAGCCCCGGGGCATTTCTGACGGGCGCGGCCTATAGCGGCAAGCATGGTCGTTCCCGGCGGCTGATCGGGCTGGAAGACGAAAACAGCGCGGCGATGGAACGTGGAATCGTGATCCACGCCGCCAGCTATGTCAGCGACGAGATGGCGCAAACACAAGGGCGCATCGGGCGCAGCCAAGGGTGCTTTGCCTTTTCAGACAAGGACATAGATGGCGTTCTTGCAAGACTGGGCGAAGGACGGCTGCTCTACGCCGCGAAATGATCAGCCGCTGAAACCGGCGCGGCAGGCTTCGGCCAAGGGGCTGCGCTGTTCTACCAGATCGAATCTTTCACGCGTCGCGATCAGGCCCAGAGTGCGGCGGAAATCGTAGTCCGCTAGCGGCACTGCCACCACACCTTCTCGCGCAAGCGACTGCGGTGCAGTTGTCACACCCATCCCTGCGCGGACCATCTCGATGCAGCGATCATCGTTGGTCGAGCGCAGGAAGAACGGCGGGCGCACGCCGCGTTGGGTGAACCATCGGCTTGTTTCGCCCAGCACCTCGCAGGAGCGGCGGGCGATCATGGTTTCGGCGGCAACATCGCGCGCATCAAGCAGGGCTGCTGTGGCAAGCGGATGGTCTGCGGGCATCAGCAGGCGATAGCCTTCATCAAGCAACGGCAGCGAAGGCCTGTCTGCATCTTCGGGGCGTAGCAGGGTGATCGCGGCATCGATCTGCCCTTCCCCCAACTTGCGGCGCAGTTCCGCATCGGTGCCTTCGAACAGCGCAAGCGGTTGCGCACCAGTCCATCGGCGGACGGTGGCTGAGAGCATCGACGTGGCGATCGAAGGGAGCGCACCAAGGCGCAGAGGCTTAAGCGGCGCAGGCACATCGGCAAATGCGGCTTCGGCGGCGCGAAATTCGCGTTCTATCGCGCGGGCGTGATTGACGAGCCGCGCACCCGCATCGGTCAGCCGGACCTGCCTGCGTTCGCGCAGGAACAGTCTTGCACCGGCGAGACGTTCCAGTTCTGCAATCGCAGCGGACAGCGTGGGCTGGGAAATGGCCAGACGCTCTGCCGCGCGGGTGAAGTTCCCGGTTTCGACAACTGCCAGAAACTGCCGGAGGTGCGCACGCTTCATCATAGAAAAAACCTATCGCAAACCGCGATATAAATCAATTTTGAGCGAAGGTTTTATGATGGTAAGCTTTGCTTCGAAAAGTTTGCGAGAGGATGCCCACAATGCGCGCCACGCCCGATTTCGACTTTGGCCTGACCGAAAGCGCGATGATGATCCGCGAGGCGGCAGGCCGCTTTGCCGATGAACAGATCGCGCCGCTGGCTGCGGAGATCGACCGAAACGATCGCTTCCCTCGCGAATTGTGGGAGCCGATGGGCGCGCTCGGCCTGCATGGCATCACGGTGGAGGAAGAATTCGGCGGACTGGGCCTGGGCTATCTGGACCACGTGATCGCGGTGGAAGAAGTGAGCCGGGCGAGCGGGGCTGTCGGCCTGTCCTATGGCGCGCATTCCAATCTTTGCGTCAACCAGATCCGGCGCTGGGGCAATGAAGATCAGAAGGCGAAATACCTGCCGAAGCTGATTTCGGGCGAGCATGTGGGTTCGCTGGCGATGTCGGAAGCGGGCGCGGGATCGGACGTGGTCTCGATGAAGCTGCGGGCGGAACCTGTGGCAGGTGGATTCCGGCTCAACGGCACCAAGTTCTGGATCACCAACGGCACCTATGCCGATACGCTGGTGGTCTATGCCAAGACATCGCCCGAAGCGGGCAGCCGCGGCATCACCGCGTTCCTGATCGAAAAGGACATGGCCGGTTTTTCCATTGGCCAAAAGATCGACAAGATGGGCCTGCGCGGGTCACCCACGTGCGAGCTGGTGTTCGACGATTGCTTTGTGCCGGAAGAAAACGTGATGGGGCCACTGCACGGCGGCGTGGGCGTGCTGATGAGCGGGCTGGATTATGAGCGCGTGGTGCTGGCGGGGATGCAGATCGGCATCATGCAGGCCTGCCTTGACACCGTGATCCCCTATGTGCGGGAGCGCAAGCAGTTCGGTCAACCGATTGGCACGTTCCAGCTTATGCAGGCGAAAGTGGCGGACATGTATGTCGCCATCCAATCTGCGCGGGCCTATGTCTATGCCGTGGCCAAGGCGTGCGATGCAGGGCAGACGACGCGCTTCGACGCAGCAGGTGCGATCCTGCTAGCCAGCGAGAACGCCTTCCGCGTTTCGGGCGAGGCCGTGCAGGCACTGGGCGGCGCGGGATATACCAAGGACTGGCCGGTGGAACGCTATCTGCGCGATGCGAAGCTGCTGGACATCGGCGCAGGAACCAATGAAATCCGTAGGATGCTGATCGGCAGGGAGCTGATCGGCGCGCGATAAAAGCAACTGCGGAGAGAATGATGCGCCTGAAGACGATCCCTGCCTATGTGGCCATTGCCTGTTTTGCCCTGGCTGGCCTTGGCCAACCCGCGATGGCGCGGGTGGAAAAAACGACCGTTCACGGCGCTTCCTTGGAAGGTAACCTTGAGGGCAATTCGGCTGACCGCACTGTCTATGTTTTTCTGCCCTACAGCTATGACAAGGCGAAGGGCCGTCGTTACCCGGTGGTCTATTTCCTGCACGGCTACAACTCTACGGCAGACCAATATGTCGAACGGACCGATTTCGAAGCTGCCTTGAAAGCCGCAGGCGCGGAAGTGATCGTCGTGGTGCCCGACAGCATGACCAAGTGGGGCGGATCGATGTATTCGAATTCGCCCACAGTGGGGAACTTCGAGGATTTCATCGCCAACGATCTGGTGGCGTGGACCGATAAGACTTTTCGAACCGTGGCGAGCAGAGAGGCGCGCGGCCTTTCCGGGCATTCGATGGGTGGCTACGGCACGCTAAAGCTGGGCATGAAGCGGCCCGACGTGTTCGGCGCGCTCTATGCGATGAACCCGTGCTGCCAGATTCCGCGCCCTGCATCGTCCGCAGACCCGAAGTATGAAAGCTGGACGGTGGATCAGGCGCTGACGGCAGACTGGATGAGCCGGGGCAACTTTGCCGTGGCGGCGGCATGGTCACCCAACCCCGGAAAGCCGCCGTTCTTTGCCGATCTTGGCACCAGCGAAGGCAAGGTCAACGATCTGGTGATCGCCAAGTGGGCGGCCAATTCGCCCGTCGCAATGGCATCGCAATACCTGCCCGCGCTGCGGCGGATGAGCGGCATCGCCATCGACACAGGCGATACGGATTTCGTCCGGGCTGACGATGAACTGATCCATGAAACGCTGACTCGCTTCGGCATAGCGCACGACTGGGAAATCTATGTCGGCGACCACGGCAACCGGGTGAGGGAACGGTTCGGCACGCATGTGCTGCCATTCTTCGCCAAGCATCTGAAAGGCAGCAGACGTTGAGCGCACCGGTTTTATCAAGCAATGTCGACCTTTCGTCGGAACAGGCGCAGGCGCGCGCGGCGCATAACCGCGCGCTGGCGCAAGAGCTTCGGGCGAAGGTCGCCAAGGCGGCGCTTGGCGGCGATGAGCGCAGCCGCGAACGGCACGTTTCGCGCGGGAAGCTGCTGCCGCGTGACCGGGTGGAGCGGCTGCTCGATCCCGGTTCGCCCTTTCTGGAAGTCGGCCAACTTGCAGCCAATGGCATGTATGGCGATGAAGTGCCAGGCGCAGGGATCATTGCTGGCGTGGGCCGGGTTTCGGGCCGCCAATGCATGATCTTTGCCAACGATGCGACGGTCAAGGGCGGCACATACTTCCCGATGACGGTGAAGAAGCACTTGCGCGCGCAGGAAATCGCACAGGAAAACCGACTGCCCTGCGTCTATCTGGTGGACAGCGGCGGGGCGAACCTGCCCAATCAGGCCGAGGTTTTCCCCGACCGCGATCACTTCGGGCGGTTCTTCTATAATCAGGCAAACATGAGTGCGCTGGGCATTCCGCAGATTGCCAGCGTTATGGGATCGTGCACGGCTGGTGGTGCCTATGTTCCGGCGATGAGCGATGAATCCGTGATCGTGAAGGAACACGGCACGATCTTTCTTGCCGGACCGCCGCTGGTGAAAGCTGCGACGGGCGAGGAGATTACGGCAGAGGCGCTGGGTGGCGGCGATCTGCACGCGCGCAAGAGCGGCGTAGTGGATCATCTTGCCGACAATGACGAACACGCGCTGACGATCGTGCGCGATATCATTTCGCATCTGGGTAGCGTGAATGCGCCTGAGGCCCCCGCCTTCGCGGGGGTGCAGGAGCCGTTGTATCCGGCCGAAGACCTCTATTCGATCATCCCCGAAGACGTGCGCGCACCTTATGACGTGCATGAGGTTATCGCGCGGATCGTGGATGGCAGCGAGTTTCACGAGTTCAAGGCGATGTATGGCAGCACACTGGTTTGCGGCTTTGCGCATATCTGGGGCAAGCCGGTGGCGATCCTTGCCAACAACGGGGTACTGTTTTCGGAAAGCGCACAGAAAGGCGCGCACTTCATCGAACTGGCGTGCCAGCGCAAGATACCGTTGCTGTTCCTGCAGAACATCTCGGGCTTCATGGTCGGCGGGAAGTACGAGGCCGAGGGCATTGCCAAGCACGGCGCGAAGCTGGTGACGGCCGTGGCGACGGCGCAAGTGCCGAAGCTGACCGTGCTGATCGGCGGCAGCTTTGGCGCAGGCAATTATGGCATGTGCGGGCGCGCCTATCAGCCGAGGTTCCTGTTCACCTGGCCTAACGCGCGGATCAGCGTGATGGGCGGGGAACAGGCGGCTTCTGTATTGGCCACCGTCCACCGCGATGCGGACAAGTGGACACCGGAAGAGGCCGAGGCGTTCAAGGCTCCGGTGCGGCAGAAGTATGAGGATGAGGGCAACCCCTATTACGCCACGGCGCGGCTGTGGGATGATGGAGTGATCGATCCGGTGCAGACGCGGGATGTGCTGGGGCTGGCGCTGGATGTGTGTTTGCAGGAACCGATAGCGGAGGCGCCCCGGTTCGGGGTGTTTCGGATGTGACCAACCTAACCGAATTCGCACAGCAATGGATAGACGACTGGAACAGTCACGTTCTTGAAAGGGTACTTGACCACTACAGCGAGGACGCAGAGTTTCGCTCGCCATTTGCGGAAAAACGAACTGGCAACGGAATCGTCAAAGGAAAGGCGGCGCTGCGAAACTCTTGGGGACCAGCGTTTGCGCTTCGACCAAATCTTAAATTCACCCTGAAAAATTGTTTTGTTGGGCATCGCACACTGGCGATCCACTACTCGGACGAACTTGGCCGTGAAGTCATAGAAACACTGGTTTTTGACGAAAATGGAAAAGCCACTTTTGGAAGTGGGTGTTACGCATGATCAAATCACTCCTCATCGCCAATCGTGGCGAAATCTCCTGCCGCGTTATTCGCACCGCTCGCAACATGGGCATCCGCACGGTGGCAGTCTATTCCGATGCTGATCGCAATGCGCTGCATGTACGCTCTGCTGATGAAGCGGTGCATATTGGCCCCTCGCCCGCGCGGGAGAGCTATCTTTGCGGGGACAAGATCATCGCTGCGGCCAAAGCTACCGGGGCTGAGGCGATCCATCCGGGCTATGGGTTTCTTTCAGAGAACGCCGAATTTGCGCAGGCCGTGATCGATGCCGGGTTGGTGTGGGTGGGGCCGAAGCCTGCTTCGATCACCGCGATGGGGCTTAAGGATGCCGCAAAGGCACGCATGATCGCGGCGGGGGTGCCGGTGACGCCGGGTTATCTGGGCGAGGATCAATCGCCCGAACGGTTGCAAGCCGAGGCTGATGCGATTGGCTATCCGGTGCTGATCAAGGCGGTGGCCGGTGGCGGCGGCAAGGGGATGCGGCGGGTGGAAAGCTCAGCCGACTTTGCGGAAGGTCTGGCGTCATGCCGTCGAGAGGCGGCGTCTTCGTTCGGCGATGATCGGGTGCTGATCGAGAAATACATCCTCTCGCCCCGGCACATCGAGGTCCAAGTGTTTGGCGACAGCCACGGCAATGTCGTCCACCTATTCGAACGCGATTGTTCATTGCAGCGGCGGCACCAGAAGGTGATCGAAGAGGCCCCTGCCCCCGGCATGAATGAAGCTACGCGCGAGGCGGTGTGCGGCGCGGCGGTGCGCGCGGCCAAGGCGGTGGACTATGAAGGCGCGGGCACCATCGAATTCATCGCTGACGGATCGGAAGGCCTGCGCGCGGACCGCATCTGGTTCATGGAAATGAACACGCGGTTGCAGGTAGAGCATCCGGTGACCGAGGAGATCACCGGCGTCGATCTGGTGGAATGGCAGTTGCGCGTGGCTTCGGGCGAGGCGTTGCCCAAGCGGCAGGATGAGCTGAGCATCAACGGCTGGGCGATGGAAGCGCGGCTCTATGCGGAGGATCCGGCGAAGGGGTTTTTGCCGAGCGTGGGGCGGTTGGAGCATCTGCGTCTTCCAACAGAGTTGCATCCACGCGAGTGGGTCGATCACCTGGGTGAGCGCCACGAGGTTGAGCGCAGCTATGGAAAGCGCGCCCGGATCGACACTGGCGTTACCGAGGGCGATACGATTTCGCCGTTTTATGATCCCATGATCGCCAAGGTGATCTGGCATGACGAAGACCGGACGATGGCTGCTATCGGTCTAAGTTCGGCACTCCAGCAGCTTGAAATCTGGCCTGTGCAGCACAATGCCCAATTTGTTGCTTCGCTCCTGCAAAGTCCGGCCTTTGTGAAGGGGCAAGTCCACACTGGCTTCATCGAACAGCATTGGAGTGTCGATCAGCTACTGACCGAGGCTAGTGAGCCCGATTGCGCCTTTGCTGCTCAAGAACTGGTCGAGATGTACGACCGTGGTGGCCCGACTGGCTTTCGGCTCAATGCGAGTCCGACCCATGAGGTCATGCTGACGGTAAATGGCAAGCCTGCAGTTGGAGATTACAGAGCAAGATACTCGCCGTCGCTTCGGAGCATGTATAGCGTTGAACGCGCCGACGATGAGGCTGTTTTTGTCTCGATATTCGGATTTACAGGACGATACACTGCTCGCGAAGTTCGTGGCAGCTCCATTCACGGCCCACAGGACGGCGCGATCCTCTCGCCCATGCCCGGCAAGGTCATTTCCGTCGATGTGGCGGCGGGGCAGTCCGTCACCAAGGGGCAGAAGTTGCTGGTGCTGGAAGCCATGAAGATGGAGCATGCCTTGACGGCTCCGTTCGATGGCGTGGTGGCCGAGTTGAACGCGGTTGCAGGCGCGCAGGTGCAGGTTGAAGCGCTGTTGGTGCGGATTGAGAAGGCGGATTGATCCTCCCCGATCCGGGGAGGGGGACCATGCGAAGCATGGTGGAGGGGAACTCGGCAGGCGCGGTGTTTTGGGGATAGCCCCCTCCACCACCGCTGTGCTTCGGTCCCCCTCTCCTTGCAGGGGAGGACTTTATGGCAGGGCGGTACTTCGATCAGTGGCAGGTGGGCGACACCATCGCGCATGAAATCCGGCGCACGGTGACCGAGACGGACAATCTGCTGTTCTCCACCATGACGCACAACCCGCAGCCGCTACACATTGATGCCGAAGCAGCCAAAGCCAGCGAGTTTGGGCAGATACTGGTCAACGGGACGTTCACCTTTGCGCTGATGGTGGGGCTTTCGGTGGGGGACACTACGCTGGGCACGCTAGTGGCGAACCTTGGCTATGACAAACTGGTGATGCCCGCGCCGGTGTTCATCGGTGACACCATGCGCGCGACGAGCGAAGTGGTGGAACTGCGCGCCAGCAAATCGCGGCCCGATGCCGGGATCGTGACGTTCCGGCACGAACTCATAAACCAGCGCGGCGAAGTGGTGTGCCGGTGCCTGCGTTCGGCCTTGCTCAAGATTTCACCAGACGCTGCCTGAAGGCTTCGCGCAGCCAGTTCTGTGCTGGGCCACCGGGGCAATCGCGCCGCCATAGGGCGTGGAAGCGATAGGCCATGCCGGGCCATTCGGGGATCGTCAGGCGCTTTAAGCGGCCAGAGGTTAGATCGCTGTCGATCAGGTGCAGCGGCATATTGCCCCAACCGATGCCTTCGCGCATCAGCGCATGGCGCGCGCCGAGATCGCCCAGCCGCCAGGTGCTGGCGGAAAAGACCGAGAAATCGCGCCCTTCGGTGAGTTTGGAACGGTCCGTCAGGACAAGCTGGCGGTGCTTGCGCGCTTCCCCCGGCGGGATCATCTCCATACGCGCGAGGGGATGATCGGGCGCGGCGACGGGGACGAGATCGACCTCGCCAATCGCTTCGCGTTCAAGATCGGGCATCGCGACGAGTTCCGGGCCGCCAATGCCAAGTTGCGCCTCCCCATCGACCACAAGCCCGGCGATGGCCCCCAATGCCTCCACATGGAGGCGCAGCAGGACGGTGGGGAACAAGTCCTGAAATTCCCGCAGGGTCGCGGCGAGCAGCGGCGTGGGGAACATCACGTCGATGGCAAGGCCAAGTTCGGCCTCTAGCCCCTGATTGAAGTTGCGCACGCCGGACAGCAAGGCATCAACATTATCGGCAACCGCCCGCGCCTGCGCCAGCATCGCCTTGCCCGCAGGCGTGAGTACGGGCCTCTTCGATCCCTCACGATCAAACAGGGTCACGCCCAACTGGCTTTCAAGCGTGACGATGCCGTAGCTGACGACAGAGATCGCCCGCCCCAGCTTTCGCGCGGCGGCGTTGAAGCTGCCTTCGTCGACCACGGCGAGGAACAGGCGAAGCTGATCGAGAGTTGGCTGCCCGATGTCCAAATCCGCACCTTTCAATTTATTCGAACATTCTGATTTATTTTATCGGGATATTCCGAACGAACTGCAAGGCCTATGTCCTTCTCATCAGGGCGCGACATGATCGCCCGACCGGAGAAATCGCCATGACCCAGACTGCTATCAAAGCGCACATTGAACTGCGGCCTTTTGCCTCGCTCGGCGCGGCTAATCACGGTTGGCTTGATGCGCATCACCACTTTTCGTTTTCGGAGTACCACGATCCCGCCCGTGTCCACTGGGGCGCTCTGCGGGTGTGGAATGATGATCGCATCGCCCCGCAAACCGGCTTTCCCACCCACCCGCACAGCGACATGGAAATCGTGACCTATGTGACAAAGGGCGCGATCACGCACCGCGACAGCCTGGGCAACGAAGGCCGCACCGAAGCGGGCGACGTTCAGGTCATGTCCGCCGGGACCGGCATTCGCCATTCGGAATACAATCTGGAAGACGAGGAGACTCGCCTTTTCCAGATCTGGATCATCCCCGACCGTCGTGGCCACGCGCCTAGCTGGGGTGCCCGCCCCTTCCCCAAGGACAGCCGGGAAGGCGCATTCGTGCCACTGGCATCGGGCATTGTCGGAGATAGCGACGTGCTGACCATCAACGCGAACGCCCGCGTTCTGGGCGCCACCGTAAAGGCCGGTGAGACGGTACGCTATGCACTGACCGAAGATCGCCATGCATACCTCGTCCCCGCCAAGGGCAAGGTGCGCATCGGTGATGTGGAAGCCAATGCCCGCGATGGCGTGGCGATCACAGGAGTGAATGAGATTGTCGTTATCGCTCTTGAAGATGCCGAACTCGTGCTGGTCGACGCAGCCTGACCATGACTGAAATTTTTCCACACATTCCGCAATCACGACTTTTGCAAAGGACCGATCCCATGACATCCATCACACTGGATGCTGCCCGCGCATCATCCTCGCCATCTGACTTTCTGGCCGTTGCAGGGCGAGTTCTGCTGGCAGCGATCTTTGTGCTGAGTGGCGCGTCGAAGCTGGCAGACCCGGCTGGCACCATCACCTATATCGAAAGTGCCGGGCTGCCGCTGGCAACGTTTGCCTATGCCGCAGCCGTGGCGGTGGAACTGGTCGGTGGCTTGCTGCTGATCGCCGGATACCAGACCCGCATCGTCGCTTCGGCCATCGCGGCATTCAGCCTTGCCGCGGCGTTCAACTTCCATGCCAACCTTGCTGACCAGAACCAGTTCATTCACTTCTTCAAGAATGTGGCGATGGCCGGTGGCCTGTTGCAGGTTGCCGCGTTTGGCTCTGGCCGGTTCGGTTTCGACCACCGCTGAAACGTCCCCCCGCAGGCCGGAGCGCTTGACCGCTCCGGCCTCACCTGTCTTTCTCTCCACCTCTCCAAGGAGTATCCCATGACCCGTACCGCTTCCCCCAAGGTTCTGCCGCTGATCGTAGACCGCTGGAGCCCGCGCGCTTTTGATGGCTCCGCTGTGCCGCAGGCAGACCTTGACGTGATCTTCGAAGCGGCTGGCCTTGCTGCCAGCGCCTATAACTATCAGCCGTGGCGCTTTGCCTTTGCGCACAAGGGCGATGCCAATTTCGATGCCTTCCTTTCAGCGCTGGTGCCGTTCAACCAGAGCTGGGCCAAGGAAGCGGGCGTGCTGGTATTCGCTGTGTCGGACGAATTCATGCGCAGCGACAAGGGCAACAACCCGAACCACAGCCACAGCTTCGACACGGGCGCAGCGTGGGCCAGCGCAGCGCTTCAGGCGATGCACATGGGCTATCACACCCACGGCATGACCGGGGTGGACTTTGCCAAGGCCGCCGAAGTGCTGAACGTGCCCGAAGGCTATCGCGTGGAAATGGCCTTCGTGATCGGCAAACAGGGCGATGTGAAGCAACTGCCTGAGATGCTGCAGGAACGTGAAGTGGTGAGCGACCGCAAGCCGGTGAGCGACATTGCGTTTGCGGGGCCGTTTACAGCTTAACGCACAAGTGGCGCTGCCTGCGCGTTTTCGCTAGGGCGGCGCCATGCTTCGTATCAATGAACTGAAACTGCCTCTCGATCATGCCGCCGACGATCTGCCGGTGGCGATTTGCGCGCGGCTGGGGATTGAGGCCGCAGACCTCGAACGATTCCAGATTTTCCGGCGCGGCAACGATGCGCGCAAGAAGCACGCGATCCTGCTGACCTATGTGGTTGATTGCGTGGTGCGCAATGAAGCCGACGTGCTGGCGAGGTTGGCCGGTGACCAGAACGTGAAGCCCACGCCTGATACATCCTACAAGTTTGCCGTCATGGCTCCCGCTGGCTGGGATGGCGAACGCCCGGTGGTCATCGGTGCGGGGCCATGCGGATTGCTGGCGGCGCTGATCCTTGCACAGATGGGATTGAAGCCCATCATCATTGAGCGCGGCAAGGCCGTGCGCGAGCGTACGAAGGACACCTGGGGCCTTTGGCGGCGTTCGGTGCTGGAGCCGGAATCGAACGTGCAGTTCGGCGAAGGCGGCGCGGGCACATTTTCGGACGGCAAGCTCTACAGCCGGATCAAGGATCCGCGCCATCTGGGCCGCAAGGTGCTGGTAGAGTTCGTAAAAGCGGGCGCGCCTGACGATATCCTGACCGAAGCGCATCCGCACATCGGCACGTTCCGCCTCGTCACGATGGTGATGTCGATGCGCGAGACGATAGAAAGCCTTGGCGGTGAATATCGCTTTCAGACGCGGGTTGAGGATTTCGAGATCGAAACCGGCGCGGATGGTGGCCGGCAACTTGCGGGTCTCCACCTTTCCGACGGATCATTCCTGCCCGCGCGCCATGTGATCATGGCGGTTGGGCATTCGGCACGCGATACCTTTCAGGTGTTGTTCGACCGGGGTGTGCATGTGGAGGCAAAGCCCTTTGCCATAGGTGTGCGCATCGAACATCCGCAAAGCTGGATCGACAAGGCGCGATACGGCCCCAGCGCGGGCAACGAAATCTTGGGGCCTGCGGCCTATTCGATATCGCACACCTGCAAGAACGGGCGCACCGTCTATTCGTTCTGCATGTGCCCCGGTGGGCGCGTGGTCGCGGCGACGAGCGAGGAAGGCCGCGTCGTGACCAATGGCATGAGCCAGTATTCGCGCGCGGAGTTCAATGCCAATTCGGGCATCGTCGTGGATATCGATCCGAACCGCGATTATCCCGGCGGGCCGATGGCAGGCATTGCCTTCCAACGCCATTGGGAAAGCCTTGCCTTCGAAGCCGGTGGACGAAACTACATGGCACCGGGACAGAAACTGGGCGATTTTCTGGCCGACCGCCCTTCGACTCAATTTGGCGAGGTGATTCCCAGCTACAAGCCGGGCGTCCACCTGACCGAACTGAAAAAATGCCTGCCCGATTTCGTGATCGAATCCATCCGCGAGGCTCTGCCCGCTTTCGGGCGCATGGTGCCGGGCTATGACAATTCAGATGTGGTGATGACCGGCGTGGAAACGCGCACATCCTCGCCCGTGCGCTTCACGCGCGGGAAGGACTGTCAGAGCCTTAACACGCGGGGGCTTTATCCTGCGGGTGAAGGCGCAGGATATGCTGGCGGCATCCTTTCGGCGGCTGTCGATGGGATCAAGGTGGCAGAGGCGCTGGCCGCCGAAGTGCTGAAGTGAGCGGCCACACTTTCGATGCCATCGTGATCGGTGCGGGCGCGGCGGGGCTGATGGCCGCGCTTACGGCCGGGCAGCGCGGGCGGCGGGTGCTGCTGGTCGATCATGCCGATGAGCCGGGGAAGAAAATCCTGATCTCCGGCGGCGGGCGTTGCAATTTTACCAACATTCACACGGCGGCAGATCGCTACATTTCGGAAAATCCGCATTTCGCGCGGTCTGCGCTGGCACGCTATACGCCTGCGGACTTTCTCGAAATGGTGAACCGCCACGGTATTGCGTGGCACGAAAAGACGCTGGGGCAACTGTTCTGCGACCGGTCTGCCCGGCAGATCGTGGACATGCTTATGGCCGAATGCCGTGACGGTGGTGTGCAGTTTGCTTTCGGCCAGCCCGTTTCGGCGCTCGATCATGCGGACGGGCAGTTTCGCGTGATGCTTGACGGGCAAGAGCGCAGCGCGCCTGCGCTGGTGCTGGCAACGGGCGGGCTTTCGATCCCCAAGATGGGCGCGACCGGCTTTGCTATGGACGTGGCGCGGCGTTTTGGCCTGCCGGTGGTGCAGACCCGCCCTGCCCTTGTCCCGTTTACACTGGGTGAGGATGAAGCGCTGTTCCGCTCTCTTTCGGGCGTATCCGCCGATGTCGTGACCCGCTGGGGCAAGGCCGCGTTTCGGGAGGCGGCGCTGTTCACGCACAAGGGCCTGTCCGGCCCGGCGATGCTGCAGATTTCTTCCTACTGGCAGCACCGCACGCCGATCACCGTGGATTTTCTGCCGGACGAATTGCCAGACTGGCTAATAGAGGAAAAGCGCGCACGACCAAAAGCAGGATTGCGTTCAGCGCTGGCGCGGCGTTTGCCTGAAAGACTGGCTGAAACGCTGGCGGGCCGGATCGCTCTTGATGGTGAGCTTGGTTCTTGCCGCGATGCAGCCTTGCGTAGTGCGCAAGAGCAACTGGCGCGCTGGCCGTTCCATCCCAACGGCACGGAAGGCTATGCCAAGGCCGAAGTCATGGCCGGGGGCATTTCAACCAAGGCTTTGTCGCAAAAAACGATGGCGGCCACGAAGGTGCCGGGCCTTCATGCCATTGGCGAGGCCGTTGACGTGACCGGATGGCTCGGCGGCTACAACTTCCAGTGGGCATGGGCCAGTGGCCGCGCGGCGGGCGAAGCGCTCTAATCCCCTATCAAATCAAGATAGGCGACCACGTCGTTGTCCGTGGCGATAAACAAGCCTTCCTGCACATCTTGAGGCTGGGCTGCGGCGATTTCCAACGCACGATGAAGCGGGCCGTAGAGCAGCGTTTCCGCCGCCCCTCCTTCGGGGCCATCGGAAAGGTGATAGAGCCTGACACTGACTTCATCGTGGGTCGTGCGCATAGAAAGGGTCTTGGCAGAAGCGGTTACCGGTGTCACGCTTAAGGTAATCTCGCCATGCTGTGATTTTGATCACACGTCGGCAAAAAACCAATTTTTCGTGCTTTCATCGAAACTTAATTGGACTATTCGTTGCGTGTAGTCGACTTGGCCGACAAAATGACCATAGGCAAAACCTGCAAATGCAGCGCAATATCGCTGTGATCGTGTGCGCCGCTGGCGCCATTGGGCGGGTTTCGGGGGAAACGGGTTTGATGTTTGAATACGCACGAGGCGGAGCAAAATCTGCGTCACAATCGAATGCGTGCATTCCTGTAAGGGAAAATGCACAGTCGTGCATTCGGTCAGGAGCCGTCGTTTCGTGACATCACTTCGCATCAAGCTATGGTTTGCGTTGTTGTTCGTCATCGCCCTTGTTGTGGGGCCTGCACTGGTTGCATCGCACGCAATCCGCATGGTCAGCGCGCATTTTGAGTTAAGCGATGCTTCCACCCAATCGCTGAACGCGCTGCAGCGGCTTGCCGTGTTGGGATATACGGTGCAGCAGGAACGCTTCACCGATCCAAGCGCATTCCTTGAAGAACGCGATAGCTATATCGACGGGGTGCGAGCGCACGTTTTGAACGCCGACCGCTACCTCAACAACGAAATCAGGTTGTTGAGCAAAACGCCATTGCCACCTGAACGCCGCGCTGCTGCCATCAAGGAAGAAATGAACCAGCGCGAGCAATTGCAACTGATTGGCACGCATTTGGAGCGGGCGCTGCTGGGCGATGGCAAAGACACACAGTGGGAAGACTACGCCCTCAAGGCTATCAGCGTTGAAGAACGCGAGGTCAAGACGACCAAGCGCGTTGCGACCGAAGTGTTCGAAGGCGTTATCTGGACGCTGCTAGGCACGTCTGTTTTTGTTGGTCTGCTCGGTGTGCTTGGTGTGTTGTGGGCCCAACGCAAGATGATCCGTCCGCTGGGCAATCTGTGGCGCAGCACCCAGACGATTGCCGAGGGTGATTACACCCAGCGCACGCCATTGATCGGCACCAGCGAGTTTCGCGCTATCGCAAACAGTTTCAACGCGATGGCGGAAAAAATCGAAACATCCGCAACGGCAATGCAGCAGGCGAACGATGAACTGGAACGGGCGGTTGCCCGCAGAACGCACGAACTGGCCTCAACCAATCGCTCGCTGGAACGCGCCAACCGATTGCGGCAGCAGTTCCTTGCTGATGCGAGCCATGAATTGCGCACGCCGCTTTCTATCATGCGCAGTGAAGCCGAAATCACTTTGCGCAATGGCGATGCCTCGCCTGACGAATTGCGCGTGGGGCTGAATCGGGTGGTCCGCGTTTCGACGCTGATGGGCGAAATTATCGAAGACATGCTCCAGATCGCAAGAGCGGAAGAACCGTTGCTGCAGACGAGCATTGCGCCGATGGATGCTGCCGCTGCGGTGCAGACCTGTGTAGAGGATTTCCGCCGGGTCATCGAAGCCGATGGCGGACGGATCACCTTGAAACACCCCCTTGAATCCTTGACCGTCGAAGGCGACGAGACGCGACTGAAACAAGTGATCCGCATCGTTGTAGACAACGCCGTTTGTTATTCGTCAGATGCGCCGCAAGTGGACGTGACCGTGGCGGCGGAGGAAGGCGAAGCGGTTATCACCGTGACCGACCGAGGCAACGGGATTGCTGCGGAGGATATCCCGCATCTGTTTCAGCGCTTTCGCCGCGGCGGTCGCAAGGGGCGAGTTGGCGAGGGACAAACGTTACACAACGGGCAAGGTCTTGGCCTTTCAATCGCCCGATCGATGATGGAGACGATGGGCGGCACGATCAGCCTATCCAGCCGCCTTTACGAAGGAACTACAGTTTCGATCCGCCTGCCCCTTATGTCTAACGCCGATTTGGCGCATGGAACCGTGTCATGAAATTGCTGATCATCGAGGATGAAGTCGAACTGGCAGGCGTGCTTCATCGCGGCCTTTCGAAAGAAGGCAGCACGGTTACGCTGGCGACCGATGGCAGCACAGGCATCGAACTGGCGTGCAGTGTCTCGTTCGATTTCATTCTGCTGGACATCAACCTGCCCGACCGGAACGGCTTCGAAGTGTGCGAAACCTTGCGCGAAACGGGCGTGACCACGCCGATTATCATGGTCACTGCACGCGATGATGTGGCCGACCGCATTCGTGGACTAAAAAGCGGCGCAGACGATTATCTTGCAAAGCCGTTTGCCTTCGAGGAATTGCTGGCGCGCATGGATGCCATTACGCGCCGGATCGAACGCCCTGCCGTCCGCGCCGGGCATCCTGACGGCAGGATAACCGTAGGCGATCTGCACTTCGACCCGCGCACAATGACCCTGACCCGAAGCGGTACACCGGTTCAACTGACCGTCAAGGAAATGGGCGTTTTGCGACTGCTGATGGAAGCGCCGGGATCGGTGATCTCCCGCAGCGAAATCCTGAAAGCGGTATGGGGGATCGAAGATGATCCGCTGACGAATATCGTCGAGGTCTACCTCAGCCGCCTGCGCCGCAAACTGCACGCGCTTGGCCCACCGCTGGTCGAGAACGTGCGCGGCTTCGGCTATCGACTGATCGTATGAGGATAACGAAAAAGGGGAGCAGCGATGCGCTCCCCTTCTCCATTTGTAACGCAGCGAAGACTTAGAAATCAACCGCGAGGCGGACGCCGTAAGTCCGCGGCGTACCGAATTGCCAGTTGAACACGTCGTCGTTCGGACCTGCCGAAACGAAGCTACCGTAGGTCAGCGGGCGTTCGTTCTCGAGGTTCTTGGCGAAGGCCGTGATCGAGAAGCGCTCGTTTTCGGGCTTGTACTCAAGGCTGACGTCCGTCTGCGTGAAGGCCTTCTGCGTGCCATCCCGGTAGTTGTAGAAGTCAGTGAAATACTTACTCTTGAACGTGGTATTTGCACTGGCCCGCACGGTTCCAGCGCTGCCCAAGTTGAAGATATGATCGTAACCTGCGGTAATCACCCATTCCGGCGAGAACGGCGGGCGGTTACCCGCAAAGTTCGGCTGCTGTGCGCCCGGTGTGACCGGATCAAGATCACCGATGCCGTTGCGACTGTCACACACGCTTTGCGGGCGTCCTGTGGCAGGAAGGCAGTACACGTTGAACTGTGCAAACAATTCCTTGTACTCGGCGTTCAGGTAATTGGCCGAGGCGTGGAAGCGGTCGTTGTCGCTGAGCGCGAAGTCGGCTGACGCCTCGATGCCCCAGATCTTGGCCTTGCCTGCGTTGAAGGTCTGGCCGCCAACGGTGGTGTCGAGCAGGACCGAAACCTGCAGATCCTTGTAATCGTAGTAGAATCCACCGAGATTGAACTGGTGCTGGCTGCGGTCCCCAAAGGTCTGCTTCCAGCCCATTTCGTAGGCAGTATTCGTTTCGGGCTTGTAATCACCGATCGAGTCAAAACCGCCGCCCTTGAAGCCGGTCGAAACCTTGGCGAACACCAGCGTATCGGCATTCGGCTTGTAGTTCAGGCCAGCAAGCCATGTGATCTTGTCTTCCTTGCTGGAAAGCGGGAAGATCGTCTTGAAACGAAGATCAGTGAAGCTCTTGGGGGTGATTGCACCATTGAACAAGAGCGGATCGGGCGGGCCAGCACCGAACGGCGTCGCATTGCGATAGAGCGCATCGCGCGAGTTCTCTGTATAGCGCAGGCCACCAACGGCAGTCAGCGTTTCGCCGAGCGGCACTTCGACCTGACCAAAGGCCGACTTGCTCTCGCTGGTGATGTCGCGATCGAAGTAGGATAGCGTCACGACATTCGGACCGAAAGTGGTGACGAAGCTGCTTTCGGCGTTGACGGTTTCCTTGAAGTAGAAGCCGCCGACCTGATAGGTGATGCCGTTTACTTCACCATTTAGGCGCAGTTCGTGGCTCTGCGTACTGGTGCGCTGATCCCAGTTGAACGAGCGATAGGTGACCGGCAGCGTCAGGAACTGGCCCGGCGTACCTTCAAACTTGCGGTAGCCGCCGATGTACGAGATCGTAAGGGCATCGCTGACCTCATAGGCTACGCGACCACGGATGGCGTAAGTATCCTGCGTCAGCTTGCCGAGACCGAAAGCAGGTGCGGCGTACTCGCCTCGGTTGATCCCTGCAAGCAAGTTCGTCTCGTTGGGAATGCACAGCACTTGGCCAAGCGCCGATGCATAGACAGGCGCGACGGGCGTGAAGCCGCTGGCAGTGGTGCAGCTGGCGTTGGTCGGACGAACACCTGCTGCGTTGAGGTCAGCTGCGGCAAAGGCCTGCGGCGTGAATTCGCGCTTCGCATATTCACCAGCGAGGTAGACTGTGAGCGCATCGGTCGGCTCAAGCTGGACCGAACCACGCACGCCGTATGACTTGTTGTCGTCCGAGCTGGCGCCCGGGAACGCCGGGTAGGTATAGCCTGCATTGTAGGACGGGCGAGCCGGGTGCTTCACATAGCCGTCGTGCTCGTCATAGAAGCCGGCAACGCGGACGCCGCCGATTTCTCCGAGCGGAACGGTCACGCCGCCGTCAAGCCGCACGGCGTTGTAGTTGCCATAGCTGGCCGAGGCGTTTGCCGCAAACTCCTTGCCGGGTTTGCGGGTGATGAAGTTGATGGCACCGCCGGTCGAGTTGCGGCCATAGAGCGTGCCCTGCGGACCGCGCAGAACTTCGACGCGATCCAGATCGAACAGCGCGATGCTGAGTGCCTGCGGGCGGTTCATGTATTCGCCGTCGATGTTGACGACGACCGAGGTGTCCTGCGATTCGTCGTTCGAGTTCGTGCCGACGCCGCGGACGGTGACCTTGATGGTTCCTTGGTCCTGGTTGAGCTGAACGGCGGGCGCGATCTTGCCAATATCGTTCATGTTCGAGAAGCCGGCCTGCTGCAGCTGTTCGGCGTTCACGACATTGATCGCGATCGGAACGTCGTTGACGTTCTGCGCGCGGTTCTGTGCCGTAACAATGATCGTGTTGGCGTCGATCGTTTCCGCCGCAGTGGATTGGGCGCGGTCCTGCGCCATGACCGGGGTGGAAAGCGCGACTGCCCCCGCGCCTGCGAGCAGCAGATTCCTGATCGATTGAGATTTCATGCCTGTCATCCTCCCTCTTGGTGACATTCGCCGGTTCGCGAATCCGAATGGTGGTTTTGGTATAGCAATTCTATTTTTATCTCGCCACAGAATTTTATTTCAAACTCCGCGTGCGTACCGTGGGGTGGCACGCACGCGGTGCCGCCCAATCAATCTTCAATATTCGAATGTTTCGCTGAACGTGCGGTACGGCTCCGGCGGACGCACCTCCAGCCGCTGCGACGTATCGGTCCGATAGGTGTTGGACAGGATCGTTGCAGGCCCATCGGGCTTTGGCATGAACACGGGCTTGCCGTCATCACCCACATACATCAGGTCGACATTGAAGGCATCGTCCTGCGCCGCTGCTGCGAAAGGAATCCAGCCCATGCCATAAGGTGCGCGGGCCACTTCGAAGCAGTGGAAATGCCAGATCTTCCACTGGCCGTCCTGTTTGATGAAATCGACGCCGTATTTGATGTAGACGTTGTGCATCCACACCTTCTTGCCCTGCACCAGATCCTTTTCGAACATCCACGCAGGCATGTTCTTCGCCTGCTCCACATCGACAAGGCCGGATTCAAGGCCGTTGACGATCCACAGCCCCTTCGCGGTCTGCCCGTCGCCCGCCACTTCGATCACGGGCGTGGTGACATAGTGGAACACCAGCTTGCTGACCGGCGATGGCCGCCCCTGATGGTAGGACATGATCTTATCCCAATCAGTGTAGACGCCAAGATTGCTGTACTGGGCGCGGACGCCCGGCGTCCCCTTCTTCGCCCAGAGCGGGATGATATACGTGTCGCGAAAGGCATTGTGCAGATACATGTATTTGGAGAACAGATTTTCCACCGCGCCCCGGTCGCGCGTAGCTTGAACTTCGGCCTTAAGCGCCGCCACCTGCTCCTTTATCGCGCCGAGATCATCTTTCGCCTGCGCTGGCGCACCAAGGCCGGTTACAGCAGCAAGGCACAGCACGGCCGCCTGCAAGTTCCTCACGGTCATCCACAATCTCCCAATACCAGGCATTTTTGCCGGGCTTCGCAAAGGCGTGTCGATCGCGCCGATCATCGCCATTACCAAAATAAGTATGATCATTCTAAATTGAGATCAAGCTCCATTTGAACGCTCTTGACGACGGGCCCGACTTAGTAGAACGTAAATTCCAATAGAGGGCATTAGACCCTAGGAGAGAGCGGAGGGCGGGCGCTGTGCGCCCTTGCGCAATCCCCGACATGCAAACTCGGCACTGACCCCGTATCAGCCCGTGTCCGGCTATCGCAAAACCCACCAAGAGGTGACCTGTGTCCAGTAAAATCAAGCGGGGCGTAAGCCTCTATTCCTACCAGAACGAGACCTTTCAGGGTAAGATGACCCTTGAGGACTGCATCCGCGTAAGCTCCGAACTCGGTGCAAAGGGCATCGAGATCATCGGTGAGCAGACCTTTTGGGGCTGGCCAGAATGTGGCGTTGCGCAGGATGATGTCGATAACTGGCACCGCCTGATCGCAAAGTACGATTGCACTCCGGTCAGCCACGATTTCATGCTCGATTACAAGCGCTACAAGGGCCGCGAGATGCCCTTCGAAGAGCAGGTGGCCAGCGTCAGAAACGATATCGATTTCGGCGCGCGCCTTGGCATGAAGTATATCCGCGCGCTCGTCTCGATCGCGCCGGAAGTGCTGGTCGCCGCCGCACCTTATGCCGAAGAAAAGGGCATCAAGATCCTGATCGAGGTGCACGCGCCGTTGCACTTCGACCATCCGTGGATCGTCCGCCACGCCGAAGCCTTTGAAAAATCCGGCTCTGATGCGCTGGGCTTCCTACCCGACATGGGCATGTTCCTGTTTTCTTTCCCGCCCGTGTGGAAGGAAAAGTTCATGCGCATCGGCGTGCCCAAACACATCGCCGACTACATCGAGAAGGCCTATGAAGACCGCGTCCTGTCGGAGTACGTGATCCTGAACGTGCAGCAGATGGGCGGCACCGGCCCGGCCATCGCAATGGCGGAAACCATGCGCCACAACGCCGCGTTCGAGCCTAAGCGGATGCTCGACTACATGCCGCGCATCCACAATATCCACGGCAAGTTCTACCAGATGAACGAAGACTGCGTGGAACCTTCGATCCCCTATGACGAAATCGTCAAGGTGCTGCAGCAGGGTGGCTATGAAGGCTACATCTGCTCGGAATACGAAGGCAACCGCTGGATCGAGGATGCCGAAGAGCCGGATTCGGTCGAACAGGTCCGTCGCCAGCAGGTGATGCTCGCCAAGCTGCTGGGCGAAACCGAAGTGCCGACAATCAAGACGCCGCTCATGGCCGTGGCTGCAGAATAAGGAAACCCTGCTGATGATGGACAACAAGATGATCGTCGAAGGCAGCCTTCAGTCTGTCGACGGTGGCTTTTCCTTCCTTGGGCGCCTGCCCTACTACCGTGGCCTGGGTCTTTCGATGATCGAAGACATTCAGGTTACCGTGGATGGCGAAGTTCAGCCGCGTGAATCCGTGCGCTTTGCCGTTCGTGGCAAAACCTACACGCTAGATGAAATGGAAACCTGCTACGACAATCGCTGGAACTTTGGCGAAAAGGCGCAGATCATCGTGCTGAACGGCGGGCTTTCCGCCGGTAGCCACACGATCACGTTCGCCGTGCGCAATCGCGTATCCTACCTGCCCTTCGTCCCCACGACGAAGGACACCAAGGATCTTGCGCTGGCCGCATAAGATAAGATCCGCAGCGCCCCCGCGAAAACGCGGGGGCCTCGGTATCGAACCGCGCCCAAATTTATCGCTGAGTCATCAGTGAGCCGCACTGCGACGGCAAGATTTCTTCAAAAAGCGAAGTCCGATGCTCGCCCGCCGCACCTTGCTACATGGCCTGACCGCCGCGGCGGCCACTGCCGCGCTACCCCGTATCGCCCTAGCCGCGCATACTGCTTCGGAATGGCGTCCGCTGTTCAACGGCCGCGACCTCGATGGCTGGACGATCTATCAGGACGGCGAAGGCAACGTTGATCGCCACAACGCGATCCGAATAGAAAAAGGCGTGCTGCACATGTTGGGCAGCAGCTTTACCGGCCCGGATAAGGCAAGTTTCGGTCACATCGCCACCAAGACCATCCACGCCAATTATCACCTGCGCATGGACTTTCGCTTTGGCGAGCGCCGCTTTGCGCCGCGTGCATGGCAGCGCCGCAATTCAGGCTTGCTGTATCACATGGGCGCTGAGCTTGATCGCCTGTTTCCCGATTGCGTCGAATTCCAGTTCGAAGAAGGCGATATCGGTGATGCAATCATGGTAAACACCAAGGCGCTGCAAGGACCACAACTGGGCGGAACCCCGCTTTGGCCAACTTACTTCCCCGGGTTGCCAACGACTTACACTGATCCGCTCACTGCCGGAGGAATCGCGCGTCAATGGCACCGTCATGCGGGCAATTATGAAAAGATCGATGGCTGGAACACCGTAGACTTGGTTGTCTTTGAAGATCAGGCCGCGCATCTCGTCAACGCACGCATCGTCAACACTCTGTTTCGCATGATCGGGCGCGATGGCAAGCCGCTCAAGCAAGGCCGCATCGCGCTCGAATTCGAAGCGGCGGAAGTGTTCATGCGCAATGTTATGATCCGGGATTTGTCGGTCGATGACATTGCACTGATAAGGAAGCAAGGTTCCTACTGAAACATTCAGCAGTGGCGGGTTGAATGCGATGCGCAGGCCCTGAGCGGCTCATAGAGCCGCCATATGCTGTGGTGCATAGGGGCGCTTCTGCTCGTGACGGCCGACATATAGACCGCGTGACAAAGTGCAGCACAGTTTAAAAATCAGTGCAATCCGCCTCCAACGCAGCGAAGCGCAGCAATTCTAACTATCAGATATAATTAGGAATTATGGTAGCGGAGGAGGGATTTTTCGATTCCGCCTAATCCATTGAATATATTTTATTTTTTACAGCGATCGCGCCAGATACCCCTATTGATACCCCCACAGACTGGATAATGCGACAGTCCTCTCCCTGCTGGGCAGGGATATCGGGCCATCGGAGGCCGAACCCTTCTGGACTGCGTTTCTGCGCAAGCTGACGCGCCGAGGGCTGCGCGAGGTGAAGCTGGTGATCTCCAATGCCCACGAAGGCATCAAGGCGGCTGTCTCCAAGCTGCTGTGTGCTACCTGGCAACGCTGCCGTGTCCACTTCATGCGCAATGCACTAGCCCATGCCGGCAAGAGCGGTCGGCGCGTGGTGTCCGCGTTCATCGGCACCGCCTTTGCTCAGGAAACGCCCGAGGCCGCGAGCCAGCAATGGCGCTCTGTCGCTGACCAGATGCGGCCAAAACTGCCAAAGCTCCCGCTTTGATGGACGATGCTGGCTGAACCCGACGTGCTGGCCTACATGACATTCCCCAAGGAGCACCGCACCAAGCTGCACAGCACCAACCCCATCGAGCGCCTGAATGGCGAAATCAAACGCAGGACCGAGGTCGTAGGTATCTTCCCCAACGAAGCGGCCATAACTCGCCTGATCGGCGCCATCCTCATGGAACAGTCCGATGAAGGGACCGTCCAGCGCGCACGCTACATGACACTTGAAACCATGGCCCCAGTCAGCGACAATCCCATCGTCATGCTCTCGGCTGTACCCGGAGCATGACAGGTTCAAACTGATGCCGAAATCGGCGGTGGCCCAATAAGCTACACCATGCCATGGGACACGATCCCCGATATTGCGAGAGTGGCGCTTGTTTTGAGGCTTGGCCAGTGATCGGCGGTACGGGTCTAAGCTAAGGTCTGGTTCAGGTAGGCAGACGATTGCGGCTCCTTTCAACCAAGGAGTCGTCTCATGACCAATGTTCTATCTGATGCCCCTGTCACTTCCCTGCGTAGGCGCATGATCGAAGACGTGAACATGCGCCGGTTCACGCGGAAGACCCAGTTTGATTACGTGCAACATGTCGCCAGATTCGCCACTTATCTTGGGCGCCCCCCCGATACTGCGACGGCAGAAGAACTCCGGCAATTCTAGGTCGAACAGCGCGAAGCGGGCATAGGCATCCCGACCATGAACGGCAACGCTTCTGCGCTGCGTTTTTTCACGCACACCATTGAACGCCCGGATCTGTCCCGCAAGCTCTATACGGTGAAAAACCCGCGCTCCTTGCCTGTTGTCCTCAGCCGCGACGAGGTCATGCTCCTACTCGGCGCGACCAACTACTTGAAGCACCAGGCTGCCCTGCCCTCGCAGGGGGCACCCATCAGTTCAAACCTATAATCGTGAAACATGGACTTACAACCGAAGGACCATTGTTACTTATCGCCGGGCAGGCGAACATGGAAAGAGGAAATTCGCCCGTCTGAAAAGGTTGCCTTCTTCCATGTCTATCTCTCTGACTTGGTCAGCCCCAGCGCATGGCGTGATGTTTGTGCTATCGGCCTTGCACGCAGGCCCAGCCGCAGCCCAGCAGGGCCTGTACTATGGAGAACCGCTCACCTTGAAGGCGGCGCAAAAGCTTGCCCGCTTGGCGCGGGAAGAGGCGCAAGCGCGCGGGCTGGCGATGGCCGTGGCTGTCGCCGGGCCCTCCGGCGACCCGATCCTGCTTGAAGTGATGGACCGCACGCAATATGCCTCCACTGCGATCGCCCCAGCTAAGGCCCGCACGGCCGCGCGCTTTCGCAAGCCTACCAAGGTGCTGCAGGACGCCACGGCGACAGGCGCGCTCGCCTATGTTGGGGCCGATGGCGCGCTGGCGCTGGAAGGTGGCGTGCCAGTCATCGTCGCCGGCAATATCGTCGGGGCACTGGGCATCAGCGGCGGCACTTCGACGCAGGACGGCGAAGTGGCTGCTGCCGCGCTAAAGCAGTTCAAACCATAAGGGGGCATCACCGCCCTACGACAATCAATCAGGATCAATTGGAGTAACTGTGCCATGACGTTCCAGCGCAGGGCAATTCTTGGTGGGTTCGCGGCCATGGCCGCCGTTCAAGCAGCAGGCGCATTTGCAAAGCCTGGCCGCAAGCTGCGCATCGGCGTGATAGGTGGCGGCCTGATCGGCGCTTCGGTTGCCGCGCAGCTGGCCAAGGCCGGTGCAGAGGTTATCGTCTTCGAGAAGACTCGACCCGCTGCAGGCGCCACGGAAAAGTCGGTCGCATGGATCAACCCGGTGGTCAACGACGCGCACTATATGCAGCTGCGCCTCCAAAGCATGGACGCTTGGCTCGACGATGACCGCACGCTGGGAATGAATGCGATCTGGGGCGGTTCAATCAGCTGGGCCTATGCCGACAAAAAGGACTCCCTCCAGACAAAAGCTAGTCTGCTCGAAACAACCGACGATCCGCCAGTATATCTCACCAGCGAGGGCATCACCCAAGCCAGCCCTGGCGTGTTTCCCGGCGACGAGGTCAAGCTCGCCTTCCAGACCGCCAAGGACGGCCATGTAGATCCGGTCTTCGCCACCCAGCGCTATCTGGCTGCAGCCAAGCGCTACGGGGCCAAGGTGCTTTATCCGTGCGAAGTAACCGCCATCAAGGTCGTCGGCGCCGCGATTGCGGGTGTGAGAACAACCAGAGGCGATTTCGCGCTAGATCATCTGGTTAGCGTGGCTGGTACCGACACGCCGCGTATCATGGCGCTCATGGACCGCAATCTGGAACTTGCACACAAGCCGGGTCTGGTGATTCATACCGCTCCACGCCCTGTCACCACGAAACTTGTGTATGAAGCGTCCAGCATTCTGGAGTTCAAGCAGTATGCCGACGGGCGCTATCTCACCAGCTTCACTGGCGGACCACCGAACCTGCCCCAGCACGCAGAGATCCTGCAGCACCAGATGGCCTATCCGGACCCGGCGCTGCAACAGTTCCACGCAGACATGCTGATTGCTCGCACCGCCGAATACATGCCCGCCATTGCGCAGGCAAAGGCCACCAAAGTTCTGCTCGGCTTCCGCCCCTACCCACTCGACAACAAACCGATCGCCGGGCCGGTGCCTGGTATTGAGGGTGCCTATGTAGTCGTCACGCATAGCGGCATTACGCTCGCACCGATCCTTGGTCGCTATGCCGCGCAGGAGATCATGACCGGCGTGGCCGCGCCGATTCTCACACCCTATCGCCCCACCCGGTACATTTCCGCATGATCTTCGTTGTCCGAACGGGAGTAAGCTTCCCCATCCTACAAGGGCGGCGTTCAATGGCGCCCGGCAAAGAATTTACAGCTTTGCGGCCAAGGACTATCAGTCCTCCATGAATTTCCGACAACTCGAAATCTATCAGGCGCTGATGATCGGTGGCTCCGCGTCCCGCGCCGCAGAGTTGCTGAACATTACCCAGCCCGCCGTCAGCCGGGCTATTTCCGAGCTGGAGTACCGAGTGGGCTTCGCGCTGTTCGACCGGGTGAAGGGTCGCCTCATCGCCACCCCCGAAGGCGAGTTGTTTTTCCGCGATGTCACCAAAGCCTTCACCGGTCTGGATACCCTCCGCGCCTCAGCCGCGCGCATCCGCGATTTCGGATCTGGCAGCCTGCGTATTGCCAGCCTTGCAGCACTGGGCTCTACACTCGTGCCACGCGCGGTGCGCAAATTCCGCGAGACCAATCCGCAAGTCTCGATCACTTTGCAGATTCTATCTTCCGCAGCAGTACGCGACCACGTCGTCAACCAGCATTTCGACATCGGCCTTGCTGCCGACGAGGTGGACCTTTCAGGCGTAGACCACAGCGTGTTCCAGAGTGTACGCGCGGTTTGCGTGATGCCACCTGATCATCCTTTCGCAAACCGGGATGTGGTCCGTGCGGAAGACTTGGATAACATGGCCTTCATCGCGCTCGCCCCTGAAGACCGCGCCCGCGCCCGCATGACCGAAACGTTCGAAGCTGCCGGCGCCCGCCCCCATATCGTGGTCGAAACCCCGGCATCGCTAACGGTCTGCGCGCTAGCTCTGGAAGGTGTGGGCCTCGGCCTCGTCAATCCGTTCGCGGCAGACGGGTTCGAACAGCGCGGACTAGTGATCAAGCCCTACGAGCCGGCAGTCTATTTCCGAGCCTATATCCTGTTCCGGCCGGACGCGCAGCGCGCGCGGCTGGTGCGCGATTTTGTCTCGTCGCTCAATGGCGCCTTGCGTTCGGGGCCGGGTCAGTAAGGCAAACCAGCGCCTTTGCGCTCTCGCAGGGGATGATCCGGGGCAGCGCAAGGCGCGCCTGCCATGCGGCGGCGATGGCCAGAAGCCGACGATCGTCCCCTCGCCTGCCCAGCAGTTCGAGCGACACCGGGCGCAAGCCACCCGTTGTCAGAACCGCACCGATCGGAATGGCAATGGCCGGGCGCCCTGAGTAGGCGGCAAGTCGGTGGGTTCCGGCTGTCTCAGGCCCGGCGTCAGCTGTCGCAAAAGGGACCTGCACGGATGGGTATACGATTACGTCCACGCAAGCACGACCGGAGGTGCAGTCGAACGCTTCGTCCAACCGATCCGCAACATATCGGTCGCGAAACATGCCATTGACCCGGAACCGGGGGTCGCGTGCCGCGCCTGCGCGATTGGTGATGAATTTGGCCACGTCCTCGACAACGCGGGGATCGGTGTTTCCGTTTGCGGCCTGGTGGCGCAGTTCGGCTAGTAATGCGCCTGCATCGTGGGGAACTCCAGCACGCCAAGGCAGATATGCGTCCATCACGCCCGGAAAGTCGAAGACCGAACGGCTGGCAAATGTCGCAGTCTCTCCGATGGGAGCGTTCTTGCCGACCAACACCGTTTCGTCACGCAGATGAATATCGGCTACGGTAGCACCCGCCGCACGGAGCCGCTCCAGCGCCTGCGTCTCAGCCTTCGCATCTGGCCGCATGAATGCGGATAGTACCCCGACCCGCAGGTTTTTGAGCGGCCGACCCGCAGGCGTGTCATGTGTGCTCGTCAGCACAGACCAAACCGCCGCACAATCAGCGACGTGGGTGCACATTGGTCCGATCACGTCCTGCGAGGGGCTGAGCGGCAGCACGCCGCCCATTGGCAACGCACCAAACGTCGGCCGCAAACCGACTAAACCGGACAAGGCGGCGGGCACCCGCGCGGAACCTGACGTGTCGGTGCCAAGAGCAATTGCTCCGAACCCGGCGGCCAACGCAGCCGCGTTGCCGGAAGAAGATCCGCCAGCGCTCTCTGAAAAAGCAAAAGGACTAGTCGTCTGGCCCCGGATGGACGATCGCCCCCGGTAGTTAAAGGCGAACTCGGACATATTTGTCTTGGCGACCACGATCGCCCCGGCTCGCTTGAGCCGTGCCACAACCCATGCGTTATCAGAAGCGACATTACCTGCCAGAGCCACCGAACCGGAGGTGGTCACCATCCCCGCCACATCGATGTTGTCCTTCACCAGCAGTGGCACACAGGCTAGCGGCAAGGCCCGCCTTGCCCTGCGAGGGAGAGCATCGATACGTTGGGCCTCGTCAAGCGCAATAGGACTAATAGCAGTCACGGCATGCAATGATCCGTCGAGCCGCCTGATGCGGTCGAGCCGCGCCTCAATGACGGACACGCAGCTAGTCTTGCCCGAAGACAGCCGAGCCGAAATCTGCGTGATCTGGCTGTCGCCCGCGCCGGGAGGGATCGGCGCGGGCGATCGAGCGGCGGCACTGCTGCCGGGATAAAAAGCGCCCGACAGCGTCAAAAGAATTGCCTTCAAGACGATGGTGCGACGCATCACACTACTTGGCCGCTCAGAACTTAAGTGTGGCCGAGGCGAAGAACGACATGCCGTTGAAGCCGAACGGCGAAATTGCGTTGTAGGGCAGTGTGCCACCATTATCCGAACCGTTGGTCCCCGCCGCGACACTCGCGACGGTGGAGCGCAAGTTCTGCGTAGGATAGATGTCGAACAGGTTGTTAACGCCTGCGCTCAAAGTGATGCGAGGTGTAAAGTCGTAATTCACCTGGATGTCGGTGACGATCTTGCCCTTGAAGTGCTGGATCACCTGCGAGTTGGCGCTGGTCGAGGACACCGGCACCAGCGTGACGTCGTAGCCGGGCGTCACTGCCGCGATCTGCGCGGGGGTGAGACTGGTGAAGGCTACCGCCGAGACCTTGCCATAATAAGTGTTGGTCAGCCCCAGCGAGAAGTCGCCTGACTTCCAGTTAAGGTTGAGCAGCACCTTCGACCGGGGCTGGCTGTCCGAGATACGTACCTGCTGCGTCAGGTCGAACAGCGGCGCAGTGATACCAAGAGCCGCGATTTCAGCAGGCGTCCCGGCGATCTTGTCGAACTTAGTCTTGTTGTAGTTGGCGGCAAGCAGGACCGAGAGCTCGCCTAGTGAACCAAGATCAAACTTGTCCGACAAGGTCACGTCGACGCCCCGCGTTGTGGTATCAACGGCATTGGTAAGATAACTGGCTGCACCAATATTTGGGATGCCATTGGCCGTAAGAAAGGTCGTCAGCGCCGTACTCTGGAATTGTGTTGACTGGACAATCCGGTCACGAAGCTTGATTTGATAGGCATCGACCGTCAGCACCAGTCCGTTGGAGTCAAAAACAAAACCTGCCGAGATATTCTTTGATTTTTCAGGACGAAGATCGGTTGCGCCAAGCAATTTTGCCGCTTCGCTGTCTACAGGCAGATTGCGCACAAGTACAGGAGCGCCATTAATGAAATTAATCGTCGAATTGCTGAAAAATACCTGAGCAAGATGTGGAGCACGGAAACCGGTACTATAAGAACCACGCAGTGCCAGCGGCTGCATAACTTGCAGACGACCTGATACCTTATAGTTTGTAGTACCGCCAAAGTCTGAAAAATCTTCGTGCCTCAC
The DNA here is from genome assembly GCF_012641335.1 of Novosphingobium sp. ERN07. Classification (GTDB taxonomy): domain Bacteria; phylum Pseudomonadota; class Alphaproteobacteria; order Sphingomonadales; family Sphingomonadaceae; genus Novosphingobium. Next base: position 491,965 of record NZ_JABAID010000002.1, read on the forward strand.
TGCGCCACCGAGCGTCAGCCGACCAAAGAATTCCTTTTCCAATTCTGCGTAGACTGCCTTGCTGTTGCGCTTGCCGAAAGTCGCATCCAGCGGACTGATACCCGGGCTTGGCTGGAAGCCCACGGGGGCTGGCCTGCCGGCGTTCGGACCGTCGATGATCGCCACTCCACCATTGGCGTAGCTGACCAGTTCACCCGCTATGAGTCGGTATGTTTCCTCACGATATTCAGCGCCAAACGCCAAATTCAACGGTGTATCATCACCTACATCGAACTTGCGTGTAAAATCGAGATTCGTAGTCCACTGATCATAACGAGTCGACCCAAGGTACGCACTTGTTGGGCTCTGCAGCCCATAGGATGCGTTGTTTGCATTGCTTGTATTGTTGTCGATTAGACTTTTGCCGTAGCCGGTTGAGATATCCCAATCAAATCCGAGCAAATCTTCGCCGCGCACCCCTCCGGTCGCTGCAATATTTCGCAAACGGATATCACCATATGGAATGAAGCCATCGGGATGCAGTGCTCGTACCGTCTGGTCCTGACCCGCCCGTCGGAAGAAATACGGGGTCTTGCCATCCAGATCACTGTAGCCACCGAATGCATAGAATGCAGCATTACCATTGTTGGTCGGCAACTCGGCGTTGAGAAACGCCGACTTCATTTCGAACTGAGAGTTCCCTTGACGCGATGTACGTCGGTCGATCGTTGCTTCACGCGCATCCAAGACACCATTCGACGCAGTTAGACCTGTGCCAGAACCGAAAAACGCTGATGGCGCAACTGGCCTTCCTGAAGAATTGGTACCAAAATACTGCTGGCGTGTGTCTTCCGAAGATCGATCAGTTCCGCCGCGATTCTGATACTGCAAAGTGGCGCGCACAAGGCCACTGTGGGCTAGAGGCAAGCCAAAACCGGCAGCAACATCGATAAACTCACCGTCACCTTCCTTGGTGATACCTGACAGGACTCTGGCTTTGATGTCAGTTGTCCTATCCAGGGTGAGATTGATGACGCCGGCAATAGCGTCGGAACCGTATTGAGCTGAAGCACCGTCACGCAGTATCTCTACGCCTGAAAGCGCCATGCTGGGGATGGAGTTGAAATCGTATGCTACGTCGCCTCGTCCAATTCCGTTGCTCGTGCTTAGATCACCAGAGGAATGGCGACGCTTGCCATCTACGAGTACAAGGAGCTGACCGGTGGACAGGCCGCGCAATGTCGGCGGCGTTGTGAAATCCCCTACGCCAGAAGCACTGGGGCGTGGCGTGCTGAAACTCGGCACAGAGACCTTGAGCATGTCCTGTATTTCAGTACGACCGCCACGTGCCAATTCATCCGCACTGATCCGATCAATCGGGACAACAGATTCTGCGGCCGAGCGACTGCCGAAGCGGGAGCCTGTAACTACGATGGCTGTCCCTTCGTCACCCTCAACTTCCTGAGCGTGCAACGCAGTGACCGGCATGGCTATCGCAATAACCACTAATCCAGTGGTTGCCATGGCGATGTTGCGGATTTTCCTCATGGTTCTTATTCCCTGTCTGGCCTAGAAAATGTGGAGCTTCCGCGATTCTTGCGAATGCAGCAGCATTTCGCCGCTGTTTGCGGCGCAGATTTTCTTGGTAGTTGCTGAAAACGCGGGCTGTTTCGACAATGTCGAGAGTTTGACCTAGCAAACTCATCTCAGCCAATAATCACTCACTAGCCGAGTGATCTGAACTGGCTGCTCAATTTTGAATGCATGCTTTCCCCCTGGTAAAGAATGGCACGCCCCCTGCGAACGCAAAGCGGGCTCTGTTGCGATGCCCCGGAGCCGTACCCCTTTGTCCTTCCGTCCATGCCATTTTGCGCGCCTGCTCCCAAGGGACAAGTGACGGGTGTGAACGAGTCCATGCATGAACCTTATAGATCTTGGCCAGCCCCATCAGCTCCCTGCAAATCACCCTCGCCACCTGCCCTTCAGGTTCATCAGTGAAGCGACAATGGGTTTGCGATCTCCGGGCGCAGCGCTCCCTGATCAGCGTTGCACCTCCGGCAGTTTTGGCAGAGTACGACCGCAGCACTGCCAAAAGAATGAGCGAGGCCGCGGCAAGGCAAAGATGCCTCGCTCACCTACCGCGCTCATATCCTCGCAAGCGGAGTAAGTCAGACGAATGTGCGCCGCTCTTGATGGATCGCGGCCACCAGACGGTCGAGTTCGACACTGGTGTTGAACAATGCGGGTGTCACGCGCAACACCATCCCCGAGGCAAGGCCCGCTTTGGCGACGACCAGCAGCTTGTACTTCTCCATGAACAATGCCTGTGCCGACTTGGCCTTGGCGGGGCTGTCCACGCCAGGCAGCCGGAAGGCACTGATCGCGCCGTAATTGCCCGGCTCATCTGGAAGCATTAGCTGCAGACCAGGCACGTCTCGCACACGCGAAATCCAATAGTTCCGCAAGCTCTTGAGGTGCGCGAACTTGCGTTCAATACCTATCGTCGCCTGGGCTTCCAACGCAGCAGGGATCGTCAGACGCGCGGCGAAATCGACGGTGCCGGTAGGAATGCGCGAACGGATATCGTCTGCCGAATGGATCCGGTTACCCAGCCAGGGCTGGATATCCGCAAGGCGCGACTTGCGGATAAAGATTCCGCCTGTGCCGAGTGGTGCCGCCAGCCATTTGTGCAACGAGAAGCCGATGAAATCTGCACCAGTATCGGCCACGTTGAACGGCATTTGACCGACCGCCTGCGCACTGTCGAGGATCACGTCGACGCCCCGCGCCTTGGCCATCGCGACGATTTCCTTTACCGGCGGGATCAGCCCGTTGCGGTTTGAGACATGGGTGAGAAGCAGCAGTCTCGCGCGCGGCGTCTCCTTCAGAACCTTTTCGTAAGCAGCAAGGATGTTCGCGCGAGTATGCGGTTCAGGCAGGGAAAAGCGCACGACCCGAGCACCCCGGCTCTGCTCCAGATAGTCCATCGCAAACTGCATCTCGTCATAGTCGACATCGCAGTAGATCACCGCGTCGCCCGCCTTGAGCAGCGCGTAATTGGTGATCAGCGCATAGAGTCCCTCGGTGCCGCCGCCGCTCAGCGCCACCTCGTCCAGCGAGGCACCGATCAGGTCGGCCACGGCTGTCCGCGACTTGTCCAGTTCCTGATCGCGCGGCATGCCGGGCACGCCGCTGCGAAGGAAAGTGGAGTTGTAGCGGTTCACCCACGCGACCTTGTCGAGATAGGCTGCGTGCACCGACTTGGTCATGGCGCCGTAATAGGCCGCATCGAAGTTCACGACCGACCTGTCGATTTCGTAGAATGCGCTCAGGCGCTGCTGCGTCTGCTCGAACGAGAGCCCCGCCTCGAACAGCCCACCTAAGCCCCCCTGAGCCGGCGCGGCCAAAGTACGCCCGGCCAACAGCGTGCCCATGGACGCGGCCCCTGCACCGACAAGGAACTGCCGTCTGTTAGTCATGTCTTTCCACTCCGAAACAGGATTTGAATGAAGCGCCGTTTCAAGCGCGAATTTCGATGACGGCATCCACTTCGACGGCGTAGTTCAGCGGCAGCCGGTAGACACCTACTGCCGAGCGCGAATGCTTTCCGTCCTCTCCGAAAACCGCGACCATGAGATCCGAGGCACCATTGATCACACCGGGAACACCGAAAAAGGAAGGCCCAGCCTGCACGTACCCGCCAAGCCGCAGGACCTGCGTTACTCGGTCAAGATCGCCGCCGCAGGCCGCACGAAATTGCGCAATCAGGTTGATCGCGCACAGCCTTGCGCCGAGCGCAGCCTGTTCGGGCGTCACATCTTCGCCAACCACGCCCTTGATCTCCTGCGCAGCGCCTTTCGACAGCTGACCGGAAACATGGACGATCCGACCGGAGCGCGTGTAGGGTACATAATTGGCTACTGGCGCGGACGGCTCGGGCAAGATGATGCCGAGCTGGGCAAGCTTGTTGGCGATGCGAAGCATAAGGTCTCCTTAGAAGAGTATCTTTTCAAGGAACGCCCGCGTGCGTGGGTGCCCTGGATTGGTGAAGAAGGTCTGCGCGTCGGCGATCTCGATGATCTGGCCTTCGTCCATAAAAACCACGCGGTCGGCCACTTCGCGGGCGAAGGCCATCTCGTGCGTGACGCAGACCATCGTCATGCCCCCGGTTGCGAGCGCTTTTATGATGTCGAGCACTTCTTTGACCATTTCCGCATCAAGCGCGGATGTCGGCTCGTCAAACAGCATCAGCGCCGGATCCATGCACAGCGCCCGCGCGATCGCCGCGCGCTGCTGCTGACCGCCGGAAAGCCGAGTTGGGAACTTGTCTGCCTGATCGGCGATGCGCACGCGCTCTAGCATGGCATGGGCGACTTCGCGCGCTTTGTGCTCTGACAGGCCGCGGACGCGCATCGGCGCAAGTATGCAATTCTGCAGCACGGTCAGATGCGGAAACAAGTTGAAGTCCTGAAACACCATGCCCACTCGCGACCGGATCTCACGCAAGACCAGCGGATCGTCCGATACGCTTAGTCCGGTGACCAGGATGTCGCCTGCGTGATGCTGTTCCAGACCGTTGACGCAGCGGATCAGCGTGGACTTGCCTGATCCTGACGGACCGCAGATGACAACCCGCTGCCCCTCCTCGACATGCAAAGTCACGTTGCGCAGCGCATGAAAATCGCCGTACCACTTGTGCACGCCGACGAAGGACAACGCGTTCATTGCCAGTCCTCCGCCAGTGTCCTTTCAAGGTGCAACGAATAGCGCGTAACCCCGTAACAGATCGCGAAATAGATCAGCCCGACCATGAGATACGTCTCGGCATAAGGCATAGGCCAAGCAGGATCGTTGAGTGCCACGCGCCCCGCGCTCACGAGGTCAAACAGGCCCACCACCATGACAAGGCTGGTATTCTTGATCACCACGATGATCGTGCTGGTCAGCGGCGGCAGCACTTTACGGATCGCCTGCGGAAGTATCACGGTGAACAACACATCGCGCTTGCCAAGGCCCAATGCCTGCGCCGATTCCCACTGGCTGCGCGGTACGCCTTGCAAGCCGCCGCGCAAGACCTCGCACAAGTAGGCCGCGCTGACGAGGGTGAACACGCCCAGAGCCCGCGCGAGGTTCTCCAACCGGATCCAATCGGGTAGCAGAAGCGGGGCCAGGAACGAAGCTGCGAATAGCAGTGTCACCACCGGTATCCCGCGCAGCAATTCGACGAAACCAGTGGCGCAGCAACGAATGAGGGGAAGCGAACTGCGCCGGGCCAATGCCAGCGCCAAACCAAGCGGAAAGCCGAATGCGAGCGATAGCACCGTCAGCAGCAGCGTCACCGGCAGTCCGCCCCAAGATGACACCGGCACCGGCGACAGCCCCGCGACCCCGCCAGCCATCAGGGCCAAGACCAGCAGCAGCCCGCCAGCCCATGCTGCTGCCGTAATACGGGTCCAGTGCGCACGAGGCATCGTCCACAAAGCCAGCCCGACAAGGACAGTCACGACGGCGATTGGTCGCCAAATCTGCGTCTCGGGATAGATCCCGAAAAGAATGAACGGCCCTTTTTGGCGCAGGAACACCCAACAGGCACCGGCATCGCGGCAGGCATCGCCATTGCCTTGCCAGACCCCGTGCATGACGGCCCATGCAAGAAGGTGCGGCAGCGCCTGCGCGATCACAGCCACGAAGACCAGCGTGGCAAGCAGGTTCACGCCGCCCTTGAACAGCAAGGCAAGACCATTTGGACTGGCTGGGCGCAGCGTTGGAGCCAGCCGGGGCTCGGTCATTGCCTGGACGAACGTCATAGTGCCCACCGCCCGCTGCGCCGCTCCAGCAGAGCCATGCCGAGCGAGATCATGGCCGCCAGCGTGAAATAGATCAGCGCGACAAGCGCAACGCATTCGAGCGCATGGCCGGTATGGTTCATCGTCGTATTGGCGATGGAATTCAGGTCGGGATAGCCCACGACCAGCGCTAGCGTCGAGTTCTTGAGGATGGCGGCGAACTGGTTGGTCATCGGCGGCACCATCACCCGTAGCGCCTGCGGTACGATGACCAAGCGCAGGCACTGGCGCTCGCTGAGCCCCATCGCCCGGCAGGCGTCCCACTGCCCCGCCGGCACCGCCGCTATGCCGGCGCGGATGATCTCGGCGGCAAAACCGCTGGCGTACAAAATGCTACCGAGCGCGACCGCCGCGAACTCTGGTGTCAGGCTGACCCCGCCGACGAAATTGTATCGATCGAGGTGCGGCACGTCCGGCGCGATGCCCAGCCCAAGCGATAGCCAAAGCACGCTTGCCGCAATCACGCCTGCAAGCGTTACCACGCTGGCCTGATGGAGACGGCCACGCCATGCTAGCACCGCCACCACCAGCAGCCCGCCCATGGCCACCAGGAAAAGCGGCAACGCCGTCCCGGTAATCCCAAAGGACGTGATGTAAAGCCCGCGGTCGTTGAGGAAGATACCGGGAATAGGCTGTAGCGCATTTCCCGGCGGCGGAAGCGTCACAGTCAGCACGCCGTACCAGAACAACAACTGCACCACGAGCGGGGTATTGCGCACCGCGTCGATGAAGGTCCCTGCGGTGCCGATCGCCAACGGATGGCTGGATCGCCTCGCAAGCGCCAGCGGGATGCCCAGCAAGGTGGAAAACACACTCACGACTAGCGCAAGCAGCACAGTATTGCCCAAGCCGGCGACAAGCGCACGCGCGAACGTGCTAGAGGGCGAATAGGCCAACACCGATTCGGAAAGCGGGAACCGAGCCGTGCTGCTCAGAAAATCAAAATCGAGCACGATGCCACGAACGGAAAGGTTCTGCGCCGCGACGAACATCGTGATCGCGCCGACCACTGCGACGGCCAGCGCGAATAGTGCCTGTGGCAGCCACCAACGCAGCAGATCGCGTGAAGCGAGTTGTCTGCGCATCAGTAGAATCCAATGGGAACCATCAGCCCGCCGTCCCGCCGCAATCGGTTGGGCCCGCGCGGGATGTTCAGCCCGCTGGCCGCGCCAAGGTTGATATCGTAGACTTCCGCGTAATTGCCTACCTGCCGTACGATCTGGTAGGCGAAATCGTCCCGCAGACCCAGCGCGCGGCCGTTGCCCGGCTCTACGCCCAGAAAGCGTCTGATAATCGGATCGCGCGACTGACGCTTCGCTTCGACATTGGCCCGAGTGATGCCCAGATGCTCAGCTACGAGCATCGCCTCAATCGAAAACTTTACGATATCGAACCACTGGTCGTCGCCGTGCCGCACCGCAGGTGTCAGCGGTGCGATATCATCGCTCGCGGGAATGATGGTAAAATGGTGGCTCGGCTTCATCGCACGTAGCGCGACGAGTGCTGACTGGTCTGTCGCCAGAGCATCACATCGGCCCGCCAGAAACGCCTGCCGGGTGCTCTGCACATTGTCGAAGATCACCGGGTGCAGGACTATCCGTGTGCGCCGCGCAACGTCGGCAAAGACGATCTCGGTCAATGAGCCGGTCTGCACGCAGACCGTGGCGCCATCCAGATCGCGCAGCGTCTTTGCTCCGCTTTCCGCACCAATCATGAACGCAGTGTAGTCGTAGTAATTGGGAATGGTGAAATTGATCCCGCCCGCATCACGCTGCAGTGTCCATGTTGTGGTACGAGGTAGCACGTCGATCTCGCCGGTCAGCAGCGCGGTGATCCGTTGCTGGCCGGTCAGTGGCACAAATTCCGCCTTGTCACGGCTGCCCAGTGCCGCCACCGCAATCGCCCGGCAGGTGTCCACGTCCAATCCCCCCCAGTGGCCATGCGCGTCGGGCGCGCTGAAGCCGGTGGTATCCTTGCCCGCGCCGCACCGCACAAACCCTCGTGCGCGCACTTCCGCGAGCGTTGGGCCGCTTGCAGTTGGCACCGCCGGTCTTTCCGAACAGGCCGACAGCGAAGCGACCAGCCCTGCGAGGGTTAGCAAGGCGCGAGCAGCCGTCATGAAGCGACCAATCTGTCCAGCAGGTCGAGCAGATCGCAGAGCAGATCATCCTTATCCTCAAGCCCGATGCTGATGCGCAGCAGTCGCCCGGCAGGATAGCCACCAAGTCGTCCACGCACCGTCATCGGCGCAACAAGGCTGCGCGTTCCGCCCCAGGACGCCCCAATTACGAAGACCTGCATGGCTGCCAAAGAGTCGTCAAGCCGGGTGTCCAGCTCTGGACGAAGTGCAACACTGAACACACCGCTGGCCCCCGTCATGTCGCGCTTCCAGAATGCATGGCCGGGGCATTCTGGAAGCGCCGGGTGCAGCACCTGCGCTACGGCAGGGTGGGTCCGCAGCGCCTCGGCAATCGCGGTCGAGACTTTGCCGATATGGTTTATGCGCACGCCCAGCGTCTCGATCCCGCGCAGCACAAGCGCGCAGTCGTCAGGCGAGACGCCGATGCCTAACACTTTGGCCATGGCCCGCAGCCGTACATACCAGGTCCGCTCGCACAACGTCACACTGCCAAGCAGCACGTCGGAATGACCGGCGGCATACTTGGTCAGAGCTTCGACGGAGAAATCCATGCCAGCTGCAAGCGGCTTGAACAGGAGCGGGGTCGCCCAAGTATTGTCGCAGCCGGTCAAGATGCCCCGTCGCCGGGCGACCGTTACGATGGCCGGAAGATCCTCTACTTCCATCGTTGCCGACCCGGGGGATTCGGTCCAGATCAGGCGGACGCTATCATCGATGAAAGCCTCTATCCCGGCGCCCGTCAGCGGCGGGTAGATACGGTGCATGATGCCCTGAGCCGCCAGCACATCAGCGCACAGGGCGCGGACCGGCGGATAGGCGGTATCCGGGATCAGCACGGTGTCCCCGGGCTTCAGCACAGTCAGGAAAAGCAAGGCGATCGCCGCCTGCCCTGATGGAAGGAGGATCGTGCGTTCGCCCTGCTCCAGCGCGGCAATCTGCGCTTCCAGCACCCGCGTGGTCGGCGTACCTCCAAGTCCGTAGGCATATCCATCCGGCTCGCGCGCCTGGCGTCGGGTATAGGCATCGGCGCTTGGAAACACGATTGTCGAGGCCCGATGCGTCGGCACCGAAAGGCTGGAAAAGCCTGTCTGGTCCACCTGCGGGCGATGAACGAGTTGCGTCAGATCCTTCATCAATGTCCTCTTGCGTGGCAAGCACAATGCCGGGTCCAGACTGAGACCTCAATTGGCGTCTTGTTCGCGGTCCATGCACCTTTGTTATAGGACCGCATACTTCCATAAACGCACGCCTGAATGCCGAGCCTTGACACGCCGCCCCTGCCAAGCAGCGCCCTATAACATCAGGACATGGAGTCGTGCGCGGCGATCACTTGTAATGCAGCGCGCGTTGGAGTGGTTTCGCCATCAATGCGGGTGGCCCAGTTAGGCTGCTGTCGGGGAGCCAATATGAATCGTCACATCCCCTGGATTTTTCTGGCGATCGTCGGAGCATCGTGTCTTGCAGTGCTGGCAACTTCGCGCGGAGAAGCCGTGAACGCGCTTTGGATTGTGTGCGCGAGCGTCAGCTGCTTCCTGGTCGCATACCGCTATTATGCACTCTACATCGCGTGCCATGTCATACAGCTCGATCCGAACCGCGCGACGCCTGCCATCTACCGCAGCGACGGCTTGGACTATGTCCCAACCGACCGGCGTGTCCTCTTTGGCCACCACTTCGCCGCAATTGCAGGCGCAGGCCCGCTGGTGGGGCCGGTACTGGCAGCGCAGATGGGCTATTTGCCAGGAACCTTGTGGATCCTCTGCGGCGTCGTGCTGGCGGGAGCGGTGCAGGATTTCATGGTGCTGTTCATTTCGATGCGCCGCGATGGCAAGTCGCTGGGCGAACTAGTCCGTCTGGAGATGGGCGCTTTGGCCGGCACAATTGCGCTGGCAGGTGCCTTCCTGATCATGGTGATCATCCTGGCGGTGTTGGCCCTGATCGTCGTGCGCGCGTTGGCCGAAAGCCCTTGGGGCATGTTCACCGTCACTGCCACAATCCCGCTGGCGCTGGCGATGGGGGTCTATACCCGTTGGATCAGGCCGGGCCGGATCGGGGAAGTCTCGGTTCTGGGCTTGATCGGCCTAATCGCAGCCATCTTCTTCGGGCAGAACGTGGCCGCTTCCGAGGTATGGGGTCCAATTTTCATCTTCACCCCGCAGACGCTGTGCTGGATCCTGATCGGCTACGGCGCGCTGGCTTCGGTGCTACCGGTCTGGCTGTTGCTGGCGCCGCGCGATTACCTCTCCACTTTCCTCAAGATTGGTGCGATCACCGCGCTCGCTATTGGCATCGTCGTCATGGCACCGCCGCTGCGCATGCCAGCACTGACCCAGTTCGTCGGCGGCGGCGGCCCGGCATGGTCGGGCGCGTTGTTCCCGTTTCTGTTCATCACCATAGCCTGCGGCGCCGTCTCCGGTTTCCACGCGCTGATCGCCAGCGGCACCACGCCCAAGCTGATCGCGGCGGAGACCGATGCGCCCTTCATTGGCTACGGGGCAATGCTGATGGAGGCCTTCGTGGCGATCATGGCGCTGGTAGGCGCCTCGATCCTCGATCCGGGCATCTACTTCGCAATGAACAGCCCCGCTGCCGTGCTCGGTAATGACCCTGTCAGCGCGGCCCATGCCGTGACAGCGATGGGCTTCCCGATCAGCGCCGATACGCTGGTCCAGACGGCGCGCGATGTTGGGGAGCACACGATCATCTCACGCACAGGCGGCGCACCGACGCTGGCGGTGGCTATGGCTGAGATTTTCAGCCACGTCGCTGGCGGAACGGCGATGAAGGCGTTCTGGTATCACTTTGCGATTTTGTTTGAGGCACTGTTCATCCTCACTGCCGTCGATGCGGGCACACGCGCCGGACGCTTTATGCTGCAAGACCTGATCGGCCTTGCGGTGCCTTCGTTCCGTGCCGGGACCTCTTGGGTTCCGGGCATCGTGGCAACGGGTATTTGTGTCGCCAGCTGGGGGTTCTTCCTCTATCAGGGCGTAACCGATCCGCTGGGCGGGGTAAACACGCTGTGGCCGGTGTTCGGCATCTCCAACCAGATGCTGGCAGCAATCGCACTGATGCTTGCCACCGCAGTGCTCTTCCGCATGAAGCGGCAACGCTCCGCCTGGGTGACGGTAATCCCCACCGTGTGGCTACTCATCTGCACCCTCACCGCCGGATCATTGAAGTTGCTATCGAGCGATCCCTCAGTCGGCTTCCTGACCCATGCAGCAAAATTCGCCTCCGCCCTCGATCGCGGCGAGGTGGTGGCACCCGCCAAATCGGTGGCCGACATGCAAGCCATCGTTTTCAACGACCGCATCGATGCGGGGCTGTGCGCAGTTTTCTTGGCGGTGGTCCTGTCACTGCTATTCTTCACCATACGCACCTGCCTTGCCGCTTTGCACGACCCGGCGCCCAGCGTGAATGAGAGCCCCAAGCAGATGGTTCCGACCGAATGAGAATGCTGCACACCATGCTGCGCCTGATGGTTGGACAGCCGCCTTACGAGGCTTATCTCGCCCACATGGCGCAACGCCATCCCAGCACCCAACCGATGAGCCGCACCGACTTCTTCCGCAACCGAGAAGAGGCTAGGTACGGCTCAGGCGCTGGAAAGTGCTGTTGAAGGTCTCTGACACCGCAGCCGTCGCCCCGCCCGGTTCCGCCTTTTCCCAAAGATCTGATCCATGCGCCTGAACGCGACCGCTTCCATTCTTGCCGCAATGGTCCTTGGCTTGGCTGCAGGCACTGTTGCCCATTGGTGGGCAGGTGACAATGCTGCGCGCGCCGATGAGGTGGCAGGTTACTTCAGTCTACTAGCCGACATATTCCTCCACCTGATCAAGATGATCATCGCACCGCTGGTCTTCTCGACGCTTGTCACGGGCATCGCACATATGGGCGATGGCGCAGCGCTGGGACGGATCGGCGGGCGGGCGCTGGCATGGTTCATTACCGCCAGCCTGATCTCGCTGACGATCGGGCTTGTGTCCGTCAATTTCTTCGCGCCCGGCGAGGGCCTTGGCCTGGTGCGCTCCGCCACAGATCCTGGCGTGAATGGACAGACGCTCAATCTCCGCGAATTCGTGCTGCACGTGTTCCCGACATCAATGGTAGGTTCCATGGCTCAGAACGCGATCTTGCAGATTGTCGTGTTCTCGCTGTTCGTGGGCGTGGCCCTGCTCGCGATGGGTGAAGAAGGCCGCCCGATTCTGGTCCTGGCGGAAACCCTGACCGGCCTGATGCTGCGGATAACCGGCTATGTCATGCGCATTGCCCCGCTGGCTGTGTTCGGCGCGCTTGCAGGTGTAGTGACACGGCAGGGCCTTGGCGTGCTGACAACTTTCGGAATGCTTGTCGGTGAGTTCTACCTAACGCTGGTGGTGCTGTGGGCGTTGCTGTTTGCGGCAGGCGGGATATTTCTTGGACGGCGGATTTTCACGCTTGCCCGGCACCTACGCGAGCCGCTGATGATCGCATTTTCAACCGCTTCGTCAGAAGCTGCCTATCCCAGGATGCTTACTCAGCTTGATCGCATTGGCGTGCCTCGACGCATCTATAGCTTTGTCCTGCCGCTGGGCTACAGCTTCAACCTTGACGGATCGATGATGTACGCAACCTTTGCGACGATCTTCATCGCGCAGGCGTATGGCATCGATCTGCCCCTCACCAGTCAGATCACCATCCTGCTTGTGCTGATGGTGACGAGCAAAGGCATTGCCGCTGTCCCGCGCGCCAGTCTTGTGGTCGTCGCGGCAACTCTGGGGCAGTTCGACCTGCCGGTCGAAGGCGTGGCTTTCATTCTCGCGATCGACCATTTCATGGACATGGGGCGCACCGCCACCAACGTGCTGGGCAATGCCATCGCTACCTGTGTAGTCTCGCACTGGGAAACCCGACGAGACTTACGCGAAGGCGGGCGGTCCGCACAGGCATAACAGAAGTGCATGGACTGAAAAGCGCTGGTGAATTGTTCGGTACGCAGCCGGTCGTAACATCCTTTTTGACCAAAGCATCGGAGCCACAAGAATGACCGCGTTAAAACCTAATCTAATCGCCCTTACTCTCGCCTCTATAACCGCCGCAGCTCCGGCGATGGCGCATCCCGGCCACGCAGATGCCGAACTTCCAGATTCCTATGCGATCTCGACCCCGCAGATCGCGTTCTACAACACGCCCAACCGAAAACACGTGTTGATCACGAAGGGCGAGGCCAAGACCCTGGGCACGGTCATGGTCGATCTGAAGTCGGCTTCCAACGTGCTGGTGCAGTTCACCAGCGGCCTTGCATCCGTGGCACCCGAGGGATGCCCATGCTCGGTCCGGGTGTCGATCCAGTTCGACGGACGCGATCCGATAGTCATCAAGCGCGTGAACCTTGGCGTTGCCAAGACGATGATCGGCGACAAGTATCAGGTCGATCGCCAGTCTGCAGATGGTTCCTTCGTTCTTCCACTGCCCGCTGGTCATCACGAGATTTCACTCGTCGCGCAGCGCATAGAGGGCGACAGCGAACTCCTGCATGCCTTCTATCCGAATATTCAGGCACTTGTCTTCCCAGCCGCGCCGCAAAAATAGTGACGTTTCGTGCTCTTCAATAATCCAGACCTATTGTTCTGTTCGAGGTCAAATTCGGCACGAGGTCAAATTCAGGTTATCGGCGAGCTTGGACCTGTACTGAATAGCCCCTAGTTTTCTAGATGCCTTCCGCTTTCAAAATTTGCTGCCGTTCGAACTCGACGCGCGACAGCATCCCGTTCCTGACCTGCTTGCGGATCGGGTTGTAGAACATCTCGACGTAATCGAACACGTCGTGCCGGGCTTCCTCGCGGGTTTTGTAGGTGCGGCGCCGGATGCGCTCGCGCTTGAGTGACGAGATGAAGCTCTCCGCGACGGCGTTGTCATGGCAGTTGCCGCGTCGGCTCATCGAGTGCTCAAGATTGTGAGCCCGGATGAACGCAGCCCAGTCGATGCTGGTGAACTGCGAGCCCTGATCCGCTGCGAAACCTCAGCTAACGGATAACCCCGTTCGGTGATCTGGGCCACCGCATCACGCTTGAACTCATCGCTGAAATAAGCCTTCCCCATCGTCGCCTCCTGTCCTCAAAATTGGGATCGAAGGCGTCCAGAAATCTAGGGGCTATTCAAAGTGATGTTCACCCCACTCGCGACGGATGCGCGAATGGCCATCAGTCCTGAGTGGAAGTAGGTGCCATCCCCCATATTCTGGAAAACATGATCTGTGCCGACATAAGGTGCGAGACCGACCCAGTTTGTCCCCTCGCCTCCCATATGGGTCGGTGGCAGCGCGATCTCAGGTCGCACGAAGTTGACCATGGTGTGGCAGCCGATGCCGGTCATTGACAGGCTACCGTCTGGAACACGCGTCGAGCGGTTGTGTGGGCAGCCCGAAAAGAAATAGGGACTGCGCTTCGGCAAGCCGTCTGCTGCGTCCAAGGGCCTTGACGCCATCGCTGCCCGTAACTTCACCAGCCGCATCAGCGAGCCATTCCGTGTCGATTACGAGCCCTTGCGCCATGCTTACAACCGAGCAGCCGAAGCTGTTTCCAACAGTCTGAATCGAATGGCCGATGTCGTTGAAGGTTTGCACTTGTCTGCTCCATCCATTTGCACAGGGTCATGGGGCCCGTGCCACTCCCAAGCAAAACGACTACAGTCAGGATTGCCGGAAGTTTGCATTATTATCGATAATGTCTTGCATCGTCGCCTATGTGTTGCTATCCAAGAATCGGAGGAAAGCTGAATGGCAAAGGTCAACGTCGAAGATCTCGTGCGCGATCACATCCTGCGTGGTGTATTCAAGCCAAGTGCGCAGCTGCGCATGGAGGATCTGAAGGAAAGATTCGATGTCGGTCATTCGCCGATCCGCGAGGCTTTGTCTCGGCTGGCAGGTGAAGGCCTCGTTCTGGCGGAAACAAACAAGGGGTTTCGTGTTCGGCCACTTAGCCGTGCCGACTTGCGCGATATAGCCATTGCACGATGCGCGATCGAGAAGGAAGCTCTGCGTCGATCCATCATCAATGGCGGGGACGATTGGGAATCCGAGGTTGTTGCCGCGATGCATAACTATCGCAAGAAGGCTGCCAATGCCTTTGAGAGTGCAGACACTCTGGCCGCCTGGGAAAATGCCCACGATCGCCTGCATTCCGCACTTATATCGGCGTGCGGATCGCCGCGCCTGCTCGACCTGCAACAGCGTTTGCAGGAACAACACACGCGGTATCGACGGCTGATCGTGATCCCCAATGTCCAGGCCGATGCGCATGGAGACGAACACGAGCGTCTCGTCTCGACAGTACTTGACCGTAATGTCGATGAAGCCGTGGCGATGATGGAGCGCCATTTGATGATCACTGTCGATGCACTCGAGGAAGCCGGGTTCTGGGATAAGCAGCCGGGCTCCGAAGCCTGACCCTTTGGATCGCGAAATGGGCCAGCTCAGTTAAGGGCGGCCCTGAGGGAGGTTATGTCAATGAAGGTAAGAAAAAATGCGGCTTCGGCCGCAACGGTAGCCCTGTGCCTGTTTTCCGGGACTGTCTTCGCGCAAGATGCCACGTCAAGCTCAGCTGAGAATACAATCGCTGGCCCTGAAGAAATCATCGTAACGGCACAGCGCCGTGACGAAAGGCTTCAGGATGTTCCAGTGGCAGTCAGTGCGCTGTCAGGCAACTACATCGCTGAAAACCAAGTGCGAACGCTTCAGGACCTGGGCGCCACTGTACCAGGCCTCGTCGTTACCAATTCGGTCAATTATGGCTCTGCCCCACTCTCGATCCGCGGCATCGGAGGTGCAAACGGCGGTGGCAACGTGTTTGCCGATGAACCGGTGGCGGTCTACGTTGACGATGCCTACGTTGCACGCCTCCGGCTTTCTACGGCAGACCTGATTGATATTGGTGGTATCGAAGTTTTGCGAGGACCTCAGGGAGTCCTCTTCGGCCGGAACTCAACGGCGGGTGCAATTTTGGTCCGCTCGGCCACACCGACGAAAAACTTGACTGCAAAGGTCCAGGCGTCAGCCAGCACGATAAACGAATACCGGGCTCAAGCAGCAGTGTCTGGCTCCCTGGACAAGGAAGGCCGCGTCAAGGCGCGTCTGGCTGGTGGATACTCCAACCGAGGTGGCTGGGGAACAAACAGCGTGCCGGGTCCCAAGCTGAATCGTGGAGAAGACTGGCAGGTTCGTGCTTTCCTGCAGCTTGAACCCGTCGATGGGCTCATCATAGATCTGATCGGCGACAAGAGCTATTCGAAAAGCTTTCCTGGAACCATCAACATCTCGGATGTCTCGAACCTGCGCGACCAGACCACGAACCCGGCCGGCAGTAACGTGGTGTTCCCCTACAAGCTCCGACCGGATCTTCAGCAGATTCTCGACAATGATCGCTTTGCTTTGAATTTTCCGACGTTCACAACAATCAATGGAACCAATCTTACGGGACGCATCAACTGGGACCTTGGGCCTGTCACGCTGACGTCGGTTACAAACTTCCGCAGATGGCACTTGGTCGGCACTCAGGATTCCGATGGAACGGCGTTCGATCCGCCGACGCCCAACTTCGTAACCGGAACTGTTGCAAACATCGGCAACAACGCAAACGGGAATTCTCGCGACCGGCAGATTACGCAGGAACTGCGGCTGGCTTCAAACGGAGACGGCAGGATCAGCTGGCTGTTGGGCGGCTACTATTTCAACGAACGCAACTCGGTCGACCCGGTTACAATTTCCAATTTTCTGGCAGGACCAGGCGGTGCCGGCACATTGGTAACCTTCGTGTCTAACCAAGATACCGAAAGCTGGGCGGTTTTCGCAAATGCGAGCTACGAACTCACCGATGGGCTGAAGCTGTCGGTCGGTGGCCGCTATTCAGAAGAGACTAAGGACTTCTTCAACAGCCAGTTGGTCCAGACCATCAACACGTTCGATCCTCCGGGCCCAGTGGTATTCAATGCCGGCCAGGTGCTCGCCGCCCCTCCGAACCTGAACCTCAACCGCAAGGACACGGACTTTTCTCCTCGGGTTGTGCTCGACTACAAGCCAACCGAAAGCACCCTGCTCTACGCAAGCTTCAGCCAGGGCTTCAAGTCAGGTGGCTTCAACGCGTTTCGTGGCTCGACTGTCACCTTCGCGCCCGAGGGAACCGACGCGTATGAAATCGGCCTGAAGACCGACATCGCCCGTCAACTACGCCTCAATCTGTCGGCATTCCGGTATGACTATTCCAACCTGCAAGTCCGCACCCCTGTGCCAACCGGTGGCGTTGGCATCGAAAGCGCCGCGAAGGCACGCAGCCAAGGCGTGGAAGTGGAAGCCAGCCTGTTTCCGACAAATGGCCTGAGGTTCGACATCAACGCTGCTTATCTCGACGCCAAGTTTCTCTCCGGAAGCCTCTCAGCGGTGCAGGCCCAAAGCTATGTCTTTGGCACCAATCCACCGGTCGTGGCCGAAAACGTCGCAGGCAATGCACTTACCCGAGCCCCCAAGTGGCAGATGGGGTTCAGCGGTCGCTATACCTGGGAGCTCGGTTCAAAAACCAAGGCGACGATACAGGGTTCAGTTCGTCACCAAAGCAAGGTCTACTTCCTCGAAACGCAGCAGCAGGCGCAGACCTATGTCGGACAGGCATGGGAAGAAGTGGATGCACGCGTCGCAATCGGAGACACGGACGATAAGTGGGAACTCTCCCTCTTTGCCAAGAACATGTTCAATAACCGCCACTTCAGCCAAGTGACCGCATTCTTCGGCTTGCCGAACGCGGCACTGAACGACCCACGTCGGTTCGGCATTCAAGCAAGCATGAAGTATTGACGATGAAACTGATGACCTTTGACCACGGAAAGGGCCCTCGCCTGGGGGCTCTTTCCAGCGATGGCCTGATTGTCGATCTGGCTGGGCGACACGATGTGCCCGCTTTTCAATCGCTGCAGGCCTTCATCGAGTCTGGCCCGGACGGTCTCGCCCTGGGCTATGAAATGCTGCAGAAGACTGGGGCCACACTGGATCCCGGATCCGTGCAATGGTTGGCACCACTGCCCTGCCCTGTCCAGATGCGTGATTTTCTGGTCTTTGAAGAACACATGTCCATGGCCGGATGGCGGGGTGCACAATTGCGTGCAAAGTGGGGAGCACCACCTGCCCCTGCTGAGCCCATGCCAATACCACAGATCTGGTATGAACAACCCATCTACTACAAGTGCAATCGCTTCGCCGTCGCCGGACCTGACTCGACTGTCGACTGGCCTGCAGCAAGCCATGTCATCGATTACGAGCTGGAACTGGCTTGCATTATCGGGAAGGGCGGTGCCAACATCTCTGCGAACGATGCAGCAGATCACATCTTTGGCTACACGATTTTCAACGATCTGACTGCGCGCGACCTCCAGTTCAAGGAGATGCAAGGCCCCCTCGGTCCGGCCAAGGGCAAGGACTTCGACAACGCAAACATCCTTGGACCAGTGGTGGTCACCGCAGATGAGCTTGGCCTCAATCCAGACCTTGCCATGAAGGCGTTCGTCAATGGGGAGCTATGGAGCGAGGGACGCTCAGGCACCATGCATTGGGGCTGGGAACAAATCATCGAGCATGTCAGCAGAGGAGAAACCCTTCATCCAGGAGAGGTGCTCGGGTCAGGCACCGTGGGTTCGGGATGCGGCCTCGAGCTTGGCAGGTTGCTCAAGCACAACGACGAAATCCGCCTCGAGATCGAGATGATAGGCACCCTGATCACACGCATCAATGCTCCGCATGTGCTCGAAGGCATGGTGCTCTGATGTGCCCCCATTTCTTCGATCTGTCCATGCCCATCAGCGCATCGATCGTCACCGATCCTCCACCGCTGCGTCCCAAAATCCACTATTCAGGTCACAAGGACGGTGTCGCGCAGATGCTCCCGTTCTTCCCGGGCTTGCGCGAGGACCAGTTGCCTGACGGCGAGGCATGGGCAGTTGAGGAACTGGAGCTGTCAACTCACAGTGGCAGCCATATGGACGCGCCGTGGCATTATCATTCGACCACCCTTAATGGCGAGCTGCGCAGTCCGACGATCGATGAGGCGCCCCTGGACCTGTTCTTGCGACCAGGGGTAAAGCTCGATTTTCGCTCTTTCCCGGATGGTTACGTAGCCACCGCGCGAGACGTAAAGGCCGAACTGGGTCGCATTGGCCATGAGCTGAAACCGTTCGATATCGTGCTGGTCAACACAAGTGCCGCTGCTGCCTACGGTCGGGAGGATTATCACAACTCAGGATGCGGCATGGGACGAGATGCCACCAATTTTCTGACAGATGCTGGTGTGCAGGTTGTTGGCACCGACGCGTGGAGCTGGGACGCGCCATTTGTTCACACGGCCAAACGATTTGCCCAGTCAGGGGATCCCGCCATAATTTGGGAAGGCCACAAGGCAGGCCGCGAGCGTCCCTATTACCAGATGGAAAAGCTGCATAACCTCGAAGCTTTGCCACCGCATGGCTTTACCGTCGCCTGCTTTCCAGTGAAAATTGAACGGGCATCGGCCGGATGGGTCCGGGCAGTGGCGTGGGTAAATCCTGAATGAGCTCTCTCACGGACAACGAATTGGCCAAGGGATGGCGTGTCCTTGCCGGATCTTTCATCGGCGTCGGCATCGGAGTCAGCTCGCTCTACTTCTATTCGCTCGGCGTTTTCATAAAGCCCTTGGCAGCAGAATTCGGATGGTCACGCGGACAGGCATCTCTCGGAGCACTGGTCGGAACCGCCTGTGCCGCATTGATGTCTCCTGTCATAGGGCGTATCGCCGACCGAGCAGGGTCCTTAAAGGTCGCGATCATGTCGCTGCTTCTGCTTGCAGGCGGTTTTGCAGCCCATGCTGTTCTGGTCACCGGGCTCACCAGCTTTCTGGCGGTAACCGCCCTGTTATCCTTGGCCACAGCTGGCTCGAGCCCTCTTCCATATACAAGACTTACCGTTGCCAGCTTCGACCGACACCGAGGGCTGGCACTTGGCCTTGTTCTGGGTGGCACTGGCCTCGGAGCCATTCTTATTCCACGTTTCCTCGTGCCTTATGTGGGCGCAGAGGGATGGAGGGCGGGATATCTTGCGCTGGGGCTGGCTGCTCTAGCTGGCACACCGTTCGTAGCACTGCTGCTTCGTAGCGTGCCAGATCTGGCGATATGCAAGCCCGCCCCACTCTCTTTTGCCATGATCAGGCAAACGCGCGGTTTTCTGTCGCTTGCATCGATGTTTCTACTCGCTGCCGTGGCAATCCTGGGAACCGTCGTGCAATTCGTGCCCATGTTGACCGACGCCGGACTGGGGCCTGAAGAGGCAGGCGGAATTGCCGCATTGATAGGGGCCTCTGCAATTGTAGGGCGTCTCGCCATCGGAGTTCTTCTCGATCGCCTGCCAGCCAACAGGGTTTCGGCAGGGCTATTCGCCGTCGCGTCGACCGGCCTTTTTTTGATGTCCCAAGGTGGAATGGCGATGGCTGTGCCTGGGGCCCTGATTACCGGCGTTGCCGTGGGCGCCGAGGTGGATCTGCTGTCATTCCTTACGTCGCGATACTTTCCAAAGCCAGCATTCGGCCAGGTCAATGGCATCCTCTATGCGGTGTTCCTCGTGGGCGGCGCTCTCGGACCATATATTTCAGGTTTCCTCTATGATCTTTCGGGCGATTATGGACTGTCCCTGGTTCTCGCATCGACGCTGCTGGCGATCGCTGCGGCAATAGGCTGGCTTCTGCCCCCACCATACGACGCCGCCTGATTGCCCCTGAGAGGCCGTTTCGAAAGGGGTTGAGCGGCTGAGGTTGCTGTGATTCCGGGGGTTATGCAGACAACCCGGAAATCTTGATGTGGAACCAGCGACCGGCGCGCAGCATACGCGGGTTTCGAAGCGTTACCAGACGGATTTGAGCGATGCCGAGTGGGCGCTGATCAATCCTTGCAACCGAACGTGGCACGTCATGGACGGAGTCCGGCTTTCGAGAGTCATGGCGCAAGGGCTGTCAGAAGGCTGGCGCCACTGACCTGACGTTCCACGATTTGCGCGGGACCGCCGTGACCCGATTGGCGATAGCAGGATGCCCGCCATCCGACAGGCCATCATTGATCAAATATCGCGACCTCCGCCAGACCGATGCCCTCATTGCGGTGGGACCCCATCAGTCACGCATTTCAAACTTCTGCCAAAGTAGTGCTAGAAACACTGGATGCTCGCGCTACGACTGAGAAGCAGAGATCGAAGCACACTGCTCCCCTTCGGCGGCAAGGATCCAACCCCGACTGGTTTTTGGACAAAGCCCGCGCTCTCTGGTGACGGATCGAAGAACCGGTCTTGCCAAAAGCCTGCATTCAAGAATCTCATTCCGGCTGAAATGATGGCCTACGACGGGCAAGGAAGGCGGCCACGCCTTCGCGACCCTCGGGGCCATCGGCTGCTGCAGCGATAGTGCGGGCCTCGCGGTCCAATTGGTCAGCAAACGCGCTGGTCGATGAAGCGGCGAGCAGACGGCGTACGTCGCCGAACGCGGCAGTGGGTCCGCCCGCGAGGCCTATGGCGAGCTTTTGCACTTCACCGGCAAGTTCATCTGCCAACACCACACGCGTGACAAGACCAAGCGATACGGCCTCGGCCGCACTGACTCGGCGGTTGGTGAGGATCATCTCCTGCGCGGTGCGCAGGCCAACGAGCCTGGGCAACAGCCATGACATGCCACCGTCTGGCGTAAGGCCTATGGCGGTATAGGCCGCGGTGAAGTGCGCGGCCTCGCTGGCGATCACGATATCGGCAGCGGCAGCGAGGCTGAGCCCTGCCCCAGCAGCTGGGCCATTGACGGCAGCGATCAGTGGCTTGTTCATACCGGCTAGCATCAGCACAGCTTCATGAAGCGTATCCGCCAGCTTGCGGATAAACGCGCCTGCCGCATCGCCCGCGCCCCCGAAGGCGCCGATATCACCGCCCGCGCAGAACATGCGTCCCGTGCCGGTTAGCAGGACGCAGCGCACTGCTGCATCCGCCGCAACGGCCTGCGCCGCAGCGCGCAGATCACGGGCGAGCGCCATGTCGATGGTGTTGCCCTGTTCGGGGCGGTTGAGCGTCAGCGTGGCGACGCCGTTATCGATCGTGGTCAGCACAGTGGTCATCGGCATTTCTCCATGGCATCGCGCGCCAGCCCGGCCAGCCTTGGCAAGGACTTCGCCCTCTCACGCGCCTGCGCGTTGCTGGCGGTGCCGCGCAGCACGCGGCCCTTGATGCCGTGCATGATGGCTGCGAGACGGAAGAAGTTGAACGCGAGGTAGTAGTCCCAGTTCGCGATGCTTTTCCGCCCCGTCCTTACGCAGTAGGCGGCGATGTACTCGGCCTCGGTAGGCAGACCCAGCGGCACCGGGTCCGCCCCGCCGAGCCCCGCCACAATATCGCCCGGCATGCGGTACATCATCGCGTGGTAGGAAAAGTCGGCCAGCGGATGGCCCAGCGTCGAAAGCTCCCAGTCCAGCACCGCCAACACGCGCGGCTCGGTTGGGTGAAAGATCATGTTGTCGCAGCGGAAGTCGCCGTGGACCACCGTGGTCTCATCACTCTCGGGGATCGCGGTCGGCAGCCATTCGACCAGCGCGTCCATGTCAGGCAGGCGCCCGGCGAGTTCGTCCTCGAGGTACTGCTTGCTCCAGCGGCCGATCTGGCGCGCGAAGTAGTTGCCCGGACGGCCATAGTCGCCAAGCCCCACGGCCTCGACATCGACCGAATGGAGCGCTGCAATCACCTTGTTCATTGCATCGAAGTAGGCCGCGCGTTCGGCCTTGGGCACCTCGGTGAAGGCCGCGTCCCAGAAGATCCGCCCCTCGACCATGTCCATCACGTAGAACGCGCTGCCGATCACGCTCTCGTCCTCGCAGACGGCATAGATGCGCGCGGTCGGCACATAGGTCGCGGCAAGGGCCTGCTGCACGCGCGCCTCGCGCAGCACGTCGTGCGCGCCCTTCAGCAGTGGCCCGGGCGGCTTGCGTCGCAGCACATAGCGCTGGCCGGGGGTGGTCAGCTTGTAGGTCGGATTGGACTGGCCACCGTTGAACTGCTCGACCTTCAGCGGCCCGGCAAAACCTTCGACATGGCCTGCCATCCACGCTCCAAGCACCGCCTCGTCAAATGCGACGCGGACCTTCCCCGCGCCGCTGTTAGCCGCGGCCAAGTCCGCCATCACTGCGCGGCCTTCCAATCACGGCGCAGCTTCTTGGCGAGGCTCCACTTGTGGACCTCGGTCGGGCCGTCGTAGATGCGGAAGGCGCGTACTTCGCGGAACATCGTCTCGACGATGGTCTTGTCGGTCACGCCCATCCCGCCCATCACCTGCACGCACTTGTCTGCGATGCGCATCAGGGCTTCGGAGACCGCCACCTTGGTCATCGAGCTTTCGACGGTGCCGAGCGAGCCGGTGTCTAGCACACCCGCGCACCAGTCGATCATCAGTTCGCACTGCTTCAGGTCGATCATGTTCTCGGCGAGCATGAAGCCCACACCCTCGTGGTCGATCAGCGTCTTGCCAAAGGCCATGCGGCGGTTGGCATAGTCGGTCGCAATTTCCTGCGCGCGGATGCACCCGCCGAGCCAGCGCATGCAGTGCGAGAGCCGCGCTGGGCTGAGGCGGATCTGCGCATACTTGAAGCCTTCCCCAGCATCGCCCAGCATCTGGTCAGCGGGCACGCGCAAGTTGTCGATGGTGATCTCGGCGTGGCTGCCGGGCATCGAGCTGTCGATGGTGTTCGGAACCCCGGTGATCTGGATCGCAGGGTCAGGCAGGTCGACGAGGAACATACACACGCCGCCCTTGCTGTCCGGATCCTCGGACTTGGCCATCACGATGCCGACCTTGGCGCCTTCGGCCCCGGTGATGAAGCACTTCTTGCCGTTCACCACCCAGTGGTTGCCGTCCTTGCGGCAGGTGGTGAGCATCATCGAAGGGTCTGCACCTGCTCCGTTCAGTTCTGCCGGTTCGGTCATGAAGAAGGCCGATCGCGCGCGGCCCTCCATCAGCGGCTTCAGGAAGCGTTCCTTCAGATCCGGGCTGCCGACATGGCCGATGAGGTACATGTTGCCCTCGTCCGGCGCCTGCGTGTTGCAGGCGAGCATGCCGAGCGGCGTAAGGCCTGACTTGATCAGGATCACTGCCGTCTCGCGCTGGCTGAAGTGGCGGCCAACGGGCCGGATGTGCGGCGTGAGCACCCCGGCCTCACGCGCCAGTTCGCGCATCTCCATGACCAGCTCATCTGTCGGCGCACCGTGATGGTCGCGGCGCGGGTCCTGCTCGTAAGGGAAGATCTTCTCCCGAACGAATGCCTCGACCCTCGCCGCCATCTCCAGCGCTTCGCTGCTGATCGTCATGTCCTCGAACCCTTCTTGAGACCTGTGCCTGCTTACTTCGGAGCCATGCGGATCGCGCCGTCAAGGCGGATCACTTCGGCGTTGACCATCGGGTTGGTCACTATGGCCTCTACCAACTTCGCGTACTCTTCGGGCCGGCCTAAACGGCTGGGAAAGGGCACCTGGCGGCCGAGTGAATCCTGTGCTTCCTGCGGCAGGGACCCCAGCAGCGGGGTCCAGAAGATGCCTGGCGCGATGGTGTTCACGCGGATGCCGAAGCGGGCGAACTCGCGCGCGATGGGGAGCGCCATGCCGACCACGCCACCCTTCGAAGCGGCATAGGCGGGCTGGCCGATCTGGCCTTCAAACGCCGCGACGCTGGCGGTGTTGACGATCACCCCGCGCTCGCCGTCTTCGTTCAGCAGCTCTGCATCGTGAATGCGCGCGGCAAACTTCGAGAGGACGTTGAACGTGCCGATCAGGTTGATGTTGATGATCTTCGCGAAGTCCGCCAGCGGCAGCGGGCTGCCATCGCGATTGATGACCTTGGCCGGTGGGCCGATGCCTGCGCAATTGATCAGGATGCGCGCCTTGCCGTTCACCGCTTCGGCCTCGGCAATCGCGTTCGCAACGGCATCCTCGTCCGTCACGTTGACGGGTGCGAAGCGGCCACCGATTTCCGCGGCCTTTGCCGTGCCGAGCTTCGCATTGAGATCGAACAGCGTCACCTTGGCGCCGCGCGCTGCGAGCAGTTCGGCCGTCGAAGCGCCAAGGCCCGAGGCCCCGCCGGTGACGATCGCCGCCAGTCCGTTGATATCCATCGTGTGTTCTCCTTATTTTTTGGGGATCGTCAGGCCGTCAGCGCGCGGGCAATGACCATACGTTGGATGTCCGAAGTACCTTCGTAGATCTGGCAGACGCGCATATCACGGTAGATCCGTGCCACGCCGTATTCTTCGAGATAGCCATAGCCGCCGAGGGTCTGCAGTGCGCCGGAGACGACTTCCTCGGCCGTCTCGGACGCGACCAGCTTGGCCATCGAGGCCTCGGTCAGGCAGGAAGCGCCGGTGTCCTTCACGGCAGCGGCATGCAGTACGAGCTGGCGCGCAGCCTCGAGTTTCGCAGCAAGGCCAGCGAGCCTGTGGCCGACCGCCTGATGCTCGATGATGGCTTGCCCGAAGCTCCTGCGTTCCTTGGCATAGCCGATGGCGATCTTCAGCGCCTCCTGCGCCATGCCGATGCACTGCGCGGCGATGCCGATGCGGCCCGCTTCAAGGTTGGAAAGCGCAATGCGGTAGCCCTCCCCTTCCGCGCCGAGCACCATGTCATCGGGCACGAAGACATCGTCAAAGCGGATCGCGCAGGTATCGGAGGCCTTCTGGCCCAGCTTGTGCTCCACCTTTTCGACGACGTAGCCGGGGCTGTCCGTCAGCACGAGGAAAGCCGTCATGCCGCGCTTGCCAGCTTCGGGATTGCTCATTGCAAAGACGATCGCCACCTTGGCAATGCGCCCGTTGGAAATGAACTGCTTGGCGCCGTTCAGCCGCCAACCGCCATCGACCTTCACCGCACGGGTGCGTATGGCCGAGGCATCGGAGCCCGTGTCGGCCTCGGTCAGCGCAAAGGCACCGGTGCCGCGCCCGCCAATAAGATCCGGCAGGAAGCGCGCCTGCTGCGCGGGCGTACCCAGCTTGAGCAGGCCGCCCACGATCAGGCTGTTGTGGATCGAAAGGATCGTCGAGAGCGCACCATCGCCGGCCGCGATCTCGATCAAGGCGAGTGAGTAGGAAACGGTATCCAGCGCCGATCCGCCCACCTCTTCGGGCGCAGTCATACCCATCAGGCCAAGGGCGGCCAGTTCTCGCCACAGATCATCGGGATACCCGTCTGCCGCCTCGAATGCAGCCGACCGGGGACGAAGCCGCTCCTGCGCAAAATCCCGCACCATCTCGCGAACCGCATCCTGCGTTTCTGTCAGAATCATAAAACCAATCCGTCGAATATATACTCATGAGTACATTGCATGAGACGTGGTTTCATGTCAACGTGTGGCCAGTCTATGAAGCTCACCGCATCACCCTTTCCCAGCCCTGAGGAAAAGCGCTCCACCCGCGCGGCGAAGCGCGATGCCGTGCTGCGCGCGGCGGTCCAGATGTTCAACGAACGCGGCTTCCACCAGACCTCGCTCGACGATGTTGCCGCAAGCCTTGGCATCTCCAAGCCGACGATCTACCACTACCTTGGCAACAAGGATCAGGTGCTGCTCGAATGCGTGAAGATCGGGCTAGGCCAGCTCATCGCTGCGGCCGAGGAAGCCCGGGCACATTCCGGCACAGGCGCGGACCGCCTCTCCGCCTTTCTCGCACGCTACGCCGCGATAAACATGGACGACTTTGGGCGCTGTGTGATCCGCACGGGTGACGAAGCGCTCGCGCCGGAAAGCCGCGAGCGGTTTCGGGACCTCAAGCGCCAGATCGACAGTCACATGCGAAACCTGATCGTAGAAGGGATAGCAGATGGCTCGCTCGCACCGTGCGATCCGAAACTCGCAGCCTTCACGATTGCCGGTGCGCTGAACTGGCCAGCGCGCTGGCACGATCCGGCGGGTAACGAGAGTGCTGTCGACTTAGCTCGGCAAATGATCGCTCTGCTGAGCCGAGGCTACTTGCCGAGGTAACGCCCGCGCATTTTGGCACTCTTGAAGCAAGGTCAGCGAAGCGAGCCAGACCCTCAGTGAAGTCCGCATGCGCCGGCTCTGCTGCTCGATCGATTCATGGTCGGTGTTGGTACGGGACATTAGTTGCCTGTCGGTAAGCGCTGTGCGGCCCCCACCTTGCGCGGGTGATGCCCAGCGTTGAGCTTGCCGGGCCTGATTTGGGCCGAGGCGCTACTCCTATGATAATCCCGT
>NZ_JABAID010000020.1 GCF_012641335.1 Novosphingobium sp. ERN07
CACCAAAGCCCTTTTACCCATAGACCTGTGCGAGCCCCACCGCGGGTCGTACTTGTAAGACTTTCGTACGCCTGCCGGCGCCCGAAACCCTTCGACATTGCCGTCATTCCCGTGCGAGCGTCGAAAGGGCGGCTAATAGCTGACACCGGACGCTCTGAAAGATAGAGAATAGCGGCAGGGAACCGGAAAGGCGGGGCGACCGGCGAATGTCCGGTTCGAGCTGGGTCGCGGAAAAAGCCAAAGATCACGCGGCGCCTGCTGCCGATCCTTCCGGACGTCTTTTATGCTTAGCCGGTAAGGCATCCAGGACTCCAGCGCCCCTGCTCTGCCGCCGTTGGTAAAATCAATGGGATTGCCAGTGCCACCAATTAGGCGAGGCTTAGAGCTAGTCTAAGCCGCTTCCAGTTTCCGAGCGATCAACCGATCTTTTTGTGATTGCCTTGCGAGTGAACGCACTTGGGAGTAAACGACATCATGCGTGATGCGCTTCTGTCGGTGCCTTGATGGATAGCTACCTAGAGATTGCTCGTGCTGTCCTTAAAAGTTCGCGCCAGCCGATGAGTGCCCGCCAAATCCTGCGGACTGCTCACCAGCTCCAACTGGTTCCCCGCGACTTGTTCGGACGAACGCAGCACAAGACCATGCAAGCACGTTTGGCGTCCGATATTCTTAGGCATCGTTCCAGAAGTGATTTCTATCGAACTGGTCCTGGACGCTTTTTTTTGCGCATGTTTCAGAACGATCGCAACATTCCAGACCGGCACAGGAGGGAGTACATCGCACCTTTGCGCGCGGCGCAATTAGGTAGGTTCGACGCGGTCGCTTTCCCGCGTACCGAACTCGCCGAACTAGGCTTTAAGCTCAGCGGACCCTTCTTGGTGACCGAACTACTGCCGCTGTCCTGGAGTCTAATGCGGCTTTTCAGTCTCCGGAAAAGCCGCAGCCATGTTCCGTTCCGCTTCTTGCTAGTCCTTTTTGCGGATGGGCAAATTTTTCTGCAGCATCGCAAACCTACTTCCGACGGCGACATCAGCCATCACTCCGCCATTGGTATCGAAGGCGTTGTTCGGCGCGATGACCAATCCTTGTTTTCTCCTGGCGACTTGGGCCTTGCCGATGCTGCTGCACGCACGCTTTTTGAGCATTTTGAGCTGCCCCATCATGTTCGGGCATCAGTACGTGACGAGCGCCGTTGGTCCAAACCACTCGCGGTGATCGACAGAGCACACGACGTACTTGAGACGGACATTCTGACCTATATTGGCTTCCAATGTGCCGGCATCTCCGAAATTACTGATGCCGTGGAGGCCTGGACGGCGTGTGAATGGATTAGCTTTCCCGCGAAGTTCAACGACCTCAGTCGGTTCGACAAATCATCAGCGCGCGTTCTCTCCGACGCTGAGCTTCAGGCCGCCCTTTGCAGCTAGGGAATGCGCTCAATGATCTTCCCTAGAGAAATGGTTTTCAGCAGATCGCTTAACGTCTTCATGCCCAGCGACCGCCAGTGATCATCGGCCTTTGCAGGATCGGCACTGTCCGAAATTACACGGATCATGCTAACCGCAATCCCCTGTTTGCGCGCAGCGGCGCAAACGCCGCCCGCCTCCATTTCTACCCCAAGAAGTTTGGGGTCGCCTCCTTTGCCATTTAGAATTTGAGCGCTCCATTCGTTACTGGCTACCACCTCGTCTGCGCTCGCCAACGGACCATAATGTATCGAAGGGCGCTGGTCATCCGGCCATCCCAACTCACAGGCCTGATTCACCCATGCCTTTTTATCAAACTCATCTGATTGGATGTGCCGTTGCAGCACATCGTCCATCACATAGTCCTCGTGTCTGAAATGGGTAATAGCGGCGTCCGCTTCATCAACAACCTTCCGCAGCGCGAGATCTACAACCTTCGTCGCGACCACGATGTGCCCTGGCTTGCTGTTGTTATTCTGGAAGCCACCCGCCAAGCCGACGATGAGAATTAGCTTGGGCTTTGGTCTTCTCGCCAGATAATCTGCCATAGCCACAGCGCCTGCAACTCGCCCCATTGCTCGCGGACAGATGACGGCCACATCATAACCATCGAGCTTGCCTGTCGCCTCGGGCGTACCTGCTGGCTTATCAAAGCCCAAGCTCTTCGCCAGCACGTCAAGTTCTTCGGCCAGGGCCACGAAGAGGACCAGTTCGGGTTGGTTGGACATGCCGGGCACTCTCTTGTTAGTGTTGGGTGAAATGATCCGCTGCCCGCGAACCGGCAAACCATGTTCTTTCACGAGGTGTGAACTGACCTCCGCCAAGGCATCACATAGTTCACGAATTTCTACGGGGCTGCCCTCATAAAAGCTCAGGCGTCGTGACTTGAGTGTTTCCCAGCCGTAGCTGACACCTTGTGCGGCCCGGCCAGCATGAAATTTGATGTCTGTCTCACTGCCTGCACTTTTTGCAAATGCCGCGAAAGCATCCATGAAGCTGATAAAACCTGGTTGCCGTCGCAATGAGACGATGAGGTCTGCCGGAGCTTCATAGAGTAGTTCCCGCATCTCAAAAATGTCGAGAAAACTGCTAAGGCGCCTGTAATTATAGACTTTTGTATCAGCCGGAATATTGAAATCGTGTAACACATGCGGAATGCCATTTAGCGCGATGAGGCCAAATTCAATGCAATATTGCCGGAAATAGACATGCTGTAGCGTATCGCGCATTTCCTTCGCGGCTGCCCTTGCAGGCTCGGGAAGCTCAGGCTCGATTGCTGACCAAGTGAGCGCCATCCCCTTCTCATGTAAAGCAGCCGGGATTTTGGAAACAATATCCACAAGATCGTGGGTCAGGCGCTTCTTGATCGGAGCCCACATGCGCGCGCCGCTTTCTGGCCCCGAAGTCCAGTCGTTCAGAATACCTTCGGTAATCAGGGTTTTACGACTGATGATCCCCTTGGCGTTGTCGCCGAGAAATCCGATTCTAGTGTCATTAAATAGGCCGGAATAACGATCTCGCATCGGCTCGTAGCCGATACGCTTCTTCTCGGCGAACTCCGCCAGACTGTTTTCCCGCATAGGGAACTGAATCAGCCCTTCGCGCAGAAAAGCACGCTGACTCTCAGCCAGCTCAAATGCGAGTTCATCTTCGACAATAAAGCCTGGCGGGGCAATGCAATGGTCTTCACACAGGATCGCGGCCGCGTTCAGAGCCTGACGCAGCAAGCCACTATGGCTTTGCCTTTGCAGACTCCCGTAGAAATCGAACACCTCGCGAGTGTCGCGATTGAGGAAATGAAGGAAAATATTCCGCCGCAAGTTTCGAACCTATGCCACAATCCTGGCAAGCGACAGACGCAAATGATTCAGATCACAGTCGTTTGATATCTCGAAATCAACCGCCGATGCATCCAGCTCAGTTTCCGAACGATGCAGACCATCAGTGGCTGGATCAAAGACCTGGCCGCGCTCGGCCAGACGGCGCAAGCGCTGATCGTCTGGGGCGCTGATCCTAATGGTGAGGCAGCCATAGTTCTGCGCCATCGCAAGATCTTCACAGAACCGCAGCGCATCGACTACGAACCCCTGATCGCTGCCCACACTTCGCAGCGCCGCGCGTAGGAAGATGCATGGATCAAGCGGCGTTAGGGCGTCATCGAGGCGCTGCGTGGACCGCTTGTCTTCATTTCCAAACAGGATATGCGAGATCTGTCTGCAGACTGCGCCAGTCTTAATGTGTGGAACATGGAGCAAGTCGCTCAATATTTCCGCGGCCCGCGACTTACCCGAGCCACTTTTTCCTAATAGTGCATATCGGATCGGCTGCGTCATGGTTTTACTGTCTCTATCACGGAAAGGGCCGCAGTAGGCAGGCGGCTCAACAGGCTTTCGACCGAGATACGCCTGAACAGGGCAATATCCGTCAGGAGGCGGTATATGAGTTCAGTGTGATGCCGCGCCAATCTCGGGAAATACTCCTTGGCTTTCGCAGTGTACCGCAGTGTGAAAGTAAGATGTTCATCCGTCATCGCTCCGGCCTTTTTAGCCAGAACGAACGTCAATGCTTGTAGCTTGTCTATACCTTTCACAAAACGGGCTTCTTCAGACAAACCATAGATCGATTCTAGGATTAAGGCGCGCTGCCGCTCTCCAGCAGATGCTGGCAGTCGAGCAATATATAGTTCGAGCGCTGCTAGTTCGAGTTCCTGCTTTCGTGCGCGCGCGGCGCTGTCGAAGGCATGTGACAAGTTTCCCTGCCCATCTGCTCCAACCGGGTCCAGGTCACCGGTGAAGAGTTCCAGCTTGTCGTGCAATATTGCTAGCTCGAGAGCGTGAAGGCTGTCGATGTCAGAAAAATTTGAAGCGACCAGCATGGTCGCGTCCGCAACATGCCAGCTATGCGCGGCGACGTTTTCAAGCTTCAGCCCGGGTTCGATCTCGTCTGCCGCGCGTGCGACCTGCGATTCATCATGCCAGTGATGCTGGCCCATATAGCGCCGGATCGATTGGAGCCCTAGCGAGGCGATCATCATGTCGACGTCCCGAACAACATCATTGAAGGGTGGAAGCCCCAAATCGCTTTCCTTCGATCCAGATCGCATTTCCAAGCCCTCGCGGTGGTCAATCGTATACCTTAGTCCGCTGTCAACATACGGTGCTTCTGTGGTCAGTGTGACCTCGTCTGTGCGAACTACACGGCAAGCGTCCATGATCACCCCCTAATCCGCAGAATGCAGAAGCGTTCGTTATATGCAAGCTCCAATGAACTGCCGATCAGGAGCATTGAACCGCGCTAAGTTTGTCGCAGGGCCCGACTTCTGAGAGTAAGGGGCTATCGCGAGGCAACTACTACAAACAAGCATCGGATACGATTAACGTTCGGAATTGGGTGCTATTTGCTGCGAGAGCGATCAGGCTGCCATCGGCCGCTTTCAACCTTAGCGGTCGTTCACGCTCGTCGATCGGAACGGCCTATTCTGGTCGATCACTGTCGTCCGTATAGGGAGCTAGCCGCCCTGTGCAGCAATTTCTGTGGGTATTACTGTCTGCACATGCTGAACAGTCAACGTTCCGTGTTGGTGCGCATCCTCCCAGCTGATCGTGACCCAGCTGATCGATCTCGGATACCGGATCTCGATCCGACTTGGGCGGTATTTCGCCGCCGCGAGCACCGGATATCGCTCTGGGTCGAAGGGCTCGAGTAGGAGAACGAATATGAAGCCGAGGATGCTCACTTGGAGCGCAACGATCTCATCCCCGCCGTCTGCTGTCTCGACCCAAGGGACCAGCTGGAAGCGCGAATGATTCAGCATGAGATCGCCCTCATTCATCATGCAGTATAGCCCCGCCCCTGCCGGCCAAGCCGCTGGGTCATCTAGCATCGCAATGAGTGAGTTGTCTTGGGCGAAAGCGCCGGAGAGCCGCTCTTCTCCTCTTGCCAAGTTCCCAGACACTGCAAGCGCCTTTGCCGTCTTCAAAACCCACCGTTCCAGGTCATGGCCTGAAACGAGCGAATGCCGAGGTTCGCCAGCATCCTCTTCCAGATATGTTTTGAGCGATTGGAACAGATGCTTTGCGGCACCGTCGATTGGACTCAACGAGCTGTTATGCTTAGTGCAAAGGCAGTTCGCACGGAGCGCATTCGCGCCCAAAACCCGGACCTCGCCTCGCGGCAGCCACGGCACCCCAGCAATCGAGAACTCACCGTTGCCTTGAAGCACCTGCATGACGGATTGCGAGATCAAATGCTCTCCGGAAATCGGGGCGACGCATGATCCGAGCTCGCGCATGTAGCACCTCTCGACAACCGCAGCCGCGGGTAAATCTCGTAGGCCGAGTGAGGCGGGTCGCCGGTGCCAGTTGCGACCATCAAAACAACACTTTCGCGCTATATCGTTCGATCCGCAGGGGCACGCACCGATGAGCACCGCCTCCCTCTTGCGCTTTGCTTCTCCCATGCTGCCCCCATTCATCTTGGCGATCTGAAATCTGGACGAACGGCTGCTTTTGAGCTGCTCCACCGGCGGTTTGCCCGACCGACACATCGGTGCATCCCGCCGTACGTTCTGATGTAAACTTGTATCACTACCCTTCTCAGAATGCGATGTTGGCGACGCCAGAAGCCAACGACGCATTCTCGTCGACTTACCGCCGCCGCCTGCTTTGCTTTCGTTGGCTCACAGGGGGCGTTTTGATCTCGCTTTGCTCCAAGGCGTTACGGACGTCATCGTCGAGGACGTGGGCGTAGCGGAGGGTGGTTTCGATGCGTTTGTGTTTCAGGGCTTCCTTGGCAGCAGCCAGGGAACCAGTGGCGCGGACGATGCGGGTGCCGCGTGTGTGGCGTAGGTCGTGGAGGCGGAAGCTGTCGACCTTGGCGGTTGCTAGGGCTGCGGCCCAGGGCTTGCGCAGGGCGGTGGGTGTTAGCGGGTAGCGTTTGTCCTTTCGGCGCTTGCCACGGCTCTTCTGGCAGACATAAGTGAAGACAAAAGGTTTGCCTTCCTTCGTGTCGGCCTGAGGCTGGCGCGCAATGATTTCGACCAGGGCGGTCGTCAGCGGGCGGCTTACGAAATCACCACCTTTGATGCGAGTGATTGCCGACTTTGCTGGCAGGTTCAAATCTTCCCAGCGCAGACCCAATACCTCGGCGCGGCGCCAGCCTGACTTGAGCATGAAATCTACCACATCGACGACGTCATTGCGAAGCGCCAGCATCAGCTTGTCTTCTTCAACCTGCTGGAGTTCACGCGGGGGCTTTTTCGGGACTTTCAGCAGCAGTAGCGCCCAGTCGGGCATTTCGCCTACGTCATATTTGGTCCGATGGGCGCGCCGCCACATGGACCGAGCGTTCTCGATCTCACGATTCACCGTGGCATTCGAGCGGGCATCGCGTCGTTTGGCAAAATAGATTTGCAGATCGCGGTCGGTCACCTCGGAGAGAAGCTTTGATGGGCCAAGCCCATCGACCAACTCGGCGAGCATGTAGCGTATGGTGGGCCAACTGGGCAGTAGCTCGACATGATCCTGATACAGGCTTGCAGCTTCGTTGACCGTGATCGTTGGTCGTCTGGTCTCAGGGTTGGCGGCAGCATGGCGCTCGCGCCGCTCGTAGGCTTCGGCAGCACGCAGCGAACTGCAGCCAGTTGAGCCGTAGTACCTCCTCCCTTTGAACTGGAAGTCGTAATGGTAGTGGGGTTTGCCCTTGGGCTTATAAACACTCACGGTTGGACCGAGTACGGCGCTAGCGCCTGTTCCGATCGGTAAAGGGAATGATCTTGGCCCCCTTGCGAGTGCTTCGTGTTGAGCGGGTGGGTTGAGCTTTGGGCGGACATGCTGGCTGCACCGTGCGAAGAGAATCGATGAACGTAGTCAGATCGTCCTCGGTGTATCGCACGGCGCGACCAATCAAAACATAGCGGAGCTTGCCTTCCTGTCGCGCCTTGCGAAGCGTGCGGGTGGAGAGGCTGAGGCGTTGCGCGGCCTCTTTTTCGGTCAGCAGCAATTGCTCACGCATTTTTCGCAGCCATTCAAAAAGGGGCAGGTCAGTCTCGCAGCCACCAAGGTTGCGGGGGTGGTTCGGGGTCGGCGCGGTGGATGGGGGCGCTTTTCAGGGCTTCGAGGCGGGCGTGGCCCTTGCGCCATTCTTCGTGGGCGGCGCGGCGCTGTTCGGCTCCGGCGCGGCGGGCCAGTTCGGCTTCGGCTTCCTTTGGGGTGCAGCCGAGTTCGCGCGCCAGTTCGAAGGCCGCGCGGTGGGCGCGGTAGCGTTCGGCCAGGCTGACGGACTTACGCGGCACCGCCTGAGGTCCGAGGCATGGCCCGGTGGGCCTGCGATGCCATACGGGCGGCGATCATCGCACCGTATTCCCGCTGCCTTGCCCGCCACTGGCGCTGGTAGGCGCGATCGGCGAGATTATCGGCTTCGGCCTGTTCTGCGGCGGTGAGCGGACGCAGCAGGCGCAGGGCGTCAAGCTCTGCCGTGCGGCGCAGCTGCTGGGCGACCGGCATCTGGCGCGGCGCGCGGGTGGCGGTCGCGCTTACCACGGGCAAGTCTCCCATGCCTGACACTGCACGAAACCGGCGATGAGGCGTTCGGCAAAATGCAGTGCGGCGGCGAGGGACAGGGCGAAGGCGGCAAGCCGCGCGATGTGGTGGAGCTGGTGAGCCATCACGCGGCGCTCTTCTGGTCATCGATCAGCGCGTTGACGCGACTGACCCAGTTCACGCGCTTTGCAGATCCGGGCGGCATGAGGGCCGCGCCTTCCTTTAGCAGGGCCAGCACCTGACTGCGCAGGCGGAGCTTGTCGGGCGATGGCCTGCGCGGTTTGACAGTGCGCGCGGCGATGCCGGCGCGGGTGCAGTCTGCGCACCAGACCTTGCTGCCGCGCTGGGACCAGCCCACCGGCAAACGCGCATCAGGCGCGTGGTGGATGTTGCCGCAGGTGCATTCGAAGCTGGCGACGTGCGGCAAGGCGGCGGGGATGCGGGGGCGCTTCATTTCACGGACGCCGCGATGAAATTGGCCACGGCGATCGCCGCCAGCGAGAAGGCGACGAGGCCGACGAGACAGGCGGCGGAAAGAAGAGCCTCGGTCCTGCTGTTTCGGTTGGCAGGCAAGCGGCATTCACGGCATGGGCAATCGATGCGGTGGAGTTCAGACGGCATGGTTGGCCTCCTGGTTGGTGCGCGAAGTTGCGCGGATTTCTCTGGCGAGCTGGGAAAGGGCGGCGGTTCTGCGGCCGGGTTCGAGGTGCCAGCGCAGGGCGATCACGCATTCGGCCTGATCGGCGAGCGCATCGGAAAAGGTGCCTTCCTCGCGGGCGATCTCGGCAATGGTGCGCAGGCTGGCATCGATGGCGGCGCGGCGCTGATCGAGGGACGCCAGCGGGGCTGGCTCGCCTTCTCCGGTGCAGATGAAGCGCCAATCGGCGGCGATCAGGCGAAAGGTGCCAATCTCTGCCTCGGCTTCATCAGCCGACATCTTTCCGGCGGTGACCAGCGCGGGGAATCGCTTTTCGCGCGAGGCGAGCATCCGCTCTGCCATGCCGAGAAGTTCGGCATGATCGTGGATGCGGTTGGGTGGATCGAAAGTTTCGATGCCCTGCCAGATGCGCAAGCCCGCCAGCTCGGCGCGCGCGTCGGCGAAATTGATGACCGCCCCCATCAGATGATCCGATCCGGCTTCGCGGTCTGCTGGAAAACCCAGCAGGGGACCGACCGGTTATCCGGCGCATTGACGTTCTTGTTCGCCAGCCACTTGCGCGAATGGCTGCCGCGCAGCACTTTCTTCAGCACGTCCATGTTGGGCAGGCGGAGGCCTGCATGGTGGCAGCGACTTTCGAACTGCGGCAGGTTGATCGCGATCAGGGTTTCGGGGCTGCGCGACTGGTTGAGGCTCTTGCCATCGCCGTGCGCGGTGGGGTCTTCCCGGCTGATCAGGTAATCGACCTTTTCCCAGAATTCGGCCACGAGCGGGTGATCGCCGCCCGCGCTCTGCTGCCGGTCGAGCGCCATCTCATCGACCAGTTGCAGTGTTTCCGCGACCCATTCGGGGCGAACGTTGTCGAAGAGTTTGGGCAGCGCTTCTACAGCGGCGGCAAGCTGGCTGTGGCACTTGATCGGGCGGGCGTTGTGCAGGCCCTGCACGCGCTTGCCCATGTTGCTATCGTGCCAGGCGTAGCGATCAAAGAAGAACGGCAGATAGTCCGCCTCGTTGCGGACGACATGAACGATGGTGCCGGAGAGCGGTTCAATCGGCCATTGTTCGAGGCGGACAGCGGCGGCCTTGGTGTTTCCGTTCCACCGCGATTTATCAATCGCCATCGACATCAGGCGTTCGAGGACCGCCGGGATGGCGTCGATCCGCTCGTTCTGCATCAGGTAGATCGAGCCGAGGAACGGCGGCGAGACGGTTTCGAAACCATCGGTCTTCTGGCCGGTGCCGCGCGGGCTGCGCCCGTTGTAAAGCACCAGCAGTTCGTTGAAATCGAACTTGGCCTTGCCGGTCTTCTTCTCGTCATCGCGCCCACCTTCGATCAGGCCGACCGGCAGGTTCGAGACTTTCATCAGAGTGCGGGCGAGGAATACCGCCGTGCCCTTGTTCGGATCATCGCCTTCGTAATCGGCGCGGCCCAGCAGCTTCCACAGGAATTCAACCATCGTGGATTTGCCCGAACCGGGAGGGCCGGTGATTTCGAGAAAGCCCAAAGACTTGTGCTTTTCGCGGATCTGCACCGCAAAAAGCGACATGGTGAAAAATGCCAGCGCCACGAGGCCCTTTGGCCCATAGGCGGTCCACAGATCGGGCACCCATTCGAACTGCAGGCGATCCGCATCATAGGCGATATCGAGCAGGCGTTCGGCACTGCGCAGCTTCACCGCCTGCTTGCCGAGATCGAAGTAGCTTTCCTTGTTGGTGGCGATCAGCCGCCCCCGGCAGACCGCGAGATCGCCGAGAATCCACGCCTTGTGATCGCGCGAATATCCGGTGAAATCGATGGGTTCGACCACTTTGAGGTTCGGCGTTTGCGCGCGAATGATGCGATCAAGCTGTTCGCCGGTCCCGCTCCATGATCCGGCGAAATCCAGCAGGCGCTTCTTGAATTCGCTGCTGTTGGCGCAGGCCGCAGACGAGAAACGCGCCTTGACCGTGGGCTGCGCGGTGGGGAAATCGATCTGCAGGAAGTAGGTCGTTACGTCCTTGGCTTCGCTGCGTTCGCGGTAAAGGATGCGGAACGCGCAGTTGGCGATCTGCTCAATCTCGATCTGGCGGTGATCGCC
Organism: Novosphingobium sp. ERN07; assembly: GCF_012641335.1. Classification (GTDB taxonomy): domain Bacteria; phylum Pseudomonadota; class Alphaproteobacteria; order Sphingomonadales; family Sphingomonadaceae; genus Novosphingobium. The sequence continues at coordinate 10,742 of NZ_JABAID010000020.1, forward strand.
GTCTTCATCCTTGCGCAAGCGACACCACCACAGGCGGTTGCCATGCCGGAAATCGAAAGCTCCGACCGAACGGGCCTGATCCAGCTTGCGGCCAACGATCAGCTTGGCCTTGTCATAGGCCGAGGCGGCAAGGGTCAGCCTGCCGTTGTAGAGATATTCTTCGAACGCTCTCGTGCCGAGCGGGGCCTTGTCTGCTTCTCCATCCCAATCGAGGTGTTCCTTGAGAAGGTCGTTCCAGTCCTTCTTGGTGCCTTCACCATCGGGTTTCACCTGCAGCGCTTCGGCTTCCCAGCCTTCGGCGCGGGCCTGCTTCACATGTTTGCGTGATGCGCTGACGCCGGCGTTGCCCACGTCATAGGCGAAGAGCAGCTTGGGGCGAGTGGTGCGCCCGATGCGCTCCAGTTCGGCGCGCAGATCGGCAAGGAAGTGTTCCGGCCAGTTGTTGGTGGACATGACCGACGCGGCCACCTTGCGCACCTGGCACAGGGAAACCGCATCGAAGATGCCTTCGGCGAAGATGATTTCGTCTGCCTTGGCATAGTCTTCGATGGTGAAGCGGGGCGGGGTCCAGCAGTGGCCCTTATAGGTTCCGCCGTATCCGAAATTGGCCTTGGCCTTGAACCGGCCCACCCGATCAATGAGGCGTTCCCAGAAGGTTTCGCCCACCCTGAAACGGACGGTGGCCGAAACTGCCCCGCTTTCGCCATCGCGGTACAGTTCCTGCGTGTACGAGCCGCGCAGCCATTGCAGATCGAGCATCCGGTCATGCAGCAGATAGGCATCTGCGGTGGCGGTGGGGTTTTCGGGCGTGGGGGCGAAGCGCTTTGACCAGTCTTCGAACAGATCGGGCAGCAGGTTGCGGACGCTTTCCGTCCACCCGCAGTTATCGGCGCGCCCACATTTGACGACTTTCGGGTCTTTGGCAGCGCAATAGGCAGTGCGTTTGCCGCACTGTTCGCAGTTGCCTTCCTGCAGCCACTGTCCCTTGGTTTTGCGGAACTGGAACTTGGCCTGCAGGCCTTTGATGATGTCGGCTTCAAGGCTCACTGGGTGCGTCCGCCCTTGCCCTGCGAGACCGCGATCAGGTTTGCCGCCGAGGTGACATAGAGCCGCCCGAACTCGGTCAGTCGGTAGCTGCTGCTCATCTGGCGTTTGCGGCCAACGTGGCGCTTCCACGCGCTGTCCTGCCACTGGACAAGGCCCTTCTGCTCCCACGCGGGGGCTTCGAGCATTTCGATCATCGCGGCATCGAAGGCATCGGCTTCGCGGAAACCGCCGACCGCAGCGAGGAACTGGCGCTGGCGGCGGGTGAGACGCGGCGCGACCAGGCGAAGGGCTTTATCAAAGCCGATGCGCCGCGTGGCCGATGTGTGATTTGTTGCAGGCAAAGCTTCCCCCTCGCCCGGAATGCGGGCGTTCAATGGTCCAGGAATTTCAGGATGGTGGCCGGGTGGCCGGTGGATCAGCCGGAGAACATGCTGATCTGCGCCGGGTCTTCCTCCTCGGCCCGGCGCGCGGTTACGTGGGGCACCTGATCGCGCGGGCAGACCGGCAGATCGAGGTCGGGCCGGTCGATCAGGCCGGGGCTATAGGAATGGACGAAAACCACCTGCGCGGCGAAAGTGTGGCCGCAACCGGTGTTGGTGCAGTGCGCCTCAAGGTGTTTGACCTTTTCGGTGATGCGTTCCGACCGGCGAATGAAGCACGGCTCCTCGCACTTTGGGCAGGTGATGAAGGCGCTGTCCTTTGCAGGCTTGCCGCCAGAGCGCAGACGCATCTGCAGCGGCGCGCTGATCATCGGGCGCGGGGCGAGATGGCCTTCACCGCTCATGGACGTTCCCCTCTTGGCGATCAATGGCGGCAAGCGCGCCGGTGAGCGTGGCGATGGCTTCCTCGATTTCGCGGCGCGCGGTGCGGCGATCTTCTGCATTTGCCGATTGTGCCAGCACGATCAGCGCGGCCACCGCTTCCCCGGTTTCCTTTGCCGTGGCGGCAGCGGCGCGCGTGATACAAAGGTCTGTTGCGTCCGCCCCGGCAAGATCGAGCCGGAGCGAATAGACCTGATGAAACGGTGCGACCTTGGAACCTTGATCGAGGCAGGCGCGATCAATCCGCTCGGCATCGATCAGCCGGATTTCAGCGTTGGTGTCAGGCTCGGACCAGTTGCTGGCAGCGCGAGGCGTAACCCCACAGATACCGCCAACTGTGTCCCAACCTCCGAGGATGGCAGCGGCTTTGGTCAGCGCGAGGTGGAAAGTCAGGGGTTCGCGGCGCTTGGTCACAGCGTCACCCCAGCATATCGAAACACAACCATGTTCCCGCGCAGCGTGATCTGGCTGCGCGGAATTCTGGTGCGAGGGCAGACGGCGAAATGCGTCACCGAAACCTGAGATGTGAGATAGACGCGGTGCGCGAGGTGGCTATGACCCACGCAGCGAAAGTCGCCATCGCTATAGTCAACCGCCTTACAAATGCCCACGTGCCCCTGATCTTCGGCCCTGCCGATGAACAACTGGACCCGCTCGGTGGAGGTCTTCAGACCAATTGCCTGAGATAGGTCATAGCCGATGTATATCGACAGACACGGCGATGGCGGATTGTCGGTCCACATCAACACAATCTCATCGCGGCTAACTGGCTCTGGCTTCCGCTGGTCTACGAGACCACGCCTGATACGCTGAAAGGTCATGCAGCAGCCCCCACTTCGTCGATGCCGCGATGCAAAATTTGCGAACTTTGGAAAGAGACGCTCGCAGCGCATTGATCTACCGCGAGAAGGCGCTGGGGAGGCGGGTAAATGTCGGGGCGCAAATGGTGCCGCGAGATGCCGGTGTCTGCCTCAGCCTTGAGAACGTATTCCGCAGGAAGGCGCTTTGATTGCGAGACCCATCGACTGACTGTGGACTGATAGACGCCGAGAGCTTCGGCTGCAGCTTCCTGCGTGCCGTAAGCGTCGATGACCAGTTTAAGGGCTTCGAACCGAGTGGGAATGCTAATCATGCATTAGTGCATATTAGCGTCATATTAGCACGTCAATAGGAAACTAATGCTAATGCTCGAACTAGATGCGTTAGACCCCGACGCCGTGGCTGAAAAACTTCCCATCACAGCGACTCGGTTGCGAGATCGCCTCCTCGAAACGGGCATGACCCAAGAGGAACTAGCCATTGCCGTTGACGCTACCCAGGGTGCGATAAGCCAGATTTATACCGGCATGACCCGACGGTCACGGTTGTTGCCCGCCATTGCTACTGCGTTAGCTGTAAACCTCGACTGGCTTGTCGGCACATCTGACCAAAAAATCGACATGTTCGACGCAGACGGAAAAGATATTAGCGAAGATGACTTGGCGCTAATTCGAGCTGGTCGCAGCCAGAAGCGGCTTTCTAATCCCGCGCAACTCGAAACGCCCCAAACGATTATCACTGTAGCAAATTCCAATGAAGCAAGCGTTCCTCCTGCCGCAGAAGAGGATGAAGACGACGAGATCGTCGAGGTCAAAGAGATCGATCTGCGCTTTGGCATGGGCGGTGGCGGCTATCTTGAAGTGCCGGTCAAGAAGAAGCCGCGCAAGTTTACGCGGGGCTGGCTGCGCCTGTTTACGAATGCCCCGCACACCCGGATATTCATCGCGCAGGGCATTGGCGATTCGATGGCCCCCACGATCATGAATGCCGACATGGTGATCATCGATACTTCGGAAAACGAGGTGCAGTTCGGTGACCAGATATGGGCGGCTGCCTATGGCCAGACCGGGGTGATCAAGCGCCTGCGCCCGCTGCCCGATGGCGGGGTGAAGATCCTTTCCGACAATCCGCTGGTCGAAGCCGAAACCGCCTATGACGGCGAGCTGCACGTGCTGGGCAAGGTGGTTGCGGTTATCCGCCGGATGGCAGGCTGATGCCGCTGCCTGCGCTGTCTCTGGCAGTCGTTGGCGCTGACTATGAAAACGAGGACAAGGCGCGCAGCAATCGCCGGTTCGAGATCGCGCTGTGCAAACCGGGAGACGCGGTTCACCTGGTGCCGGAACCGGAGAACAACGCCGATGAGAATGCCGTTGCGGTGTTTTCCGAACGCGGCATCCAGATCGGCTATATCACCGCAGAGCGATGCGTGCGCATCGGCGCGCTGATCCGCGCGGGGCGCGATTTCTGCGCGGTATTTCAACAGGCTGCGCCCTATGGTTGTGTGATCAGGGTCGCATTCGACGGGGCAGTTCCAGTGGTAGACCCTGACGCGCAACCGATTCTGCGAAGGCCGGAGCTGGCCGAGGGGGCAGACCCGGATTTTGATTTTGAGCCGGACCCGGAGTGGCCGGATTAGCTGGGGGTGGGGATGTCTACGCGTTACAGTCTTGTTAGTGTTCCTGATGCAACGCTCATTCGATTTTTTCAGGATATTACAATAACTGATAGCGAGGCCCGTCCAAGCTTTTCGGGATTAAACACTTTGAACTTTTCGCTCAATAGTGAGCGTGAAGTTCCTAATTCGTTTGATGGGATTTATACTTCGCAATCTGCGATGATTAATAAGGCGGTATACCGCTGCCCCGATTTTGGTTTCAATGTGACCTTTTTCAGAGGTCATTCATGGACTATAACTCCGCAGGGTGGGTCTAGCTGGCTGCCCAACGCAGGATTTGTCGATGGTCTTGAAATCGAAGGACCAGACCACATCCAACACGCACTATTGCTGGCTAACGCAATCAAACAGCATCTACAGATGGCTCCCATTCCTTCGATTGGGCAACGTTCTGCTGATACACTTGATTTAGCCAGCCAGATGCTAAATCGCCTGAGCGCCGCAGCTGCTGATTTAGCTGAGCACACGGCGAAGCGGCAGCGGGATCTGGACGGATACAAGGCTCAGATCGAGCAGCGAAATTTTGAAGAATTAGTAGAGCAGAAAGAAAAGCTCGAACTGACCTTCGAGCAACGACAGGCTGTCCTGGATCAGCGGGAAGAGGAAATTTCCCAGAAAATATCTCGGATTGATGATCGCGAAAATACGCATGTCAGAAGGGAGATAAAAAATAAGTTCACGGGTGAAGTTGAAAGTATACTAAAAGAAGATTTACTAGGACGCTCAAATTCGCAATATAAACACCTCTCCCTTTTAACCATATTTGTAGGAATTGTTTTAATTTCGGTCGCAGTTCTTTCAGGTTACGCAATAACCGGGCTAAATGATCAAAATACACTTATATTTCTAGGGGTTAGCCGCATTCTTTTGGGTATTGGTGCTGCATCCTGCTTCTGGTTTGCTATTCGCCAAGCAGCTCAGCGCTACGCCCAAGTCGCCAAATGGGAAAACGAGCTTCATCGGTTTAGGCTGGATGCCGAACGCGCCGCCTTTATATTGGAAGGTGATCTGGAAGCTAGAAAGTCGAATTCTGAGGGATTGCCTCATGTCATTTTGGACCGATTTTCTCGAGGGTTGTTCGCGACGGAGCCAACCTCCGATGGTACTGATCCCGTCGGGAACACGTTGGTGCATTTGCTCAATCGACCAGCGGGACTTGAAGTTGGTACGAACGGTATCAAGGTAGAAGTCGATAAAGCGTCACTACGGAAGGCTAGCAAGGAGATAGAAGGCAATTAAGCGCTTTCCAGCGCAACCTTCTGCGCCAGCCCGCCCGCGCCGAGCGAGGTTTCCACGCTTTCGACCAGCCACACGGTGCCATCGATGCGCGCGTTCCAGCCTGACAGCTTTACGTGGGCGTTGGGCTGGATCTGCATGTCGGCCTCGGCAAGGTCATAGTCGAAGGTGAAGGCCCCGCGTTTGCCCTTGCCCGCAGCGGCCTTCACCGCCTGATCGGCTTCGGCATGACTGGCGTAGACGCGCTTCAGCTTCTTTGGGTTCTGGCCGCCGGTGGTCACCTTCCTGCGCTTTCCGGTGCCCTTGTCGTGCCATTCGGCCTCCGCGCCATCGTTCTGGCTGCGATCCGCGCGGCTGAAGCGCCATGTCCACCCATCGCGGCGGGTGAGCGTGAGGGTGGGAATCGCCTTGCCGCTGGCGGTGGTGCGCGCGCCCACCGGCATCAGGATCAGCCTGCGGTCCTTCCACGTGGCCAGCGCATCGAACCGGCTGCCCAGATCCATGACAAAGGCCATGTCCGATTTACCGTGCTGCTCCAGCACCGCGATAGCGGCTCCGCGCAGATCGGGGTGGACCATGCTGGCCACGCCATAGCGCGTGGCGATGGCATCGATCACCGCGCCCAGCGTGGTATCGCGCCAGACTTTCGTTCGGCGTTTGCGGTAATTACCGCCCAGATCGGCGGAGCGGGCGCGGATGGTAATCACGTCGGGCGGGCCGCTTTCCTCAACCTCGTCCACCTTGAAGCGACCTTTGCCGACAAGGCCGGTCGACGGCCCGCCAGAGCGCCAGCCCAGCGCCAGCGTGAGCATGCGGCCTGTGGATGGCGCGGCAAGACGGCCATCGTGGTTGTGCAGGGTGAGCGAAAGCTCGTCTGCCTCGTCCCCCCGCTTTTCGGTGAGCGTGAGATCGAGGAAGCGCGGGTCGATCTTTGCGGCCAGATCGGTGCCATCATCGAGCAGCAGCTGCACGCCTGCGATGTTCGCGGCCACTGTCAGTCCACCCGTTCAAGCTCGATGGCGAAATCCACCGCGCGGGGCAGGCCACCGCCCATGATGCCGCGGTGCGTCTCTTCAAGCCGCATGATGCGATAGTGGCCCAGAACGCGGCCCAGACCATCGACCAAGGGATAGTCCTCTCCGGTATCGGCCATCGCCTTGACGATCTCAATCGCCACGAACTGCCCCGCCACTTCGGGCACGAGCAGGCCCGCCAGCGTGATCGTATCCTCACCGGGGCCGAGATACTGGCTGGCGGGGCGCGCCATGAACCGCTCCGACGTGCCGTGCCGCCAACTGGTGCGGCGCGAAAGTTCGGAATAGGCCATCGCATCGATGCCGAACAGGAACATGCCGAGCGTGAGCAGGTGCGCTGGCGACAGGGTGTTGGTCGGAAGCGATGCCATCAACGGTCCCCTTCGTAGGAACTGCGCGCCTTCACGCCCTTGGCCCGCTCGATCTTGCGGATCACCGCCTGCGCCAGATCATCGACACTTTGACCCGGCGCGCCGTAGACCTGCACCGTGATGCCGCCACCGCCACCCAATGCGCCGCCCTGCTGCACGCCGCCCGATGCCGGTGTGATGGGGGATAGCGAGACTGCGCCTGCGCGGGCCACGCCAGTGGCCATGCGGCCCATCGCGCGCTGGGGCTTTCCGCTGCCGCCATCGATCCCCTGGGCAAGCCCGGTGGCAACGTGGCCACCCATCTGCATCATCAGCCGCGACGGGCTTTTGATGCCGAGGTAGTTCTTGAAGGCGGTGATGCCGTTCTTCGCCATCTGCACCAGCTTAACCGCCAGTGCCATCGGGTTGATCGACATGAGCAAGCCCTGCATCATCATCTTGCCCAGATTGGTCAGCCAGCTTGGCGCAGCGGCAAGGGTGGATTTGACCCAGTTCCACCCGGTGAGAAACGCCGATTTGATCTTGTCCCAATTGGAATAGACCAGATAGGCGAGCAGCCCGATGGCCACCCCGATTGCGACGATCGCCAGCACCATCGGATTGGCGAGCATCATTGCCCCGGCGCGCATCATGCCCTGACCGAGCAGCAGCGCCGCCGTGCGCATCATGCCGAAGAAGCGCACTGCCATGCTGCCTGCGCGGATGCCAACGTTGACGAATTGGCCGAGCGTCCTGCTCATCATCATCATCATGCCGCTGTGCATTCGGAAGAACTTCAGGGCGGTGGCAAACGGGCCGAGCAAAGTGCCGAATGCCAGTTGCAGCGCGCCGAGGCCAAGGCGGAAGGCAACGAGATAACCGAGGCCCTGGACCAATGCCGAAGACAGTTGTGGGTGTGCCTGGCTCCATGCGCGGACGGAGCGCGAGAGTTCGAGGATCTTCTGCGATCCTGCGACCACGGTGGGCAGAAGGTATTTGCCCAGTTCGATGTTCACCGCCTGCAGCCCGTTCAATGCCAACCCGGTTGCGCCTTCGGTGGTGGCAACGCGGGCGAGGTATTCCTTCTGCATTGACCCGGCATACTGCGCCTTGTCTCCCACAAGCTTGAAGTTCGCCTGCAGCTTATCGAGGTTTGTCAGCATCGGAGCGATTGCACCGATGGATTCGGTTCCGAAGAGTTCGCCAAGGATGCTGGCCTGCGCCTCTTTCGGCAGCTTGCTGATGCGCGAGAGGACGTCAGTGATGGTGGCGGCGGAATCCTTCTGCATTCCTGCGGCAACGCTGCTGGCTTCAAGACCGAGGCTGGAAAGGGCCTGCTTCTGTCCCTTCGTGGCGGCGGTGCCCTTGGTCATTGCCAGCATCATGTTCTTGATGCCGGTGGCGGCAACCTCCTCTTCCACGCCCACGCTGTTGAGTAACTGGGCCATTGCGCCGACCTGCGACGAGGACAGCCCCGCTACCTTGCCGAGCGAGCCGATGCGGGTGACGATGCCGGATACCGCCGTGGCATTGCCGCCATAAGTGTTGGTAAGCGCGTTGATCTGATCGGCCAGCGCGGTGACGCCAGTTTGCGAAAGGCCAAAGGCGGTGCGCCATTTGGCCATCATGCCGCCCGCTTCATCGCCGGTCATATCAAAGGCCACGCCCATCTTCGCAGCATCCTGCGCAAAGCCGAGCAGCTCCTTACGCGGGATATTGGCGCGCCCCGCTGCTGCTACAATCTGGGCAATGCCGCCTGCCGCCATCGGGATTTTCGTGCTGAGATCGAGCACATCACTGCTCATCTGCGCGAATTGCTGCGGCGTATCGAAATTCACCACTTTTCGCACATCGGCCATCGCGGATTCGAAGCTCATCGCCTGCTTGACGGCGTAGGCCAGAGGCACAGCCATTGCCGCACCGCCGACCAGATTGCTTTGCCCTTTGGACTGGTAGTCTGCCCCGGCGCGGCGCATCGCCCGTTCATCAGCATTGATCGCAGCAAGGCGACGCTGGCGGCGAAGTTGTTCGTTGGTTTGCGCAAGCTGGCCTTCGAGTTCCCGTTCCTTGTTGATCAAAGCGGTGAGGTTGCCGGTTCCTTTGGCGATATCGCGACGGACATTGGCAAGCTGCCTTTCGTACTTCTTGGTTTCGCCAGTCAGCGCACGGATGGATTTTGAGCCATCGCGGCTGAGGCCGATAATGTTGCGCAAAGCGCCCGACATCTTGTCGTGCCCGATGAAGTTCACGAGGAGATTGAGCTTGTTGCTCATGCGTCATCCTTGCCTTGCATCCGGTTCCAGCGCGACACAGCCCGTTCGCGCCAATCGAGCAACTCGGGCAGGGTAAGGGCTTCGAGTTCGGCCTTTGACCAGTGGAAGATGGCGGCGATATCGGCCATCAGCTCTTCGGCTGATAGTGCGTCATTACCGCCTCGATCATGCCGCGCTCCGACTTCGTCATAAAAAAACCGCGAACAGTTCCTGCGATCTCGGCGAAGTCTTCAGGATCAAGCGCGTTCGCCTCATCAGCCGTCAGCGGCGGTTCGCTGATGCGCGGAATGAGCGTGAGCATGGCGACGATGTCCATGCCCATCACATCGTTGAGCGAGAGGCCGCGCAGCTCGCCCGCCTTGGGGCGGCGCACAGTGATCGCATCGAAGCTGGTCTCGCCACGCTTGATCGGGACGGCAAGGTTGACCGTTTCGAACAGGGGCCGGGTATCGGCAGTGGGGGCGGCGGGTTCTGACATGTGCGGGGCTCCTGAAATTGCGGGGCTGGTTTCCTGCGAGGTGGCGATGTGGGGGTTCAGGCCATCGCCACCCCGCAGCCCCCACCGGACGGCGCCCCGCAAAAGGACCGCCCGGTGAAGCTGAAGGGGATCAGCCGGAGATGATCGCCATGATCTCGGCGTAGCGATCGTTGCCGTCGACGAGGAAGATGCCGCGCAGCATGTCGATCTCGATCTCGGTGCGGCCATCGACCACGCGGCGGTAATAGGCGAGCGGCACCTTGTACTTCTGCTCGGTATCGTCGCCCGCCTTGGCCTTGCCGGGATCGATCTCGGTAAAGCGGCCACCGATGTAGACTTCGACCGCCTCGGCCGCGCTGCCGTTGTCGGCCTGATATGCGCCGATGAAGCGGACGCGGACGCCGTCAACGCGCGTGGTGCCGAATTTGCGGATCAGGCTGGCCACGTGCCCACCCATCGTGAGCGTGGCTTCCATCGCCTCGAGCCCCTTGTCGAGCATGACCGGGCCGAGCATCCCGCCGCCGCGCCACTCCTCGGTGGCGATCGCCAGCTTCGGCTCTTCGAATTCGGCCACGGTGCCGAGGAAGCCTTCGCCATCGACATAGGTGTTCAGGTTCTTCAGTTTGCGGGGGAGGCCCATTGCCGTGTCCTTTCAGAAGCTGGGGGCGCGCCTTGGCGATCAAACCGCGTTGGCGATCTGGTCGGCAAAGCCCGAATAGTAGAAATCGGTGATGACCAGGCTGACCTGCGGGTTCTCCATCGGAGCCACCGGGGTGTACTGGATGCGGAAGTTCGGACGGCCTGCGGCCAGCTGCTCTGGCGTGTTGGCATCGGCATCGAAAAGGATTTCTGCGCCCATGATCTTGCCTTCAACCACGAGCTGGCGGAATTCGGCGTTCACCGTTTCCATCAGGTCTTTCACGCGGGCCACGGTCATCGGCTGATCGAGGAAGGGCAGCACCGCCGCCGCGATGATATCCTGCAGCGCGTGGCTGGTGCGCACCGCGCTTTCAAAACTGAATTCGGGCGTATCCTCACCCGCGGTGGTGCGATTGCCCCAAAGCCGATAGCCCGACTGGCGAATGATCGTGGTCACCTGCGCATCGTTCAGAACGCCGGCATCGGTATCGTTGTCGAGCAGATCGAAGTGGACGTTCCGGGTGACGCCGGTGACGCCATAGAACGGCACGTTGCTGACCGTCTTGTGCCAGCCCTGCTCTTCATCGATGCGGGCGCGCAGGCCCAGCGTGCGCGCCACGATATCGCCCGCGAAATCAGGCGAGCTATCGGGCCAGAGCAGCATCAGTTCGCGCGCCGAAAATTCATCGCGATAGGTGGTGACCTCAGCGATGTCGTCGCCAATGGCCGATGCATAGACCATGCCGCGCAGCTTGCGGGCGGCGATGACCATCTCGGCCACGACCTCCTGCGTATCGAGGCCGGGGGCACCGATGATGCGCGGACGTTTGCCAACGACGGTTTCCGCCGCGAGCAGTGCCTGCAGGCCGGTGTAGACGTTGCCATCGGTCGTGCCGATCACGTTGGCATCGGTCTCCGCCTGGTCTTCGCCTTCGGCCACGCGCACCACGATCACCAGCGGGCTTGCCTCGTCGCCGATAGCCTCGAGTGCGGCCTTGAGCGTGCCCGCGCTACCTGCCTTGCCTGCCGCTGCATCGACGCTGGTGACCAGCACCGGGGTATCGAGCGGGAATGCAGCGTCGATCGCGCCCTGATTTTCGGGCGCAACTGCGGTGGACGTGGCGATCAGGCCGATCACTGCCATCGATCTGCGAGCGATGGTGCGGACGCCGGTTGCGGATTCGGTGATGGTCAGGCCGTGCATGGGCGGTTCCTTCAGCTGGACAGGGCGGCGGCATTGCGCCGGATCGGGATGGAGAGAGAGACGAGCGCGGTGGGATCGGGCGCATCGAGATCGTAGCCTTCGATGCCGATCACTGGTGCGCCGCCGGGGAAATCGCCCGAGAGCGTGACGCGGGTGATCTGAAAGCCGGTTTCCCAGCGCCGGATGGCAATGGCAGTGGCTGCGCGCAGCAGCATGGCTGTGGCGACGTTGAGCGGGCGATCGAGCAGTTCGAACAGCAGCGAGCCGAAATCCCGGCGCATCACGCACGAGCCGAGCGGCGTGGTGAGGATGCGGGCAATCGACTGCGCCCGGCGCGGTGCGCCAGTGAGAGCCTTGCCGGTGTTTGCATCCATGCCGATCATGATGTGGAGCCGATCATGAGGCGGACAGAAGCGCGCTTTGCGCGGCGCACGCCAGCGGGCGGGATGGTAGAGGCCGGGTTTACCGTGAGGAGAAGGGTTAGACCGGCGATCCGGTCTGGCTGCCGCCGCCTTGGACGCCGCCGTGCCTGTGCGATTTCAGGCTGATGCCATCTGCGGTCACATCGCCGGAAACGGTCACGTCACCCTCAATCGCCACCGGGCCGCGAATGGTCAAGCCCCCCGGCGCTTCGACCAGAGCAGTGGCACCGGCGGGCAGGATCGCGGTAAGCGCGTGGGTTTCGGGATCGTAGGCGATCTGCGCGCCGTCTTCATATTCCACCAGTTCTGCCAGCGTGGAACCGGGCGCGGGGTTGGTGTCGTTGTTCAGGCCGAGCAGGGCCACGCCGTTGCCGATCTGGCCATCGGGGCAGAGCAGCAGGCATTCTTCACCCACCGATGGCGGCGACCAGGTGCGCGTTTTCCCGGCGCGCAGGGCAAGCCAGCGGATGGGCGGGGTTTCGCCCCCTTCTTCATCATCGCCTTCGGGATCGGCAAAGCGGACCTGACAGCGCGGCGGCGCGAGCGTGACGGCGCTGATCTGGCCGAGGCGGATCAGGGTGGAGGGATCGAGCGGGATGTCTTCTTCGGGCGCGGGCATCAGCGGCGATTCATCGCTGTCTTGCGCGGCGCGGGGCAGAGGCGATCATGCACCGCATTGTGTTCGAGCGCTTCGGCCACGGTCTGTTCGGTGTCCCACTGGTTGCCGGGATCGGTTGTGCCAGCGGCGGGCGCAGGCTCTATCGAGATGCGCCGGTCATTCAGGCAGAAATCGCTGACAGTTTTCGGGGGTTCGAGCGGATCGCAGGCACTGGTCATAGCGAGCAGACCCGCGAGGATCGCGAATTTCGATACGGGCGGCATTGCCTTCCTCCGTGCGTTTGAGCGTGGTTTCCAGATCCTGCGCGCGCTGGCTGGCGGCACCGGCTTCCCGCTGGGTCTGGTTGTGGTGGGCGGCAGTGGTGCCGATGCGGTCGATCAGGAGCAGCACGGCCAGCGCGATCAGCAGCGCGGCAAGCCCGATCACCGACCAGCGCGGAAAGCCGAAGAGCGAGCGGGCGGCAAGCCATGAACTATCAGGAAACATTGGCATCCGCCTTCTCCCGTTCGGTATCGCCGCCTTCGAAATTGAAGGACTTGTCGCCGGATTTGCCCTGAAGCTTGCGCGGCGTGACCGCAAAGCCGAGGCCGAGCAGCACCAGCCCGATCGACCCCATCGCAATCCACAGCGTCCAGCGGATGGTGGTGGCGCGATTTACCTCGCTGGCGCGCGTCCACCCTTCGGCAGGCAGAAGCTGCGCCACGCCCCACCAGACGAAGGCGGTGAGCACAACTGCGCCCGCTACCGAAAAGACCAACGCGGCAAAGGCCCGCCAATCACGCGGGGGCCATGAAGGCAAGCGGGCGGGAAGGATATCGCGCAGGCTCATGCCGATGCGCCAGTCTTGCGCTGCAGCCATGCCTTGAATTCGGCCACCGACTTCCCGCGCAGGATCGATGGGTTGGCGGCGGTGGCCTGCGTCCCGGCCAGCAGATCGGCGCGATCACGATCCGCCGCTTTCAACACTTTTGCCGCCGTGCCCGCGCCAAAGAAGTGCGCGGCATAGAGTGTGGCCGCATTGATCGGGATGCCCTGCGCCTGCAAATATCGCGCGTTTTTCAGCGTGAAGCTGCGCGCGCGTGCGGTCTGCTCCTCAACCGGCGGACGCAATCCGCCGAACGCGAGGGCGGCGTTGCCACCCCAAGCGCCGCCTTCGCCCAACCAGGTGCTGCGGATGAACTGGTATAGGCCGCTGGCGGTGCTGGTGCTGGCCTTGATAAAGGGCCGGTTGCCGCTTTCGATCTTTGCCAGGATATCAAAATAGCCGGCGGGAATCGGATCGGCTGCGGGATCTGGGGCAACGTTCTTTTCGGGGCGCTTTACGTCGAAGGCATCGAGCAGATTGTCGAGTGCCAGCACGTTGCCGGGATCGTTGAACAGGCCGGGACGCGCAGCCGCGCGCACGGCATCGAAAATCGGTTTGCGGGGATCGTTCACGGCGTTTCGTCCTTTTTCTGGCGCTTCAGCAACCCCTGCACGGTCGGCGTTTCGTAGATCCTGATCAGCCACCAGATGATGGGGAGGATGGTGGCGATGGCAGGCAGCATGCTGATCAGGTTCCCCAGAACGGTGGCGAGCGAGAGCGCATCGAGCAGCTGCTTGAGCCGGTCGGGCAGGTGTTCGATCAGGTCACGCATTACGCCGCCTCCAGATAGCTTGGCGTGTGGTAGCGAACGCGCGGCCTGATCCCGACGAGATCGAGGCCTGCGGGCATCCCGGTTTTCACGCCGCGCAGGATGCTGGCCCCACTGACCGGATCGTCCCACGTGGTCTGGTTGATCGTGGGGTCTTGCAGCGGGTTGTGCGGGTTGTTGCCGAAGCCGGACCAGACCTTGAGGCCTGCGGGAAGATCGACCGCGAACGACACGGTAACTTCGAAGCGACCGGCGTGCGTTCCGCTGGCCACGCGACCGGGGGTGACCACCGCATTGCTGGGCCAGATCGGCGCGCTGCCATCGTCGTTGGCCGAATAGCGGCACCCGCCGTGGAAGCCCGCCCCGACCAGCTCCATGCTGTCGAACCACGAACCGCCATCGTCGAAGTAGAGCTTGAGCTCGCGCAGGCCCGTCTTGATCGCCGCGACTAGATCAGGGCCTTGCCCATCATGGTCGGCATCGCCGGTAACAAAGGCGATGTGCTGGCCGATGCGCTGCATGATCTTGGCTTCGGAGCCGTGCGGATCGGTATCCGCAGTGCCGTGGTGGAGCAGATCGGTGCCGTTCCAATGCTTGCGCAAGTCGAACGTCGAAGGGCCGAAGCTGTGGGCGATGCCATCTTCAACGCAGCGCTTTTCGACTTCGCGCGCGGCCTGATAGGCCTGCTCGCTGCCGCTGTGCGAAGACGAGATCGGCATCATCACAACGTGGGGCGGATGGTCAGAATCCATCGTGGCAAAGCTGCCGGGGCCAGCATAAGTGGCCGACAAGTCTGCGAAATAGGTGACCGCGTTATCGACGTTCGATTGGCCGGTGGTGTTGACGATCACGTCCACCCGCCCGCCCGCGTGCATGATTCCATCGAAGGCAGCATTGAACTGCGCGGTTCCGGGCACGCGCTGGCTTTGCGGTGTGCCAGACGTGCCCGCTGCAACCAGCGTCATCGGCAGGCCGGATAGCTGGCCGAAACGCTGCGATAGGTGCGCGGGAAGCGCATTGGCCGTCTGCACCAGCATTCGCCGGTCATAGGCATTGGTCGTGGCAGCATAGCCATCCACCCAGCGCGAACCGGGGTGCGGGGTTGCGGCTGTGGTCTGGGTCTGGTTGCTCTGGAAGACCGACAGCGACTGCCCGAACATCAGGACATTGATGCCAAGGCGCTGCACCATTGACGGCCACGGCACCGTGAGCAGGCCACCACCAACCGGGTTTTCCACATCCGTGCGCCAAATCCACGTTTCCAGCGGCTTGCCCGCGAGCCCGGCGGCGGTGTCGGCATCGATGTAGAACATGCCCTTGAACGTGCCGAACAGGCCCGAAATCTCGGTCACCGTTACGGCCACGTCTACCGCCGCATAGCCTGCAACTGCAACGGGCGAGCCGCTCGACCGGTCGTTGACCAGCGCCTTGACCTTGCCCATGCCCTGCACCGTGTAGCGGCCCTGCACGATCACCAGCGCGCGCCCATCGGCAAGGCGGCTGATCACCGGTGCTGCCTGTTCGAGCATGGCCACAGCATCGTTCGCCGGTTCGACGATTGCGAACCAGTCGAGATGCGTGGCCGGTGCATTGCCGGAAAAGCCGTGGCGGCGCGAAAGCGGGACGCTGCGCACCGCTTCGGAGACATCCTGCGGCGCATCATGGCCACGTCCGTTCATCCGCATTTGCAGAGTAACGGTGCTGTCGGCTTCCAAGTACTCGTGCGCCTGCACATCGTAAGGTTCGCGGCGCAGGCCATTGATCGCGCGAATGCTGGTGGCGCTGCCGCCCGCGATTTCGCGGTTGATGTTGATACGGCCGGAAAGCGGAGGGCCGAGAACTTCGGTGGAGGTGAAGCCGAAGCGGGTAATGTTGACGACGGTGTTGCCAGACGCAGTGACGTGGTCGTTGCTCAGGTTTGCGCCGAACGGGTTGGGCAGGCGGCGCGCGACGATCACCGTCTGCGATGGCGCTGTGGCGACAGCATAGTGATTGCCAGCGCCAGCCACCCCATTGCCGCCCGCGAAACCGGCAGCGACCGACATCGACGTGTCATGCGTGCCACCTCCGAGCGCATCGGTGGCTTTTTGCAGAGTCCACGTTCCGCCCCGGCCCTGCAGCGTGCGCCCGATGATATTGCCGGGGTTTGCATCGAAAGTGTCGAAGCTGGGGGCCTGCGCCAGCGCAAGGCCGATTACCGGGCCGACTTCGGCACTGGTGGCAATGGTCGTTCCGCCATCCCCGGTGGCGGTCACACGGTAGGCAATGTCTGCATCCTGATCGGCGAAATCCAGTTCGTAGGTTGCGCCGGTCGCGCCGCTGATCGCCGCCCCATCGCGCAGCCAGGCGCGGGCGGTGACTGCGCCGAAGCGGAGTTCGCCATCATCGCCGGTCAGCACATCGCCCACCTGCACAGTGCCGGTAATCGAAGGCGCTACATCCCAGATCGGCACCGGCGCGCCGGGGGCAGACCCAAGGTATTGCGCCAGATTGAACAGCGACAGCTTCATCTGCACGCCATCGACATCGATGCTGATCCACTCTGCGCCACTGGGTTCGGTCACTTCGGGCAGGGATGCCGGTCGTGGATAGATGCTGTCCACATCGGCAACGCGCGTTTCATCGTCCTGCACCAGGACAAATTTTTCCGTGCCCGATAGTGGATTGGCCGGGGGCACTTCGGTGATCTTGGGCATCAGGCCTGCTCCTCGCCCACCGAATTGCCCAACAGGCCCAGCGCGAACTTGTGCGCCACGCCTGCCGCAACCTCGTTGACCCGCGCCTCGGTAGCTGCGCGATCGTGCTTGCCACTTTCGGTCAGAACCGCGTTGACATCGCGTGTGTGCATTTTGCCGTCCGCCTCGAAGGTGACCGGGACGGTTTTGGTGGCAGCATCGAACCTGCCGATGGTGAATTTCATCGATCAGACCCCCTTGGTGTGGATGAAGAAGCGCACGGTGAAGTTCTCGGCGCTGTAGAGCTGGACAGTGGTTGGGCTGCCCACAGTGACCGTGCCGATGCCGCAGTTTTCGGAGTTGTTGTCGTCACCCACGGCCACCTGCACGCTTATCGTCGGGATCAGCCAGCTCGTGTGATCGACAGGGACGTTGAAAGTGGCAGAGGCATTCGCGGGCACATCAACCCAGCCCCACGTTTCCTTGAAACCATCGGAATATTCGATGTGCCCGCCATTGTCGGTGATGTTCGAAGAGACGACGCGGCGGTAGCTTGCGCCGTTGTGGCCATCGAGCAGGTCGGCATCGATGCCGCTGCCTGACCCATCGACCGTCAGCAGCTTCGCCAACACATCGGCGGCGGTATAGGCGGTCTGGTTGAGCGGGGTGTAACCGAGCCGCGCAACGATATCGGCGTACCAGCTGCCCTGCTGCCCGTCGAGCAGATCGGCATCGAGACCGCTTCCCGAACCATCGACCGTGACCAGGTGCGAAAGCACGCTGGCGGCGGTGTAGGCAGCGGCGGCAAGGAAATAGCCGATGTCCTGCCCCTGAAACCTGTCGGCATCGAGGCCCGATCCGATGCCGTCGCGCGCCTTGATCATGTCGAGCAGGGCAAGGCCAAGCCCTTCGGGCGTTACCGCGCGCTGGTTGTCGATGGCGTTAAAAGTTTCGGCCCCGGTGGCCAGTTCAACTAGGCCGCGCGTGGTGGTCGTTGCCGGCGGATTGGTGAAGATCGGATCGCCGAACGCAATCGAGGCCGCATCATCGCCCATCCACACGATATCGAAGACGACCAAGGCAAAGGCAGGCCCGGCCTTGTTGAGGATGGTGGAAGGCGCGGAATAGACCGCGAACAGCGTGCCGTCCGCCAGCCAGAGGCCAAGGCCGGTAGCATTCCACACATCGACGCTGGTATCATAGGCGCTCATGTGCGTGACGTTTGCCGCCACAGAGGTTCCGGCCACCGCAGCAATGCGCTTGAACTCTCCCGGCAGCGCGGTGAGCGTGGGCGCGACGACGAACGGCGTGGCGGTGAGGCCCAGTTCGGCAATCGTTACCGGATCGCTGCCCGATGCGGCCTGCACCGCCGCCAGCCCCGCAGAGGTGAGGGAAAGGACCAGAGCGGCCATCATTCGGTCTCCAGAAATTCGGTGCCGTCAGGCGTCAGGATCGGTTCGCCATCTTCGGTCAGCAGCACGATGCTCCAGTCGCGGCTCTCGTCGATTTCGGCCACGTAATCGGCGCGGTGCATCGTGCCGGGCAGCGCGCCGCCCGCAATCCACAGCGTGGCCTGCGCTTCGAGCGCGAAGACGAAATCGAAGTGGCTGCGCGCGTTTTTGGCCGCTGCCACATCGCGGATGATCGCTTCGGCGGTTTCGGTGGTGAGGAAACTGGCGTCGATCCCTTCCGGCCCGGCGGGGGCGCGCACTTCGAAAGTGAAGGGTTCACGGCGCGGGTTGGCTTCCCACCATTCCACGATATCGAGAAGCGGATGGAAGCGGGCCAGCACTTCCTCAGCCGCCGCGCGGGTGCCCTTGATCTGGTGGAACGGGATGGCCCCGGCCACGGCGGTGCGCTTTTGGCTTTCGGTCCACCCGGCGTCCCAATGACTGATCGCCAATCCCCAAGCGAGGAAGGGCAGCACATCGGCAGGGCAGGTTGCCGGGTTCCACAGATCGCCCACGGCGGACAGATCAATGCCGCTGCGCATCGCCGTTTCAAGCGCGCGTTCGCCGCTGGTGGCGTTGGGTGGCAGGAGCGAAGTCACAGGACCGTTCCCGCCACGGTCACATCGATATCGGTTGCGGCGGCGATTTGCGCGGAGGAGATCACGATATCGCCGGCAGGATCGTCCAGTTCGACGCGCTGCACATTGGCCACGTGCAGCGCCGCGATGATCGATGAGCGCGAAACATCGCGACCAAGGCGGCGGGCCGTGGCGAGATGGGCATCAAGACTAGCCAGCGCGGTCTGCAAAATCAGCGACTGATCCGGCCCGGCAAAGACCCAGAGCCGCGCGTCAATGGCGAACGGTACGAGCGTGACCGCCTGCACGATCACTTCATCGGTGAGCGGGCGCACCGGCCCCGCCACGACGCTGCGCACCGCATCGAGCACTTCGGATGACGGGACGCCACTGCCGCTTGCGGACAGCACTGTCACCACCACCTGCCCAGGCGTGGGTGAAACGGCGGTGGCATCGGCCACATCGGGATCGGCAGAGCGCGCGTGGAAGACATAGGCCAGTTCCGGCCCCGCGACCGAGAACGAATGCGGCGCGAGCTGGAGGCGCTGGCGCAGAGCGGTGTCGCCAGTAAGGCGACCCACGCCGAACAGCGCGGCCAGATGATCAAGGCGCGGCCCGGTGGCGAAGGCAATCAACATCCCGCGCGCGGCATCGTTGAACGCCTGGGCAAGGATCAGTTCGTCATAGCTGTCTGCCTGCAGCAGCTTCATCGCCGGATCGCTTTCAACCAGATCGGCAAAGGCCGGGAACTGCGCGATGGCGCTGGCCAGCTTGGCGGCAAGGCGCGTCTCGAAATCCGGCTGATCGATGATCGATGGCGCGGGAAGACCGGAAAGGTCGATGGCGGGGGATGATGCGATAGAACCGACCATGCCCGCCGGAATGGCGCGGTTCGTCGCGCGCGCGCTAGGCGCGGGCGCGGTAGAGGCCGGGTTTACCTGTCAACGCACGCGGGCAACGGCTCTTTTCCATTCGCGTTCATCGGGCCACGGCAGGGCGAAATCGGTTTCGGCCAGCCTGCCAAGATCGAGCTTCACCGGGTGGACCTTGCGCCGATGCGACGAGTGGCAAACGCGGCACCAGAAACGTTGGCGGGCAGGCCCAAGCCGATCATCCCATCCCCGCCGCTGGAAATGCCACCACAGCCCGAACGGGTTGAAGCTGGCCGAGTGACCGCAACTGCAGACGGGAATGACCGAATGCTTCAATGTGGCCGCTTCGAAAATGCAGGTCGGGACCATCAGGCCACTTTCCGACCACTTCATGTCAGATCAGATGGTCCTGCCGCGCAGGGGAAGGTTCAGGCGCTTCGACCTGCCGAAGGATGGCGCTGGCAAGTTCGAGCGCAGCGTCTTCACGCAGGAATGGCTTTGGGTCGGATATGCCCACGCGCGCCCAACCGGGGGCGTTCAACAGGGCATCGGCGATGCGAGCTTGATCGATTCGAGACATGCTGCAATTGGAACATAATAAGAACATTGGTGCAAGATGGATTCCCGGCGTTGACTCTGCGCTGACTGCGCGAGAGCATCGCCGCATGTGCAATCTATACCGAATGCGCGCATCGACGCAGGAAATCGGCCAGCTCTTCGGCGCGAAAGCGACCGAAGGCCTGAACGCAGCGGGCGAGATTTATCCGGGCTATCCGGGTCTGGTCGTGGCCGAAGGCGAAGTCCGGCAGATGACGTGGGGCCTGCCGCTGATCCTGACCGGAAAACAGGGACAGAAGCTGAAACCCAAGCCGGTGAACAACGCGCGCGAAGACAAGCTGCACACGCCGTTTTGGCGAGACAGTTTCGCCCGGCGACGGTGCCTGATTCCGGTGAGCGAATGGGCTGAAGCCGAGGGCGAAAAAGGCCGGATGACGCGCACTTGGTACGCCATGCCCGACGTTGAAACCTTTGCGGTTGGCGGGCTTTGGCGTCCGACCGCCGAATGGGGCAATGCCTATGCGATGGTCATGGTCGATGGGTGCGAACAGATGGCCGATGTGCATGACCGGATGCCGGTGCTGCTGCGGCGCGAATCGTGGGAACAGTGGACCCAAGGAACGCCGGAGGAAGCCTTTGCGCTGTGCCGGGTTTGGGATGGCGGTCTGGTGGTAGACCGCACGGCGGAGCGCTGGGCCAAGACGCGCTAGCCGTGGGTGCGGAAAATGCCTGTCTTCACTTTTGCAAAACGGGGGTCGTTTCGCGGAATCTTCGAAACTGAAAACGACCCGTCTCGCTTTTCGGACAATATTACCACCTCATCTTCTGATACAAAGCCGACATCTACATCGTGCTCGGCCATTACGATCGTCATATTCCGACCAACCATCACTGCGACTTGCTGGCCATGTAGCTCAGCAATTCTGGCCCAGCGCTTTATGTCAGCGTAATAGGGTTGAGTGCGCCAAACATTCGGCGTCGCACGATCTACTCGAACCAGCAATCGGCTATCATCTTCCAGCTCAACAACCATCTTCGCTCGGGATGGAAACCAATGCTCACCTGTTTCCGACCAATAAAGATAGCCACACCCATAGGCTGCACACGAAGGCGGTCTGTCAGCGTAGATCGAGCAACCTTTGCCTTTTCGGACATGCTGACACCAAACCCCAAAAGGCTTTTTGAGCTCCTCAATTGCCAAAACTTTGCAGCACATGCTGCAAGTGCCGCAACTGCGACCGAACACAATTTGAGCCTCCATTTCGTTCGCCTCTGAGAATCGCAAATCCGAAAATATCAACGGTTTTGCAGATCAGAACGGAAAAGGAACGATTCGGCAAGGTAGCAAGCTTACTCCGGCCCGATCATCGCTTCGGCCACATTCATCGCCAGATCCTCGTCCTCTGGTGAGAGCCCCATCAGGCGGCGCACCGGGTAGCGATAGCGGATCGGGGTGCGGTCTCGCAGTCTGCCAATCGTCTTGGTTTCGCCGAACTGGCTGACCGAGGCAGCCCGATCGACCAGCGGGGATTCCGCCGTCACCGTCACGCCATCCTCGGTGGCATCGATGCGCCAGTGTTTGGCATAGCGCAGGCCCTGAAACATCTTGCCGCCCGCCTTTTCGCGCAGGCGTCCGCGCCGGTCGTATCGAGCCTTCTTTGGCTCCATCGGCGTGCCATCGGGCTGAACGTTCTGTCCGATGCGCTTGAGGTTCGACTTGCGCAGATCGCGGCCCAGGCGTTGCGCTGCCCGCTTGCGCTCTGGCGGGGAAAGTCCGTGCAGAACCTGCCCCATCCATTCGTCCAGGCGGGAGAGATCGTCGTCGGCCATGACTGTTTACGCGGGTGTGGGCACGAGTTGTTCGCCGCCGAGCAGGATCGCCGCGATATCGGGGGCCATGCCTTCGGCGCTGGCTTCAGCAAGCACCGGATCGTCCTGTTCCAGCGCTTCGACGATCTCTTTGCCGTCTTCGATGCGGACATCGTAGTTCTGGGTCAGGTCGATCTGGATCAGGACGTCGGCAGTGCCATTGTCGAGAATATCGGCATCGAACGTGAAGCTGTCCGCGCCGGGTTGAAGCCGATCGGGCTGGTTGGTCCGCAGCCACCGGGTGACCGCAAGAGTGATGATCGAAAGATCGGTGCGCACGCCGATTGCAAGCACGTTGAGACGGAAGGCCAGTTCGAAAGAGCCGTTCGCGGTCTGGCGCGCGCGTGCCGAGCCGCGATCAATCCAGACCGGCAGCATGGCGGGATCATTGTTCGCCTCGGGGATTGCGGCGAGCAAGGTGGCCTTCAGGCTGTCGATCTTGCGCATCGGATCAATCCCATAGCTGGACGGTTTCGCGCATGGCGGTTGCCGCCTCTGCCACTTCGGGAAGCGTCAGTTCGGTGCCACCGGGAAGCCGGGGGCCAAGCGCAGCGATGCCGGGATTGAGTTCGAGCACCTGTTCGGTGACGTTGCCGGTGCGGCCCAGCACGCGCCAGCAGACTTCGTCGACCGTCTCGCCCTCGCGCGCGGTGGCGGTGATGGTCATCAGATCAACTCTACCCGATTTCGCGGCACATCGGCGCGGGTGCCGCCGGGGGCGAAGCTCTTGAGGTCGGCCACGGCAGCCCAGGCGCGGCGGTAGTACTCGTCGGCACCGTCTTCCTTGTCTGCCGCGCGGTCGAGCCCGCGATCGGTGGCGGTGATGTCGCGGCTTCCGGCGAAGAGATCGGCGGCGGTGAGCGAGATGATCAGGCGGTCCCACAGCACTTCAGCCTGAGTGCGATTGCCCAGCATCTCTTCGGTGACTTCGGCCAGTCCGCCCGCACCGGCCAGAACATGCGCGGTGCGCCAATCGGCAAGCTGGCGAAAGGCGGTGAGCATCGCTGCCTCGATGGCGCTGATCAGACGATCGGTCGTGACCTCGCCATTGCCGAGGCGGACAGCGTTACGCACCATCGCCAGCGGGATGTCAGGGAACCAGCCGTCGGCGCCGACCGACGCTTCTGCCGGATCGAGCGGCTGCACGGGATTTGCGGTCAGGCCTGCCATCGGGGTTCACTCATCCAAGTTCTGGCACGGATATTTTCGGGGGGTGAGGATGGGATCGGGCGGGCAATGTCTATGCCGCCCTTTCCCATCCGCCCCCCGAGCGCCGTGGGGCGGGACGTTCAGCCGGGAGGCACTGCAGGCGTCGATGAAGACGGTGGAGCCTGCAAAGCTTCGGCAATTCGGGCAAGATTGAGCGCGGCACCACAGCAAAGCTGCATCGCGATATCGCCGCTGGCGTCATCGTCACCGGCGTGGATCGCTTCGCCCAGGCGGGCGGTGAGTTCGCGGACCTGATCGGGAGTCATTGACCGTTTCCTTCGCCTTCCGCGAGCAGCTTCTTTGCTTCGCGTTCGAGCCGTTCGATGTCCTTCTTCACGCCGACATTGCTGTCGAGCTGGAGCGCGCGGCGCAGGGCTTCGAGCGCGGTCTGGACATAGGCAGCCTTGCCGCCAGCGGGGGCGTTGTCTGCCGCGGGGTCGAAGTGGGCAGCGCGCTGGGCATAGCGGCGACCAATGGCCTTCAGCAGCTTGGCCCGCACGGCATCGTGCATGTCGTGGCCTTCGACGATTTTCTGCACGGCGAGCAGCTGGTCGAGGTTGACCGCGTCGAACTCGGCATTGGCGATGGTGGCGACTTCCTCGGCCAGATAGCACGCAGGGGTGCGGGTGAAGCCCTGCGGCATGGCAAGGCCGTGGCTGATGGCATGGGCGGCAAGGCGCAGCGCATAATCGAAATCGCGATAGTCGATGGCCCAGACCAGATTGACGACGAGGATTTCATCCTGCGCGGCTTGGCCTTCAGCGGCGAGCACGCCTTCGATCCACGGCGCGAAGGCGCGGGCCATTTCGACCTTGACCGGCACGCGGGCCTCGTGGCTGGCAATATCGGAAAGGGAGCGCAGGTTGCCATGCAGCAGCACGCGCAGGGCGGCGTATTCCTGTCCGGCGGCCGTGCTGCGCTCGGGTTCCCGCAACTCGATAGTGCGGGCTGTTTCGGGAGCCAAGGTACCCGACATGATGCCGAGGACGCGCTGCTTGTGACGACGAAAGGGGCTGCTCATGCGGGGCGCTTTCTTGTGGCCGACCGGACTAATGCCCGCTTTGCGGTCATGCCGCCGGTCTTGGAGGGAGGCCGCGCTATCCGGCGCGCGGCCGACCGGTTCGGTTAAGGAGCATTCGCTCCCCTCCCCGGCCTCTGATGTGGGCTCTTGCGGCAACCGACCCGGATGTCAGCGACCGCCTTCAGTGCCCTCCCGGCGTGGTATTACGGGCGCGATTTTATGGGCGGACGCCGAACTCGATGTTTTCGGCCAGAACCATGAAATCGGTGTCTTCAATGACGTAGCCTTCGTTGACGCTGTTGTAGTCGACGAGGCTTGCTTTGTTTTCCGGCTCATCCTTGATGTACCGGCGGCGCGAGCCTTCCTGATAGTACATCGACAGATTCTTGAGCGGCGTGATCGCCATCGTCTTTTCCGGGAACTTCGGAACGATGGCCGCGCGTCGCCCGCCGATCTGCTTGGCCGACATGATAATATCGCCCACCACTTGGTCAGACGTTGAGCGGCCACCGTCGATCGTGTCCGAAAGCGGACGGTTGATCATCGGGAAGTACTTCTCATCGACCAAGTCCTGGCTAACCACGACCACATGATCGGTGCTGTTGCGCGCCCAGCTGGGCATACCCGAAGCGAGATCATAGGCCAGCGCGTCGATGTTCTTGTAATCGCCATCGGAGCTGTCAGCATCAGGCCCGATGTAGATCGGCGCAGCGGCACCAGTGGCAGTGGTGACGCCGCCGACAGTAACCATTGCGCGGCCCATGACGTGACTCGGCTTTTCAAGGCGCAGCTTCTGCAGCCAGCCAATGTTCACATCTTCACCAAGCGGGTTGTCATCGGCATCGGTGCTTGCGGCGGCGGCGAGGCCGTTCCAGCCAACGGAAATGCGGCTGAGCGCAACCGAGATAGCGACGTGGCGCGCATAGCGCTGGGCGAAGTCCGGGAACTTCGACCAGTTGTCGATGATCTGCCACGGCAGCTTGGTGTTGAACTCAGTGTCATAGAGTCGGTACTCACGACCATCGAGCTTGCCGACGTACCGCGGCTTGCGCGGAAGATCGGCCTCTGCGGTGCGCGATGCGATCATGTCCTCGGTGCCAAGACCGATGACTGCACCAATGAGATCACGAACGCCAATGACGTTGATCTGCTGCAGGAAGCCCACTTCCTCGCGCTGAAGGTCTTCAAGGCGCTGCTCGGCAGTGGGATCGAGCGAGAACTGGTGAGCCACGCCGCGCGTTGCGCCGTTAAGCTGCACGATGGCATTGAACAGGCCGTCAAGCGCCCGGCGGCCGCGATCGGAAAGAGTGTAACCCATGTCTGTCAGGTCCTATTGAGGGGATAAGCGGGGCGGGCGGCGGACTGGATCAGAAGATCCCGGAATAGTTGGTGGCGTTGCCATCAGAGATCGGGCGCTGGCGGTACTTCTGGTCGGGGGTGCGCTCCTGCACCTCCTCGATCTTCTTGAGCTTGACCGCGAGGGCATCGGCATCGGCGCGGAATTCGGTGCGCAGGCCTTCGAGCGCGGTTGAGAAGGTCTTGCCCAGGTCTTCGAAAAGCGGGCGCAACTGGGTGAAGTCCATCGCCGTGGCCGCATCGGGCTTGTCGTCCGCCTTGGGTTCGGGCTTTTCCTCGGTCTTTCCGCTGAACTTGGCGGTGAAGGCATCGAGCATCGAGCCGAACTTCGAGAGCAGAGCGCCGCCGCTTTCGATGACATCGCCATCGGCGAATTCGAGCGGTTCGGCCTTGTCCGCAGAAACAGTGAGAGCGCCGGGAAGCGAGCGGTTGAACTGCAGGCGTTCGGTGGCGATCGAGGCGGGGCTGTCGGTCAGCGCGCAGCCCATCATGTAGGCAAAGCCCTTGCCACCGAAGTTGGGTTCGATCTCGATCGAAGGATAGACCTTCTGGCCGGCCTCGTTGAGCTTCTTGGCATCGTCGGTCACATCGAGCACGCCGTAGAGCGCCTTGCGCCTTTCGGTCTTGCCGTTGAAATCGACATCGACCTCACCAATCGAAAGTTCGACCACATCGCCATAGGCGCGGAACGGACCTTCGCCGCTGATGCCGCGAATGTGTTCGATGTTGACGCGGGCACCGTATGTCTTCGGATTATAGCTCGACACCATCTCCTCGAGCATCTTGTCGTCAATCGTGCGGCCATCGACGGTGGAACCGGCAGTGGCGAGCAGGAGGGGCTTGGTCTTCATCGAAAGGGCTCCCGTTGGGGCGTTGATGCCTGGGCGGCTTTGGGGGTCGGCAAGTTGTGCCCTTTGAGGCACCGGCGGCGCGGCCAAGGCAACGCGCCTGCGCGGTAGAGCGCGGGTTTACCCGGCGAGGCAGGCGACAGGAGACGGGGTTCGGGGTGCATGGCTTGACGCATGCCCAATGCCTTGCTCCCGCATCCTGCCGCCGATGCAGACGACCTGCCCGCGATCAGCAGGCAGGTGAACCGCGCGCAGCGGCGAGAGGCGCGATCGCTCTACCATCGCGGGTGGACTGCCGTTCAAATCTCGCAGGAAATGCAGGTTCCCTATGGCACGGTGGCCGCGTGGAAGCGGCGCGATGCGTGGGACCAGGACGCGCCGATCGCGGTGGTGGTGGACCGGGTTGAGGCGAAGATCGCCATGCTGCTCGACAAGGAGCCGTTCACCGAAGGCGACATGAAGCGGGTCGATTTCCTGATGCGCCAGCTTGAGCGGGCCGCGCGCATCGAGAAGTACAACAAGACCGGAAAGGAGGGCGACCTAAACCCGAAAATTGCCAACCGGAACGACGAACCGGCGAAGGCCAAGCGCGCGGAGAAGCGCAAGAACTTCCTGACGCTCGACCAGTGGCAGCAGCTTCTGGACGATTTCGAGGCGTGGCGGTTCGAATATCAGGATCTGTGGTGGGAGCAGCGCGACCAGCGCGTTCGCAAGATCCGCAAGAGCCGTCAGGTGGGTGCGACGGTCTATTTCGCGCGAGAGGCCTTTGCCAAGGTTGGCGAGGCGGTGCTGCGGGGTGAGCAGCCGCGCAACCAGAATTTCATTTCGGCCAGTGAGCGGCAGGCGCTGAAATTCCGGCGCGAGATTTACAAGTGGGTCCGCAAGGTCACCGGGATCGAGCTTAAAGGCAAGATCATCGAGTTGGACTTCGTCGGGCAGTACCCGGAAGACGATGATGGGCAGGCCGATCACAAGCCCATCGAATCGGTCGGTTTCTACTTCCTTTCGACCAATTCGGCGACAGCGCAGGGCGAAAGCGGCGACTTCTACTTCGACGAATACGCGTGGGTTCACGGTTTTGCCGAGCTGGCCAAGGTCGCCAGCGGCATGGCCACCCACAAGATCTACAAGAAGACCTATTTCTCGACGCCATCGACCAAGACGCACGAGAGCTATGCCTTCTGGTCGGGCGAGGAGTGGAACAAGGGCCGCGCGAAGGGCGATCAGAAGCCGTTCGACATCAGCCACAAGAACCTGCGCCGCGGCGCGATCATGCCGGATGGCAGCTGGCAGCAGATCCTCACCGTCCACGATGCCTGCGCGCTTGGCCTCTCCGCCCTGGTCGACGTTGACGAGCTGCGCCGCGAATATTCGGAAGACGCGTTCCGCAACCTGTTCGAGTGCGAGGACGTGGACGATGCCGAAAGCAGCTTCCCCTATGCCCGCCTCAACCCGGCGCGGGTGGACAGCTTCCTCAAATGGCGCGACTTCCACCCGGCGCTGGTCGATGTGCCCGGTGGCCGTCCGTTTGGCGACAAGCCGGTGTGGCTGGGATACGACCCGAACAAGCAGGGCCGCGACGATGCCGCGCTGATCGTGCTGGCCCCGCCAGACAAGGCCGGTGGCAAGTTCCGCGTGCTCGAGAAGTATCGCCTCAACGGGCTGGACTTCGCCGGGCAGGCCGATTTCATCAAGGCGGTGGCGGGCCGCTACAACGTGACCGATATCTCGATCGACACGACGGGATCGGGGCAGGCTGTGTTCGAGCTGGTCGGCCACTGGTTCCCGCTGGTGCGCAAGATCGAATATTCGGTGGCGAGCAAGACCGCGCTGGTCATCAAGGGGCAGCACGTATTCCGCGCTGGCCGCATCGAGTTCGACGCCGGGTGGACCGACCTGATGCAGGCACTGATGGCCATCCGCCCTACGCTTACCGCTAGCCAGAAGGGCGTGACCTATGTCGCGCGGCGCAATGGCGAGATCGGCCACGCCGATATCGCCTGGGCGCTGCTGCACGCCCTTTCCAACGAACCTTTGGATGTCGGGACCGAGAGTGAAGCCGCTGGCGGGACCGTGAAGTTTTTCGATTGAGGAGCCGAGCATGACCACGAGGAAGACGAGCGCCGTAGCGGCCCCCGCAAAAGGCAAGCTCTCGCGTATGCCGTCAAAGGGCCGCGAGGTGCAGAGCCAGTTCTTCACCTTCGGAGATCCCGAAAGCGTACTCGATCGGCGCGAAATCTCGCAGTATTTTGAAATCTGGCACAACGGACATTGGTATGAGCCGCCGCTGCCGACCGCGCGGCTTGCCCAGGTGTTCAACATGTCTCCCTATCATCGCAGCGCGGTCGCGTTGAAGGTCAACATGCTGGTTTCGCAGCAGGTGCAGAGCCGGTGGCTGGGTGGCGACGACTTCGAGCGATGGGCACTGGATTTCGTGCAGATGGGCAATGGCTACCTCGAGCAGGTGCCTAACCTCGGCAACCGGGTGGCAGTGATCAGGCATGCGCCTGCGGTCCACATGCGTGCCGGGGTGAAGGCCGATGTGTTCTGGTTCATCAACGGCCCGATCGGGCAGAGCCATGAATTCGAACCGGGGCGCATCTTCCAGCTGCAGCAGCCCGATGTGGCGCAGGAAATCTATGGCCTGCCCGAGTGGCTATCGGCGCTACAGAGCGGTCTGCTTTCCGAGAACGCCACGCTGTTCCGCCGTCGCTACTACCTCAACGGGGCGCATGCCGGGTTCATCCTCTACGTCAGCGAGCCGCTGGCCGATCAGAAGACCGTCGACCAGCTCGAGGAGAAGATGCGCCAGTCTAAGGGCGTGGGGAACTTCAAGAATATGCTGGTCCACATTCCCAAGGGAAAGAAGGACGGCATCCAGGTGATGCCGATCGCCGATGTCACCGCGAAGGATGAGTTCTCGAATGTGAAGAACATCAGTCGCGACGACATGCTCGGCGCTCACCGCACGCCGCCGCAGCTGCTCGGCGTGATCCCGCAGAACAATGGCGGCTTTGGCAGCGTCCGCGATGCGCGCGACGGCTATTACGAGCTGGAGATCGTGCCGATCGCGCGTCGCATGCTTCGCGTGAACGACTGGGCTGGCGTGCCGGCGCTTTCGTTCGCCGACTACCTTTGCGCCGATGGCTCGGTGATCCGGCAGGAAGGCAACGGCTTTCGGAAAATCCCGGCGTCGCAGGTGCGATAGCGCGACGGCGGGGGACCGGGCGTTGCAGCGCCCAAGTCCGACGAACACAGCTCGTCTTGTCCCAATCGGTCCCGCCTTGGGGCCAATCCCGCCTGCCGACTCGGCGCGGGAACATTTAAGGAACATGTTGAGTGTTGTCGAATCTTGAACCGGTTGATCCGGTGAAGCCGCTCGCCCCCTATATCGGCGGCAAGCGCAATCTGTCGAAGCGCTTGGTGCAGCGGATCAACGCGGTGCCGCATGAGACATATGCCGAGGTCTTTGTCGGCATGGGCGGTATCTTTCTTCGTCGCGATCGCAGGCCCAAGGGCGAAGTGATCAACGACTGGTCGGAGGACGTGGCAACTTTCTTCCGCGTGGTGCAGCACCATTATGTGCCGTTCCTCGACATGCTGCGCTTTCAAATCACGAGCCGCGCCGGTTTCGAAAAGCTTCTGGCGATGGAGCCAACGTCGCTGACCGATCTGCAAAGGTCGGCGCGGTTCCTGTACCTGCAGCGTCTGGCATTTGGTGGGATGGTAGGCACACGCAGGTTTGGATCAGTGTACGGCGCAGGCGCAAGGTTTGACGTTACCAAGATCGGGCCGATGATCGAGGCCGTGCATGAACGGCTCGCCGGTGTGATCATCGAGCGACTACATTGGACGGACTTCATCACCCGCTACGACAGGCCCTCCACGCTGTTCTATCTTGACCCGCCGTATTATGGGTCGGAGAGCGACTATGGTCGGGACATGTTCCGCCGCGAAGAGTTCCAAACGATGGCAGAGCAGCTGCGCGGCATCCGGGGACGTTTCATCTTATCACTCAATGATCACCCTGAGGTCCGCAGGATCTTCGACGGCTTCACCATCGACGGGGAGCAGGTGCGCTACTCGGTGGGTGGCACACAGAAATCGAAGATTGCTGGCGAGGTTATCATCTCGAACTGCTAGTTATCGCCAAGGTCGCGCAAGACCTTGGTCGATCAGCCACTCGCCCGCGTCACGGCCATTGACTGTTACGCGGGCGAGCGTGCGTTTGTAGACATCGAGGCCTCGCCGCTCGATTCGCACCGTGCCGCGCAGCATGAACCTCTCGAGCGCCACGCGGGCGCGCTCTCCCTTTTCATGATCGCACCATGCCGGATTGCGGCTGCGCTTTAGCCGTTCACGAGAGACGGCGCTGCAGCGCGATGAACCGCGCAGTTCCGGCGCGTCAATGCCCACCAGTCGCACGCGCTCTCCATTGCAGAGGCGAAGGCTGTCGCCATCGGTAACACGCGCCACGCAGGCGCTGGCAGCGGCAGAGAGGGCAATGAGGAGGGGCATGGGCTGCCCCTACCACCCCGACAGGGCTGAGACCACCGCCGCCACCCCCAGCGCGCCGCGCTCGCCCCCACGCCTCGCTTTCGGCTTCTTCGTCGAAAACTATGCAAGTTCGCCCCTTGGCGGCGCGAGGCACGAACGCCCCCATGCGTCGGAATGACATAACATTCCTCACATGCCGCAAAATGTGGAGCAGAAACCCCCGGAAATGCTGCATTTCAGGTGTGAGATCGGAGGCCTAACACCGACGTAATATTTTTTGCGCTCTCACATAATGTCATTGATTTTTCGGAGTTTTCTTAGTCCCCCAAGTTACACTCCCTTGATGTAATATGATTATGTCTATGTTATATAATTATTATGTCGTAAGTGCCTGAAATTGCACACTTGTTATAAATGTTATGCCATTGCGCGTTATACCCTCCGATGTCGTTAAGTTCGCCCTGTGCAGAGATTTCCCGAGGAAAAATCGCCGATCGAGGTAATGGGAACCGCCACCCTTCGACTGTGCGCTTCTATGCAAGTGCGAGACTACGCTGTGCGCCGGAATTCTGGTCGGGACTATGTCGGGACTCTAGGTGCCGATCTGTTCCGCTTGGTGCCGTTTCGTTCCGTGAAGGTAGCGGTTGACGTGGGCAGAAAATGCCCTAAATGCGCGGTCTCCGGGTGACCGGGCGCTTAGCTCAGTTGGTAGAGCATCTCGTTTACACCGAGAGGGTCGGCGGTTCGAGCCCGTCAGCGCCCACCATTTTCCCGGCCCTTCCAAAAACGATCCTAAGAAGATGGCATGTGCCGCGCTTGCGGTGTTTGGTTTGCGATGGGCTGTGGCTTTGCGACCCGATGCTTTAACTCCTTGATAACCATGAAGTGTCAAGTTCATGCCATGTCCCGGCACGCGCTCCTTGTTGCGGCTTTGGCCGCTTTGCTCTCTGGCTGCATCGGCGCGCCTGAGCAGCCGAAACGCCAGCCTGCGCGTGGCACGGGCGCTTCGCTTTCTCAATCACCACAAGCGCGCGCCTGCCTTGCCAATCTGGGGCAGACGCAGGCGAAATTCACACCGCTTGCTGACCAGTATTTCGGCACCGGCTGTTCCAACCTTGGCACCGTGCGGCTTGCGGAGTTGCGGGGCGACGATGCCCGGCTGGAAGTGACCAACCTTGGCCCGGTGACCTGCCCGGTGGCAAGTTCGCTGCAGGGGTGGGCCCGGTTCGGGGTAGATCGGGCGGCACGGCAAATTCTGGGCAGCCCCCTGGCCCGGATCGAGACGATGGGCAGCTATTCGTGCCGCAACGTGGCAGGCACCAACCGGCTTTCGGCCCATGCCACCGCCAATGCGGTCGATGTGGCGGCATTCCGGCTGGCAGACGGGCGGCGGATCAGCGTGGTTTCAGACTGGAACAGCCCCTCGCCGCAAGTCCGCGCCTTTTTGCGAACCGTGCGCGACAGTGCGTGCAAGCGCTTCGGCACCGTCCTCACCCCGGATTACAACGCCGCGCACCGCGATCACTTTCATCTGGAACCGGGCGGATTGAAGCCATTTTGCCGGTGAAAGCAAAAATGGCGGGAACGCTCCCGCCATTTTTCGCATCTGGTTGTCGCCACGTAACGTCAGGCAGCCACTTCATCCAGCCCGGTGGCTTCAATGCGCAGGCGCACAGCTTCTGCGGCGTGGCGTGCACCAAGTTTGCCCATCATCTTCATACGGTGGATTTCGACCGTGCGTGGGCTAATGTCGAGTTCGCGAGCGATGGCCTTGTTGCTGCAGCCTTCAGCAAGGCGATCCAGCACTTCGCGTTCACGCAAAGAAAGCCGGGAGATACGCTGGCGCGCCTCAGCCGCGCGCGCACGCTGGGCGCGGAAAGAGTCAGCCTCTTTCGCGGCGTGAGCAATGGCATCGTTCAAGGGCGCGATCTGCGACGGCATGGCGAGATAATCGAGCGCCCCAGCCTTGATCGCGCGGACTACGGCAGAGGTTTCAGGCGCTTCGGCAATGGCGATGACGGGCAACCAGTGCCCAGCGCGCATCATCGCCGCGATAAGGCGTGGGATGCCTTCGCCCAACGGCTCGTCCTGCGCCAGCACCAGGCCACCCGACGGAGCGTGAGCCAGCAGCTCGTCAGCCGAGGCATAGATTTCAGCATGATGGCCTGCTGCAAACGCCAAGCGTGCGAGCTGCGCCCTGCGGGCGGTATCACCATCGAGGATGTGGAGTGTGACGCGATCAACCATGAGGAGAGGTATGCGCCAGCTGAAATATTTGGCCACAAAGGTTAGTTTCGGAATGAACCGAAACTGAACGCTTTCAGGCCGTCATACACGTTTTTCCTAAGGAAGATCGCTTCGGGAACGGATGCAATCGTTTCAACACGACCGACACCGATGGACAAAATCTGGAATCTTGCGACTAATTCGCAAAGAATCTGTTATTTTTCGGCAAGATAGTGTTAAGCATATCGCATGGCCCGTTAGGCGCTGTTGTGTGTTTGCCTGGGTCGAACATCAGGGGCGATGTTCACCATCTTCGGCAAAGGTATAATCAGGCAACGAATGGAACGCCTGCCGCAGCGCTTCGCTCCAACTTGAAGAGATCGATTTGAAATAGGGGTCGCTGGCCAGGATGCGGCGCTGGTGCAACGGTTCGAACCGATCACGTTCCAGCACCATGAGATCGAAAGGCAGACCAACCGACAGGTTGGCCGCCAGCGTTGAATCGAACGACACCATCAACAGCTTGACCGCATCTTCAAAACTCATCGTCCGATCATAGCCGCGCAGCAGGATCGGACGGCCATACTTGGTTTCGCCAATCTGGAAGAACGGCGTATCAAAGCTGGCTTCGATGAAGTTGCCTTCGGGATAGATCATGAACAGGCGCGGCTCCATGTCCCTGATCTGCCCTGCCACGATCATCGAAGCGGTAAAACGCGGTCCTTCGGACTGCATCCCGCCTTCCTGCCGCCCTTCGATTACGGTGCGCAGCAGATTGCCCACCATCGTGGCGACCTGAAACATCGTCGGCGCTTCGAGCACCGAAGGCCTGCGATCGCTGGGTGCCTTGTTGCGTTCTTCGAGCTGCGAGATCACGGCTTGGGTTGTGGCGAGGTTTCCGGCGGTCATGATCGTGATCTGGCGTTCGCCCGGAACTGACCAGTGAAACATCTTGCGGAAGACCGAGATGTTGTCGACGCCGGAATTCGTGCGCGTGTCGCTCATCAACACGAGGCCCTTGTCGAGCACCATTCCCACGCAATACGTCATCGATCTGCCCCGTCAGCTCGTTCTATTCGCAGAGACACTCGATCCGACCGTGGCCGAATCCCATGCCCTGTCATTATCCCGCCTTATTGTTCCACACGCTGCTGTTCGACGGCAAGCTTCACATGCATGGATTCGTCACGTGCACCGTATCGGATACCGGTGATGGGAGCCGCATCACGATAATCACGTCCGGTCGCCACGCGGACATAGCGGGCATCGGGGCTGATGCCGTTGGAGATATCGAACCCGACCCAGCCCAGCCCTTCGACGAAGGCTTCGGCCCATGCGTGTCCGGCGTCCTGCTCCACCCGGTCGTTCATCATCAGGTAGCCGCTGACATAGCGCGCAGGGATACCCAAGGCACGAGCTGCGCCGATGAAAACATGCGCGTGATCCTGACACACTCCATGCGCCGCCGCGAGCACGCCTTCCGCCGTGGTCGCGGCATCGGTGTGGCCGGTGGAATATTCCACCCTTTCGCGGATCAGCGCGGAAAGGCCGTGTAGCATAGCCAGCGTGTTACCATCCTGCGTCAGGCCCCCCAGCAGGGCACGGGTGCGCGGACCTGCGCGCGTAAGATCAGTCGGCTCCTGAAACTGCCACATCGGCATGAAGCCTGAATGCTTGCCGATGATGCCGGATTCATCGTTGGTATCGACCAGTCCTTTGCAGCGGATCGTCACTTCTTGAACGCCCGGTTCGAAAGAGATCAGGGTAACATGATTGAAGTTAGGATCATCGTATTCGACCTGCGCCTGCGCGCCATCGAAGTGCATGTTCCATTCGATCACGCGTTGGCCGGAGGATGTTTTGGGCTTCAGCCGCAGACGCTGCATCCCGCGACTGACAGGGCCAGAGAAAACGTAATGCGTGGTATGATCTATCGCGAGGCGCATGGAGTTCTGGCCTAATCGATGAAGCGGTAATCGCGCTGAATTTGCAGCGCGAGCGAAGTGTTGTTGCGAATGAACGTGCCAATGAATTCATGCAGGCCCTGTTCGAATATTCCTTCGATCGTGGCCTGATGGAACTGGCAATCGGCATCGCGCAGCAATTCATGGCTGTGCATTTCACCGCCATATTCTCGCGCAAGGCTGGCAAGGTTCGATCGCAGCTTGGAATAGCAGAACGCGAGGCTGCGCGGAAACCGCCCATCGAGAATCAGGAATTCGGCAATGCCGCGCGGGTCCATCCTTCCGGCATTCAGCCAACGATAGGCACGTTCACCCGCGACCGAGCGCAGCACGTTTTCCCACTGCACGTTGTCGAGGCTGGAGCCGACATAGGAAATCGACGGGAGCAGCACGTAATACTTCACGTCAAGGATGCGCGCGGTGTTATCGGCCCGCTCGATGAAGCTGCCAAGCCGCGCGAAATTGTAGATTTCATTGCGCAGCATCGTGCCTTCCATCGCGCCTCGCACTTGCGTAGACTGGCGACGGACGAGATCGAGCACCGCGCCAAGCCGCGTTTCCGTCACCGGGCGGGCCAACGCTTCCTTCAACTGCATCCAGCCATCGTTTACCGATTCCCAAACCTCACGCGTGATGCCCCCTCGCACCATGCGGGCGTTGGTTCGCGCTTCTTCGGTGATCGCTAGGATGCTGCCCGAGTTATCTTTATCCCGAAGGATGAAGTTGAACACATGCGGTCCGGTATACTCCGTCCCGTGCCGCGCCTCAAACGACTGGCGCAAGCCGAGTGTGACGATGAGTGAGCGCCATTCATCGGAAGCGTCGGACGCATCACGCGTAAGCGCCATGCGAAAGCCGGCCTCGATAAGTCGCGAGATGTTCTCTGCCCGTTCAAGGTAGCGGAACAGCCAGAATATGCCGTTTGCGGAGCGTCCCAACATATCAGTCGTCCAGTACCCAGCTATCCTTGGTGCCGCCGCCCTGCGACGAATTCACCACCAGCGATCCCTTTTTCAGCGCCACACGGGTAAGCCCGCCCGGCGTGATGTCGATCCCGTTGGGGCTGACCAGCACGAAGGGGCGCAAATCCACGTGGCGCGGGGCGAGGCCCGCCTTGGTCAGGATCGGCACGGTGGAAAGCGAAAGCGTGGGCTGCGCGATGTAGTTTTCAGGCTTGGCGCGCAGCTTCGCCTCGAACGCGGCAAGTTCCTTTTTCGAAGACGTCGGCCCAATCAACATGCCATAGCCGCCCGAACCGTGGACTTCCTTCACCACCAGTTCGGCAAGGTTTTCGAGCACATACTTGAGCGCGTCGGGTTCTGCACAGCGCCAGGTCGGCACGTTCTGAAGGATGGGCTTTTCGCCGGTATAGAACTCGACGATTTCCGGCATGAACGAATAGATCGCCTTGTCATCGGCAATGCCGGTGCCGGGCGCATTGGCGATGGTGATGCCGCCGCCGCGATAGACATCCATGATGCCTGACACGCCAAGCACCGAATTGGGATTAAAGGTCAGCGGATCGAGGTATTCATCGTCAACGCGGCGATAGAGCACGTCGATCGGTTCATACCCGCGCGTGGTGCGCATCGCGATGCGCCCGTTTTCCACGCGCAGATCGCTGCCTTCGACCAGTTCGGCGCCCATCTGGTCGGCCAGAAATGCGTGTTCGAAATAGGCGGAGTTATAGATTCCCGGCGTCAGCACCGCGACGACAGGCTTCTTGCCCCCGAACCCCGACGGCGCGCAGGCGGCAAGGCTGCGAGCAAGGCGGCGCGGGTAGTCCGAAACTTCACGCACGCGAACGCGGGTGAACAGTTCCGGGAACATCGCCATCATGGTTTCGCGGTTCTCCAGCATGTAGGAGACGCCGCTGGGAGTGCGGGCGTTGTCTTCCAGAACCATGAAATCATCCTCGCCTGTGCGGACGAGATCGATGCCGACGATGTGGGTATAAACCCCGCCCGGCGGCGTGAAGCCGACCATTTCGGGCAGGAACGCCTCGTTGTTCTTCAAAAGCCGCGCCGGCAGGCGGCCCGAACGGACGATTTCCTGACGGTGGTAGAGATCGTGAAGGAAGGCGTTGAGTGCCCTCA
The DNA here is from genome assembly GCF_012641335.1 of Novosphingobium sp. ERN07. Taxonomy (GTDB): domain Bacteria; phylum Pseudomonadota; class Alphaproteobacteria; order Sphingomonadales; family Sphingomonadaceae; genus Novosphingobium. Next base: position 48,213 of record NZ_JABAID010000020.1, read on the forward strand.
CCCGCTGTTCGATCCCGCGTGAAAGCTTGCGCCATTGCTGCGCGGTGATGATGCGCGGCACCATGTCGAACGGGATCAGCCGCTCTTCCGCGTCTTCGTTCCCATAGACGTTGAAAGTGATCCCGGTTCGACGGAAGAAAGCCTCGGCCTCGCTCCCCTTGCGCCTTAAGAGATCAGGCGGTTGCTCATCATACCATCCGCAATATCCGGCGTAAGCAGAGCGCACCGATCCATCGGCTTGGAGCATCTCGTCATAGGACGAGGGCGAGGTTTTTTTCATAGGCACATCCCGTTCGATACCGAAGCTTGCACAATGAATCGGGTTTGCCAAGCGCACTCATGCTGCACCTGCGAAATAATTTTGCGCCGCATTGGCTGCGCCCATCGGACAAGCATTTGCGCTTGCCCCGACCACCTGGATTGCGATTTAATCGGCCAGCTAAAAACAAACCCGGAGAAACGCGATGCCGACAATCCACCATCGCACCTGCCATATCTGCGAAGCCAATTGCGGCGTGCTGGTGGAAGTGGAAGGGCGCAACGTGCTTTCGATCAAGGGCGATCCCGACAACCCATTGTCACGCGGTCATATTTGCCCGAAAGGCTCGGCCTTGCAAGACTTGCAGGAAGACCCGGAAAGACTGCGCAAACCGCTGAAACGTGTGGGTTGCGAGTGGCACGAAATCAGCTTCGAACAAGCCTTTGCCGAAATCGGTGAGAAGACCCGCGCGATACTTGCAAAGGATGCGGGTGCATCGGCAGTCTATATCGGCAACCCCAACGCACACTCCTATGGCAACGCGCTCAATGCGGGCTTTCTTGAAAAGGCTCTGCGCACGAAGAACAAATTTTCCGCCAGCACGGTGGACCAGATGCCGCATCAGGTGGCGAATCTGCGGCTGTGGGGCCACGCCAGCATGTTCCCGATTCCGGATGCGGACCGCACGCAGACGCTGGTGATCCTCGGCGGCAATCCGATGGCATCGAACGGATCGTTGTGGACCGTGCCCGATTTCCGCAACCGGATGCGCGATCTGAAAGCGCGAGGCGGAAAGCTGGTTGTGATCGATCCGCGCCGCACCGAAACCGCGAAGATCGCCGACCAGCACCTGTTCATCCGTCCGGCCAGCGATGTGTTCCTGCTTGTGGCATTGCTCAAGGCGGTGATGGAGCGCACGCCTTTCCGCCCGGTGCAGGACTTCGTGACGGGATTGGATGAAGTGCGTGCCTTGCTCGACCGTTTTGACAGCACCGCCTGCGCGACCGCTTGCGGAGTGAAGCTGGATGATATCGAAGCATTGGCAGACCGCTTCACCAGCGGGCCTGCCGTACTGTATGGGCGTATGGGTGTGGCAACGCAGGCGCATGGCACGCTCAACGCCTGGCTGATATCATTGATCAATATCGCAGCAGGGCAACTCGACCGCGAAGGGGGCTGGGTGTTCGGCCTTCCTGCCGTCGATACGGTAGGCGTTCTGCCGCCCGGCTCCATCGGCAGGTTCACGTCGCGCGTTTCGGGGCACCGGTCCGTGCTGGGCGAGTTTCCGGCCGCCGCAATGGTCGAGGAGATCGAGACGCCGGGCAAAGGGCAGATCAAGGCTCTGTTCGTAGTGGCCGGCAATCCGGTGCTCTCCACCCCCAACGGCGCGCGGCTGGCCAAGGCGCTGGACAGCCTTGATCTGATGGTCTCCATCGACATCTACCGCAACGCCACCAGCGCTCAAGCGCATTACATCCTGCCGCCCTCCGGCCCGCTGGAACGCGATCATTACGGGCTGTTCCTGCTGCCGATGGCCGCGCGCACCATCGCGGTCTATTCCCCGCCCACGCTTTCGCAGGAAGATGGCACGCTGCACGACTGGGAAATCCTGCGCGGCCTTGCCCACGCGATCAGCGGAGAACCGGTGCAGGCCCCCACCCCGCGCGAGTCGCTGGACGGCTTGCTGCGCGCGGGGCCTTATGCCCTGACGCTGGAGCAAGTTGAGGCCGCACCTTCGGGCATCGATCTGGGACCGCCGCCTATCGGCCAACTGCCCGCCAGATTGCGGACCGAGGACAAGCGGGTTTCCTGCGATGTAGCGGAGTTCATGGAAGCCCTCGCCGCGCTGGAACTGCCGGTCGAGGAGGCGGCAGGCGGGTTGCGCCTGATCGGCCGTCGCCATCTGCGGACCAACAATTCGTGGCTGGCCAACAGCCGCCGCCTGATCAAAGGACCGGACCGTTGCACCGTGATGATCCATCCCGACGATGCCGATGCGCGCGGCATAGCGGATGGCGGGCAGGTAATCGTGCGTTCGGATGCAGGAGAGATCGCGCTTTGCGCCGAAGTGACCGAGGACATGATGCCCGGCACCGTCTCCATCCCACATGGCTGGGGTCACGCCCTGCCCGGCGTGGCAATGGCCAACGCGCTGGGCAAGCCGGGGGTGAGCGTCAACGACATCACGCTAAGTGCGATTGATACGTTATCAGGGAACGCCGCGTTGAGCGGGATTGCGGTGGAAGTAGCGGCGGCCTGAAGAATAGCGGAACTTGGGTGGCAACCGGGCCTGCCTCAACAATCCGTCAAAAGCCGCTTCAACATCACCGCCACATCGGGGTGAGCCGCAAAGCCAAGGTGCGTGCAACGCAGCGCCACGGCCAGATCACGTTCACCCCTGCGGCCGCAAGCCGAACGGGCCGAGACGATGCCATCGCGCGGACTCCAGATGGCTACAGTCGGCACCGGAGGCTTTGTCGCAAGATCGGTACCGATGGGCGGCGTGTCCACCGAATGCCCAGCGATGAGTTGATAGGCTCGCCAAGCGTTGTTGGCGCGCCGGTCTCCTGAAAACGGGGTGCCCATCGTCACCACCATGCGCACCGCTTCGGGGTGGGCCTTGGCCACTTCGCGCGCGAAGAGCCCGCCAAGGCTCCAGCCGACCAGCACCAACGGTTCGCCTTCTTTGCGCGCCATCGCCACGACACGTTCGCACAGCCGTTTAAAGCGGTCCTCGGTCGCGCCCATGTTGAAGCCCAGCCCCCAGTCGCTGACGCGGTGCCCCGCCGCTTCCAGCGCGCGGGCGAGCGGCCTCATCCGCATAGGGTGTGTACCGAAGCCGGGCAGGAGCATGACGGGGCAGGAATGAACGGGCGGCTCATCCTGGCGCATTGGCTGGCGCGTGGCTTTCCAATGTTCCACCGGTGTGCGCAATTCGCCCAGCAGCGCCTGCCACTTTGGCCCACGCACACCTTGCGGACGCGGCTGGAGCGCCAGAGCGCCCCTCCGTGCCACTTCATCGCGCAGGGTTGAAATGCGGGCCGTAAACTGCCCCATTCCGCCTGCCGGTTCCAGTTGCCTGAACATCATTGCCATTGCCTGCGCCCTATCAGACTAACCGCCGATGAACGCCAGCTTTGGCTGTTTGTTTCAAATTCGTGTCAAGAATATGAAATATGCGCAGTCCGATCAGGACGTTTCATCGCCCTTGCACTCGCCCACGTGCTTTGATGCCATCGCCATTTCGATAGACATGGTTTTGCCATTGGGCGCTGTGCCATCCATGTTCATCGTCATGTCATAGGAATCAGCGCTGTAAGTACCCGCCATCTTCATCTTGGCCGAAGTCCCAACATCGCTGCCCGATCCCTTGCAGGTCATCGTCGCGTCGATCTTGCCATCACCCATCGTGAAGCTGTCATAACGGCAATCCTCGCCCTGCTGACCGAAGAAGCTGCCGTCGGGCTTTTCAGCTTCTTCCTTGGTCAAGCATGACGCGAACGTGCGGCTTTGCCCCATCATCTGCTGCATTGCCTGCTTGGCTTCGGGCGGCATTCCTTCGACATCGAACTTCTTGAAGTTCATCGTCAATTCCCAGCGCCCCGGTTGCAGCTTCATCCCGGCATCGGCCACCGATTTGGCCACTTCGGCGGTAGTGGCATCCTTCTTTTCAACCGTCGCATCATCGCCGCAGGCGGCCAGTGCAAGCAGCGGAAGCAGGGCAATCGTGGCGCGCATAGGACTCTCCGTTTCTGATCCGGCCCGAAGGCTAACAGGCTTGCGCGAAAGCGCCAGCGCCGCTTGCCTTCCGCAGTTGCACGGACGCGGTTTGTTCTCCATATCCGGCATATGGCCGAACTCGTTATTCGCAGGGGACTCGAAGAACCCGACACATCCGGCACTTTTGTGCCCCACCGCCCTGCCCGGCCTGACAAGGTGGAAGGCGGCAAGCCGTTCAAGATAGTATCGGAATACGAACCGGCGGGCGACCAGCCCACCGCCATTGCCGATCTGGTGGAAGGCATCCGTGCCAACGATCAGACGCAGGTACTGCTGGGCGTCACCGGATCGGGCAAGACCTTCACGATGGCACAAGTAATCGAGGCTACGCAGCGTCCAGCACTGATCCTCGCGCCTAACAAAATCCTCGCCGCGCAGCTCTATGGCGAGATGAAGAGCTTCTTCCCCGACAACGCGGTGGAGTATTTCGTCTCCTACTACGATTACTACCAGCCCGAAGCCTATGTCCCCCGGTCTGACACCTATATCGAAAAGGAAAGTTCGACCAACGAGGCGATCGACCGGATGCGCCATTCGGCCACCCGATCCCTGCTCGAACGCGATGACGTTATCATCGTGGCTTCGGTTTCCTGCATCTACGGCATCGGGTCGGTCGAAACCTATTCGGCCATGATCTTCGACCTGAAAGTGGGCGCCAGCGTCGATAGTGGCGAGATCATCCGCAAGCTCGTGGCACTGCAATACAAGCGCAACGACGCGGGCTTTGCGCGCGGCAACTTCCGCGTGCGCGGCGATAATCTTGAAATCTTCCCCTCTCACTATGACGATACCGCATGGCGCATCAGCTTCTTCGGGGACGAGGTGGAGGAGATCGTGGAGTTCGACCCGCTGACCGGCAAGAGCGGCGCGAAGCTGACCAACGTGCGCGTCTATGCCAACTCGCACTACGTCACACCGGGACCGACGATGAAGCAGGCGGCAGATGCAATTCGCTTCGAATTGACCGAGCGGCTGAAGGAACTGGTCGAGGAAGGCAAGCTGCTGGAAGCGCAACGGCTGGAACAGCGCACCAACTTCGATCTTGAGATGATCGCCGCCACCGGATCGTGCGCAGGGATCGAGAATTACAGCCGCTTCCTGACCGGCCGCCTCCCCGGCGAGCCGCCGCCGACGCTGTTCGAGTACCTGCCTGACAATTGCCTGCTGTTCCTCGACGAAAGCCACCAGACCGTGCCGCAGATCGGCGCGATGGCGCGCGGGGACCATCGGCGTAAGCTGACGCTGGCCGAATACGGTTTCCGCCTGCCGAGTTGCATCGACAACCGCCCGCTGCGCTTCAACGAATGGGACGCGATGCGCCCGCAGACCATCGCTGTTTCGGCAACGCCCGCCTCATGGGAAATGGAACAGGCGGGCGGCGTCTTTGCCGAACAGGTGATCCGCCCCACGGGCCTGATCGACCCGCCGGTGCTGATCCGCCCGGTGGAAGATCAGGTTCAGGACTGCATCAACGAATGCAAGGCAACTGCCGCGCAGGGCTATCGCACGCTGGTCACCACGCTGACCAAGCGCATGGCCGAAGACCTGACCGAATTCATGCACGAAGCGGGCCTGCGCGTCCGCTACATGCATTCGGATGTTGAAACGCTGGAACGCATAGAGCTGATCCGCGATCTGCGGCTTGGCGTTTATGACGTGCTGGTGGGCATCAACCTGCTGCGCGAAGGCCTCGACATTCCCGAATGCGGGCTGGTGTGCATTCTGGACGCCGACAAGGAAGGCTTCCTGCGCAGCGAAACCTCGCTGATCCAGACCATCGGCCGCGCCGCGCGCAACGTCGATGGCCGCGTGATCCTTTATGCCGACCGGATGACCGGCAGCATGGAACGCGCCATCGCCGAAACCGACCGCCGCCGCGCCAAGCAGGAGGCCTATAACCTCGAACACGGTATCACCCCGCAGACGATCAAGCGCAACATCCACGATATCGTGGCGGACACGGCGAGCCGCGACGGCGTGCTGGTCGACATCGACGCGGACGGCGCCAACAACCTCGTCGGCCACAACCTGCGCGCCTACATCGAAGACCTCGAAAAGAAGATGCGCGCGGCAGCGGCGGATCTCGAGTTCGAGGAAGCTGGCCGGTTGCGTGACGAGATCCGGAAGCTGGAGGCAACGGAGCTGGGTTTGCCGGAGGGGGATCGGAAAGCGCCGATTGTCGGGCGGAGCAACGAGGGCAAGCCGGGGACACGCAAGACGCGGTACGGGAAGAGCCAAAAGACGAAGTGGGGGCGTTGACAAAATCCAATTTTTGGATTTTATAAATCCCGAAAGGGGTTTTTATGCGCGACTATAGACATATTGCACTTATCATTGCGGCCTGTGTTGCAGAGTCTGGGAAAACTCGACTGCGAATAAGCAAAGCTCAATTTCGGCGCATTTCTGGTAGATCACAAGTTAAAAGAGGTCTCATCACCAACGTGCGAGACTGGCTAGAAGATTTCGGCGTTGCCATGTTCGAAAATAGCAGGGGTGGATACGCCTTAGTTTCAATAGAATCCTTAGAAGGAGCGCCACCCATAAAGCTTAATGCTTTACTTCCCAATTGGAGAACAATTGAAGAGACAGATCTCCTTAAGATCATCGGACACACTGACGCGGATGAAGCGGAAGATGGCGAGGATGAATGAGAATTTTCTCCGAGCAATGAAGAGTGATCCCTGAGGGAAGTGTGATTGGCTTTACATGAACAATTATGTCCCCTATAAAGGACAGGCCTTCCAGCTGTCGGAAACGCCCGACTTCTCGGATTGGCTCGGCTCTTTGCGGGACCGGCGGGCGCGGGCAAGGATCGTGGTTCGCCTTGAACGCTTGGCCGACGGGAATTTCGGTGACAGCAAGTCCCTGAAGGGCGGCGTCCACGAACTTCGCGTCGACTATGGGCCGGGCTACCGGGTGTACTTCTTCCAGCGGGGCAAAGAGCTTGTCATTCTCCTGTGCGGAGGCGACAAGCGCACGCAGGATGCCGACATTGCCCATGCAAAGCGGCTGAAGGAAGAGATCGAGCGCACCGATGGAGCTTCGCCCATTTGATCCCGCCAACTACCTCGAGACCGAGGAGGACATCCTCTTCTATCTCGAGGCTGCGATGGAAGGGAACGACCCCAGGCATATCGCCGGGGCGCTGGGCAACATCGCCCGATCCAAAGGCATGAGCGAGATCGCCCGCAAGACCGGGCTTGGGCGGCAGGCACTTTACAAATCGCTCTCCGAAGACGGCAATCCCACGCTGGAAACCCTGGTGGCTGTTTTGTCCGTGCTTGGCCTCGAATTGACTGTGCAGAAGCGCGCTGCCTGATTCCGCTGTGAAATCCCTTATCGCAACAACCCTTGCCCTAACCCTCGCCGCCTGTTCGCAGTCCCCTGCCGCAACAGTGCGCGATGGTGCGCCGGACAACGCCGTGCGAATGGTCATGCCTGAGGGCGAGGCCCTTCCCGGTGCGCGCGATACGGCGTCCACGCCATCGTGGGCGGCAGCGCCGGATGCTCAAGTGGCTCGGTTTGGGGAGCCGGGGAATGCGCCGCTGGTGTCGGTCGCCTGTCGTGAAGGCGTACTGGTCGTCACACGCCACGCCGCTGCGCCGGTAGGAGCGCAGGCCTTGTTTGCGCTGGTCGGGCGCGAGGGCATCCTGCGCCTGCCGGTGGATGCCACATCGGTGCCCGGCCAGCGCGGTTATCTGTGGCAGGGCACCATTGCAGCCGATGACGCGCGCGCTGCCGTTATGCGCGGGCCTTTTACCGGGACTTTGCCGGGTGCGGGCATGATAAAGGTGGCTGCGGGCAGTGCCATCAGTGATGTGATCGCCCGCTGCCGGAACTCTGCGCCTGCGATAGTGCCTGCGCCGGTCGCTCCGGCGCAAACGTTGGAATAAGCGCTCAGACCTTGCCGAATTTGGCTTCGTAAGCGGCAGTATCGCCAGTGGCCAGAAGCTTGGCCTGTTCAACCCAATTGTCCCGCTTGGCCCGGCCCGCAAAAGTGCCAAGCTGCGCGTCGATCCGGGCAATATCCTCGTCGGTCCATGCTGCAATCTGGGCATAGCTGGTCACGCCAAGCGAGGCGAGCAGCGCCTTCAGCTTTGGCCCGACACCCTTGATCCGGCCGAGATCATCGCCCTGCGGCGCGGCCTGAGCCGGTGCTGCCTCTGTGATCTCTTCCGCCGCAGCCGCTGCCACAACCTCGCCAATACCGGCCATCGTGCCCACGCCCGGCGGCGGGGTTACCAGCGCCGCCGCGCTGGGCGCATCGATCAGCGCCGTGTTGCGCGCGGCCTTTTCCGCGCCTTCGGAAAGGACATCGGTATATTCGCGTTTCTTGGGCGCGGGCTTGCTCCGCCCCCAGATCCACCAAACAACGAACACCACCACCAGCACGATGCCAGCCAGCAAAGCCTGGTTGGCTTCGAACATCTGCATCATTCAGAAATCCCCTTGGCTTTCAGGCCCGGTGCCACAAGGCCGGTCAGGCAGCCTGCTGCTTGCGAAACAGCACGCGGTCCTCCGGCCCGAACGCGCGGACCCACAACATGTAGCAGTAAATACCCAGAATCATGGGAATTCCAAAGGCTAGTTCAGCCCATTCGGGCAACCACGTGCTGGCAATGCCCACCGCTAGTGCCGGAATGATCGCCCACGCCAGTCCCCAGCGCCAATTGCTGATGCTGTGGCCCAGAATGCGCGAAAGGACGCGCGACTTTACCGCCGATGACAAGCCCAACGAAATCGCCAGCGCCAGCGATGCCGCTGCGGCAACATACATCGGCCCCCAGCCCGCATTCTTGGCGACAAGAATCAACGCCGTGGTCAGCACCGCCTGGAATGCAATCGTCGCAAGGCTGATCCACAGGTTACGCATCCGTGCGAGGTAAACCAGCGCAGCCTCGCTCACCACTGCCTTTGATGCCACGACTTCAGCGACCAGCAGAAACGCCAGCGCTGCCGTGCCCGATACGAAGGCCGGCCCGCCAAGGCCCATCAGCCCCTCGCCCGGAATGCCCAGCGCCATCGCAATTCCGATCTGCGCCGCGCCGATCCAGAAGCCGACCTGGCAGACCTGCTTGGCAATCGCTGCATAGTCCTTGTCTTTCACGCTGCGGGTGATCACCGGCCCCAGCACCGGCTCGAAGCTGGTCTTCAGCTTCTGCGGCAACGAGGCGAACTGCTGTGCGAAGTAGTAGATACCCACCGCCGCCTCACCCACGAAGAAACGCAGGATGAATACGTCAAGCTTGCGCGTGCCCCACTCGACCGCATCGGCCCCGGCCAGCGGGATATTCCGCCGCGCGATCTGCCACAGCAGTACCGGGTGCGGCTTCCACGCACGCGGCAGGCCATAGCTTTTCAGCAGCACGATGACCGCCACCGCCGTCGCCGCCCACACCGATGCGAGATAGGCAAGGCTGAGGCCGGATGATGGCCAGATGAAGAAGAACGCTCCCGCAGCAATGGAGATCGTCCACGGCTCTACCACCGAACGCGCGCGCACCGTGGTTGCCACATCAAAGCGGTAGGCAAGCGCCGCCAACGCAAGATCGCCCAGCGCAAGGCCGGGAATCGCCAGCACCAGCAGCCGATCGGCCAAAGTGAAGTTGCCGCTGGGATACATCGAGTCGGGGAAAAGATAGATCAGCGCGCCCATGCCCAGCGCCAGCGACATGGCCAGCAGAACCGCATCGCCCACCACGTTGGCAGGATGCTCGTCCCCCTCCGCAAGCCGTTGCGCAAGACCGCGCTTCTGCCCCAGCGTCGCCAGCATTCCGGCGAATTCGACCATGACCAGCGCCGAAGCGAAACGGCCCATCGCGGGGGCGCCGTACAAGCGGCTGGCGATGAAAAGGAATGGCATTCGCGCCAGCAGGCGCAGCAGGAAGCCGAGGAAATTGGTGCGCCCGCCCTTGGCCAGCGCGGCAATATCCTGCTGCGGGGGCTGCGCTGAATCAGACAAGCGGAGTTTCTGCCTTTAGCGGGCGGGAAAGCAAGCCGGCCACCACATCGCGCGCCGGCGCCCCGCCTTCAAGCAGCGTCACCACCGCTTCGACTATCGGCATAGAAATGCCACGATTGCGCGCGACCTCTGCCAGCACCGGCGCGGTGAATGCACCTTCGGCCACCGAATTCTTCGCACCCAGCACATCAGCAGCCCGCGCCCCTTCGCCCAGCGCCTTGCCGAGAGAGAAGTTGCGGCTGGACGTGGACGAGCAGGTCAGAACAAGGTCGCCCAGCCCCGAAAGCCCCGCCAGCGTCTCTGCCCGCGCGCCTAGCGCCAGCCCGAAGCGCTGCATTTCGGCAAAGCCCCGGCTGATCAGCGCCGCGCGGGCATTTTGGCCAAGCCCCAGCCCATCGACCACGCCACAGGCAATCGCCAGCACGTTCTTTACCGCTCCACCAATCTCAGCGCCGGTCACATCATCGGAATAATAGGGGCGGAAGCTGGGCCGCGCGATGGCTGCAGAGAGCCGCTGCCACTGCGCCTCACCGCCTTCACATGCCAACGTCACCGCCGTGGGCAGGCCCGCAGCCACTTCATGCGCAAACGTCGGGCCGGACAGCACGGCAAGGCTGGCACCGGGTGCCGCAGCGCGGGCCACATCGGCCATCAATCTGCCTGTGCCTGCCTCGATACCCTTCGAACACAGCACCACATCGCCGCCTTCGCGCCCGATACCTGCCAGCACATTGGCAAGGAACTGCGCCGGGGTAACCAGCAGCAAAACCGGCAAGGCTGCCATATCGGCAAGATCGGTCGTCGCGCGGATCGTGGGCGCGAGCTTGGCCGATGGCAGGAACAGGCTGTTGGTGCGGGCGGTGTTGATCTCATCCACCAGTTCGGCCTCGCGCGCCCACAGCAGCACGTCGCGCCCATCGCTGGCCAGCATCTGCGCAAGGGCCGTGCCCCATGCGCCTGCGCCAACGACCCCTACGTCACCGGTCATCCCTTTACCCCCGCACCGCGCACCGGCGCGGCATTGGCATCAAGCGGCCAGCGCGGGCGCGCCGCCACATCCAGCGGATCGCTGTATCCCAGAGCAAAGCGTTCCGCGCCAGCCCAGCCGATCATCGCCGCGTTGTCTGTGCACAGTTTCGGCGGCGGCGCGACCAGCGGAAGCCCATGATCCGCGGCCAGAGCCTCCAAAGCCCCACGCAACGCGGCGTTGGCGGCAACCCCGCCCGCGACGACCAGCGCGGTCATGCCCGGAGCCGCCGCGCCAAGCGCAATCCGCGTGCGGTCCACCACGCAATCGAGCGCGGCCTGCTGGAAAGAGGCGGCGATATCCGCATCGGTGTGAATACCCGCATCCTTCGCCCGCATCACCGCGCTTTTCAGGCCGGCAAAGGAGAAGTGCGGCTCTCCACTCCCCACCAGTGGGCGCGGCAGCGGCACGGCTTTCGCATCGCCCTCACGCGCCAGCCGCTCTACCGCAGGCCCGCCCGGATAGCCCAGCCCAAGGATCTTGGCCGTCTTGTCAAACGCTTCGCCCAGCGCATCATCGATCGTCGTGGCCAGACGGCGATACTGGCCCACGCCCGCCACTTCCAAAATCTGGCAATGTCCACCCGACACCAGCAGCAGCAGATAGGGATAGTGCAAAGATGGATCAGCCAGACGCGGCGAAAGCGCGTGACCTTCAAGATGGTTGACCGCAACCAGCGGCTTGTCCGCCGCCATTGCCAGCGCCTTGGCCGTAACCAGCCCCACCATCACGCCACCGATCAGCCCCGGCCCTGCGGTGGCGGCAATCGCATCCATATCGCCCAGCGTCAGCCCCGCATCGGCCAGCACGGCTTCTACCATCGGCGCCAGCACTTCGACATGCGCGCGCGCCGCGATTTCGGGCACCACGCCGCCATAGGGCCGGTGCGCATCGTCTTGCGAGGCAATGCGCTGCGCCACGATCCGCGCGGCCAGCGTGGTGCCATTGCCGTCGATCACCGCAGCAGCGGTTTCATCACAACTGGATTCTATGCCAAGGATCAGGGCCATCTGGCGCTTCCCTCTAGTGATAAACGCCGTTACGGCAAGCGGCGCATGAACACGCTGTCATCTGAACGCCCCCTTATCCGCCCGCTCAAACTGGGCACACGCGCCTCCCCGCTGGCGATGGCGCAGGCTTTCGAGGCCCGTGCGCGGCTTTGCGCGGCGCATGGCTGGGACGAGGCGATGGTCGAGATCCTGCCCGTTACCGCCAGTGGCGACAAGATCCTTGACCGTCCTCTGGCCGAGATCGGAGGCAAGGCGCTGTGGACCAAGGAACTCGATGCCTGGCTGTTCGAAGGCGAGATCGACTTTGCCGTCCATTCGATGAAGGACGTTGAAACGATCCGCCCTGAACAATTCTGCATCGCCGCCGTTCTTCCGCGCGCCGACGTGCGTGACGTGCTTGTAGGTGCGGCCTCCATCCATGCCATTCCGCCCGGTGCGCGCGTCGGCACCAGCGCGCCGCGCCGCGCCGCACAGATGCTTCACGCCCGTTCCGACCTGAAAATCGTGGGCTTTCGCGGCAATGTTGCCACCCGCTTGGCCAAACTGCAGGCCGGTGAGGCCGACGTGACATTGCTGGCCGCCGCCGGTCTGCAAAGGCTCGAAGAAACAGGTGTCGGCACCCCGCTCGACGAACACGAATGGCTTCCCGCCCCGGCACAGGGGGCAATTGGCATCGAATGCCTTGCCGCCAACGATGACGTGCGCCACTGGCTCGCCGCCATCGATGATCGCCCCACGCATGAAGCCGTTCTGGCAGAACGCGCGCTGCTGAAAGCGCTGGGCGGCAATTGCCACAGCCCGATTGCGGTGCTGACGACGCATCATGAAGCATCGCTCACCCTGCGCGCCGCGATCTTCAGCCCCGACGGGGCAGAACGTGTGGAAGCGCACGAGACGTTTGCGCCGGGCGACAGTGCCGGACCACAGCGCCTTGCCCATCGCCTGCTGGCCGATGCGCCGGAATCGATCACGGTGCACTTTTCAGGCGAATGACTGCGCCTGCCAAACAGCTCCCGCTGGTCGTGATCCGCCCGGAGCCGGGCAACCACGCGACTTGCACGGCAGCGCACGAACGCGGGATCGAAGCGCTGGCCTTTCCGCTGTTCACGATAGAACCGCTTGCCTGGCACCCACCGCACAGTTCCTTCGATGCAATCCTGGCAGGCAGCGCCAATGTGTTCCGCCACGGCGGCGCCGCGCTGGATGCGCTGAAAGCCGTTCCGGTCATCGCTGTGGGCGAAACCACCGCCGCCGCTGCCCGCGCCGCAGGCTTCACGATCAGGCAAATCGGTGAAGGTGGCCTGCAACCCGTGGTCGCCACGCTTCCGCCCGGAAGATACATCCGAATCGCCGGGGAAGATCGGGTAGAGCTTGCTCCGCCAGCAGGCGTGCGAATCGAAACCTTGGTTGCTTATGCGGCACGCAGATCACCCTTTCCGCGTGCGCTGGCGCACGTTCTGGGAAGCGGCGCAGTCGTGCTTCTGCACTCCGGTGAAGCAGCACGCCATTTCGTGACAGAGTGTGAAAGGCTTGGAATCTCTAAGCAATCGCTCTACCTCGCCTGCCTTGCACCCCGCATCGCCATGATGGCGGGCGAAGGTTGGGCAGGGGTGGCAACGGCTTCAGCCAGAACCGATGCCATGCTGCTGGAACTTGCCATCGGAATGTGCCAGAAAGTGTGACTTCGGGGCGACAGGACAAGCGAAAAAGAATGCAGGATCTTGGCTATAGCCCGCAAGCGGCACCGCGACGAAGCGGTCTTGGCGGGCGCACAGTCGCGGCTCTGGTTGCCGGATGCCTTCTTGCGGGTGCCGCTGGCGCCGCATGGCTGGGCTGGCACAACGGATTGATCGATGTGCGCATGGGCGATTCGGGCGTGCCGCAACTCATCACCTCCCCCGCCACCCCGCCCTCACCCAGCGCCACTGCGGCTGAAGCCGTCGCCAATCAGGCGCAGATCGATGCGCAGATTTCCACCGCTACGGCCCGCCTCGCCACGCTGGAGCAGCGGCTGGCGGAACTCAACCAGCAGGCGCTGGCAGCATCGGGCAATGCCACCCACGCCGAAGCGCTACTGCTCGCCTTCGCGGCACGCCGCGCGGTGGAACGCGGCCAGCCGCTTGGCTGGATCGAAGCACAATTGCGTGCGCGCTTCGGCCAGACCCAAGGCGCCGCGGTGGATCGCGTGATCGCGGCCAGCGCCACGCCCGTCACGCTTACGCAACTGGGCGAAGAGTTCGAACTGCTGGGCGCAGAACTGGTCGGCGGATCGAAGAACGAAGGCACGTGGGACTGGTTCAGCCGTCAGGTTTCAGACCTGTTCGTAATCCGCCACGACGATTCCCCTTCGCCCGCACCGGAAGTGCGGCTTGACCGCACCCGCGCGTTTCTCGCCGGGGGCAAGGTCGAAGCCGCCGTTGCCGAAGTGGAAAAGATGCCGGGCCGCGAAGTGGCGAACGACTGGATCGTGCGCGCCCGCGATTACATGGCCACACAACGCGCGCTCGACCAGATCGAAGCCGCAGCCCTCACCGGCGGACAGCCGGTTGCCGCACCAGCACCAACGGTCGCGCCCGAACCGACGGCCAGCGCAGCGCCCACTGTGCCGCCACTGCCACCGGCGGGGTCTACGCCAGAGGTTTGAGGTGGAGCGGCATTAAAGGCGGCGGTCAGGGTCCGCTTTGACAGCTTTTCGTTTTGAAAGCTGCCGTTCGGGACACGACGCCATTGTAGCCGTCTGAATCACTGACCGGCTGACGCCGGTAGGATCAAGCGGTGGGGCTAAAGCCGTCCTTGTGGGTATGTCGGTCGAGGTAACGCATGATGATGTCATCGG
>NZ_JABAID010000021.1 GCF_012641335.1 Novosphingobium sp. ERN07
ATAATCTGCGCCTCGGTGAAACGGCTCTTCCTCATGCGTCTGCTCCTTACAGTGGCAGACTCTACATCAGAATGAGGGAACTTTCGGGGGGCAGGTCAGCCTAACTGAACTGCGCCTGCGGCATCCCGCTTCCGTCATAGACGGGCTGTTTGGCCACAACCTTGTACTTGTCCACCTCCGCGCCGGTCATTCCGGCTTCGACAAGATAGTTTGCCATGCTGCTGTAGAGTGGCCCCGCCAGATGTGCGGCCAGTGCGCCCACATCTTCCCATTCTTCATAGACCCATACCCGCGAGGGCTTCAGCGGATCAGAATTCCAGACGTAGTGAATGCAGCCATGCTCTTCATAGGTCGGCAGGATGAATTGGGCGCCACCGCGCACCACGTCTGCCGCATCCTTGCCCTCAAAATCGATCCATCCCCACAATGTCACCCGTTCCACGCACGCTCTCCCATGCTGCTTGATGCCGGGACGCTACGCATTCAAAAGTCTGCGTGGAATTGGTTATTCCATCAGGTAGACTATGGCGAAGCTCGGGTGAGGAGTGGTGGACGCACTTGGGCTCGAACCAAGGACCCGCTGATTAAGAGTCAGCTGCTCTACCAACTGAGCTATGCGTCCGTACCCGGCAAAGGGCCGCTTGGTGGGCGGCGAGGAAAGCGATGGTGGTGGACGCACTTGGGCTCGAACCAAGGACCCGCTGATTAAGAGTCAGCTGCTCTACCAACTGAGCTATGCGTCCATGCCATCAGGCATTCCCGTTCGGGAGCCGCCCCAATAGCGATTTTATCCGCGCTGCCAAGCCCAAAATTGCAGTTTTACGAAAGGCCTTTCGGTGCGCTGCGGCTCCACCGCTCAACAGCCATGATCGTACCGATGCAGATCATGTTCGTCATCATCGAGGAACCGCCGTGGCTCATCCACGGCAACGGGATGCCAACCACTGGAGCAAGGCCCATAACCATCATCAGGTTGATGCACATGTAGAAAAAGATCGTCATGGTCATCCCGCTGGCCAACAGGCGCGAAAACCGGTCTGGCGCGGCGAGCGAGACTTTCAGCCCCCAGCGGAAAATCAGGCCGAATACGATCAGCACGAACAGCCCGCCGAACATACCCCATTCTTCCGCCATCGTTGCAAACACGAAATCGGTGTGCGATTCGGGCAGATAGTTGAGGTGGCTCTGCGAGCCGTTGCCAAAGCCCTTGCCGATGAGGCCTCCCGATCCGATTGCGATCTTCGATTGCGTGATGTGATAGCCCGATCCCAGCGGATCGTTTTCGGGATCGAGAAACACCAGGACGCGCTTGCGCTGATAATCGTGCAGGAGCGAAAAGAAGGCGAGGGGAGCAATCACAAGCCCCGCCGCGCCTGCGCCCAAGAACCAGCGGAGTGGCAGGCCGGCCATGAACATCACCACGACCGCGCCAAAGCTGATGGCAAGACCTGTGCCGAGATCGGGTTGCAACATCACCAGCCCGGCCGGAATGCCAAGCAGTACGCCCGCTGGGGCAAGTGCGCGCCAGCTTTGCGTTTCGCCAACTGGCAGAACCGAATAGAACCATGCCAGAACCAGCACGATGCCTGGCTTCATCAGCTCGGAAGGCTGCAGGGTCATGAAGCCGAGGTTAAGCCAGCGCTGGCTGCCGCCGCCGATGCCTCCGATCAGTTCCACCAGCATCAGGAGCACGCAAAGCACGGCATAAGCCGGTAGCGCCATCTTGCGGAACAGTTCCTGCGGCAGGCGTGCGATCACCATTGCCATAATAAGGAACACGCAGAACCGCACCACATGCGACATGGCCCAGACATCGAACCTGCCACCTGCCGCCGAATCGAGCACTGCCGCTCCGAAGCTGACCAGCGCCATCAGCGGCAACAGCACGCTCCAGGGTTGGCGCGCAATCGGGGCAGGAACATATGCCCTCGGCATCATTGCCCTCCCGTCGGCGCGGCAGCGGAGGGCGATGCAGAAGGCGCAGGTGCGGGAGGTTGAGAGGGCGCAGGCGCTTCAGGTTCTGGCCGTGGCGATGCAGCATCGGTCTGCGCTGTGGTAGGTTCGCTCGGCTTGCGCCCTTGTTCTACCCGTTCGGTCACTTCCTCGTCGTCGGGCACGGCCTTGGGGGCAGAAGCACCGTATTTGGCCGCGAAAGTATCGTAGCGTGCCGCCATGCGCTGCTGCACGTTGCCGCCCCACTGCTTTTCGAACGCGTCGAGGACATCCATCGCCTTTGCCGGATCGAAGATATAGGTCATCACGTCGCGCGCGATAGGATAGGCTGCGCCGGAGCCGCCACCGTGCTCGATCACCACGGCGCATGCATACTTGGGCTTGTCGAACGGGGCGAAGGCGATGAAATGGCCGTGGTCGCGATATTTCCACTGCCCACTTTTGCCGTTTGCAATGTTCAAGCCAACGACCTGTGCCGTGCCGGTCTTACCCGCCATCAGAACATCTACCGGCAAGCGCGCTTTGCCCGCCGTGCCTCGTCCGTTGACCACCTCGCTCATCGCAGCGTGGATGTAGTCCAGATGATCCTGCCGGAAGCCCATCGGCTTTGGCAACGGCGCGTTCCTGTCTAGCAATAGTCGCGGCATTATCTGGCGCCCCGAAGCAATCCTCGATGCCATTACTGCCTGTTGCAGCGGATTTACCAGCATGTACCCTTGCCCAATCGTGGCATTTACCGTGTCATACACGGCCCATTCCTTGCCATATTTTTTGAGCTTCCAGGCAGGATCAGGAACCGTGCCATAGGATTGGCCGGGGTAGGGCATGGGAAACTCCTGCCCAAGGCCAAGACGGCGTGCCATCGCGGCAATCTTGTCCATCCCGATCTTTTGCGCGAAATGATAGAAATAGACGTCGCACGATTGGTAAATGCCTTTGGCCATGTCGACAGAGCCGTGGCCGCGGCGGTTCCAGCAGTGGAACACGCGATTGCCTACGCGAAGGCCACCGCCGCATCCGACGCTCTCTGAAGGATCGAGGCCAGCTTCCAGAAAAGCCATTGCGACCATTGGCTTGACCGTGGACCCCGGCGGATACAGCCCGCGAAGCACTTTGTTGCGCAAGGGCACGTGATCATCTTCAGACAGCATCTTCCATTCGATGCGCCCGATGCCGTCTGAAAAGCTGTTTGGATCGAAGCTGGGCATCGATGCCATCGCCAGGATATCGCCCGTTTCGCAATCCATCACGACCACCGAACCGGATTCCAGCCCGATGCGCCTTGCTGCGTAGTCTTGCAGGCCCGCGTTGATCGTCAACTGGATCGGTTTGCCCGGCACGTCTTCGCGCGTGCCCAAATCGCGCACGATCCGCCCTGAAGCTGTCGCCTCAACCCGGCGGGCACCGGGAACACCACGCAAGCGCGTTTCGAAGTGCTTTTCCAGCCCGTCCTTGCCGATCTTGAAGCCGGGCGTGACGAGCAGGGGATTGCGTTCCTTTTCGTAATCCTCAGCCGACGCCGCGCCGACATAGCCTACCATGTGCCCGACCGAGGCACCAAAGGGGTAGAAGCGCGAAAAGCCTTGCTGTGGGATGACGCCTGGCAGTTCTGGCAGGCGGACCGAAACTGCCGCGAACTTTTCCCAATCTAGGCTGGCTGCCACTTCGACAGGTTGGAAGCCGCGCGCCTTGTCCAGCTTGTCACGAATGTCGCGCACTTTGTCAGGCGGCAGCGAAAGCAGGCCCGCGAGCGTTTGCATCGTCCTGTCTGGGTCAACCACCCGGTCGGGAATGAGATCGACGCGGAAGTCGGCGCGGTTGGAAGCAAGCGCCTTGCCAAATCGATCCAGCACCCATCCCCGGCGCGGCGGGATCAGCGTGAGGTTGACACGGTTGCTTTCCGATGCGGCCTGATACTTCTCGTTTTGCGCGACGGCCAGATAGCCCAATCGCGCTGCCAGCAGGGTTCCGACACCCGCCTGAAGCGAGCCTAGCACGAAGGTCCGCCGTTCGAACCGGTTGCTGAGAATGGCCGACGTTATCGGCAGCTTTGCCATTGCGGTCAGAGCCTTTTCAGCGGGAGGAGGCGTATCCGATCAAGCAGTGCCACAATGCTGGTGACCGCTGGATATAGCGCAAGCGAAAGTAACAATTGCGGGCCGATGACCAGTGGCAAGGGATAGCCCGTTGCAAGGCCCGACAATATTGCACAAAGCACCAGATAGATTGTGATAAGCCCACTAGCCGCGAGCCAGTCCTGCACGAAACCTCGCCACAGAAACCGTTCGTCGATCACTTCCATTGCGAGCATGGTGGCAGACCACAGCACTATCCCTGATCCAAAGGTTTGACCGGAATAGAGATCGTCAAAAAAGCCCAATGGCAGTCCTGCCCACAACGGCAATATGCCGGGCCGCATGGTGCGCCATGCCAGCAGCATCATGTAGGCTAGAGGCGGAAGCACCGGTGCCGATGCGATGACGGGCGAAAAGCTGGCCATCGATGCCAACATGATGGTGATCCACGGCAAGCCAAAGGCAAGTGCAGGCAAAGGTGCGCGGTTGATGCGTTTGCGCACCAGCTCTTCGGGCGATGCCACGAATCGGTCAAAAATCACGGCTCTTCCGCCGCAGTCTTCGCGCCTTCCTCTATCATGCGTTCAAGATCCGCTCGCGCTTGTGCGCTGAAAGCCTGTTCGACAACGACATAGACATTATCGGCAGGGTCGGCAGAAAGGTGTCCGGTTGCACCATCACGATGCGGCGTTGTCGCCACGGCTACGGGAATGCCTGGTGGATAGAGACCGCCCGACCCGGATGTCACGAAGACATCCCCCTTTTTGAGCGGATTGACGCCCATGTTGATGAGACGGATATCGATCCGACCATCCGATGCGCCCTGCACGAAGGCAGAAAGCCCGTCGCTGGCGCGCCGCACGGGCACCACGTTATCGGGATCGGTGACCAGCAGGACACGAGCGGTGCGTGGCCCAGCTTCGATTACCCGTCCGATCAATCCGCCTGCTGCGCGGACAGGTTGGCCTGGAACGATGCCATGCGTGCTACCGGCATCGATCACTGCATAGCGGCGCGTGCTTGATCCGGTGGACCCGATGAGATGGGCGGTCGCCACGGGCTTGCGTGCTGGATCGATGATCCCAAGCAAGGCCTTGAGGCGGCGATTTTCGTCCTCCAGCGCCTGCATCGACACAGCATTTGCGCGCGCTGCCTCCACCTCGCGGCGGAGTTCGGCATTCTGTTGACCAGCCTTGAAGTAAGCGCCGATAGCAGCAAACACGCCTTGGCCGGCAAAGCGGCTTTCGGCACCGGCACGACCCACCGGCCTTGCTAATTCGGCTGCGGCACTTCGGGCGAACGAAAAGGCATCTGGATTGATCAGCGATACTGCAAGCACGGCAAGACCAGCCACGACGCCAAGAATGGCGATCACGTAGCCGGTGAAAATCCCGTACTGCGCCCTGCGCGAATAGCCCGGGCGCCGGTCCCGCGACCGCGCCATTCGTTTACCCTTTCAATCCGGCACGATTGGCTGTGCCGCGATGCAACAAGTACCCGAACTGCATCATGCAGTCATCAGAACACCGCGATAGATCGGGTCTTCCATTGCCCGCCCGGTGCCGAGAGCCACGCACGACAGAGGATCTTCAGCTACGCTTACGGGCAGGCCGGTTTCCTCGCGCAGGTGCTCGTCCAGACCACGGATCAGCGCGCCACCGCCCGTCAGAACAATGCCCTGATCAACGATGTCGGCGGCGAGTTCCGGCGCGGTGTTTTCGAGCGCGATACGCACGCCTTCTACAATGGCACCGATCGGTTCGGAAAGCGCTTCGGCAATGTTCGCCTGCGTGATGGTGATTTCCTTCGGCACGCCGTTCACCAGATCACGACCCTTGATGTGGATCGTTTCACCAATACCGTCCGCCGGGGCGGTGGCGATGCCGTAGTCCTTCTTGATACGCTCTGCCGTGGCTTCGCCGATCAGAAGGTTGTGATGGCGGCGCACGTAGGAAACGATTGCTTCATCCATCTTGTCTCCGCCAACGCGGACCGAGGTGGTATAGGCAAGGCCGCGCAGCGACAGCACGGCAACTTCGGTGGTGCCGCCACCGATATCGACCACCATCGAGCCGACTGGCTCGGTTACGGGCATGTCTGCGCCGATTGCCGCAGCCATCGGTTCAAGAATGAGAAATACCTGGCTGGCTCCGGCGTTGCTCGCAGCGTCACGGATTGCGCGGCGTTCGACCGATGTCGAGCCAGAGGGAACGCAGATGACGATTTCAGGATAGCGCAGCAGACTTTTCGAGCCGTTCACCTTCTGGATGAAGTGCTTGATCATGGCCTCTGCCACTTCGATGTCGGCAATAACGCCGTCACGCAATGGGCGGATCGCCTCGATTGTGTCGGGCGTCTTGCCCATCATCATCTTTGCATCGTCGCCCACGGCCTTGACCTTCTTGATGCCGTTCAGCGTTTCGATCGCGACGACCGACGGTTCGTTCAGAACGATGCCGCGATCCTGCACGTAGACCAGCGTATTCGCCGTGCCGAGATCGATCGCGATGTTCTGCGAACCAAACTTGAAGAATCGGGAAAAGATCGATGCCATCAGGAAATCCGTGAAAATCTGCGGTTTGGCGCACGGGCACGCGCCAGACCCCTCGAATGTAAGCGCCCGGGAAGGCGGCTTCCTAGCAGGCGATTCGTGCAAAGGACATGGGTTTGTGCCGGTTTGGTTGGATAACTTCACCGCTTTGTCTCGAAATACATCGGCTTCGGCGCTAGGCCTGAAATGGCCATGCGAGTCATCCGCCGTCTTCCCGAAACGCTCATCAACCGCATTGCTGCGGGCGAAGTGGTCGAACGCCCGGCAAGCGCGCTGAAAGAGCTTGTCGAAAACGCTATCGATGCGGGCGCAGACCATGTCCATGTTCGCCTTTCGGAAGGCGGCCTCGCCATGATCGAGGTGACCGATGACGGCTGTGGGATGCGCCCGGACGAGATCGAACTGGCGCTGGAGCGTCACGCTACGTCAAAGCTGCCCGACGAAGCGATCGAATTGGTCGAAACACTGGGCTTCCGGGGCGAAGCGCTACCCTCGATTGCCTCTGTTGCCCGTGTCACCATCGAATCCCGTCCGCATGGCGCGCCCGATGGCTGGAAGCGGGTGGTGGATAATGGCGCGCTTGCGGCAGAAGGCCCTGCCGCCCTTTCACCCGGAACGCGGGTCAGAGTAGAACACCTGTTCGAGAAGATTCCCGCCCGCCGCAAGTTTCTGCGCAGCCCACGCTCGGAATGGGCGGCTGCCTCCGATGTGGTGCGCCGCCTTGCGATGGCGCGCCCGGATATCGGCTTCACGCTTGAACACGATGGCCGGCGCGCGCTGAAGGTGATGGGGGGCGAGACGCTGGAAGTGCGCGTGGCGCAGCTCGTCGCGCGCGAACTGGCGGGCAATTCTGTAGAAGTTGATCTTGTGCGAGGCGACTATCACCTGAGCGGTGTTGCGGGCCTTCCGACCTACAATCGCGGCGTGGCAGATCATCAGTATCTGTTCGTCAACGGGCGACCGGTGAAGGACCGCTTGCTGATCGGCGCCGTGCGCGGTGCCTATGCAGACATGCTGGCGCGCGATCGCCACGCGGTGCTGGCGTTGTTCCTGCAAGTTCCGGCGAGCGAGGTTGACGTCAACGTTCACCCTGCCAAATCCGAAGTCCGTTTTCGTGATCCGGCACTGGTGCGCGGCATGGTGGTGTCGGGTTTGCGTCATGCGCTTGCCAGCGGAGATCAGCGCAGTGCGCAGGCACCATCGGCCAGCGCGATGGCGGCGTGGCAGGCCGAACCGATTGCTCCTCTGCCGTCCGCAACTGTGACACAGGGCAACATTTTCAGCCAGCAATGGCATCCCGAACAGCGTGTGTCGGAAGTGGGCGTCGCCTGGCGTGGCTATGAACAATCCATCATGGCTCCACCGTCCGCCCGTGCCGAGGTTGCGACGGAGCCTGTCGTCGAAGCTGCGCGCCATCCGCTCGGTGTTGCGCGCGGACAGGTTTCCAATACCTATATCGTTGCCGAAGCTGAGGACGGCCTTGTTATTGTCGATCAACACGCCGCGCACGAACGTTTGGTACTGGAACGCTTGCGCGCGGCCGGGGCAGGGCAGGGCACGGCACCATCGCAAGCCCTGTTGATTCCCGAAGTGGTCGAACTTGAAGAGACGGCGTGCGACAGGCTTGAGGAATCGGCTGGTAAGCTTGCTGAATTCGGCCTTATGCTGGAGCGGTTTGGCACCAACGCGGTACTCGTCCGGGCTATTCCCGCCGCCCTTGTCAAAGGCGATCCGGCCAAGTTGGTGGCAGATGTTGCGGACGATCTTGCCCAAAACGGCGATGCGTTGTTGCTTGGTGAAAAGCTCGATCTGGTGCTTGCCACGATGGCCTGTCACGGATCGGTTCGCGCCGGCCGAACGCTTTCGGTTGCAGAGATGAACGCGCTGCTGCGTGAAATGGAGGTTACGCCCCGTTCTGGCCAGTGCAACCACGGCCGCCCGACGTGGGTGAAGCTTGCGCATGGCGATATAGAGAAACTGTTCGGGAGAAAGTGATATGTCAGGTCTGGTGCGCATCTCGCTTATGTCGCTCGCGTTTGCCGGTCTTGTTGCCTGCTCCGAAAAAGAGCCAACCGATGCCGAGGCTATTGCGGCAGTCGAAAAGGCGCAGGATGGCAAGCCGCCGGTGAAGAAGATTGCGCCGCAGGCCATTCTCTATCCCGATATTTCCAAAAACAAACTTCACGGCACGGGCTGTGCCTTTGTGGCTGATGGCGGTGGCATTGGTCCGGTGCTTCTCGCGCAGGACACGCGGGGCGTGCTGAAAATCAACGGAAACCTGCAGATCCTCGCGCCTGATGCAGGATCAGCAAAGCTGCCGAAAGGAAGCTGGTCACGCTACACCGGCAAGGAGTTCGCTCTGACGCTGACGGCGACAGGCCCGATCGAAGCCGTGGGCACCAACGAGCATTTCGATGGTAAGCTGGTCGTCACCGATGCGTTTGAACGGCCGGTTTATGATGCGAACGGCGACGTGCAGTGCAAGGCGATCTGAGACGTTTCGAGGGCATGGGCGAGACAAGCCGCCCCAAAGTCTGATCAACCTGCTGCCCGTGCCCGCTTGTCGAGCCAGATCACGTAAGCCGAAAGAACCGTGCCAAGTGTCCGTAAGCTTTCGCTGCCGCGCATCCGTGCGCAAACAGAGATGATCGCTGAGATATTCAGGTAGCGATCTTCCACCACACGAGAGCACTTTTAGAACACTTTCCGACCAATCCGGGCCAAAATCGCCCCGCCACGCAGTGGCTGTCCACGAAGTTCACTGGCAGCGTCGCACCGTTTGCAGGGAAAGCGTTGCGGTGCACGCCGCGCGCTCCCAGACGACCTTATGAACCAATCATGATGATCAAGATTGGACGGAAAGTGCCCTAAATGCCGCACCTTGCGTGGCACAGCCTGTGCCATTTTCAACTGTCGCGCCTAGAGCTTTTGCAAAGCTTCGGCTGCAAGGCTCACTGATCGCAGCCTCTTGGCGTGCGTTTGTGTGCCGTTGGCCCGCACTGCAACCAGTCATCGAATTGATCCGCATCCGCGCGGTTAGTGCCCAAGATGGACGAGTTGCGTCCAAACCGGGTTAATGAACAATAGAATCGAACCCGGATATATACGAAAGTATGAACAGACCTGTCAGCTTTTGGCAATGGCCAGTTGTATGGATCAGCAGATGGCGTGTTTCGTTCGTTTAACATGCGCCATTTTGGCGTGATCTGGATCACGTTTATATGTTTCACGAAAAAGTTTCAATTTGGAGTTATCGCGCTCGTGACCAATACATATACGGATAATCCTGTATTGGCGGACCTGTCGTCGAAGCAGCGCGAGGTGCTCGACCTGGTCGTGGATCGCCGGACAAACAAGGAAATATCGGTGATTCTCGGTATTTCTCCTTCTGCCGTGGAGCAGCGGCTGCAATCAGTTCGACGGAAATTTGATGTTCAGGGGCGTGCAGACCTTGCCAGAGCCTACCTGCGCGTTGTTGCTACCTGTGAAAATCCCACAGGAGAGGAAAAGCAGGTTTCCGAAGGTGCTGATTTATCTACTTTTGCGGCATCGCAGCGTGATGGATCTGATTATCTCCGAGACGAGAGTGATCTGGTTGGCCAATGGCGGCGCTCAGGCAGTTTGATGGTCGATGGAATTGAAGAAAGGCGTACACAGCAAGTGGTGCATCGGCAGCCAGTTCTTGATCGCCTTGATGCGGTTGCCGGGTTGAGCGGGCGGCTTGCCGCAATTGCGACGACTGCTGCGGCTTTTGCGTTTCTTGTGGTGCTGATGACCAGTGCATCGCAGGCCATGAGTTGAAGTTCGCAGAGAATTTCGATGAAAATATGCTGCAGTCCCTGTCACATTACAAGATTGGGAAAATAATGGTTCGACAATTTGATCGATAAGGATGGGTCTTATTTAGATGGAGGTGTTTAATTATGTCATAATATTTTTCGTTATATTGATGGGATCGTTGTGTATAATCATCGGAAATGAGGCGGAAAGACTCGCTGGAATATCTATATTATTTATGGTTTCAATAGACATCTTATTATTTAACATAATCAACGATAATGTATTTGGCAGGGACGTTTCAAATATCGTATCGGATTCCATGAGGTTTTTGGCATTTTTGGCAATCTCTCTGCGGTCTGTAAAAATTTGGCCAACTCTATGCTCAGGCGTGCTTTTAACGATGGTTTCTGCATCGATATTTAAGATACTCAAACTGCCGGTTGGCGTGTTCAATAGTGAGGATGTTCGGATCGCCTGCCATCTCACTGTTTATGCGGCGGTTTCAATAGGTCTTTGGCGCAACAATACGGTTCGCCAGTGAGCGGAGCAGAGAAGGGTTCAGAAGTGCAGGGATGCTGCTGGTCGCAGCAACAAGTCTTTCGGGCAAGATCAATTGAAAGTGGCCGTCATGCAAAATCACATCAGGGCAGGTGAACTTTCGCGTTTGAAAGATGCCGTCAGCCAGATTTTTCGGCTTTCCGAAGCGTTGGCTCCCCTCAAGGAGGCCGGCGCGGATGGGTTGTTCTCGTTGTATGATGACTGGCAATCGGGGGCGGGCGATCCGACTCTTTCCTTTGCCCGCCGCATTTACGATTTTCGCCGGAAGCGCGAACGATATTTTCCGGCTGATCTGTTTGCCGAACCGGCTTGGGACATACTTCTCGATCTTTACATTTTCAGATTGGAAGGACGCCGTGCAACCGTGAAAAGCGTGTGCATTGCATCGGGCGTTCCGCAGACAACGGCGCTTCGCTGGATCAACCTGTTGATCGAGAAGGAACTGCTAGATCGAACCCAGGACGAACATGACAGTCGTGTGCGGTGTATATCACTGTCAGACAACGGATATCATGCTGTCAGGGCCATGCTCTTGGCAGCGCTGGGTAAATCTGGAGGAGCGCCGGGTGATACGGCCCAATCGGGTGCGCGCGTCGCCGCAGCGGGAGGCGCGCGATGATCGACGATTTAGCAGGCGTAGAGACGCGGTCTGCTGCCCAGCATGGAGGGGGCGGGTCTGTCCTGCCTGAAATCCCCGGTCGGCCTGAAATTCCCGACCTGCCTGAGATCGTTGTTCGAAAGGAATGGCTGCCCACCAAATCCGCTTCGTCGATCGAGGGCATTCTCCTCGGCGCGATCGTGGTGACGGCTATCGGTCAGGCGGTTTGGGCCGTCAGTTGACGTAACGACCTGTGTTACTGCTCCAACAGCCGGGGCATCAGTTCCACAAAATTGCAGGGTCGGTTCCGGCTGTCGAGTTGCTCGTCAAGGATCCCGTCCCAACCGTCTTTCACCGCGCCATTGGATCCCGGCAAGGCAAAGAGATAGGTTCCACGCGCGACGACAGCGCAAGCGCGGGACTGGATGGTGCTGGTGCCGATGGTTTTGTAGCTGAGCCAGCGAAACAATTCACCAAAGCCGGGAATGTCACGAGTTTTTACACGATCCAGTGCTTCGGGCGTCACGTCACGGCCTGTCAGGCCGGTGCCGCCGGTAATCACCACAGCATCTACCGAGCGATCATCGATCCAGTTGTTAAGACGACTGGCAATACGGTCGGCATCGTCCTTCTCCATCGCCCGCGCGACAAGGCGATGGCCCTTCACCTTGATCCGATCCGCCAGAATGTCGCCCGAAGTATCGTCGTCCGGGCCACGCGTGTCGGAGACTGTGAGCAGGGCGATATTGATGGGCTTGAACTCGCGCGAGGTATCAATTGCCACGCGATGCGATCCTTACGTTCTCTGAACCGGCAAGTCCCGGAAACTTGGGCCATAGCCCTTGCACAAGGCCGATGCGGCTTTCCGAAGGGCCGCCGGCCTGCCGTTCGTACATCCAGTAGTTGCGCATCACGATGGCAACATAGCCGCGCGTCTCCCAGTAGGGGATCGATTCCATCCAGAGCAGTGGATCGCTGCCACCCCGAATCTCGGTGTTCCAGCGCGAAATTGGCAATGGACCGGCATTATAGGCTGCCATGACCTTGGGCAGCAGTCCTTGCGTTGCGTCATTGTCGCGTAGGTGCTGGAGATATTGCTGGCCGAAGGCGAGGTTTACGTCAGGCAGATCGAGTTGCTTGTCACGCCCCGCCATTGCAGGTTCCACCTTGGCCATGTCGCGCGCGGTGCCGGGGCGCAATTGCATCAGACCCTTTGCCCCTGCCGGACTGGTGACCGATGTGCGGAAGTTCGATTCCTGCAGTGAATGAGCAAAAAGTAGAGCCGGATCGACTTTCCAGCCTGTTGCGGGTGTCCATTTGGGCGCAGGGAACCGAGCGGCTTCGTCCGGCCTTGCGCCCGATGGCGCGTTATAGGCCATCCACAATTGCGTCGACGGCAGACCCAGATCGCGCGCAAGGCGTGAAAGCGGCGCATATTGACCAGGATCGCCGATGCGGGCCTGATGGCGCAGGATTTCATCGGCAAGGCCATCCTCACCGATCTCGGCAAGCTGCACTGCGGTGCGGATATTCGGCACATCGCGAAGCCCCTGCCAGTCACCCTGCGAAAAATCGGGTGCCGCAGGCGGCTGACTTTCGCGCATTCCCAGCGCTTCGGCTGCCATCATGCCGTACAGCGTATCACGGAACCGTGCAGCACCGCGCAGCGCGCCTGAAACCTTTTCAGGCTTGCGGCAGCGTGTCCATGCGCGGCTCGCCCAATAGTGTGCTGCTGATGCCAGTTCGTCGTTATGCGCCGAGCCTGCTGATCGTTCGAACGATTCCGCCGCAGCGACGCAATCGCCCATGCGCCAACTGGCAAGACCTGCAGTCCAAAGCGCTTCGGACACCCACGGCCCGCTACCCTCGGCTGCTGTCAGCGAAATCGCGCGGGCTGTTGCATCGTCGTTTTCGATGTAGAACGCCCAGCCGATCTTCTGCCGCCATTCAGCGCGGGCGTCCGACGAAAGAGTTGCGTCCACACCATCCAGCAGCAACCGTGCGCCCACGGGATCATCAAATTTGATTCGATCCTGTATCGCGTTTGAAACGCTTTCGGGCATCGTACCGTCAGTGATCGAGCGCGGGCGGATGCGCTTCGATACGCTGGGCAGGGCGACCAAGCGTTGTGCCGGCGGCAGGGCGGGAAGTTCTGTCGCGCCGCGCTTCAGCGCCAGACGGCCCAATTGTTCGGCCCAAGGTAAATCAGGCGAACGCATCAGTACATCGGTAATCGGTGCGAGTTCAGCGCGGGGCGATGTGGCGGCAAGCATGTATTGCGCGCGCGCGACCGTATGCAGCGGTCCATCAGTGCGCTGCGCGAAGAGGCTTTGAACTTTCGTCCAGTCTTCCTGCTCGATCGCGGAAAACACTGCCTTGTAGTAGTTCCGATCTTCGGCGCTCAGCAGTGTCGGCACCGCAGTGCGCGCGGCCCGGCCCCGGAAATAGTCTACTGCCGCACTATTGGCCTGCGCCGGAACTGCCGACAGAACACAGCCCGAAGCGGCAAGCGCAATCAGCGTCATCTTCGTGGCGCGTGCCAGTTTCAAAACGTATCGGTCCCCGTCCATTCGAGCCACCTGCTCCACAACGCTGCCTTCAGGGCAGGGCGGGCCAGCATGGCTTCGAGATCCCACGCTGGCATGGCAGTGATAGGTGAACTGTCTTGATTAATTGCGCGTAAACGTTGAGCCAAATTCGGCGGATCGTGTCCGAGAAGCGCTGAAACGCTCGAAGTGCCAAGGATCAACAGACGTTTGGGTGCTGCCAATCCGATGTGGTGCAGCAGAACATCTCCCAACCCCGCCGCCTGAAAGGTCTGCCAATCGGGCATGGGCACATGAGCGGGCAGGGCGGACGCTGCATATACCTGGGATCGCTGAACACCGATCGCGCCGAGAATTGCGTTAAAAAGGCGCCCCGCACGCCCACTCAGCAGTGCCTCCTCATCGTCTGCCGCGGGCATCGGCACTAGCACCATGAGGTCTGCCCCGGCAGGGCCAAGGGGCGGCAGGCGACGCAGGCCTGCAGGGGACAGCGCTTCCTCTGCAAGCCACCACGGCGCAAAGGTATCAAGCGACTGTGGCCACGCGGATCGATCCCCGACTTTGGGCATTTGTGGCGATTCGCTGCGCTCCGCCGCCATTTCGCGCAAGGGTTTGAGCGGAGCCGCTGCCGGCATGTCGGGAACATCCCGCGCATCCGCCAGCCAATCCTGCGGATCGTCGATGAACGCGTGATCGACTCCCGCATCGCGCCACCAATCAAGCGCAGCCGTAACGGCACTGCTCCAGTCGGCATTTTGCGAGGTAGCGGTATCGGGCAACCTGTACTTCCTTCCAGTCCAATTTGCGGTCTTGACCTTGCCTGTGGCCTCTTTCAAGGCTCAATCGGAAATCAATCACGCAATTAGTCGAAGTCGGGAGTGAGTGAGGCATGAGCGAACGGGAATCGATGCCGTATGATGTCGTCATCGTCGGCGGCGGTCCGGCGGGGCTGGCTGCCTCGATCCGGTTAAAGCAGGTCGATCCCGAAATTTCGGTTTGCGTCCTCGAAAAAGGGTCGGAAATCGGCGCGCATATCCTGTCGGGCGCGGTGGTCGATCCTAAGGCTCTGGACGAACTTCTGCCCGATTGGCGCACCTCGGGTTGCCCGATGGCCGAAGTGCCGGTGACCGACAACTGGCACTGGGTGCTGTCCAAATCCGGCAAGATGAGCGTGCCACACTGGCCCATGCCTCCGTTTATGTCGAACGATGGCAACTACACCGGATCGCTGGGCAATCTGTGCCGCTGGCTAGCCGAACAGGCGATGGAACTGGGCGTCGAGATTTTCCCCGGCTTCCCCGCTGCCGAAGTGCTGTTTGACGAGAACGGCGCGGTCATGGGCGTCGCCACCGGCGACATGGGCGTTGGCCGCGATGGCGAGAAGAAGCCGGACTATCAGCCCGGCATGGAACTTCACGCCAAGTACACCCTCTTTGCCGAAGGCGCGCGCGGGCACCTGACCAAGCGTCTAAAGGCGCACTTCGATCTTGAGCGCGATTGCCAGCCGCAGGTCTATGGCATCGGCATCAAGGAACTGTGGGATATCGACCCTGAAAAGCACGTGCCGGGCCGCGTGATCCACACGCAGGGCTGGCCGCTTTCGGAATCGAACTCGTGGGGTGGCGGGTTTCTTTATCATCAGGCGAACAATCAGGTCGCGCTGGGCTTCGTCACCGCGCTCGATTACGCCAACCCCTACGTCTACCCGTTCGAGGAATTCCAGCGCTGGAAGCAGCACCCGGAAATCCGCGCGATTCTGGAAGGCGGACGCCGTGTGTCCTATGGTGCGCGGGCGATCAACGAAGGTGGCTGGCAGTCCGTGCCGCGCCTGTCGTTCCCCGGCGGTGCATTGATCGGATGTTCGGCAGGCTTCGTCAACGTGCCACGGATCAAGGGCAGCCACACCGCGATGAAAAGCGGGATGCTGGCAGCGGACGCTATCGTGGCGGCGATTGCGGCCGGGCGTGAGAAGGATGACATGGTCGAATACGATACGGCCGTGCGTGAAAGCTGGATCGCCAAGGAACTGAAGAAGGTCCAGAACGCGCAGCCGCTGGTTGCAAAGTTCGGTGGCGAACTGGGCACCGTGCTGGCAGGCGCGGACATGTGGCTGCGCACTATTGGCGGGTTCGGCATCTGGAAGCCGATGAAGCATCACAAGGATGCCGAAGCAACACAACGGGCAGACCTTTACCAACCCATCGCTTATCCCAAGCCCGATGGTGTGATTACGTTTGACCGCCTGACCAGCGTTTCGTTCTCCTACACCAATCACGAGGAAGACCAGCCGTGCCACCTTGTGCTGAAAGACCCAAGCGTGCCAACGCGCATCAACCTGCCGATCTATGCAGGGCCGGAGCAGCGCTATTGCCCGGCAGGCGTCTATGAATACGTCGGTGTTGAAGAGGGCAATCCGCGCCTGCAGATCAACGCGCAGAACTGCGTCCACTGCAAGACCTGCGACATCAAGGACATGACCCAGAACATCGAATGGGTGACGCCCGAAGGCGGCGGCGGCCCGAACTACCCGAATATGTGAGTGTTCCTCCCCGAAACGGGGACGGACGAAAAGGCGAAGCGCTGGGGTTGCCTCAGCGCTTTCGTCGTTTCAGAGAAAGGCGATGACACTGCGCGAAACCGCCTTTGCCAAGATCAATCTTGCGCTGCACGTCCGGCGGCGCAGGGGCGATGGCTACCACGAACTCGAAACGCTGTTTGCTTTCGTCGATACCGGCGACGAACTGGTCGCGCGTTTTGCACCAAGGGATTCGCTGCGGGTGACTGGCGAATTTGGCGGCGCGCTGGACGACCCATTCGGCAACGTCGTCGCAAAGGCGCTGAATGCCCTGCCGCATGGTGCGGGCTGGGATCTCACGCTGGAAAAGAACTTGCCGGTGGCGGCGGGGCTTGGCGGGGGGTCGGCTGATGCGGGGGCGGTGTTCCGCATGGTTCGGCACGCGCACGGATTGCCGGACGACTGGCAATCACGCGCCGCAAAGCTTGGTGCCGATGTCCCGGCGTGCGTCGAAAGTGTGGCCTGCATCGGCCGCGGGACCGGCACGGAACTGGAACCGATAGCCAACGATCTGGCCGGACTTCCTGTGCTTCTGGTCAATCCCCGCATACCCTTGGCAACCGGGCCAGTGTTCAAGGCGTGGGACAGCGTGGATCGCGGCCCGCTGGAAGGCAACGATCTTCGCACGATGGCGCTGAACGGGCGTAACGACCTCGAAGGGCCGGCGCTTTCGCTCGTGCCGGAAATCAGAGACGTGCTGCAGGTGCTACAGCAAACCGGAGCATGGTTGACGCGCATGTCAGGTTCGGGTGCGACGTGCTTTGCGCTCTACGATACGACGCAAGTGCGCGATGCGGCGCGGACGGCAATGCCTCCCGCCTGGTGGACCTTGGCGGGGAAGTTGCGATGAGCGAGGCTTATGCAATCATTGGCGCACCGCGCTTTGGCGGCATTCTGGTCGTGTCCGACCACGCATCAAACAGGGTGCCGGACGACATTGATCTTGGGATTGATGCTGCCCTGCTGAACCAGCATGTGGCCATCGATATTGGTGTTGCCGAAGTGGGCGCGTTGATGGCTCAGCAGGCGGGCATCGCGGCGTTTCAGGGCGGTATCAGCCGTCTTGTATGCGATTTCAACCGCGACGAAAATCTGCCCACCGTCGTCCCGATTGCCAGCGACGGGCACGCCATTCCCGGCAATGCTCTCGATCACGCGGGGCACCAAGCACGTCTGGCGCGGTTTTTCCGGCCTTACCACGAAGCGCTGGCAGCATTGCTGGCTGAAACCCCGCAGGCGCTGATTCTTTCACTGCACAGCTTTACGCCGCAGCTTGCTTCCAGCAGCGAAAAGCGCCCGTGGCATGTGGGTGTGCTATACAATGAGGATGATCGGGCAGCGCGCATCGCGATCCCTCTGCTGGAGGCAGAAGGCCTGTGCGTGGGGAATCAGCAGCCCTATTCGGGCAAGCTGCTCAACGCCACGATGAACCGCCATGCCGAGGCGGACGGGCGGCCTTATCTGGGCATTGAAGTTCGTCAGGATTTGATTGGCGATGCGGCGGGACAGGCCGAGTGGGCGGCACGCCTTGCTAAGATTGCCAATGTGGTTGCTGTGGAAATCAGCTAGGATTTCTGCGCCTTTCCGGGCTGACGCGATACTGGCATAGTTGTAATTAATACCTTCGACATGCGCGGTTCGGGTGGGCTAGGGACCGTTGCCAAGTCGCAAGTAAAAACTGATTCCCTGTCCGGAGTTTCCGCAATGCCCCCGTATCGTTCCCGCACCACCACTCATGGCCGCAACATGGCTGGCGCGCGCGGATTGTGGCGTGCAACGGGGATGACCGACGCCGATTTCGGCAAGCCGATCATCGCGGTTGTGAACTCGTTCACGCAGTTCGTGCCGGGTCACGTCCATCTCAAGGATCTCGGCCAGATGGTCGCGCGCGAGATTGAGGCTGCGGGCGGTGTTGCCAAGGAATTCAACACTATCGCGGTGGATGACGGCATCGCGATGGGCCACGATGGGATGCTCTATTCGCTGCCCAGCCGCGATCTGATCGCCGATAGCGTGGAATACATGGTCAATGCCCACTGCGCCGATGCGATGGTGTGCATTTCCAACTGCGACAAGATCACACCCGGTATGTTGATGGCCGCGATGCGGATCAACATTCCCGTGGTGTTCGTCTCCGGCGGGCCGATGGAGGCGGGCAAGGTCGTGCTGAAGGGCAAGGAGCACGCGCTCGATCTGGTCGATGCAATGGTCGCTGCGGCTGACGATACGTTGACCGATGAAGAAGTGAACGCGATTGAACGTTCGGCGTGCCCTACTTGCGGATCGTGTTCGGGCATGTTCACGGCAAATTCGATGAACTGCCTGACAGAGGCTTTGGGTCTTTCGCTGCCCGGCAACGGGTCCACGCTCGCGACCCATGCTGATCGTCAGCGCCTGTTCCTCGAAGCGGGCCGCCTCGCTGTCGATTTGTGCAAGCGCTACTACGAAGAGGACGACGCCAGCGTCCTGCCGCGTTCCATCGCCACGTTCGATGCTTTTGAGAACGCGATGTGCCTCGATATCGCGATGGGCGGTTCAACCAACACGGTGCTGCATCTTCTTGCTGCCGCGCACGAAGCGGGCGTGAATTTCACCATGACCGATATTGACCGGTTGAGCCGCCGCGTGCCCTGCCTGTCGAAAGTCGCGCCCGCAAAGGCCGACGTGCACATGGAAGATGTTCACCGCGCGGGCGGCATTTATGCCATCCTTGGCGAACTCGATCGCGCCGGGTTGATTCACACGCATCTGCCGACTGTCCACAGCCGCACGCTGGCCGAAGCGCTGGATCGCTGGGACGTGAAGCGGACCAATTCCGCCAGCGTGCAGGATTTCTTCCGGGCTGCTCCGGGCGGCGTACCCACGCAGGTCGCTTTCAGCCAGAGCCGCCGCTGGGATGAACTCGATCTCGACCGTGAGAACGGCGTGATCCGTTCAGCTGATCACGCCTTCAGCAAGGATGGCGGGCTTGCCGTGCTGTTCGGCAATATCGCCCGCGATGGCTGTATCGTTAAGACGGCTGGCGTGGACGAGAAGATCCTGAAGTTCACCGGCCCGGCCAAGGTCTTCGAAAGCCAGGACGCTGCCGTCACCGCGATCCTCACCGGGCAGATCGTTGAAGGCGATGTGGTCGTGATCCGTTACGAAGGGCCGAAGGGCGGGCCGGGGATGCAGGAAATGCTCTATCCTACCAGCTATCTGAAGTCGAAGGGCCTTGGTGCCGCCTGCGCGCTTCTTACCGATGGCCGCTTTTCCGGCGGCACGTCTGGCTTGTCCATCGGCCACGCTTCGCCCGAAGCGGCGCAGGGTGGTGAGATCGGGCTGGTCGAGAATGGCGATGTGATCGAGATCGATATTCCCAACCGCACGATCAACCTTGCCGTGTCGGACGAAATTCTCGCTGAACGCCGCGCGGCGCAGGAAGCCAAGGGATGGAAGCCTGCCCAGCCGCGTCCGCGTCAGGTTTCCGGCGCGCTCAAGGCCTATGCTGCGATGACGACCAGCGCGGCACGCGGCGCAGTGCGCGATCTCTCGCAGATCGGAGTAGAATGATGCGTGGGCGGTTTTTCCTGATGCTGGGGGCTTGTGCGGTGCTTTCCGCGTGCTCGCAGGCAGAGGAAAAACCGCAAGGGCGCGTGATCGATTGCGCGCTGGCAGGCGCTGCAAAGTTTACGCCCGATTGCTTCGTGCAGGATTCACGCAGCGGTGATCAGCACTTGCTGACCGTGCGCCATAAGGACGGCGCATTCCGGCGGTTCCAGATGGTAGACGATGGTCGCGGCGTCATCGCGGCCGATGGCGCGGATGAAGCCAGTGCCAAGTGGACTGCCGAGGGCGTGCTGGAAGTAACCGTTGCGGGTGACCGCTATCGCTTCCCCGCGCGGATGAAAGACGATGCCCCGCAGTCGTGACGGCATTCTGAATCAAGTTCTGACCGTAGCGCAGATGCGCGCGGCGGAAGACGCCCTGATTGTAGAGGGCGCCAGTGTCGATGAACTCATGCAGCGGGCCGGACAGGGCGCGGGCGAATGGGTGCGGCGCATTGCAACAGGCGGTCCGGTTACAGTGCTGTGCGGCCCCGGCAACAACGGCGGCGATGGCTGGGTCATTGCCGAATATCTGCGCGAACACGGCAACCCTGTCAGTGTGATCGCCGCGCGAGAGCCTGCAACCGAGGCCGCGCGCCGTGCGCAGGCGCTATACTGCGGCGAGACGTTGCCGATGGATGCTGACATTTCGGGCACGGTATTCGTCGATTGCCTGTTCGGCAGTGGCTTGACCCGACCTCTGCCGACCGATCTGGCGGCGCTGCTCATGCGCCTTGTCATGCACCACCGCCATGCGATTGCCATCGATGTCCCCAGCGGCTTGGATAGCGATACCGGGCAGCCGCTCAATGCCGGGCTTCCGGGTTATGGCATGACGATTGCTCTGGGCGCCTGGAAGCACGCCCATTTCGCCATGCCCGCCGCTACGGCGATGGGCACGCTGCGACTGGTAGATATTGGTATTGCCTCAATCCCCCGCTCCGCCCGTGCGCTTGCAAAACCCCGCGTCGCTGCGCCAGCGGCAGACTCGCACAAGTACCGGCGCGGGATGCTTGGCATTGTCGCCGGTGAGATGCCGGGGGCGAGCCTGCTTGCAGCGCAGGCCGCTCTGCGCGCTGGCGCGGGGTATGTGAAGCTGGCGGCGCAATCGCCGCCGCAGGGCGTCCCACCCGAACTGGTGACAACGGACAGCGACCAAACCCTGCTGGATGACGCCCGCGTTGTTGCGCTTCTCATCGGGCCGGGCCTCGGTCGATCAGACGGCGCATCGCGCCAACTCGCTGCAGCGCTGCACGCCGCGCGGCCTTGCGTGATCGATGCCGATGCACTGATCCTTCTGCGGCCAGAAATGCTGGGCACAGCACCTTGCGTGCTGACGCCACACGAGGGGGAAATGGCGGAGCTGGAGCGCACCTTCGGCCTTGCGGGCGATGGTCTGCGGCGTGACCACGCGCTGGCTTTGGCAGAGAAATCCGGCGCGGTCATCGTGCTCAAAGGCCCCGATAGCCTTATTGCCGGGCCATCCGGCGAACTTATACTCGCCCCCCGCGCATCGTCATGGCTTTCGGTGGCGGGCACGGGCGACGTTCTGGCAGGAACCATCGCCAGCAGGCTGGCAACGCATGGGCAAGCCTTGCGCGCGGCCGAGGAAGGCCTATGGCTCCACGCCGAAGCAGCACGGCGCTGCGGCGCGGCTTTCACCGCCGGGGAACTGGCGCTCGGCATCCAGGCCGCCTTGAGGGATTGTATTGAATGAGCGTTTCCGGCCTGATCGTGCGCGTTGCCGCCAAGGGGGAAGGGGCAACAGCGGACGGCAGGTATGCAACGCTTGCTGCGCCCGGCGATGTGCTTCAAGCGGATGGATCAGTGGTTCGTGGTCCCAACCATGTCGATCCGCCATGCCGCCACTTTCCGGCCTGCGGTGGCTGCCAATTGCAGCATCTTTCGGAAGCTGCCTTGTCCGAATATGTCCATGATCGCGTGGTCGGTGCGGCAAAGGGGCAAGGTATCGATGATGTGGCTGCATCACCAGCGCACCTTTCGCCTGCGCGTTCACGTCGCCGTGCCACGATGCACGCGCAAGCCATAGGCAAGCGCGTGGTGATCGGCTTTCGCGAGCAGGGTTCGCACAAGATCGTCGATATGCGCGAATGCCACGTTCTATCACCCGAACTTTTCGCGCTGGTCGCGCCTTTACGCACTGTTCTTGAGAACTGGAACGACCGCAAGCTGGCCGTGGATATCGAACTTGCCCTTGCCGATCAGGGCGTATCGGTCGGCCTCAAAGGGCTGACGGCAGAAGGACTGGCAAAGACCGAAGCGTTGCTGGATTTTGCCCGCGACAACGCGCTGGCGCGCCTGACGCTCGACAACGGGTATGGTCCCGAAGGCACGTGGGAGCCGGAACCGGTAACGATCACGCTTGGCGGAACGGCCGTTTCCTTGCCGCCGGGGGCGTTCTTGCAAGCCACCGCCGATGGTGAGGCCGCGCTTGTGAACGCGGCGCGCGAATGGCTGGCAGGGGCAACGACCGTTGCAGACCTGTTCGCAGGCCTCGGCACATTCGCCTTCGCGCTGGCCGGGCCGAAAACCAAGGTTCTGGCTGTGGAAGCAGCGCGCGACGCTTTTCTCGCCTGCCAAAACGCGGCGAGGATGCAAGGCCGCCCGGTTCACACGCTGCACCGTGACCTGTTCCGAAATCCCCTGCGGGTCGAGGAGCTTGACCGCTTTGCCGCCGTCCTGCTCGATCCGCCGCGCGCCGGGGCGCAGGAACAGGTTGATCAGATTGCTGCGAGCAAGGTTGCGCGGGTTGTCTACATCAGTTGCAATCCGGCAAGTTGGGCACGCGACGCGGTAAAGCTGGTCATGGGTGGCTATCGCTTGGCCGAATTGCGCCCCGTGGGCCAGTTCCGCTGGTCAACACATGTGGAGCTGGCAAGCCTGTTCGTGCGTGATTGAAAGACGGCAAATGACCGGCGGCAAAACAATCACGCCCCCGCTTGGGCGGGGGCGCACAAGATCAGAACCGAAATACGATCCGCGCTGCATGATAAATCAGCGCCATCAACGTGATGGATGACAGCGAGAACAACACAAAGCGCAGCATTACTTTATTCACCGTTGCCTGTACGATCGAATGGACGATCCGCAGCGCAACATAGACCCACGCTACCGTGGCGCTGATGCCGCCACCTTGCCCTGTCAGGGCGATCACCAGACAGACCGCGTAAAACAGCGTTGGCGCTTCATGCAGGTGATTGTAATTGTGTGCTTTCCACTGGGTCGATGCTGGCAGGATATCATCCAGAGTCTTCGATGGATCACGCGCCAGGCTATCGGGATCGAGCTTGGCGGCATTCATTGCCGGAATGCGCGTGGCATACATCCACACCCACATGACCATTGTCCAGGCCATGAGCGCGACGGCAGGTTGCAGGATTTTCGCAATTTCCATTGGCATTCTCCCACTTGGATTCCGTTCCTGTCAGTGCCCCAGCGTTGCCCCCAATGCCCGCAACGCCAGCGCTGCAAGGCAAAGCGTCGACAGCACGAACATCACGAACCGCACCGGAACCCGGTTCACCGTTGCCTGCCAGATCGAATGGACCACCCGCAGGACCACGTAACCCCATGCCAGCGCCACATCGAGCGCCGTTGGTCCCATGATCGCCAGTATCACGACCGTGGCATAGAACAGCGTCGGCTGCTCCATCAGGTGGGCATAGTTGTGCGCCTTCCAGTTGATCTCATCGGGAAGAACACCTTCCAGATCTTGCCCGCGTCCGCCCGGCTTGGCCTTGCCTAACCCGCCGATTCGCTTGAGCGCTGGTAAGCGCGTTCCGGCCATCCAGAACAGCATGACGATGGACCACAGCACCAGCACAGCGGCAGGTGTCAGGATTTGCGCCTGCATTGTCAGTCTCCCCCTGCAATTGCGGGGGAGACTGCTTGGCGCAAGCTAGATTGTCAAATGCAACTTATCTGCGCAATGTGATGCGACGGAAATAGCCGTAGCGCCCCCGCAATGTGCGCAAAGCCAGATTCCGGTCTGCGGCGATGTGTGAGGCGAGGTCGCTCATATCTTCGCGCGGGAAAACGTGGAACCGTCTAAGCCAGCCATACATCAGCGAACGCAGCGGATTTGGCAGCCCGCCAAAGTCCCCGAAATCAACGACATGCAGCGATCCGCCCGGGGCGACAAGGCCTGCCGCATGGGCTAGCGTTTCCCGCCATTGCGGGATCATCGAAAGCGCATAGGATATGACCACCCGGTCAAAGCTGCCTTGCCCGAACAGCGCCGCAGCATCGAAATCGGTGGCATCGCCACGAGCCAGTTTGCACCCATCACCAAGCCGCTTGCGCGCGACCGAGAGCATCTCGTCCGAGATATCCAGCCCGTGCAGCCGTGCTCCTGGCCAAGTGCAGGCGATACGACCAAGGTTGCGCCCCGTGCCGCAGCCAATTTCCAGCACGGTCATGCCGGGCGCTGCTTCAAGCCCGCTGATCAGACCATCGCGCCCGAACAGGTAGAATTTGCGGGTGGCGTCATAGATGTGCTTCTGGTGGCGGTAAACCGCGTCCATCAGCGCACCGTGGGGCGTGGCCGGGGCAACGCTGGCCATATCAGGCTAACTCGTAAAGATGCACGCCGCCATAGATGGACGAGCGATCCTGAGCGGTGCATTCGGCAGAAAGCGCCGCATCATATCTCCAGAGCGATAGCAGCGCATCGTTGACCCTGCCGGGAAGCAGGCTGGGTTCGGCTGCGGTGCGGAACAGCACGCGCGCGCCGGGGCGGGCGGTGCGCGTGATCTGGTGCCACAGACCGTTCAACTGTTCGTCGGTCATCCAGTCCTGCGCGTCGAGCAGGACATAACGGTCCAGCGTGGCATCGGGCTGCGCGCTCAGATGTTCGGTCAGATTGGCATGGCGCACGTCAACGCGGTTGGCCCGGTCGCGCACGGCCTGCCAATTCGCGGCTTGCAGGTATGGCGGCAGCGGGCAGCGATCACCCCGACCGTAGCTGCGTCCAAATGCCTGCCATGCGAAGTAGTTGTCCTCAACCGGGAAATCGCAGGCCAGTTTGGCAAGGCGACGGCGCAGCACTTCGGCCATCGGTTCGTTCCCGGCCAACGCATCGAATTGGGCGGGCGGAATACCAAGGCCGAACAGCGACGCTGGTTGATCCGTCAGCCAGCGCACGAAGCGCTTGTCGAAAATCGGCGCCATCTCGCGCTCGAACACGCGGCGCTGTTCCTCGACATCGCGCGCGGCCAGCAGGTTGGAAAGATCGATCTTGTAGAGACGGGCGAGGAGGTGGGCCACCCCGATAAAGTTACCAAGCAGCCCACGCTTGTAGATATTGCTGGAAAAGCCGCTAATGCGGCGGCGACCCGAAAGATCGCGGCCTTCCCAGTAGCGGCGCGTCGTTTCGTCAAGTTGCGGCAGTATGTGCGCACGATAGGCGGCGACGTTCGCGGCGCTGTCAGCCTCGGCAAAAAAGCGGCGGAAGTGGGCATGATCTGGCAGGTGCCGTGCCGATGCCAGTTTGAGCTTGTTCAGCGCAATGTGCGCGGTGTTCAGATCGACTGCGGTAATGGCCGCAGGATTGGCTGTCAGATAGGACAGGACATTGCAGCCACCGCTGGCGATGGCGATGATCCGGCTGTCGGGCTGGATTTGCAGCGCTTTCATGTCAACGTCTGGGTCTTCCCAGATTTGCGCGTAGACAAGACCGCGAAAAGCCAGCGCAAAGGCATGATCAAGCATCCGGTTGGCCATGCCCGAACTGCGGCGGACGACCGAACGTGTAATCGGATGGGAACGGGCGCGTTCCAGCATATCAATGATCCCCGAAAGAAGTGTTCGGGGAGTGCGACTAGAACGTGACCATTGCGGCCTTGTGGCAGTTGCGGGCAGATTGTCCGCAAGTTGTAAGATGATGATCAAGCCCCTGAAATGACAGCAGCGAAGGTTGCGGGATCGACATTGCCACCAGACAGGATGATGGCGGTCCGCCCGTCAGCCGCAGCTTTGCCCGCCAGCACTGCGGCAAGTGCCGCTGCCCCACCCGGTTCCACCACCAGCCGCAACTTTGTGAACGCATAGCGCTGCGCCGCGCGCACTTCGCTTTCGCTCACGCTCATCCCTCGCAATCCGCGTGACGTCATGACAGCGAAGTTGATTGGAAACGTGGCAGGCGTTTGCAGTGCATCGCAGGCGGTGGCTGGCGCACCCGGGCCGACCCGTTCGATAGTGCCGGACGCAAGGCTGCGGGTGACATCGTCCCAGCCTTCCGGCTCGACCGGCACAATCTCCGTATCGGGCAGGGCAAGCGCAAGCCCGGATGTCAGCCCGCCGCCGCCGCAGGGCGTAACGACGCGCGTAGGCTGGCCACCTGCAAGCCGCTCCATCTGAGCTGCAAGTTCCACGCCGCTGCTGCCTTGCCCTTCGATCACCCACGGATCGCCATAGGCGTGGACCAGCGTTGCGCCACTTTCGGCAGTAAGCCGCGCGGCCAGCGCGTCGCGGTCCTCACCGCCGGGGCGGTCATAAAGCACGACTCCAGCGCCCAGCGCGCGCGTTGCGTCCAGCTTTACCGCCGGGGCGTCGATGGGCATCACGATCTTTGCAGCGATGCCCAGCCTCCGCGCCGCCCACGCTACGCCTTGCGCATGGTTCCCGCTGGAAACGGCAACGACTCCGCGTGCGCGTTCATCTTCGCTCAGGTCGGTCTGCCGGTGCCACGCGCCGCGAATCTTGAAGGCGCCTACGGGTTGCAGGCTTTCGGCCTTGCACCACACCGTTTCCCCGCCCGGAATTTCGAGCGGCAGCAAAGGCGTTTGCGGCAGCAGAGCGGCGATCTTCTCTGCCGCGCGCAGCACGCCTTCGCGTGTCGGGGCGCGCATATCAATAGAAGGACTTGGGTTTGTCATGCCAGTCCTCTAAAGGCCCTCGCCATGATTGTCCCGCGCATCCTTGGCGTGGGACGCACAAAGGCAATTGGAGTCATCATGACAAAAGTTCTCGTCATCGGCGCAGGCGGCGTCGGCTCGGTCGCGGTTCACAAGATGGCGATGAACGCGGATATCTTTGGCGGCATTGCGCTGGCTAGCCGCACCAAGAGCAAATGCGATGCCATTGCCGCTTCGGTGAAGGATCGCACCGGCGTTACCATCGATACCTATCAGATCGACGCAGACGATGTTGCTGCCACCACCGCGCTGATCAACGAGGTGAAGCCCGTCCTCGTCGTCAATCTCGCGCTGCCCTACCAGGATCTCAACATCATGGACGCCTGCCTCGCTGCTGGCGTCAACTACATGGACACAGCGAACTACGAGCCGATCGACGAGGCAAAGTTCGAATATTCGTGGCAGTGGGCCTATCAGGAGCGCTTCAAGGAGGCCGGCCTGATGGCGTTGCTGGGTTCGGGCTTCGATCCGGGCGTGACCAGCGTCTTTGCCACCTGGCTGAAGAAGCACAAGCTCGACACGATCCGCACGCTCGACATCCTCGATTGCAACGGCGGCGATCACGGCCAGCACTTTGCCACAAACTTCAACCCGGAAATCAACATCCGCGAAGTGACCGCCCCAGCCCGCCATTACCTGAATGGCGAATGGGTCGAAACACCCGCTTTGACTATCCGCCAGCAGTTCGACTTCGAGCAGGTCGGCCCCAAGAACATGTACCTGATGTACCACGAGGAACTCGAAAGCCTCGCGCATCACCTGCCGGAAATCGAACGCATCCGCTTCTGGATGACCTTCGGCGATGCCTACATCACGCACCTCACCGTGCTG
This sequence comes from Novosphingobium sp. ERN07, assembly GCF_012641335.1. GTDB lineage: Bacteria > Pseudomonadota > Alphaproteobacteria > Sphingomonadales > Sphingomonadaceae > Novosphingobium. Next base: position 27,990 of record NZ_JABAID010000021.1, read on the forward strand.
CAGAACGTGGGCATGACCCGCATCGACCCGGTGATCTACGAAGGCAAGGAAATCATCCCGCTGCAGTTCCTCAAGGCCGTGCTGCCCGAGCCTGCATCGCTGGGCGCGACGACCAAGGGCAAGACCAACATCGGCGACATCGCCACCGGCCTGAAGGACGGGGTGGAAAAGACTTTCTACATCTACAATATCTGCGACCATGAAGACGCCTATGCCGAAACCGGCAATCAAGCTGTCAGCTACACCACCGGCGTTCCGGCGATGATCGGCGCTGCCATGATGGTGCAGGGCATCTGGTCGGGCGAAGGCGTGTTCAACATGGAACAGTTCGATCCCGATCCCTACATGAACATGCTCAACAAGCACGGGTTGCCGTGGCAGGTGAAGGAACTGGCGGGGCCGTTGGCGTTTTGACAAGATGCGAAAGCTGATCGTCGCAGTGATCATTGGCTCGCTTGGTTATTGGTCTGCGGCGACGATTAAGGCGGGTTACGATCACGACCTCATCTGCGAGCCATTCGGAAAGTACTACAGAGGGTCCACGGTCTTTCGTGGACCGGTCTGCTTGAACTATTTCGAAGATGGCCAGCAGGCTTGCAGTACAAAAAATGACTGTCAGGGAAGGTGCATCGCTCCAGCAGGATCTCCTTTCGGTTCAGTCGCGTCGGGTCGCTGCGAAGCGTACCAGTCTGAGGGCATTTTAAACGGCCAGAACGAGTTGAAGGATGGGCGCGCCAAGGCGATTGACCATTTCGCGCTTTAAAGAGTTCCTAAGTACCAGCATTTGAAAGACAAGTTGGAAATGGAAACCAGAGCTGGCGATCCGGGCGCGTTTGCGCAGTTTGACTTGAACCGGGTGGATAGCCCCGCCTTCGTGGTCGATGCTGCCAAGTTGCGCGCCAATCTGGCTGTGCTTGCCGATGTGCGGGATCGGGCCGGGATCAGGGTTCTTGCGGCCCTCAAGGCGTTCTCGATGTGGAAAGTTGCGCCGATTGTCGGGGAATATCTCGACGGTGTATGCACATCCGGCCTCTGGGAAGCCAAACTCGCCGCCGACCACTACTCTGGCGAGATCGCGACCTACTGCGCGGCTTACAAGGCCGAGGACATGGCCGAGATCCTGCGCCTGTCTGACCACGTGATCTTCAATTCTCCCGGTCAGCACGCGCGCTTTGCCGGCGAGCTTGCCGCTGCGCGCGCGGCGGGCGAGGCTTTCGATATCGGGCTGCGCATCAACCCGCTCCATGCCGAAGGCGAAGTGCCGCGTTACGATCCTTGCGCTCCGCATTCGCGTCTGGGCTTTCCGGTGGATCAACTGACTGCCGAACACCTGGAAGGCGTTTCCGGGCTGCACTTCCACACGCTGTGCGAACAGGACTTCGAGCCGCTTCAGCGCACGTGGGATGCCCTTGAAGCGCGCATCGCGCCTTATTTCGGTCAGCTCAAATGGCTGAACTTCGGCGGTGGCCACCACATTACCCGCGCGGATTACCAGCGCGAGGATTTGATCGCTTTTCTGCGCGATGTGAAGGCACGCACGGGCTGTGAAATCTATCTGGAGCCGGGTGAGGCCGTTGCGCTCGATGCGGGGATTCTGGTCGGCACCGTGCTGGATACGCACTGGAACGGCATGCGGCTTGGTATCACCGATATATCTGCGACCTGCCATATGCCCGATGTGATCGAGGCTCCTTATCGCCCGGCCATGCTGGGTGAATTGCCTATCGATGAATACGAGGATTCGGGCGAGGGCGGTGCGCCGGTGCGTCTGGGCGGGCCGTCATGCCTCGCCGGAGACGTGATTGGCGATTACCGCCTGCCGAACGGTGCAGAACCGGGCACGCGCTTTGCCTTCCTTGATCAGGCGCATTACTCGATGGTCAAGACCACGACCTTCAACGGCGTCCCCTTGCCGTCGATCTGGCTTTGGGACAGCGAAAGCGATGCGCTGGAGAAGGTCCGCACCTTCACTTACGAGGACTTCCGCGACCGCCTTTCCTGAGGCATGTTCCCCGCCAAGGACAACCACGGCGGGAGAATGGCATGACTGGTGAGGTGCTCAATGGCTTGACCAGCGATCCGGTGCACATGGGTTGGATGCAGGGTTCGCCGCCACCGGCAGACAAGCTGCTGCTCGCTTCACGCGCCGATCACATGCGCTTTCCGATGATCCGCTGGTCCTATTCGAACATGCGCCAGTTCGTGCCAACGTGCCGGGTCGGCGCGGGGGCAGGGGCCACGCCTTTTGCGCGGGCGCTGCGCGATGATCTGGCGCAGACCATGTTCGTGCCGCTGGGTGCTGATGAGCCGATATCCTTCAAGGATTCGCTGACGCAGGCCTTTACCGATGGGATCATGGTGCTGCATCGTGGCGAGGTGGTGTTCGAACGCTGGTTCGGCGTGACGACGCCTGAAACGCGGCATATCGCTTTTTCCGTGACCAAGAGCTTTGTTGGAACACTGGCAGAGATGCTGGTGGAGGAAGGCAGGCTCGATCCTGCGGCACCTGTTACCAGCTATCTGCCGGAACTCGGTCCAAGCGGTTTTGGCGATGCCACGGTGCGGCAGGTCATGGACATGACGACGGCACTGGATTTTTCCGAGGACTATGCCGATCCAAATTCCGGCATCGGTGCCTACAGCGCAGCCCTCGCGCTGACTCCGCGCCCGGAGGGCTATGCCGGCCCCACCGACCTTGCCACTTTTCTTCCAACTATTAGCAAGACCGGAGAGCATGGACGGGCGTTCACCTATCGCACGCCCAACACCGAAGTGTTGGCGTGGCTGATCGCGCGGGTTGAGGACAGGCATCTGGCCCACGTGTTGAGCGAACGCTTGTGGCAGCCGCTGGGCATGCTGGGCGATGCGGACCTGGTCGTGGATCAGGCGGGCATGGCCTTTGCCGGAGGCGGCCTGAACTTGCGACTGGAAGACCTTGCCCGCTTTGGTGAGGCGATGCGGCTGGGCGGTGTTAGGGTAATCCCGACAGGTGTGGTAGACCGCGTGCGCATGGGTGGTGATCCGGCACATTTCGACGCCGCACGCTATCCGCAATTGCCGGGCTGGAGCTATGGTAGCCAGTGGTGGCACAGCCACAACAACCGGGACTGCTTCTCGGCGCGGGGCATTCATGGGCAGACCCTGTGGGTCGATCCGGCGGCTGAAATGACAGTTGCACGATTCGCATCGCATCCCACGGCCGCAAACGGCGCAAACGATCCGCTTTCTCTGCCCGCTTGGGCTGCGCTGGCCGATGCGCTAAGTCGCTGAAATAAGGCGATCCATCTGGAAATGTTTCATTTTTCTGACGCGCGTTTGCAGTAGCGTTATTTTCACTTGAGATTCAGGCGCAGGGCCTTATTTACCCCCTCTCGCTGCCCCATGGGGACTTCCAAACCGCAAGGCAGCTTTGTTCAACGTTCCGTTTGGGGGTCCCTTGAGTTGCACATCCATCCTGACGCACTGGCTGTAGTTCGCGCCTCCGCGCCTGAACAACCCGCCATTCTGAACCGTCCGCACGCCGCCGCGCGCGCTGCCCGCTTCTTTGTCGAGAAGTTTCCGGGCAAGTCGCTCTATGCGGTCAAGGCAAATCCGTCGGCAGACCTGATCCGCATCCTGTGGGATTCGGGTGTCACGCATTATGACGTAGCTTCCATCGTCGAAGTGCGTCTTGTGCGCGAAACATTGCCCGAGGCGACGCTTTGCTTCATGCACCCGGTGAAAGCACCGTCTGCGATCCGCGAAGCCTATCACACGTATGGCGTGCGTGTGTTCAGCCTCGATTCGATCGAGGAACTGGAAAAGATCAAGGCCGCTACCGCCGATGCCGAAGGCAACGTGCCCGAAGATCTAACGCTGTGCGTGCGCCTGCGTGTCTCGTCGGAATATTCGGAACTCAGCCTCGCGTCGAAGTTTGGCTGTGATCTCACCAATGCGGCGGAACTGTTGCAGGCAACCCGTCAGGTCGCGGATTCGCTGGGCGTATGCTTCCATGTCGGCAGCCAGTCGATGAGCCCGCACGCCTATGTGCAGGCGCTTGAACGCGTCCGCGCCGCCATTGTCGATGCGTCGGTCCTCGTTGACATCATTGACGTGGGCGGTGGCTTCCCGTCGATCTATCCGGGCATGGAACCGCCCCCGCTCGAAGACTACTTCGGCGTGATCGACCGCACCTATGAATCGCTGCCGGTCTCGTACTCGGCCGAACTGTGGTGCGAACCGGGCCGAGCACTGTGCGCGGAATACAATTCGATGATCGTTCGGGTCGAACGTCGTCGTGGCAGCGAACTGTACATCAACGACGGTGCCTATGGCGCGCTGTTCGATGCGGCTCACGTTGGCTGGCGCTTCCCCGTGCGTGTTCTGCGCGATGAAGTGGCCAACGACGTTGAAACCGAGATCGAACTGGAGCCGTTCAGCTTCTACGGCCCGACCTGCGACGATATGGACCATATGGAAGGTCCGTTCGAACTGCCGGTGGACGTGAAGGAGGGCGATTACATCGAGATCGGGATGCTCGGTGCCTATGGCGCAGCGATGAAGACCGCATTCAACGGCTTTGGCGCAACCGAAGTGTTCGAAGTTTCGGATGAACCGATGGCTAGCCAGTACCGTGGTGACCGCCGCGATCCGCGTGTGTCGGACAATGTGGTGTCGCTGCGCTGATTTCAGGCGCAGGCCGCTCAAAGAAACAGGAAAGGCCCTGCCGAAATGTGGGGCCATTCCCAACTGTCATCAGAAGCCCACAAACCGCGCCGCTTCGTCCACGCTCTTGCGATGGCTGACGACCGCATTTGCGGGGAAATCGGGGTCGGGCCAACCCATCGCTACCGCTTTCATGATCACCTGATCGTCAGGAACACCCGCGTGTTCACGGACGACAGGTGACTGCATGATGCCTTGTGAATTGATCACGCAGCCAAGGCCGCGTGACCATGCAGCATTGACCAGCGCCGTGGTGACGGCTCCACAATCGAACGCGGTGTCATCACTGCCCGATAGTTCGCGATCATAGGCGACGATCACGCACACCGGTGCGTCGAACTGCCGGAAGCCGCGCAGCACCCAGTCCCGTCGTGCTGGTGCATCATCGCGGGCGATGCCCATCGCGGCGAAAAGCTGCTTTGCGACGACAACTTGCCGCTCACGGTGAACGCCCGCGAAGGGGTCGCCCCGGCGGAATTCGCGACTGTCGGGTTCGCCCGCGAGGATGCGTTCGGTATTGCCCTTGCGAATGCGATCAAGCGGTTCGCCCGTGATAACGTGAAAATGCCAGGGCTGTGTATTCATCGACGTGGGCGAGCGCATGGCCAGCGCGATGATATCCTCGATCAACGCGCGCGGGACCGGCTTGTCGAGATAGCCACGGATTGAGCGGCGGCCGAGAACAACCTCGTCGTAAGTCAGCCCAGTCATACTCCCTCCCGTCATTAATTGATCAATTAAATCTAGCGGTGGATGAAGGAAAGGCAAGCCCAACGAAAAAGCCCTCCCGGTGATGGGAGGGCTTTTGACGTGGTGTGAGGCAAAATCTCAGGCGGCTTTGGACAGTTCCATTTCCATCCGCTGCCAGATTTCCACCAGCGCGCCCGCCAGTTCATCCATCATCTCTTCGGTGTGCGAAGGGCCGGGGGTAAAGCGTAGGCGTTCAGTGCCGCGAGGCACGGTGGGGAAGTTAATCGGCTGCACGTAGACGCCATATTCGGCCAGCAGAATGTCGCTGATCTTCTTGGCGCGTACCGGATCGCCCACCATCAGCGGCACGATATGGGTGGTAGACGGCATGACCGGCAGACCAGAGTCGGCAAAAGCCTTCTTCAGATAAGCTGCGGCGGCCTGCTGGCCTTCACGTTCGGCGCTCGATGCCTTGAGATGGCGGACCGAGGCAAGCACCCCTGCCACCAGCACCGGTGAAAGCGACGTGGTGAAGATAAAGCCGGGGGCATAGGAGCGGATCACGTCGATGATCTTGCGATCAGCCGCGATATAGCCGCCCATCACGCCAAACGCCTTGCCCAGCGTGCCTTCGATGATGTCGATGCGGTGGGCCGCTTCATCACGGTCGGTGATGCCACCGCCGCGTGGGCCATACATGCCAACGGCGTGAACCTCGTCGATGTAGGTCAGCGCGTTGTATTTTTCGGCAAGGTCGCAGATCGTGTGGATCGGGGCGACATCGCCGTCCATCGAATAGACGGATTCGAATGCGATCAGCTTGGGCAGGGCCGGGTCGGTTTCGGCCAGAAGCTGTTCAAGATGTTCGACGTCGTTATGCCGCCATACCTTCTTTTCCGCGCCCGAATTGCGGATGCCCGCGATCATTGAGGCGTGGTTCAACTCGTCGGAAAAGATCACGCAACCGGGCAGGATCTTGGCCAGCGTGGAAAGCGTGGCGTCGTTCGAGACATAGCCCGATGTGAACAGCAGCGCGCCTTCCTTGCCGTGAAGGTCGGCCAGCTCGGCTTCAAGTTCGATGTGATAATGCGTGTTGCCGCCGATGTTGCGCGTGCCGCCGGAACCCGCGCCAACATTGTGCAGCGCTTCTTCCATCGCGGCGATCACCTTGGGGTGCTGGCCCATCGCAAGGTAATCGTTCGAACACCATACGGTGATCGGCTTGGGACCATTGTGCCCGGCAAAGCAGCGCGCGTTGGGGTAGGCCCCCTTGTTGCGCAGGATATCAATGAAAACGCGGTAGCGGCCTTCGGAGTGCAGACGCTCGATCGCAGAATCAAAAACCTGATCGTAATTCACCCCGCCGCTCCTTCCTGCAACAGGGACACCAACTTGTTTCATTGGTCCGTCCCTTGGCCCGATCCCTTTGGGCCACCCGGCGAATGGGCGGCTTCTACGCCTGTTCAAACCGCAATGCCAGCGCGATTTGGGGTAACTGTCCGAAAGGCGGACTTATTTCGTAGGCGATGGCAGGGGGCGCACAGGCGCGCGCGAAATGTGCAGTGCGGCGGCATTGGTAGCCAGCCAATCGGCATCGTGAGATGGCAAAAGAACAAGCGACTTGTTGCGTTCTTTCAGCGCTTTGAGGCCTTTGAGCCACCCAATCACGGCGGGCCGATCCTCTGGCGCAAGAATGTCGGCCACCAGCCTTGAGCGTGGCGTTGCCCGTTCGAAATTGGGAGCGAGCGAGGCGGTATCGCCGGTCAGGATATATTCCCGCCCGTTGGCGAGTTGCACGTAGATCATCTGTGACCCAGGGGTATGGCCCGGCGTCTGGATGATCACCACGCCGGGGGCGACCGCTTCGACCGGCGCAAGTTTGCGTGTTTTGCTGATATGGCTGCCATTTTCGCGCCAGAGAGCGCTTATGCCGCCCAGCATCTTAGGTGTGACAATCGCCTTGTCCACAATGCTGTCGAAGCGCGGATGATCAAGGAACAGGCCCACATGATCGATGTGCGAATGGGTGAACAGGATCAACTCTGCCCGATCCATCCAGCGATCGACCAGCGCCATCGCAGCATTGTTATAGTGGGAAAAACTCATCGCCTTCGCATCGGGTGGCGAAAGGCCGGGATCGACCACGATGCCGCCATTTGGCGTATCTATGTGCCATGCGATCACGCCTGAGGTGATCTGCCGAAGACCCGTTCCCGCAGCGAGCGTAGCCGAAGGGATGCGGCGTGTCGCCAGCGTGACAAAGCGGATGGCCGTCGGTTTTGCGCCAGCCTTCGCATCGGCTGCGGCGCGCAGCGCGGCGATATCGAACGGCCGGGCGGGAATGCCCGATGGTCCGGCATTCACCAGCAACCAATAATAGGCAAATCCGGCCAGAATCAGCAGGACAACGACAGCTTTAGAAAAACGCCCCACCGTTCGCCCCCTGCGGCCTGCATTCAGCATCAAAATGTCGCGATACGGCCAAGGCCATGCGCTTCGAGCGCCGCTTCTAGCCGGTTCACTTCGCTTTCGCCACGGGTGAACAGCGCCAGATCGGGTTCCCGGCGATCCCACGCCTGGCCCTGGGTGAGGAAGGCAATTCTCCGTGCGATGCCGTCCGATCCGTCGATGAACGACACGCCGGGGCCGAATGCGGCGGAAAGTTCTTCCTGAATCAGCGGAAAGTGCGTGCAGGCCAACACCACCGTGTCGATTGCCTCGCCACCGGGTTGTGATCGCAAGGCGGCAGCGGCGCGGGCATAGACTTGGGCGTCCACCGCATCGCCGCGCAACTTTGCCTCGGCAGCAGCGACCAGTTCCGGCGCGCCGTGGCGCAGCAGGCGCTTGTCTGCGGCGAATTCGGCTTCCAACCGGTCGACATAGCTCTGCCGGATGGTAGCCTCGGTGCCGAGCAAACCGATCACGCCAGTTTTGGTCATCGCCGCAGCGGGCTTTATCGCTGGAACGGTGCCCACAATGGGCACTTCCAGCACTTCGCGCACAGATGCCAGCGCGATGGTCGATGCGGTGTTGCACGCAATGCAGACAAGCCGAGGAGCGAGGCGTTCGGTCAACCTACCCAGCAGGCCTGACACACGCGCCGCGATCTGCGCTTCCGTTTTTGCGCCATAGGGCAGGCCTGCATTGTCAGCGACATAGATCACCGGCGCTTGCGGCAAAGCCATGCGGACCTTGCGCAAGACGGACAATCCGCCAACCCCCGAATCGAATAGGAGCAGAGGCGCAGTGCGATCGACAGACGGAATGGACGTAGGGGAAGGGATAGTCATCTGACAGCGCTTGTATCGGGATTGGCGGTAAAATGGGAAGTGGCCTCTTTCGCTTTCCGGGCCGTTGCGGATATGAACGCCTTCGTGGACACGCTTCTTCCCTTGCTCGTCGGCTACCTGCTTGGCTCGGTGCCCTTTGGCCTCATCCTCACCCGTATGACCGGTGGGGGCGATTTGCGCTCCATTGGTTCGGGCAATATCGGCGCAACCAACGTGCTGCGGACGGGCAAGAAGGGTGTCGCTGCGGCAACCCTGCTGCTCGACATGGGTAAGGGGCTGAGCGCCGTTCTGCTCGCCCGCCATATCTGGCCGGGGAGCGAGGGGCTGGCCGCGCTGGCCGCCGTTCTGGGGCATTGCTTCCCGCTCTGGCTGAAGTTCAAGGGCGGCAAGGGCGTGGCAACGATGATGGGCGTGTCGCTTGGCCTCGCTTGGCCTATTGGCCTCGTCTACGCCGTTGCCTGGCTTGGCGTTCTGTTCGCAAGCCGGATTTCATCGTTGGGAGGGATGAGCGCTGCGGTTGCGGCTCCTGTTGCGGCGCTGCTTTCAGGTTACACGGCTTACGTCCCGGTTCTGGCCTTGCTGGCGTTGCTGGTGCTGTTCCTTCATCGTGAAAACATCGCCCGCCTTCGCGCCGGGACCGAGCCGAAGGTCGGCAGAAAGAAGTGAACGCCGCACCACCGGCCACGCTTACGCGGGACGAGGCGTTCGCCCGCATCCGCCTGCTGCGCTCACCCAATATCGGGCCGGTAAGTTACAACCAGTTGCTGCGCCGCTTCGGGACTGCGGCAGCGGCAATCGAAGCGCTTCCCGATCTCGCCGCAAGGGGCAGCACGCCCTACCGGCCAGCGGCGGTTGATCGCATCGAGGCCGAAGTCACCGCAGTGCGCAAGGCAGGTGCCCGCTACCTTTTTCACGACGGGCCGGATTATCCTGCGCTGCTGTCCGCGCTGGAGAACCCGCCGCCGATCCTCACGGTGCGCGGCGATCCCGCATTGCTGGGCCGTCCATCGGTATCGGTGGTCGGTGCGCGCAATGCCTCTGCCGCTGCCGTGAAGCTGTCCCGCGATTTCGCAACCGTGCTCGCAGGCCGGGGCTATGCCGTGATTTCAGGGCTTGCACGCGGAATAGATGCAGCGGCGCATCGCGGCGCGCTTGCAGGCATGGCTGATGGCGGGGGCACGGTGGGCGTCATCGCCAGCGGCATCGATATCGCCTATCCGCCGGAAAACGCGGAGTTGCAGGAACAGGTTGCCAATGAAGGCCTGCTGATTGCAGAGATGCCGCCGGGCACAGAGCCGCTGGCTCGGCATTTCCCGCATCGCAATCGCATCATCGCCGGTCTGGCCACTGGCACGCTGGTGGTTGAGGCTGCGCCAAAGTCTGGCTCGCTGATCACCGCCCGCCTTGCTGCCGAAGCAGGGCGAGAGGTTATGGCCATTCCCGGCTCGCCGCTCGACAGCCGCTCGCACGGCTGCAACCAGCTTATCCGCGATGGCGCGGTCCTTGTGCAATCGCCCGATGATGTGATCGAACTGCTCGTCGGCTTCGAGGGGCAGCCGCGCTCTAGCTTTTGTGAAAGCGGCTCGGGTTTCGCCCAGGACGTTGCCGATGAACCGGCTGACATCGCCGGCCTGCTCACACTCGCACCCGTCGCGGTCGATGAACTGATCCGCCAGAGCGGGGCCAGCGCCGGGGCCGTGCAGATGGCGCTGCTCGAAATGGAACTGGCGGGCAGGCTTGTCCGTCACGCTGCCGGCCGCGTCAGCCTCTCGTCTATTTGATGCCACGGCGCTTGACGAATGCCTGCCTCCGTCTCCACCCTCGCGCACACGTACACGTAAGGACTGCTTTTTCACATCATGCAGCTTGTCATTGTTGAATCGCCGGCCAAGGCCAAGACCATCGAGAAATATCTTGGACCCGGCTTCAAGGTTCTCGCCTCCTATGGCCACATCCGCGATCTTCCGGTGAAGGACGGTTCCGTCCGTCCTGACGAGGATTTCGCGATGGACTGGGAACTTTACGGCGACAAACAATCGCGCGTGAAGGCCATCACCGACGCCGCCAAAGACGCTGACCGTCTGATCCTGGCGACTGACCCTGATCGCGAAGGTGAGGCAATTTCATGGCATGTCAAAGAGTTGCTGGCGAAACGTCGTGCGCTTCCTAAAGAGGTGGAGCGCGTAACCTTCAACGCGATCACCAAGCAGACGGTGACCGACGCGATGAAGCGCCCGCGCGAACTCGATCAGGATCTGATCGATGCCTATCTGGCGCGGCGTGCGCTTGACTATCTGTTCGGCTTCACCCTCTCGCCAGTGCTGTGGCGCAAGCTGCCCGGCGCGAAATCGGCAGGTCGCGTGCAGTCGGTGGCACTGCGTCTGATCGTTCAGCGCGAACGCGAAATCGAAGTTTTCCGCGCTGAGGAGTACTGGTCGGTGATCGCCCGTCTGGAGCAGGCCGGAACCGAATTTTCGGCGCGCCTCGTCAAGTTCGACGGGCAAAAGCTTGATAAGCTGACGCTGGGCGATGAAGGCGCAGCGATGAAGGCCAAGGCCGTCGTCGAAGCGGGCACATTCCGCGTCGAAGAGGTCGAAACGAAGCCGACCCGTCGCAATCCCTATCCGCCGTTCACCACGTCTACCTTACAACAGGAAGCCGCGCGCAAGCTGGGCTTTTCGGCCAGCCACACCATGCGCGTGGCGCAGACGCTTTATGAAGCAGGCGCGATCACTTATATGCGTACCGATGGCGTGCAGATGGACCCAAGCGCTATCTCCGCCGCACGCAAGGCGATCTCGGACCGGTATGACGGGCATTACCTCCCCGAAAAGCCGAGGCATTACGAGACGAAAGCCAAGAATGCTCAGGAAGCGCATGAAGCTATTCGGCCAACCGATTTCGCCAAGGATCGGCACGGTTCGGGTGATGAGGCGCGGCTTTATGATCTGATCTTCAAACGCGCGATGGCCAGCCAGATGGCATCGGCCAATATCGAACGCACTACCGTTACCCTGCGCGACGGCACCGGAAAGCATGAATTGCGCGCAACCGGGCAGGTCGTGAAATTCCCCGGCTTCCTTGCCGTTTACGAGGAAGGCCGCGATCAGAAGGCCGATGCGGAGGAAGACGATGCAAACCTGCTGCCGGCGCTGAACAAGGGCGATACGCCCGCCAAGCGTGGCGTGGACGCCACGCAGCACTTCACCCAGCCGCCCCCGCGCTATTCCGAAGCCAGCCTTGTCAAGCGGCTTGAGGAATTGGGCATTGGTCGCCCTTCGACTTATGCTGCCACGCTGCAGGTGTTGAAGGACCGGAACTATGTAAGAACGGAGAAAAACCGTTTCTTTGCAGAAGAATCGGGCAGGCTTCTCACATCATTTCTCGAACGATTCTTTGCCCGCTATGTGGCCTATGAGTTCACCGCCGGGATGGAGGACGAACTTGATGACGTGTCCGGCGGGCGCGCCGAATGGAAGAAGGTGCTTGCTGCCTTCTGGCGCGATTTCAAGCCGAAGTCCGACGAGGTGATGGAAAAGAAGCCCAGTGAGGTCACAGCCGAGCTGGACGAATTCCTTTCCGACTATCTGTTCCCCCCGCGTGAGGATGGCACCGACCCGCGCCTTTGCCCCAAGTGTGAAGCCGGACGGCTTGCTCTGCGCGGTGGACGCTATGGCGCGTTCGTGGCCTGCTCGAACTATCCAGAATGCAAATACACCCGCAAATTCGCGCAGCCGGGCGGGGCCGACGGCGATGGCGCCGAAGACGGCGTGCTGGGCAAAGACCCGGTTACCGGCTTGGACGTGGTGCGCAAGGCAGGGCGCTTTGGTCCCTACATCCAGTTGGGTGAAGGCAAGGAGGCCAAGCGCGCATCAATCCCCAAGGACATTGGTGAACTTGATTTGGAATGGGCGCTCAAGCTGCTGTCACTCCCCCGCGAAGTGGGCGCGCATCCTGAATCGGGCAATCCGATTACCGCCAGCATCGGGCGCTATGGCCCCTATCTGGCACATGATGGCAAATACGCGCGGCTCAAGACCACTTCGGAGGTCTTCGAAACCGGTATGAATGCCGCGGTCATGTTGCTGGCTGCTGCTGCTGCCGGGGCAGGCGCGCGCGGCAGCCGTGCGGCGGCAGAACCGCTCAAGGTCTTCGGTCCGCATCCGACATCGGGTGGCGAGATCAAGCTTATGGCGGGCCGCTACGGTCCCTATGTGACTGATGGCACGACCAACGCGACCCTGCCGCGCGACAAGCAGCCTGAAGCATTGACGATGGAAGAAGCGGTCACGCTAATTGACGAGCGTGCCGCAAAGGGGCCAGCCAAGGGCAAGAAGGGGGCGAAGAAGGCTCCCGCCAAGAAGGCTGCGCCTAAAAAGGCGGCCGAGAAGAAGACTGTCGAGAAGAAGGCTCCGGCGAAGAAGGCGGCAAAGCCAAAGGCAGCCGCCAAGGCAGAGTGATCAACTGGCTCTATCGCTTCAGGCGATAGAGCCAATATTCCCGCGTGCCGAGCGTGTAGGTAGCATAGCGTTCATAGGCTTTGGGAAGTTCAGCCCTCATTACAACGCGGGTTTCCAGATTGGGCAGGTAGAGCTTTTGCGGCGCCCACATCAGGATCACGTCTGGACGCGCGGCCACGATGCGGCGCACTTCGGCAGTGGCGTCCATGCCGATGGCGGTCGATTCGATGAATGTGTTCAGATGGTTGGGGAATATCCGCGTGGTTGGCAGGCACGTGGGAAGCGTGCGGTAGAAGGCCAGTTCGCCTTCGAAGATGAACAGGCAACCGCCATGCATCTCCCGCTCGATTAGCGCACTCATCTCTTCGTATTGCGCCGTCGTTCCGTGCCGCCAGACCTGATAGATCGGCACGACCATGCCTGCCAGTGCCCCGAAGCCGAGCAGGAAACGCCCGTACCACCGCTGGCCGGGCTGCACGCGGGCAAGGGCAGGGGCTGCCAGCACTGCCAGCGGCACCAAGAGCGGCGCGACATAGTGATCGTACCACGTTCCGAAGATCAGGAAGCCAAGGCACGCCATCGCGCCCCAGATCTTCAGGAAGGCGTGCGAGCGCGGTGACAGTCCGCCCGATGTGTCTAACATTTTCGGCGCGTGGAAGATCGCCAGCCAGAACGGCAGCAGCGCGGCGCATTCCTTCGCCAACCTGCCATATGACCGCATCCCGTCAGAACCGCGCTCGAAAATCGAGACGAAGTTTGCATAGATGAAGACATCAAGTTGGCCGATCTCGGCGTACCAAGCCATCGCGACCGCAGTCGGCAGCAGCGCTACTGCAACCCACAGCACAGCGGCTGCGGCCAGTCGGCGTAACGACCAGATATCGGCAAAGCCGCGCGCCAGCAGCATCACGCCAAAGGCTGCGCCTTCAAAAATCACCGTATATTTGATCTGGATCGCAAGGCCGAGCAGGAGCATGACCCAGCATCCGCGCCCCAGCAGCGTCTCGTCCTCGTTCCGCTTCATGGCATCGACCACAGCAATCGCGGCCACAGCTACCAGCAGGTTATAGAAGACCGGCGCTTGTCCCATGCCTGCATTGAAAGCGGGCATGAACAGAATATAGGCCGCGCCTGCCTGCCACGCAGCAGCAGGAGAAGCGATTTCCCGCGCCAGTCGCGATATCGCCAGCGCGGTCCCCGCTGTCGCCAGCGCTGCGCCAAACTGGTAGGCCAGCAGCGGATCGCCGGGAACCGCCGCGAACGCTTCATACAGCACAAACAGGCCGATGGGCTTGCGGTCCCAGATATCGACATAGGGCACTGCACCATCGCGCATCCGCTCGGCCACGAACAGATAGAACTGTTCGTCGATATGGATCACCGGATTGCCGAAGAGGAAGCTGCGCGTGATCAGAAACAGGCCGAGGTAGGCCAGCCCCGGAATTACCCAGGCGGGCAGCGAAACGCCGCGCAGCCCGATGGTCGGAGCCAGTGAGCGACTTGTCGTGCCAACGGCTGCCGGGCCGACAACTGCCGGATGTACCGTCGCCGCATCGCCTAGCGGAATCCCGCCCGTTTCGTTCATTCCCGCACTCCGTTGAGAAGGTATCCGAACGCTCAACGGGGTGAGGCGCGGTTCCCTTCGCTACGGGCGTAGACGCGTGTGATGAATGCTGGCTGTCAGTTTCGTGACGACAGTTTTTGCGGTGCGAAAGACCGGGGTGGGCCGCCCAAAAGACAGGATCAATGGCGCCGGTTTAATTCCGGCGTAGAAATTTCCCAAGAGCTTTCGCGGCCGCAACATGGCCGATTCGGTTGGGGTGAATCGGAATACCGTCACCATCTGGTGCGGACATGCCATTACTCCACGGCACAGCGGAACAAGGGGCATGATCACGCGAAAGTTGCGAGAACTTCAGCACTTCCGCCCCTTCAGCCTTCGCCACATGCGCGGTGATCTTGGCCAGGCGCTTTGCTGCCGCGCGGCTTTGATCCAGACGTTCCGCGGTGATCGGCAGCGCGGAACAGTCTTTGGCCAGCGGCAGCACCGAAATGTAATCGACGAACACGATCCGCGCGTCGGGCGCGCGTTCGCGGATGGTGCGCACGATGCGCCGCATCCGCTCTTCATCGCCTGCCCACTCGGCCTCGCTCACCTCGCGCCACTTCTGGCAACGCGGATCGGGCTTGGCCATCTGCTCGCAAGCAGCGGCAAAGATATTGCCGACAAAGGCGATGTCGTTGCCGCCAATCGTGATCGTCACCAAGCGAGTCTTGGCGTCCACACTGTCGATCTGCGGTGCGATCTCGTTCCACGGCCCCAGCACGTGCTGCGTCGTCGCGCCGCTGCAGGTGGCGTCCGCGAGATCCAGCCCAAGGTCTTTGGCCAGCAGGTTGGGGTAATTGAGCATCCCCCGTCCACACCGCGCCGGCGTGCCGGGCGTATTCGGCCCGACACCCGGCCCGGCGGCAAAGGAGCTGCCCAAAGCAACATAGCGATCACCGGCGGCGGGCGCTGCGGGCTTTGCGGCAAGCGATGTCGAGGCACCCAGCGCCAGCGCCGCCAACATAACCTTGCGCATTACTTAACCCACTCCAGCCCGATTTCCTCGTAGATTTCCTTGGCATCGGCCCAGCGCTCATCCACCTTCACGTGCAGGAACAGGTGGACCTTGGTTTCCAGCAGTTGCGCCAATTCCTTGCGCGAAGCCTCGCCAATTGCCTTGATCTTCGCGCCGCCCTTGCCCAGCACGATGGGCCGCTGGCTTTCGCGCGCGATCACGATCTGCTGGTGTATCTCGATCGAACCATCCTTGCGCGTCAGATACTTCTCTGGCCGCACCGTGCTGTCATAGGGCAGTTCGTCGTGAAGCTGGCGATAAAGCTGCTCGCGCGTGATCTCCGCCGCCATCAGCCGCTCGCTGGCGTCCGAAACCTGATCTTCGGGATAATGCCACACCGCTTTGGGCATCAGTTCGGCAAGGCGCGACTTCAGTTCGGGCACGCCATCGCCGGTCAGCGCCGAAACGAAGAACACCTCATCGAACTGCGCCTCGGCGGTCAGCGCCTCCGCCATCACAAGAAGCGGTTCCTTCGGCGTCGAATCCACCTTGTTCAGCACCAGCAGCTTGCGCTCTGGCCGATCTTTCAGGCTGGCAAGGATCGGTTCGAGGTAGTCGCGTTTCTTCTTTCGGGCATCCACCACCAGCAGGATCGCATCGGCTTCCTGCGCGCCGTCCCACGCCGCGCTCACCATCGCGCGATCCAGACGGCGCTTGGGTTCGAACAGGCCGGGCGTATCCGCCAGGATGATCTGCGCTTCCCCTTCCAGCGCAATGCCCATCAGCCGCGCGCGCGTGGTCTGCGCCTTGGCAGAGACGATCGCCACTTTCTGCCCCACCAGCGCGTTCACCAGCGTCGATTTGCCCGCATTCGGCGCGCCCAGCACGGCCACGAGGCCACATTTTTCGGTCATATATCCAATTCTCTGAAAGTCTGGGGGCACTTTAGGCGAAATGCACGTCAGCCGTAAGCCTGCATGAAGGCAGTGGCCGCCGCAGTTTCGGCCTCCTGCTTGCTCGATCCGGTGGCGCTGGCTTCGCCCACGCCTTTCACCTCGACCGACACCGTAAAGCGGGCCGCATGATCCGGCCCTTCCCGCGCAACCATCGTATAGACGGGCGGCTTGCGGCGATTGCCCGCAGCCCACTCCTGCAACGCGGCCTTGGGATGCTTGCGCTGCCCGGTGCCCGAAGCCATCGGCTTGTCCCACAGCTTGCGCACGAACATGCGCGCCGCTTCAAAGCCGCGTTCCACGAACAGCGCCCCGATCAGCGCTTCCATCACATCGCCAAGGATATTGTCGCTCTGCGCCCCGCCATCGTCGCGCGCCTGTTTGCCCAGGCGGATGTGCGGGGGCAGGGCGATGGTCCGCGCCACATCGGCACACGTCTCACGGCTGACCAGCGCGTTGAGCCGCTGCGAAAGCTTGCCTTCGGCAGCATCGCTCTTTTCGTGCAGCCAGTCCGCGATCACCAGCCCCAGCACGCGGTCACCCAGAAACTCGAGCCGCTGGTAATCGCGCGCCTGCCCCATAGAGCCATGAGTCAGCGCTTCGGCCCACAAGTCGGCACGCGCAGGCGCACTCCCGGTCAGTTCCGTAAGAAACGTCAGGCTCTCGGCAGGAAGCGCGCTCAGAACGTGCCTCCGATCCGGTCCCACCGCGCTGCGGTGAACCAGGTCCACGGCAGGAACCAGTTGGCGCTGCCATCGGTGGACCACATCATGATCGCCGCGCGCCCCACAAGGTTGTCCTGCGGCACCAGGCCGATGCCGCCGCCTTCCATTGCCGGGAAGCGGCTATCCATCGAATTGTCGCGATTGTCGCCCATCAGGAAAAGCTCGCCTTCCGGCACGACGACCGGCACAGTATCGTCAACCGAACGCGGTCCAAGGTCGAGCACGTTGTAGCTCTTCCCGTTGGGGAGCGTCTCACGGAACTGCGGATAGTGGCAGGTAAGGCGGCCATCTGCTTCGGTCACCGCAAATTCGGCCGAAAGGCAATCGGTGTTCGGGCTGACCGGGATAATGAAATCCGCCACCTTCTGCTTCGGCACGGCTTTGCCGTTCAAATGTAACACGCCGCCGATCATCTGCACCGTATCGCCCGGCAGCCCGATCACGCGCTTGATATAGTCAACATCATTGCCCGGAGGCGCTTTGAATATGGCGATGTCGCCGCGCTCTGGCTGGCTGGCGAAAATGCGCTTGGGCAGCAGCGGGGCGCTGAACGGCAACGAATAGCTGCTATATCCATACGGCCACTTCGCGGCGAGCAGGTAGTCCCCATTCTCAAGCCTCGGCAGCATCGATTCCGAAGGGATGTTGAAGGGCGAGAAGATGAAGCTGCGGAAGATCGCCACCACCAGCACCAGCTTCACGAGGAAGATGGGAAAGCTGTCCTCCTTCTTTTCCTTCTTCGCGCGCGGCGGAGGGGAAGCCGGATCGGCCGGAGTCTGCGGGCTGGCTTCGGGCGTGTCGTTCATCGTCGCGGTCATGTTGCTCGCAAGGCCCTTCGTCAAGTGTGTTATTCAAACAATACAGTCGCGAAATACGTCTGCGAAGCTTGCCGGTGGATGAACAGTCGGCTTGGCGAACGGGGCGGTAGCGGGCATTAGAGCGATTACGCAGTTGCGAAACGATGAGGATTGTCATGATCGATGCCCAAGCCGAACTCTTCTGGACGGCGCTGGCGGGTCTGCCCCGGCCGACCCTGAAAGACCTGTTTGCCGATCCCGCGCGGCTCGCACGCTATTGTGCCACGCTCGATCTGCCGGGCGGGCCGATCCTGTTTGACTGGTCGAAAACGCACCTTTCGCCCGAAGTCGAAGCGCTGCTTGGCTCGATTGCCGCCGCAATGGACCTCGAAGGCCGCCGCGATGCGCTGATCAATGGCGAGAAGATCAACAACACCGAAGGCCGCGCTGCAGAACACACCGCGCAACGCGGCGTGGGCAAGGATACCAGTGTCGAGGAAGCCGAAGCGCTTCATGCCCGCATGAAGATGCTGGTCGATGCGATCCACGAAGGCCTGCTGGGCGATGTGAAGAGCCTGATCCATATCGGCATCGGCGGCTCCGCGCTCGGCCCGGCGCTGGCGATTGACGCATTGACGCGCGACGGCGCCAAGGTCGCCGTCCATGTCGTTTCGAATATCGATGGCTGCGCACTCGAAGCCGCCATGAACGCCTGCGATCCGACGACCACGATGATCGCCATCGCCTCGAAGACTTTCACGACCACCGAAACGATGACCAACGCTCGCTCTGCGCTCGACTGGTTGAGCGAGAACGGCGTTGACGATCCCTATGGTCGCGTCGTCGCGTTGACCGCTGCGCCTGAGAAGGCGGTGGAATGGGGTGTGGATGAAACCCGCGTCCTGCCATTTTCCGAAACCGTGGGCGGGCGCTATTCATTGTGGTCGTCCATCGGTTTTCCGGTCGCGATGGCGCTGGGTTGGCAGGGCTTTGCCGAATTTCTCGATGGTGCTGCTGCGATTGACCGCCACTTCATTGACGTTGACCTTGCCGAAAACGTTATCGTCCGCGCCGCTTTTGCCGATCTCTACTATGCCCAGGTGCGCGCCTGCCAGACGCGCGCGGTCTTTGCCTATGACGAACGGCTCGCTCTGCTGCCCGACTATCTCCAGCAGCTAGAGATGGAATCGAACGGCAAGCGCGTGCTGGCCGATGGCTCGCCGCTCACGCGGGCCAGCGCGCCGATCACCTGGGGCGGTGTCGGCACCGATGCGCAGCACGCGGTGTTCCAGTTGCTCCATCAGGGCACCCACCTGATCCCGGTCGATTTCCTTGCCGTGAAGGTGCCCGGCCACGATCTCGATCCGGTCCACCACCAGATCCTGCTATCGAACTGCTTTGCGCAAGGTGCTGCGCTCATGGCAGGCAAGGCATCGGAAGATGGGGCGCGCGCCTATCCGGGCGACCGTCCCTCCGCCACCATCCTGTGCGACGATCTGAACCCCGCCACGCTCGGCGCGCTGATCGCCTTTCACGAACACCGCACTTTCGTTTCGGCGGCGATGCTCGGCATCAATCCGTTCGACCAGTTCGGCGTGGAACTGGGCAAGGCCATTGCCAAGCAGATCGATACCGGCGCTGGTGAAGGTTTCGATCCTTCGACCGAGGCTTTGCTGGCGGCCGCAGGTATTGGCGGATAATTGTAAGTCTACCTAACGGTATTGCGCAAAAGCCTCTGGTCTTGCGAAGGGCCAGAGGCCATATGCTGCTCCACAAGAAGGAGTGCATATGGCTGACCAGCAATTCGACTACGACCTCTTCGTCATCGGCGCGGGTTCCGGGGGCGTCCGGGCCAGCCGCATTGCCGCCAGCCACGGCGCGCGCGTTGCGGTGGCGGAAGAATACCGGGTCGGCGGCACGTGCGTGATCCGGGGCTGCGTGCCCAAGAAGCTGCTGGTCTACGGTTCGCACTTTGCCGAAGAACTGCAGGACGCCGCCAACTATGGCTGGACGGTCGAGAAGATGAGCTTCGACTGGCCGACGTTACGTGACGCGGTTCTGAAAGACGTTGATCGCCTCAATACGGCCTACACAAACACCCTTGAGACCAACAAGGTTGAGCGTTTTCTGGAACGCGCCACCGTTACGGGACCGAACACCGTGCGTCTCGCTTCGGGGCAGGAGATCAGCGCGAAGTATATTCTGATTGCCACAGGCGCGTGGCCGGTCATGGCGGAGTTCGAAGGCAGCGAACACTGCATCACGTCGAACGAGGTGTTTCATCTGAAAAGCCTGCCAAAGCGTGTGGTCATTTCCGGCGCAGGCTACATCGCGATGGAATTTGCAGGCATTTTCAATGCGCTGGGCTGTCACGTAACGGTGGTCAACCGCAGCGAAACGATCCTGCGCGGCTATGATGAATCGATGCGCGACCGCCTGCTCCAGATCACAATGGCGCGCGGCATCGAATACAAATTCAACTGCCCGTTCGATCGCGTGGAAAAGCAGGACGACGGCTCGTTCCAGGTCTATGTGGGCAAGCAGCCCGACCCACTCCACGCCGATGTTGTCCTCGTCGCCACCGGACGCCGCCCCAAGACGGACGGGCTGGGGCTGGAAAGCGCCGGGATCGAACTCGGTGCGCAAGGTGAAATCCCGGTGGACGACCACGGGAAAACGGCGTGCGCCAGCATTTACGCCGTCGGTGACGTAACGAACCGCGTGCAGTTGACTCCGATTGCCATCCGCGAAGGCCACGCCTTTGCCGACCGTGTGTTTGGCGGCAAGGAAACCTCGGTCAGCTACGACTGCATCCCCAGCGCCGTATTCTCACAGCCCCCGCTGGCCGGCGTTGGTCTGACGGAAAGCCAAGCGCGGCAGGCCTACGGCAGCAACATCAAGGTGTACTCGTCGGACTTCCGCCCGATGAAGAACATCTTCGGCCACCGCCCGGAACGCGGCCTCTACAAGATGATCGTCGAAGCCACGACCGAGAAGGTGCTGGGCATTCACATGATCGGCCCTGACAGCCCGGAAATCCTGCAGGCCGCGGCCATTGCGGTAAAGGCCGGCCTGGCCAAGGCCGATTTCGATGCGACCGTGGCGCTGCATCCCTCGATGGCCGAGGAACTCGTGCTGATGCGTTGATGCGTAACGTCCCATAAAACTGTTTTAATTCAGTAGTATGTCGGCCTGTTACGTTGCACTCGCGCGTGGCAGGCCGATCCATTTCAGATACCGGCGAACCACTGATAGCCGGAATGATCCTCCCAATATCCACCCTTGCCGCCATGAATGCCCGTCAGCGAGGCGACCGCCTCGATCCGCATCACGAACTTGGCCTGCTTGTACCCCAGCGCCCGCTCCACGCGCAGCCGGATCGGTGCGCCGTGGCCGATGGGCAGGGGCTGGCGGTTCATGGTGTGGGCAAGGATCGTTTGCGGGTGCAAGGCGTCGATCATATCGATGCTCTCATAGTACGGGATACCTGAGAAATCATCTGCACAATGGAAGACAATGAATTGTGCTTTATCGGAAATCTGTGCGTGCCGCAGAAGCAGGGAAAGCGGCACGCCGGTCCATTCACCAATAGCGCTCCACCCCTCGACGCAGTCTTGCCGGGTGATCTGCGTGCGCTGCGGAGCGGCCTTGAGCTGCGCCAGCGTCAGTCGTAGCGGGTTTTGTACCAGCCCGCCTACCTCCAGTGCCCAGTCGGCAAAGCCAGTGGCCACGTGGCGGGCATATTCGGGGGACGCCGGCATCGCATTTCCGTTCACCCGGAAGCGTGGGGAGAGGTCCGCGCGGGTGAATTCGGGGGCCAGCGCGTTACGGTTCGTAACCAGACGCTGACTGGTTAACGTAGCTTTTTCCCCAAAAGTCAGTATCTTGCGGACAGTCGGTGATCGCGTAACGCGCTCGCATCCCGAAAGTGTTAACGCGCCTACACCAATCAGCGCGGTGCGCCGGGAAATCATAACAAATCCTTCCCGCGCTGCGGCAGCCTATACCATCCGGTAAGGATCGAGCGCATTTCGTTGATTGGACCCGCAAGGACAACCATCAGAAGATGGATGAGGATGAAGCTACAAAGTGCTGCGGCACATAGAAAATGTATGGATCGCGCCGACTGGCGTCCGCCGAAAATGTCGAGCAGAACCGGAAATGCCGCGTTGAGATTGGGCGACATTGTGAGGCCAGTCAGGATAACCAACGGAATCAAAAGGAAAATTACGCTGAGATAGGCGATCTTCTGCAATGCGTTGTAATTGCGCGCTGCCGCTCCGGTCGGGAAGCGGAAGCGGGCATGATCCTTGATATCCTGCCATAGACGTGTCGTGCGTCGCTCCTCAGATGATAACGCAAGATCATTCTTCAAATGTCTGGAGAAAATGGAATAAATCACAAATGTGATCAGCGCGATGATCAATATCCACGCAAAGAAAAAATGCCACTGCCGCCCTTCGGCCAAGCTGTAATAATTCGGTATCGTCAGTAGCGGCGGGATCGCCTTGGAGGACCAAGGGGTATATCCCAACAGGCCAGTCGTCGGAATTTCAAGGCTGCCCAATTGCAGGAATCCTTCCTGCCCCCGCTTTCCGATGATCAACCACGGATCATCGTAATTCGCGCCATATTTGCCCCAGTAGAGGCGTGGATGGGCGTTGAAGATCGTCGCGCCGCTCATCAGCAGGGCGAAGATCGAGATGGCGTTGATCCAGTGCCAGATGCGCACGGGAAGGCGAGTGCGATAGACTAGGTCCGGCGTACTATCGGACCGGTTTTGTAACGTAACGGGCGTCGTTGCGGCATCCACGTCCGATCTCCCTTGCGCACGCGCATTGTGGCACGCCTTGGGCGCATCGCAAACCGCGATTTGGACCTGTCAGATGCGCGTAGGTGCAGTTAGGTGCATCTAGGTGCAGTTCGGAACGCCCTGCTTGCGTGACAGTGCCATCAGGTCAATTCTGCCGTATTTCCGGGCACTTGCAAGGGCGATGCAGGACCGTGGAACCGGGCGGATGGCTGCCCACGCTGCGTTGGCCACAAACCCCAACTTACGACCGTTACTAACGACAGCGCGATGGTCCCAGGCGTGTTCGCCACGCCGCGCAACCTCCCGCGCAATCTCGCCATAGATGCCCGCCGCAGCAAGGATTGCCCAGCGCTGGCGGGGCCGGAGGCGGGCTGCGCCGATGCGCGCCGAGCATTCGTGGATTTCGGCCGCCTTGCACATCCGCGCCACAATCCGCGTCAGGGCGGGGCGATAGTGCGGCTTCATCTGCTCGCCCGGCGGAATGTCTTCCTCAGCCAGCCAGTCCAGCGGAATGTAGCAGCGGTCTGCCGCGTCATCCTCCTCGATATCGCGCGCGATGTTGGCGAGCTGGAAGGCGAGGCCGAGGTCGCAGGCGCGGTCGAGTGTGTCAGCATCATCGGGGGATACGCCCATGACCACGGCCATCATCACGCCCACCGCGCCCGCGACATGCCAGCAGTAGCGCATGAGATCGGCTTCGGAATGGGGCTGCCATTCGGCGGCGTCGAGCGCGAAGCCATCGATAACGTCACGCGCCATGTCGAGCGTAAGGCCGGTTTCGCGCGCGACGAGGCCGAGCGCGTCAAAGGCGGGATCGCCAGAGTCCTTGCCTGCAAAGGCAAGTGCGGTCTTTTCCCGCACTTGCGCCAGACGCTCTGCCGCGCCTGTCTGAATACCCAAGGCACCGCCGTGATCCTGCGCATCGATGATATCGTCGCAGCGGCGGCACCATGCGTAAAGCAGCCACACCCGTTCGCGCGTGACGCGATCAAACAGGTGGCTGGCGATGGCGAAGCTTTTCGACCCCTTCAGGATCGATTGGCGCGCGTTAGTAACGAGAGCGGCCCGATCCTGCATCGCCTAGAGATCGTCGGCCTTCATCGCAAAGATCGGAGTGTGCGGCACGTGGGTTTCCATCCGGGCCAGCAGCAGATCGAGGTCAGGCTCGGCGATGATGATGTTGGCGTGCGCCGGGCGAATGAAGCCCACATCGATCATGTGGCGGTTGAAGGCCAGCAGATGATCGTAGAAGCCGAAAGCGTTGAGCAGCCCTACCGGCTTGGCATGATAGCCAAGCTGCGCCCAACTGACGGCTTCCCACAGTTCGTCCATCGTGCCGACGCCGCCGGGGATGGTGAGGAAACCGTCCGACAGATCGGTGAAGCGCTTCTTGCGTTCGTGCATCCCAGAAACGACGTGGAGTTCGGTGCAATCGTGGTTGGCGACTTCCGAATTGACGAGGCCTTCGGGGATCACGCCGATAACTTCACCGCCCGCATCCAGCGCGCCATAGGCAACCGCGCCCATCAGGCCCAACCTTCCGCCGCCATAGACGACCCCAATGCCGCGCCGCGCCAGTTCCTGCCCGATTTCGCGGGCCAGCGTGACGTAACGAGTGTCGGCAGGCGAGGCGGAGCCGCAATAGACGGCGAGACGTTTCACAGAAGATCCTCCAGCATCAGCTTCGCGGTGGCTTTGGCCGAGCCGACCACGCCGGGAATGCCCGCGCCGGGATGGGTGCCCGCGCCGACAAGGTAAAAGTTCGAGATGGCATCGTCGCGGTTGTGCGCGCGGAACCATGCGCTTTGCGTTAGTAACGGTTCAAGGCTGAACGCGCTGCCGAGGTGTGCGGACAGATCTGTCTTGAAGTCTGCCGGAGCGTAGTGGAACTTCGTTATGATACGCGAATGGATATCGGGGATCAGACGACGGCCCACTTCATCCAGAATGCGCTTTTCCAGGATGGGACCAACCTGATCCCAATCGACGGGTAGCTTGCCCATATTGGCGACCGGGACGAGGGCATAGAAGGTGCTCATGCCCTCTGGCGCTACCGAGGGATCGGTAACGGTGGGGTGGTGGAGGTAGATCGAGAAATCCTGCGGCAGGACGCCGTGGGTGTAGATGTCGTCGAGCAGGCCTTTGTAACGCGGGCCGAACAGGATCATGTGGTGGGGAATGCCCGGCCATGTGCCTTCCACGCCAAAGTGGACGACGAAGAGGCTGGGGGAATAGCGCTTTTTCGCCAGAGCCTTTGCGCGCCGCTGGGCGTGCGTATTGTCGGGCATCAGGTCGCGATAGGAGTGCATGATATCGGCATTGGATGCGACAGCATCGAATCTGCCGGACCATCCGCTTTTCGTTTCGACGCCTGTCACCCGCGTGCCGAGCGTTTCGACATGGGTGACCGGATCGCCCATCCGCACTTCGCCGCCGATGCGGCGGAAGTGGGTGACCATGCCTTCGATCAGGCGGTTGGTGCCGCCCTTTGCCCACCACACGCCGCCGTCCTTTTCAAGCTTGTGGATCAGGGCGTAGATGGCGCTGGTGGTCATCGGGTTGCCGCCGACGAGCAGGGTGTGGAAGCTGAAAGCCTCGCGCAGCTTTTCATTCTTGATGTAGCTGGAGACGACCGAGTAGACCGAGCGCCATGCCTGATAGCGTGCCAGCGACGGCGCGGCTTTGATCATGCTGGCGAAATCGAGGAACGGCACGGCACCTAGCTTGCGATAGCCTTCTTCGAAGACGCCCGCCGAGTAATGCAGGAAGTCTTCATAGCCCGCCACATCCTGCGGGCTGAGCTTGGCGATCTCGTTGCGCAGGTTCACGCTGTCGTTGGAATAATCGAAGTTGGTGCCGTCCGCCCAGTTCAGCCGGTAGAACGGCATGACGGGCATGAGGTCCACATCATCTGACAAGCGATGGCCCTTGAGCGCCCAGAGTTCTTCCAGACAGGCAGGATCGGTGATCACGGTCGGCCCGGCATCGAAAGTGAAGCCGTCCTTCTGCCAGTGGTAGGCGCGGCCGCCCGGCTTGTCGCGGGCTTCGATCAGCGTCGTCTGCACGCCGCCTGACTGGAGCCTGATGGCCAAGGCAAGGCCACCGAAGCCTGAGCCGATTACGCAGGCACGTTTCATGGTCGGGTTCCTGAGAAGGAAAGGGGTTTTGGCCGTGCGCCAAGGCGTGTCAGCACGCCGACGGCGCGGGTGACGGGCAGCGGCGGCTTTCCGGCAAGGATGCGGAACTTGTCGAGCGTGGTGGTGCGCCCGGCATAGAACCGTTCGATCAGCCTGTGGTCGAGGCCATAGAAGCGTTCGAGCACGCGATAGCGCAGATGTGGCTCTGCCCCGGCAAAGAGTAGGGCGGAGAGCGTGCGGTAATAGGCCGATTCCTGCCAGTGGCGCTGCGCCCATGCTTCGCTGAACCGGGCCAGCGCCTCTCCACCCAGATCGGCCTGCGATGCCAGCGCGAGGGCATAGCGCACCGCATCAGGCAGCGAGTAGCTGGTCACCGCGTGGAATAGCCCGGCGCGAACGCCTGCGCGCGCAACGTTACTGCCACTTGCCCGCCAGAATGCGCCGAAATCGCCGCCTGCCACAACGGGTAGAATACCCTGTTCCTCGTCCAGCACTTCGGTCACGATCCAGCCCTGCTGGGCGACGTAGGCATCGATCCGGGCGCGAATGGCGTTGACATCCAAGGCTGGGCCATCGGCGTAATAGGTGTCTTCGACGAAGATCTCGTCCGGCGCAAAGGGCAGGCAATAGACGAAGCGGTAGCCGTCGATCTGTTCGACGGTGGCATCCTTTACAATGGGAGCGTTCAGGCCGTGGGGGGCCTGAAGCCGGAACCTGCGGCCGACGAATTTCTGCCAGCCGCCGGTCAGATCATTGACGTTGCGCAGGCCGCGCGCATCGATGACTGCGCCTGCCTCCACCCGCGTTCCATCGGACAGGGTGGCATTGGTGGCGCTGCAGGCCAGCGCCCTGACGCCGGTCATGATCGCATCGGACCCAAGGCTCGCCCGGACAACGCGATCAAAACGGGCCGAGGTTATGGAATAGTAGCTGGTGCGCAGGCACCGTTCGTGCCGGGGGAAGCGCACGGTGTATTCAGGCCATGCAGCCACGATCATGCCATCCAGCAGATCACGCCCGGCCTTGCCGATATCGGTGCCGAAAAACGACCAGACGTGATGGCCGCCGAGCGTATCGCCCTGTTCGACCAGCAACAGCGAAAGACCCGGTTGCGCCTGTTTGAGCGCCAGCGCGACGAGGCCGCCTGCCAAGCCGCCTCCGAGAATGACAATATCGCAATGGCGCACACTCATTATCATGCGCTTAGGGCGATGCGGTTGCGGGTGCAACCACGGGCTTGTGACTTGGAGGCTGACCCGTCAGAAAGGGCAGAGAGGGGAAGGGACAAGACCGATGAAATCAAACTTGCTGCCGGATCGCGCTGGCAAACTTGCGGCATTGGGCGTGGCCGCGGGCATCGTGATCATTCTGCTGGGAATGCACCGGCCGCCGATCTGCCCCTGCGGCACAATCAGGCTGTGGCAAGGCGTGGTGGAATCGGCAGAGAACAGCCAGCAGATTTCGGACTGGTACAGCTTCAGCCATGTGATCCACGGCTTCCTGTTCTATGGCGTAGCACATCTTTTATGGCGGCGGTTCGGCTTGCAGACGCTTTCGCCGCGCTGGGCGCTGGCGCTGGCCGTGCTGGTCGAGGGCGCTTGGGAAATCCTTGAAAACTCTCCCATCATCATCGACCGCTACCGCGCGGTGACGATATCCTATGGGTATTCTGGTGACAGCGTGCTCAATTCCTTTGCGGACATGGCGTTCATGAGCCTTGGGTTCCTGTTTGCCGCGCAGGTTCCGGCACTGGTCACAGTGGGCGTGGCGCTGGTGTTCGAGGCATTTACGCTGTTCATGATCCGCGATAATCTGGCGCTCAACGTGCTGATGTTGGCCTATCCGCTGGATGCTGTGCGGGAATGGCAGGCCGGCGGATGATCGCTGCATTTTCTTGACCGATAACTTCATTGTCAGGTGCATCAGGTTGCAGCTTGATACCGATCAATGTCACCTTTCCGCATGAGCCGAGAACGGCCTGACACGCCCCGTTCGAAAGGGGGCGAGGATCATGGAGAGGACAGATGGGCGAACACGCAAGTTCGGGCGGCGATTTTGATGTCCTGATCATCGGGGCCGGTATCTCTGGGATCGGGTCGGCATGGCACCTGCAGGACCAGTGCCCCGGCAAGACATATGCGGTGATCGAATCCAAGGATACGTTTGGCGGAACGTGGGAGACGCACAAGTATCCGGGCGTGCGGTCTGATTCAGACCTCTACACGTTCGGCTATCGCTTCAAGCCGTGGGTTGGCGCGCCGATTGCCAGCGCGCAGGCGATCCTCGACTACATGGGCGAAGTGATCGAAGATGCCGGGATCGACCGGCATATCCGCTATGGCCACACGATCACGAGCGCGAAATGGTCCAGCAAGACGAACCGTTGGACGTTGGAGGCACGCCTGAAGGACGGAAGCGTTGCTACGTTTACCGCCGGGTTCCTGTGGATGTGCCAGGGCTATTACGACCATCAGGTGCCTTATATCCCGAAAGAGTGGCAGGGCGTTTCGGACTTCAAGGGTTTGTTCGTCCATGCCCAGTTGTGGGATCCGGCGACTGATTGGGAAGGCAAGCGCATCCTTGTGATCGGATCGGGCGCGACGGCGGCAACGGTGGTTCCGGCCTTTGCCGAGAAGGCGCAGGTGACGATGCTGCAGCGTTCGCCCACATACTTCTATTGCCATCCCAACCAGAACGAACTGGCCGACCGGCTGCGGCAAATAGGCATAGATGAGCCGACCATCCATCGCGTTGTGCGGGCGCAAGTGATGCATGATCAGGCAGTGATGGACAAACGCTGCGTCGAGGAACCGGACGTGGTGTTTGAAGAACTGAAGATGGCGGCGCGCGCCTATGCCGGTGAGGACTTCAACTTCGAGCCGCACTTCACGCCCAAGTATCGCCCGTGGCAGCAGCGGCTGGCGTTCTGCCCCGATGGCGATCTGTTTCAGGCCGCCGCGCAGGGCAAAGTTCGCGTGGTGACTGACACGATAGACCGCTTCACCGAAAAGGGCGTGCTGACTGCTTCGGGTGAAGTGCTGGAGGCAGACATCATCGTGGCCTGCACCGGATTTCATCTGAAGGTGCTGGGCGACATTCCGTTCGAGGTGGATGGCACGCAAGTCAACTGGGGCGATACGGTGACCTATCGCGGGATGATGTTCACAGGTGTTCCGAACATGGTCTGGGTCTTCGGCTATTTCCGGGCAAGCTGGACGCTGCGCGTGGACATGCTGGGCGATTTCGTCTGCCGCCTGTTGCGCCATATGGACGAGCGGGGCGCGAAGAAGGTGGAAGCGGCCTTCCGGGACGAGGATGCGGGCATGGATGTGCTGCCGTGGATCGAGGCGGACAACTTCAATCCGGGCTACCTGATGCGCGATATGCACAAGCTGCCGCAGCGCGGTGGCAAGGAAGAATGGCGGCACAACCAGAACTACTGGCTGGAACGCGATGCAATTCCCGCCATCGATCTGGACGGGCAGGAGTTCGTCTATGATGGTGTGCGGGGAGCGGGACGTTTGGTGGAAGCGGCGGAATAGACAAACGCCGGTTGCCGCGCGCGCATTGTGCGCCTAAAAGCCTTTGCCATACCCCGGGGAGCCAGTGCTGGCTGAGAGGGGCTGGTCACGCAGCCCGACCCGTCGAACCTGAACCCGTTAGCACGGGCGGAGGGAGGGAAGGCCGCTTTCGACCCGTGTCGCACAATGGCCAGTTCCTCATCCGTCATGAAGAGGAGCGCCCAATGGCAGATATCAATTCCAAGCTCGAAATCGGCGTCACCACCGGCCCGATCCGCGGCAGCCGCAAGATACATGTCGAAAGCCTGCGCTTTCCCGATGTGCGCGTTGCCATGCGCGAGATTGCGCTGGAACCTTCGAGCGGTGAGCCGCCGGTGCGGGTTTATGACACGTCCGGTCCCTATACCGATACGACGGTGGCCATCGACATCGCTGCCGGCCTGCCCCAATTGCGCCGAGACTGGATCATGGCGCGCGGCGATGTGGAAGAATACGACGCGCGCGAAGTGAAGCCTGAGGACAACGGCTTGAAGGGGCCTGACCGGTCTGCCGGAGTGCCGCCGTTCCCCAACGTGGTAAAGCGTCCGCTGCGCGCCAAGGCCGGGCAGAACGTCAGCCAGATGCACTATGCACGCCGGGGCATCATCACGCCGGAGATGGAATATGTCGCCATCCGCGAAAACCTTGGCCGCAAGCAGGCCAAGGAAGCACTGATCCGCGATGGGCAGGACTGGGGCGCTTCGATCCCGGATTATGTGACGCCTGAGTTCGTGCGTGACGAAGTGGCGCGGGGTCGCGCGATCATCCCTTCGAACATCAACCACCCTGAATCAGAGCCGATGGCGATCGGTCGCAACTTCCTCGTCAAGATCAATGCCAACATCGGCAACTCCGCCGTGGCGTCTGACGTGGCGAGCGAAGTGGACAAGATGGTCTGGTCGATCCGCTGGGGCGCGGACACCGTGATGGACCTTTCGACGGGCCGCAACATTCACGACACGCGCGAATGGATCCTGCGCAACAGCCCTGTGCCCATCGGCACGGTGCCGATCTATCAGGCGCTGGAAAAGGTCGGCGGCATTGCCGAAGACCTGACGTGGGAAGTGTTCCGCGATACCCTGATCGAACAGGCCGAGCAGGGCGTGGACTACTTCACGATCCATGCGGGCGTGCGCCTGCCCTATATCCCGCTTGCGGCCAAGCGCATGACCGGGATCGTCAGCCGTGGCGGGTCGATCATGGCGAAGTGGTGCCTTGCGCATCACAAAGAGTCGTTCCTTTACGAGCGCTTTGACGAGATCACCGAGATCATGAAGGCCTATGACGTGGCCTATTCGCTGGGCGATGGCTTGCGCCCCGGTTCGATCTATGACGCCAACGATGAAGCGCAGTTCGCTGAACTTTACACTCTGGGCGAACTGACCAAGCGGGCCTGGGCGCAAGACGTGCAGGTGATGATTGAAGGCCCCGGCCACGTGCCGATGCACAAGATCAAGGAGAACATGACCAAGCAGCTCGAAGCGTGCGGCGAAGCGCCGTTCTACACGCTTGGACCATTGGTGACGGATATTGCGCCGGGATACGATCACATCACCAGCGGCATCGGTGCTGCGCAGATCGGCTGGTATGGCACGGCGATGCTTTGCTACGTCACGCCCAAGGAGCATCTTGGCCTGCCGGATCGTGATGACGTGAAGGTTGGTGTGGTGACGTACAAGCTGGCGGCGCACGCAGCTGACCTTGCGAAGGGTCATCCTGCGGCACAGGTGCGCGACGACGCGCTGAGCAAGGCCCGGTTCGAATTCCGCTGGCGCGATCAGTTCAACCTGTCGCTCGATCCCGATACGGCTGAGCAGTATCACGATCAGACTCTGCCCGCAGAAGGCGCAAAGACCGCGCACTTCTGTTCGATGTGCGGGCCGAAGTTCTGTTCGATGAAGATCAGCCAGGAAGTGCGCGAATTTGCTGCCAAGCAGAACCAGCCCATCGAGACTTTCGTCGCTGCGGATGAGACCGAAGCCGAAGCAGGGATGAAGGCAATGAGCGCGAAGTACGACGAGATGGGACGCGAGCTCTATATCGGCGCAGGTGGCCGCGAACACGATTGAGCCGTTACGGACAACGCCCCCTCTTGTGCGCGGGAACGTCACCGGGCAATTCTCGCCACGGACGCAACAACAGGGGGTATCCATGACGGATCCAAAGGCGATGGTGCAAACGATGATCACGTTGGCTTCGGCCTCGCTTGGGCTGGTCGCAGCCCTCGCGTGGAACGAAGCGATCAAGGCCACGCTGGCCCTGTTGGGTATGGGTGACAATCTGGCGGGGCTTTACAGTTACGCCATCGTCGCGACGGTGCTGGCCGTGGTCGTGCTGACCATGCTTGGCAGGATTGCGGCGCGAATTGGTGGCGATGCCGCGTTTGTGCGCGAAGCCGAAGGCTGACTTCGGAGCGGGGTGCCGGTGCGCCTCGTTTCGGTCCGGCAACCCCACCTGAGGATCAAGCCATTTTTGCGTAAAGTATTGCGCCCCACAGCAAAAGATTGAGCGCGCCACCAGTAATGGTCCATCTGACCGCGTGATAAAGCAGGCGCGCCTGCGCATCGATCGAGCGGATGAAACTGGCGAACAGGCGCTGGCGCAGCGCCGCATCGCCTTCCAGCCCATCGGCGTCGAATTCCTCTCCCAGCAGCATGGCACGCAGGGCCAGGAAGCACGAGATAACCAGCGGCAGCAGGGCAGCAAGGTTCGCCAGAACGAAGCCGGCCTGTGTGGGCGCATCGAGCGAGAGCGGCGCGCCGGGACTTGCCGAGATAGGATGCGTCCCGATGGTGATTAGTAGCGCGTTCAGGCCAAGCATCGCACCGAGGCGCACGGAAAGATCGAGATCGCGATTTTCCAGAAATTCGAGATCGGCAATGAAGCCCGGTTCAGGCGGATCGCAGCGCATCGTCTGAAATGCGCGCAGGCGGGAGCGGAACGAAACGAAGGCCATATAGGGCCGATTTCTATTGTACCGGTTGCGTAGGGGCAAGCTGTTGCCACCGGCAAGAATAAGTACGGTAGGGCGCAGATGGTCTGCGCTTTTGCGCAGACCCGAAAACGCATGGTGTGCAGCCTAGGCCGCGTGGACAAATTCAGCCGTGCCGGATCCTCCTTCGTCCCGCTAAGCGGGCATCCGCTTCGCGCTGGCGATAACACTCGGCACATATGATCGTGATGCCGTCAGGCACCACCAGAGTATCTTCGATCCACTCGCCGCCGTTGCTTTGCAGATAGGCGTCGCAAGCCTCACACCATGCGTCCCTGAGGTCATCTTCATCCTCAGGCGGAAAGGAAACAAATCCGGCTGTGTCCGGTGATGTTCGCCCTACGATATGGGCGCAGACGAACGTGATGGGCTGACGCCCATGCACCTCGCAGTCGCAATGTTCGTCGTCGTTGTTCGCTGTCGTGATCATATCGCGGTGGATCGTAACTGCATCTGATCTCAACAGCCAGGCGAGTTACGGTTGACGCCGAACAGAACGGTTGGCTCAAAGCTGCTTTTTGGAGGCAGATTTGAGCCGAGGCGATCTGAATGAAGCAGAATGGCGCGTTCTAACGAGCTTGCTACCCATCGAGCCTGAAAACCGTGGTCGAGGACGTCGGCCCGAGTACAACCGCTCGATCATCAATGGCATACTCTGGCGGCTCCGTTGCGGCGCCCCGTGGCGCGACGTGCCGCCCAAGTATGGCAGTTGGAACACCATTTATCGCCGGTTCCGGCGATGGAGTGAAGCCAGCGTCTGGGAGACCGTCGCCGTGACACTGGCCGAGATCATGGCGGACAGTGGCCACTATAGCATCGACAGCACCACAGTCCGCGCCCACGTCTCGGCAGCTGGCGGAAAAGGGGGACTCATCGAC
>NZ_JABAID010000022.1 GCF_012641335.1 Novosphingobium sp. ERN07
CTACTTGGCCCAGACCTCAACTTAGGCTCAGGCCGCCGATCACTTGCCAAGCCTCAAAACAAGCGCCACTCCCGCGCCAGCGGGTTCGTACTTGTCCCAGCCCAAGTCTTTCCGCCTTTGCTACAGCCTGCTGAACGAAGGGCAGGAATCGATCACGACAAACTGATGCTCGAACGTCCGGAATCAAGGCGGCATACGCCAGTCGCTGGCCGGTTTCGGAGCGGTCGCTCCAGACCAGACCTGATCGCTGAAATTGGCTGCGTTGAACAGCGAATCTAAGCGAACGCTTGCTGAGGGGAAACCGGAAGTTCAGCAAAGCGCCCCAATTTCGGTCATCGTGGCCCGCCTGCCGATGACCTGAAAGCGGACAGAGTTGCCAATTGGCCCGCGTAGCCGGGTCTGGGACTAGGCGACCATTCGGATCGTGCTCAACGGATGACTCGTCATGGATGAAGCGGAAGTTCGACCGATCAGTCATAGGCCCAAAACCAGTGTGTCTGGCCTCGTCCCAGCGTGCAACAAAAATTGTGAGAATGATCGCAATGGTTTAGGCGGCAATCGCGATGGCCTTACACTTGCCAGTTCCGGCCCGCCTGCGTCAGTCACCAGCGCAGGAGGGTAATTCCATGCGCGAAGTACTGCTGATGCTGGCTGTCGGTCTGTGTGCGAGTGTGTCGGTGCAGGCTTCGACGTTGGTCACCGGAGCCATGGTGATCGACGGCACCGGCGCGCCGGGGCGTGAAGCTGCCGTGCGAATTGACGGGGACCGTATCATTGCGATCGGCCCGCTCAAGCCGCGCAAGGGCGAGACGGTGATCGATGGGCGCGGCCTTGTCCTTGCGCCCGGCTTCATCGATGCGCACAGCCACCATGACCGGGGCGACTATTCCGACCCTGCCATACCGCCGGTCGTGGCACAGGGCGTGACGACCATCGTCATCGGGCAGGACGGCGACAGCGACGCACCCTTTGCCGAAGTCGCCGCAAAATTCAGGATGCATCCCGCCGCCATAAACGTTGCCAGCTACACCGGACATGGCCTGCTCCGCGAGCGAGTCATGGGCACGGATTACAAGCGGGACGCCACGCCTGCCGAAGTGACGGCGATGCAAAAGCTGCTGGCAGCAGACATGGCAGCCGGCTCGCTCGGACTGTCCACCGGGCTAGAATACGATCCCGGTATCTATTCGGCACATGAAGAGGTGCTGATGTTGGCCCGCACGGCGGCAGCAGGCGGTGGGCGCTACATAAGCCACATGCGCAACGAAGATGTCACTTTCGAGGCCGCGCTCGACGAGTTGCTCGACATCGGCCGCAAGACCGGCATCCCGGTGCAGGTCTCGCACATCAAGCTTGGCGTGGTCGACAAGTGGGGCACCGCCAAGGATGTTCTGGCGAAGCTCGATGCGGCGCGCGCGCATGGCATCAAGGTGACGGCGGACGTCTATCCTTACGAATACTGGCAATCGACCTTGACCGTGCTGTTCCCCAAGCGCGATTACACCGACATTGAGGCCGCCCGCTTTGCCCTGACCCATCTGACCACGCCACAGGGCATGCTGCTCGGTTTCTATGCGCCCGATCCCTCACTTGTCGGCAAAACGATTGCGGATGTGGCGGTGATGCGCGGCGAGGAGCCGGCGAAGACCTACCTCTGGTTGATCCAGACAGCCGAGGCTTGGCGCGCAGGCCACCCCGAAGGCGGGCGGGCGGAGGCGGTGATCGGCACCGCGATGGACCCGCGCGACGTCGCGGACTTCATCGCCTGGGACCACAGCGTGATCTGCTCGGACGGTGCCATTGGCTCGCGTCACCCGCGCGGAGCGGGAGCCTTTGCCAAAATC
Source organism: Novosphingobium sp. ERN07 (assembly GCF_012641335.1). GTDB lineage: Bacteria > Pseudomonadota > Alphaproteobacteria > Sphingomonadales > Sphingomonadaceae > Novosphingobium. Next base: position 1,845 of record NZ_JABAID010000022.1, read on the forward strand.
CTGCGGCTCTACGTGCGCGAACAGAAGCGGCTGACGTTGGCCCAGGCGGTCCACAAGATGACTGGCCAGACCGCCGAACAACTCGGCATCGCCGGGCGCGGTTTGATCAAGCCCGGCTATAAGGCAGACCTCGTTCTGTTCGATCCCGAGCGGGTTGCGGACCGGGCGACCGTCGAGAATCCCGCCGCCCCGGCCGAGGGCGTGGTGCTGGTCATAGTCAACGGCACAGTTGTCGCGCGCGATGGCAAGCCGACCGGTGCCAATCCCGGACAGTTCCTGCAGCGTGGGGCAAAGTGACAATGCAGCGTCGGCGTTTTATGCAGGCGGGTGGCGGTGCTCTTGTTGCGATAGCGGCGCAGGCTGCCGCCGCGCCGGTCCTCTCGCCCGACAATTTCGGCCTAACTGCTCGGTCGGCATCCCGCCGCAACGGCTGGATCGAGGTCGACGCCCAGGCATTCGAGGCGAACGTGCTCGCTGTGCGACAACTTCTGGGGCCTGTCGGCCTCTGCGCGGTGATGAAGGCCGATGCCTATGGCAATGGCATCGCGTTACTGATGCCTTCGATCCGCAAGCTGGGCATCACAGAAGTGGCCATCACCGCCAACGACGAGGCTCGGGTGGCACGGGCGCTGGGGTATCGCGGACGTCTTTTGCGCATCCGCGCCGCCGCACCCGTGGAAATGGAAGACGGCCTCACCTTCGGGATCGAGGAGATCATCGCCAACGCCGACGCGGCACAGCGCCTAGCCTTGATGTGGCGCAAGCGCGGAGGCCGCAAGCCTTTGCCGGTGCAACTCGCGCTCAATTCCGGCGGCATGTCGCGCAACGGGCTGGAGCTGTCGTGCTCGTGGGGCAAGGCCGATGCCCGTGCGTTGCTCGGCATCGGAGGCCTTTCTGTTTGCGGCGTGATGACCCATTACCCGAGCGAGGCGGCCGATGACATCCTCGCCCAGCTCGCTCGCTTTGAAGCGGATATTGCCTGGCTGCAGGCCGAAGGGCTACTCGGCAAAGACGCCGTCCGGCACACTGCAAACTCGTTTGCCACGCTTGAGCACCCGACAACGCGGCTCGACATGGTGCGGGTCGGCGGGCTGCTCTATGGCGATCCCGGCAGCGTTAAGACCGACGCTTTTGCACCGACGATAACGATTAAGTCACGCGTGGCGGCAGTGAACCATTTTCCCGCCGGACAGACGGTCAATTACGACCGCACCTACCGGCTTGAGCGCGAAAGCTGGCTTGCCAACATTCCGATGGGCTATTCGGACGGATACCGCCGCGCCTTCAGTCATGCCAATCGCCCGGAGTTTGCCAGCGAGGTAGCAAACCAGACCGAGGTGTTGATCGGCGGACGGCGCTTTCCGCTGGTCGGCAGGGTAACGATGAACACGCTGCTGGCCGACGTAACCGGCTTTCAGGATGCGATTGCCCTCGGAGACGAGGTCGTGCTGTTCGGTGCCCAAGGGCTTGAGCGGATCACTCAGGGTGAGTTTGAACGCAACAGCGCGTCTTATGGCCCCGAAATTCTCTCAGTGCTCGGCGCTACTTTGCCACGCGTGTTGGCGTCGCAAGGGAAGGCACGAGCTTGAAAGGAGGGGCCTGTCAAGGGCACCCGGTCTGCCGCCGGATGTCCTGATATACGCGATCAGCAGGAGGTTTCACTGACGATTTTCCAAGGTGCATTGGAGCTATGTCGTAGAGACGAAGAAACGTAGATGCCGAATCAATCTGTCTGGAGTAGTGCGTCAAAAGGACGAAGCGAACGTCGCAATCTGGTCGAGGATTCCCGTTGCCTAGGCCACATTGGAGGGCCGCTATCCACATCTTGCCGCCAAGAACCCGCCATTCGGCCTCCAGCCCTGTTGCGGTCATGATTCCGGTCCGACGGACCGCTCGCTGAGCGTCAGCTTTCGGCGATGGACGTACCGTTGACCCGTCGCGAGTGAATTGCTCGTTTTTCTCAAAACCTCGTGATCTGATCCCGGAAAACTGGATCGTTTCGAGTTAGAGTTTTTCGCCGTACTCTCCCTGGCTGGGAGGAGCGAAAGACGATGAAGGCATCGAGGTTTTCTGACGCCCAGAAGGCGTTCATCCTGAAGCAGGGCGCGGACGGCGTTCCAGTTGCGGACATCTGCCGCAGGGCCGGGATCAGCCAGGCGACGTACTTCAACTGGAAGAAGAAATACGACGGCATGCTTCCACCGGATATGCGCCGGTTGAAGCAGCTCGAGGACGAGAACGGTAAGCTGCGCAAGCTCGTGGCGGATGTCTCGCTCGACAAGGAGATGCTGCAGGATGTCATCCGCCGAAAATTGTAAGGCCTGCTCGTAAACGCGAGCTGGTGAACGGGGTTCGCAGTGACTGGGGCGTGTCTATCCGCCGGGCTTGCCGGATTCTGGAGATGGACACCTCGACCTATCACTACAAATCCCGCCGCCGCGAGCAGGCCGGCATCGAAGCCCGCATCCGTGAGATCTGCGAGACCCGCGTCCGCTATGGGTATCGCCGCCTCCACGTTCTTCTTCGCCGTGAGGGCTGGGAGATCAACATGAAGCGAACGCACAGGATTTACAACGAGTTGGGCCTCCAACTCCGCAACAAGACACCGAAGCGCAGGGTGAAGGCAAAGCTGAGGGAAGACCGCTGCGCGGCCTCGCGCGTGAATGATGTTTGGGCCATGGACTTCGTCCATGACCAGCTGGCTACCGGCCGGAAGATCCGGGTCCTGACGGTCGTGGACACGTTCTCACGCTTCTCGCCGGTGCTCGATCCACGGTTCAGCTACCGCGGTGAGGACGTCGTCCAGACCCTTCAGGCGACCTGCGCCGTGGTTGGCTATCCAAAGTCGATCCGGGTCGACCAGGGCTCCGAGTTCGTCAGCCGGGACCTCGACCTGTGGGCGTACATCAACGGGGTGACGCTGGACTTCTCCCGGCCCGGCAAGCCCACGGATAATGCCTACATCGAAGCGTTCAACGGGCGCTTCCGGGCCGAGTGCCTGAACACCCACTGGTTCCTGACACTTGCAGATGCCCGCGAAAAGTTGGAGGAGTGGCGCAGATACTACAACGAGGATCGGCCACACGGTGCCATTGACAACAAGCCCCCGATCACGCTGATAGATCCCGGTGACGCACCCAGCCCGTCACCGTGACCCTGGCCGGGAAACTCCAACCCGGAGTGGTCCAGAGAATGGTGTCGGATCACCAGCCCGACCTCCTGCAGACGCCAGACCAGGTCGGCAATGTTCCGTTAATGGCGCAACGCCAGATCTCTCAGGCTCTGGGGCAGATCCAAGCCTTCAAATTGTTCCATCATGGGTTGCGTTCCCGGCCGTGTGTCTTTGAAAAATTCCCTGCGTCTGAAAGGTTTAAGGATGTCTGAAGCTTTCGAGACATCTGCGTTCAAGAAGGCGGACGGCGAGAAAGGCGTTCAAGGCGGGCGTTTTTGCGATGCCGAAACCGCAGTATCGATTGCCATGTCGCAGAGTTCGCCATAAGAACTGGTCGATTAATGATCATTATGAGCGATAATCGCTCAATGAGGTGCGCGTGACCAGCAAGATCTATTCCGACCCTGGCGCGGCGCTTGCCGGGCTGTTGCACGATGGCATGACCATAATGTCCGGAGGTTTCGGTCTATCCGGCAATCCGGAAAGCCTGATTCCCGAAATCCGCAAGGCGCGCGTGAAAGACCTCACCGTCATATCGAACAATGCCGGTGCTGAAGGATTTGGTTTGTGGATGCTGCTGGAAACGCGGCAGATCAGCCGTATGATCGCGTCCTACGTGGGCGAGAACAAGTTGTTCGAGCAACAGTACCTGTCAGGTGAGCTGGAACTGGAGCTGACCCCGCAAGGTACGCTGGCAGAACGCATCCGCGCGGGCGGGGCGGGCATTCCTGCATTCTATACCAGAACCGGTGTCGGCACCGTGGTGGCCGAAGGCAAGCCGACCGAGGTGCTCGAGGGCGAGGAGTACGTTCGCGAAACTTGGCTGCGCGCCGACCTTTCGATCATAAAGGCCTGGCGGGCCGATCCCGAGGGCAATCTCATGTTCCGCAAGACCGCGCGCAATTTCAACCCTAACATGGCGACCGCAGGCAAGGTCACCGTAGTGGAGGTGGAGGAGATCGTCCCCGCCGGCACATTGGATCCCGACTGCATCCACACGCCGGGCATCTATGTCGACCGCATCGTGCTTTCCACCATCAACGAAAAGCGCATCGAAAAGCTGACGACGCGCGCGAAGGCGGTGGCGTGATGGCCTGGACCCGCGATGAAATGGCTGCCCGCGCAGCGCGGGAACTGCGCGACGGGTTCTACGTGAACCTCGGCATCGGCATTCCCACGCTGGTGGCGAACTACGTGCCAAGCGGCATCGAGGTGACGCTCCAGTCCGAAAACGGGATGTTGGGCATCGGTCCGTTTCCGTTCGAGGGCGAGGCGGACCCTGACCTCATCAACGCGGGCAAGCAGACGGTGACAGCGCTGCCGACATCCAGCTTCTTTTCCTCGGCCGACAGCTTCGCGATGATCCGGGGCGGCCATATCGACATGGCCGTGCTCGGGGCAATGGAAGTTGCCGCCAATGGCGATCTGGCCAACTGGACTATCCCCGGAAAGATGGTGAAGGGCATGGGCGGTGCCATGGATCTTGTTGCGGGAGTGAAGCGCATCGTGGTGGTGATGGACCACTGCGCAAAGGACGGCAGCCCCAAGATCCTGGAGCGTTGCACCCTGCCGCTGACCGGAAAGGGTGTGGTCGATCTGGTGATTACCGATCTCGCGGTGATCGCGGTCGATCGTCAGGGCGGCGGGTTGACCCTGCTGGAATGCGCACCGGGCGTTGCCGCTGACGAGGTAGTGGCGCGCACCGGCGCTCCGTTGCGCATCGTGGAGGCCCGATCATGAGCGCGGCATTCGTCTGCGATGCCGTCCGCACCCCCATCGGGCGCCTGAACGGCAGCCTGTCCACAGTGCGGGCCGACGATCTGGCCGCGCTGCCGCTGCGAGCGCTCATGGAGCGGAATGCAGGCGTGGACTGGGCGGCAGTGGACGACGTGATCCTGGGCTGCGCCAACCAGGCGGGCGAGGACAACCGCAATCTCGCGCGCATGGCTGCGCTGCTGGCGGGCCTGCCCACCGAAGTGCCCGGCGTAACAGTCAACCGGCTGTGCGGATCAGGCCTCAATGCCGTGGGCATTGCCGCACAGGCGATCCGCGCCGGTGATGCCGACCTGATCGTGGCTGGCGGGGCAGAGAGCATGACCCGCGCGCCCTATGTACTGGGCAAGGCCGGTGCTGCATTCGGCCGCGACCAGAAGATCGAGGACACGACGCTGGGCTGGCGCTTCGTCAACCCCGCAATGAAGGCGGTCCATGGCGTGGATACCATGCCGCAAACCGCCGAGAACGTCGCCGCCGAATGGGGCGTTTCGCGTGAGGCGCAGGATGCCTTTGCGCTGGCCTCGCAGGAAAAGGCTGCGCAGGCGCAGGCATCTGGCCGTTTCGCGTCCGAGATCGTGCCCGTGGCCATCGCGCAGAAGAAGGGTGAACCACTGCTGTTCGCCGCTGACGAGCACCTGCGCGCCACGACGCTCGACATGCTTGCCGCACTCAAGCCGGTTGTGCGCGCCGATGGAACGATCACGGCGGGCAACGCCTCTGGCCTGAACGACGGCGCTGCGGCGATGATCGTTGCAAGCGAGCGGGCCGCACGCGCGCACGGACTGACGCCGCGAGCGCGCTTGGTGGGCATGGCTTCGGCTGGCGTGGCTCCGCGCGTGATGGGCATCGGCCCGGTCGACGCCGCGCGCCGCCTGTTTGCGCGGACCGGCCTGTCGATGGCGGACATGGACGTGATAGAACTGAACGAGGCTTTCGCCGCGCAGGCCATCGCAAGTCTGCGCGATCTCGCGGTCGATCCTTCCGATCCGCGCGTCAACCCCAATGGCGGTGCCATTGCGCTTGGCCACCCGCTGGGCATGAGCGGCGCGCGCCTTGCACAGACGGCGGTGGAAGAACTGCACCGCTCCGCGGGCCGCTATGCGCTGGCGTTCATGTGTGTCGGGGTGGGGCAGGGAATTGCCGCGATCTTCGAACGGGTCTGACCGCGTTCAGCCGCCGCTCGGCCTTTGCAAAAGCGGAGCGACGGTGAAGCGGCTTATCAATCGGCGCAGGTCCGGCTCGCCAAGCCCGCCTTCGGCAAGGCGGACCTGCAGCACGGATTGCATCATCAGCAGCCAGCCCACGATCTCGTCCAGCGTGATGTCCTCGGCCAGATGCCCGGCTTCGCGGGCGCGCTCCATCAGTTCGTGCCAGTAGCTGACATTGAGCTGGTAAGCGCGGCTGCGCGGGTTGGTCACCACGGCCTGAAGCGTGGGTGAACCCACGATCTGGCGCAGATATGGATTGCGGTTGCCTTCGGTGATGATGACGAACAGCGCCTCGGAAACCAGGCTGGCGAAATCGTCGGCCTTGCCGACGCGCTTGCGCACCACCTGGTTGATGCTGACTGCTTCGCGACAGCAGACGGCGTCCAGCAGGTCATCCTTGCCAGCGAAGTGACGATAGACCGACTGCCTCGAAACCTTGGCGGTGCGGGCAACGTCGTCCATTGTCGTCTTGCCCACGCCAAAACGTTCGAAGCAGGCGAATGCCGCGTCGAGGATGCGTTGCTCGATCGTGGTGGTCGCTTCGGGCGCGGCGTGGCTGCGGGTGGATGTCATGCCTTTCCTTATGTGCCTTGGGGACCATCGGGCAACCGTCCGGGCGGGAGTGCCACGCGCTGGCCCTCCAGATACCCCATGATGAAGCCGCAGATCTGCTCCACCAGATCGTCGGCACCGATCCCCTCGGGCGCATCGCGCACATGGCGGCGCATCAGCGCGTGGATCAGCGTTTCGATGTAGAACACGTGCGCCTCCATCCGCGAGAGATCGTATTCGGGGTGATGGCTCAGGTACAGGCGGATGTTGCCCCGGTTCAGCACTTCCAGCGAGGTGTAGCGGATCACCTGCTCGATCCGTGGAACCTGCAGCGGCAAGTCGATCAGCACGAGGCGATTGCGGGTGTAAATGTCCAGCAGCCGCCGGATGGCGATCTTCAGCGCTTCACGCAGCGAGCGGTCCAGCACTTCGATGGTGGACAGGCGGATATCCTTGGCAGCGTCGGTGGAAACGCGTTCGTACCAGGCCAGCAGGATCGCTTCGCAGGTGGGAAAGTACTGGTAGAGCGAGCCGATGCTGACCCCGGCCCGCTCCGCGATCATGCGGGTGTTGAGCGCATCGAATTCATGCGCAGCGGCCAGTCGTTCAGTAGCTTCGAAGATGGCGTCTACCGTGTTCCGCGCGCGCATCTGCTGCGGCAGGCGGCGGCGGTGAAGCGCTTTTCGCGGGAGCGGTTCGCCGGTGCGCGGCGCGGGGGTGTTGTTGGTCTGTACGCTCATGAAAGCTCTTTGCCAAAACGCGAATAGAATGTGAACAACATTCTTATTATAACCGCATCAGTTATCGAGTCCGGACCGATCCGGCGAGTGTCGTCCCCTTGCCGGACGCTGCGATAGCGGGGGCGGAACCAAGGGCCGGAGCAGCAATCCGGCAGGATGAAAGGCGATGCAGATGGCAGTTTCGACCAACACCGTGTCTGAAGGCGTGGCTCGTGCGCCGGTGTGCGACTGGGACATCTATACCCAGCCCGAACTGCTCGAGGACATTCACCTTGGCTGGCATTCGTTGCACGAAAGCGCGCCGGATATCTTCTGGACGCCGCGCAACGGCGGGCACTGGGTCATTACCCGGTATGAGGATCAGGTGAAGGTGCTGACCGATCCGGAGCACTTTTCCAGTCGTGAATTGCACATTCCGCCGATGAACAACGGCGTCATGATGATTCCGCTCAATCTCGATCCGCCCGAGCACACCCGCTACCGCGCGGTGCTGATGAAGCATTTCGGCCCCGGCCCGATCGCGCGCATGGAGCCCAAGCTGGTGGCATGGGCCAATCGCCTGATCGACAGGGTCATCGCCGATGGGCAATGCGATTTCACCGAAACGCTGGGGGCGGGATTCCCGGTCTCGGTGTTCATGGAACTGGCCGGGATGCCGCTCGACCGGTTCGACGAATTCCGCAGTATCGTGCTTGAATACTTCAGCAACATCACACCCGAACGGCGCGGTCAGTTGCAGGACCGGATATTCACAATCTGGCGCGAGCTGTTCGACGAAAAGCGCCGCAATCCGGCGGACGATCTCGCTACCAGCCTGATCGAGGCCGAGGTGCGCGGGCGCAAGCTGACGCAGGATGAGCTGGAGTCGATCGGCTACCTGCTGTTCCTCGGCGGGCTGGACACGGTCGCCAATGCGCTGACCTTCTCTTTCCGCAATCTTGCTCAGCGCCCCGATCTGCAGGCGAGACTCGTGGCCGAGCCTGAAAAGCTACCCGACTACGTCGAGGAATCGCTGCGCCGCTTCGCTGTCGTCAACCAGACGCGCATCGTGAAGAAGGATATCGAGATCAAGGGCGCGCAATTCCGCGAAGGGCAGATGCTCATCTGCCCGCTGACGAGCGCCGGGCTGGATGAACGGCGCAATCCCGATCCCGAGGCATTCGACATCGACCGCCCGGATCGCGGCCACATCACCTTTTCCATCGGTGCGCACACCTGCATCGGCAATATGCTGGCGCGGCTGGAAATGCGCGTGTTCACGCGCGAATGGCTCAAGCGCATCGCGAACTTCACGCTCGATGGCGCGGACAAGCCTTCGTGGCGCCCGGGCATGGTCATGGCGCTGGAGCACCTGAAGCTGAAGTGGGACGCACGTCCGACCGATGCAGCGGCCTGACCGGACGAAGGAGGAACATGATGTCCAAGCTGACAGTCACGCTGCGTTCGGGCGAGCGCCGTGAAATCGAGGGCAAGGTCGGGGAAACGGTAAAGGCAGTCATTCTCGATGCCGGGATCTACGAAGTGCACGGCATCACCAACTGCGGCGGTTGCTGCTCCTGCGGGACATGCCATGTGATCTTCGACGATACGGTAGCGGAACTGCTGCCCGCACCCGAGGAATGCGAACTCGATCTGCTGGATATCGTGCCTGATCGCGCGGCGGGATCGCGGCTGGCATGCCAGGTACAGTTCACGGACCTCCTCGATGGTGCAGCCGTGCGCATCGGGTCTGGCGAGTGAGCACGCCACACCCCGCGGTAGTGGCCGCGCGGATGGCAGGTCGCTGCGTGGTGGTCACCGGCGCTGCATCGCCGCGCGGTATCGGCTTTGCCACGGCAGCCCGGCTCGCCGCCGAAGGCGCAAGCGTGGTGATGACCGACATCGATGGCGAGGCGGTGCGGGCAAGGGCGGATGAACTGCAGGCGCAGGGTTTCGCGGCCACGGGTCTGGCGCAGGACGTGACCGACGAGGCCGGGTGGGACAGCCTGATCGCCGACGTCGTGGCGCGCTCGGGCCGGATCGACGGGCTGGTCAACAACGCAGGCATCGTCATGCTCGCACCAGTGGAGGAGACCGGTCTCGATGCCTGGAACCGGCAGGTGGAGATCAATCTGACAGGCGTTTTCCTGGGCTGCCGGGCTGCCATGCGCCGGATGACTGCACAGGTCGGCGATGGGGCTGACGGCGGGGCTGGCGGCGAGGTCGGTGGGGGCGTCATCGTCAACGTGGCGTCGGTGGCGGGATTGGTCGGGATGCGCCGCACGGCCGCCTACGCTGCCAGCAAGGGCGGAGTACGCCTGCTGTCGAAGACGTTGGCACTGGAGGGTGCGCCGCACCGTATCCGAGTCAATTCGGTGTACCCCGGCGTAATCGAAACCGACATCCAGCAAGGCGTGCGCAGTGCAAACCCGTCGGATTCCGCCGCGATCTCCGCTGCCGTACCGCTTGGCCGCACGGGCCATCCGAATGACCTTGCGGCGGCCATTGCGTTTCTTCTGTCTGACGATGCCGCCTATGTCACCGGGGCCGAACTGGTCGTCGATGGAGGCCTGACCGCGCAGTGATGCGGTCACTGCGTCCGCTTGCGGGCGGTGGGGCCTTCCATGCTTTTCGGATCGTGATTGACAAGCGGACAAGTATTTTGCCAACGTGCGATCATAAAACAATCGTGCGTTAATCGATCAAATTGCTATGGTGAGGATGGGATGACGGACGAAGTGCAAACGCTCGACACCTTTGATATTCACGCCGTCAATGCGCGCGCAGGCGCCGAATGCCTCTGGGCGCAGATGCGCGACATGACCGGGCTCTATCATAGCGACCGTTACGGCGGATACTATGTCGCCGCACGGTATGACGACGTGCTCAAGGTGCTGACCAACCCCAAGGTATTCTCGTCGGCGCGCGGCATCACTCTGCCGCCTCCCACGGCCATCCGCTCCATGCACGTGCCCGCGGAAGTCGATCCCCCAATGCACGGGCAGTATCGCGCGCTGCTGATGCCCTTTGTCACGCCTGAACAGGCGCGCCGACGCGAGCCTGCCATCCGCGCCATCGCGCGCGAACTGGTTGCTGCCATTCCGGATGGAGAGCCGGTCGACTTTGTCCGTGCCCTTGCGCGCCCGTTGCCGATCCGCGTCACGCTGGCCTTCATGGACCTGCCCGACGCCGACGCGCCCGATCTGGAAGACCTCGTCGAGGCGCTGCACCGCGATGTGGCCACGGGCGTTTCAAGCGGGGCAATCAACCGGCTGGAGGACTACGCACGGCTCGCGCTCAACCGTCGCCGTGCCACGGCCATCCGAGCCGACGAAGACCTGCTCTCATCCATCGTGCTGGGCGAGGTTGCGGGACGTCCGCTGACCGAGGAGGAACAGGTATCCATGGTCCGCCTGTTGCTGATCGGTGGTTTCGACACGACGTCCGCGACGCTTGCGGAAACCGCACGCTGGCTGGCAACCAACCCTGATGAAGCCGCAAGCCTTCGCGCAGATCCGACGCAGATTCCCGCAGTGGTTGAAGAACTGGTGCGCTTCACCTCGCCCGCGACCTATTTGCGGCGCGAAGTGACAGAGCCGGTGGAACTGGGCGGAACGATGCTGAAGCCAGGAGATTCCGTGCTGGTTGCATTTGGCGCGGCCAACCGCGACGTCACGCGCTTTGCCTGTCCGGATGCAATCGATCCGCATCGCAAGCCCAACCCGCATCTGGGCTTTGGCGCGGGCAACCACCGCTGTATCGGATCGTTCATCGGCAAGGCCGAACTGAAGGTGGCGTTCGAGGAAATGCTCGCCGCCTTCTCTGATTTCCGCATTGATGAGAGTCGCCCCATCCGTCACCTCAGCGGGTTGGGGCAGGGCATCATCGCGCTGCCGATGGTCTTTACCCGCGCGCGTAACTGACCCGCGCCCGCATTGCAGAAAGGAAGGATCGTGCCAGCGATCGACCCCACCCGCTACGAATGGATCAAGATCGACAAGGGGCATGACGGTATCGTCACTCTGACGCTCAACAATCCTCGCCGCAAGAATGCGGTGTCGCGCCCCATGCACCGCGAACTGGAGCGCATATGGGACGACATCGACGCCGACGACGATATCCGTGTCGTCATCCTCACCGGGGAAGGCGACGCCTTCTGCGCAGGAACCGACTTGTCAGTGCAAGATGCGGAGAACGAGGCCGGCCGCAAGAAGCGTCCGCCCACGCGCGGAGCACGGCGCCTGTTCTGGAACATGCTCGATGCCGAAAAGCCGATCATCGCCAAGGTGCGCGGGCCGGCCTATGGCGTGGGTGTCAACATCGCGTTGGCGTGCGACATGGTGATCGCCGCCGAGGGCGCGCGGTTCTGTGATTCCCACGTACGCATGGGCATCGCGCCGGGCGATGGCGGTGCGGCGCTGTTCCCGCTGCTGCTGGGTTTCCACCGCGCCAAGGAATACCTGATGCTGGGCGAACCGATCGAGGCCAGTAAGGCTATCGAGATCGGCCTCATCAATTATTGTGTGCCCGATGCCGAACTTGACGCCTTTGTTGACGGTTTCGCCCAGCGCCTGACCAAGGGGGCGCCGCTGGCGATTTCTTATGCCAAGATGTCGGTCAACCTGCTGCTCAAGCAGATGACCGCAGGCGCGTTCGAAACCTCGCTCGCTTACGACCAACTCACCCTGTTTACCGACGATCACAAGGAAGGCGCAAAGGCGTTCCTTGAAAAGCGTCCGCCCGCATTCAAGGGAAGCTGACCCTCATGACCAAGTTGATCGTCCGCCGCCGCGATGGCAGCGAAGCCGCAATTGAAGGGCAGGACGGCCTTTCGGTGATGGAACTGATCCGCGACAACGGTATCGACGAATTGCTGGCGCTGTGCGGTGGCTGCTGTTCGTGCGCGACCTGCCACGTCTATGTCGATCCGGCCTTTGCTGCGCAGGTGCCTGCGATGACCGAGGACGAAAACGACCTTCTGGACAGCTCCGATCACCGCACGCCGGCATCGCGCCTTTCCTGCCAGATCAAGCTGACGCCGGAGCTTGACGGCCTAACCGTGACCATCGCGCCTGAGGATTGAGCGCTGTCCTGCGCTTTGGGACCGATCTGGCCGAAGTCACGCCCGGCATCGACCAGCTGTGTCGGCTCCGCCTGGGCGACATTGGCGAGAGCACTGCACTTTCCTTCGCTATCGCCAAATGTCATCGCGGGTGTGTCAGGACTGACACTTCCAGCCCATTACTTCTAAGACAGTGGCGCTTTTTCAGGGAAGGATCTCGGCCAGTTCGCGCTGCATGTCGATCAACGCCTCCAGAATCTCGCCCCGGATGCGCTCGGGCGATCCGCGCGAGACGTGCAGGCCCACCGTCACTGCAGCTACGGCTTCACCGGCAAAGTTGACGATCGGCACCGCGACGGAGCGGGAATTCAGTTCCAGCTCCTGATCGATATAGGCAAAGCCCTGCTCACGCACGGTCTTGAGCTCGGCCATCAGAGCCTTGACGGTGGTCAGCGTGTGGTCGGTAAAGCGGGTGCGTTCGCTTGCCTCGATCAGCTCGCGCGCCTGATCTTCGGGCAGGGCGGCCAGCAGCACCCGGCCCAGCGACGTGCAATAGGCGGGCAGGCGGCTGCCCGGATGCAGCCCTGCGCCAACGATGCGGTGGTGCGATGAACGGGCGATATAGACCACCTCGGTGCCATCCAGCACCGCCGCCGAGCAGGACTCGCGGATACGGTCTGCCAGCCGGTCGAGCGAAGGCCGAACCAGGCGCGGCAGCGACGCTGCCAGATAGGAGTGGCCCAGGCTGAGGATCCGCGGCGTCAGTTCGAAATAGCGGTCGTCGGTCTTGGCATAGCCTTTCTGCACCAGCGTCAGCAGGCAGCGCCGGGCCGAGGCGCGATCCAGTTCGGCCAGCCGCGCCACTTCCGCAATGGTCAGGCGGTTGCGCCCGCGCCCGAACGCCTCGATCACCGACAGGCCCTTGGCAAAGCCGCCCATCCGATCGACGTCGCGCAGCGGCTTCTTGCCCTCATCGCCTGTCGCCGTTGCGATGTCTTCTGCTTCGCGGTCCACAGTTCCTCCCGTTGGCGATTGCGTGCGATAATGCACCAGACGCGCTCTAGCGGGCTTCTGCGCCAGCGTCCATGATCAGGTCAGCCGCGCGCCATGCCACGGCCATGGCCGGCGCGTTGATGTTGCCAGCCAGCATGAACGGGAAGATCGATGTGTCTACCACGCGCAACCCTTCCACGCCGCGTACGCGGCAATGCGGGTCTACCACCGAGCCAGCGTCCTTGCCCATGCGGCAGGTGCCGCTGGAATGATAGTTGGCATAGCCGAAGCGCAGATATGCGGCGTCGATCTGCTCTGCACTGGTGCAGGCAGGGCCGGGACGGGTTTCTGCCTCGATCAGCCCGTCCAGCGGGGGCTGCGCGGCAAACTTGCGAACATAGTCGAACATCATCGGAATCATCGCCTTGTCCCATGCGTCCGACCCATAGTTGGGTGTGATCGCGGGCAGGGCGGACGGATCGCGCGAGGCAATGGCCACGGACCCGCGTGAACGAGGGCGAATGGGATAGATGCAGATGTTGAAGCCGCCGTGGTCCTCGATCTTGAGTGGTACCGCATCGAAGTTGAACGAATAGGGCGAGATCAGCAGTTGCAGGTCCGGCCGGTCCAGCGCCGGATCGGACTTGGCATAGGCTGCCATGTCGTATGCACCGCCCGCCATCGCACCGCGATGCGTCAGGTAATATTTCAGGACGCTGCGCACCAGATGCAGGCCCCGGAACTCCCGGTTCTGTGAAAGCGCGTCGGGAACCCTCCACTGGAAGACCAGCCCGCGATGTTCGAACAGGTTCTGCCCCACGGCGGGCACGTCGGCTATCACAGGGATGCCAAGCGCTTCGAGATGCGGTGCCGCGCCGATGCCGGAGCGCTGAAGGATGGCGGGGCTGCCATGGGTGCCGCTGCTCAGGATCACTTCGCGTCCGGCGGAGAAGGTCACCGCCGCTCCCTCCAGCGTCGCGGCCACGCCCACGGCGCGCGCGCCGTCGAACAGCACACGGTCAACAACGACGCCCGTCCGCACGGTCAGGTTGGGGCGGTGTGCCACCGGGTGCAGAAACGCGGTGGCCGCACTCTGACGCTTTCCCTTCCAGATCGTGCGCGGGGCATAGCCGATACGTTCACGGTCTTCGGGATCGTTGATGTCCTCCATCGGCACCAGCCCGAGCGCGCGGCCGGCCTCGATGGCGGCTTCGGTGATGCGCGACTTCACTTCGGGCAGCGATATGCGCAGCGGCCCGCGTGCGCCACGTGTCGGCGTTCCGCCCAGTTCATGCGCTTCCATCGCGCGATAGGCAGCGCCGATGTGGTGCCACGCCCAGTCGTCGCTGGTCTGCGCGGCCAGTTCGTCGAAGTCCGGGCGGCTGCCGCGCACATAGACCATACCGTTGACCGCGCTCGATCCGCCCAGCGTGCGCCCGCGCGCCCAGATCTCGGCCACGTTGTTGGAGCGCGCCTCGGGCGTGGTTGCATAGAGCCACACGTAGCGCAGGTCCGACATCACTTTCGCCAAACCACGGGGCATCGATATGAACGGGTGCGCATCGCGCCCACCCGCTTCGAGCAACAAGACGCGCATCGCCGGATCTGCGCTCAGGCGATTGGCCAGAACGCAGCCGGCCGACCCTGCACCGACGATGATGTAGTCGAAATCAGCCATCAGTTGTTCCCGCCCGCCAGCGCCGCAGGACGATCCTGCAGCAGCACGGTCTTGCTTTCGAGATAGGGCAGCAGCCCTTCGACACCGCCCTCGCGCCCTACGCCGGACCGCTTGAACCCGCCGAACGCGATGGAGAAGTCGAGCCGTTGTGCGTTGTGCCCCACTGTTCCGGATCGCAGCTCCCGCGCGATTCGATATGCACGGTCGACGTCGTTGGTGAACACGGCATTGTTCAGGCCGTAGCGCGAGGCATTGGCGATGCGCACCGCGTCTTCTTCACTATCTGCCGCGATCACCGAGAGCACCGGGCCGAACACTTCCTCGCAGGCGATGGAAGATGCCGGATCGACATGACCGAAGACTGTGGGTTCGATGAAGAAGCCCCGCTCCAGATGCGACGGTCGCCCGCCGCCCGTCGCCAGGACTGCGCCGCTCGCGCGTGCCTCGGAAATGAATCCTTCCACCAGGCCCCGCTGACGTTCCGTGGCCAGCGGGCCCATGCGCGTGGCGGGATCGAATGGATCGCCCACCTTCACCTTGGCCAGCGCGGCTGCCAGTGCCTCGACAAATGCATCGTGCTTCGCACGCGGTACGATGGCGCGGGTCAGTGCGGCGCAGACCTGTCCGGTCATGTCCGGCGCGCGCTTGGCCAGAGCGGTTGCGGCTGCCTCCACGTCGTAATCGTCGAGAATGATCGCAGCGGATTTACCGCCCAGTTCCATGGTGTAGCGCGCCATGCGTCCGCCCAGGAGCGAGGCGATCCGGCAGCCCGCCACGCTCGATCCGGTGAAGCTGATCTTGTCCACCCGCTCGTCACGCACCATCGCCTCGGATGCGTCGCGGTCGGCGGTGATCACGTTGAGCACACCTGGCGGCAGATCGATACTGTCGGCCGCTTCGGCCAGAAGCAGCGCGTGGCTCGGCGCTTCGGGCGATGCTTTCAGCACCACCGTGCAACCTGCTGCAAGCGCCGGGGCGACCTTCAGCGCGGCCAGCGCGGCCGGGGCATTCCACGGCACGATCGCGCCTACCACGCCGACCGGCTCGCGGACCAGCAGCCCCAGCTTCGCACCCGAGATCGTCGGATGCTCCTCGACGAAGGCGAACCGCTCGGTGATCTGGGCATAGCTGCGATAGGTATAGGAAAAGCCCGGCGCCATTGCCTTGGCCATGGCGTGGACGATGCCCATTTCGTTGGGCCAGACGGTGGAGAAATCATCGGCCCGCGCATCGATGGCGTCGGCCAGTCGTCGCAGCCACTCTGCCCGCTCAACCGGTGAAAGGCGCGGCCATGGCCCGTTGTCGAACGCTTCGCGCGCTGCGGCCACTGCGCGCGCCACGTCGTTTTCGTCGGCTTCGGCTACCTCGACATAGGTTTCTTCGGTGGCGGGGTTGACCACGCGGATCTTGCGCCCGCTGCTGGCAGGCACCCAGGCCCCGCCAATGTAGAGCCGGTCCGGATGGGCAAGGGGGGAAACGTTGGGGCCGGTCATGGCGCGATCAATCCTCTCGGCAGGTACGCGGGAATCATAATGAGCGATTATCGCCCGTATGGTACGATAACGGACTTTTGGCTTGTCCTTCCGCCACCCGTCAAGCTATTGCGTGCGGAATGAAGCTGGGCATCGTATCCGATATCCATGGCCAGCCGCGCGTGCTGGAACGGGCGCTTGCGGCAATGGCCCCGTTCGACCGGCTGGTCTGCCTCGGTGACGCCGTCAGCCAGACCCGATTCTGCGCCGAAACCGTTGGGCTGCTGCACGCGCATGATCCGCTGGCCATCCTTGGCAATCATGAGCAACTCCTGTTCTCCGGTCCGGCGGCGCCATCGGGTGACCTCGCTGACTGGCTTGCCACCCGTCCGTCCACTATCGAGACGACCCTTGCGGGGCGGTGCCTGCATATCGTCCATTCCACGCCGTGGGATTCCGGCCACGCCTACATTCCCGGCCACCACCGCGACTTCCATCGCTTCGCCGTCCCCGGTGCGGACCTCGTGTTGTATGGTCATACGCACCAGCCACTGGTGCGCTGGCTGGGCGATGTGCTGGTGGTCAATCCCGGCTCGGTGGGGGAAGGGCGGCCCACGGCGGACGGCTTCGTCCGCAGTTGTGCGGTGGTCGACCTCGCGACGATGGCCGCCGAGATCCTCGACCTGGACTAGCGTATCCGCTCCATCGTTGCCGTGGCATCCTTGAACCGAGCGCGGAGCGCGTTCTTGTCGATCTTGCCCGAAGGCAGGCGCGGCAGCGCCTCGGCTTCCAGCACCACATACCGTGGCACCTTGTACGAAGCCAGTTCGCGCCGACAGTGCGCCACCACCTCGCGCGGCTCGATCCGCGCGATATCGCCATGCACCACCGCCAGCGGCGTCTCGCCGAACTCGGCATCCGCCGCTGCCAGCACCACGACTTCGACCACACCATCGATTTCGGCGATCGTGTTCTCTACCTCCATTGCTGAAACGTTCAGGCCACCCGATTTGATGATGTCCTTGATCCGGTCGATGAAGGTCAGGTTCCCGCGCGTGTCGAGCATGCCGCGGTCGCCGGTGTGCAGCCAGCCCTCGCGGAACGTCGCCGCAGTCTGCTCTGCATCTTTCCAGTATCCGGCCGCCATCGCTGCGCTGCGGATCAGGATTTCGCCAGGCTCGCCCGCATCGGCGATTGTCCCGTCTGGTCGGATCACGGCATATTCGGAGAACAGGCCGCCGGGTCCGCACTTGGTCGCATCGGTCAACGCGGTTTCGTCGCGCGCCGCCCAGGCGCCGCCCGCCTCGGTGCAGCCGTAGGCCTGCCGCAGCACCACACCCTTGGCCTTGAACTTCGCAGTGAGAGCAGGGCCGACCCGTGCTCCGCCGATCTGTGCAAACGCAAGCGCGGAAAGGTCGGCGGCTTCGAATTCGGGCAGGGCAGCCAGCCGCTCGAAGAAAATGGTCGAGGCAAGGAACGCGGTGATCCGGTTGCGGCTCAACAGTTCCAGCGCGCGCTCGGGCGTGAACCGGTTTTCGGCAAAGATGGTCGCACCGACGGACAGGAACTGGAACAGCAGCAAGGTGCCCGATGACGACGAATACGGCCCCGCCGCCAGAACGCTGCCGCCGTTGCCTGTCGCAGGTTCCATGATGGCGAACTCGGCGGCATAGGCCATCGTCGTGCCCTGGGTGTAGACAACGCCCTTGGGCTGCCCGGTCGACCCGCTGGTGCCGATGATGAACAACGCGTCCTCGGGTGCAGGGACGTGAGCGGCAGAAGGATCGGGCCCGTCGCGCAAGCCGCGCACCGATTCGATCGCACGCAGCACCGCGTTGGCGCCCTTGCCCAGCGCCGCCCGGCACAATTCCATGTGCCCGCAATCCGCCACAAGAAGGCGCGGTTCGAGCAGAGCAAGCGCACGCTGCACTTCGCGCTCGCTCGACCGGAACGTCACCGGTGCGGCGATCGCGCCCGCCAGCATCGTGCCGACCAGCAGGACCGCATACTCCAGCGAATTTTCCGCAACCATCATCACGCGGTCGCCCGGTGCGACGCCCTCGGTGCGCAGCCAGTCTGCCACCTTCCGGCCCCAGTCATAAAGCCCGGCATAGGTAACCGGTTCGCCTTCATAGTTCAGCGCCACGCGGTCCGGCTTTTCCCACGCCCACCACTTCAGCGCGCGACTGACCGTAAATCCCATCATCGTCTGCGTCCCGTCCCGCTCAAAGCGTATCCGCGCTGCCCAGCAGGGCGGTGCTGCTCATCAGGTCGCCCGGCCCTCCGGTGAACAGCGAAAGCCTCGCTCCGGGCACCTGATTCACTGACGTGCCTCGAATCTGCCGCACCGCTTCGGGTATCAGGCCCATGCCGTGGATGAACCCTTCGGCCAGATCGCCGCCCGATGTGTTGATCGGCAGCTTGCCCGAAGGCGCGATCAGATTCTCGAAGGTGCAGAAATCGCCTGCCTCCTCGAAATCGAAGAACCCGTGATCCACCATCGATCCGATGCCCATCGCGTTCATGTTCATGTAGATCTGCGCCACGTCCACGTCCTTCGGGCCATAGCCGGATTCGCGCCACATGCGCTCGGCCAGTTCGCGTTGCCCGGCCGTGGCGTAATAGGGGCGCCAGTTCTCCTCCAGCGCGCCGCCGCCTTCCATCGTGCCCATTGGCGCGGACAGAACATAGGCGGGCGTCTGCTTCATGTCTTTTGCGCGCTCGGCCGAAACAACCAGCACGCAGGCTGCGCCGTCATTCTCGCGCGAGCAGTCGTACAGGCGATAGGGCTCCGAAATCATCCGCGCTGCGGCATAGATTTCCGCCGTCATCTCGGTGTTGCGGCCATAGGCTCGCGGGTTGGCGCGCGCATGGTAGTATGATGCCGCCACCGTGGCATAGAGCGCGGATTGCGGAACGCCGTGGTGCTCCATCAACCGCTGCGATCGCAAGGCGAGGATCTGTGCTGGCGAATCCAGCCCGTTCACCAGATACTGCGACGATGTGTCGTTCTGCGCCACTGCCACGCGGAGCCGCTGGTTGCTGCTCTCGGCCATGGACCGGTAGACTGCCACGATCTCTGCCTGCCCGGACAGGATCGCGCCCGCCGCAATGTTCAGCGTGCCCGCCAAGGCGCCGCCGTGAATCCACACCAGAGAGGCAAACCGGCATTGCCGCGTACCAAGGGCCGGCATGAGCTTGGCCGGGTCGCTGCGCTCGGACGCATAGGAGATGAAGCCGTCGATATCGCGCACGTCGATGCCGGCGTCGTCTGCGGCCTGCGTGATCGCCTGCAGCGCCAGCTTCAGCTCCGGTTCGGACGATGTGCCGCGCTTGTAATAGGGCGTCTGCCCGATGCCTACGATGGCCGTTGCGCCCCGCATCCTGCTCACACCAGTTCTCCGTAATATCCGTAATCCGCGCGTCGCCCGGCAAGGGGCCTCAACCCTCGATTTCCCATCGCAGGGCCGGGTAGAACTTCGTCTTCGCGCTGGGCGAATCAATGCTGCCGCGCACCCGCGCGCCGATGGCAAGGCCGGTTTCATCGCCTTTCAGCACACCCATCAGGCGCACGTTGCCCGCCTCGGGCAGCTCTACCACCAAGGTCACGTATGGCACGTCGTCCTTGCGCTCCAGCACGCGGTCGAAGGCATAGCGGGTGCGGGTATAGCTGAACACGTAGCCTTCCGGCTTCACCGGAACCCAATCGAACTGCCACGATCCGCACTGGCCGCAGCGATGGTGCGCGGGCCAGGTCCAGCCGTGGCACCCGGCGCAACGGGGAAGGGCCAGCACGCCGTCTTCCAGGCTGCGCCAGAACGGATCGTCCGCTTCTATCGCGCCGACAATCTTGTGCTGCTCGAAGCTGTAGCTCATCCGCCTTCCTCTACCCGGCTCACACAGCGCCATTGTGTGCGACTATGTAACATGCGTTCGATTTATGCGAATCTTGCTGCATTGGCAATCCCTGTCCGGTCGTAGCGGTCATAGCTGTATCGCACTTCTCCGAAATGCTTGACAGCTTGCCCTTGACTGGTGAATGGTCGTATATCGACGTTATCGTCGAATATCGCACGTAAGTGGGGATGGGTCTTGCAGTCTGGCATCGGTGACCTTGCATCCGGCCTTGCACCTGCCGACCGCAGGTGGGAGCGGATGGACGGCTGTGGTGAATTTGCCGACCTCGCTGGCCCGTTCTTCTGGACCACGGACCGGGTCGGTGAAGGCGAGGTTGCTCGCTTCGGGTTCCGCGCTTCGCAAAAGCACTGCAACATGCGGCCGATGTGCCATGGCGGGATGCTCGCCACGTTTGCCGATATAGCGCTGGCGCGCGGTCTGCGCATGGCGGGTGACGTGCCAGCGCCGATCCCCACGATCACGCTCTCGCTCGATTTCCTTGCGCCAGCGCCTCTTGGTGCGTGGGTCGAGGCGCGTGTCACGCTCAGCCGCCTCGCCCGCTCTACCGGCTTCATCTCGGCCATGATCGATGCCGACGGTGATCCCGTCCTGCGCGCGAGCGGCGTGTTCCGCCATTTTCGCAACGCCAAGTGATCCGTCCTTAAGGGAGCAGACGATGAAACTCGATGGAGCAATCGCGGTCGTCACAGGCGGCGCCAGTGGACTGGGTGAAGCCACGGTCCGCGCACTCGCCGCCGAAGGGGCGCGAGTTGCCATCTTCGACCTCAACCGCGAGATGGGCGAAGCGCTCGCCGCCGAACTGGATGGTATCTTCTGCGAGGTCGATATCACGCAGGATGTCTCGGTAGCCGAAGGCTTTGCCAAGGCCCGCGCGATGCAGGGGCAGGAACGCATCCTCGTCAACTGCGCCGGACGCGGCAACACATTCAAGATCGCACAACGTGCGCGCGATACGGGGCAGATCACGCATTTTCCCATCGACCAGTTCGAACGGATCGTCCTGCTGAACCTTGTCGGCACGTTCCGCTGCATGGCGCTTTCTGCGGCGGGCATGCTCACGCTCGATCCGCTGGGTGATGACAGGGAGCGGGGCTGCATCATCAATACTGCCTCGGTTGCCGCCATTGATGGGCAGGCAGGGCAGGCGGCTTATGCCTCGTCCAAGGCAGGCATCGTTGGCCTGACCTTGCCTGTGGCGCGCGACCTGCGGCGCGAAGGCATTCGCGTCAATGCCATCCTGCCCGGCATCATGGACACGCCGCTGTTTGCCACCGCCCGGCCCGAGTTGCGGCAGCAACTGGGCGACAGCGTGCCGTTCCCTCGGCGCATGGGCCAGCCGCGGGAGTTCGCGAGTCTTGCGCTGGAGATGTGCCGCAATGCCTACATGAACGGCGAACACGTCCGGCTCGACGGCGCCATACGGATGTAATTTCGGGTCAGTTCCCGATGCTGCCCCCTTCACGAAAGCAGACACATGACCGAAGCATGGATCATCGATGCGGTGCGCACTCCGCGCGGACAGGGCAAGGCCGACGGCGCGCTAGCCGGGCTTCATCCCCAGCACCTGTTCGCGCAGGTGCTTGAAGCACTGGTAGAACGCACCGGAATCGACGCGGGCGATGTCGACGATATCGTCGCCGGGGTGAACACACAGCAAGGCAAGCAGGGACTGAACCTGGCGCGGATGGCAGCGCTCCATGCCGGCTTTCCAGCCTCCGTTCCCGGCTTCTCTCTCGACCGCTTCTGCGGGTCGGGCCTGACCGCCGTGGGCCTTGCCGCAATGGGCATCATCGCAGGTGCCCAGGATCTGGTCATTGCCGGCGGGGTGGAGATGATGTCCTACACCCGTACGCTGCAGCGTGAACTCATGCTGGATTCGAACAACCTTGATTTGCGGGCCCGCATTCCGCAACCGCACCAGGGCTTGTGCGCGGACATCATCGCCACGCTTGACGGCTTCTCGCGGCAGGACATGGATGCCGTGGCCCTCGCCAGCCAGCAACGCGCCGACCGCGCTATCCGCGAAGGGCGGTTTGCCCGCTCGACGGTGCCGGTCAAGGACGCGCAAGGCCACGTCCTGCTGGATCGCGAGGAGTTTCCACGGCCGCAGACCAGCGCCGAGACTCTGGCCGGACTGCGACCCGCCTTTCCGGGTATGATGGATCGCCCGATCGATGATGAGGGCACGACGTTCGCCACATTGGTCCGGCGGGCCTACCCGGATCTGGCAATTGATCACGTGCACACCGCGGCCACCAGTTCGGGGGTCGTCGATGGGGCAGGGGCGATTATGCTCGCCTCGTCAGACTTTGCGCTCGCGCACGGACTTAAGCCGCGAGCCCGGATCCGCGCCATCGCGACTGTGGGGGACGATCCGACGCTGATGCTTAACGGCCCTGTCCCCGCTGCACGCAAGGTGCTGGACAAGGCAGGGATGGCGTTGGCCGATGTCGATCTGTTCGAGGTCAACGAAGCCTTCGCCATCGTGCCTGCCAAGTTCGCGCGCGACCTGAATATCGATCCGGAAACCGTGAACGTCAACGGCGGCGCGCTGGCGCTCGGGCACCCGATCGGTGCGACCGGGGCAATGCTCGCAGGCACGTTGCTGGACGAGCTGGAACGGCAGGACAAGGCTGTCGGGCTGGTGACGATGTGCGCGGCCGGAGGCCTCGCGCCGGCGCTGGTGATTGAGCGGTTCTGACCTCTTCCCGGGCAGGCTTGACCGATCCTGGTCTGGCTCAACCCCATGCAGGTCAGTCCGGGCCGACTCGATATCAATAAGATGGTTTGGACAGATATCGCGCAAAACATCGATCATCGCACATAATGGAGGGCTGGGTCGGATTTGCGGGTTGACTTGATGTCGCAAACTGCCCATCGGTTATATATGGAACAAGAGAGCGTTTATCGCACAAAGTTCGTTATATTGCCTTCGTCCGGGACTATCCGTGTCCTGGCGGAAAGCGAGGGCGGACGTCTGCGGAGATGGGCATGAGCAACGTGCTGGCTGAACTGAGCGCGCTGGAGCCATTCCGCGCTCAAGTGCGAGAATGGCTGGCGGATAACCTGCCTGCAGACTGGCGCGAAAGAATGACCGGTGCGGACGAGGCGGACCACGTCGTCTTCCAGAAGGCCTGGTTCCGCAAACTGATGGAGCCCGGCTACGCCGCGCCGCACTGGCCGGTCGAATGGGGCGGCAGCGGGATGAGCTTTGCCCAGCAGATCGTGCTGTACGAGGAAATCGCCCGCGCGGGTGCCCCGCGCCTGATCCTGTACTTCATTGCGCTGCATCACGTTCCCGGCACGCTGCTGCACTGGGGAACGGAGGAGCAGCGGCAGCGCCATCTGCCGGCAATCCTGGCTGGCGACGAGATCTGGTGTCAGGGCTTTTCGGAACCCAACGCCGGCTCCGACCTAGCCAGCCTGCGCACCCGTGCGGAACGGCGCGGCGACCATTTCGTGGTCAACGGTCAGAAGACGTGGTCGTCGAACGCCCACCTTGCCCGCTATTGCCTGCTGCTTGCGCGTACCGATCCGACGGCGGCGAAGGCCCGCGGCATTTCCTATTTCATCCTGGACCTGCAGACCCCGGGCGTAACGCTGCGCCCGATCAAGCAGATGACCGGGGCGTCGCATTTCAACGAGATATTCCTTGATGACGTGGTGATCCCGGCGGAGAATCTGATCGGCCCCGAACACGGCGGCTGGGCGGTGGCGCAATCGACGCTTTCATCGGAGCGCGGCTTGTCGGTGCTGGAACTGGCCGAGCGCATGCGCGAGGGGTTCAAGCTGTTGATCGCTGCAGCGAAAGTGCCGACGCGAGCCGGGCGCCTGCCGCTGGAGGACGACGAGATCCGTCGCCGCATGGTGGACGTGCGCACCCGCATAGAGGCGCTACGACTGCTGGTGAACAATCAGCTTTCCGCAGTGCTGAAGGGCGAGGCTGCGGGCGTCGAGCCTTCGATGATCAAGCTGTATTACAGCGACCTGCTGCGCGACTTTACCGAACTGGGCGTTTCGATCGGCGGCATAGAGGCGCAGTTCCTGCAGGGCGTGCTGATGGGTGGTGCCAACGAGACCGGATACTGGATGCAGGACTACCTCTATTCGTGGGCGTGGACGATCTCGGGCGGAAGCTCGGAAATCCAGAGAAACATCATTGCCGAGCGTGGGCTGAAGCTGCCGCGCGAGCCGCAAGCGGCTTGACCAGACGGGTGGACTGAAACCATGGAATTTGGCTGGACCGACGATCAGATCGAATATCGCCGCAAGGTGAAGCAGGCGCTGGACGAACTGCTGCCCCCCGATTGGGACGAGCGGTACGTGCCCGAAAGCTATGCATCGGATCTGCAGGTGGAATACTCGCGGGAGTTCTGTGCGGCACTGGCGGAGCGCGGACTTCTGCTGCCGCACTGGCCCGCCCGCTTTGGCGGCAGCGATTGTCCGGACTGGTATCACTTCATTCTGGGCGAAGAGATGAAGGCCGCTGGCGAGCCGCGCGGTTCGCAATACATGAACGTCAACTGGATCGGGCCGACGTTGCTGAAGTACGGCACGTCCGAACAGCAGGCACGGCATGTGGGCGGCATTTCTGCCGGAAACGTCATCTGGTGCCAGGGCTTTTCTGAGCCGAACGCGGGGACGGACCTCGCCGCGCTGCGCACGCGGGCGGAACTGGCCGGCGATCACTATGTCGTCAACGGATCGAAGATCTGGACCAGCTATGCCCGCAAGGCGGACTGGTGCTTCCTGCTGGTGCGCACGGGTCCTGCGCGCAAGGACGTGAGTATCCTGCTGGTGCCCATGGACAGCCCCGGCATTTCGGTGACCAGCTTTCCCGGCCTGATCAAGGACGGGCATCTGAACGAAGTGTTCTTCACCGACGTGCGCGTGCCTGTGGCAAACCGGCTGGGCGAGGAAGGGCAGGCGTGGTCGATCGTAACGCATGCGCTGGCCTATGAACGGGTGGGCGTGCCGCGGTATCACACCGGGCTGGATGCGCTGGACCTCGCGGTCGAGCGATTGAAGGCCGACGGGCGCTGGGAGGCGGACCCGATCATGCGATACCGCGCGGGGCTGCTTGTGGCGAAGTTCGAGGCGGCGCGCATGATGACCTATCTGGTGGTGGACCAGAGGGTGAAGCGCGAGCCACCGAGCACCGACGCCAATCTTTCGCGCGTGGTGTCACTCGAAGCTGTGACCGAGATGTCAAACTTCCTGGCCGATTACCTGCCCGATTGCCTGACCGGCGGCGATGCGCTGCTGGAGGACTATTACCGCATCAACATTCCCGCCGGCATCACCGGGGGCACCAACGAGATCCAGATGGACCTCGTCGCCCAGCGCGGGCTTGGCTTGCCGAAGGCCTAACCGATGGATTTCCAGCTTACAGACGACCAGCAGGCCCTTGTCGACGCCGTTCAGGCGATCCTGGCCGACAATGCCGATCTGCCACAGAGCGAGCGACTAACCTATTGCTGCCACGATCCTGCGCTGCAGGCGCTGCTGGAAGACAACGGCTTTCTGGGGGCTGCGCGCAGCATCGGCCCGATCGAAGCGGCGCTGGTGGTGCATGAAACCGCCAAGAGCCTGTTCTCGATCGAGGCGATGGTATGTGGGCTCGTGGCGCCAATGACGCTGCCCGACGTGGAACTGGCCGGGCCGGTAGCGCTGGTGACGGAGCGCGACCTCAGCAAGGCGATCCGCAACCTTACCGTGGCACGTACCCTGCTGGTGGATTGCGGCGACGATGTGGTGATGCTGCCGGTGGATCAGGCAGAGGTCGTGTCAGTCCCGACGATCTATGGCTATCCCTTTGGCAGGTTGATCGCGCTGCCAGACTTGGCGGGCGGGCAGCGGTTTGTCGGGAAGGGCGCGGCCTTGCGCCAGTGGTGGCGCGTAGGCATCGCGGCCGAGATTGCCGGCGCTGCGCGGGCGGCGATCGATTTCACCATCGACTATGTGAAGCAGCGCCAGGTGTTTGGCCGGCCTGTCGGTTCGTTCCAGTCTGTCCAGCATCGCCTGGTGCAACGTCACGGCACCGTGCGGGCCGGGTACTATCTGGCGATGCGCGCTGCGTGGAGTGGCAGCGTGCTGGATGCGGACATTGCCGGTGCCCACGCGGTGCAAGGAATTCAGGCCCTGCTGTTCGACCTGCACCAGTTCAACGGCGGGATGGGCGTGACGCTGGAGTATTCGCTGCACTTCTGGACCTATCGCATCCGTGCCTTGCAGGCCGAGGCGGGCGGCATCACCGGAATGGCGCTGGATATTGCCGACAAGCGGTGGCCCGAACCATCGGTGCCCGCGCTTGCTTCGGAGGGATGCTGATGAGCGATACGATCAACCCTGAGGAACTGCGCGAGGCGGTGCGGAGCGTCCTGTCGGATCGGTCCGGCGGCGCGATAACGGTCCCCGGGGACGACGGGAATGGGTTCGACGCCGCGCTTTGGGCCGAAATGGCAGGCCTCGGCTGGCTGGGTCTGACGGTGCCGGAAGCGCATGGCGGGCTGGGGCTGGGCTTGGCGCACGCGTGCGTGTTGCATGAGGAACTGGGCCGCGAGCTGGCCTCGGTGCCAATGCTGTCCACGCTGCTGGCGGTAGACGCGCTGGCTCTGCATGGCGATGCGGACGTGCAGGGGCGATGGCTGCCGCTGATCGCGGCAGGCGAATGCCTGGCCGCGCTGGCTTTGCCCGACGGGGGGGGACTTCCGGTGATGGGTGCGGCGCTGGACGGCGTGGTGGAGGACGTTGCCTTTGCCGACGTAGCCGGAATCCTGCTGTTGCCCGCACGTAACGCCGATGGCGTGCAGGTTCTGGCGATGGTGGAAGCCGGCGCGTCTGGTCTTTCCATAGAGACGCGCGCGCTGGTTGACCTGACGCGCAGCGCGGGGCGAGTGGTCCTGAACGGCGTGGTGCCGACGGCGGTTCTCGTGCCGGGCGAGCAGGGCTGGGAGCGTCTCGCCGATCATGCCGCCGCAGCACTTGCGTGCGATGCGGCAGGCGGGGCGGATGCCCTGCTGGAACGGACGGTTGAATACCTGAAGGTGCGCGAACAATTCGGCCGGCCGATCGGTTCATTCCAGGCGCTGAAGCATCGCGCCGCCGACTGGAAGGTTCGGATAGAGGCGGTGAAGGTGCTGGCGCGCCATGCGGGCGCTGCATTGGATGAGGCAGCATGGGATGCAAGCGCGCTCGCGTCGGGGGCCAAGGCCTATGCCTGTGACGTATATGCCGCGTTCTCGGGCGATGCGGTGCAATTGCACGGAGGCATCGGCTTCACGTGGGAGCACCCCTGCCACCTGTTTCTGAAGCGGGCGAAGCTGAGCCAGCAGATGTTCGGCGGTCCGGCCGCGCACAAGGATCGCGTGGCGCAGCTAGTGGTGGGCTGACGCCGCAAGGCGACGCGGCTGCCGGGGGGGCGGAGGCCGCGTCGCTGTTTCAGGCAACGACCATTCCACCGTCGACGGGCATGGAAACGCCGGTGACGAAGCTTGCCTCGTCCGAGACCAGCCAGATCGCGGCGCGCGCGACCTCGACCGGTTCGGCCATACGCTCCATTGGCCGGATGCGGACCTTGGCAAGCGCCGGATTGGCGTTTGAGGAGTTCATCGCGAGAGGGGTGATGGTGGGCCCGGGCAGCAGTGCGTTAACGCGTATGCCCTGTGCCGCGCAGTCCATCGCCGCGCTGCGGACCATGCCATTGATGCCGGCCTTAGACCCGCAATAGTCCGAGCTCCATGGCAGGCCCTTTATCGCCGCCGCCGATGAGACACAGACAACGCTGCCAGCGCGGTGGTCCCACATCGCCGCAATCTCGTGCTTCAGGCACAGGAACGTGCCGCGCATGTTGACTGCATGGACGCGATCCCACGCGGCAAGGTCGATTTCGTGGATCGGCTTGGAACTGCCCACAATGCCCGCGCTGTTGATGGCGCCGTGCAACTGGCCACAAGCATCGAGCGCAGCGCGGACCAGCGCCCGGACGCTGTCCTCGCTGGTCACGTCCGTTTCCACAAAGCGTACGTCGCCCCCTGCCGCGCGCAAGGTCTCGGCCACGGTGGCGCCTTGCGGATCGCGGTCGGCCAAGGTCACCGCCCAGCCGCGTTCGCAAGCGAGTTCGGCACATGCCTTGCCGATGCCACTGGCGCCACCGGTGACGATGATCGAGCGCTTGGTTGCCATATACAGACTCCTATCCGTTCTTGCCTTCGTGGAGTGGATTGCTAGTATCGCCGATAATAGAACTCAAGGGCGATAATCGCACTTCTTTCATTTGTATCGGAGGATGAATTACCATGACTGGCCCCGGGGTCGTTCCACTCAGGAACCCGCGCAAGCTGTTTATCGATGGTGCGTGGGTCGCACCTTCCACCGACGCGCTCATCGATGTCGTATCACCCGCGACCGAAGAGGTTTATTTCAGTACGGCGAGTGCACAGGTGGCAGATGTGAACCGCGCGGTGGCCGCAGCGCGCACTGCGTTCGACGAAGGTCCCTGGCCGCGCATGAGCCATGCCGAGCGAGCCGGATACATGACTGAAATGGCCACCGAGCTGGAAGCGCGGGCGGCGGATATTGCAGCGATCTGGCCCAACGAGATGGGCATTCTGCACAGCATGGCCAGCGCCTTTGCACCGGGGGCTGGAGGGTTCTTCCGCTACTATGCCGGGCTGGCCGACAGCTTCTCCTTCGAAGAGGAGCATTGCACCGTGTCGGGCGCCAAGGTCGGCCTGCTGGTGCGCGAGCCGGTGGGGGTGGTGGGTGCCATCATCCCGTGGAACGGACCGATCATGATTACCTGCTTCAAGGTGGCCCCGGCGTTGCTGGCAGGGTGCACGGTGGTCATCAAGGGATCGCCCGAGGCGCCGGGCCATGCACTTCTGATGGCCGAAGTGGCGGAGAAGGTGGGTCTGCCCAAGGGCGTCATCAACGTGGTGATCGCCGACCGCGAAGCGTCTGAGGCGCTTGTTTCCAACCCTGACGTGGACAAGATCGCCTTTACCGGCTCCAGTGCGACGGGGCAGCGCATTGCCTCCATCCTCGGCGGTCGGATGGCGCGTTACACCCTGGAGCTGGGCGGAAAGTCTGCGGCGATCATCCTTGACGACTATGATGCAGAAGCGGCCGCGCGTGAGCTTGCCGCGCGCGAGTGCGACATGTCAGGGCAGGTATGCGCATCGTTGACGCGGGTCATCGTGCCGCGCCATCGGGCGGACTCTGTGGCCGAGGCCATTGGCGCACACTTTGCGCAAGTCGTGGTGGGTGATCCGTTCGACCCGGCGACTCAGATGGGGCCGCTGGCCACGCGCATCCAGCGCGACCGGGTGGAAGGGCACATCGCGCGGGCGAGGGCAGACGGGTTCCGAGTGGTTGCAGGCGGCGGACGTCCGCGTCATCTGGAGCGAGGCTTCTACGTGGAGCCGACGGTGTTTGCCGGGGTGGACAATGCAGCCGCGATCGCGCGCGAGGAGATCTTCGGGCCGGTGCTGGTTGTGATCGCCGCCGAAGATGAACAGGATGCGGTACGGATCGCCAATGACTCGCCCTTTGGCCTCAATGGATCGGTCTTCACCAACGACGTCGATCGCGCCTATGCCATCGCGCGCCAACTGCGTACCGGCACCGTCGGGCACAACGGGCATTTCGTGGACTTCACCATCGGGTTCGGCGGGTTCAAGCAATCTGGCGTGGGGCGTGAGGGCGGTGTCGAAGGGCTGCTGTCGTTTCTGGAGACGAAGACCGTGCTGTTGGGAGGGCATCCATCGCACATTGTGTGACCAGGCGCTGGCTTATGGATGCGAAAAGGGGCCGCACGATAATCGTGCGGCCCCTTCTTGTTGGTGTGTGTTGCCCCTCCGGCGCCGACAGCGCCAGAGGGGGTTTTCGGTCAGTAGCGGTAGGAAATCGAGCCGCCGAAGATCGCCGGCTGACCGAACCGCGCGCGCGCCGAATACGGATCGACGAAGTTGGCGACGTAGTACTTCGCGTTGGTAATATTCTTGCCAAAGATCGCCAGGTCGAGGTGGTCCGACGGATCCGTCCACGTGGCCCTGAGGTTCACCAGCGTATAGGTAGGCTGCTTCAACTGGTGGGCCGGATCGAAGAAATAACTGCCGGTGTAGAACACGTTGCCGCTGAGCGCCATGTGCCCGCCTGCAAGGTCGAAGCCATAGTTGGCCGATACACTGCCGGCAAAGCTGGGAGTGCGTTCGACCCGCTTGCCCGAGGCATCCACCTGAAAGGCACCCAGAAAGGGATGATCCGGGTTGGTGTCGGTAGGATCGAGGTAGCGGCCCAGTGCGTTCGGGAAATCGGTATACTTGGCGTGGGTGTAGGTGCCGGCCAGCGTAACCGAGAAATCCGGGCTGAACGCATAGGTCAGGTCGCCATCGAGGCCGTAGATGTGCGCTGCTGCAGCATTGACGGTGAATGACTGGCCGCCCGCTCCATAGCTGGTCACCTGGATATCGCGGTAATTGTAGTAGAACGCTGCAAGGTTGAGGTTGAGCGGACCTTCGGCATTCTTGTAGCCAAGTTCGAACGCGTCGATCTTTTCGGGTTTTACCGGAATGGTCGAGAACGCAGACCCAGGCAGACCACCCGAGCGATAGCCCTGCGAATAGGAGGCATAGACGTTTGAGCGCGGGGTCAGCTGATAGCGTGCGACGCCACGAACCGAGGTGTTGTGGAACTTGGCCGAGCCAGCGCCCGTCAGGCCGAATGCCTGCAGGTCGAAATCGAGCGAGGGCTTGTCCTCGGTATAGCGAATGCCACCGGTGAGGAACAGGTTGTCGAGCAATTCGTAAGTCGCGTCGGCAAAGCCGCCCCAAGACTTGGTGTGGTTCCTCGTCTCAAACACGTCCAGATCGATGCCAAAGGCGTAAAGGTGCGTGTTGAAATCGTAGGAATTCTTGTAATCGAGCAAGAACAGGCCTGTGGTCCACTTGAGGCGGCCGTCGCCGTTGGAAGAAAGGTTCACTTCTTCGGTAAAGGTCTTGTCACGCACGGTCCAGAACGAGAAGTTGATCGGAGCGGGCGAGGCATCATAGTCCAGCCCCTGGTTGGTGCTCTCCTTGCGATACTGGGTATAAGACGTCAGCGTTGCGAAGCCGAAGTCGAACTGGCTCGTGAGCATGAACGCGTCGGTCTTGAAGCGCGCATAGCCGGGATTGTCGAGCGCGACGCGCTTGGGGCTGTCGTAGCTAAGCTGCACGGTGGGATCGAGGGCGCCGAGTGTGATGCCGTCACGCGGGACCACCATTTGCGAGATGGGATCGTCCGAGAAATTGTGTTCGTAGCCAAGCGTGAATTTCACGCCTTCCACCGGTTCCAGCAGCAGCTTGGTGCGAATGGAATACTTGTCATAGGCTGCGACGTGGTTGTTGCCCGTGACGATGTTGCGGACATAACCGTCGCTGGTTTCATAACTTGCAGCCAGATCGATGGCTGCCTTGTCGCCAAGGCCGGTGGTGCCATAGAACGCAGAGCTGACCGTGTCGTACGAGCTGTAGCCCACGCGGAACAGAACAGAGGTGTCGAACGAGGGGGCCTTGGTGTTGATCTGGATCGCGCCGCCGGTGGAATTTGCGCCGAACAAGGTGCCTTGCGGACCCTTCAGAACGTTGATGCTGGCCACGTTGACCAAGTCGAAGTTGCTGGAGCTGGGGGCAGGCACATAGAACCCGTCGACGTAAGTCGCGATGTTCTGGGTCAGGCCGGGAAGTGCGACGATACTGCCGACGCCGCGGATTGTGGGCAGCACGAAGGTGCCTGCATAGTTGACGCGCAGCGCAGGTACAGTCTGTGGCAGGTCCAGAACTTGCGAAATGTTCCGCTTTTCAAGTTGTTCGGATGAAACCGCCGCGATGGAGATCGGAACCTTGTCGAGCGCTTCGCGGCGCTTCTGCGCGGTCACGATAATCTCGGGCGACGTTTCTGCGGGGGCGGCAGCGGCATCGGTGGTCTGCAGATAATCGGCAGCGAAGGCCGGAGTTGCCGCCATGCCGAGGGCCGCAATTGCGCCTCCCAGCATGAAGCGAGAGCGAGCAGAACGGTTGAAGTCCTTCATTTAAATACACCCTCCCAGGTTTTTGTGCGATAATCGCGCATACGTGCGTTAGATGCATACCAGTTATCTCGGAGCGGCAGCTTTGTCAAATGGCGCGGTGTTGGCGTGCTGCATATGGCGGGATGCCAATGGCGCTTTTCATGTTACAAAATACGTACTATGTAACATCTATCGAAGTGATTCCGACCGAGGCGCGTTGGCATCACGGCATGAACCGGAGTAAACCCATGGTTGAAGCAGCCGAAGCACCCGTCGTCAGGAGACTAACTGCCGCCCAGCTCTCGCAATTGGCGGGGCTTGAGGATTCGAACCCATCGGACGTGTTCAGGGAAATCGACCGCCTGCCCACCGCCATCTATGCCTCGCAGGAGCGATACGATCTGGAGCAGGAAAGGCTGTTTCGCGGACGTCCCGTGCCGATCGGCGTATCAGCCCTGTTGCCGACGCCCCGCTCGCACATCGCCATCGACGACTACGGCACGTCCGTGTTGCTGACGCGTGACGAAGAGGGGGTGGTGCACGCCTTTTTCAATGTGTGCACTCACCGCGCGATCAAGCTTTGCCAGGCGCACCAGACGCAGAAGGGCGGGCTGGTGGTGTGCCCGTATCATGCGTGGAGCTTTGACATGAAGGGCCGCCTGAAGGCACTGCCGCGCCCCGAGATATTCCCGGGTCTCGACAAGTCGCAGATGGGGCTGGTCGAACTGGAATGCGTGGAGGCAGGCGGGCTGATCTGGGTGAACCTAGACCACCGGCGCAAGGCCGATTTCTCGGTGGTGACGGAACAGGTCGGGCCCGACCTGGATGCATTTGGCCTGCGCGAACAGAAAGTGTGCCATCACCTGCGAGTTGAGGTGAAGGCCAACTGGAAGCTGATCATCGACAGCTTTTCGGAGAACTACCACGTCACGCGCCTGCATTCGAAGTCACTGGGCAACATGTTCGTGGACCGCAAGACATCGTGCGAGAAGGTGGGCGAGCACTTGCGCGTGATGTCCGGCCGGGCGGAATACCGCCAGGGTGCCGACATCGCGACCTATGAGGATTTCCGCAAGACGGCGGTGGCGCACTATACCATCGTGCCCGGGGCGCTCATCATCACCAGCCCAAGTTATATCAGCGTCATGCTGCTTTCGCCCCAAGCGGTCGACCGCACCGTGGTGAACTACTACATGATGGTGGACCAGTTGCCGGAAACGGCAAAGGCGATCGCCCATTATGACAAGTCGCTGGCACTGATGACGCAGCTCACCACCAAGGAGGACTTCTGGGTAGCGGAACTGGGCACTTTGGGTGCGAAAAGTGGCGTTGTGCCCTACATGACCTGTGGCGGCATGGAGCGCGAGATGGTGGAGTTCCATCGCAGCGTAGAAGCCATCCTGAAAGCGTGATCCGGATGTAGAGGGCCGCCTCGGTGGCCCTCAATGTGCGCAGCTTTCCAGCATTGCGGATGAGGATTTCCTGTGTGGCGGGAACCTGAACCCACGGCAGCCCGATGCTCCCGAAGCTCAGAGCCGGGCTGAGCGCCAGCAGTCTGACCGAAAGGATGGCGCTCGGTGGGCGGTGCGGCACTGTCAATGTGGATGCACAGGTTGGCGGAGTGTGTCCAAGCCGATAACAGCTGCGGAAACACACATTCCCGCTATCGTCCTTCCTGCGTGCTGAGGTGGTTCGGTCGCCGTTCTGAAGGACGGGGACGGAACCGCGAAAATCGCTTATATATCTGATACTAAATTGAAAAGGTGATGTGATTTTTCGATTATGCCCCAAAAAAGTCCCCAAAAATTGGCCTTTATTCTGGAGCTGGTACGATTCCTTCTGCACCCTTGAGGCTCATATATCACCTGGTCTGAGCCGAGGATAGGACGCTCGTTGGCCAGCATCGGATTGCAGCGTGCTACTGTGAAGGATCGGCGGCGCGCACCAGCGCAATCAGCACTTCGGCAAAGGCGGCTTCCACGGTCGCGGGCTCACACTGAAGCTGCTCTGCGGCCTCGCTGATCGACAGGTTCTCGAACCGCATGAGGTGGAAGACCAGCTGGTGAAACGCCGGCAGGGCGTCGATCGCCGACTGCATGGCCTTGAGGCGACGCCGGGTAATCCAGCGGGGCAGTGGTGGCAGGCGGCACAGAAGATGGCGCTGCGAGGGTGACATGGCATACCTCCGGCCGTCTGCCGTCCTGCCATGATGGCAAGGGCAGCGGCGCGAGGCCGTGCCGCCTGGTCGCAAAGGTCGGTCTTCACCCGCAGGGCCGCAACGCCAGTGGAGGACTCGGTGTAGCCGGGTTGCAGCACCGACCGGACCGGGCAAGACCGGCTGAGCGCTGCGTTTGCCAGAATCGGCAAGATTCAAAGGCTGATCAGGTGTACAACTTCCAAGCTGCTGCTGCTTCGTTGCCTGCGTCGACGTCAGGTGCCCCAATGGCTCCGCTGCCACCGCCGCGAACTGCCGTGGTAGGGCTCGCAGGCGACACCGTCACCGTCTCCGTCGAGCCCTTCGCGATAGCCCGGCTCCCCCAGATAGATAGGCGCAGTCCCTGCTGAGCGGGCGGCGTCGCAACCGGGCCAGTAGTGGCCTTGCTACGGTGCCCGCTCGCGGGCGAGGCCGAGACCGACGGCGGCAGCCTGCTGTACTACGGACCGCTATCGGGTCGCACGCTGTACGCGGTCCCCACCGCCATGCTGCGCGACCCTTCGGTGACCGAAGAGGAACTGGCCCGCGTGGTCCGCAGCCTGGGGCACAAAGGCGCCTCGGACGGGATAGCCGAAGACGACCGGGGCCGCGTGTTCGCCGGCGATTACGAGAACAACGCGATCCGCATGCTCGATCAAGGGCGCTGGTCGACGCTGGTCAGCGACCCGCGCATCAGCTGGCCCGACACACTGTCGATCGGCATGGACGGCTATCTCTACTTCACCGCCAACCAGCTCCACCGCCAGCCCGGCTTCAACAGCGGGCGGGATTTGCGCCGCAAGCCTTACGAGCTGCTCCGCATCCGGGTGGGCGCCGGGCCCGTCCTCTTGCGCTCACAGTGATCCCGTCAGGCCGGGCAGGCTCGACATCGCGCCTGCCCGGCGTTCCCAATGGAGACCTTCGATGGTTGAGCCCATTGTCTCTGACCCGACGGTTGAGCGGCTTCTGCCGTTCATCGCCGAGGCGCTCGGCGCAGACTTTGCCGCATACCGCAACCATATATACCGGGTGTTGAGCTACGCAGCACACTTCCTCGGCGACGATCCGAGGGGACGCGAACACATCGCCTTCGCACTGGTGTTCCATGACGTGGGCATGTGGACCGACCACGAACTGGCCTATCTTGAGCCGTCGGAAGCAGCGGCCGAGCGCGTACGCACCCAGCACGCGGCGCATCTCGATGCCGAGCTCGTTGCCAACATCATCCACTGGCATCACAAGCTGCTATCGTTCGCAGGGCCAGACGCCCACATCGTGAACGCTGCGCGCAAGGGCGACTGGATCGACGCAAGCGTGGGCATGGTGCGGCACGGCGTTACCCGCAAACAGGTGGCTGCCATAGAGAAGGCAATACCCGTACTGGGCTTTCCGGCGGTGCTGATGCGCCTCGCCAAGTATCTACGCCATGGCAACCGGTTCGCCGGACTTTGGCGGGTACTCACTCGGGTCTACAAGGTTTGACCGTAAGGGCGTAAAGGCAGAATATCTCAGTTGCTGAATAAAAGGCGAATGTCCGCTGGCGACGCCGAAACAGACGAAAACCTTCTACACTGGCGTGTCCGCCAGTAGTGGCCAAAGGTCGCTTCAACCGGGCCGAATAATTTATCATTGATAAAACCTTTATCAATGATAAAATCTACGTCCATGGCGCCTGGGTCGCGTCACATGGAGGTGATTTGTGGCGACAAAACTGTCCCCGAAGATGGAACAACGCCGGGAAAACATCTTGCATGCCGCCCGCACGCTGATCGTGCGCGATGGGTTTGATGCGCTGACCACGCGCCGACTGGCTGATGAAGCAGGCATCACCGCGCCGACGCTTTACAACCTGATCGGGGACAAGAACGAAATCATCCGTCAGTTGGTTTCCGACGGGGTGGGGCGCGTGGGCAGCCGAGCCACCCTGGGCGAAGATCTTCCGCCCCTCGCCATCGCCGAGGGTATCATTGAGACCGCCCTTTGTGTCGTGGCCGAGGACGAGGCCTATTATCGCGCCGTTGTGATTGCGTCTGACCGTGTGCCGGGCGCCTTTGCCGCCGCTGGTGACGGTCCTGCCTCGGTTGCCAATGCGGCGCAGATTTCCATAGACATGATGACGGCGGCGTGTCGTGCTGCCAACGGCGCCCGCCTGCTAGAAGGCCATGTTGCAGCCGAAACGCTGGGCCTGCAGATATTTATCGGTTTCAGAGGCCCGTTCCGCGACTGGGCCAACCAACTGATCAGCGTCGGCGAGTTTCGCCGAAGGGCGCTGCGCGGGCTCTATATGGCGTTGGCCGTCGATGCGGCCCCGCAATTCCGGGACATCCTGCGCGCGAAGATCATCGAGCTTGAACCGCCGTTTCACGCAGGTCTGGAGGAAGCAGCATGAGCATCGCCTCGCTTATGGCTGACTCCGCAAGATTTCTGCCTCTGATCTTTGCGGCGGGCTTTCTTGCGCCGTTGATTTCACAATCGCTGACCGCGATCGGCTGGATCGTGTCATTCGGCAACCTGCCGTTTGGCCTGGGCGTTGCAATCGGCTGGGGTCTGATCGCGCAGTTCATGGGGAGATGGATATGACAGGACAGGCGGCTGCTGACACGGCCGATCTGGCGGCGCTTTCCGCAGCGCAGCTTTTGAAGATGGAACGGCAGATTGCGCGGCGGCACAGCGGGATGTTCCCGTGGCTGATCCCTGTCTGGGCCTTTGGCAACATGGCATGCTGGCTGGCGCTGTGGCCGCTGGTGTTCACGGGCACCTTGCCGCTGTGGGCGGCTTTTCCGATTTCCCTGATCAACCTGTCGCTGGTCTATTTGCCCACGCATGAAGCGCAGCATGATATCATCGCACGGCCCGGCACACGCCTGCGATGGCTCAACGAACTGGTCGGCCATGGCACCAGCTGGATGATTGTCTACCCCTTTGAAATGCTGAGGGTTACGCATCTCGATCACCATCGCCATGCCTAATGACCCGCTGCTCGATCCCGACCATCAGACCAGCGCCAAGGGGCCGTGGAGCGCTATCTGGACGTCGATCCGCGAGCGCCAACCCAATGGCAGACGGCAGCAGAATTATCTCGCATCGCTCGAACGTGCCGGCCGCAAGGACCTGATCGCGTTGTCCTTCACATATCGGCTGGCCTACTTTGCGATTCTATTCGCGCTGGCGTGGACGGGACATGCACTCGAAGCGTTCTTACTTTGGTGGCTGCCGGCGCAGATCGGGTCGACCTATTTGCTGTTCTTTCTGTCATGGGCCCCGCATCACTCCGGCGCGCAGGGGCGATATCGCGACACGCGCAGTTTCCGCTCGCGCCTAGGCAACATCGGTTCGATGGGAATGCAATATCACATTGTCCACCATCTCCACCCCTATATACCCCTCACCCGCACGCCCGCCGCCTATTGGGATATGCGGCCGATCCTGGAAGCGCGCGGTTGCAATATTGCCGAACTGTGAAACTTCTTGCCCCTTCTTGCGAAGGCGATAGCCAGCGAATCTAAACCGGCAGAAATCCACCCCGCTTCGGTCACGCCAGGCCTAGCAAGGTCATCTCGAAAGCCGACCTGCGGCTCTGGCCCTTTGCCAGTCAAAACCTGCCTTTCTGCAAACGGCCCAAGAGCCGACAATTCAAACTGGCAAAGCAGGCGCTCGGCAATGCGCCCTAATTTCAGTCATTGCGGCTCAAGCGCAGAGCACTTCAAAGCGGACTAAGTCAGCAATCGGTTAGATGGCCGAGTGAGATAGAACAGCCGTTCCGCTAAACTGCCTTCAGCATCTGAAATGATCTCAGAGCTCTGCCATGACGCCATCGTCCACGCCTGGCGATAAACGGTGCCCTGACCAGAGGCGGTGCAGCCGGTTGCCGAGTATATCGCCCGGTCCCTCGGCGAATTGCGGGTGGCCGAAGTGCGTCATGACCGCATGCTGAAGTCCGAGCGCTTTGCGATCCTGGGCAACCACTGGTGCAAGGAATAGCCGGATTGCCGCTTGTTTCAGCCAGCCGGGCGCCAGTCCCTTCCTCGTGGAAAAGCGCGCGAAGGGCGTGAAACTTCCGTCCGTTGCGGGCGTGAAGATCGCCGTGACACACAGCGTCAACCCGGCGCGCCCTTGCCAGCGCGCCTGCACGATGGTGGGCGGATAGTAGCGTGAAATACTGCGCTGGCGATCGCGTTCGAGAAATCGCGACATGATGCCCAGATCGGGCGCATCCTGCTCGATTGCCATTTCAATACTGTCGCCATGGCTGCTGACGACCAGCTTTACCGGAAGGCGGCGATCGCGTCGTCGGATGAAACCGTGATGCAGATGGCCGGTGTGGAACGGGTCCATCACGTTTTCGATCGCATCGAAGGCACGCCCTTGCCACGTGCCATGCTGCCACCAGAAATGATCGAGATCCGGATTGCCGACATCGGGAGGCAGATCAGGCTCATCTGGCGCCGAACCGTTCAAGGTCACGAAAACGGCGCCATGCCGTTCGATCACGCGCAGCGCCTGCGCAGCAAGCTTCGACTGCGGAAGGGCCGCAGCCGGACAGCCCGGCACTTCAACGCAGGTTCCATCCATAGCGAACCGCCAACCATGGTAGGGACAGGTCAAGGCTCCGTTCTCGACCCGCCCCCTCGAAAGCGGATAATTGCGGTGCGGGCACCGGTCTATCAAGGCGCCTAACCCGGAAGCGCTGCGGAACAATGCAATCGGCGTGTTGCACAGCATCACCTTACGGACGGCACCGGGGCGGATGTCACTGGCAAGGGCGACCATGTGCCAGGCATCGGTCACTACATCAGGGAAGGCCATCAGTCGTGATCCTCACCATTCCATTCGATGTCGCACGTTGTGGCGGCATTGGTCGAAATTCCCTTGGCCAGCCCCTTGAGCGAAAACACTGCCGCATCGACCAGCGCGCCCAAGGCCGGAGCGCGGTCCCCCGGCTGCGAAATGACGTCTCGACCCTGTGAAATCGTGGCGCGCCATTCGCTGAGCCTGCCTGTTCGAAGGGCTTGCGGCAATCCGAGAGCCCACATTGCCGGTCCCAGAAATGCTTGCCGAGGCTCGGTGATGGCGGCGCATTGCGCTTGGCCGGATATTGCGCCGACAATTGCGCCTTGCGCGATCAGGAGATGGACGCCGCTCGTTGCCCGAGGATTGCATTCGAGCAACCATGGCTGTCCGGAACAGTCGAAAATGACGTCGCAGGCAAACTGACCATGGATGTGGCCATTGTTGGCGATCTTGGCGGCGATGCGGCGCAAGTGTTCGGCGCGGCAGTCGTCAAGCTGCTCGAAGGCATAGGATGCTCCACCAGCCAGCCGCCAGCGCGAATTGTATGCCGTAAAGCCGGTCAAAACACCGTTGCGGGCGATGGCATGAAAGCAGGCCTCTTCGCCCTCGATCCGCTGCTGCGCCATCCAGTCGCCTGCGGTTATCAGACCGGATGCCTCCAGCTTAGTGGGTGTGGGGCCTACCAGTGTGCGGTCGCCAAAGCGGCTGAAGCGCGGTTTGAAGACCCAGTCCTGGCTTGTGGGCAGGAACGATGCCAGCGTTTCAGCGCTGTTGATCGCATGGCTCTCCGGTGCGTTCAGGCCCCATTCCCGGCAGGCGGTGGCAAAGGCGAACTTGTCGTGAAGCAGCCGCAACGTAGCCATGTCTGGGACAAAGAGCCTGCTGCCCAGCGCACGGTGCAATGCTGGTGCGGCAAGATGGAATACCTCCTCGCAGGTCGGCACGACCAGTTCGATGCCGTGGCGCTCGACCAATCCGGCAATCACTGCGCGAAACCCGCGCGCGTCGCTTCGCGGCGGAGGATATTGGTGATGGCGGACATGAAGCCGAGACCAGCGCGCCATGCGCACCTTGACGCTGTCAGCCAGGTGGACGTCCCACCCGGCGGCATGGAACGCACGTGCAAGGTCTAAGGCAGCAGCGGCCCTCGCACCGGTGATGAGCACTGCCCTAGCCATCGCGCCAGACCACCTTGTTTCGTTTCGGCCCGCTCCATTCGAGCAAGTCGTGGCGTAAAAGCGGCTCCAAGCCTGTGAGCTGCTGAAGCATCGCGCCAGCCTGCACAGCAAGCTCCGCAGGGCACTTTGGGCCGACCGCTAGCGTTATTCCCCGCGCGTCTGCCGAGGCTTGCCAGCGAAGTTCTGGCAGCAGCACCTGCTCGACCGCTGCGACTACCTGCGGCGGGGTGATGCAGTGCGTTGCAAGGCGCCAGATGTCCTGAACGCGCCCCTCAATCGGCCGGATTATGCGTCCGGCAAATCCGCAGGAGCAACCCCGTTCGCCCAACTCGATATAGTCGTCGCCTGCCACGCGGACGATGGGCTGGCTTCGGCGCCTCAGGTCGGTGATGATCGGGCGGAAGCCATGCGTTCCAGTAACGGGCTGGAGTTCTATCTCGAGCGAATGATCGTTCAGGTGCAAGCGGCCTTCGGCACAGTCGGCGCCTAGAAAGCCTTCGGTCGCCTGCCAGATTGATCTTGGACTGATCCCGAAATGGGCGGTTATCAAATCGCGCTCGGTCGCACTCATCGGCTCGCTGCCGAAGAACAGGTGGCGCAAGCTGGGCAAAGCAATTCCCATTGTCGCAAGCGCGATCAGGCGCGATGGCGGGGCGATCAGGATCGTGGGAGCGTAACCCGACAGGGCCTCGGCCGTTTCGGCAATCGGAACCTCGATCGGGAAATGGTGAAAGCGCAGCCGTCCGCGGGCCGCATCGCTATACAGCGCATTGCTCGCTCGCAGATGCAGCGCCAGTCGCTGCGAGCGCAGAAGTGCGAAGAAGGTCAGCAAGCGCGCAAGGCTCTGGCCGATATAGTCGGCGCGTTCGGCTCCGGTCGCCACGAAGAGCCCGCGTGTCGCTTCGCTGCTGCCGGTAGACCAGCCTGCACTGATGTCTGCTGGCTGGTGCCCCCTCTCGGAAGCATCGGCCATCTGGCGGAGGTCTTTGTCGCTCAAGCCAAGGCTGTTCCATGCGCCGTAATCACGGCGAATGGCATTAACTGGGGTTACCGGAAACGCCTCGATCGGCCTTCGCGCAAAGGGCGCTAGTGCCGGGGTCCGGGCAAGCGCAGGCTGGAGCTTGGCCCACTGCTTCAGGCGGTGCCGTGCCAGCCCTTCTTTCGTGAGTGACATAGCGCGGCGGGTACGCAGCCACGAGGCCACGATTCGTTCAAGCTGCATCGCCATCGCCGCGAAAAGCTCTTGCGCTGCTGGCGCAATGCGATGGCAGGATCGCCAGCTCAGGGTTGGAACGCGCTGCGCTGCACAGCAGGTCAAGCGTCTCGCGATAGCACGGGGTGTCGCCCAAAAGCGCGGTCGTAAGACGTGGCGGGGGCAGTCGTTCGGCAATCGAGCGGCCAGACCATACGGCATCGGCCGCGAGCAGCACGGGGCGCCCTTCCTGCGTCTCGAGAGCAAGACCCCAATGGCCTGCGCAATGCCCCGGCAGTTCTACCGCCAGCAGGCTGCCGTCGCCGAGAATGTCATGGCCTTGGCCAAACGGCGCGAAGGCGGTTGGCAGAGCAATTGGGCGGGCATCTTCGAAGAACCGCGCGTTGGTGTCTATGTCATGCGGCACGAGTTCGGCCAGCAGCCCGTTCCTGACACGAGCGATCCGGCCTTTGGTGCGAAGTGCGTCGAGTCCCGCCTTCGCGCAGTGGACTGGCAGGTGCGCAAGATGCTGCAGGCCTGCGACATGATCGCCATGGAAGTGGGAAACGATCGTTCCCGCAATCGCTGCTTCGTCAATCTGGTGATGCTTCAGCCAAACCTGCCAGCGCTCGGCCTCGCCAATGGAGACGGGCGTCGTCCAGCGATAGAAACGTTCGGGGAATGGCTTCGTGGCCTTGATGAAAGCGGGGTCGTAACCCGTGTCGAACAGGAACAGGCCCCGCGTGGGATGCTCGATCACCCCGACAAGCGCTGGAAATTCCACTGCACACAGACTGCCACCGGCGATCGTCATGCCCTCGGGATGGCGACACGATCCGCGCTCGAGCCAGCGAAAGCCGACGCGTTTCATGCCGAGCCCCCCGC
Organism: Novosphingobium sp. ERN07; assembly: GCF_012641335.1. Lineage (GTDB taxonomy): Bacteria > Pseudomonadota > Alphaproteobacteria > Sphingomonadales > Sphingomonadaceae > Novosphingobium. Next base: position 44,684 of record NZ_JABAID010000022.1, read on the forward strand.
CCGTGCAAGCTTGGAAGCCTCGTCCAGCAGGCTATCCACCGCATCGTACCGGGGCTGGTATCCAAGCAGGCGCTGTGCCGGTTCGTGATTGAAAGTCTGCGACCAGCCGAGCGTCGCAAGCGTGTAGCGCGTGAGGACAGGCTCCTTGCGGGAACCTGTCGCGCGGGCGATGCCTTCAAGAGTAGCTGCCAGCAATCGCGCCAATCCGATCGGCACTGCTACAAGCTTGGGGCGGGTCCCGAGACTTTCAGCAAGGCGCATCGCCAGATCGCGCACGGCGACGGGCCTGCCGCCCGAGATGTTGATGGCATGTCCGCAAAGCGCAGGTGCGCGTTCCTCTGCCTCGCAAATCGCCCAAGCTGCGTCTCGCAGATCGGTCAGTTCGACCAGCGCCCCCCCCCCGCCTGGCAAAGGCATCCGCGCACGCTGCGCAAGTTCGGCAAGGCGTGGCAGCACGACCCGGTCACCTGCTCCCACCAGTGCGCGCGGGCGGATGGCGCAGCAGGCCATGGCATCACCGCGCGGTGCCAACACCAGGCGCTCGGCAGCAAGCTTGGTTTGCGCATAGAAATTGAGCGGCCGCTCCGGGATATCGCTCTCGCCGATGGACAGGCGATCGCGGTGACAGGCGAAGATCGAGGGCGATGAAACGAAGACAAAGCGCTGCACGCCCGATGCGGCGGCCACGTCCAGCAGCTTGCGGGTCATGGTGACGTTTGCCGCCACGAAGTCCCGGCGCCTTCCCCAACTGGCAGAAAGCGCGGCTGCGTGAATCACACCGTCACATCCCTGGATCAGCGATGCGAGTGGCGCGCTTTGGTCGGAAAGGTCCAAGGGCGCGAACTCTGCCCCCATTCCTGCCAGGGCTTCGCCTGCGTCACGCGAACGCCCCGTCGCGACGACGCTGTGCCCGCGCGCGAGCGCTTCACACACAAGCGCAAACCCCAACCCGCCGGTCGCCCCGGTGACGAGAATGCGCCGCCCGCTCAAAGCCGCAGCACCATCGCTGTTGCACTGATCCCGGCGGCGGTACCCAGCAAAAGCACGGCATCGCCTTGCCGCGCGGCTCCGGTTTCCAGCGCATGGGCAAGCACGGTGGGGATCGATGCGGCGATCTGGTTTCCAGTGGTGGCAAAAAGATCGAGCACGCGTTCGCTGTTCGGGGCGAACAGCCTTTTCACATGGGCCACGCCCGGCGCGCTTGCCTGATGGCAGACGATGCAGGCGATGTCCTCGTGCGAAAGGTCCGCCTTGGCCAAGGCCTGCGCAATGACTCCCGGCAGAGCCTTTGCGGCAGCCTTGAAGATGCCGAATGCATCCATTTCGAAGTGCGATCCGGCTATCAGCGCTTCGTATCCTTCACCAACCCGCAGCCGCGTGCCACCGGCGCGCAACTGTGCCAATCGGTGATGCGCGCCTTGTGTCACGCTGGCAACCGAGAGAAGGCCGCGCCCGGGATCGTCGCAGGCTTCGATAGCCAGCGCCGCAGCACCGTCGCCAAAGATCGATCGCGTCTTGGGCTCTGCAGGGTCGAGCCCGGCCGAGGCGATGTCGCTGGCAAAGACCAGCGCGCGCCGCCAGCGCCCAGTGGCGATGCCCATCCCCGCCACGTCGAGCGCGGCCACGAACGAAAGGCATGTCTGGTTGACGTCGAAGCAGGGTGCGCCCGATCGGCCAAGGCCGAGCCGATCCTGCACGATGGCAGATGTCGACGGAATGGGCTGTTCCATCACCCCGCACCCGCCGATGATCGCATCGGGCGGGCCATCCCAAGCCGCACGGTCAAGCGCCTCGCGAGCGGCTGCAGCAGCCATCATCGACGTCGTCTCGTCCGGACCTGCAACATGGCGCGCAGCGATGCCGAATTCGCGTTGGGTCCAGCCGGGGCGATGGCCGTGTCGAAGATCCAGATCCCCCGAAGTTACGATCTCGCGTGGGCGATAACTACCCCATCCGGCTATGACAAAGCGGCTGATCATCGTCGTGCATCCCCCACATCAGGACTATGCGACAAAAACTGAACGATGTCTAATTTATAATAGACACCGTTCAGTTATTCCGTTTCAGGCCTCGTCAGCTACTTCCAGTTCACTTTCCTCTTCAGGACCCTTCACCGCAGACTGCAATGCAAGCTCGCTCATCGTCACATAGTCGAGCTTTCCCGTGCCAAGTACGGGCAGTGCCTCGACCACGCGGATGTCGCGCGGGACCATCAGTTCGGTTACGCCGTTGGCCTTTGCCCAGGATTGCAGCGCCCTGTGCTCTGCGCCGGGCGCAGTGGTGAACAGCACGAGTTGCTCGCCCTTCTTCGGATCGGGCCGGGTGACGATGGCATGGTCGAAGCCGGGCCAGCACTTTGCGGCATAGCCTTCGACTGCCGGGAGCGAGACCATTTCGCCGCCGATCTTGGCAAAGCGTTTGGCGCGGCCGCGGATGGTGATGAAGCCTGCATCGTCGATGGTGACGATATCGCCAGTATCGTGCCAGCCTTCGTGTGGCGGCTGAAGCTTGCCGGGATCGGTGGCGAGGAAGTATCCCGCCATGACGTTCGGCCCGCGAATGTAAAGGCGGCCGCCTTCGGCAATCCCGGGGACGTTTTCGAGGCGGGTTTCGATCGCGGGCAGGGCGCGGCCCACGCTACCGGCCATGAAGTGCATCGGCGTGTTGACCGCGATGACCGGCGCTGCTTCGGTTGCCCCATAGCCTTCGAAGATGCGCAAACCGAACTTCTCTGCGTACGTCTTGCGGGTTTCGTCACGGACTTTCTCGGCACCAGCAAAGATGTAGCGCAGCGAGTAGAAGTCATATCCATGGGCCATGCGGGCATAGCCTGACAGGAAGGTGTCGGTGCCGAACATGATCGTGGCGTTGGCGTCATAGGCGAGCGCAGGCACGATGCGGTAATGCAGCGGACTGGGGTAGAGCACCACGCGGATGCCACTGAGGAGTGGGAGCAACGTACCGCCTGTCAGGCCGAAGGAGTGGAACACCGGCAGTGCGTTCAGCACGATGTCCGACGCGTTGAAATCGATCCGTGAAGCCAGCTGTGCGCAATTCGACAGCAGGTTGCGATGGGTGAGGACAACGCCCTTGGGCACGCCTTCCGATCCGCTGGTGAAGAGGATCACGGCGGGCGCATTTGGCGAAATGCCAAGCTTGCGGTGGCGACGTTCTGCACCGGCTGCGCCCAGCAGCGCGCGCAGCTTTTCGAAGCCGCCGATGGTGGCGCCGATGTCCTCGAGCCAGACGACGCGCAGGCCATCGGCTTCTAAGGCGGCAATGACGTCGTGCAGCTTGGCCTGATCGACGAACGCGCGTGCGGTGACGACAGTGCGGACCGCGGCGGTGAGGCAGGCCGAGCGCATGTTGGCAACGCCCACGGTGAAGTTGAGCATGGCAGGCACGCGGCCGATGGATTGCAGCGCAAAGAATGCGGCGACCACACCGTTCACGTTGGGCAGGAGCAGGCCGACAGCTTCGCCTTGCACCGTGCCTTGGGCCAGGCGCTTGCCCAGAACGGTGGTTCCGGCAAAGAGCTTGTCGTAGCTGAGCGGTTCGCGCTTCACGTCTTCCACCACCAGCGCCTTGCCGCCGTGGATCTCGCGGGCTTCGGCAAGGGCGCTGAACAGGGTGCGGCCGGTGTCCGAGGTAGCGAACATCATCGCGCTCATCTCGTCATACAGACGCCGACCGGCAATCGCGCGGCGCTGGCGGGCGGTCATTTCGCCATCGATCGCAAAGCGGCGCGGGGGCAGGACGGTGAGCGTCACCTTGGGGAACCAGCGCAGGCGGACCTTGCCCTGCATCCGTGAAAAGCGCGTGTATTGTGGGCCATCGAGGCGCACCGGAATGATCGGCGCGTCGGCCTTGTCGGCCACCATGCCCGGACCGTCGAACACTTTCATCAAGGCGCCGGTGCGCGTGATGCGGCCTTCGGGGAAAATGACGAGGGTACGGCCTTCCTTGACCGCCTTGACCATAGCCTTGGCGGCCATCGGGTTGGTTGGATCGACCGGAAAGGCGCGGAACAGCTTGAGGAACGGCTTGATCCATATCGAGCGCGCGATCTGGGTATTGACCGCGAAGGTGGGCTTGCCGGGGAGGAACGCGCCGAGCAGCACGCCATCGAGAAAGCTGACGTGGTTGACGACGACGACCGCGCGTTCACCGGGTTCCGGCATGTGCTCCATGCCGGACACGTCCACGCGGTAGAGCACGCGCAAGGTCAGGCGGATCACGTCCTTGAACAGGGTTTCGGGCAGGAGCCAGACCGAGGCGAGGGCGACGAACAGCGTGGCGAAGCCAAGCGCCCCGATCAGGCCCGGCACGTCCACGCCCGCCGCCAGCAGGCCAGTGATGGCGAGCACTGCAACGACAGTAAGGCCAGCGTTGATCACGTTGTTGGCTGCGATGATCTGCGACCGCTTGTCTTCGGGGCTGGCGACCTGAAGGATCGCATAGAGAGGCACGATGAACATACCGCCCGAAACTGCGATCACCGCAAGGTCGATCAGGATGTGCCAGGCGCCGGGCGTCGAAAGGAACTGCGCGGTAGATGCGCCTGCGGTGCGGACTTCAAAGCCGCTGGTGGCAATCCACAGGTCGATCAAGCCGAACGCAAGGATAAGCGCCGAGAGCGGAACCCAGCGCGCCGAAACCTCACCTTTGAGCAGACGATTCACGATCAGCGAGCCGATGGCGATGGCGACCGAAAACACCACGAGGAACAGCGTGGCCACTTCCTGTTTGGCCGCCAGCGTGCCCGAGACGAGCGGGGCGAATTCGCTGACCAGCACGGCCCCTGCGGCAAAGAACCAGCTGATGCCGATGATCGAGAGCCACACGCCGCGCCCGGTGCGAGCGGTGGCAAGGATCTCCTTCGTGCCGCGCCACAGGTTCCAGTCGATGTGATGCAATGTTCCGCTGGGCGGCGCAGGAGGCACCGCAAGGCTGGCGAGAAAGCCGACGACGGCAAGGCCCATTGCGGCGATCCCTGCTTCCCATGGCGGGATCACGCCTGCGAGCAGTTGTCCGCCGAGGATGGCCAGGAAAGTGCCTCCTTCGATCAGGCCGGTCCCGCCCATGACTTCGCCCGATTTCAGATGCTGGGGCAGGATCGAATACTTGACCGGGCCGAACAGCGTGGAGTGCAGACCCATCAGGAACAAGCTGGTGAGCAGCGCTGGGATCGACAGGAACCAGAACCCCGCCAGCGCGATTCCCATGATCCCCACTTCGGCGCCCTTGATCCAGCGAATCAGCCGCGCCTTGTCGATCGCGTCGGCCAATTGCCCCGCGAGTGCCGAGAACAGGAAGTAGGGCAGGATGAACAGTCCGGTAGCGACTGCCGCCAGTAACTTTGCGTTATCCGGATCGGTTGCGAAGATACCGAAGTTTGCGAGGAACAACATCGCGAACTTCAACAAGTTATCGTTGAATGCACCGAGGAACTGGACTGTGAAAATCGGTCCAAAGCGACGCTTTGTCAGCAGGCTGAGATCGGGAGACGACATGTGCACCTTTCGCGTGTTCGACACTGCCATACCGGACCATGGGTTCCGGCGAGGTTAAGAGCCGGACTTACCCTTGGTCCCCTTCCTCGAATCGCAGGGATAACTCAAAAATATACACTGTTCAATTGATATATTGGACAGTGTTCAGTATAACGCCTACAGTCTGGCTCCTATGGGACGCAGATCGGATCACAGTCGCGACGAATTGCGGGAAATCGCTGTCGCCGCCGGGCATCGCCACATGGAAGAGGTCGGGTTTGCGCACTTCTCTGCGCGCGAGGTCGCCAAGCGCATCGGCTATTCGATCGGCACGATCTACAATGTGTTCGGTAGCTACGACGCGCTGATTCTGGCGATCAACGGGCGCACCCTCGCACTCTGGCGCGATCATCTGGTGCGCCGACTTGTCGATGTGCAGCAGGACAGGTTGCGTCAGGCGATCGCCGCCTACTTCGAATTTGCAACATCGCACCGGCACGCATGGGCAGCTATCTACGATTTCCGTCTGCCGGAAGACACCGTCCCGCCCGAAAGGTATCAGGCCGAAGTGCGCGCGATCTTCGATATCGTCGTGGCCGAGGTGCGCGAAGCCTTGCCCCCTGCCCGGCAAGACGAAGCCGAACCGCTGACCCGGTCGCTTCTCGCAACCGTCCATGGGCACTGTGTTTTTGCTATGAACGGCACATTCGCCATTCTCGGTGAGAAATCCCCAGCCGATGCAGCCTGGCAGCGGGTGCAGGAGGCAGTGGGGATCTTGACCTGATCATCACCTATGACCGCAGACGATACAGCTCAGCCGGTCGGAACGGCGTGTCGCTTTCGCGCTGACCGGTGGCCTCGATCCAGCCGGTGTCGAGCATCCTGCGACGGAAGGCGGGCTTGTTGAAGGTGGTGCCGGTGATAGCTTCGTGCACGGTTTGCAGGTCACGCAGCGTGAACAGGTCCGGCAGCAACGCAAAGGCGACAGGCGCGTAGGCCAGCTTGCCTCGGAGCCGTTCGTGCGCGGCGGCGATGATGGCGGAGTGATCGAAGGCCAGTGACTCTCTGGGGTCGGTAACCGGGAGAAGCGCTAGATCTGAACGCGATGCCACGGCCCCTTCCAACACTGCATGCGGGAGCAGAGCGAAGTAGGCGACGCTGACCGTGCGCATCCGCAGATCGCGCTGCGGATCGCCGAAGGTGTAGAGCTGCTCAAGCCAGGCGCTGTCCTGGGCGGCAAGTCCTGCCTTGTCCGCCAGCACACGCCGCGCTGCGCGATCCAGCGTTTCGTCAAGACTGACGAACCCGCCCGGCAGTGCGAGCCGATCGGCAAAAGGCTCCTCAGCCCGGCGCTGGAGCAGGACTGACAGAGTGCCATCGCCAATGGTCATCAGTACGAGGTCGACGGTGACGGCGAAGGGTGGGTAGCTCATACAACCATACTTATATCTTTACTAAATATAAGTCTAGCGCATATAAGGTTGGTGTGAGTCGGGGAGGCCGCCTCGCTTTGATGATCTGGGGGAGCCTCGGATATGAGCAAGTTTGATTTCGGCGTCTTTATTGGACGCTTTCAGCCACTGCACGTCGGCCACGAACACGTCATCGCGCGCACGCTCGAACAGGTCGAGCGGCTGATCGTGCTGGTGGGATCGGCCAATGTCGCCCGCGATCCGCGCAATCCTTTCACGTATGACGAGCGTGAGGCCATGCTGCGCTCCGCTTTCCGGCATGAAGTGGCGCAAGGCCGCCTGATCATCGCGCCGATCGACGATCACGTTTATTCCGACACCGCGTGGGTCGTGCAGGTCCAGCGCACGGTGCGTGCTTTGGTGCTGGAGCATGGCAACGGTCACGGCTTCCAGAACCACGGCCTGCGTGATTTCCGCGTGGCGCTGACAGGTTATGGCAAAGATGCCTCGTCCTTTTACCTCAAGCTCTTCCCAGAATGGGAGAACCTGCAGGTCGACAGCCAGTACGGCACCTTCTCGTCAAGCGATGTGCGCGTGCGCTACTTCCAGCGTATCGCCGAAGTGCCCGCCAGCATCCTCTCTGCGGGCGTTGCCGACTTCCTGCGCGAATTCATGCTGGGCGATATGTTCAAGGCATTGCTTGAAGAAGCCGAGTTTCTCGCTGCCTATCCGGCGCAGTGGGGGAAGGGGCCCTTCGTCACCGCCGATGCGGTGGTCGTCCAGTCGGGCCACATTTTGCTGGTCGAGCGAGGACGCGCGCCGGGCAAAGGGCTGCTCGCCCTGCCAGGCGGCTTCGTCAATCCGGCTGAGCGCATCCGCGATGCGGCGATCCGTGAACTGCGCGAGGAAACCGCGATCAGCGACGGCAAGGGTCAGATCCCGCCTGCCATGCTCGCCAGCTTTATCGAGGATGCTCGCACGCGGGTGTTCGATGCGCCGAACCGGTCCATGCGCGGGCGGATCATCACCCACGCATTCCTTTTCCGCCTGCCCGAACGTCGCAAGCTGTTCAGCGTGAAGGGCGGCGACGATGCGGCCCATGCGCAATGGTACCGCTTCGGCGATCTTTCGCCTGAAATGCTGTTCGAGGACCACTGGGCCATCATCGAGGAAATGGCCGATCTTTGAAAAACGACCCGCCGCGCAGGGGAGTCCTGCATCCGGCGACCATGTGAGGAGTTCACATCATGACCAACCTGATCCTGGCGACAGACAGCTACAAGCAGAGCCACTTCCTGCAGTACCCGCCCGAGGCGCGTGCGATCAGCGCCTATATTGAGGCGCGGCCAAACGACTTTGCCGATGAAGTGCTGTTCATGGGCCTGCAGCCCTACCTGATCGACCGGCTAGAACGGCCGATCAAGCAAGCCGACATCGACGAGGCCGAGGCGATCTGTGGCGCGCACGGTGTTCCCTTCAACCGCGAAGGCTGGCAGATCGTGCTCGACGAGCATGGCGGATACCTGCCGATCGAGATCCGCGCCCTGCCCGAAGGCATGATCGTGCCGACCGGCGTGCCCATGGTGCAGGTCGAGACCACCGATCCGCGCCTGCCGTGGCTCGCGACCTTCATCGAGACCGCATTGCTCCGCGCGATCTGGTATCCGACCACAGTCGCCACGCTCAGCCGCCAGTGCCGCCTGATAATCCGTGCAGGGCTGGAGAAGACCAGCGAGGACGCCCTCGGCCAACTGCCGTTCAAGCTGCATGATTTCGGTGCGCGCGGCACCAGCAGCGGCGAGAGCGCAGGGCTGGGAGGCATGGCGCACCTCGTCAACTTCATGGGCACCGACACCATGGAAGGCCTGATCGCTGCGCGCCACTATTATGGTGCAGACATGGCCGGTTTCTCGATCCCGGCGGCCGAACACAGCACGATGACCAGCTGGGGAAGAGCGCGCGAGGAAGCGGCCTATGCCAACATGCTCGACGCCTTCGAGGGCGTGGGCAAGTTGGTGGCGGTCGTGTCGGACAGCTACGATCTGGATGCTGCACTGACCGGCATCTGGGGCGGAAGCCTTCGCGATAAAGTGATGACCCGCAAGGGGACGCTGGTGCTTCGGCCCGACAGCGGCGATCCGGTGGAAACTCCGGTGCGCACGATCAAGACGCTTTGGGACGCCTTCGGCGGCACCATCAACGCCAAGGGCTACCGCGTGCTCGACCCACACGTGCGCGTGATCCAGGGCGATGGAATGACGCCTAGCTCCATCGCCCGGCTGATTGACCGGCTGATCGAGGAAGGCTTTGCCATCGACAACATCGTCTTCGGGATGGGCGGCGGCCTGCTCCAGCAGGTTAACCGCGATACCCTGCGCTTTGCCATGAAGGCCAATGCCATGCGTGATGCCGAGGGCGCGTGGCACGATGTGGCGAAGGCCCCCGCCACCGACCCTGGCAAGGCGAGCAAGGCGGGGCGGCAGGCGGTGGTGCTCGAAGCGGGCCGTATGGTCGCGCGGCGGATCGAGCAGGTGGCCGACACCAGCCATCGCCGTCCGCATCGGATTCGCCCTCAAGGCAGTGATCTGCCTCGTACATGCAAACCGCCACATCCCCTTCACGAGCGCAGGCAGTTTTGCGCACTTTCACCCGAGAGGCTCTGTTCATCGAAGCCGCGTCCGCTACCCCGACGACAGTCAGATTTTGAGCCAAAGCATATCCACTTTCGATGGCCATGATCGTCTTCGTGGAAGGAACCGAGGCCAGAGAAGAAGGCCGTGCGACACAGCCACATAGCGCACATAGTAAGGCGAAAAGCAGGGAAGCGCGACTTAACTTCACAAAATAAGCATATTGTTGATTGCCACTGAGAAGTGACCCGGGATTTCCATTGAGAATTGACCCGGTTGGATATGTGTCCCCCGATGCGGGGGTGGGGTCAAGCGGGTGATTTTTCCTTTCGTGTCTTGGGTGGGGCGGCGCTGCTGGCCCTGAAGGGGAAGCTGTCGTTTCCGGTCTCCAGGATGTGGCAGTGATGGGGGAGGCGATCGAGCAGCGCGGTAGTCATCTTGGCATCGCCGAACACCCCGGCCCACTCGGAGAAGCTCAGGTTGGTGGTGATGATGACACTGGTGCGCTCGTAGAGCTTGCTGAGCAGGTGGAACAGGAGCGCACCGCCCGATGAGCTGAACGGGAGGTAGCCGAGCTCGTCGAGGATCACGAGATCGAGGCGGAGCAGCCGATCGGCGAGCTGCCCGGCCCGGTTCAGCACCTTCTCCTGCTCGAGGGCATTGACCAGGTCGACGGTGGCGAAGAACCGCACCTTCTTGCGATGATGCTCGACGGCCTGGATCCCGAGGGCCGTGGCTATGTGGGTCTTGCCGGTGCCGGGCCCACCGATCAGAACGACGTTGTTGGCCCCGTCGATGAAGTCGCCGCGATGGAGCTGGCAGACCATGGCATCGTTGATCTCGCTGGAAGCAAAATCGAAGCCGGTGAGGTCCTTGTAGGCCGGGAAGCGGGCCGCCTTGGTCTGGTAGGCGATCGAACGAACCTCGCGCTCGGCCACCTCGGCTTTGAGCAGCTGCGACAGGATCGGCACGGCGCCATCGATCGCTGGTGCGCCTTGTTCGATGAGGTCCGCAACGGCCTGGGCCATGCCGTACATCTTGAGGCCACGCAGCATGACCACGACGGCAGCGCTGGCAGGATCATGACGCACGGGCGTTCTCCCTGCTGCGCAGCGCATCGTAGCGCTCGACGTTGGCCTTGGGTTCGCGCCGCAGGGTCAGGGCCTGCGGCGCATCGATCTTCGGTGGTGTGCCAGTCTTGCCGTCGGTCAGCCGGTGCAGAAGGTTGAGCACGTGGGTCTTGGTCGGCACGCCGGCGTCCAGTGCGAGTTCGACCGCGCTGAGGACGGCCTGTTCATCGTGCTGAAGGACCAGGGCGAGAATCTCGGCTACCTCCCGGTCACCACCCGGGCGCTTCAGCAAATGGCCCTGCAACTGGCGGAAGGCCTCGGGCATCTCCTGGAACGGAGCGCCATTGCGCAGGGCTCCGGGTTTGCGCTGGATCACCGCCAGGTAGTGACGCCAGTCGTAGACCGTCCGTCCGGGCAGATGATGGGACCGCTCGATGATCCGTTCATGCTCGCACAGAACCCGACCCTCGGCCGCTACGACGATCCGGTCCGGATAGACGCGCAGGCTGACCGGGCGATTGGCGAAGGAGGCCGGCACGCTGTACCGGTTGCGCTCGAAGTGCACGAGGCAAGTCGGCGAGACCCGCTTGGCATGCTCGACGAAGCCATCGAAGGTGCGCCCCAGCGGCATCAGGCTGGCGACCTCGTCGGCCCAGGCATCGGCGATCGTCCCGGGCATGATGCCATGCTGAATCTCGCCCCATTGCTCGATGCAGCGCTGCTCGAGCCAGGCATTGAGCGCCGCAAGGTCAGGGAAGGAGGGTAAAGGCTGCCACAGCCGGCGCCGGGCATCCTGGACGTTCTTCTCGACCTGACCCTTCTCCCATCCGGCGGCAGGATTACAGAACTCCGGTTCGAACAGGTAATGGCTGGCCAGCGCCGAGAACCGGGCGTTGACCTGGCGCACCTTGCCGGCGCCGATCCGGTCGACCGCGGTCTTCATGTTGTCGAAGATCCCGCGCCGAGGCACTCCGCCCAGCACCCTGAACGCCTGGGTCAGGGCATCGAACAGCATCTCGTGGGTCTGGAGCAGGTAGGCCCTGACGATGAAGGCCCGACTGTGCGACAGCTTGTGACCTGCCCCCCGGCAGTCCCTCGATCATAACGAGAGTCCAGCGGTTAAATACGATGGCCCGGACGCCTGCACAAGCGCGTCGGGCATGATGCTCTC
>NZ_JABAID010000023.1 GCF_012641335.1 Novosphingobium sp. ERN07
TTTAATCCCGTCGACGTGTTCGAAGCGTACCAAACGCTTAACCGTTGATCACGGTGATACGCGAACCCGCTTCACGCCAATTTGTCCACGCCACCTAGGTTAGGCTACCTTAGCCTGCTTCTCGAAGTCCATGGGGCTGAGATAGCCCAGGGTCGAGTGCCTGCGTGTCGGATTGTAGAAGCGCTCGATATAATCGAATACATCCGCGCGTGCCTGATTGCGGGAACGGTATGTTTTGCGAGCGATCCGTTCGGTCTTGAGCGAGGAGAAGAAGCTTTCCATCGCAGCATTGTCCCAGACGTTGCCGGACCGGCTCATCGAACAGGTGACGCCGTTGTGGGCCATCAGCCGCTGGAACTGCTCGCTGGTATATTGGCTGCCCTGGTCGGAGTGATGCAGGAGGGCATCCGGCTTGCCGCGCCGCCAGATCGCCATGACCAGCGCGTCGGTGACGAGTTGCGCGGTCATCGTGTCGCTCATCGACCAACCAACGACGCGGCGTGAGAACAGGTCGATGACGGCTGCGACATAGAGCCAACCTTGGGCAGTCCAGATATAGGTGAAGTCCGCCACCCACTTCTGGTTCGGCCCGTCGGCGGTGAACTGACGATCGAGCACATTGCCGGCGATCACCGATCGCTGGCCTTCGTCCTTGGGCAGGCCGCGACGCCGGGGGCGAGCCTTGAGACCATGCGCCCGCATCAGCCGTTCGACGCGGTGCAGCCCGCATGAAAGGCCTTCGGCCAGAAGATCGTGCCAGACACGGCGCGCGCCATAGGTGCGATAGCTGGAGATGAAGCTTGCACGGACCCGCGCGCCGACATCTTCGCCGCTGCGCAAACGCGCGCTCGGCGCACGCACCAGCCAGGCGTGGAAGCCACTGCGCGAGACCCCGAGCGCCTCGCATATCCACGATACCGGCCAGATCCCCCGGTGCTTCGCGATGAAGGCGAACCTCATATCGAGTCCTTCGCGAAGTAGGCCGCCGCTTTTTTTAGGATGTCGCGCTCCGCCTTCATCCGCGCCAACTCGCGGCGCAGCCGCTCAATCTCAAGCTGCTCGGGACGCAGGTTGCCGTGGCCGGGAAACGCCGATCCAGGGTCGCCTTCCGCTTCGCGGATCCACTTGCGCAGCACGTTGGCATGCACGTCAAGATCGCGCGCCGCCTCCGCTGCGGAAACGACCCGCTCCAATACCAGCTTCACCGCCTCGAGCTTGAACTCACGGCTGAACTTCCGTCGTTGCATCGTCACCCTCCGGTTCCAAAAACACCTTATCTCGGTGTCCACGAAACCGGGGGCAGCTCAATCAACCGTTAGTGGGACCAATAGCGATCTGGCTTAAGCGTCCAAGAACCGTTTGGAGCCGAGCAGCTTTTCTGCGGTTATGAAACAGCCATGCCGGCCCCACAGAAGGGGCCGGCATGGAAAGAATTAGAAGTTGTAGTTTGCGCGGATGCCGAAGTAGCGGCGTGAATTGCGCGATAGGACCTGGTTTACCGCTGTGGCGGGGCCGCCAATCAATCCACCCAAGTTCGACGCAAAGTTCTTGTCGAATAGATTGTTGGCAAACAAGGTAATGCGGTAGGCATCATCACGCTGGCGGATGCCGATACTGCTGTTCAGCACACCAAAAGCTTTCTCGACATAAAGCGGGTTCTGGAAAAGGTCGAAGTTGACACTTGTCTGGTAACGATAATCAAGCGTTACAAAGGCGTCGAAAGGCATCGATTCCATGAAGATGTCGTACATTGTCGAAGCCGTGAACATGAACCTCGGAGCATTGGACAGCCGCTTGCCTGCGAGATTCTGCGCCTGCGCAGTGCTTGGGCCTGCGCCGTCGATATCAAAGCATCCCTGACCGGCCGTTTGCCCGGTATAACAGTTGGCAAACGGGAATTCGGTTACCTTCGCATCAAGGAAGGTACCGGAAACATCAAACGAAAGGGCGCGGGTGGGCTTGGTCTGCAATTCGAACTCAATACCGCGCGAACGCAGCTTGCCCACGTTGTCGATCTGGAACTGGATCGATCCATCAGGTTGTACCACTGCCGATTGCGACTGGAAGTTGTTGTAGTCTGTCCAGAAACCGGTGATGTTGAACTGCACCTTGTTGTCGAGGAAGCGACTCTTCAGACCGATTTCATATGCTCGCGACGTTTCCGCTTTTACCGGATTGGCAGCGCGAAACGGTGTGAAGCCTGAGGACACGTCATAGCCTTGCCCCTTGTAGCCGGTTGCGAACGAGGCATAGACCATCACCCGATCTGCCACATCCTGACGCAGCGAAATCTTTCCGGTGACGGCATCATCGGAGGCGTTGCCGGTGCAGGTACTCAGGCAGGCGGCGTTGTTCGCGGGCGGGACTGCCGCTGGGTTAAGCCGCAGGAACGAAACGTCGATCTTCTCATGGTTGTAGCGGATGCCAGCATCCAGATGCGTCGTTTCGGCCAGATCGTAAGTGCCTTGCGCAAACGCAGCCAGCGTCTGAGTCCCAGAGTCGGCTACCCACCGGGCAAGCAGCGGACCAGAGGGACCGCGGTCGAATGAACGGTCGGTCTTTCCGTCGGCATAGAATGCACCAAGGATATACTGGAATGGACCAGGTGCCGTCGAAACCAGGCGCAGTTCCTGTGTAAAATACTTTGTGTCGTAGGGGCTCGTCTGGACAAGCCCTGTCGGCACGCCGAAAACGGGAAGGTTGATCTGGTCGGTATCGTCCTGCGTGTCGAGGCCCCACTTCTGGAAGCTGGTCACGGAAATCAGGTCGACACTGCCAAGGTCAATGCTGATCCGGCCACTGACGTTGGTCGACTGGCCCTTGGCGATGCCATCGTAGTTCTGGTTCAGGACATAGTTGTCCGGCCCAACGCGAACGCCGGCAAAGTTGGTCGCGATCGATGCACCGAAAACGGTGCCACCAGCCGGAAACGTGCGGACCGTGCGCGGCGTCGAGTTGCCTTCGGTCTCGGAATGTTCGGCCGAGATCGTGATTTTCACAGCGTCAGAAAGATCGGCGACAAGCTTGCCACGAATCCCCCAGCTCTCATCCGCGCCAAGATAATTGCCGGTGGCGAGATTCTTCACATAACCGCGGAAGTCACTGTAGAAGCCGTTGATGCGGAAGCCGACGTTTTGGCCCAGCGGTCCGGAAATGCCTGCTTCGACGCGGTATTCTTCGTCCGTTGTTGCCGAGGCGGCAATTCGACCCGACAACTCTTCAGTCGGGGCGCGCGTGACAATGTTTACGACGCCCGCCGACGCGTTCTTGCCGAACAGGGTGCCCTGCGGGCCGCGCAGCACTTCGATGCGCTCAATGTCAGTGAGAGTGGCAAAAGCCTGCCCTTGGTTGAGGATCGGCACATCATCGACGACGACCGAAACGGCAGGCTCAACGCCAATGCTGAACACAGAGGTGCCGATGCCGCGCACGTTGATGCTGTTGCCAGTGCGCTGCGTGCCCTGCGTGATGGTAAGGCCGGGGGCGACCTGCGCCAGATTTTCAAACTGGGTGATGCCCTTGTTGATAATGGCATCTGCTGACAACGCCGTGACCGAGACCGGAACCTGCTGCAGGTTCTGTTCACGCTTCTGCGCAGTGACGACGATTTCTTCGAGACCGGCTTCGGGCGCCTCCTGAGCATACGCTGCCTGGGCAAACGCCAAAGCCGACAAGCCAACAATCGTACGCGATTTCGTAAGCATCAGGAACCTCCCTATTTTACCGCTTTGGACAGGCCAATTGCACAACCGAGTTCAGCGTTCAACCGGAAAATTCATCTTACCGAATTTTGTACAAGTTTGTGGCTTGGGCGCCGACGCGTGTAGAGCGGTATGTGGTATAGACCGCACATTCTGCGCTAGTGATGTCGTCTACTCCAGACATTTCCCCGCGCATTCTCAATTGGATGGTTGTCGAGAAACGCTGATGACCTTCCCACTCCTTGTTGTGGTAAGGCCAAAACATCGCTAGTGGCCAATGGGCAGAGCAACTCCGAAAGACGAGGTGCAGAGGCGATGGGAATAGCAGAATGGAAATTGCAAAGCTGGCTGGCGTGTTTTTTGCAGTGCTTATTGCATTTGCCGCATCCCTTTCGCCAGCAGTTGCGCAGGCCGGTGGTGCGCAACATCAGATACTGATTGAAAGCGGCTTGATTGAGGGGACGGCCCTGCAATCGGGCGTAGAGGCCTATCTTGGCATCCCTTATGCCGCCGCCCCAGTTCATGAGTTGCGCTGGCGCGAGCCCGTGCCGCCAGCTTCATGGGATGGCTTGCGTCCTGCGGATACGTTCGCCCCGCAGTGCATCCAGCCGCTGCGCAACAGCAACGCCAACCAGTATTCCGGTGCGGAGACCATTTCCGAGGATTGCCTTTACCTGAACGTATGGACGCTTGCGAAACGCAAGAACGCGCCTGTCGTCGTGTTCATCCACGGTGGTGCGTTTTTTGTCGGTTCGGGCAGCACAGGAATCTATGAAGGGGAAGGCGTTGCCAGCCAAGGCGCAGTTTTCGTCAATTTCAACTATCGCCTCGGTCCACTGGGGTTTCTTGCCCTGCCTGAATTGAGTGCTGAATCGTCTGACGGCAGCTCTGGAAACTATGGCTTGCTCGATCAGATCGCGGCACTCCGCTGGGTTCAGCGCAACATCGAAAAATTCGGCGGCGATCCCGGCAATGTGACGATCGTTGGCCAATCTGCAGGATCAATGTCGGTACTGGCGCTTCAGGCCAGCCCACTGGCAAAGGGCCTGTTCCATCGCGCTGTCGGTATGAGCGGGGCAATGATCGGCGGACCGATTCGAATTCCGTCGCTCCAAAAGGCAGAGCAGGACGGAACCAAGCTCATGGCGGTATGGAAGGCGCAAGACCTTGCGCAGTTGCGGGCAATGCCGGCCGATCGGCTGGTCGTGCCGCGTGTACCGGGAGGTCCCACCACCGGCCCGGCGATTGATGGCCGTGTCCTATCCGCACCAATCCCCGAACTGTTTGTGCGCAAGATGCATAGCGATGTTCCGCTGATTTTGGGGTTCACTCGTGACGAGGCTCTTGGTGGTATGGGTGCGGTCAGTGGCCTTGCCGACTATCGCGAAAAGGCAAAGGCGCAATTCGGCAGCAAGGCGGAGCGGCTTCTCTTGCTCTACCCTGCGCACACGGATGCAGAAGCCATCACGCAAGCCCGCGCCGCAGATCGCGATGGGACGGTTGCTGTAAGCATGATGAACTGGGCATCGCTTCAAAGCACCTACGGCAGCGCACCGATCTATTCCTACGAGTTTGCGCGGCCACACTCATATGCTGAGGGCGTAAAGTTCTCGGATCTCGAACCGGCCACCGCGGGCGCATACCACACATCCGAAGTACCGTTCTGGCTCGGCACGCTCGAAGCATTCAACCGCTTTCGTCAAACGCGCAACTGGAGCGACGCCGATCGGGAAATGAGCCAGGCGATGGTGCGCGCCTTGGTGGAATTCGCGCGGACCGGCATGCCTGTCTTGCCGAAAATGGCATGGCCAAAGCTCACACAATCAAGGCCGCGCCTTGTCGAGTTTTCAGACTCTGTCGTGCAAAAGCCATGGCCTGAATTAAAAAAGCTGGATTTTTTCAAGGATTTGTATTCGAATTTCGCAGAAGGATCCGTTCAAGGCAATTGAGCGGCAATCACGATCTCGACCTACCATGGCGGCTTTGGCAGGGCGACGACCTTCACCCGTTGCGATGTCTTCAGACTCGTGAGTGCCGGATCACTGTCCTCATGGAGGTCAGATGGCCGTAATTATGCTTTGCCTCAATGTCAGGCAAAATTCGCGCAAATCTATCTGACCAAAAAATTGCGCATCCCTTGCAAAATTTCCAGGATTCCTGCAAAAATCGGACTTACCAAATTGAATGACGCCCGGAGAAGCAAAGATGCCCACCACATTGTCAGATCGGCACAGAATCGCGATCTTGCTTGCCGCGTCCGGTTTGGCGCTGTCCGGCGGGGTCAGTCCGGTTCGTGCACAAGATGGGCGCGCGGTCACCCCGCTTGATACCGGATGGAGATTCATTGCAGGCGATGTTTCGCAGGGCGTTGCGCCAGAAGCTGCCGATGTGGCGTGGCAACCCGTATCAGTACCGCATACGTGGAACCGCGTGGGATACTATCACCACGAGCTGGGCGGCACAAACTCGCAGGCCAGCGTGAACAAGCGGCAAGGCGTGGGCTGGTATCACCTGCGCTTTGCCACGCCTGCTGGCAGCGCGGGCAAGCGGCATTGGCTTGAATTCGATGCGGCAAGCCGTGTCGCCAAGATTTGGCTCAATGGAAAGTATCTTGGCGAACACCGCGGCGGCTTCTCACGCTTCCGGCTCGATGCAACTGCGGCAATGCGTGCCAGCGGGGACAACGAACTGGTGGTACGGGTTGACAACACCCAGCCCACGGCCGACGGCCCTACGGCAGATGTTCTGCCGCTGACCGGGGATTTCTTCGTCCATGGCGGGCTCTACCGTCCCGTGCGCCTTGTCACCACTTCGCCGCTGCACATCGACCTTGCCGATGCGGGCGGTCCGGGCGTCCGTGCCACAACCGCTTCTGCGACAGCGAAGGAGGCTGTTGTCGGGGTCACGGTTCGCGTTGCCAATGACGGCGTGCGCTCCGCCAAAGCCATGGTCAAAATCGCGCTCGTCGATCGCGATGGACGCGAGGCAGCGAGTGCAACCCTGCCCGCCTCTCTCGCCCCGGGCAAGAGCGGCGAAGTAACGGCGAAACTTACCGTGCCCAACCCGAAGTTGTGGCAAGGCACCGCCGATCCGTACTTGTACGATCTGGTGGTCCAAATCCTGGAAGTCAACGGACAAGTCACCGACGCCCTGCGCCAGCCCTTCGGCATTCGCACAATGGCTTTCGATGCGACACGCGGCTTCTTGCTGAACAACCAGCCCTATCGCCTCAAGGGCGTCGGCTATCATCAGGATCGTGACGGCAAAGGTTGGGCGATTTCCCGGGCTGACGTCGCAGAGGATGTCGCCACGATCCGCGAAATGGGGGCCAATACCATTCGCCTGACACATTACCAGCACGGGCAGGATATCCATGACCTGGCCGACCGGGCGGGCATCGTGGTGTGGGACGAGATCCCGCTGGTTTCGATGTGGACGCTGGGCGGCAAGCGGGAGCCTGATCCGGCGCTGGTGGCCAATGCCAAATCGCAGATGACCGAATTGATTCGGCAGAACCAGAACCATGCCGCTTCGGCGATCTGGGGTCTGGCCAACGAAGTGGACTTCGGCAACTCGCTGCCTGCCTTCCTGACTGGCGGTGCAGACGGCAAGGACCTAGATCCGCTGCCGTTGCTGGGCGAATTGCAAACGCAGGCCAAGAAGGAGGACCCTTCACGTCCGACGGCGATTGCGACGTGTTGCGAAGGCCGCCTGTTCGGGTCCGAAATCGAAATTCCGATCACCGCGCCTGCCGCCGATCTTGGCGGTGCAAACCGCTATTTCGGCTGGTATTTCGGTGCAGCAAACGACCTTGGACCGCATCTGGACGGATTGCGCGCCAAGCGGCCTCAACAGCCGTTGGCGGTGACCGAATATGGCGCGGGCGGCGCGCTGACCATCCACACCGACAACGTGCTAGGTGCTCCTGTGGATTCACGCGGGTGGGCGCAACCCGAAGAGTACGAAAGCTACATTCACGAAACCGCACTGGCGCAGCTCGATGCGCGGCCCTGGCTCTATGCCACCTGGCTGTGGAATTCGTTCGATTTCGCCACGACGGTCCGCACCGAAGGCGATGCGCAGGACATCAACACCAAGGGCCTGGTCGCCTACGATCACAAGACCCGCAAGGACGCATACTACTTCTACAAGGCCAACTGGAACCCGGCGCCGATGGTTCACATCACGTCGAAGCGTTACGCAGAACGCGCGTACCCGGTGACGGACGTGAAGGTCTACAGCAACACCGCCAGCACCGAACTTCTGCTCAACGGGCGTTCGCTGGAGGTGAAGCAAGATTGTCCGCAAAAGATCTGCGTGTGGAGCGCTGTGGCGCTGGATGAAGGCACCAATGCGCTTGTTGCACGGGGCTCGCACGCTGGTGGGGTGGTGGAAGACCGTGCCGAATGGACCTTATCAGCCAATACACGCCGCCATATGGTAATAGACGCTGGCACGCTGGTGGCTGGCAAGGGCAAGGATAGGGTGCTGGGTTCGGACAACTGGTTCGAAGGCGGAAGCGTTGGCTCGCTCGACAGCGTCGCCAACTATGGCAAGCCTTCGATCCCAGCAGATATCAGCGGAACGCAGGAGCGCGAGGCGCTCGCGTCCTATCGCACCGGCACATTCTCCTATCGCGTGCCAGTGGCAAATGGCCGCTATCGCATAACGTTGTGGTTTGCGACACCTTCGACGCAAAAGCCCGGTGTCTTCGAGGTGAAGATCGGCAAGAAGGCCGTGCTGCGCAGCTTCCAGCCCGCAATCCCGGCAGCAGGCGCGGTGGCCGAATCGAAGGTCTTCACGGTCAAGGCCAAGGGCGGCCTAGCACTCGATTTCACAAGCGGCACCGGCGATGCGCGCGTTTCGATGATCGAGATCGAGCGCCTGCGCTGATCCCGACAAGCCACGGAAAACAAACATGTTGAAGAAGCTGCCACTGCGCTGGTGGATCATCGGGCTCGTTACTTTGGGCACGATCCTCAACTACCTTGCACGATCAACGCTGTCGGTTGCCGCGTCCACGCTGAAGACCGAATTTGCGATGACGACCGAGCAGTACAGCTGGGTCGTGCTCGCCTTTCAGGCGACCTATACCGTGATGCAGACGGTGGCAGGATCTATGCTCGATACGCTCGGCACGCGGCTGGGCTTCTTTCTGTTCGCGCTTGGCTGGGCGTTGAGCAACATGGGCCACGCCTTTGCCACCGGCTGGATGAGCCTTGCGGCGTTTCGGGCCATGCTAGGTGCAACTGAGGCCGCCGCCATTCCGGCTGGCACGAAGACGGTGGCAACGTGGTTCCCACCGCGCGAGCGGCCTTTGGCCACCAGCCTGTTCCAGATGGGTACGAGCGTTGGCAACATGATCGCGCCGCCGCTGGTGGCGTTTTGCATTCTGGCGTGGAACTGGCAGGCAGCGTTCATTGTAACCGGCGCGCTCAGCCTTGCCTGGGCCGGACTGTGGTGGTTCGGCTACCGCGATCCGGCCGATCATCCGCGCCTTTCCGATAGCGAACGCGCGATAATTCAGGCCGATATGGCCAGCGAGCCGACCGGCAAACCGGCGACCAAGCGCGATGTCTTACGCAGCCGGTCCTTCTGGGCGATTGCCGTGCCCCGGTTTCTGGCCGAGCCTGCGTGGCAGACCTTCAACTTCTTTATCCCCCTCTATCTCGTCGCGGTGTGGCAGCTTGACCTCAAATCCATCGCGTTGTGGGCGTGGCTGCCGTTTCTGGCCGCCGATTTCGGCAGCCTTGCCGCAGGACTTCTGCCGCCTTGGTTGATGGCGCGGGGAAGTTCGCTGCTGTCTTCGCGCAAGATTACCATGACGTTGGGCGCGATGTGCATGGTGGGCCCTGCCTGCATCGGCCTTGCCACCACGCCGGGCATGGCCATCGCGCTGTTCTGTGTCGGCGGATTTGCCCACCAGATGCTGAACGGCGCGCTGATCACGCTGTGCGCAGATGTGTTCGACAAACGGACCGTGGGCACCGCCAGCGGCATGGCCGGGACCACGGCGTGGGTCGGCGGCATGCTGTTCACCCTGCTGATCGGGCAGAGCGCGGATTCGTTCGGCTACAACCCGCTGTTCGTGGCGCTGGCGGCGCTCGATATTCTGGGGGCGGTCGTGCTATGGATGCTGCTGCGCGAACGGAAGGCGGCGGCCTGAGGCTCAGCCAGCGCGCGGGGGCGAAAAGGACTGCGCAGGCGCATAGGTTCCGGAAATTTTCGCCACCGGTCGCAGCTGTCCAAGCAGCGGGAGTGCTGTCTGGCCTAGTTCTTCCAGAGCATTCAGCGCCTGCAGACGCGGCGGGAAGGCCAGCGCTGTGTCGGTAGCGATCTGGCCAAGGGTTGAAAGACCCGCGGTCTGGTTGCCAAGGCGACACGCAGCTTCTGCCGCTACCACGCGCACGGATGGCCAAGCGTCGGTATTCGCGGCTTCAAGCAGGGCCTCCAGATGGCGGCTGGCCTCATCCCCGATGACAAGCAATCCGGTGGCCGCCCAATAGCGGGCAACGCCGTTGGGATCGGACAATCGCCGCGCGAACAGGCTTGCCTATTTGCGATCGCCCCTTGCTGCCGATTGCGCCAGTAGCATGATCGATTTCAACGGATATGCCTTCAGGTTTCGCGTCTTCTCGAATCCTTCGGCGTCAGATCCCTCGGGGATGAAGCCGTTGTCGTTGGTTTGTACGATGTGCTTGTCGAGCACTCGGCGCAACTGGCGCAAAGTGCCAAGATGGCGGGTCTGGCCGACAAGATTGGTCATCTGGTCTGGATCACCGGCGAGATCGTAGAGTTCCTCGTAGACCTTCGGCTTGAAAAAGCGCTCTTGCGCATCGTTCAATCGTCCGGCCAGATGCTCGCGCTCGAGCGACTGGTATCTCTTGGTGATCCATTCGAAATCCACGCGCATGCCCAGCATGCGATGCGGCATGTAGTTGCGGATGTAGCGATACTGGCCGTCGGTTGCCGTACGCACGAAATCATAGCGCTCAACCATCCGGTTACGCATGCCAAAGGCGTAACGCGGCGCGCTCTTGGCGTGCCGCCCCATGAGCGCCTGCCCACGCATTGATGCCGGAGGCTGGATTCCGGCCAGCGAGAGTAGTGTGGGGGGAAGATCGATCAGGCTGACAGGGTCTTTCGCCACCGAACCCGGCGCTTGAGACGAACGATGCTGCCAACGCGCGGGCACATAGGCGATCAGCGGGACTCGCAGGCCTTCCTCATAGCAATAGCGCTTGCTGCGCGGCAGCGATCCGCCGTTGTCGCAGCAATAGAACACGATGGTGTCATCGGCGAGGCCTGCGCGCGCAAGATCCTCCAGCATCGCGCCCATTTCAGCGTCCATCCTGGCGATCAGACTGTAGTAGTTCGCAAAATCGGTCTGAATCTCCGGCGTATCGGGCAGATACTGCGGTATCGTGAACGGGCCGAACTGATCGGCGTTGGGCTGGCGCTGGAATTTCCGGGATTCATGCGTGGTCAGGCTAGTGAACACTTCCAGAAATGGCTTTCCCTCGGGCCCGTTGCGCCAGTGCGCCTTGGGACTGCATTCGTCCCAGATGACTGCAGGATCGACATCGCAGTTATAGTCTGTCTTGTCGGTGTTCGGGCAGTAATACCCCGCGCGGCGCATCAGATCGGGATAGGTGGCAAGTGTGGCGGGAAGGTGCGCATACGGGGAAGTTGGCATAGGTCCGCTCGAGTCGGATGCCACGCGTGGCCAGTGCATCAAGATTGGGCGTTCGCGCCTGCTGGTCGCCATAGGCACCCAGAAAAGGATTGTTATCCTCGCTGATCAACCAGAGGATGTTCGGACGACTAGGCGACCTGGCACTAGCTTGGGAAACGGCCGTCGAGAGCGCAACGCCCAAGGCGCCTTTCAACACATCGCGCCGGTTGTTTCCTACAAACCTTGACCCTTATTCGCTGTTTTCGGGTTGGAACGGCAGCGGAATCGCGCCGCGATTCATCACGCACCATCCGGCTAAGCGATGCCCTGCCATCACGGACTCGGCCATCGATGCGCCCCCTGCACGCGCGGCAAGAAAACCGCCGTTGAAGGCATCGCCCGCGCCGGATGTGTCCACGGGCTTGAGCACTTTGGGCGGCGCAAGCAAGGTTCCATCGGGCGTGCGCGCGCCTGCTGCGCCCATCTTCACCACCACTTCCCTGCAGCCAAGATCAGTCCAGTGACGAGCGACTTGATCTGCGGAGGTTTGGCCCGAAAGCGCACTTTCATCGTCCAGGGTCGGTAATCCAACCGTTGCGACCGCGATAGCGGCGTCCCGCCAGTGCTGCGCCTCGGCGTGATCGGGCCAAAGGCGCGGGCGGTAGTTGCCATCGAAAACCACCATGTTGCCGCGATCGGCCACCGTTCGCGCAAGGTCGAAAAGGGCATTCCTGCCCGCTTCCGGCAGAATTGCGATAGTAATCAGCGAAAAACCGAGAATGTCGGCCTGTGCGGCATGGGCAAGTGCCTGATCAATACCGTCGCGATCGAACATGTGCCGCGCTGCGCTTTCGCCGCGCCAATATGTGAAACTGCGCTCACCCGCCGCATCACAGGAAATGGCATAGAGTCCCGGATTGCGTACAGGATCGGTAAGGACGAGGCTGGTATCAAGGCCCTCTGCCGCCCAGCGCGCCTTCAAATCTGCACTGAACGGGTCGGTGCCTAGCGCGGTGAGATAGGCTGTCTCGAGACCCGCGCGTGCCAGATGGATCGCACTGTTGAGTGTATCGCCGCCATAGCCAAGATGCCAGCCGGGGCCGTCCTGCGACAGCTCCAGCATCGCCTCACCGACGAAAACGGCTCTAGTCAAACTACCAGTTCCACATTGTGCCGTCTTCCAGCCTTGCGACGGGGAGATAGGCGGGTTTGTAGGGGTACTTGGCGGCCAGCGCCTCGTCGATATCGACGCCGTGACCCGGGGTTTCGCCGATGAACAGTTCGCCCTTGTCGAACCAGTAGTCATGGGGGAAAACCGCGTCGGTTTCTTCGGTGTGGCGCATGTATTCCTGGATGCCGAAGTTGGGCACCCAGGTGTCGAAGTGGAGCGCGCAGCCCATCGTTACCGGCGACAGGTCGGTCGCGCCGTGGCAGCCGGTGCGGACCTGGTACATGCTGGCAAGATCGGCAATGCGGCGCAGGTGCGTCAGGCCGCCTGCGCCGACCACGGTGGCGCGGATGTAGTCGATCAGCTGGTTCTGGATCAGGTCCTGGGCGTCCCAGATCGTGTTGAAGATCTCGCCCACGGCCAGCGGGGTGACAGTATGTTGGCGCACCAGCTTGAACGCTTCCTGATTTTCGGCAGGGGTGCAGTCCTCCAGCCAGAACAACTGGTAGGGTTCGAGCATCTTGCCCAGATTGGCTGCTTCCTGCGGGGTGTAGCGATGGTGCCCATCGTGCAGCAGATGATGGTCGAAGCCATATGTCTTGCGTAGTTCTTCGAACAGCTTGGGCACATAGTTCAGCGCCTTGCGCGTGTCCCAGCCGGTGACCGAAGGCAGCGCTGCATCGGCGGGTTCGTAGTAAAGCTTGCCTCGGCCCACGCCATAGGCGTCCTTGACGCCGGGGACGCCGGCCTGTGCGCGGATCGCCTTGTAGCCCATGTCGATGTAGTGCCCGACCGCCTCGACCGTTTCGGCAATATCCGAGCCGTTGGCGTGGCCATAGACCATGATGCCATCGCGGCTGCGCCCGCCAAGCAACTGGTAAAGCGGCATACCGGCCATCTTGGCCTTGATGTCCCACAGCGCCATGTCGACCGCCGCAATCGCACGCATCGTGACAGGGCCGCGCCGCCAATAGGCACCTTTGTAGAGGTACTGCCAGATGTCCTCGATCCTGCGCGGGTCCATACCGATCAGGCAGGGCACGACGTGTTCCTGCAAATACGCAACGACCGAAAGCTCGCGCCCGTTGAGTGTGCCATCGCCAATACCGTAGACACCCTGATCGGTTTCGATCTTGAGCGTTACGAAGTTGCGGCCCGGGCACGTGACGATGACGCGGGCGGCGGTGATTTTCATGGATCGGTAACTCGCGCTGACTTTGACAATGTGGTAAGACCGATTGACGCCCTCATTTCGGTCTGTCAAGTTCGGCGAATTGGTATTACCAGAAAGTTTCCCTGAATGGCGCTTGCAGCTAACCTAAAATCGAACGATCGGCTTTATCAGGATCTTGCCCGTTCTTTGCTCGCCGAACTTTCCAGCGGACGATATCCTGTTGGTTCGCGCCTTCCGGCCGAGCGTGACCTTGCCCTGCGTTATGAAGTGAGCCGCCCCACCGTGCGTGAGGCGATCATAGCGCTTGAAGTGCAGGGGTTGGTCGAAGTGCGCATTGGTTCAGGTGCCTATGTCAAGCGCCTGCCGGGCGAGGAAGATCGCCCGGGCTTCAACGTTACCGCTTTTGAACTTACCGAGGCCCGGTTGCTATTTGAAGGTGAGTCCGCAGCACTTGCAGCGACGCAGGTGACTGATGCAGATATTGCGGAAATCGAGGTGCTGGTACAGCGCATCGCCGAAGAAAATCAGGACCCGAACGGCACGGAAAGTGCTGACCGTGAATTCCACCTAGCCATCGCGCGGGTCACACGCAACGTCGCAGTGTTCAACGCAATCGAACGCCTATGGGACTTGCGCGCATCATCGCCCGAAGCTGCGCTCCTGCACGAAAAGGCGCGGCACGCGAACGTCAAGCCGGTGGTCGAGGAGCACTCGGCGGTGCTTGACGCCCTGCGCGCGCGTGATCCCAATGCGGCCCGCGCCGCGATGCGCGCGCACCTGTCCGCCGTGCTCGAAGGCCTGCTTTTTGCCACCGAAGAACGGGCACTTGCCGCAGCGCGCAAGGCAACGCAGGCCCGCCGCGAACGATACGCGCGCGCCACGGCTTGAACACTCCCGTTATCCAAGCCAGAAATACGCGAAAGACTGACTGATGCCCCGCAATCTTGATCTTCATCCCGACCGGTTGCTGCCGGTCGAACCATCTGTGCGTGCGTTGGCGCGTGAACTCTATGCGCAGATCAAAGACCTGCCGATCATCAGCCCGCACGGCCACACCGATCCGCGCTGGTTTGCAGGCAACGAGACTTTCGGCAACGCCACGGACCTGCTGCTGGTGCCCGATCACTACGTCTTCCGTATGCTCTATTCGCAAGGCGTGGCGATGGAAGACTTGGGTGTGCGCAACAAGACTGTCGATCCGCGCGCGGCGTGGCGGTTGTTTGCGGAGCGCTACTGGCTGTTCCGCGGCACGCCCTCGCGCATGTGGCTCGATTGGGTCTTTGCCGAGGCGTTCGGCATGGGCGTGCAGCTTTGCGCAGAAACGTCAGACCTCTATTTCGACACGATCACCGAGATGTTGGCTTCGGACACCTTCCGCCCGCGCGCCCTGTTCGAGCGCTACAATCTTGAAGTGCTGGCCACCACTGAAAGCCCCGTTGACACGCTGGAGCATCACGCCGCCATCGGCGCCTCAGGCTGGAAGGGCCGCGTCATCACCGCCTATCGTCCCGATCCGGTGGTCGATCCTGAATTTGAAGGCTTCCGCGCCAATCTCGATACGCTGACCGAACTGACCGGCGAGGATTGTCTCACATGGAACGGTTACCTCGCCGCGCACCGCACCCGCCGCGCTTTTTTCAAAAGCATGGGCGCGACCAGCACCGATCATGGCCACCCGACCGCTGCCACCGCCAACCTCTCCGCAGCAGAAGCCGCAGCGCTGTTCACCCGCGTCATCGCAGGCGGTTGCTCTGCCGCTGACGCCGAACTGTTTCGCGCCCAGATGCTGACCGAGATGGCAGGCATGAGCATCGACGACGGGCTCGTCATGCAAATCCACCCCGGATCGTTCCGCAACCACAATTCTGCGGTGTTTGAAAACTTCGGGCGTGACAAGGGCGCGGACATCCCCACCCGCACCGATTTCGTTCATGCATTGAAGCCCCTGCTCGACAAATTCGGCAACGAGCGTGACCTCTCGATCATCCTGTTCACACTGGACGAGAGCGCCTATGCCCGCGAACTCGCGCCGCTCGCAGGCCACTATCCTTGCCTCAAGCTCGGCCCGGCATGGTGGTTCCACGATAGCCCCGAAGGCATGAAGCGCTTCCGCAGGATGACCACCGAGACGGCGGGGTTCTACAACACGGTCGGCTTCAACGACGATACCCGCGCGTTCCTGTCGATCCCCGCGCGCCACGACGTTGCGCGCCGCATCGACTGCGGTTTCCTTGCCGAACTGGTGATCGAGCACCGCATCGAGGATTGGGAAGCGGCCGAACTGGCGCAAGACCTGTCCTACAACCTCGCCAAGAAGGCCTACAAGCTGTGAGGCTTTCCGCAGCAGCGCTGGCCAACCTGCCTGCAACGGTCGCGCGTCCGCTCTATGACCGTGACGCCCAAGCCGTGGGCATCGTCCATTTCGGCATCGGCGCTTTCCACCGCGCACATCAGGCGTGGTATACCGATGCTGCGATGAACCTTGGCGACCGCGGTTGGGCCATCACCGGCGTTTCGCTCCGCTCCCCCGGCGTGGCGCGGCAGATGAACCCCCAAGGGGGCCTCTACACCGTGGCCGAGCAATCGGGCGAAGGCTCTACGCTGCGCATCGTCGGCGCGGTCCGCAATGCCCTCGTTGCCAGCGAGGAGCCGGACGCCGTCATCGCCGCCGTGGCCGCACCCGCCACCCACATCGTCAGCCTCACTGTCACCGAAAAGGGCTATTGCCGCACCGCCAGCGGCGATCTCGATTTCGAACAGGCGCATTCCCTCAGCTTCTACTACTTCGTCACGCAGGGCCTGCTCCGTCGCCGCAATGCAGGCCTTCCCGGCGTAACTTTGCTGCCATGCGACAACCTTGCCGACAACGGTGCCAAGCTAGAGCGCCTGATGCTGCAATACCTCGCCCGCCACGAACCCGATCTGGTCGCGTGGTTCGAGGCCCACTGCACCTGCCCATCGACCATGATCGACCGCATCGTTCCCGCCACCACCGACGAAGACCGCGTAATGGTGGCTGAAGCGCTCGGCCTGCAAGATGAAGCCTGCGTCGTCACCGAACCGTTCAGCCAGTGGGTGATCGAGGACAAGTTCGCAGGCCCCCGCCCCCGCTGGGAAGCCGTCGGCGCGCAACTGGTGACGGACGTCGCCCCATACGAAACCGCCAAGCTGCGCATGCTCAACGGCGCGCATTCACTGCTGGCCTATTGCGGCCTCAAGGCGGGTTACACCTACGTCCACGAAGCCGTGGCCGATCCCACCCTGCACCATCTGGCCGAAACGCTGATGCGCCACGACGCCGCGCCCACCATCACCCCTGCGCCAAACCAGAACCTTGCCGCTTATGCCGACGCGCTCATCGCCCGCTTCGCCAACCCCGCGCTCAACCACCGCCTCAGCCAGATCGCTATGGACGGCTCCCAGAAAATCCCCCAGCGCTGGCTCGAAACTCTCGCCGAAAACGCCGCGCAAGGTAGGCATTGCCCCGCGATACTGGACGGTATCGCGGCATGGATTCACCACCTCACCGATGCAAACGGAACGGTCGATGATCCATTCAGCTGCGAGCTTGTTAGTGCGATCGCTACTGGCGATCCGGTTGAAGCGATTTTTGGCCACGGGGGCTTGATGGCGGGGCAATGGACCGCAGCGGTCAGAGCACGCCGTGAAACATGAGAAACGGTCTTCAGATCATAAATCTCCGGCCGCATATGAAAGGGCAATATCACGATGGGTTTGCAGACTTTTCTAGCTACTCCAAATTGATGTTTTCCGTATTGGAGTGGCAAAACCGGGCAATCCGCAGCATCCGACTAATGGCGTTCACCCCACATTTGCTGACGGACGACAACTTTTTGTCTGAAAGCGGCCTTTGCCACGTCTGCTGTGAATGACGGCTAAGTCGAAGGGTTTCGGGCGCCGGCAGGCGTACGAAAGTCTTACAAGTACGACCCGCGTGGGGATCGGCGATTAGCTATGGGAATTTCGGGTTGGTGCCGTTGCGCTGGATTTCGCGACCGTCGGTGGTGTACGCCGCATAGCGACCAAATGGCGGACCGTTTGTCCGGAGTACGCAGCTTGGCCGGTGCTTTTTGCTGCCTTTCTGACGAACTGCAGGAGTATGATTGCCGTTGAGCGCAGACGCTCTGGTTTCCTGCCACGCTGCTTGGCAGGATGGATGATAAGCAGGCCATGCCGGATCATGGCGTGTTCTCCCGGGTCGGCGGTGCGGGCTGCGGCGGTGCACGCGGTTGGCTCCAGCGTGCGAAGTTTTCGTTGATGGTCATGTGCCCGCCACAACATGGGCATGGCGGACGATGGTCGGGCGGTTCTTCCGGTTCGGGTTCCACGGCCGGCACGGCAACGCCCAGCAACCTACGGGCGAGCGCCATGGCCTCCTTGTGTGTTGAACTGGCAAGCAAGCCGTAATGCCGGATGCGGTGGAAGCCACGCGGCAGGACGTGGATCAGGAAGCGGCGGATGAACTCGTCCGTCGCCAGCGTCATGACTTGCTGGCGTTCAGCACCATCGCGGCGGTAGTCCTTGTAGCGGAACGTTACACCGGCCTCGTCGAAGCCGATGAGCCGCTGGTTTGAGATGGCAACGCGGTGCGTGTAACGCGAGAGATAGGCCAGCACTGCCTGTGGCCCGGCGAAGGGTGGCTTGGCATAGACTACCCAGCGCTTTTTCCGGATCGGCGAGAGATGCCGCAAGAACGCCTTGCGCACGGCTAGAGCTTGCGGGACAGATCCGGGCGATCGATGGTGTGAGTGAAAAAGAAACGCAGCGCAGAAACGATACTGTTCATGGTCGGGATACCAATGCCCGCCTCGCGCTGTTCGACCTGGAATTGCCGGAGATCTTCTACGGTTGCAGTATCGGGAGGGCGCCCAAGATATGTGGCGAACCTCGCGACATGCCGCACGTAATCGAACTGGGTCTTCCGCGTGAACCGGCGCATGTTCATGTCTTCGATCATGCGCTGACGCAGGGAACTGGCTGGGGCATCAAGTTGAACATCGGCCATCATACGACTCCTTGGTTGAAAGGAGCCGAAATCGTCTGCCTACTTGGCCCAGACCTCAACTTAGGCTCAGGCCGCCGATCACTTGCCAAGCCTCAAAACAAGCGCCACTCCCGCGCCACCGGGTTCGTACTTGTCCCACTTCAAGGCATTCGACCGCAAGCGCGTCGCCGCGTTTGACGTGGTTTTTCCCCTTCGCCTCTCGTCGAATTTGGCAGTCGGCCCTTAAGACGAGGTTGCGAGCTAATTCTGATGCTGGGCTTCGAAACATTGGGCGCGTCACAAGGTTCGCGCTTCCGTTCGATTGTAGCCCCAAGGCAACCAGCAGCAACGGCGCAGAGCCGCTCACGGTCCGGATCCCTGATGCCGTGCGGATGACCGGGATCGGCCGGTCGAAGCTCTACGAGTTGATCGCCTCGGGCGACGTAGAGACGATCAAGATCGGTAGGCGCACGTTGGTGAAGGTCGATCTGGTATATGCGCTCAAGCAGGAAAAGGCGGCGAGTAAGGCTGGCCAGACTGCCGATCGGTTGCTCAGACTTGATTTAAACCGCAGTTTCATTGTCCAATCAGAGCACGTACTTCAACCTTAAAGCCTTCGAGATTGCTCATACCAGAGATTTCTTCAGCACTTTTCGGTCCAGCAGGTACGATCGAATTCAAGTTCGCACCTCCAGCTGTTCGGGCCCTTTGCCACCGTCCGTCGTGTCCCCAGCCATGGGGATACGCGACCACGCCCGGCAGGAGATCGTTGGAGATCTCCACGTCGACCACTATACGGCCCTGGGAAGTCGAAAGCTCAGCCTCGCCACCATCCTCGATGCCGCGTTTCACAGCGTCTTCGGGGTGCATCAGAAGAACTGCCCGATCGTTTCGGACCAGCCCGTCGACATTATGCATCCATGAATTGATCGAACGCAGCTTGCGCAGATTAATCAGTCGAAGCTGCGCCTTATCCGGGAAAGGCGTATGGCGAAGCCGTGCAATCTCGGTTGCGATCGACGAGTTCCAGAGATGAATTTTTCCGTCGACATGTCCAACGCGCTTGGTGAAATCGAAATCCCAACGGCTCCTCTCGATCAGTAGGCCATGCGGAGCATCGCGCAGACGAGCGAGGGATAGACCATGCTGTCCTTCGACCCCAGTACGTAATGCCGCATCAGCCATTTCGAACGGAGATGCCTGATCAAACGGATCGGCGCGGCCCATCCGCCTCGCCAGATCTCGCAGGATGTCGAATTCCATTCGCGCTTCGCCGACGGGAGGAATGACAGCATCAACGTGCTGAGCAAACGGCCTGACCATATGGTTCATGAAGAACAGATTGATGTCCTCGCGCTCAAGAGCAGTCGTTACTGGCAAAACGAAGTCTGCGTGGCGAGTGGTCTCGGTGACGTACAGGTCCAGCGCGACCATCAGGTCAAGTTGCGCGAAGCCCTTGGGTAGGTCGGGGCCGCCAGGCATGGACATAACTGGATTTGCCCCGACAACGAGCAGCGACCTTATCTGCCCTTCGCCCGGAGTAAGCATTTCCTCGAGAAAGGTCACGCTCGCCTGCGCGCCCCAGACACTGGGCAAGCCGCTGACGCGAGAGGGTATTGCCCCATGCCGGGCGCCCGGCGATATGCCGCGATACTGGGTGTCGCTGGCCGTGCCGCCATGGCCCCAACCATAGCCGCCCGGACGATGGAACTTGCCAGCGATCACGTTCAACATGTGCAAGAAGAGGTTCGTCAGAGTGGCGAATTCTCCGCGGCAGATGCCGATCCGACCCATCGCTGCAGCACGCGGGGCGGTGGCAAAGTCGCGTGCCATCGTCCGGATCGTCTCCGCCGCGATGCCACACCGTGCCGCAGCAACTTCGGGCGTGAGCCAGTCCATGGCTGCGGCCAGTTCGTTCATTCCGCTTGCGTGCGCTGCGATGAACGAACTGTCGATGAGGTTCTCGTCAATCAACGTGTTGAGCATGGCCCCGATTAGCCAGACATCACCGCCCGGGATCATCGGAACGTGTTCATGCTTGCGCGCGGTTTCAGTGTGGCGCGGGTCAATCACCAGCACCCGGCCCCGCTTTGCTATCTGGTCAAGATCCTCCTTGAAGCGGGGCGCAATTACCAGCGATCCGTGACTTACGAGCGGGTTGGAACCGAAGATCAAAAGGTGGTCGCATTCGGCAAGATCGGGAAACAGGAATGCGTGAGTGCCGAACATGAGTTCGGTGGCGAGAACGACCGAACTGATATCTTCTGACGCGGGGGAGTACATCCGGCTTGCTTCCATCGCGGTTTGGAAGAATGGCGCGGCAAGCGAACTTGGCCACCCCATGCTCGGCGGATTTCCGGCATTGACGGCGAAGCTGTTGGTACCATGACTTTCGATTGAGGCCGAAAGGCGCTCGGCGATTTCGTCTAGCGCTTCGTCCCAGCTGACTGCAGTAAACTCACCCGGCCCACCGACGCGCTTCAGCGGCACTGTCACGCGATCGGAATCATAGGCCACGTCTGCCAAGGCCGGGCCCTTCACACAGATGTGGCCCCTGCTGTGCGGATTGGCACGATCGGGCAGGATCTTGACGATCTTGCCGCCTTCGACCCGCGCGATCATGCCGCACAGAGCCTCGCAGATACGGCAGTAGGTAACATGATCGCCGTCCGCTCCGGGGACCCGCGTAATGCTTGTGCTAGCAGTCATAGACTCTTCCCAACATAATCCATCACTTTATCTATGTATCATAGATTCACAAGCGCGGTCGGGAATCTGAATGTAGGAAATTCGCGTGGTTGCCGGGAGGCACCTTTGCTGGCCTGGACCACTGAAGGCGATGACTGCATCTTGCGTTCTGGACAGGGGCTGCCCAAGGGGGGCATCATGGCAACGATGAAACAAAACACGCCTCGATCCCGGAAGGTCTCGATACGCGGCAAATCGCGCTCGACTGAAAAGGCTTCTCCTGCGCAGTCCAATCGCGCTGGACGCCCGGCTTCGCCTCTGATCACACGTGATGCAGCGGCAGAGGCGGCGCTGACCATCGTTGACGAAAAAGGCCTCGACGCCCTCAGCCTGCAGGCGGTGGCGCAGAAGTTGGGTGTGCGTGCCCCCTCGCTCTACTATCACTTCCGCGACAAGGAAGAGTTGCTCGTCAAAGTCTCGCGGTTGCTGCTCAAGAAGATTTCCAGTGAGCGGGACACCTGGTCCGACGACTGGGAGGCGCGTACCAAGGAACTTGCGTTGGCAACCTATCGGGTCACCATGCGCCATCCTAATGCCGCCCCCATTGCCCTGCGGTTCTTCCCGCGCGCGGTGGTGCAGCCGGCCTATGAGCGCACGCTGGCAAGCTGTCCGTACAAGCCGGAGCACCATATCGTGGTGCTGGAAGCGATCGAGCGGTTCACGTTTGGCTACACGATCTTTGCGGCAGCCGCTGCGAGCTTGCACACGCCGGCAACGCCTACGCCCGATCCCGAGACCTACCCGTTTCTGGCGCAGGCGTTGAAAGTGGCGCCAGGCAGTGACGAGGAGATCTTCACAGAAGCCCTGCAGGTCATTCTCGATGGCTTGCGGGTACGTTACGGCAAGGGCTGATCTGCCGAACAACGAAGGGCGCGCCGCCTGGCGCGCCCTTGTTGATTTGCGGCAGGTCAGAACTTGAAGCCAACTTCCACGAAGATTTCCCGCGGGTTGTCAACGAACGCCGACATGTCGGCCAAAGTGCCGCTCGTCGTCCCTGTGCCGGTGCCGCCCACGAACGGAATGTCGTTCGCAGCAGTGACGACAAGACGGTTGGTCAGGTTCCGGCCGATCACCGAGACAGTCCAGAGATCGTCCTTGCCCGACAAGCTCACCGAGGCGTCGACCTTGGCAAAACCCTTCTGGAAGGCGTCGGGACGAAGCGCGTCGGTGAAGTTGTACTTCGAGGTATAGCTGACGTCGCCATTCATCCGCAGTGACATCGTCTCGCCGATCGGTGCTTCGTAAGTGAAGCCAGCCCGTCCGGCAAAGTGCGGGGCCTTCGGCGGAGTACGGCCACTGTAGTTCTGGCCATTGAATACGCCGCCTGCAGGTAGCAGGTTGCACCCGTTGGCAATGGTCTGGCCGGGATAGCACTGACCGATGAAGTCACGATATTTTGCATCGTTGTAGGCCGCTGCACCGCGCAGGCTCAGCCCATCGATGCCCGGAACGCGCAAGTTGAGATCGGCCTCGACGCCCTGCGTGCGCAGCTTGCCTGCATTGCCCGCTGTCAGCGATACGGTGGTCGGATCGAAGAACTGCACCTGCAGGTCAGAATAGTCATAGCGATAGGCCGTCAGATTGAAGCTCAGGCGACGATCGAGCAGCAGGGCGCGCAGACCGATTTCGGCGCCTTCAGCAGTTTCAGACTTGTAGCGGCCTGCCGCGACATTCGAAACCGGCGTCAGGACCTGCGAGATGTTGAAGCCCCCCGCCTTGAAGCCCTGCTTGTAGGCGGCATAGAGCGTCAGGTCGGTGGAGGGCTTGTAGCGCAGGGTAACCTGCGGCGAGAGGTTACCTTCGTCATACTTGTCGTTGAGGGCAATTCCTCCTGGGAAGGCTGCGGCGAACCCGATGTGCGCAGGCAAGGAGCGCTGGTAGCTCTTGCGGCTTTCCTTGCTGTAACGTGCCCCGCCCGAAAGTTCGAGCTGCTGCGAGAGGTTCAGCGTTCCTTCGGCAAAGAACGAGAGCGAGTCGGTGGTAAAGCCATTGTCGCGCTTGAAGGTGGTGTAGGTGTTGTTGATCGGATCGAGCGGCAGCGGCGCGATGTAGGCATCGGTATTGAAGACGAACTTTCCGTGGGCGTAGAACGCGCCGAACAGGATGTTGAACGGACCGTCAAACTTTGACTGGAAGCGCAACTCCTCCGAGAACTGCTCGAAGTCGGCATACTGCGAGAATCCGGCGGGGTAGGACTCGCCGCTCACGTTGTTCAGGTCGGTCTGCCTGAAGTGATAGTAGCCGCTGACCGAGGTGACATCAAAAGGATCGCTTTCGATGGTCCCGGTGAGGGCCACGAACTGCGACTTGAAGTCTGCATAGAGCTTGCCGTCACGGGCAAAGCGATAGCCGGTTGTTGCCACCTGAACCGGGATGGCAGAGCTGTCGGCGCGTCCGTCGATGCGGCAATCTGTGTTGGGGCTGGTCGGGAAGACTGCGCCTGGAGCGAGCGTGGAGGGCAGGGGTGTTGTCCGCCCGCCGCCGCAGATGCGCTCCAGCGTGTCCGTGGGCCCGCCATCGACCACGCTGCTGAGACCCGCCTTGAGTTCGATCTTGAAACCGTCGGAGACCTGCGCATCGACAGTGCCTCGCAGGCCATAGCTTTCTGCAAAACCGCGCCGATCAGAATTGCGCGTGCGGAACTGGCCCGGGATGTAGTTGGTGTAGCTGGCCGCAGCCGTGTTCACGAAGGCACCGTCGCTTTTGGAATAGCGACCGGCCAGGCGGGCGCGAACGGTGTCGGAAACAGGCCCGGATACGAAGGCCTCCACATAGCGCTCGCGCGCCTTGAACCCGTAACCGCCCTTGATCCCTGCATGGAATTCGTTGGTCGGACCGTTGCTGGTCACGCTGATCAGGCCGCCGGTCGTGTTCTTGCCAAAGAACAGGGCCTGCGGTCCCTTGAGCACTTCCACGCCCTTGATGTCGAATTGCGGCAGGCTGATCTCGCGGCCGCGGCTCATGGCGATGTTGTCGATCACGAACGAGACCGACTGGTCGAACCCGGCGCTCAACGCGGTCGAGCCGACGCCGCGCAGGAACACGCTGGCCGAGGAACCCGAGGCGGCTTTCCCCGCGATCAGCGAAGGCACCAGCGTTGCGATGTCCGAAACGCGGGTAGCCTGATACTGGCTCAGCGTGTCGCCGGTCACGGCAGTGATCGCCACGGGCGCGTCGATCAGGCGTTCGGCGCGGCGACGCGCGCTCACGACGATCTCATCGGTCGTGGCTGCGTCCGCTTCTGCAGCAGCACTGGCTGCGGGTTGCGGTTCATCAGCTGCAAGCGCTGGAACTGCATGAACCAGCATGAGCGTTGAACCCATGGCCGTTCCAAGCTTCAGGGCAAGCAGTGCATTTCCGTATTTCATCTCAATTCCTCCCCAGTGTTCTTGATGATGGCCTCATCGGGCAATCGCTGATTGAAAACTAACAAAAGTAGATTTTAGGGCGTGGTTGGTACCTTCGGGTTGATGCCTCGTGTTCAGGCTGCGCGAGCCAGTCGGTCTTGAAGGATCAGATCGGCTGCGCGCCACGCCATGGCCATTGTCGGCCCCTGGGTGTTGCCCGCCGGGATGATCGGCATGATCGAGGTATCGACGATCCTCAGCGCCTCGACCCCGCGGACGCGCGTTGCCGGATCGACTACCGACGCCGGGTCCTTGCCCATCCGGCACGATCCCACGGCGTGGTATCCACAAGTGCCGAAGCGGTCGTAAGCCGCGAGGATATCGGCATCGCTGGCAAACGCCGGGCCGGGCATCGTCTCTTCCTCGATCAGTTCTGCAAGCGAGGGCTGTTCGGCCCAGCGCCGGACCATGCGTACGGCGTTGACCATCGCGCTCCGGTCTGCCCCGTTGGCGCGGTAATTGGGCTGAAAAGTTGCAGCCGTATCGGGATCGGCTGTCGTCGCGTGGATTGATCCGCGCGATGTGGGACGCAGGGGATAGACGACCACGTGCATTCCGGGAAAGCGTTCCACGTCCTGCCGGCTCTTGGCAAAATCAAACGAGAACGGAGCAATCAGCATTTGCGCGTCAGGCCGGTTGAGGCCCGGCATGGTGCGGAACCAGGCACCAAGTTCATATGCAGCCGACGACATCGGGCCGGTACGCGTCAGGTAATATTGCAGGACCGAGCGCAGCAGGCGCCAGCCTTTGAATTGCTTGTTCTGCGACACGTCCTTGCGCAGCTTCCACTGCAAGATCAGGCCCCGGTGCTCGATCAGGTTCTCGCCCACTTCCGGGCTAGCGTACACCAGCGGCACGCCGATTTCGGCCAACACCTCGGGTCGTCCTATCCCTGATCGCTCAAGGATCGCCGGGCTCGCCATCGCGCCCCCGCACAGGATCACCTCGCCGTGGCAAGGCACGATGCTGCGCAGGCCGCTTTGCATGATCTCGACCCCTCGCGCGCGCGCGCCGTCGAAAATCACGCGATCGACAGTGGCGTCGGTCAGTACGGTCAGATTTGGACGACTTTCAGCCGGGCGGAGAAATGCAGTTGCCGCACTTTGCCGCTTGCCCTTGTAGATGGTGCGCGGCGTCAGGCCGATGCCATCGCCGTTGTCCGGACAGTTGACGTCTACCTTGCGCGGAAGGCCGATTGCCTCACCAGCAGCGATCTGCGCTTCGGACAATGCATCGCGGATGGTTGGCATGGAGACACGCAGCGGACCGCTATTGCCGCGCATCTCGCCCGGGCCCAGTTCGTGATTCTCCAGGGCAGCATAGGCGGGTCCGATTTCGGCCCAGCTCCAGTCGCTGCTCGTCAGCTCTGCGAGGGCGTCGAAGTCTGCAGGCTGCCCGCGCACGTACATCATGCCGTTGATCGAACTCGATCCGCCAAGCACCCGCCCGCGCACCCAGGTTTCGGACTCACCGCCGGTGCACGCGTCCGGCTGGCTGGCGTAGGCCCACAAGTGCTTCGGGTCAGCCATGACTTTGGCGAGGCCCTTTGGCATGGCGATAAAAGGGTGAGTGTCGCGCGGGCCGGCTTCGATCAGGCAGACCCGGATTCGCAGATCGGCAGACAAGCGGTTTGCCAGCACGCATCCTGCTGCTCCGGCTCCTGCAATGACGTAGTCAAAGCTTTCCACTCGATCCTCTCACCTCGATGACCGCTTTGGCGACGGTCTATCTAATGGCAATAGGTTGCCACCACCGAGCGCTTTGTGCAAGGGTGTTTAAGCGCTCGGTTAGAAAATCTATTGTCATTAGGTTTATTCGCCATTAGCGTGAGCACCGACGCTAGAGAAAGCTGGCGAGGACCGGCTTCGGGGAAAGGGAGATCATGTCGCAGACAGTGTCCAGCGCCATCGCATGGTGGGCCCGCATGCGGGGGGATCAGCCTGCCGTCGTGCTTGCCGGCGAAGTTCTCAGTTACCGTACGCTACAGGACTGGTCCGATCGCGTGGCGGCGATGCTTGTGGGAGCGGGGGTCGAGCCTGGCGATCGCGTGGCCATCTGCTCCACCAACAGCCTTGCCTATGTTGCCCTGATCTTCGGCACGATTCGTGCCGGTGCGATCGTGAGCCCTATCAATTTCCGCTACAAACCGCGCGAGATCGCCGAGTTGCTGGAAACGACCGAACCGCGTCTTGTCTTCGCCGGGCCGGATCAGGTTGCCGCTTTGCGCGAGGCGGGGGTCTCCCCGCGCGACATGTCGATGGTCGAGGGCCTGCGCGAAGGGCGTCGCGCGACGGCTGCCTACGATCCCGAACCCGATTGGCCCGTCGTCATCATCGCCACCTCGGGCTCCACGGCCAAGCCGAAGGGGGTTGTCTTCACCAACCGGACGATGACCGCCTATGCCGCCAACTGGTCGATCGAAGAGCCATCCGCGCCGGCCGGGTCCAAAGTCATCACGATGGCCCCGCTCAATACCTCTGCGGGATTCGTCCAGCTGGTGCACTACACGATCGCCGGGTGCACGCTCTACATGGAGCCGCAATTCGATCCGGCGCGCGCGCTTGATCTGATCCAGCGCGAACGTATCACCTGTTTCGCCGCCGTGCCCGCGTTCTTCGAGTTCATCGCGGCGCGGCCCGAATTCGCGAATGCAGATCTTTCGTCGCTGAAGCTCGTCACCGCAGGCGGCGCACGGGTGAGCCGGCAATTGCTGGAAACCTACCGGGCCAAGGGCATCGTGATCCGCCAGATCTACGGCCAGACCGAAGTTGGCGGCAACGCCACGATCATGCCTGCACATCTTGCCATAGACATGCCGGAAAAGTGCGGTTGGGGCGGTGCATTCATCGACATTCGCGTGGTCCGCCCCGATGGCAGCGACTGCGCGCCAGGCGAACAGGGCGAGATCCTGATGCGCTCGCCCGGCATGATGATCGGCTACTGGCGCAATCCCGAAGAGACGGCGAGGGCCCTGCGAGACGGCTGGCTTTGGTCCGGCGATATCGGCGTACTCGACGAGAACGGACTGCTGACCTTCGTTGATCGTTTGAAGGACCTCATCATTTCCGGTGGGCTGAATATCTCCGCCGCCGAAGTGGAGCGCGTGGTCTGCGAATTTCCCGGCATACGCGAGGCATTGGCCATTGCAGCGCCGGACCCCAAGTTCGGCGAAACTCCGCTCGTCGTCTATCACGGCGACGCAGAAGTCGATGTTGCTGCGCTCATCGCTCACTGCGACGCCAACCTCTCCAACTACAAAGTGCCACGCTACGTGGCGTTTTCCGCCGATCCGCTGCCCCGGCTCGCCACGGGCAAGCTGTCCAAGCCCGCAGTTCGCGAACTCTACACAGATGCGCACCTGCGCCTGCCCAAGGTTCGTTGAACGCAGAACTCCGAGGAACCCATGACCAAAGCACCAAGCCAACTGCGAGTGATCCCGCCGCATGTTCCCGCCCATCTCGTGTTTGATTTCGATATCTATGCGGACGCGCGCGTAGGCAGCGATGTTCACCAGACCTATTCTGCCGCAATCGCCGATGCGCCGGACGTCTTTTGGGCCCCGCAGAATGGCGGGCACTGGATGGTCCAGCGCATGGACGCCATATCTGCCATCGCGACGGACCCGGAACATTTCTCGGTGCGCGAGATGCAGATTCCACGCGTCCCCAATCCGCCGTTCTTCATTCCGCTCAGCCTGGATCCGCCAGAAAATCTGCCGTACCGACGCGCCATGGCGCCGATGTTCGGCCCGGTAGCGGTAAAGGCGATGGAGCCGCGTCTGCGCGCATGGGCTGGTGAAATCATCGACGCGGCCCTGCAGAAGGGCACGTTCGACTTCATGGCCGATGTCGCCAAGGTTTTCCCCGTCAGCGTTTTCATGGAACTGATGGGCATGGATCTTTCGCGCCTGCATGAGTTCCGTGATCTTGCCGAGCGGTTCTTTGAGAACCAGAACGATGCCGCGCAGATAGAGGCTCTGAGCGGCCAGATTCTGGGCGTCATGAAGGCGTTGATAGACGAGAAGCGCAGTACGCCGGACGACAAGCTCATGAGCCATTTCATCCAGGCAGACATGGGTGGCGGGCGCACGATGAGCGAGGACGAAATCCTGGCGATGAGCTTCGTGCTGTTCCTCGGCGGCATGGACACGGTCACCAACGTGACCGGCTTTGCCTATCAGCAACTTGCACAGATGCCCGATCTGCAGGCCCGACTTATGGCCGACGCAGAAGGTCTCTCGGGTGCTTTCGCCGACGAGGCGGTGCGCATGTTCGGCGTGGTCAATACGCCGCGCCTTGTGGTCAAGGACATCGACCTCATGGGCGTTCCGTTCCGCGAAGGCGACATGGTATTGAACCTGCTGCCCATCGGAAGCCGTGACGATCGCAAGTTCGATCAGCCCCACGTGCTCGACATCGATCGCAAGAAGGTGGCGCACGTGACCTTTTCCACGGGCCCGCACCTTTGCATCGGCCATGTCCTCGGCCGTGCCGAGATCAAGGTGCTGACCGAGGAGTGGTTCAAGCGCGTGCAGTCGTTCAGCCTCGCGGCAGACAAGCCGCGCCCCTTCCGTACCGGTACGGTGATGGCGCTCGAGGCGCTGCCGGTTTCCGTGAACGCAGCATCATGAACCATCGCCTTGACGGCGCGGATGCGCCCTATTGGCAGGGCCTCGAAACAGGGCGGCTGCAACTGCCGCGTTGTGCGTCCTGCAGGCGCTGGCTCTGGCCTGCCGGGCACCGCTGCTCCACCTGTGGCTCGATCGGGATGGTGTGGGAGGAGAGGCCGTTGCGCGCCACGGTCTATTCGTGGACTCGCACTTGGCATCGCTTCGCCCTGACCGAGGCGCTCGATCTGCCCTATGTCAGCATCGTCGCCGAAATTGAAGATTGCGGCATTCGCCTGATGGGCCGGATGGATGACGCTTCGCCAGATGACCCCGCCATTGGCGAGGCGGTGGTAGGTCGGATCGACAGGACCCGCGTTGGTGATGATGCCATCCCCACGATCATCTGGAGTCGCGCGGCATGACCCATCCGCTTTACGGGACGACGGCAGTTGCCGGTGTGGGCCTCCGCCAGTTCAAGCGTGGCGCATCGCCGCTGCCAGAGCGCAGCCTTCTGGTCGAAGCGATACTCGACGCCTGCCTGGAAGCAGGATTGAATCCTGCCGAAGTGGACGGCTTCGTCTCCTATGGTGACGACAAGAACGAGCCGGTGCGGCTGATGGGGGATCTTGGCACGCGCCGCCTTGCGTGGTCGGCTTCTGTATTCGGCGGCGGCGGCGGTGGCATTGCCGGTGCTTTCGGCCTTGCCGCCAGTGCAATCATCAGCGGGCAGGCCAAGGCGGTCATCGTGTTCCGCGCGCTCGCCGAAGGGGCGAGCGGGCGCATGTCCGCTGCCGTGATGGCGCACCATCTCAACGATCATCTTCTGGCCGCCGGGCTGGTGTCGCCCGCGCAAATGTGCGCGATCCGTGCACAGCGACTATTCAAGCACTACGGCGTGCCGCAATCGATCGTCGAGGATCTGGTTCGAGCCTCATACCACCATGCGCGCAACAATCCCGACGCGGTGGGCTTCGGCCAGGACTTCGACATCGCGGCCCTGCGCACGAGCCGATGGATCGCCGAACCGTTCCGTCTGTTCGATTGCAGTCGCGAGAACGACGGTGCCGGTGCGTTGCTGCTGGTTTCGGCAGAACATGCGCAGGACCTCGCGAAGCCGCCCGTCTACCTACTGGGCTGCGCGCAGGGGACTGAAGCAGGCTGGGGCGATCTGCTGGAGAACGATGCGGACGACCTATACGCCACGGGCGGCTTCCGGCCCGTGGCGCGCGATCTCTATCGGCAGACCGGCCTCTCGCCTGCCGACATCGATTGTGTTCAGCTCTACGAGAACTTCGATGCGCAGGGCGTGATGTCGCTTATCGACCATGGCTTCTGCACTTATGAGAACGCAGCCGAAGTGATCCGCTTTGACAATCTGATTGCGCAGGGCGGGAAGCTTCCGGTAAATACCGCAGGTGGCAATCTCGCGCAGGGCTTCATTCACGGTATTGGCCTGCCCATCGAAGCCGTGCGCCAGCTGCGGGGAGAAAGCGCCAATCCGGTTTCTGGTGTGCGAACCTGTCTTCTCGCCGGCGGACCGGGAGCCCCGACAGTGAGTTCGGCTATCTTTGCAAACAAGGTGTTATAGGGCGAGGGGGCTGGGTCCGTTTGGGATCTCAGCCCCCATCGCACTTTCAGCCGACCTGCAGGCAGGTCGGCACGCGCGGCAGGAACACGCTCTTCGTCTCGCAGAATGCTTCCAGCCCTTCCACGCCACCCTCGCGGCCGACGCCGGACTTCTTGAAGCCACCGAATGGGTGGGTTAGGTCGAACTCGCGCCCGTTCTGGGTAAAGGTCCCGGTACGGATCGCGCGGGCGATGGCGTAGGCGCGGTCGGTGTCCTGCGTATATACCCCGCCGGAAAGGCCGAACTCGCTGGCATTGGCGATGGCGATGGCTTCCTCCTCGGTGGCATAGGGGATCACCGCAGTAACCGGGCCGAAGATTTCTTCCTGTGCGATCGTCATGGAGTTCGAGGCATCGGCAAAAACGGTCGGCTCGATGAAATAGCCGCGTTCCATCCCTACCGGACGCCCACCTCCGGTTGCAA
Organism: Novosphingobium sp. ERN07; assembly: GCF_012641335.1. GTDB lineage: Bacteria > Pseudomonadota > Alphaproteobacteria > Sphingomonadales > Sphingomonadaceae > Novosphingobium. The sequence goes on from NZ_JABAID010000023.1 coordinate 31,538, forward strand.
TGCGCGCTCCTTCGGCTCGTCCGCGTTCGATGTAGGAAAACACCTTGTCACGATGTCGCGCCATGGCGAGCGGCCCCATCATCGTCGCGATGTCCTCAGGATCGCCCACGGTCACTGCCTGCATCGCGGATGCCAGACTCTCGACGTAGGCATCATAGCGCGCGCGGGGGACGAGGATGCGGCTGAAGTTGATGCAGGCCTGCCCGCAGAGCATCGTGACGAGCGGCGCAAGTGCCGGGCCGAGCTCTGCGGGATCATAGTCATCAAGCACGATGGCTGCCGACTTGCCACCGAGTTCCATCGTGTATCGTGCCATCCGGCTGGCACAGACTTGGGCGATATGAAGGCCGACTCCGGTCGATCCGGTAAAGGCCACCTTGTCGACGCCCGGGTGATGCACCAGCATATCGGAAGCCTCGCGATCGGCGGGGAGCAGGTTGATCACGCCGGGCGGAAGGTCTGCCTCCTCAGCAGCCTCGGCCAGAACGAAAGCCTCCAAGGGGGTTTCCGGCGCGGGTTTCAGTATGACGGTGCACCCTGCAGCCAGGGCAGGCGCGAGCTTGACCAGCAACGAGGCAAGCGGTCCGTTCCACGGTGCGATCGCGGCGACCACACCTACGGCCTCGCGCACGACAACGGCGGTGTCGCAGGCGATGCCCTGCGCCGGACCGATCCGCTCGAAGGGGTAGGTCTCGGCCATCGCAGCATACATGTCGAGCAATCCGGCTGCTCCCGCGCTTGCTCCGCGAGACATCCAGACAGGAACGCCGACCTGCGCCAGCCAGCAGCTATCTGCGGTCGTGGCGCGCCTTTGCAGAGCGGCGGACAGGCGGCGCATTGCAGCGGCGCGTTCAGATGGGGCCATGCGCGGCCACGGTCCGCGGTCGAACGCGGCGCGCGCGGCTGCCACCGCACGTTCCACTTCCGCAGGGCCTGCTGCGGCGACATCGGGCAAGGCGGCTTCGGTGGCGGGGTTGACCGGGCGCAGCCGGTCCGTGCCTTCGACATCTATCCAGCGTCCGCCGATGAAAAGGCGATCAGGCTCGGCAATGCGCACGAGTTCGACGGATGGTGCGTTCATGATCTCTCCCAACAGATAAATCTAATCAACAAAGATTTGGCATTGCGAAAGCGCTTTTGCAATAAAATCTATTGGCAATAGATATAGCCGATGTTACCCCAATCACGAATCTGGTTAGGAAGAGGATCACGCCCGATGAACGCGCCCGCGAAGACCGCGGAGGCAGCCGCATTGCCTCTGGTGCAAACCTTCGACATGCTCAGCACGGGCCAGCGTGCCGCGATGCAGCGCATTGCCCGGCACGATGAGGCAGAGGTGCCGCAGATCGATTTCCAGACGCCTGCGTCGATGTTCACGTCGGCCGAACGCTTTGCCCTTGAGCAGCAGCACCTTTTCCGAGCGCGCGCCGTGCCGCTTGCGGTTTCGGCTCTTATTGCGGAAAACGGCACTGCGATGGGACATGACGCGCTCGGCATCCCGCTGATCATATCGCGCGACAAGCAGGGCCAGGCCCACGTTTTCCTCAATGCCTGCCAGCACAAAGGTGCCAAACTGCTGGAAACCTGCGAGCCGATGAAGGCAGCGCGGATGACCTGCCCTTACCACGCATGGACGTTCGGGCTGGATGGGAAACTCCTTGCGGTCGCGCGGCCTGAAACGTTCGTTGGCCTCGACAAGTCCTCGCGCAATCTCGTCGAGCTCCCTTCGCGCGAACATGGCGGCATCATCTGGGTCATGCTCGACCGCAATGCGGAGCCTGACTTTTCACCGCTGGTGCCGGAACTGGCCGAGGATCTCGAGGCGCTCGATCTTCCGCGCCTCCATGTCTATGGGCGCAAGCGGTTCGAGATTGCGGCGAACTGGAAGCTTGTGCTCGAACCCTTCCTTGAAGGCTATCACGTCCAGCGCCTACACGCGCAGACCGTGGGGCCGATGTTTGCAGATGTTCCCAACGTGGTCGACCTGCTCGGGCCCACGATCCGTCAGATTTCGGGGAAGGCAAACTTCACGCCCGATGACCTGGCCCTGCCTGGCGAGAACATCCACAAGACCGTGACCACGGTCTACAACATGTTCCCCAATTGCGTGGTCATAACCAGCCCCTGGTACATTTCCGTGATGCTGCTGCACCCGCGCGCTGCCGATCACACCACCGTCGAATACCATATGCTGACCCGCAGCGTGCCGGACAATCCGAAAGCCGAAGAACTCTATGCCCGGTCTTACGAGATGGTCCTCAACGTCTTTGGCAACGAGGACTTCCGCGCAGCCGAGATTAGTCATGCCGGGCTTGCAACCGGTGCACTCGACACTTGCGTCTATTCCGGCCTCGAAGCGTCGATCGCTACCTATTACGGCGTTCTCGATGGTTTTATGCCAGGCTGACGTGCACTAGAAGCAGATGCGTTGGCACGTGCGATGAACAGCAACCAAGTAGAGCGCCCGCTATGGGGCATCCGTATTTTCGAGGCGGTCACTGGACCGCTTGTAGCTATCAGTCGACTCCTCGCGGATCTCGGGGCTCGCGTTGATCGTTTTGGCGAGGCGGAGACTGTCTCGTCGGGGCCCGCCATTGCCGCGGCACGACAAGCGCATGTCGTGATCGCATCTGCCGCTCTCTGGCCCGATCTGGCCCACTTGCGCGAAGATCGTCCCGATCTTGTCTCTATGGCGGTAAGCGATTTCGGCAGCGGAAACAGCCTATCAGACTGGAAAGCCACCGGTCCGGTGCTCGATGCAATGTCGGCCATGCTCTCCCGCTCGGGCATTCGTGGGCGTGCACCGCTGCTTCCGCCCGGAGACCTGGCCTATCAATGTGCCGCAGCGCAGGCGGCGTTTGCCTTGGCCAGTGCGCTTTACCGCGCGTTGGGTAGCGGGCATGGAGCGCATTTCGATTTTTCTGCGCTCGAAGGAGCAGTGCAAGCGCTGGACCCAGGCTTTGGCATCAATGGCAGCGCGACTTTGGGCAAGCCGGTGGGCCTGCTTGATCAGGGTCGTCCTCGCAAAGGTTTCCAGTACCCCATATTCCAATGTGCCGATGGCTATGTCCGCATTTGCCTGCTGGCCAAGCGGCAGTGGCGCGGCATGTTTGAATGGATGGGCCGGCCTGCACAGTTCGCCGCCCCCGAATTCGATGCGATGGCGCCGCGGTACGCGTCGCCCGATCTCAATCCGGCGCTCGCTGCGTTTTTCTCAGGTCGCATGCGTGAAGATCTTGAGCGGGAAGGGCAGGCCCACGGGGTGCCGATTTCAGGCCTGCGGACGTTTGCAGAATTCATTGCGTCCGACCACGCCATGGCGCGGCAGGCGGTGGCCGAAAGCGCAGACGGTCGCCGCCTGCCAAACGGAATTCTGACAATCGATGGCGCGCGCATGGGCCCTGTCAGCGAAGTGCGTGCCAGTCCGTCAGGTAGCGTGCAAGAGGCGACGTCACCGGACCTGCCCTTCGCCGGACTCAGGGTGCTTGACCTTGGCGTGATTGTGGTCGGGGCAGAGCAGGCGCGCCTCTTGGGCGATTACGGCGCCGACGTTCTCAAGATCGAAAGCAACGCCTTTCCTGATGGCAGCCGCCAATCCTACCTCAAGCACGGCATGTCGGTCAGCTTCGGCGCGGGCCACCGCAACAAGCGCAGCGTCGGGTTGGACCTTCGCTCCAAGAGGGGCAGGGAACTGTTCCTTGATCTGGTCAGGCAGGCTGACGTTGTGTGCTCGAACTTCAAGCCAGGCACGCTCGAGAAACTTGGCTTGGGTCGTGAAGTGCTGCGCGACGCGAATCCGCGTATAGTGCTTTCGGAAAGCTCAGCCTTCGGCGACAGCGGGCCTTGGAGTGGACGGATGGGCTATGGCCCCCTGGTGCGTGCGGCAACGGGACTGACGCTGGCCTGGCGCTACCCGGACGATCCTGAGAGCTTCAGCGATGCCATAACCGTCTATCCAGATCATGTTGCAGGGCGGATCTGCGCGCTTGGCGTGGTTGCTCTGCTGATACGACGCCTTCGTACCGGAAAGGGTGGGCTATCCTGCGTATCACAAGCCGAAGTGATGCTTGCGCATTTTGCCGAGGCCATTGAAACCGGCGAGATTGGGGGGGAGCGCGATGCGCCATGGGGCGTTTACCCCGCCAGAGGGGACGACCAGTGGCTTGTCATCACTGTCCGGTCGACAGCGGACTGGCTCGCGCTCGCCAAACTCATCGATTTTCCAGATCCTTGCCAACTTGATTCCCCAGCGAAACGCCTTTCCGCAAAGCCACGGATCGACGCCCATGTCGCTCGCTGGGTAGCGCAACACGAACCACATGCGGCAGCGCAGTTGCTGCAGGCACAGGGCATTCCCGCTGCTCCGATGCTGCGCCTTGCCGAACTGCCCGGTCAGCCGCTTTACCGCGAACGGGGCTTCTTCCGCAGCGAAGGTCACCCGTGGATGCGCGAAACGGTCATGGGGGAGAGCTTCGTTGCCTTCAGTTTCGACATGGCGCCGCCGCCAGGGCGCCCCGCCCCATTGGCAGGGGAGCAAACTCGCGAGGCGCTTGCCGAGTGGCTAGGACTGCACGATGCGGAGCTTGATGCCTTGCAAGCCGAGGGCGCAATAGAACCGGTCTCGCCGCATATCCTCGCAGCCGCGCGCGATCACATCGCTGGCGTGAACTGAACCGAAACCGGGTCAGCCTGCATTGCGGGGAAAGGTCGTTTGCCCGGCCGGCAGTTCTACCCATGGCATCTGTGAATCCGTCCACACGCTGATGCCTGGCTTGAATGCACCGGGATTGTCCAGCGTGCCCGCCTTGACGATGATCAGCGCAGGATTGCTGCGCGTTTCAGAAAACAGCGGTGAGCCGCACGTGCTGCAGAACTTTCGCACGACAGCATTGCCTGACTCGGTGTCTGTATCGTCATAGGCAGCAGGTTCTCCCGAGACCGTAAGCGCCGCCGCTGGCAGGAGCAGGTTTACCGAGAACGCACTGCCCGATTGTCGTTGGCAGTTCCGGCAGTGGCATTGCGCAACTGCGATAGGCTTGGTCTTACAGGCATAGCGTACCTTGCCGCAATTGCATCCACCTTCGATCATCAAACCCTCACCCAAAGCATCACAGACCTAGCACTGCCTTTGCGATGATGTTGCGCTGGATCTCGTTGGAGCCGGCGTAGATGCTGCCCGCTCGATCGTTGAGATAGTGCAGCGGTGCAATGGCCGCATCGCGCTCGCCAAGCCAAAGTTCATCCCTGTGCGGGATGAGGTTCGGCCCCCCGGCCATGCCTGCCTGCGGCTGGAACACCGCCCCGTATGGTCCGGCAGCATCCAGCGCCAGTTCGGTCAGATGCTGGCTCAGTTCTGTGCCAATCACTTTCATAATCGAGCCGGAAACACCGGGGCGACCACCCGCAGCAGCTGCTGCCATCGCCTTGAATTCGTAGACTTCCAGGACATCGATCCGCGCCTGCGCCTCTGCCACGCGCATCGCGAACAGGGGGTTCGCAATCAGAGGACGCATCCCGACCGAGGCCAGCTCGCGAATTCGTTCGAGCCGCACCTGCAGTTCAGGCGCATAGGCGCTGCCGCCACGTTCGAATTCCAGCAGATACTTGGCGACGGTCCAGCCATCATCGACCTGCCCGACAACATTTGCAGCGCTGACGCGAACGTTGTCGAAGAAGATCTGGTTCTGGATATGCTCGCCCGATGTCATCATGATCGGCGTGACGTTGATGCCGGTGCTGTCCATCGGGATCAGCAGGAAGGTAATGCCTCGCTGCGGACGGTCCTGCTTGCTCGTTCGTACTAAGCAGAAAATCCAGTTCGCCACATTGGCGTGTGTCGTCCAGATCTTGGTCCCGTTGCAGATGAAGTCATCGCCGTCGCGCTCTGCCGTCATGGCGAGCGCGGCAAGGTCGCTGCCCGCCTGCGGCTCTGAATAGCCCTGGCACCAGAAATGCTCGCCCGAAAGTATGCGCGGCAAGAAATGGGCTTTCTGCTCCGCTGTGCCATGGCCAATCAGCGCCGGTCCACACATGGAAATCCCCATTGGCGAAACGGGCGGTGCTCCTGCCCGCACACGCTCGCGCGTAAAGATATAGCGCTGCGTGATCGACCATTGCGCACCGCCATATTCGCGGGGCCACGCCGGTGCCGCCCACCCCTGAGCATGCAGCCGTTTTTGCCATTCCATGGACCGTTCATGGTTAGCATAGACGCTCGTCATCCAGCGGCCCGCTGCCCGTAGTTCGGGCGTAAGCTCGCGGTCCAGAAACTCTCTTACCTCCTCTGCGAAGGCGAGATCTTGGGCGGTCCACTGCATGTCCATGGCACGAAAGAAGCACGATGGCGCTTGCCTTGTCAATTATCTAATGCAATTCGATATAGCATCCTTACGGGATTAGGAACTGGGCAAGACGGGAGGAGCCAGCGATGGATTTTGATTCAGATTTCACCTTGACCATCAATGGCCAGGGGATCTGTACCGCACGGGAAATGGACGTGGTAAATCCCGCCACCGGCCTGGCATTCGCTCGTGCCCCGTTGGCAGAAGAAGCAGAACTTGATGCTGCAGTCATTGCGGCGCAAGCGGCATTTCCCGCGTGGAAAGCGCTCGGGTGGCACCGTCGGCGCGCCTTGCTGCTGGCTGCCGCAAAGGCGCTGGAACCGCACACCGACGCGCTCGCTCAGTTGTTCATGCGCGAACAGGGCCGGCCGCTTGCCATGGCGCGTGGAGAAATTGACCTTGGTATCCACTGGATCAAGGCAGTGGCACGTCAGTCGCTCGAAGACGAGACGGTCGAGGATTCCCCGGCGCGCACGGTTTTTGTCAGGCACGAACCGCTGGGAGTCGTTGCCGGTATCGTTCCGTGGAACTTCCCGTTCCTGCTTGCCATCTGGAAGATCGCACCGACTCTAATCAGCGGGAATACGATGGTTCTCAAGCCTTCTCCATTCACACCGCTTTGTGCGCTGAAGCTGGCAGAAATCTGGCGTGACATCCTGCCTGCTGGCGTGTTCAACGTCATCAATGGTGAAAACGAACTCGGCCCGATGATGACGGCTCATTCGGGCTTTGCGAAGATCAGCTTCACCGGATCTACCGCAACCGGCAAGCGCGTGATGGAGGCTGCCGCGCGTGATCTCAAGCGTGTAACTCTTGAACTGGGTGGCAACGATGCCGCGATCGTCCTGCCCGACGTGGATGTCAAAGCTGTGGCACAGAAGCTTTTCTTCGGCGCGTTCTACAACAGCGCCCAGATCTGTATTGCGACCAAGCGACTCTACGTGCACGATGCCATCTACGATGCGATGCGAGACGAATTGGCCAGACTGGTCCTGGCAAATGCGGTAGGTGATGGCAGCACACCTGGCGTGATGTTTGGTCCCGTCCAGAACAAGCCACAGTACGACCGGGTGAACTCATTGATCGCCGACGCGCGCGCGCAAGGGCTGACGATGATTGAAGGGCCAGCGCCAAGGGGGCAGTCAGGCTATTTTATTCCTCTTACGCTTGTCGACAATCCCCCCGAAGACGCCGCAGTCGTGCAGGAAGAGGCGTTTGGCCCAGTCCTGCCACTTTTAAGGTACTCCGATATCGATGACGTAATCGCGCGAGCAAATGCGTCCGAGTATGGTCTTGCCGGAGCGGTATGGACCGGTGATGTTGCGCGCGGCATCGAAATAGCGAATCGGCTCGAAACAGGCACGGTGTGGATCAATGATAACCTGCAGAACGCTCCGCACATACCGTTCGCAGGAGCAAAGCAATCGGGCCTCGGCGTCGAGAATGGCCTTGACGGCTTGCGCGAGTTCACATGGCGGCGCACGGTTTTTGCTCCCAAGCCGATCGAAAGGCATGAAGGCGCGTGAACTTCGAACTCGACGACACGCAGAGAATGCTGCGCGACACGCTCGCGCAATTTCTCGCACAGCGCTACAGCTTCACCGATCGCGTTAAAGCATCGCGCAGTGAGCCAGGCTTTCGTCAAGATACCTGGCGTGCGTTAGCTCAAGATCTTGGACTGTTCACACTTGTGGAAACCGGTGATGCGGTCGAACAGATGATCGTCATGGAGGAGATCGGGCGCGCATTGCTACTAGAGCCTGTTGCAGAAACACTCTTCCAAGGCGGCTGGCTTATCAATCGCGCTAACGCAAGCAAGCATCCACTCCTGCCCTCGCTTATGCGGGGTGAGGTGCGACTGGCGCTTGCTATTACAGAACCAGATGCAGCCGACCTTCTGCAGGATATCTCCTGCACAGCAGCACGCGATCGAAAAGGCTGGCGCCTCGACGGAAATAAGTCGCTTGTTGTCGCAGCGCCATGGGCCGACTGGCTGATCGTCGCTGCCCGCACAAGCGGCCGGCGTGGAGATCTCAGCGGGGTCTCGCTGTTTCTCGTGGAATCCAGCGCTGCCGGTGTCGAGCTACGGTCTTGTTCCCTGATCGATGGCCGCCGTGCTGCAGACATTGTGCTTTGCGATGTGCGCCTTCGTCCAGACGCGCTGATCGGACAGGCAGACGCGGCTTTGCCCTTGCTTGAAGAACTGAGGGATCGGGCGATCGCCGGTCTCGTTGCTGAAAGCTGCGGCGTGCTTTCCAAGATGGTCGATGACGCCGTAGACCACTGCAAGCAGCGACGACAGTTCGGACAGGCAATCGGATCCTTCCAGATAATACAGCATAGGCTGGTCGACATGCACATTGAACTTGAACAGGTGCGTGCGGCATCGCTGCTGGCAACCCTGTCTCTCAATGGCGATCAGGAAAGGCGGGCGCGCGCCGTCTCTGCCGCCAAAATCGCTTCTGCTAGAGCCTGTCGCTTCATCGGTCAGAATGCTGTTCAATTGCACGGTGCCATGGGTATGACCGACTATCTCGCAGTAAGCCACTTCTTCCGTAAGGCTACGCAAATGGAACGTGAATTTAGTACACCTGATTGGCACCTACAACGTCTGGACAGGCATAGATAAAATCGACCTGTGTAGATCAAAGCTCAGAACCTATTGAATTGCTCGCCGGGGCAGTGCGGCATGGTTTCAATGGCCATACTCAGAAGGGTGCTCCATGGTGCAAAAGTGGCAAGAAGAAATGCGCGACCTAAGCTGAGAGTGCAACCATGCTGGAGCTCGTGCGGTAGCTCGATAGCAATCCAGGTAGCCATGCGCCTAACCGAGCATAATTCTGGCACACCGCGGGTGCCGTAACGGCGCGAGCACCTTCTTTAAATCACCACTTACGAACCAGTGTCTCACAATGACCTCCATCAAGCGTGTATGCGCCTCGCTAACGGGCTGACCCTGCGGAAATTTGAGAGGAACCAATGTCTGGAGGTCACTGAGTAACACGCGCGCTTTCATCAGACTCCGCATCATTCAGCTTTGGTTTAGTAAAATAGGCCTGCCGAAATTGACATAAGCTTCGATTGCTTAACCGGGCCGAACGAATGTCTGCTTCATACGCCCAGAAATCTGAAATCTGCCATTCAGCGAGCTGAGCTGCACCCCATTGCCGGCCAGGGCCTGCCGATCGGCAATCGGCCCATCTCCAGACTTTACCTTAATACTACCATCGTTTCGTCGTGGATTCAGAGTGGGACCGAAATTTCCCCAATGATTTGAGTGCCCATCTTTTGACTCCAAGGGGCACCACTTTCTGAGAAACGCGCATTGCGGCGCTTTTCGTCTCCTATCATAGGTGACGCCTGCGAACTGCTTGGCTCCGTAGCTGCGGGCGCGCTTTCGACCATTCAGCGCAATCTCTTGGGATCGATTCCTCGTCAAGCGGATCGCAGGGTGTCTGCAGGTCGGCGCTTCACTCCGTTTCCACGGTCGACCTGGCCATCGCCGTTGGCGGAACCGGTCAGAAAGTTGGCAAATGCAGACGTGGCCTCTCGCCCCTGTTCGGGGTGAACTGCGGATTGAAACATCAGTCCCGCGGTAAGTTCGCTCTGCCGCGTACGGCAGCAGAAACGAGAGGAAAACAACCGTGTCCGATGTACTTGAAGCGACAGCTGTCCAGACGCAAGGCGAAACGGAAACATTTGACGTACTCATCGTCGGCGCCGGTATTTCCGGGATTGGTAGCGCATATCACCTGAAAACCCAATGTCCCGGTAAGAGCTTTGCCGTGCTTGAGGCCAAGGAGAGCTTCGGCGGCACATGGCATACTCACCGCTATCCCGGCGTGCGATCCGATTCCGATCTCTATACCTTCGGCTATCGGTTCAAGCCGTGGGTCGGGGCACCGATCGCGTCGGGAGATGAGATTCTCAAGTACCTGTCCAGCGTGATCGCGGAGAACGACATCGATCAGCACATCCGGTACGGGACGCTCATTGTCCGTTGCTCATGGTCAAGCAGCGAGCGGATGTGGACCGTGGAAACGCGCGGTTCCGTCGGTGGTCAGCCCAAGACGTACAAGTGCAACTTCCTGTGGATGTGCCAAGGATACTACGATCACGAAAATCCTTTCCTGCCGCAATGGCCCGGCATGGAGGACTTCAAGGGTACGCTCGTCCATGCCCAGAAGTGGGACGGCAGCGTTGACTACGCCGGCAAGAAGGTGGTGGTCATCGGTTCGGGCGCCACGGCGGCCACCGTGATCCCGGCGATGGCGGACAAGGCCGGGCATGTCACGATGCTGCAGCGTTCGCCGACTTACTTCTACTGCTATCCAAACCTTTCCGAACTAGCCGATCGCTTGCGCGAGATCGGCGTCGACGAGCAAACCGTCCATCGCTGCGCCCGGCTGGACTACCTGCACAATCTCAAGACACTCGATCGGCGTTCCCGCACCGAGCCTGACGTGGTCGTGGAAGAACTGAGGGCGCTGGTCAGGCTCTATGCGGGCGAGGAATTCGAATTCGCACCTCATTTCGTGCCGCGCTATCGCCCGTGGCAACAACGCCTGGCTTTCATTCCGGATGGTGACATGTTCGTGAAGATGCGGGAGGGGAAGGTCTCCGCGGTGACCGACAAAATTGCCCGCTTCACCGCCAGCGGCATAGCGCTGGAATCGGGCGAGCATCTTGAGGCGGATGTCGTCGTGGCGGCGACGGGCTTCAACCTTCTGGTGATGGGCGGGATCGAATTCGAGGTCGATGGCAAGCCGGTCGACTGGAGCAGCACCCCTACGTTCCGAGGAATGATGTTCGCCGATGTCCCCAATCTCGCCTGGGTCTTCGGCTATTTCCGTGCGGCCTGGACGCTGCGGGTAGACCTGTTGGGCGACTTCGTCTGCCGCCTGCTGCAGCATGCCGATGCGAAAGGCGCCAGCGAGGTCCGGATCGTGGTTCCGACCAACCTTGCCGACGAGCCTCTGACCCAGTGGATCGAAGACGACAACTTCAATCCCGGCTACCTGATGCGCGACATCGACAAGCTGCCCAAGCGGTTGGGTGATCGTCCCGAGTGGCGACATTCGCAGGATTACTGGATGGAAGCCGAGGACATTCCTTCCATCGACCTCGACGGACCGGAATTCGTCTATCGCTGACCAAGCCGGGGCCCGGCGCCGCAGGGAAAATGTGGCCCGGGCCTAATTGGTTCTCGATCCCAAGCCAAGCAGGTTGCGGCGGTATTCGAGCGCTCCCATGCCGGACCAGCGTTTGAAGGCCCGCGAAAAGCTGGATGGTTCCGCAAAACCAATAGTGAAGGCAATGCTTTCCACCGTCATCCTGGGATCGGAGAGCAGCTGGCAGGCGCGATCGTAGCGGGCCTTGTCGACGATCGCGGAAAACCGAGTGCCCTCATCGGCTAGTCTGCGGTGCAGAGTTCGCTCGGAAAGCGCCAGGCGTCGCGCGGCATCGCCTGCCTGCAACGCGCCGGCATCCGGACACGAGCCCAGAAGCATGGACAGGCGATGCGATAGTGGCGCATCGGAGCGCGCCTTGCCAATGGTCTGATCACAGCGTGTCAGATAAAGCGTCTGCAGTTCGACATCCCCCAGCGGCAGCGCCTTGCCCACGGCGTTCGGCAGGAAAACCCACCGGGTCCGATCGGCATTGAACTCGACCGGGCAATTGAAGCTGCGGCGCAATTCCGACCAGTTACGGGGCGCGTCCACTGCGATCATCACGCGTTCGAGCACCTGCTCATTCCCCATCAGGTCCCGGATCAGGGTGTTAACCGCGCCCAGATCGCGATGCTGGGTAAACTCGTAAAGGTCGGGGGCAATGCCCTCGTGATCGGCGACCAGGACAGCGGCGCCGTTTTCGCTGGTCTGGAACCGGTAATGGATCAGGGAAAAGGTCAGCGCCTGATACTTGCAGGCGATCTGCAAGGCATCGCCCAGCGTTCCGGCGGTCATCATTGCCAGCCCGAGTGCGCCGTACTTGATCGAACGGTACCGCTGGCCGATGTCGAACCACAGGTCGGTCTGTCCGGTGGTGAGCTGGACAAAGCCTTGCTGTATGATCAACTCTTCCTTGGCCAGCACCTCTTTCGGATCATCGTCAAGTTTCAGGGACTTGATCTGATTGTGGCGGCAAAAGGAATCCCAGTTGGCGTTGAGCGTATTCACGACGGCCGACTGGATGATGCGCGCGCTGAGATCCGGCAAAGCGGCGTAAAGAGCCTCGGGGTTCATGGCATCCAGTCTCCCAACTTCGCCGATATTTTCACGGTCTTGTGCCGAGGATACGGCGCGGTGGCAGACTGCGTCAATAACTTGGCGCGCCACGCCATGGCCGGGTTTGGCAGTTAGAGACACATTCTTCCCCAACATAAAGGGGAGAGACCGTGTCGAAACTCGCGCGAATGGCCGCACTCGCGGTCACGACCATTGCCATTTCCGCAACCGCATCATCGCAAATCGCACCGCCGCCGCAGGCTTTGCAGGACGCTGCTTGGCAGAAGCTGCTGGCGAGCTCGCGCCAGGCCGGAGATTGGGTCACCTATGGCGGCACGTTCAAGGAGCAGCGTTTCAGCAGCCTAGCGCAGGTGAACACGCAGAACGTGATCAACCTGGGTCTCGCATGGTCCTATGAATTCGACACCAATCGCGCGCAGGAAGGCACGCCGATCGAACACGACGGCGTGCTTTACGTGACGACAGCCTGGTCCAAGGTCTATGCTTTCGACGCAGTAACGGGCCGCCAGCTGTGGCACTTCGATCCCGAGGTGCCGGGCGAGTACGGCGCAAAGGGCTGCTGCGATGTCGGCAACCGGGGGGCGGCGCTCTTTGACGGAAAGCTGTACTTCGGCACATTCGATGGACGCCTGATCGCGCTGGACATCAAGACCGGAAAGCCGGTGTGGTCGGTCGTTACGGTGGACCAGTCCAAGACCTACACCATCACCGGGGCGCCACGCATCGTGAAGGGGCGGGTCGTGATCGGCAATGGCGGTGCGGAACTCGGCGCGCGCGGCTATGTGACCGCGTATGATGCGCGCACGGGCAAGCAGGCTTGGCGCTTCTACACTGTGCCGGGGAACCCGGCGGATGGGCCAGATGGCGCGGCCTCCGACAGGATTCTGGCGCAGAAGGCGCAGTCCTCCTGGTTCGGCGAATACTGGAAGCAGGGCGGTGGCGGAACGGTGTGGGACTCCATCGTGTATGACGAGGAACTCGACCAGCTCTACATCGGCGTGGGCAACGGCAGCCCCTGGAACTATCGCATTCGCAGCGAGGGCAAGGGCGACAACCTGTTCCTTTCTTCGATCGTGGCGCTTGATCCCGATACCGGCGCCTATCGCTGGCACTATCAGGCAACGCCCGGCGAGACCTGGGACTACACCAACACCCAGCAGATCACGCTCGCCGACCTGACCATCGATGGTCAGCCGCACAAGGTGCTGATGCAAGCGCCAAAGAACGGCTTCTTCTTCGTGATCGACCGCACCAACGGCAAGTTGCTGTCTGCGAAGAACTTCGTCGATGTGAACTGGGCCACCGGGTACGACATGGCCACGGGCAGACCGGTCGAGGTTCCTGCCTCGCGCTTCGAAAAGGCACCGGCCGTGGTGATGCCGGGCGCGCTGGGCGCGCACAATTGGCAGCCGATGGCCTTCAGCCCCATGACCGGCCTTGTCTATATTCCGGCCAACAAGGCGCTGTTCGCCTATGAACAGCCGTCGGACTACGCCTTCCGCCCCGGTCGGTGGAACCTGGGCCTGGAAACGCAGCGCACGTCGCCGCCCGATGATGCTGCGCAGGTCGCCGCGACGCGGGCCCTTCTGGGTGGTCGACTGATCGCGTGGGATCCGGTCCGCCAGAAGGAGGCCTGGGGCTTCGACTATCCCGAGCCGTGGAACAGCGGCGTGCTGGCGACTGCTGGCGGGCTGGTCTTCCAGGGCGATACCCGGGGTAATTTCCGCGCCTTTGCTGCCAGCGATGGAAAGATCCTGTGGAGCACCAACCTTGGCATGGCGATCATGGCCGCGCCGATGACATTCGAATCCGGCGGCCACCAGTATGTCGCCGTGCTGGCCGGCTATGGCGGCGCCTATGCCCTGACATCCTACTTCAATGACAATCCCGGCCCCCGGCCCAATGGCCGCATCTATGTCTTCCGCATCGGGGCCAGGACCAAATTGCCTGTGGTAGCGAAGATTGAAAGGGCCCCGGCCAATCCGTCCGCAGAGGCGTTTCCGCCAGCCATCGTGGCGCGCGGTGAAGCCCTGTTCCAGAGAGATTGCTGGGCCTGCCATGGGCCGGGCGCAGTCTCGAGCGGCGTGGTGCCCGACCTGCGGCGGTCGGGCGTGCTGCCCAGCGCCGAGGCGTGGAACGCTGTGGTCATCGGCGGAGCGCTGAAGGACCGCGGCATGATCAGCTTTGCCCAGACCTTGTCGGGCGAAGATGCCGAGGCCCTGCGCGCCTATGTCTCCTCCAGGGCGCTGCTGCTTCAGCAGCAGGAAAAGGGAGGCGCGAAATGAGCGCCCCCTTCATCCTGCCCGAAACGGCCGCCGTTCTTCAAGCGCTTGCCGCGATGGACGGCCCTCATTTGGGCGATCTCCCCGCACCCGCTGCGCGCGAAGTATATCACCAGCTTGGCGATGCATTCGAAGAGGCTACCGACCCGGCCGTTCGCACGGTCGATTTCGAGGGCGAAGGCGTGACGATGCGCGCCTATTTCCCCGGCGATGCGCAACCGGGGCCGGTCATCGTCTATTATCACGGCGGTGGCTGGGTGATTGGGGACCTTGATACGCACAACGCTCTCTGCGCCCGCCTTGCTTCCGTGACGGGGCTGCGGGTAGTGGCAGTGGACTACCGCCTTGCGCCCGAACATCCCTACCCGGCTGCGCACGATGATTGCCTTGCTGCCGCACGGTTCGTGGCGCAGGGCCCCTCGGTGCTTGAAGCCCCGGTCAAAGGGATCGCGCTTGCCGGAGACAGCGCTGGCGGCGCCCTCGCGCTGGCGGTCAGCGGAAAACTCGAAGCTGCTCAGCGCCTGGCCCAGTTCCTGATCTATCCGGTGGGCGATTGTACCGAGCCTGAGGAAGGCTCCTATGCCCAGTTCGCCGAAGGCTTCCTGCTTGATCGCAAGCTGATGCACCGCTTCATCGAAGACTACCTGCCGAATGTGGCAACCCGGCAAGACCGCGACGTCTCCCCATTGCTCCACGAATTGCCGGCCAGCTCGCCACCGACCGTGATCGTGGCTGCGGGCCTGGACCCCTTGCGCGACCAAGGTCGTGCCTTGGCCGCACGGTTGATCATGCAAGGGGCCGAATGTCACTATCTGGAGGCCGCCGGCCTCATCCATGGCATGGCGACGATGCGTCGCGCCTTGCCGAGCGGCGACGCCCAGATCGTACGCGGAGCGCTTCTGCTCGCCGACCTGCTCAGAAATCGCAAGCCAGACTTGCAGGGGGAATCCTGATGCGCAACTACCTTGATTTCTACATTGATGGCACATGGGTGGCGCCGGCGCAGCCGCGCTCGCTCGAGGTCATCAATCCGGCAACCGAGGACGTGGCCGGAACCATAAGCATGGGATCCCGGCCAGACGTGGACCGTGCCGTGGCTGCCGCACGCCGCGCGTTCGAGAGCTTTGGACGGACCAGCCGGGCCGAGCGGCTTGAGTTGCTGGACTGCGTGCTGGCAGAACTGGTGGCCCGCAAGGACGACCTGGCCGCGGCGATAACCGAAGAAATGGGCGCACCAGCCGGGCTTGCCTCGGCCGCCCATGTCCCTTTCGGCATCGGCCATTTCCAGATCGCTCGTCAGGTCCTGGCCGAGCTCGAACCCGACCGCGCCATTGGATCAACCCTGATCACCGCCGAACCGATCGGCGTCGTGGGCATGATCACGCCATGGAACTGGCCGCTGAACCAGATCGCCTGCAAGGTGGCCCCCGCATTGGCGGTTGGCTGCACAATGGTGCTGAAGCCTTCCGAGGTGGCACCGTTCAGCGCGCAGATCTTCGCCGAAGCCATCCACGCCGCTGGTGTCCCCGCTGGCGTGTTCAACATGGTCAACGGCGATGGCCCCAGCGTTGGGGCGGCGATCTCGTCCCACCCCGGCGTCGACATGGTTTCCTTCACCGGATCGACGCGGGCCGGCGTGCAGGTAGCGTGCGATGCTGCCCCCACCGTGAAACGGGTTCACCAGGAGCTTGGGGGCAAATCGGCCAACATCATCCTGCCCGATGCGGACCTGGCCGATGCCGTGGCGCGCGGCGTCGAAGCGATGATGATAAACAGCGGGCAAAGCTGCAACGCGCCTTCACGCATGCTCGTGCCGATCAGCCGGATGGATGAGGCGAAGTCCGTTGCCGCAGCGACCATTGCGAGGCAAGTTGTCGGCTCTCCGACCGAAGCCGTGGCGCTTGGTCCCGTCGTATCGCAGGTCCAGTGGGACCGGATTCAGGCCCTGATCACGCAAGGCATTGCCGAAGGAGCGACACTCGTCGCTGGCGGCACCGGCCGTCCCGAAGGCCTGGACCGCGGCTACTATGTCAGGCCGACCGTTTTCGCGGATGTCACCAACGAGATGACCATCGCGCGCGAGGAGATCTTCGGACCGGTGGTGGTGCTGATCGGTTACAGCAATGTCGAAGAAGCTGTCAAAATCGCCAACGACTCTGTCTATGGCCTTGCCGCCTATGTGCAGTCCGCCGATCTCGAACAGGCACGCGCCATCGCCTCGCGTCTGCGGGCAGGACAGGTCTTGATCAACTATGCAGCGCTCGATCTGAACGCTCCGTTCGGCGGCTACAAGCAGTCCGGCAATGGCCGCGAATGGGGTGAGCACGCCTTCCACGAGTTCATGGAGGCCAAGGCGGTGCTCGGTTTCGCACCTGCCTGACCGCGCCAGCGGGCCACTGACTTGGCACCACGAGCCAAGAACTTGGCACGCGGCGTCATGGCTCGCCAAGCCAGTCTGACGCAATTTGCGAACCAGAAACGACCGTCCGGACACCCGCACCTCGCGGAATTGGTCCGGCAATAAGAATTGAGGGAGAGAGACACATGAAGCTTTACCTTGAGCTGAGGGGAATCCTGCTGTCCGGAGCTGCCGGGATCGGACTGTGCGCCGTGTCGGCGCAAGCCCAGGAAGCCGTGGAATCGAGCGACCAAGGCGCAGTGGCCGACATCGTCGTCGTCGCCCAGAAGCGCGCGCAGAATTTGCAGGACGTGCCGCTGGCCGTTTCGGCGCTAGCCGGCGACGAACTTCAGTCGCGGGGCGTGAGCGAGACGTCTGACCTGCAGGGCTTCGTGCCCAGCCTTCAGATCACCACGCCTTATGGTCGCACCCAGCCAAACTTCTCGCTGCGCGGCGTTTCCGTGGCCAACGAATTCTCCGCATCGACCGCATCGCCAGTCGGCGTCTATGTCGACGAAGTTTACCAAAGCTTTCGCGCCAGCCACGGCCAGCAGCTCTACGATCTCGAACGGGTCGAAGTTCTGCGCGGACCACAAGGCACGCTCTATGGCCGCAATACCACCGGTGGCGCGATCAGCTTCTTCACCAACAAGCCGAAGCTCGCAGGCACCGAAGGTTATGCAACGGTCGGCTACGGCAACTACGACACCTGGACTGCGGAAGGCGCGGTCGAGGCGACGCTCGTGCCTGATGTTCTTGGCATTCGCGTAGCCGGTACGTTCGCCAAGGGGGATGGCTGGCAGTTCAACCCTGCCCAGAACCGCCGCACTGGCACCACCGACACTTATGCCGGCCGCGCCAGCCTGCGCTGGAAGCCGACCGAGGCAATCGACGTAAACTTGAAAGGCTACTTCGCGCGCGACAATCCGCTGGCGCCAAACCCATATGCGATCGGTCAGTTGGCTGGCGACCGGGATGTGCTTGGATACTCCCGCTTCGACCCTGCCCAGAATGGTGGCCGCCCACTTGGCAAGGATGAAGTGGCTGCCGATACAGGCGGCAATTATTACACTGCGTCGCGCGGCTTCTCGCTAAGCGTCGCAGCGGAACTTTCCGACAGTCTGACGCTTACGTCGATCACCGGCTACGACTGGGGCAAGTACAGCAACTCGCCGTTCGATTGCGATGGTTCGCCCAATGATGTCTGTGCCCTGCGCTACAACTCGTTGAGCAAGAACTTCAATCAGGACCTGCGCCTCACCTTCCAGGCCGACAAGCTCAATCTTGTTGCGGGCGTCTATTACGGCAAGGACACGATCAAGACCCGCAACGAGATCGACTTCTTCGGTGTGCTCGAGCCTCTGCTTCGTTCCGCGGGCGTTGGCGACAGCTTCTTCAACGCGCCGGTATCGGCACCTCAGGCAGCAGCGATCATCCCGGCATTCGCGGTCAATCCGGCGCTTGATCCCACTACGGCTGCCGGTTGCGCACCCGTCGCGACAGGCAACCCGAACGGCTTTCTCGATGCCCGCTCGCTGATTGCGCTTCTGACGGATATCCAGCTCAACAACTCGGGCGGCGGCGGCTTTGGCGGTGCCATCTCGGCAGCGTGCCGCGCGGCTGGTGCGCCTCCGTTCGGCCCGATCAACGGCGAACAGCGCTTCACCGTGAGCAGGCCCTCGTTCGCGATCTATGCCGACGCAAGCTACGACTTCACCGATGCCCTCACTGTCAGCGTCGGTCTTCGCTACACGCGCGACAAGATCGATTATCTCGATGGGCGCACCGTTCTATATGACCTTGGCGGGCGGAACATCGTCGCCAGCACGATCCCCTATTCCTTCCCATACAACGCAAACCTGCCCGCGCTCGAACAGCGCGAGTCCGCGAACCGCCTGACCGGCCGCGTCAACGTGTCCTATGATTTCAACGATGATATCATGGGCTACCTCAACTACAGCCGAGGCTATCGCGGAGGCAGCTTCAACGGGCTGGCCTATCAGGGCACGAACCAAGTCTACTTCATCAAGCCCGAGTCCATCGACGCTTACGAAGGTGGCCTGAAGGCCAGACTGTTCGATCGGCACGTCCAGCTGAATCTGGCCGGGTTCTATTACAACTACAAGGGCCATCAGGTTACCCAGGTCATCGGCGCAACGACCTTCACCCGCAGTGCCGATGGTCATCTGTATGGCGGTGAAGCAGAGCTGACGTGGCAGATCACGCCGACACTCCGGCTCGATGCATCGGCCAGCCTGCTGCGCAGCGAGTATCGTGGCAATGTCGTCACCCCCGCCGATCCATCCAGCCCGACCCGCAACGTCAACGGCAATCCGTTCCCCAATGCCCCGCGCGAGACATTCTCTGCCGGCTTGGACTGGGATGCCTACAAGTCCGGCGATTGGCGCGTGAATCTGCGCGGCGATGCGGCATACACGGGGCGCTACTACTTCGATCCGTTTGGCGATTATGGCCTGAAGCCCTGCGATCGACCGGGCGCGCCGGGTGCCGTGCGGCCTGCCGGTATCGCCATTACCTGCGGCAATCCGGGCTACTGGCTCGTCAACGGTCGGATGACGGTGGAGAAGGGCAACTACTCGGCCAGCCTCTGGGTCAAGAACCTGACCAACAAGTATTACTACAGCTACGGCTTGAACATCGACATCTTCGGTCTCGATTACCTCAACCGCGGCACGCCGCGCACCTATGGCGTGGAGCTTACCGCGCGCTTCTGATGAGCCACCTAACTCGGGGCGGGCAATGCCCGCTCCTCTTTTCGTCGCCAGCAGGGGGACTTACCACGTGCGCCTGAAAGGGAAAGTTGCGCTTGTCACTGGTGGCAGCTGCGGGATCGGTAGCGCCGTCAGTCGTGCCTTCGCGCGGGAAGGCGCAAAGGTGGTGATTACCGACATACGAGTGGGCGAGGGGAACGCCTTGGCCCGAAGGCTGCGCGCAGATGGCGTTGAAGCCCTGTTTCTACGACAGGACGTGACGCAGGAGCAGGGCTGGCAGGAGGTGTGCGACCAAGTGGTTGAGCATTTTGGTGGTCTGCATATCCTGGTAAACAACGCCGGTATCGCTCTGACTGGATCGATCGAGACGCAGACATTCGCAGACTGGCGAACGACAATGGCGATCAATCTTGACGCAGTGTTCCTCGGCACGCGCGCGGGGGTGCTTGCCATGCGCGACGGCGGCGGATCGATCATCAATCTGTCGTCCATCGAAGGCATCGTCGGCAATCCACATGTGCCCGCCTATAATGCCTCGAAGGGCGGCGTGCGCCTGCTCACCAAGTCCGCCGCCATCCATTGCGCAAGGGCGGGCTACCGCATCAGGGTCAACAGCGTTCATCCCGGCTACGTCGGGACTGCACTGGTGCAGGATGCTCTCGCGCACTTGCCCGAAGATTTTGCAGACAAGACGCTGGAGCGAATCCCGATGCAGCGTTTTGGCGAAGTAGAAGAGATCGCTGCGACAGTCGTGTTCCTTGCGTCAGACGAATCCAGCTACATGACTGGCTCGGAACTTGTGGTCGATGGAGGGCTGATCGCATGACCTCGCTTCCGGTTGACGGCGCAATGCAGGACTGGAAGCTGCGAGTCACTCATCTGATAGATCATGCCGCGCGCGAGCATGGCAGCCGCGAGATCGTCAGCCATTGGGCCGACGGCAGCGAAACGCGGACCAACTGGTCCGAGATCCGCCACGATGCGCTGCGCATGACCCAGGCACTGCGCAAGCTGGGTGTGCAGCCCGGGGACCGGATCGCCACGCTGGCGATGAATCATCACCGGCATCTGGTTTCGTGGTACGGAGCAGTGGGTGTCGGCGGCATTCTCCACACGCTCAACCCGCGCCTGTTTGACGATCAGCTCGAATACATCGTCAACCACGCCGAAGACCGCGTGATGCTGTTTGACAAGGTCTGGGCGCCGATCGTCGAGCGGATGAAACCGCGCTGGCCCACGGTCGAACACTATATCTGCTTCGACAGCAGCGAGCCTGCCTTGCACTTCGAGGAGTGGATTGCGGCAGAGGATGGGCAGGCCGAATGGCATGACGGCGAAGAGCGCGATCCGTGCATGCTCTGCTATACCAGCGGCACCACCGGCAATCCCAAGGGCGTGCTCTACGAACACCGCTCGACCATGCTCCATGCGCTGAGCGCGATCAGCCCGCCCGTGTTCGGTATGGACTGCCGCTCGGTCATGCTGCCGATCGTGCCGATGTTCCACGCGGCAAGCTGGGGTCTGCCCTGGGCAGGCGCGGCGGCGGGGGCGAAGTTCGTCTATTCGGCGGTCAACGACGGCGCGGTGCTGTGCGACCTCATGAACCGCGAGAAGGTGACGTGCTCTGCCGGCGTGCCGACCGTCTGGCTGGCGCTGCTCCAGCATGTCGATGCCCATAATGGTGGTGAGATTCCTCCGACTTTGCAGACCATCGTCTGCGGCGGATCGGCCATGCCGCGCGCGATGATCGAGCGCTTCATGCGCGCCGGGCGGCGTGTGGCCCATGCCTGGGGCATGACCGAGACTTCGCCCATCGGCACGACCGGTGCCGAGACATGGAACTGGGATGAGCTTTCGTTCGACGAACAGGTCACCGTCAAGGCGATGCAGGGCCGTCCGCCGTTCGGGGTTGAAATCCGCTGCGTCGATCTGGGCGACCCCGAGAAGGTGCTGCCACGCGATGGCAAGACGTCCGGCGCCCTGCAGGTGCGCGGGCCGTGGATCGTCAAGCGCTACTTCAAGGCCGAGGCCGATGCGGTTGTGGCCGGACAGTGGTTCGATACCGGTGACGTTGGCCTGATCCACCCGGACGGGACGCTGCAGCTGACCGACCGGACCAAGGACGTGATCAAGTCTGGCGGGGAGTGGATCAGTTCGGTTGAACTGGAGAATGCAGCGATCGGCCATCCGGCGGTGGCCGAAGCCGCGGCGATCGGCATCTATCACCCCAAGTGGGACGAGCGGCCGCTGCTGGTGGTGGTCAGGAAGCCCGGGGTCGATGTCAATCAGGAGGAAATCCGCAGTTTCCTTGGCACGCATGTGGCAAAGTGGTGGGTGCCCGATGCGGTGGCGTTCGTTGATGCGATCCCGCACACCGGCACCGGCAAGATCAGCAAAAAGGACCTGCGCGATCAGTTCCGCGATTACGCCTGGGACAAGGTGGCTTGAGAGGAGTGCGACGCATGAGCGGGCAATCGATCTTTATTACTGGAGCCGCCTCTGGGATTGGCAAAGCAACGGCATCACTGTTTGCAGAAGCCGGCTGGCGAGTCGGGTTGTGCGACATTGACGCTGGCCGCCTTGCGGACGTTGCCACAAGGTTGGGCAACACAGCGTCGGTTCATCTGGCGGACGTGTGCGATCCGGAGGCGATGTCGGTCGCGCTGGAGACGTTCGCCAGGCACGGTGGCCTCGATGTCATGTTCAATTGCGCCGGTATTCTCGCAATGTGCGAGTTCGCCGATTGCTCGCTTGAGGCAATGCACCGAATTGTCGATGTCAACGTGAATGGAGTAATCAACGGCATCCACTTGGCTCTGCCGCACCTCCGCAACCGGACAGAGCCGCGCGTTATCAGCATGTCTTCGGTCGCTGCAATCCACGGCATTCCAGAAGAAGCGGTTTATTCCGCAAGCAAGACCGCCGTTCGCGCACTTACCGAGGCGCTCAATATCGAACTGGAGCCAGCCGGGATCTGGGTCTGCGACGTGATGGTCGCCTATGTTGCCACTCCAATGGTCCTAGCAGCGCAGGAAAGGGCGAAGTCGGTCGACATCCTTGGAGTGAACGTCGCCCCTGAACAGGTTGCCCAGACCGTCTGGAAAGCGGTGCATAACCGCCAGGTCCACTGGTTCGTCACGCCCGAGGACGAAGCCGTGGCTGCCCAGATCGATGTCACGCCATGGGATCAGAGGCGAGACATCATCAAACAGATTACCGGCTTTGCGTGATGACACAAAGCAGGGGTATGCGCAGATTGCTGCCGGAGGCTTCGGAGTTAAGGCTATTCCGTTAGCTCCTACTTGCCGCCAACTTGTAAGGGAGCACAGATTTCCAAATGATCTGAGTGCCCACTGGACCAGCTCGCCGCGACAATCGCGGCGGTAGCGGGGCTGATAGGGTCGCGGGCGACGAGCATAGCGATCCTTCCACAGACCGGCTTCGATCATCAATTTGCGCAGCGTCTCGCGCGAAATGGTGATCTGGTGCCGCTCGGCCAGATACTCGGCCGCCAAGGTCGGTCCGAAATCGGCGTAGTGCTCGCCCACCAGGGTGATGACCCGCTGACGAAGGGCGTCGCTATGACGCCGGTTGCTTGGGCGACCACGCCGCCGGGAAACAAGACTTTCGGGGCCTTCGGGCCGCAAACGAAGGAGTAATCGGCCGACCTGACGACGCGTCAATCCCAAAAGCGTCGCCGCATCTTCGACCCGCAGCTCGCGGCGCGTCACCCGAAGCAGCGTATCATACCGCGAAAGCTCGCCACGGCTCATGGCCACCACCGTCATAAGCGCATCCTCCACAGCAGAGGATGACCATGCCACCACGGACCGCGAGCACCTATTGCAATGGGACATCTCTATTTTGCGCTGTGATTTCTATTTGAAGTGCGAGCTGGACACCCGCAAAAACTCCTCGCGTTGAGGTCTTTGCTGTGATTCATTCGGGGCATTGGACGGAGAGGTTTGATGCACCCACGCAGCCTGTTTTC